>CAVXZB010000072.1:0-16649 GCA_963765895.1 uncultured Nitrososphaeraceae archaeon | reverse complement strand
ATTCATAACTAGTTGATCCTATTGATAGATTAAACTATCATGACTGGTGAACTTAGAAGTGGCTATTCTATAGACTGATATCTATAGATAGTAGTAATTAGTCGATGTGAACGACAGACTAATTCCATTCAGACATAAAGTGAGGAACATCTGGTCTGGACTTTATTATTTCTGTTGCTGTGATATGCTTGCATTTTAAACCTCTAAAGTTAAATTCCTGACAAGTACATGTTTTTGCTTCTGCATTTACCTCGTAGTATTTGTTCTTGTCTTTACTGTTCTTATTTGATATAATTTTTGTTCTCGGTCAGTTTCTACAATTACTGATTCATATGAATTTACTTCCAGTATGTTATAAGCTTGCTTTATGCGCCTTTTTTCTTCTTCCCCTGTTCCGCCTTCTACTTCGTCAGTCACAGTCGTTCTTCCACCAAATTTGATCGCCTCTCTAAATATTTGCAAAGTTCTATCATCTCTAGTTTCTGAGATATACACTACATAAATCAATGCTCTACGCTTTCCCTGATATACTCTGACTACTCTTCCTATTCTTTGAATCACTTGATTCATATTTGAGGTAGTAGCTAAAATTATCTCTATTCCTACTTCAGGAACATCATAGCCTATCTCTAGAGTATGTACTGATAACAAAGCATGGAAGTCTTTACCCCAAGATGAAAGAATTTTCTGTCTTTTTATGGAATTAATCGTACCTGTCTATTACCATAGATTTTGTTCCTTCACCTTCCAAACTGGTCTTCAGCTTGTTGATAGAGTCAAGTGTTTCACTGAGATCATGATCTTCTGACTTGGATGTTTTTTCGCTATCAGATTTACTGCTTCAGATATTTTGTTTTCAGCACAACTTAACAAGACTCTTCTCTTTCTTATATTCAGGAACCATGCACTAGCTAGTCCTCCTACAAACCCACCTTTTCTTAAAAGTAGGGACATCGATGTTGCATCATACCTTTTGAAGCGTGAAGAGATATTCCTAATTTTTGTAGAGTATGTATCATAAAGTTCCTGCTCTTCGTCCGTAAACTTTACCTGCATAGGAATAACAACCGGCTTTGTTAGTCTGCCTTCTTTTATAGCCTCTTTTAGCATGTATTTTTTAACAGGAGGTAGAATTGTGATGATTGTATTTGTATCTTGGATATGCTCATCTATTGTTGCAGTGAGGCCTAGAAGGGCCTTACTAGAGTCTTCCACAGCTATATCAAATACTTTTCTAAGCACTCTGGATGTGTCACTCACAAGATGCACCTCATCAAAGATTATAATCTCCAATCTTGTACAAGGCCAGGGTTATAGATTACACTTTGATACGTGCTTATTGTTATTTCCCTTATCTCTTTTCGTTCCCCAAAGTATACCCCTATCTTAGAATCTGGTATGCCATAGTTTAACAACCTTTTGAGATACTGGGCAATTAAGACTATGCGTGGAACTAAAAAGAGGATAGTCATGGGAGAGTCAGAAGGAGAAGAAGTAGGAACTGAGATAATGTCTGCTGCTCTTCTCGCACATTCAAATGCTATCTCTGTTTTACCAGTTCCGCTGCTGTATATCTGGAACCCCGCAAGCCACTTGAAATCCATGCATCTACTGCTTCAAGCTGATGTCCTTTCAGATGAAATGGGAACTTTAGTTTAGATATTGCAGAAGATTGTGCGAGAATAACTTCTTCAGTGTGAGAATCATGCATTACTTAGACATTCCTAGATTTCTGAATAAATCCCTCTTTCAATAGCTGAAAAATCTAATCAAGATAAATAGAGCAGAGCACTTAAGGTAAAGGGAGAGAGGGTCTTGCTTATCCAAGAACATATTCAGAATCTAGCTGAAGAATCCATAAGATTCCAAAGCCATGAATAATGATTACCGAACTGCCTGTTAGTGTGGTTATCTGGATTATTTAGCATCATCTTAGAGTCATTATTTTCCTTCCTGACATGTAGCATCATTCGTCGACCTGATAAACGCCGCCGACCTGAGGTACTAGAACGATATAAGATAGATGTTTCAAACATGGCTAGAACTGTGAAGTTACTTCACACACTGGAAAAACACGATATCAAAGTCTCCTTAAGTAATTTTAGCTAATAAATATCATTATTGTATCAACCATTCGTTTAATCTGCTTCTTTCAAAATCAAGTTTCTTTTGATAGAACTCGTCTGACGGTGGGTCAAGCCTAGTGGTAGGACCAGTCTTTATTATAGAGATCGACATCGATATATCCCGCTTTTTTATTTCCGACTTCCATAAAGCAAAATCCTCTTCCATCGAATTTAGTGTGTTCTTTATCACCATTGTCATTTTTGATTTCATTAATGATTTGCTGGCTTACTGCCTTTGCTTCACCCTCTGCAAATATTCCAGCTTTGGGGACAGTCATGGCTTTGTCAACTCTAATCTCCGTCACATCACCTATTGCAAAGATATTTTTGTATTTTGTTCTAAAAGTAAACCTATCAACATTAATCCAACGCTGATCTGCTCCTTCCAGTAGGCCAGAATTCTTGATGACTTGAGGAACTTGATGAGGAGGAACTAGTATCAGCAGTTCATAACTTGTCTTATTGCCATTTTCAAACTCTATTGTTTTCTTATCCAATACTCTTTTTAGTTTATGCAATGGATGGAATTCGATATGGTTGTCATTAAGCAACGTCGACAACGTCTTGACTAACTTTTGCTCCAGCTACAGGTAATGCAATTGGTGTTGGTACATATATGTTCAAATCAATGGACTCTCTTGTTCCATTTCTGGTTAAGATATCGTTGATCAATAATGACACTTCATAAGGTGCTGGTGGGACATTTGTATGGAATATCAGCTATACAGATTACTATACGGCCCCTTTTTAGAGAGAGTATATTTTTCTCGTAGGCTTGGAATTTGCTGGGATCATATACGTTAAAACAACTTTCATCGTTATCTCCAAAGCCATTGATTTGTCTTGGCGCAAGTTCTGCACCTAATGCTACTAACAAATAATCGTATTCCAGTTTATTCTGGTTGGTTTTAGTAGTAACACTATTTTTGGATGGATCTATGCTTGTTATTTCGTCATTCAAAAATTTAATTCCTTTAGCTTCCATCTTATTCAAAGCGACTTGAGAATTCTCCAATTTTCTGCTTCCACTCAGTATCCATAAATTTACAAGTCCCATCATAAAATGCTGGTTTTTGTCAATAACAGTAATTTGACATTCTTCCTGTGAAAGATTCTTTCGTAATAAGTTGGCCGCCGTTAATCCCCCGAAACCTGCTCCCAAGATTAAGGCTTGCTTTGCAGTCATCATAAGTATAGAAATAATGCTAGTTTTTAAAGACTGTCTAACTATATGTCTAACGCATAAGGGCTGCACCGTCTATACCTAAATCACCCAATAAGCCCACATCGCTTGGTTGCTCAAACTCGTAAGAATATGTTTCATCATTAACTTGCTCACTCGCTCACAGTGGGATGCAAGGCCCTCTTCACCAGGTAACTTCTACCTTTCTAGTGGAACACGTTGATCTAGATCCCAATAATACTCTATCACATTGTGTGTGTTGCTATAGTTAAATAATAATAATAATCTAGTGTCTCAAACAAGTGACACTTGGCTTTAGAATGCTATCAGAATTGCTAGAATATAATATCGCCAACTTTTATAATTACCATATATTCATATAGCATAAATAATACAAATTTTATATCTTGTTACAGCTATGTTACTTAATATGCAACATAGCAATAATAGCGAAGTAATTGGTAAGGAAGCTGAACTCCAAGTTAAACTTCCAAACGGCAGGATAAGATGTACTGCCTGTGCCAGACTGTGTGAAATCCCAGAAGGTAAAATAGGTTTGTGTGGTATTAGAGGAGTTACAAATAACAGTCTGTATTTGTATGTGTATGGCAGGGTTATTACAGGCCATATCGATCCGATAGAGAAAAAGCCTGTGACACATTACAGACCAGGTACAGCAATTTATTCTATCGCAACAACAGGCTGCAATTGGCTATGCAAATACTGTCAAAACTATGATATTTCTCAGCGACGTAAGATAGAAGGTGTTGAAATGACACCAAAAGAAGTCGTAGATATGGCCGTAAATCAGGGTGCTCATGGAATTGCATATACATACAATGAACCTTCTATTTTTATTGAATTTGCAAAAGACTGTGGAATTGAAGCCCATAAGAAGGGTATCTTTAATGTCTTTGTTTCAAATGGGTATGATACGCCAGACTCTGTTTCTATGATGGGCAAGTTTTTGGATTGTATAACGGTTGATTTTAAAGGTAGCGGTAAACAAGAGTTTGTAAGACAATACATAGGAATTCCGTCATCGAATCCAATTTTCCAAACATTAAAAGAGATAAGGGATAAGACATCCATTCATACAGAAATTACAGATCTAATAGTTCCACAAGTAGGTGATGACCTGGAAACTGCAAGAAAGCTGTGTAAATTTGTATATGATGAACTAGGACCTGATACTCCAATTCATTTCCTGAGGTTCCATCCTGATTACAAGATGATGGAGTTTGGTATGACTCCTATTGAAACTTTGGAGAAGCATCATGCTATTGCAAAAAAAGAGGGATTGAAATATGCCTATGTTGGTAACGTTCCTGGTCATCCATTAGAACATACTTATTGTCCTGAATGCGAAAGCATTGCCATAGAACGTTATGGATATAACATAGGTTCATGGAACTTAGATAATAATAACTGTTGTAACAATTGTGGCTATCCTATTCCAATAATAGGAAAGCTTAACAGAACTAGTAGTAAAAGGAATTTGTTTCAGATCCTTCAGTAATTATCACAATTTTTAATGTTGTATTAACTGATTAGCAGTATATGCAAAGACTATAAATTAAATAGCCATAAAAGCTTCACAATCTTATCTAAAACCATGCCGGTTTAATCTCACTTATATGCTAATATCATATTGCTTTTTGGATGAAGTTATACAATATCTGAAATTACAAGTCATAATCGAATAATATATTTTTAGGGAATGGACTAACGATAGGATGAATATTGCAAGTGGCTCCACGCCTGGGAGTTGCTACCATTTGAAAGCAGCATTTCCACTGAATCAAACAGACGAACTAGCATTTCCTCTATTACCAATAAGCAGTCTATAATATTTCTAAATACAAATCCAGTTATTTTGGAAATAGTGCCTTCTAATAACGTTATGAATGTCCGTTAAAACGTTTTCTTCGATTGAGAAATCAAATGTATAGACTGGGGGTCTTGCTAACATGATAAAAATATGCATGTAAATAGAAAGGCGCGCCCCAATTAGCACACTCATGCATTAGAAATGATGGGAAAAAAGCCTCGTTCACTCCTCTCAACCAATTCATTTATCATCTTTTGCTCCTCCAATGCCCAGAGCATAAATAACAATTCAGCTGAATAGTATTTGACCTTTGAGGCCCTAGAAACCACTAAGATAGTCTTTATTTTGTCCACATTCAGAAAGCATCTTATTAAAGGGAACTGCACTCTCTTTCCTTAGAGCATATCTAAAGTCTTTCCACAGTTCAATGTGTTTCAGCTAAGATATGGACGCTCCATTTTCATTTGTTCATCTTTGGGACACTTCCATTATCATCTTGAGTTTACCCTCTTTTTAGCGATGGAACCGCAAAGGGTGAAGCCGAGGGTGCGAGATCATATCTGACATTCTATCAGATGCAAGATAAGCATATTGAAAGTTAGTCGTTTTCAAATTACTTTTAATATTAGGATTCAATTGCTAGCAATTTGTAAATGAGTTTAACTATCCGGCCCATCGAACGGAATGATGTAGAGAGCTGCGGCAAGATTGGATACGAAGCACACAAGACTATTTCTTCGGCTCATGGTTATCCCTCCGAGCAGCCTTCTGAAGAGTTTGGTATAGGGCTTATCAGAATGCTTCTTGGTAATCCAAATTCATGGGGTGTTCTAGCAGAGCGACATGGCAAGATATTGGGAAGTGTATTCCTCCATGAATTTCCACCTTCGCCTGTGGCAGTGATAGGCCCGCTTACAGTCCATCCTACTGCGGAGGGTGGCGGTATAGGTAGGATATTAATGGACGCTGCTCTAATTCAGGCTCATAAACATAACCATGACCAGATTAGATTGGTACAATCGCCAAGTCATATTCGTTCCTTCGTATTGTATACAAAGTGCGGGTTCATTCTACGTGAGCCTTTATTTTTGATGCAAGGGCAACCACTAAAATGTGATAATATTCGTAGTGCACGCCTAGTTCTAAATGATAATGATATTTCTAAGTGCAACAATCTTTGCAAGTCAGCATATGGATTTTCACGGGATATGGAATTACGTCAGGCAATTGACCAAGGGGTAGCAGTTATGATAGAACAAGACGGTGTAGTTACAGGCTATGCAGCAGGTATAGGTATGCTTTGCCACGCGGTTGCTAAATCAAAGGAGGTCCTAAAGGCATTGATTTGTAATGCATCTACAATTCTTGGTCCCGGATTCTTTGTTCCTGGCCGGGATCATGCAATAATTAAATGGTTACTCGGAAACGGCTTTAATATTGGTTGGCCTGCAAATCTCATGACTATTGGTCCTTATCAAGAACCACTGACGCCATTTCTTCCATCTTTGGCATACTGAAATCACGTATGGAATTAGGAGTGAAATCTTCGTCTGAAGTGGATTGGATTTGCAACTAGACTCTATCCATAGTTTAGTGACCTATGAATCCGGATGAGAGAAATAGCAAATATTTCTTTTAGCGCATATATGTTGATGGTGCTCGCTCGCGCTCTAGCTTCACTTTAGACCTGTTGCATAATACAAACCTTATACCATCGTTGAATACAGCACTAAGATAGGTATGTATATATTATATTGACAATGATTTCCAAAAAGAAAGATGGCTCACTTCATTATTCTATGGAAGTTCACTGAACAAGGAATAAGGACTGTGAAGGATTCTCCAAAACGTTCTGAAACTTTTAAAAACAGTATAGAGAAAGCAGGAGGGAAGTTGGTCGACACATACTTTACATTGGGACAATATGATGGTGTATCCATTGTAGAGGCTCCTGATGATGCAACAATTATGTCAAGTCTACTATCATTTAGAAGCCAGCACGGCAGTTCTACGACTATGACTCTCAAGGCATTTACAGCTGAGGAAACTGCTACGATACTTGGGAATTTGTGATCGAGATTAGGTATGTTGCAAAGATATAGATCTCACGATGATGAGAGCTATACACTAATGAAAGTTTGATGTGCAACTTTGAATGTGAAAACCAAGTGATATTGAAGCATCATAGTATTGGAGCTACGTCAGGATTCTTGTAATGTTTCACTAAGATTAGGGACTAGGTCTATCTAAATTTAGTAAAAAGGTGCAATATTTCTATATCCATAGATTAGAAATTGAATAGGGATTTCGAAATATTACGATTATTGTTTATGTATTGACAAAAAAAAGGTGCTAACGTTAGAACTAAACTTTGTTAGACCATTTTGAATGTACTTGAGCCTATAGTCAATGAACAGTCAGCTGTAGAAGGATAAGTTTGGTATACGACGCAAGCCCGCTGTGCAAGTGCTAATGGTTGGTCTGTGTGCGCGCTAGCTCCTGGCTCTGCTCCCACGATAGCAATGCTACTAACTGCCAGAATCGCAGCAGCTATTACAAATAGCCTAAGCCTTTCACAGTTTTTTTCTTTTTTCATAATAATTATTTGCTTGATTATATTGATATGTTTTAGTAGAACCTAACTGTAATTTGTAAAATCCTGTTATGATATGAAACGAGTAAATATGATTAAGGTACATTCCGCATTACTCTTAACTATAACTGAATATTGCTGGCTTTCAAATCAATTGTACTATGGTCTCTTCTGTGTCATCAGTGTCATTTATCGATAGTCTACCAGCAGACAAACATGCCTTACATGACATACGATTTAGATTTAGAGTTGATAATATCTGGACTGTCATGTCAACTAATCATCCAGAATTAAGACCGAATGAAGTTAGTAAGGATATCTCTCTTGAACCCATTGTAACCCATGACCTTACCATTAAGACTACTATACATCATACAGATACTGTTAGCGTCATAGTTGCATGTTCTCTAAATCCTGTAGCCGCAGATCTCAAAGGCCTAGTCCGACTTTCTAACGCATTAACTCGTGTAGAGGAGCGACTACTACGATATATAGAATGCGCGCCCCCATCACTGTCATTGTCATCATCATCCATTCCAGATCATGATACTTGGATTGTAACCATGTGGCATTTTGGTTATGATTCTCCCAATGAATACACAGGTAAGGAATTCGAAGTCACATGGGAAGATGGACAAAATGCCCTGTTTCGAATATATACAAAAGATCTAAATCTGAAGGAACTAGAATCAGAAGAGAGCGTCAGGAGTATCCTAACAAAAGATTTGATGAAGCTATAGAAGAAAAACTACCAACTGTCATTAAGATGCACGCAATGTCTAATGATGTCTAAACGATTAGTTAACCATGAAGAGCTAGGCAAACTCATAACCAAAACAAGTGGCGCGATTTCAATGATTGATGACTCACACTATATAGTTAGATCGACATCGGGTGACAATACCTATACCATCACTGCGACTCAATCTGGATGGGTTTGTTCATGTCCAGATTATACTCGCTATAGTACCAAGTGCAAGCATATATATGCAGTCAAATTTTATCGTTAAAGCGCGCGCCTCTCATATTAGATATACCAGTAGAATAATCCCTCCTACAAAGGCAAAACCGCTCCGCGGACTAGTCTTAGAAATGAAGACCGTCTTATAGCCACAACATGACAATCTATCCCATCATTCTCATCTATCTTCAAATGGGATTAATCGAACTAATTTTTAGCATCTAGACACATTTTAGTAATAAACTACAGCTCTGACATGAATATAACAGTTCATCGAATTTTGAATAAAGCTCCATAATTTCATGGCACCGTGGACATTCAATGTCGTTATCCAATTCGAACAACACTGGTTCTTGTTCTTGCTCATTTGTACCGAGACCTCCTAATGTTTCCACAACAGCACTTTTGGACTTGGTTCTTGGAGGAACAAGTTTAGTACCCGCTGCGTTTTGCCAAACTGAACTTTAATAAATTTTATTATTATTATATTCCAACTCACTATAGGGAGTCTGGGGGAGGTGCCTGTATTGATGCCCCCACTCCCCTCCTGCGACTGGATACTGGAAATATTAACGATGAGTCAAAAATAATTGATAAGTGCGGATGGCTAAAGAAGTTACACTGCATGATATTCCGGACATCGCTAGTGATATGCTTGACAAGCTCGGAGAGCTAAAAATTAACTCCATTTATAAATTAGCCGTTCAGAATCCATATGAGCTAGCATGGGGATTAAGTAATAATTTTGTTGATATCCACTCAGCCGCTAGACTCATTGCGAATGCCAGGAAGATCTTGACAGAAAACGAAATTCTGTCAAAAGAATTTTCCACTGCAGATGATTTGTTAGTCAGACGAAATAAAATTTTACGGTATAAAACTGGTTCATCAAATTTTGACTCTTTTCTAAATGGAGGTATCGAAACACAATCCATTACAGAGATAGCCGGAGAGTTTGGTTCGGGCAAAACTCAAATCTGTCATACTTTATGTGCTGCTGCCATTGCACTAATGGAAGACGATTTGGATACGACTATTAGTGACTTAACACGGAAAGTACCGAGAAGTGTCATTTTTATAGACACGGAGAATACATTCCATGCCAATCGTGTTCATCAAATTGCTGAACAAAAGAATCTGGATCCTGAAGGTATCCTAAAGAGAATATACCATTGCAATGTGTATTCAAGCGAGCAATTAGAAGCTCTTATTGATGATCTTCCCAAATACATAGAACAGTATAACTCAAAACTTGTGATAGTGGATAGTATCATATCCCTACACAGAGCAGAGTTTTCAGGCCAAGGAACATTAACTGAGAGACAGCAAAGACTTGGAAAGATGTTAAACAAACTTCGGCGGTATGCTGATATTTATAACATTGCAGTCGTAATCACCAATCAAGTAGTAAGTTATGCTGATAGTTCTCATCCTGGATTTGATTATATGAAGGCTGCTGGAGGAAATATAGTTGGCCATGGTTCGACGTACCGAATCTTTATCAAGAGATCAGGTAAGAACCGAACAGCTATAATGCAGGATTCACCATCTCATCCATATCAGCATGTCAAGTTCACAATTTCAGAAAATGGGATTGAAGATACTAGTTCTTACAAAACAGAAGAAGAATGAGTCAGCATGGTAGCTCTACATTACGATATGAATGATAATAACAAGCGTAATTCTAATCCTCAAATACTGAGTGATTTATATCCAGACCCACGTATTCTTCCAATCCCGCCTGCTTTAAGAGAGCCAATTCCATCTGTTACACTATCGGAGCTTGAACCCGGAAAGTATATCTCAACAGCAGCACGAATATCGTATATCAGGACTGCCGAAAGACATGATGCTCTTGGAGAGAAAGTTGTTTTCACTGGAGTACTTGAGGATTCTAAATCTAAAGTGTCATTTGTCAGTCATAAGATTTCGTACCCGCTGATTCGCGATTCTGTGTACGATATACATTCTGCATATGTTCACGAGTTTCCAGATAGATCTTTATTATTGGTAATCACAGAGTTTACTAAACTAAATCCAAAGAATGTAGAAGATATCCGTAATTATATGTGGATTCCGAAGATTGGCTCTATTAATAGACCGCTAAGATCCGTTAATTTAAACGGAACTCTCTCAACCATACACAGTACATCTGGTTTGATTAAACGATGTAACAAATGCAGATCATTAATTCTTCATGATGCTAATAAATGTCCGAATAACTGTGGTATGGGGTATGCATGGGATCTTCGTATATCAAGTAGACTATACGATGGTACAGGCGCTATCAAAATGGTCTTGACTAAAGATCTTGCTGCGAAAGTATTACAGCGAAACTTAGGCCAGCTAATCTTACAAGCTTCAAAAAATCAGAATAATAATGAGGAAGAGCAAACTCAGCCAAATGACAATTCTTTCGCAACCCTTAGCTTGGAAGTTCAATCTAAGTTTGATATCATGGAAGCAGTCTTGCCTGAGAATGTTTCCCCATCACTCTATACTAAATCAAACAAATTGATAGTATCTGATGGCCGAAATCTAGTCTATTTTCCAGTAGAAGATACTGACTTGAAATCTAAGTTTGCTGAACTAAGTACAAGACATCTCAATATCAATGGAACTGAATCCATGGAAGATATTAAAATTATAAGAAGATTAGTTGAGCGGGTTGTTTCGATGTCTATACAAAATACTACAGAAAGGAGAATGAGGCATGGGATTTATCTTCTTGAAGATCCGATCGCACTTTACAGATGCGAACGAGCTAAGCTATATCTAGGATTTTCTGTTGACATAAGAGTCGATACGCAGCAACCATCTCGAAATAATCTGCGATTGATGATGGAACTTAGCCCACACGCTTACGTTCGGGAAAGTGTGCTTGACTATATTAGAATGCGGAGAGAAGCAGGGGCCACAGCAAACGCAGTTATTCGTATGTTATTAAACTATAGAAATAGAGTAATTGTAGCGCCATCCGGCCATTTTGGTACAATAGTAGACGTAATCTCCAAGAAAGCGAGTAATCAGATGGTCTCTGAGCAGGATAATCGTAATTTGGTAGAATTCTGGAAACAAGTCTACAATATCGATATCTCGCCAGATGAGATCCCACTACTTAAGATTAAGATGATAAATTCTGAGAATGCATTTACTTATCCGGCAAGCGCCTGCTACTTTAGCCAAGAATCATTATACATTCCTGCTTCAGTTCAGAAGTTCATCCAATACAAGCAGTCCAGTCTTGTACCAAGGATCTACGACGTTATTAAGAAAGCGGCAAAAAATTTGAAGATTGACGATGATCTAAAAATCCAGGCAATTAGCGACGTATATCGAGCCAGTAATAGGGAAAACTTGCAGCGGCAAATACTTGATGATGCCAGGCAGAAGCTTTATGGCAGGAACGTACATGCCTGTGGTTCTATTATGTACGTTCATGATGAGTTGTGGTTCTTCCCAAATCAAATTCATATCGCTTGAGAAATGCCACCAGCTTCGACATTCCAACCATATTTTGTAGATATGAAATGTGCTCTCGATCTGTTGGATCGAAATCATGCTTTCCAAAAGATGTCAACTGGTTCAGCTGAATTTGATTCACTAATTGATGGAGTTCAAGAGAATTCATTTTATCTGTTCTATAGCAGCACTGAAAACCAACTTATACTTGACTCATTTTTGTACCGGCAACTAATCAGCTGTATTTTACCGAAAGCAAAGAAAAATGGTTTTGAGTCTGTGGCCATATTCCTCAATATGTTGATCTGTCCATAGATAGAAACAAGCATAATCTTTTGAACCCAGAAAAGATAGCAATTGTGTCGAAATATGCTGGGATCGAACGAAAGATTGTATCCAAGAATTGTCTTGTACAGACCTCATATAACATGGAACATCAGGTGACAGCTGCAGAAGAAATTGCTGATACGATCGAATCAAATCCAGATATCAAGCTTTTGGCGATAAGAGATCTAACTAAATTTATTCTTAAAGATAAAGATCCCGATCGGAATACAAGTGATGATATAAACACATTGAAAAAAATGCTGGGAATACTGTACAAAGCATGTACCAAAAATAAAGTCGCCATAGTTGCTACTGGAGGCTGTAATGTTACTAGCCATGGATTTATTCCCAAGCCAATCGGCGGCACGTATCTAAAGCATATCACAAATGTCATTGTACACATAAGGCCAGATCTCTGGTCTACTATGACAACTAATAGCAATAATGCTAGCCCATACATTTCTTTCAAAGCTTCGATGATCAAACACCCATATTACAAGACTCCAAAGTCGGTTAATTTCTACGCGAAAAGAATAGGCAAACGCATGAACCCCATGTTGTTCATATTGGACTGAATTATGGGTAGTACCACTCCCTCATTTAGGCAACTGTACGAAGAGACGATTGCTGAACTAAAATCGGAATTACAATCTGCCATGGTTGATTTAGGTCACAAGAGTGCATTTGATTTAATACTCAAAGATGCATGGAGTCGCGAGCAAGCTGAAGTGTGGCAACCTACTTTGCCAACTGTTTGGTATAAATTAAATCTCATTGCTTCTATTCATAATAGAAAACTTACAGCAGCTATGGCTAAAGAGTTGAAAGATAAAGATATGAAGATAAAGCAGCTTTCTGATAGAATCATTGAACTTGAGAATACTGTGAGAATTATTATGGATAGGCTGAAAGCTGACACAGCTAGCTCAAATAAGAAATGGTCATGCAAACTGCAGTTGGATGGATATTAGATGTTTTGCATGACTATGCCACTAGCGATATTGATCTACTCATAAAATTACAAGATGGCAAAGTAATCAGTTTCAAACAAAAACTCAAAGAATATATTTTCTACATACTTCCCAAATCTCAATCAGCTGGGCGAGATCTTTTTCAACAGCTGTCAAGAAATGATCAACTGATCAAGAAAATATTCTGGGATGAAAAATATATAGAGTTTGCTGACAAAAACAAGACCAGATTAATTGGAATAAGCGTAACGGATATCAAATCACAGAACTATCAAATATTGATAAAGAAATTAAAAAACTGATTTGAGAGGACGTTTCTCATATAACACAGAACTATCTGCGACCCAACACTTTATTTACAATCAATTAAGGATTGCACCTACCAGTAAAGTTAGCATCGGATTTGAAGAAGAAAGCTACTATCCATTAAAAAATTGGACGACATTGAGGAAGTAACCTCGCCACCATTTAAGATTATGCACATTAGGATAAGCAGCTGTGGTAGTAAACTAAAGCTTAATGTAAGAGTTGATAATCAGATGTCGATCATATTCAATGGACCATCTGACAAAAGCTTTGGCTCTTTTATTAATGAGATAAAACCAGACATTGCCATTATCTATGCGGAATACAAACAAGCTAACAATATACTAACTTCTATACATGATGTCCTAACCGATCAATCGAGTCAAAAAATAGTTGTTGTACATGCCCATGATACAATTGAAGATATATCACTTGTTGAATTGGTGGAGAATCGATTTAGTTATCTCCCATTGAAGCTGGCTTCGAACTATGGAATGATAAGACTTATCGATAGTCGCATTACTCACGAGTTAATTAGAAGAAACTTTGTTGTTCCCAAAAAGAACACAGTGGCTAAGCATCACGAGGAGATTAGAACTCTAGAGAATATAATTGAATTGGACAAGGCAGGAATGATAATTTCACCCGAGATTGGACTACATGAAAATGTTGCAGTGCTTGATTTTAATGACGAATATGCTAACATTATTACTAAACATAACATTAGCTACGAAGGTCCATCTAATGAATTCAGGAGAGATGAACGTATCGCTATTCTCCCATCGATGGTACAAGAGATTGTTGCAAAACGTGTATACTTAAGACAATTTTTAAAAACCCAACAATCAGACAGTCTTCTCTACTCTAACTGTGAAACTCGCTTAGGTATACTAAAGCAAATCCTTGTCTGTATCTACGGAACATCTGGCTCAATTTGGAATAGATACAGCAACGTAAAAATCTTTGAGGAAATAAACAAACTCGCTAGACAGATACTTTTGCAGACTAAAGATATGGTACAAAAAGCTGGCTTTGACCTAATTTATGCAGATACTGATGCAGTCTTTTTGAAGAAAAAAGATTCGACAAGAAAAGACTACGCGGAGATTATGAATCAAATTATCAGAGAGACTGGTCTTCATATGAGTTTAGAATTTCATTACAAATATTTAGTATTGTTATACGTTGAAGCGGACGAGAAGATGGAAGCTAGAAAGCATTACTTTGGGCTTACTTATAACAACCAATTAATTACCCGCGGAATTGAAACACGAAGACATGATTCGCCAGCATTCATCAAAGAGTTTCAACGAACATTACTTTCAAGATTATTAGATTGTAATACATATGAAGAAGTATTTATAATCGGATATGAAAATGCTCTGATGTATATTTCTCAAAGTGTTGACAAACTTATGAATGGCGAAGTCCAAATAAATGATCTAGTTATATCCAAGTTACTGAGACAGAATATAGAAAAGTACAAAAGTTTGTTTCCTCACGTCTCAGCAGCCATTAGGTTAAATGTGTCAGGAGCCACTGCGAATCGTGGAGATACGATCCAATATGTTCATACAGATTCGAGTCACACTGATCCACTGCAGAGAATAACCCCTGCTAACCTCATTTCGTCTAAAGAATATGATAGAGAAAAATATTTAGAAATGCTTTTGGACTCGGCTGAAGCAGTTCTATCAATATTTGGATTTAACCGGTCATTATTTGGGTTTGATAAAAAGAAACAACATTGGTGGGACGAGATTTATCGGCAGCGTGAAAAAGATATTGAAGCTGCAAAAACAGAGTTATAAGCTGGAAAGTGGTATTGGATCGCAGTTAGAAAATAAGGAAATAGAGGCAAGCTGATCCCCATCGAAATTTGATGGAAAAGGTTTTTGTTTTATGGAAGTTGGAGGTAAAAAGGCAGGGTATGTTACTACAGATTTTTTATAATGAAAATGGTCCTGTCACTTGAGCCGCATCTAAGGAATCATTCGAAAAGAAATTAGATTTTGAAAGAAGATAAGGGAGTGATTATTATAGTAAGATTATTGTTGTAGTCCGCAGCCAGGTTGTCGACCAACCTTTTTACTTTGAAGCCACTAAGGGTTGCTCTTCTGCTTTCTCCAGCTCTGGTTGTTGTTCTTCTTCCTCAGCTAGCTTATCCATTCTTCTCTTGAAGAGCTTGCTATATTCGTAATCTGATATAAAGTCACACATATTGTAGTATTCTATAGCATTTATTGTAAGCAGATTCCTAATCAATTTTTTAACATGACTATATGACTCCGAATATGGGCTCGTAGATTTTACTTTTCATGCTTTTTCCTCTAACCATTTCGAATGTTAGTAGTAAATTTAATTCAGTTAGGACAATTTGCGCATGTCATATCCGGATATGATTCCGGATATAACCACGGAATGTGATGATGACTAAAAAGTAGCCGATCCATCATAAAGATACATTTACCAACCAGAGAAAGGTCCGAACTTTCACTCTGATGCTTATGCAAAGGTACAAATCAGGCTTCAACTTCTTGCTGATAGAACATCCAATAATTTGCAACCCTCAAACTCCAGATGTTCTAGTTCGGCTAGCCAAATGTTTGGGATATTCAGATAGCGCATTCATTAAAGCCTATAATAAGAATCTCGCAAAGCAAAACGAGCATGCATTAGAGGCAAGTCAGGTAGCCACAGCAGTTATTAGACTCATGAAAAAAGAATGTCTGAAGGAACTTTCTTATCTGAGTGTCTAGGAGGTGTCTGTTATTTTAGTGACTCCATGACCGACCTACTAACAACATTAAAGGAAATTGCTGAGAGCGAGCTGGGACTAGATACCAAAGATAAAATTAGATGGCCGGGGTTCTCCACAGGCTCTCGGAA
>CAVXZB010000071.1:0-28859 GCA_963765895.1 uncultured Nitrososphaeraceae archaeon | reverse complement strand
GACTATTTGCAATTAAATAAAACCATAGAGAGCAAACAGGGTTTAAAGTATCGTTTGAAGGTATCTACAAATCGATCGTCTTTGTTAGTTCTAAACAAATGATATTTTGCCAGTTCCAAATCGTTACTTTGGTGCATTTGAAGATGGTAACAAATTGAAAATAAGAGGAATAGAAGCAAGAAGACATGATACGCCTCTTTCTAAATTCCAAAATGAAATACTAGAAATTATCGCTACCGGTAATATCATTAATGAAGTAATAGCGTTAATGCCAAAAGTTAAGGATACTTTCAAAAAGTATGTAATGATTCTAAAGGAAAGGAATGTACCGCTTGAGCAACTGATATTTACTAAACGGCTTTCAAAAGACTATAGTAAATATCAAATAAAAAGAAATACAGTGGAAGGCTCTGCAATAAATCTCCTTGCCAGTGAGGGGAAGACTTTGAAAGCTGGAGAACTTTTAAGATACATTATTACAGATTTCTATCAAAAATCTTCTACAATTAGAGCTGTTCCTATATTGATAGTCTCTCACTTAATATTATTGTGTAGTTATATCTGACTGCTCATACTATAATAATAAAAATTAAGCCTAGTGCACAAACACAAAAAGTAGGACTAGTGAGAAAGTCATACTCCTATTGCATTATTAAACATGAAAGGGGAATGATAATTTCCAAATGGTAACATCAAATTCAATGGAGAAATGAATTCTAATTGAAAACAAGGGGAAACCTAACCATTCATGGTCCTGTAGAGTCTTTTGCAATATCAGATATGAATTGACCTAAGCCCGAACAGACAAAAAGTGCTGAGAAATCAAATGTATCTGAGAGAAATGAGGAAAAAATTTTGATATTAGACAAATCTAATCTATAGCTATGGATTTTGATGAAGTTGTAAAAAGAAGAAAGATTATACGAGAGTACCATTTGGATAGGCAACAAATTCCAAATCAAATAATTACAAAGCTAATTAAAAAGCCCATAAAGCTCCTAGCGCCGGTCATACACAGGTTCAGGAATTTATAATAGTAAAAGATGTTTCAACAAAGAAGAAATTAAGAAAAGCAGCTGTTAACCAGAAATATGTAGAAAAAGCTCCTCTATTAATTATAGTGTGTTCTAATACTTCTCGCTCGGTAGGCCGTTATGGTAGCCGTGGAAGACAATTCTACAGCATAATAGACGGTGCTTTCGCTTCTATGCTTATTCTGCTCTTATCTGTAAATGAGGGAATTGGTGCTTGCTTTGTCGGAGCATTTCAAGACAATAAAGTATCAGAAATACTTGAATTACCGAAAGACGTCAGACCCATAGGTATTATCTGTATAGGCTATCCTGCAGAAGAACCTGAAAAGCTTGAAAGGATTGATATAGATGCATTGGTTCACTATGAAAAATATAGTAGTAATAGGGTGCATAGTAATAGTTAATGTATGTGGGGTCAATATCTAATAAAGATACTAACTCATTATAATATGATCGTCATCAACTTAAGTCTATACACGCTTAGTGGCCCCTCTGCATTATATTGGTTGGTTGCCGTAATCCCATTATAATTAAATACTATTGTTAATAGAGGAAAAAATCGAATAAAGTTTCTTGAATGACCTGAATAAAAAAGGAGAACTAGCAACATCATCAACAATAATAACAAAAACTGAGAAAACAGATTACCTATAAACGAGTTCAATTCAAATTAATACGCAATTATTACATTCTGTATGTGCTCTGAACAAATTAGATTAGATATATAATATATCAATCATTTTTTTAGATATTCATTCGGATATTTTCTCACAGCAGAATCTAGCGGTACCCCATTAAATGAATAATGTTGTTCTAGTATCTTTTTATAGGCAGGAGTGCTTCTATTCCTGCCTTATATATCAAATCAGTTTTGGATAAAAGATCAATCAAAGTAAATATACTTTGTCGGTATTCTAAAGTTATAGGAGCTTCAATTACTTGTCCCTCCCTAAGCCCAGCCACATAAGTGAAACGAATTGCCTTGGCTGCGTCAATGCAACCAGTCCAAAGGCGTAATAGAATATTCTTTCTTATCATATCATCTAATTGCTCAGTTAAATAAGACACACTTACCTTAGATATATTACTCAAACGATGGCTTTTTTCATTGTTGTCTAAATCCATCAATATTGCACCTGCAGAGGTGCCTTCTCCCTGGATTAACTGTGTGTTCATTTCAATTACTAACTCTGCCCTTTTCTTCACATCTGTCAAAGAAGGAGGTAATTCCTGTTGAAACAATAATCCTGCCGCCCATGAATAAGCAGTAATCACGTTAGGATCTGACATATTCAGAATTTCATTTGTCCTTGATTTCATATATTCCAAAGGATTACCCTTATAAATTATTATGGAAAAGCCTAACTCTAGTTGAAAATTTTGGGCTAAAAATCTTCTAATGTAGTTGGAATATAAAAGAAATGAAGAAAATGTAGAAAGACTACTTATCTCTACAATTAGTTATATGTAATTTTAGGAGCTGCGAAATTAAGTCAAATTTGATTCACAACCCTTTCGGCCCATATCAAACTAGCCGCTTTATTTGGACCTGCCTTTAATGTTATATATCAACAACTAATGATGTACAATATTGAAGACAAAGACCTCTCGTTATGTTCAGATATGATTAAGAGCTAATGATACCAGATCAATTTGTTCATGAAAAGTCTTATCGTTATTCGCAGATAATATTGGATCGTAGCTAACAACCTCATCTAATTATTACCATAAGTCGTCAGCATGTCAGCAATTCGTTGAACCTTTATAATGTCATTGTTCGCCAACCTAGCAATTCTGACACATTCCCTAATATTTGAGCTCAATTTATCAAATACTAATTCGGCTATAAATTTAGCCACTTCTATCTCGATTCCTTCATCTCTATTCAAGACATTAACAGCAATTTCTACAAATTCCTCTTTAGTATAGGGTTTAAGATGAGTGGCTGTAAACCTTGTTAGTAACTGAGGTAATAATTTGTCTGCATCATTAGCACTAGCAAAAACCCATGTCTTTAATTGAGTTGTTCTTTGTTGCCTATGTTTTAATTCAGATAGCAAGCCAGATTCCATTAGGTTCAGTAGACTTTATGGTGAACTACAGTCATGTACACTTGTCATAAAGGGGTTCGAGTTATGAGTTCACGTTTTAATTTATCAATAACTTTGCTTCTTTTCACTTGATCGGAAGAGTCCCAAAGATGTTTATCCATGGGTTCTTATTTCTGGTGTGAGGCCATTCATTATCAACTTCAAGTCCATAAGTTAACCTCAGTCGTCCTCTACCATCAGTTGATCACAAGTGATAATGTTTAAACATGTTTTGATTATAGTTTAATCGACAAATAATGTCTGTATAATTTTGTGTTGGTCTTTTTCTGAATCTATCAGATAAGAAAGCAATCCTTATCTGAGCTGATGTTTGCGACATAATAACCAGTGTAAGCTTTCTAATCAATAGTTTCTGCAGTAACCTTTATAGTATTTGGCTGTGTAGAAACCATCTCATACAGTCAAAGCTTTGTAAGAGTATAATACCAATAGTCTATTGAAAGAATCAATGTACGTCAGACTTGCAGGTACTATGTTCCGTGTTTTGAAGCATGCAAGGATTCCTCTATTTTCTAACAGGAAAAGTAATCACATATTTACAATATGGCAACACATAGTTCTAGTTGCTATACGACAGTATGAAGGTAAGAGTTATAGAATGTTTGTCGAGTGGTTAATTGAAGCCTATTACCTAAGGTCATTTCTACGGTTGTCACGTATTCCTCATTTTACAACATTGCAAAAGTTTACAGATAGAATCAATAATTCATTGCTTGAAAAGATAATTTCGTCATTCATTGTAATTAGTGGTACCAAGCATATCTTTGCAGGAATAGATTCAACAGGATTTAAGATAACTCATGCATCACAATATTATACTGATCGAACAGAATTGAGAAGAAAATATGCGAAATTATCTATTGGAGTAGATGTATTACAACAAATCATATGTACAATTAAGATAAGACGAGCTCCAACAAGGCATGATAATGTAGATTTCAGGCCAATTATAACAAGGACATCAAATATTCTTCCATTATCTGTAGTTACAGCTGATAAGGGTTACGATAGTGAAGATAATCACCTTCTCGTAAGAGAGGACTTACATGCATTCAGTATTATTCCTGCTCGATATGAACATGTACCGATGTGGAGAACACATGGTAAGTACAGAAAGCAGATGAAGCGTGGTTACTCCAAATTGCTGTACAATCAACGAAACAAAGATGAAACCATAATATCAGTTATAAAACGACTATTTGGAGAGCATCTTATGTCTAGATTGACTAGAATGCAGAACAGAGAGTTATCATTTAGATGTATCACCTACAATATGCATAGACTGACTAATCTTGTAATATTGATGATGTTTTCTACATAGTCTAGTATTTATATTGATTTTATAATCAACTATGTCGTTTTTCATTCTGCTCTCGCTGGTCGCTAGAAATTGTTGTCGAGGATGTTCTTATTCTTGTTCTTGATACAGAAAGTGCCATAGCAACAGATGCTATTGACACTAGTGCTGCAGTGATAAATATCAAGTTGTACGCATGGTCAGTTGGGAAAAGGCCAATAATTCCAGGCGCTGTTCCTTTATATGCCTCCTGGAACACTCCAGAAAGGGCAGGCCCCACTGACATTCCAACAAGGTTGAGTAACAGAGTCATTCCCAATGCGATTCCAGTCATTTGTATGGGCACTGAAAGAAGTATTAAGTTAAATGCGCCTGTAATCGAAAGAGATAGACCCGCAGAGAGTATGGCAAGTCCAATAGAAACTGTATTTTCGGTGGAATGATATAACAGTAGGACAAAGAATCCGATCGTGCTGATTGCGGTGCCAAATAGCATCAGCTTAGTATTCTTGACTATATTTAAAATAAAGCCTGACATGATTGTTCCAACTAATAGAACAGTCATAAATGGCAACTGTACCCTTGCGACTGTAATTGCATTGCCTCCAAATCCAAATGGATGCGGACTTCTTACCATGATAGGGATCGTCAGGTACACCATGAAAATAGACATAAATACCAGCATTAGAATAATAGTTGGAGCCAGGAAACTTTTGTTTCTCATTAAATTGAAATCAAGCAAGGGTGAATACACTCTTTTTTCAATAATTACAAATGCTGTGAGTGATATTCCAGACGCAATAAAGAGTCCTATAACCTTGTACACTTCACCGTAACTATTGCCTTCAAGTAGGGTTATACCAGCCAGAAATGTGATTATCGTGGCTGCTAGAGCCAGCGTTCCTTTTAGATCAATTTTAGTACCGGATTTTATGTTATTATCATCATTAGTAACCTTAATTCCAGTATCAATTGATGCGGGATCGGCAATTCGTATGAATTTTGCTATTATAAACCAGAGTACGATTCGGAGCAGGAAGAATAGCCAGGAATGTTGCCTGCCAGCCAAAATTTTGGATTATGGCTCCACCACCAACCAGACCTACTACCGCGCCCCCAGAAAAAGTCGAGGTAAATATAGTCTGGCCTATCGCAAGTCTTTTCTCAGGGAGTACTTCTCTAATGATTCCAAATGCAATCGGGAACATAGCCATTCCGACTCCCTGCGCTGCCCTTGCTGCGAGCATAAATTCTATATTAGTAGCAAATCGTCCTGCCAAGATACCAACTGTATAGACTGCCATTATTATGAGCAATATTTTTTTCTTGCCATAGATGTCAGACAGCTTCCCTCCAATTGGCGTCATAACTGCTGCTGCAATTATATAGGCAGACAGCAGTCAAGATGATGTGCTGTATGAGATATTAAATTTATGAATAAAATCCGGAATGGCTGGCAAAATCATAGTCTCGTCAAACATAACGATAAGTCCTAGGGCAGCTTCAGGATGATTAGTATTTTCCATCCTGAGCTACGGCTCTCTTCTTCCTTTTCTTCCTCACCTAGACTAGGCATCTTTATTCATCAACTCGCACTAGGTTATCCACTAATATCTATTTAATTCTAAATGAGTCTATGATTTACGTCAATCTCTATTGCTGTTAGTTCATGAACTAGCACATTAGTTACGTCTTCCTAGAATCTTTCCCACAGTAATTACAATTGATCAATTACGTGGATTCCTAGAGCAGTAAAGAATGGAGAGGATCCGAGTGATAACATAACTTTTATAGAGGAAATTGCTTGCACCTAAACTTCACAGCAAGTCAATCGAAGCATTATTTCAAAATATAACATCTTGTTTTGACAGGGTCTTTTCTCCAATAATAGAAGTAGTCTCAAGCATACGACTATGAGAGACAAACAGCTAAGTAAAGGAAGTAACTATCTCCTAGTAAACTAGTTACGGCATTAATAATACTATTCATTTACATTTTTCTCCTCATTCGATAATTATTGCCATTGCAGACAAACTCTACGTCATTATGTTAAGTGCGGTACACTACGGTTGTTAGTAACTGTTAAGTAACCTAGTTACTATATGTACTCTATAATTGTACTCAATATGACATATTTTCTGCATTACTTGTTTGTAAATTGCGTTCAGAAATTTCTTATTAAACTCGTAATATTTCTAAAGACCAGTATGTCTTATGTATCGAGGTTTCTTTCCAAAGGCATATATTATAACATATATGATGTACACACAATCGTCAATTAATTTCATGATCGCTTTTCTACGGTTCATAGAATTAGACTACCCGGCTTCCTGCCCTGACTCGAATCAACGGAATCTACCTATTATATGGAGTAACAACGATATCACTGGAACCCTAATTGACACAGACTTCTCAGAGATCTTGAATGGTCATCGTTACTATTGCCCAGTATCGCTTACTTAAATCTCCACTTTGATTGAGTGCTAATGTCACTATTAAGGATATAAAAACATCAAAAAGCCTTACTGTAAATGGGGTAGAAATTGTTAAATTGCCAATACCCGGTGAATTAAGCCTTTTAGTTAATATTACTTTCAGGCAGCAACTATATAAAATCAGAGAAAATAATAATATCGATAATATTGCACCGAACAAATTGGAAATATTAGTTTTAACATCAGGATGTCACCGATTAATGTCCATATTACAAATTCAAGCGCTCAAATATGATTCTCGAATTACTGATCCTACTTATAGAATTTACTTTTGGAAGATTAAAATAGATTTTATACATTTAACTTCTTTAATAAATTAAGGAATGTGTAATTGTACTTGCAAATACGAATTAATCTGCTCGGATCACTGAAGCCTCATCCATCAATACTCTATGGAATGATCTTGTTCATCTTATTATTTGCTCCTACATCTAATCTCACTTTTAATCACAACGGTCTTGATAATATCCTATACGCTAAAGGAAAGGCAAGCACTTTTCGTAACTACAATGCCGAAAATGATGTCATCACTAATAATAATAATAAAGTAACGCAAGATCAAAAGCAAGTTACAAACAAGGTAGTCATTTTAACATTTGGCGATATTCACAAAAGCCAATTTACAAATGTAAAGCCTATATTGGATCAGTACGGCTTTAAAGGAAGTTTTTTTTGTACCGTGCGATATGGTAGGTAAGAGTTCACGAATGGATTGGAATGATATCAAGACGTTGTACAATGAGGGACACGACATTCAAGCTAAAAGTGATGATAATCTGATTGATCTATCTCGTGATAAATTGGATTCTGAAGTTAGTCAACCAAAGGAATGCTTATCAGTACATGGAATTGATCCTGCAACCATTACGACTTTTGCGGTTCGGCACGGAAATGCAGTATCAAATTCTACGGTAATAAACACAGTTGCAAAATACTATGATATGGCAGTTAATGGTTTTTCGAACCTGATGCGATTAAATTGTACTGGATATGAAGACCAAGCAAATCCACAGAGTGTAGGAAGGGGTGAATTAGCCGCATTAGTTACTAGTCCAAGACATCAGACGGATTGCAGAACATTTTTTGATGATGGTAGCATTACTGATGCAAATAGATATTCCATTAGAGAATGGAACCATAACGCCAAGGATATGAAATTTGATCACAATAGCACTGCTATACTCAATAACTTTATACAAGTCGTAAATAGCCAATCTGAATATAATAATAATGGTGGCGGTGTAATAAACGCCATTCCATTAATTGCATATCATAATATAGGTAATAATTTGGCTAGATCGAGCACAAATATTGATCTGTTTAATGCAGAGATGAAATACTTACACGATAATGGATTTAAGGTAATGACTATGAAAGATCTTGGATACGATGAAATGAGTAATCGCTTGTATGTAAAGAATTTGCTGTAATAGTAATATTATATTGTAGCAAATCTAGGCAGGGTATATCTGTTAGTAACTAATCAGAATATTGAAATAAAATCAATGCTGTTTAATAATTTTTCTTCATTTCTTTTTGTTAATGATTCGTAATAAGATCTTATGCTGTCCGTGTGATTATGACACATATGGAACGAAAGCCTAGTGATAATCAATTCAAGAGCAGGATCGTTATTGTCTGCTCAAGCCCAGTAGAAGGTAATGGTGCCATGAAATTACCTGCGGCTAATGCAATAATAATAAACAAATCCTTCAAGAACAGTATAACATACTCTGACTTTATTATGAATCCTGATATTTATCATTGTTTTGAGTTATCGTTTGTATCTTCTGGATTATTTAGCATGTTAGACTCTAGTCTTCGTCAGAGTACAAGAGAAGAGGTTTCGTGTAGCAGAATGCTCTTCAATGGCGAATGTTACTTATTATCGAACTTTATCGCTATTATAGACTGATCTAATTTTGGTGTTTATAGCGTCGATAATAATATTTGCATTTAGTCGTTTTATCGGCGATATTAAAGTTGTGTTGCTGTAGTTTGTGTGTTGTATCGTAGTTGTATTCGGAGCATATACAATAGATATTGCTGCCACTGACGTAACCAGGATAGCAGTTACAATATTGACAATTATTGCTATGATGAAGATTGCATATTTACTCACATAAAGTAGGAGACATTAACTATTTATCAATTTGATATAAAACTACAGGTTAGGATTTCTAATTTTCTGAAATTTATTTCCGGCTACCCGGGACTAGAAATACAACAGCCAGGATTGCTATTATGAATGCTGCGGAAATACCAGCTATCAGGATTATGTTTTTACAATTTGCCCTCGTAGCACGAAAGGATATAGAATTAACCAGCATAATCGTAAAGACCTGATGAGGAAGATGATAGACCGTATGATCTGGAATTACTTAATGGGGCCCCAAAGTTAAATTCTAGAATGTGAGTCTTCAACTACTGGGTCTTGTCCTATCACAATAGTCAATTATTGTTTTTTGTTTGTTTATTTATTAATACACCACCCAGCGGCTCTGTAGAAACCATGTTCTGAATACCGTTAGAGCTTTCTAGACGTATGATCCAATATGGATGTTGAAAGAATCAAGATATGTTAGGCTGGCTAATACTATGTACCGTGTCTTGAGAAATTCAAGGATACCATTGTTTCTTCACAGAAAGAGCAATCATGTATTTATGATATGGCAGCATTTAGTATTACTTACAATAAGACAGTACGAAGGTAAGAGTTATAGGATGTTTGTCGAGTGGTTAGTCGAGGCATATTACCTTAGATCGTACCTACGATTGTCACGTATTCCTCATTTTACAACATTGCAAAAGTTTACAGACAGACAGAATTAGCAATTCACTGCTTGAGAAGATAATTTCGTCATTCATTGTAATTAGCTGTACGAAGCATATCTTTGTAGGAATAGATTCAACAGGATTTAAAATAACTCATGCTTCACAGTATTATGATGAACGAATAGAAGCAAGAAGAAAATATGCGAAATTATCTATTGGAGCTGACGTACTACAACAGATTATCTGAAACATAAGGATAAGACGAGCTCCTACAAGACATGATAATGTAGATTTCAAGCCAATCATAACAAGAATAGCTGAAATTCTACCATTATCCGTAGTTACAGCTGATAAGGGATATGATAATGAAGATAATCATCAGTTGGTAAGAGAAACCTTGCATGCATTCAGTGTTATTCCAGCTCGATATGAACATGTACCGATATGGAGAACACATGGCAGATATAGAAAGCAGATGAAACGTGGATATAACGAACTATTGTACAATCAACGAAACAAGGATGAGACCATAATGTCTGTCATAAAACGACTATTTGGAGAATATATTTCTTCAAGGCTAGTAAAAACACAGAACAGGGAACTATCATTCAGATGCATAGCCTATAACATGCACAGGCTAATGAATATTGTCATTTTTGTGATGATTTCTACATGGCCCACCCAGCACATCATTATTTATAATGTATTTTTTCTTTATATGCCGGACTATATCACCAGTGAAATAACGGATAGACCTGCCTATCTTCTCTTTATTAAGGACAATCTCGAAGTATCGTGCTGTCGCTAAATACTTTAAACGTTCCCGAAAAATATCATCTAAACTGGAGTCAATAATAGGCAATTAACATAGTTCTGATCATATTGAGAATCATCTATCGTTTATCTATAGATGAAGATAAACGAATAAAGGCAATGGTACTTCATAATGGTATCTCCCAATCAGGATATATTTTCTAGATGCTAGATTCGAGTAACTAGAAAATAATTTGAAAGTCTTAAAAGGATCCATTTTCTTATTACAATATTGAAAGATTGAATACGACAAGTCGCTTTCAAAGGGCATTAGTATTCCAAGGTGGTGGATCTCTAGGAGCTTATGAGGCTGGCGTCTACAAGGCTACTTATGAATTGCTTTCTGAAAGAGACGTAAAACTGGGTAGGGTAGGAAAACCGTTGTTTCATATTGTAGCGGGTACCTCCATAGGTGCAATGAATGCAGCTGTGCTAGTCAGTTATGTAAAAGAAAACAAGAGCTGGCAAGGATCTGCGGATCGACTGATTGAATTTTGGGAGTATATGGCGACCGAATCCTTCATGGATGTAATTCCAGGTTTTAATGAATGGTGGAATTATTGGCACTATTTTAACAAGGATTTGGCGTCAAGCGAATCGGCGAGAAGATATTATGGCACAAAGCAGTTCATGCTTAAAGGGGTACCCAATGTATTTAGCCTTACTAAAGCATTGGAGGATAGGAGGTTTTTAGATCCTGTTAATACATGGTATCTTTATAGCAACGAACCATTAAAAAGGAGTCTTGAGAAATTTGCAAAGTTTCCAATAGCAACTAGTTACCAAAATAATGAACCCGGCTACTTTTGGTGAGCGTCGACGTACAGGAAGGAAGCACTGTGGTATTTGATAGTTACGAAAAGGAGGATGGTACTCGGAAAACTGAATATGGTCGTTACGGTCCTGAATTTGCAAGGGGACCTAATGACCACGAGGGATATGAGCATGTAATTAGTCATAATGACGGGATAGAAGTTGACTTTGTTCTTGCAAGTGGTTCAGTACCTGTTAATTACGATTATACTAAATTAGGAGTCGAAGATTCCAATTATAGACAAGATAGATATGGGACCAATAGGGAAAATGAAAAACAGAAAGAAGATGTAAATAGCCTGATTACTAAGAAAATTCGCTATTTTTGGGATGGTGGTATTATCGCAAATACTCCACTTAGGGAGGCCGTAATTGAACACCGCAAGTATTGGGATTACGTTAGAAAATCTGAAGTTCCTCCTCTACGTGTTTTCATAGTTAATGTACATCCAATTAAGCAGGATTCTTTACCTGCTGATTATGACGCACTTGTAGACAGAAAAAATGACTTGACATATCATGATAGGACTTTGTTTGATGAAAGGATGGCAATAATGATCACCGATTACGTTAACATTGTTAATAGCCTCATTAAGCTAGCCGAAGATAATAAGGTTAAAAAGGCTTTAGTAGATAACATCCTAGAGCAGCAAGCCGATACGAGAAATTTTAGCTCTGGGAAGCATTTGAAATACACGGATCTGGTCAAACATATGGTTTCTGTCGAGCAGGTAATTAGAATAGAACGCAAGAACGACGCACATACAATAGCAAATAAAACTTTTGATTTCTCAAGCAATACAATAAAAGAGCTAATACGAGAAGGTTATGAAGAGACACTAGAGCAGGAAACTAACATACTGCAAGTGTGGGACTCGGAGCACCCAAGATAAGCTAACGTCTCCTCCGAAATTGAAGTTAGTGGTACATTTTAATCTATTTTAACATGCCCGCTAAGTTTCTTCAATTTAGAAATGTGACACATTTCCATTTGTGATGCATTAAAAACTTGACTCATTTGTTCAATTACTTTATTAATTTAACTACTTATTTTATCGAATTATGATTGGTATTTTGATCGTATATTAAATTAGAAATTGGTACTACCTTAAATCCATTATCATGCAAATATTTCATTTCTGACCTAAACAATCCAACATCGGTGCTAGAAGGGCCCTTTTGAGTTATCTATGCTATGATAGGCAATTACAGATATAGATCTATAGAGCCTTTCATCTTATTATAATCTGTTTGTGAATTAACGTACTCTTTAAATTTCTCAGATTACAGAATCATTATGAAGGTAGGTCCGATCCAATGTATTTTGACTTCTCTCCTTTATGGAGTACCTATTGCATAAGTTAATGTCCCATTATTTCTGTATGTTCTACAATCTGTTTGGTTGTGCTTAACATATCCGTCGCAATGTAAATCCATGCTTTGCCTTTAGCTGGTTTAACAATTGCCAAGATACTAGGTTGAACCCTTATCGCCGTCAGGGCTATACTCGATCTGTCAATCCTCTTTGGTCTAGCCATTGCTTTGTTGACCAGTTCCTTATACTAACTCCAGCTATTAAGCGAGTCAGTTTGGTCTTTGCCATATTGTTTATTTCTGATATGCATTATTTACTTATATATTACTGTCAAATAATGCTAGCATGAATGCAGAACAGCCGTTCCTCCCGATCTACGCAAGTAAGCAAAACTAAGTTAATTGGACTCATTTTAGGTCCAGTTTTGTTCTTCATCCTTCTTGTTAGTCCTGCCCCAGAGGGTTTACCAGATCGAGGTAAACTAGTAGCTGGTATAACACTTTGGCTTGTCGTGTGGTGGGTCACTGAAGCTGTTAGTATTTATGCAACTGCTCTATTACCTCTGGCTCTGTTTCCTATAACAGGAGTCTTATCACTACGAGCGGTAGGAGCAGAATACATGAGCCCAATAATTATTCTTCTATTGGGGATGTTTCTGGTCGTTTTTGCAGTTGAAAAATCCGGTTTACAACGAAAAATTGCATTTGGGATCATTAGCATTTTCGGATATTCACCCAAGAGAATAATTCTGGGTTTTATGATCTGTACGGCTTTAATTTCCACGGTTATTATGAGTACTACGGTGGCTATTTTGATTATTCCAATGGTTTTCGCCATTTTATCTTTGCTATCTGATAACGGTATTAAATTTAGTAGAAAGTTCAAAGTCACGCTTTTACTAGGGGTTGCATTCTCCGCTTCAATTGGGAGTATTACAACCCTCATTGCATCTCCTCCTAATCTAATGTATGCAGAAATAGTAAACGAGCTATTCGGCAAAACTATTACATTCGGTGCCTGGTCTTCAGTAGCTGCTCCACTGGCAATTACAATGTTGATGATATCTATAATATATTTCACAGGTAAAGTAAGAAAGGAGCAAATGGATGAAACGCTCATCAGGAAGATAATTGTCATTGAAAAAGAAAAGTTAGGAAAAATGACAAGGGAGCAGAAGACTTCATTAATCATTTTGCTATTAGTTTTAATCTTGATGTTCACAGCTCCATATTGGGCTGGTGATAATTCATATCTTGAAACTGCAGTTATTGCAATTTTTGGTGGTGTATCATTATTTGTGATACCAAAAAACAGAACTGAAAAATTTCTGAACTGGTCGGATGTGCAAAGAGTCCCGCTTGGTGTTTTATTTATCCTAGGTGCAGGACTTTCTCTGTCATTGGCGTTTACAACATCGGGCCTTGCTGACTATCTGGGGACCAAATTATCAGCATTAAGTATTCTGCCCTTCCCAGTAGTAGTAATTCTTATTGTTTCTATTACAATGATTATAGGTAATACAATGTCAAATACAGCAACGGCAGCTATATTCATACCCGTTGTTGCAAGCATGGCTGCATTGAATCATTGGCCTCCATTACCGTTTCTTGCTGGGATTACATTATCTAGTTCCCTCGCGTTCCTCCTACCAATGGGTACTCCTCCTAATGCACTAGTTTATGAACAAGGCGAGATACAGATCAAAGAGATGATCAAGAATGGAATTGTACTCACCATTATTGCAATTATTATGATTTCAGTATTTACAATCTTCCTATACCCTTTGCTTTTGCCAGAGATATCTTAATGAAATTAACTTTCTAATTGGAATTGACAACTTGTTCGGGCTGACCGACAAAACACGCATCTTTTTAATAAAGTGTAATTAGAAGGTCGATATTTCCTTTATTGGTGTCACTAAAAATTCTATTACTTGTGAATCGAGCAAGTCTTCAGGCGTCGTAAATTTGGACGTGATTCTTTAGTTGACACCTTTAGTAGTTTGTAGTTTGTAGTTTGAACTTGTATTTATGATTAAGCGCAACAAATCTGGGATGATAGCATCATGCACAATTGGATTTCATATAAGCACAGCTAATCCAGCAACTATACTACCTAACACCAAAGTGCAGATACGGTGCTGCAAATATTTAAGCGATCTTGTGATCTGTTAAATTATAGGGAGGTCTTTTCTACCTTTTTCCGATATTAGTAAGATCTCTTTATTAGTTCATATTAACTAGAAACCCAGAAAGTTCATGTCTGGAACTGAATGACAGTAAATAATTTGCCAAGCTGGATAATGTAAGGACAGATGAAAGAACCCGGGTTATTGAATAAATAAATAGGCTGCTCAGCTCTGGCCAGTGGATATTAGACGTAAGAGTTAAAGCCTATGAGTCATACGCTTAACTGCTGGAAAGTATTTGTGTTTTCAGTCGTTGAAACTCTTCTTCTGATAGTATACCTTGTTGTTTGAGGGTAGCCAATTTCTTAAGCTCTTGGATAACATCCTTTTTAGGCCCTTGTGAATGGTTTGTTGTTGCTTGTGCTACCTGCGTTTGTGCAGCTTGAGTGGAGAATGGATACGACACAAATGGCATGTTAGAAAGGGTTACCTGAAAATATTATATATATGATGGAAGGAATGAAAGTGTAGACAATTAAGACAGCACATTACTACTCAAACAAGGATTTTAAAATTCAGGTTTTATTCATGAATAAGTAAGATTGCAATGCTGGGGAGTAACATCAGCAGAAGTGGAGATCTTGCTCTATCATCAATAACAATCTTTCTCATAGCTATACCTTCGCCATTGTTACTATTAATTATAGGCGTTATTTTATGGATGGCATTAGCAATTTGGGCAGCAGTTAAAGATTTGGTCGTTTCAAGGCTGCTTGATCGAGATGTTGAATTATCTATTTCATTTGTAATCACTGCATTTAAAATTGTTGCCGCATTGTTTGCATCAGCTTTTTGTATAACGCCCATTGCACACATATTTGACTTATGACTGCCTTTTTTATCATTGGCAATTTCGAACTTAAGAGCGCATTGCTGCCCTCTATAATAGAAGAAGTATGAGTAGTCGTGGTATCTGGTTCCGAGTTAATGGTTGTACTGTTATTAGATGTAACTCTTGGAATTATCTGAGCATAAATTAGAGGAACGCTATTTAAATATACGTGATTATATCCACTCATAATCAAAATAAGTTTTCTAACTAAAAGCAGAGAGTAACAAACGATAATAATAACTAATAAAATTTCTGTAGGTACAAAAATTGAAAACCTGTGGACTCATTTAACACATCTAAAAGGAAACAATATTATCTCGAGTATCATTTAGATAGGTATACCTCTAACAATATATACATGATCCCTTTTTAAGAATATAGATTATGTTCTTGATGCCAGGATCAGCCAGTTAGCGCGAGGAATATTAGGTTAATGTAGCAATAATATGTAGTAATCAGTAGTTTTTGAAATAGTAGTATCGGCTAATTCATCTGTCTTTTGTGTTAGGAATGTGACTACTCTTTTGCCAGTCATGAGATTAGGATTATTAGGAAATGTATTTAGCCTGAACAAGAGTAAGTGTATATATTAACCTTGCAATGTCCAAATTGTTCTAATGGAATGCGAGAAGTATAAAAAAATACGGAGTAGACCTCCTATATTGTCCATTATGCAAGGGAGTATGGTTAGACAGGGATGAGATAAACAAAATCGACAAGGTACAAAGTCAATATGAATTTGAACATTATCAGAAATATCGGAACGAAAAGGAAGACTATGCTGCTGATGATTATGTTAGTAGGAAGTGGAGCAGAAGATTTCTGCTAGATTTATTTGACTTTGAATAGCATACGACTTCTATGTCGTTACACAATTAGTTTTCTTTTTGTTTGTATATATGTAGAGTTTACTAAAAGGTATCTAATTTGAAAAAGCAAGTCCCTAGTCTACAATATGGCTTACCAGCTAGTAAGACTTGGAGGGTCAAACTACCTTCAGTTATATAACTGATTTTGTTCAAAGATAACAAAGCATGAAAATACCTGTTAACCTGATAATGTCCAGATCCCATTAACTAGAGATAATTTTAGATCCGTTTCATCATATTCCTATTAAGAACAGTTAAATTGCGCTGGAGATCTTTTTTAACTATTGAATTTCATCTTGAATAAACTTTTTATACAAATTGCCAAACCCTTTTTATAATCGAAATTATAAGCCACCAATTTGAAGCTGGGAGTAAGATACTGAACGACCTTGGTTGAACGGATTGATATACACTACTATGAGACGCTGAAGAGGCGGAGCTATCTCAACAGCATGGGCACACTTTATAAATTTGAAGACTGGGTTATTAAGCAATGCAAACCGTATCCTGGGATGCGAGTCTTAGAGCTCGGTTGTGGAACAGGAAAACATACTTTCCCTTTTGTAGACCTAGTTTCACCAGGTGGTTCTATTTTGGGTATTGATATATCACAAGAGGCCGTGACTGAAGTTAACGAAAAGGCCAAGACAAACCAACTAAAACAAATCAGAGCTATAAAAGGATCTTTCGACGAATGCATCAATTTGTTGCATGATTCTAAATTTGATCTCATTTTATCCTGCTACGCTATATATTATGCCAAAGACATGAAACGAGTTCTAAGCAATTTACGTTCCCTGCTAAGTCCTAACGGTCACATCTTTATTTGCGGTTATGGCAAAATGAATAATCAAGAAATTTTTAATATTGTTAATCATGTAATTCCCAATCCTCATAAACAGATGAAATCTGCAGGTGATTTCATCCATGCATCAAGCATAGAAGAAATAGGGAAGTGTTATCAGAGATTTAGTACGGTTAGATGGTACAACAAGATTCAATTTAATAAAGTAGATGATGTCTTGGGGTGGTGGAAAAACCACCCTTCCTACCTCCCAGACATTTATGACCAAGTAGAAGACGCATTGCAAACCTATTTTGCTTTGAATAGTAATTTTGTTTTGACCAAAAGCATTCTAGGTGTGAACTATTATTCCTGAGTACTTGACCTGGATGGTCACATAACAAGATGGTTGATGGTGACGGTGACAACGATCACATCTTACTACACTAATACATCAGGCTGATAGAGTTTTTAAATACTGAAATTAATACTGAATAAAAATATGATGTCAAGCGTTAAGGAATGAATCAGTGATACTACTGAAGAGTATGACAGGAATCGACTACTTTTCTGTAACGATGCCCCTTATATCTAAGTTTTTATAAATATAAACGCACATAGTTATTTCAAAGATTTAGTGCACTTAGTCTGCTAATGCTTATATATAAAAGTGATGTAACGAGGTTAATTGGTTTGGAATATCCAGGCATTGCTCGAGGAGGTTGGTATACGCTCATATGAAATATGGGGAAATCGTGCACCAATTAATGTAAGCTCAGTAGCTCCAATTAATAGAGCTTGCATTAATGATCTTTCCTTTTGTTCCTCAGAGGGGGATGACGCAATTAGCTCTATTTCAAACTCTCGGGCAGGTGTTATTCTTTGCAACAAAAGTTTGATGCAACGGTTGGGTCGGAGGCAAGAACGAAAACGTCAACAATGTCTAGTTTTTTTGGAAAATCCGAGATTGACTATAATACACATAATAAAGTTGATCTACAAACGGGCAGAAGGTGAATTACGTGAAGTTTCACGAACTGCAATAATACCCAAAGCAGCCAGGATAGGTAAGAACTGTTCTATAGGTGAATTTTGTGTCATTGGCGACGACTGCAGAATCGGGGATAACACAACAATACATGATAGAGTTAACATTTTGCAAAATACTAGGATTGGTAAGAATTGTGTTATCCAGCCAGGGACAGTGATTGGCGCTGACGGCTTTGCATATGAGAGGCACACAGAAACACTTGAACTTGAGAGGTTTCCACATATTGGTGGAGTTCAGATAGGAGATGATGTTGAAATCAGTTCGAATTGCTCAATCGCACGTGGATCTCTCTCAGATACTATTATAGGCAACGGTACAAAGTTAAATGCACTAGTCCATATAGCTCAGAATGTACAAATAGGAAAAAACTGTGCCTGTTCGGCAGGTGTCACCATTGGAGGGAGCACAATTATAGGCGATACATGTTGGCTTGGACAAAATTCGACTTTAAAGCATAAAATAAGGATAGGAAATAAAGTAATCGTGGGTTCAGGAGGGAGCGGTTATAGGTAATATAGAAGATGAAGATATCGTCGCTGGGGTACCAGCCACGTCTATAAAACATAAAGTGACTTCGAATCAGTTGTTCCTTATGGGCGGACATGCACCGAAACGAAAATCTAGACGTATAATTATGCATGCACAGTCTAGATGACTTGCTTTGAACTGGGGCACTGGCAATGCATTCTTTCTAGCCTGAGATTTTTGCTAACATGGATTAATCATTGAAGAAAGTACTGATATTATGCAAACACAAAAAGCATATTATTAGTGGTGGTAACGAAGATTATCGTCTCGCAAGAAGTCAAGGAAATGACATGTTGAATGGGGATGCAGGAAATGATATAATACAAGGCGATTCCGGCAACAACCAAATATCTGGAGGCACTGGCAATGATATCCTTACTGGAGGTCCAGGTAAAGATCACCTCAATTGTGGTGCGGGTACTGACACAATTACTGACTTTCAGCCAGGTGTTGATATAGAGACAGCAAACTGTGAAAATAGTTAGACATTCCTATTACTACAAAGTTTCATTCTTCTGTGATGTACATGATACTTGCTAGTACAATCAGTCGAAAGACATAATCGAACGGGGCAAAAATCCGGCGACCAGCAGCATTGGAATAGAAATGACTAAATCATATCAAAGGAAGGAGGAACCTATGGAATACCTAACTGACATGGTCACAACGGTTCCCGAGGGAACTAGCCACACCAAAGTCGATGAATTGCGCGCAGCGGAGGCAGTGCGTGCCGCTGAGCTCGCCAAAGTAGGCCATTTGATCCGACTATGGCGCCCACCACTCGGTCCAGGTGAATGGCGCAGCATTGGGCTATTCCGAGCCGAGACGAGGTAGAGCTTCGCGAAGTTCTAGACTCGTTACCTCTTCATGTCTGGATGAAGGTCAACGTTACGCCGCTGACTCCGCATCCTAATGATCCGGAATTTCGCGCCCGTCAAGCCACGGATTACCCACAGGCCTAGCGGCGTCACTGAAACTAAACCTATTACGATAAATAGCCAATAGCCGACATCGGTCCACATCTAGTTTTCCTCTGATTGTGTTGGTACTATAAATGGAGACACAAAGACACATTGTAACCAACGTTAAGACCAGTAGCTGGTCGTCTAGGGATACGATATATTAACATATGTCAACGATTATCCTTAGACTTGGATGCACTGGACGCCCATCATTGAAGTACTAATCAAAGTAGAGGCCGAAATACGAAATCTCTCAACGTCTGAATTCTTTGTTGTGATATTATTCCGTTAGCAAAGATTAATGCGTTACACGTGTTGCATCGTAGCATTATACGACGAGTCTTGGTAGGCTTTAACGTAGCCATAGCATTGCAAAAAAGACAATGCACATATCGTTCCCATGTATCAAATCCTGACACGTTACTGTAGTATAATATATTATATCTAAGCTATATATAGCGATAAAAGGGGAACAAGTGGAATACAATATTCAATATCCTGAGGAGGAGGTAATACACAAACCTGCCGGCAAACGATCGTGTTCTAGAAGTACACCTTATATAATTTGTTCCTGTAGTTTGTTCTTATGAAAAATGAAAAGGATCATACATCGATTAGACATGTAACACATAGAAGGCTGTTTGCCCGGTGGGTGGGCCGTTAATATGTCACACCTAGAATGTCATACGTAGATGGAGTTGACGACGGTGTAGACTATGGTGATATTTATTACAAGACGACATTTAATCTAGGCGTGGTTGGCTGCGAGAGCAATGTATGTGAGGCAAAAGATTTGTTATATTAGAATCACTTAAGTTGATTTAAACATAGTACCTACAGCAAGCATATTAGACTGTAGAACCATATCACAGAATATGATGTCGATATCCCTTGTCGCAATGGAATATGATATAAAGTTCCTAGCGATGATTTGCAAAGAGCAATCGTACCGGAAGCGACCTCTATGAGCAATACACGCAAGGGACTTCCGCTAACCAGAGCTCACATTGAACAGATATTTCCGAAATTAACACCTCCTCAGATTAGTCGTATTGCAGCGCTAGGACACATGCGTACGACAGAACGTGGCGAAGTGCTCTGCGAGCAGGGAGACAGCGCAGCACCGTTCTTTGTTGTTGTTTCGGGCGAACTTGAGGTTGTACGCCCCTCGGGTGCCGTTGAAACCCTTGTTACCATCCATAGATCTGGTCAGTTCACGGGCGAAGTTGGCATGCTTTCGGGCCGGCGAATCATGTTCCGAGTGCGTGGTACTAGAGTCTGGTAAGGTGATAGAACTGGATCGGCAACACATGCTGGCTTTGATCCAGAGTGATGCTGAGCTTGGCGAGATCCTGACTCGAGCTTTCATCCTCCGCAGGGTTGAATTGGTGGCGGCTGGCATGGGAGATGTTGTGCTCATCGGGTCAACCCATTCAGCTGATACGCATCGAATCAAAGAGTTCCTGATGCGAAATGGACATCCCTATTCATATATAGACCTAGAACGCGACCCTGATGTACAGAACCTATTGGATAGTTTCCATCTCGCAGCCAGCGAGATACCTGTAGTGATTTGCAGAGGTACTATTGTACTTAGGAACCCCAGTAAGCAGCAAATAGCAGACTGCCTAGGCTTCAATGAATCTATTGACCAAACTCAGGTACGCGATCTCGTCATAATCGGCGCTGGTCCCTCGGGGTTGGCTGCTGCAGTGTATGGCGCTTCAGAAGGACTAGATGTTCTAGTGCTGGAAACAAGTTCTCCTGGCGGCCAGGCCGGTTCAAGTTCAAGAATAGAAAATTACTTGGGATTTCCTACAGGTATTTCTGGCCAGGAGCTCGCAGGTAGGGCATACCACCAGGTGCAGAAGTTCGGCGCGGAGATGATGATTGCCAAGGGCACATGACTCGTCTGCGATCACAAACCGTATGTCGTCCAAGTTGAGAACGGATCCCTGATTCCTGCACGCAGTATCGTGATTGCAACCGGGGCAGAGTATCGAAGGCCGCCATGCAAAAACTTGTTGCGCTTTGAAGGCGTAGGCGTCTATTACGGCGCGACCTTCATGGAAGCGCAGTTATGTGGAGGAGAGGAATTGATTGTGGTCGGTGGAGGAAACTCAGCGGGCCAGGCTGCTGTGTTTTTAGCGCAGACTGCAAAGCACGTACACATGCTGGTCAGATCTGCAGGTTTGGCTGAGAGCATGTCACGGTACTTGATTCGCCGGATCGAAGATACGGCTACTATAACATTACGACCGTATACAGAACTCGTGGCGGTCGAAGGTGGCGATCATTTAGAATTGGTTAGCTGGCGAAACAATCAAACGGGACAGACTGAAAAACACGAAATCAGGCACATATTCGTCATGACTGGTGCCGATCCAAACACCAGCTGGCTTGATGGCTGCCTAGCGCTAGATGCTAAGGGCTTCATAAAGACAGGTCCAGACCTTTTGCCTGAAAATCCGACCAATACACGCTGGTCCCTTACCCGTCAACCATACTTGCTTGAAACCAGTTTGCCAGGTGTTTTCGCAGTAGGCGATGTGAGGGGCGGAGCATCAAACGTGTTGCATCTGCAGTCGGTGAAGGATCAATTGCAATCTCATTTGTTCATAAAATACTCCAGGATTAGAAAATGGAGTTATGGTAAGTTCGCTACAGGTAAGGGAATAAAAGAATTGTTAACTGCCAATACTAATCAAATTGATCTTTTCAGGGGAGATTCATGTAACGATAGGATTGTCAAAGCCCAGCTATAACTATTATTGCGGCAGTCTAGAAGATAGCAATAATTTACTTAATAACGCTCGAACCGTCATCAGTAAATGTTCCAAATCTATCTCTTGCCTTGTAAATAACAGCATCTGTGATAACTCCATTATTGACAAGGGAATCTTCTATGATCATCTTTAAAGCAATTGCTCCATTGGTAATTTTTCGACTAAAGTCATTACTATTGTGATCGACATTATACAAACCAAACTTTGCTTCTGATCTATATCCTTCATGCCATTCGTAGTTGTCCATAAGAGACCAATGTAAATATCCGATGATATTTGCGCCATCGTCGATAGCTCGTTTTAATTGCTGAATATGCGCAACGATATATGGCGCTCTGTATTTATCGTCCTTATCAGCAATACCATTCTCTGTAACTAAAACAGGCTTATTCCATTTATCTTTAATTCGTATAATCATATTGTATAATCCAGACGGATAAATTTCCCATCCTAAATCACTTAGCATGCTATGTGGCTGCTTGTTTCCAAGTAGATCATTCACTATTGCACCACCAATAAATCTTGCAGACGTAAAATCTAGAATATTACTATGATAGACATACACTCTTCTGTAGTAATTAAGGCCAACGAAATCGAGTTTGTTACACCATTCTGGGTGTATTACAAAATCTTTGCTAGTCTTATTATATCTTTGAAGTGTATTGAGATAATTAATATCCTCTTCCACATTTATTACAGCATTCAGAAAGTAATCATTAATGAAATAATCAAACCTGTTAGCAGCTTCTACGTTGTCTCCCATTAGGACGTTGAAGATCCTTCTAGGACTAGCACGCTCTACTTCCATCATCATATGCGACAATCCGACTTTCTTAGGAACTCCATCATCGTCAGCGTCAATATCGTCAATTTTTGTTATTGTGTCATATGCCCTAACATGTGCTTCAATAAGATTATGTAATACTTTTTTAGCCCTGTTGCCATCAAGGCAGAAACCAGGAGACCATATTCCAGATATATATCCACCACCTATGATAGAAGAAACTGGTTCAGTTATTGTTATCCAGTAATCAACAATATCCTTAAACTCCGAGACAATCTTTGTTAAATATTCTATAAACTTCTCTACTGTTTTATTACTCTCCCATCCCTTAAAAGATTTCCAATATAGATCTGTTTGTAATGGATCTGTCAGGGGCAGCTCCTTTAGTGGAGAAGGTAACAAGTTTTGTCCAAATTTTTTTTTAAAAGTTATAGGAGGAGTTAGTATCCAGAGAGGAAGTGTAACATGGTTGAGAGTTACTATGGGTTCTAGACTTCTTTTACGCATTGATAGTATCATCTGTTTATAATGGTTAATCGCCTGCTCATTCCATTCGCCTTCTGCGGGTTGTATGCGTGCCCATTCTAAACCTAATCGAAATGCATTCAAATCTAACTTCTTAGCGCTATCAAAGTCAGCTTCATAGTATTTTGGATCCCAAAACTTAACTGCATTAGCTGCTGGTTCTAGAATAACTCTCTTACTGCCTCTGTAAAATATGCGAGTAGTTAGCTTTGATATCCTTTTCTTAATTTCCTCTGATGTTGTGAATATATTCCAGTCATTATTCATTATGCCGCCTTCTACCTGATAAGAAGAAGTTGAGACACCCCATAACATTAGGAATAGTTCTCACTGCACTTTAATCTCATGAAGTAGATAATACAAATACAAACATCTGGATTTAGATTCATAAAATGCAAAGGTAGTACGCTGAAAGCGTAAAAAAGAGCCGAATCCTCTCAAGTGCATATCACATGTATTAAAACTAAAAGTCTTTGATTAGTCTAGTTCTTCGCTCATTTTTCACCATTCTTCTTATCCATAAAATAAGAATAAGAGACTTAGGCAATTATGGCGGTGTATGCTATGCTATTGGAACCTGAGAAGGTAACTAATTTTCCAACGTTATATAAAATGATAATATTTGGGGAGTTAATTGTTACTGTATTTCCACTAAATATATCTCTTCCTTGTACGATATTACCTAGGTTGGTAGTGTATAATGCATCGTGGATAGTCAAATCCCGAGCTTTAACTAACGATAATGGTACTGCTTTGGATAATACACCTGTTGTACTTATTTCTCCAACTACAATCTGAATGTTGTTCCCCTTAGGTAGAGTAGCAGATATGTGTCCGCCAACTATCCTAAAGGGAGAAAAATCTCCAACGACAATTATGTTATTTGTCCCGATTACTTGAGCCTGACCTAGTTTCATGTTATCTGACTGAATTATAGGACCTTTATTAGCAATAGCCGATTGAATTTGAGGAAGAGTCTGACTGAGATGTTGCTGATATATGTATTTATTAACTACGCTGTTATTGCAGGTGACTGCTCCTGAGGATGCAGAGCTAGAATTGTTTGTCGCATCACTAAGTGCTACCGCATTACAATTACCACTTACGCTCAGGCCGGGTGGCACTGTTCCGCTGGGTCCAGTTGTACCATTATTAGCAGGTGGCACTGTTCCGCTGGGTCCAGTTGTACCATTATTAGCAGGTGGCACTGTTCCGCTGGGTCCAGTTGTACCATTATTAGCCGGCCCCTCGACTGTAATGGATTCACATAATCCGGTGTCTGGATTGCGAATTTGTTCTGATACTGGACATGGTTTGTTGACATCAGGTGATTGTCTTGTTGTGCCTGTGTTTGGGTTTAAAGTGTTTGTAGTTTGTGCCGGACAATTACCATTAGCATCAGGCATTGATCCATCAGGACAGGTTTCTTGGTTTGTTGGAGCCTGGGCAGGTGAAGTATTACCGGTATCACTACTGCTGCCTCCCCCATTGCTATTGCCGCTACCTTCCTCCGTAGTTGTTGTTCCTCCGCCTCCACCATTATCGCTACTAGAACCCTTATCGCCGCCTTTGTCTTTTTTTGCAAAAACTATGCTAATATTATCCGTAAAGGGAACTGTGGTAATTGATGATACTAGTGTCAAAATAACAAATATCAGAAATATTGTAGAACCATATATTTTCAGGGATTTTTGTATCAAAATTGCATCGTCGCTCCTAGCTCATAATAACTTGCCATTATCGGTTTTTATTTAGATGGGATGTAATAATTAAGGTTTTATAGTAACAGTCTTGTGTCCCAAAGAGATACGTGCAACCGCGTCAGATAATATCCTACAATGTGATACTTCGATGAATTAGGGATTGATACGCATTACGACGTTTCAGTTTGCCGGCATTTGGCACTTGGGCTTTACATATAGTATTAGGTTCCGGCGAAACTCCCGTATTCCTAGGAATTCATGAATTATGCAATTCATATTTGGGACAAACATGTACAACTTATAATAAATATTAATGCTAGACTAAATCCTGTTAAAACTAGCTATAACTATAATGCAGACTGGACGTATCATCTAAATGTAGTTCGCTAAAATTTAACCAAATAATGAAATGTTTGCAGCAAGCTCTTCACTATGTCCAAAGAGAGCCGGCGAAAAGCGACTGGATTGTACTACGCGATCCTGATGGAAGGGGGGTAAACTTGTCTCTGAACCAAGTTTCACGAAAGATCTCTGGAAGGAGAAGTAGTCGTATCTTACCGTAGATAATAACTTCTAGGAATATATCTCACCGTTAAATACATACACATAATATTATCAATATGATACCAATAATGTGGATAAATCACTGACAGGCCTGCAGCCTATAGACTTGCTATAAAGAGGAAGGTGGTCCTTCCATTATTGTCTGATGTCTTGGTACTGCTGTCAGTCTATCATCTGGATGTTTTAGTAAGATATGGCTACCCGTTAGATTGGAATGTAATAGTACATGTCAGATGCTGCCTGCGCTTATAGTACCAGTAGCTCGAATTGCCAGTATATCTGGCTTGAGTAAGCTGATACTGATTCATGTACTATGATTTATTGTGTTCATATTTGTCTGCTTGATTTCTTAAATCTAGTCTCCATCATTCATTAATGTGGTCTCCGCCGGCGAACATTCTATATCACTTATTGTAGTGCGGTACATTACGGTTGTTAGTTACCAGTTACTAATTGTAGATTATATTTGTGCTCGCTATGAGAGGTTTTTTGCATTATTTGTCTATAAATTGCATTCAGTAATTTCTTATTGAACTAAAGATCAGCATTTCATTTGTGCCGGACTTTTTTACCTGAAGCATATGTTATAACATAAAGAACGTAAATACAGTCATCAATTAATCTCATAATTCTCTTTCTGACATGCATTGAATTAGTTTATGGTGTTTCCAATCACTACTATTATAATTGAATAGGCTTATAGCACAGAATCACAACAATACGATAGGAAAGGATGGGGATGATTGCCTTTCATAAAGCCTCTTATACAATACTAATATGTTGATATATAATCGCAGAGAAATTGACAGTTATAATCGGGGCTATCCTTGCCGGCAGACTAGGAATAGCAGTAACAACTCTTCATAATCACTTTACTACGTTTTTATAATTGATTTTGGTTATCTTGTATTGCTCGTCAATACGCTAAGCTTCTCTATTTAGTCTCGCGATGTTGCTCCGTCAAGTTGTTCCTGAATAACAATTGTTTGTTTGTAATACGATATCACTGTGATTTCAGAGAAGTCATATCAATGGAAAAGCGATACTTTACATCTGCTTTGGACAGCCTGTCGTAACTTCGTTGACTTTCTGGATTGGAATAACTTCTACGTCAGCAGTGATGTTATGTTTGCCGCAGAAGTCGAGCATTTCCTGCGTTTCGGCAATACCTCCTATGGGCGAGCCTGAGATGCTCAGTCGCTTCGATATAAGGCTAAAGGCCGGAACGGCAAAAGGTTTGTCCGGTGCGCCTACAACGGTGATGTTGCCATCGCGGCGGAGTAATCGTATGTAAGAGTTAATGTCGTGCTCGGCAGAAACCGCATCAAGGATAAAGTCGAAGCTACCTTTATGCTTTCTCATCTCTTCGGTATTTCGTGAAATGACCACCTCGTCTGCACCTAGGCGAAGTGCGTCTTCTTTCTTATTAGGCGACGTGGTAAAGACTACGACATGGGCCCCAAGTGCATGAGCTAACTTTACTGCCATATGACCCAACCCACCTAGACCTACCACACCGACCTTATTGCCTTTGGTAACACCCCAATGCCGCATGGGCGAGTATGTTGTAATTCCTGCGCAGAGGAGAGGCGCGGCTCCGGCAAGATTTAAGTTGGAAGGAACGTGTAGGACAAAGTGCTCATTGACTACAATGCTGTCAGAATAGCCGCCATAGGTGACTCCTCCAAGGTGCACGTCTGGAGAGTTGTAGGTGAGGGTGACGTGTGGGCAGAACTGCTCGAGTCCATCCTGGCACTCGTGGCAGTTGCCATCAGAATCAACCATGCAGCCAGACTGCCAGCAATGTCACCTGGCTTGAACCTGGTGACTGCAGAACCAACCTTGGTGATGCGGCCAACGATCTCATGTCCAGGAACGCATGGATAGACAGTGGGCGCCGCGCTCCATTCGCTACGGACAGTATGAAGGTCAGAATGACATATACCGCAGAAAAGGATTTCGATCTGAACATCATGATCGTCTGGATCGCGTCGTGAAATTGTCATTGGGGCGAGCGGCGATTTTGCACTCGCACAGCATAAGCCTTTGCCTTATACTGACCACGTAATTCGAGCTAAATTGCGTTGTTGAAGACATGACAATCTCAGTGCGGTATTATATATACGGATTTAGTCCAAGAAGCCGGCAAAAACGAAACTGCAAGCAGTCCAGCGGTATGTGAGATCCAGTGTGGACATTGGTTGTTCAGAATATTCCTTTTTCGATATAGATAAAGATAGTGATCATATTCCCAGTTGTGGCCATCTTTATACCTATTATTGATTAAACAAACAGGAATAGAAAGAACTTAAATCTTAGAGAATATTGCCGGATTTAGCAAAGATATCTGGTCCAACTGATACGGACGTGATAAAACTTAGTTCCGGCAAGCCAACTACAGACAATAAAGGAGTTTTGTCGGAATTACTAGCGCCCATTATCAGCTGGTAGTAGGAATTCCACCCCATAGATTATGACGACATATGATATCCTCATTGCACTTGGCAAAGAGGCTCAGTTTCTGTACTCTACTGTGGATAATTACACATCTGATGCAGAAAAAGAAAGTAAATCAGATCTTGTAGATATGTGGAATACTATAAAACAAGATCGAACTAGACATATGCAGA
>CAVXZB010000070.1:0-5813 GCA_963765895.1 uncultured Nitrososphaeraceae archaeon | reverse complement strand
TGACGGTTGAGTTGAAATAATGGTAAGATACAGAAATATTGAAATAATTACGATGTCTCTTTTATGTGCCATCACTTAACGTCACATTATTTTATGTTTCAGATATTTTCTGAAATCAATTTTATTGTTATTGTTACTGTTATTGTCATTACTATCATTACTACTAGTACCGAGCTTGATGTTAGCGCTGCTGGAGTTATCCATGGGTAATCTTCCATATTACACCTGTATTAGGATACATCCAAGTTGTCTCCAAGGGTAATGCTGCTCCATTAGGAGTAATAGTTCTTTCTTGAATTACACCAATACCTGTAACATACATGGCACTACCATAATGATCAAATTTTAATGCATCTGGTCTGAAACTTCCATCAGCTTTATTCAGAGTCAAAAAATCTCCCGCCTTTCCGTATATGGATCTACTACTATTACATCCTGTCCAATCGTCCTTCCATTTATAGATTCTATGCCTGCAACTGTACCATTACTTGCAGAGGCATGATTGTATGCCGCCATCGTCCCATCATCCTGAATATTTTTAAATTACAAAGTATATATACATCTGTAGGCCAGTGGCCGATTTGCATTTCTATTAAGTAAATATTTTTTGTGCCTGATTAGACTAGATTGATCAACGTTAAATGGGCTTTACATGTCTGATTAGTTAAGTAGTTCTCTGAGTACTAGCATATATTCATTAGCACTCTGTGTTATTATTCTAATAATACGATTTTTTATATTCTTTGAGGTTCTTACCTCAGAAGCTCCGAATTGATCATCCCCGTCTGATAGTGATTTAGACTTGGTTCTTTGCATAATGATTCAACATTATATTCAGTATATTAGGGTTAATGACCTTTGTTCTGCCTCATTCTCAGAAGTTATCTTGCGGTTTTTATATGGTGATTCATTATTTCCTTTTTGTCTCCTTATTCTCCACATACTCTTTAAGAGAATTCAGATTGTAGTCATACATATCCTCAAAGAATTCGAGTAGTTTCAGGGTTTTCTTTTTGTTTAATGAATAGAACCTATTTTTTCCTTGTTTATTCTCTGTTATCAAATTTGCCTCTTTTAGTATACGGAGTTGGATCGAGACAGTAGGTAAAGTAGATTTAAAGTGTTCGGCTATTTCTGTTGGTATCATACTATCTTTTTTTCCTAATAGCAATAATATTTCTCTTCTATTATCATCAGATAGTGCCTTCCATGGAGAGCCCATAATTTATGTATTATACAGTTATAGAACTATTTAAATATTATATTCTGCTATAATGCCGAACATGTCAACTGCAAAAAAGGGAAGTCAAGATGAACAAAATCTGATAGAAATAAAGAAAACAAGAGTAATTGATGCGCCAGCAGACATTGTTTTTAAAACGATTACCGATCCTGCAGAATTAACCAATTGGTTTCCAGACCATGCTATATTAGAGCCCAGGGTTGGAGGAAAAATTAGACTTTCGTTCTATAAAGAAAAATCAACTGAGCTTGAAAGAGATCATTTACAAGAAGGCACGATAAAGGAATTTATTCCGGGCAAGAAAGTATCCTATACTTGGCAGTTCAAGGATACACCAGAACTTACTGAAACTATAGTAACGTGGGAGCTGGAGGAAATTGATGACAAGAAAACAAGAGTAGTACTAAATCATTCTGGATTTACAGGAAAAGAAATTGGGAAATTATCATCAGCAGAATTTGATAATGGTTGGACGTACTTTTTTGGACAGATTGGAAAAATACTGTAAGACTAACAAAGAAAATTGAGTGTAGTGATAGGAAATTACTACAAACTAATGACATTACAGCATAGTAAATGTAGACTTAAGCAACTATTAGTTGATAGCACTATAAAATCATTTTTATTTCAGCGATGTAAATCTTATATCTGCTAAATCAAATCACATGGCTAGAATTAATGCAAAAGATCCTCACAATAATTTACTACTCATATATTCATTACTAGTCGACACCTCGAACTTAAAACAATTGAACCGAATGAATGCTACATATTAGAGGATCAAATTATGTTATAAATTATGCTGGGTAGGTCTTAGGCCCTATGATCTCTAAATCTATTCGTATCTATAGTATTAGATTGAATAGAGTCCCAAATACCATAATTGTATAAAAGTTGATGATTACAATGCCATCAGGTGTTTTGAAATATTTTGAGCAGATCCTTATGACACCAACTATAGTTTGGATATTCAACTTCTTGATAAACTTGAAATATTAGATTAGTTTGGTTGTTAATAGATTTCCATATTCGGCGATTGATCTTTTAGTGTAAGCTAGCTGATATCTGAAAGTTAGATGGTTGGGTCAACACTGGACTAATCCATTATACTGGCCACGATATTATTATCAGTATTATCTAACTTTCCTATTTCCTTTGATGTGGTGGGCCGCCTCTGGATAGCTGTACATAAAATTTTTGCCGTAACCCAGAGGCACAGATCTTTACATCCTATGCCTATCTTCGGAAGTATTTATAATCTGGCACGCCGCACAATGACACACAGAGGATCGGCTCACAGATAAAAAAATTGTAATATTGGGAGACTTTTACCTGTTGGCATATGATCTGCACAGAAAAGTCTCAACAACAGGGCACAAGGTATAACTAACTAACTTCAATAGCCAAGTTTAGTGGTCCAAATCATCATGGAAGAGAAACAAAAAGAGAAATTATATTATATTATATTTTATATTACGATTAAAGAATTAAAGATGGAGGCCTAGATACTGAAGACCTGTCCTATTTGTAAAGGATACGGAAAGTTACCAATTACGCAGGTACCGAAAGCAGAATCAGATTGTGAGGAGACAGCAGGTGATTGTCCTACTTGTAAGGGTAAAGGGAAACTAGACTAGAACGGAGATGGATCAGACCGGACTTACTAATTGAGTGCTCGAAAGGTATCAACGTGATAACTTATCCGAATTACATCATCTGATCTCTAAGGCATTTATAAAAAACTAAAGCTGAATAGAGTATAGAGAAAAAATATTTCTATACTCCGATTTGCATGCAATTAGATAATAATCTACAAACTTGTGCATTAGGGATAATGATGCGTTGATCTGGTTTTGCGGCGCAAGCATTATATAATAGCCAATATCGAAAATATAACTACTACCATCAGCCGTCCTGCAACCAAGTGAGTCACATAATAATGTATATTGGTTCAACCATACTTGTAAAAATCGACTAGTAATAAAATAGTCTGTTGGAAGTTTAAAGATAGTAGATAAGAACGAACATTATTCAAATTAAAGTGCAGCTTGGCCATTAGTACTACTAGTGGTTAAAGTAGGATCACAGATGATGATCAGTCAAAACATATAAGATATATCAATTAAATATTTTCAAAGCATTGTCTTGTTACTGGCAGCAGTTACACGTACTATACCACTCTCTTGATGAATTGAGTTTCAGGCTCGTTCCATTTTCACAGAAGGGTGGACCTACAAAACACGATCCTAGCCAACCCTCATTATTTTAAAAATGATGAAAGCTGCCTAAGAAACGTAATTATATATTTTTAATCTATATGTATACTGGTCGTTGGCGGTTGTTTCATTCAAATTCAACCATAATTCTATCAATTCTTCAGTAGGTAATTCCCCGCAAGCGATCTGCCTAATGGTAGACAGATATTTAATAAGTTTAGTCTATAATTGTTGATTATTTTTGTTTGTGTTGTAGTTACTGGCTTTTCTATATAACCGGGTTTAGCCTAGTAACCCATCTTATAATTAGACTAGCAGCAGCCATTTTCAATACCCACTGTTATTACTATCGTACATTACCATCAAGTCTAGGCCCAGTCGATAGTTTCGTATTGGTATAAGGATGACTTTACCTAAAAAGAGAAAAAGAAAGGAATGTTAATGCAGATCCTCTTTCATCTCTTGATTATTCCAAGTTTTGTCTATAGTCATTTCCTCAACGTTAATTGAAATTTTAACCCATTTATCGTGATTTCTAAACATATGCGTAGATTTCCCCTTACGTGCTCCATGAGGGAATCTGTTGCCAATTCTGTCAATCAATCTATCTCGTAATTTATTTACTTGATATTCAGCAATCATCTGATTTCCAACTATGTTCTCTAACTCCAGGTCCCTTTCTTCAATTTCCTCTTTTTCCAATTTTCTTGTTCGACCAGTTACTTCCTAGTCTGCATTTTCTATGTATTGTCTACTTCCTATTTGATAATGAATTTCATTGATGTAATTTGATGTATCTATCACTGGAGTGGACAGGTTTCTACCACATACTGGAATACCAGCCTCTTCTTCTGATTCGTTGTTTTCTAGTAGGACATAATCAGTACTACTACTTTTCATTCATTAGTAGTTAGACAACATACTATAAAGAATATACCCATAATAACTTGGCCTATAAAATCATACCATTAAAAGATCGCTACAACCGTTTAGTTTTGACATGTCTTATATTGAAAGAAACTTTCACAGTAGAAAAATTATTCTAGGTTATCATGTTAGTGTATTGCTTTCCTCCGGATAACCATCACCTAAGGGAATACAAATAAATGCTTATACAGAAATCTTCAAAAACTAGATAAAATTGAGAAATATTTCATCGTGAAATAAACCTAGCTTCGTCTATTAATCAAATATTAAGAGACTTTACAGTTCTGAATATTACTCAGTTAAATTGACGTTAATCTCTATGCAGCTCTTACCGCTGTTGAACCACATCTCGGACATGTCCTTTCATTATGTTCCTTGCCACAATTCATACACCAGAATTTGATTGGATTATGATGAATATTTTCTGATACACCATTACTGCTAAATCCTGAAGATACTGACCTATATAATCTCCTTATGTCATCCTTCATGCCAGATTTTCGCAAACCAAGATCTGTTCTGATGACATTAAGTGCTAAGAATATAAGCAGATAGACTGCAAAAGAAGCCGGAAAAGGAATTAGAAAAGAGATAAGAAAGCCAACCCCAACATAGATCAGAAACCATTTCAAATAATTTTTATAAACACTATAACTGTTGGCATTAGGCTCGTTATTACTTCTTCCTACCCCATTATACAAAATTCTTCCTCCTACAATAATTTATTTACTATCAGCTCGTATAAAGTCTATGAATACATTTGAACACATTATAACACAAATTGGGATTAATCACATGTATCTCAATAACTGCGGTAGCGTCAAAGTTAACTAGAATATTGGTCATTATTTTGATTAATAAAGTTAAATTTACACACCTATCACCCCATCAAGAGAACATAATAATTAATGAATTTAATTATGGAAAGTATGTCAAAGTTGAACATGCAAAAATGCATCATATTTAATCAATTTGCACTTTATATTAGGTAATTGCAGAGCGTTACAAATGCGAGTCAACTTGGTTAGACATTGATTATAAATCTTGGAGAATTTCTTAATGCTTTTGTTCAAAATTCACTGGGGCGCGCCCAACCCCCTCCTATAACTCCGGCTAAAAACGTGCCATTTATTAAATGTCCTAATGGTAGTCATTTACCGAAAGGTAGCCGCGTTACCTGTCCTGACGGCTATGTGTTTAAGAATAATACTTGCAATAAAGTCTGGTCCAAGTCAGGCGGAGGCAATAAGACTACAAACACTGGAGGTCGTGGGGGCGGTGGAGTTCAACCGACTGGTGGAACTGGAGGCGGTTGCGCATCCTTCTCAGGAAGCACGATCTATAATATTACTGGAAGAAGCTTAAACTGTAACTATGGCCGTAGAAAAAAGAGGACAAATGAAATAGAACTAATAGAAAAAGAAAAT
>CAVXZB010000069.1:0-45493 GCA_963765895.1 uncultured Nitrososphaeraceae archaeon | reverse complement strand
GAGCAATTTGAGCAATTGCAAAACAAGACGTAAAGAATCTCTGCAAAAGTAGACGCAGACGTTATAAATGATCTTCTGTTTCATCTAAGAGAAAATCCTCTAGTCACACCAGTCTATATGCTAGAAGTCTTGTGGGAAGAAGGAATGATCTTCAAAAAGCTAAGGATTTCATATTTCAAAAGACTGGAATGATGCCTGCAATATGTGACAGTGGCACTCATTACGTAACAAATCAAAAACTAATTCTTAGAGGTGCTCAAAGAAAACCTGATTGACTGAAGACGTTTTTAGAAGTTACTGGAGAATATACTGATGGATTGGAGGATTTGGTGCGTCCCATAAACTTTAGATCGTAAACATATACATGATTACTATTTATCGCAGGAACGACAACTTGAGGAACAAAAACGAGCAGTAGAAGAAAAGAAGATATCCAGAGGCTTAAACAATCACAGACTTCTAATTTATACTGTAGTTGGAATAATGGATATCTCGTGTTACTGAGATCATTTTAAGTGGAGGACTATTCCAAACATGAATAAAGGTGCTTCTCCGGTAGTTCAAACAATAACCTCTCGCTCCGCCTGGAGTGATTTCATGGATATATGGGTCGGCCAACAGGACTGCCAACTATAGGTGCTCCAGTGGTAACTGAGAACAACAGACTTGTTATACTGTGAATTCAATTGCTTCAATAGATGGCCAATACTTCTTTACGTTACCACAAGGAAATATGTCGTATTGATTGCTTATCCTGATGGAACCAACAAGAAGGTAACTGATTTTCAGGTAGAACAGGGAACGGCTTACAGTCTTGACTTTAGATTCTAGAACTACGTTTAAGATGTGAAGGAATTCTATTTACAAATTTTGCAGTGAGAATCCATCGCAACACCACAGCTTTGTAACAACGAGCTATCAAAATACTTATAACAACTAGAAACTGTCCATATCGTACGACAAAACCCGATAAACCAAAACCCAACTAAACCTTCAATTATAATTGCGAGGGCAACTACTGTGATAGTTATCATATCTGTTGCTATGATTCTTGGAATACAAAGCCAAACATGGCATACCGCATTAGCACAAACTACCAACAGAAACACAACAACACCCGCAACAAATACGGTTGTAAAAGTCACGCCGACCAATCAACTAACAAGACTTTTTCGATCAGTCCATTTACACCTTATGGGACAACAACCATACATAAGGGTCTAGCATGTGATAATTGCACTCAAAATACTCCACCGCATCCAGCTGAGACGTTTCCAAATGCTAAGCTTCCTGCTGGACCAGGGCTTGTGTTAAGACCGCCCAACAAAGTAGGAGCTTGGGATATGAGAGCATTTACATTTGCTCCAAATCAAATAGTCGTTAATCAAGGCGACACGGTCACTCTTCATTTCTTAGGAGTACAAGGTCCACATCATGTGATAACTGTCGAAGGTGTTGGAACCTTTCCACTTGATAGGGGACACATCCACACAGTATCGTTTACTGCGGACAAACCTGGAACAATAAAGTACCACTCCCACGTACCATCCTCCGAGCATGGTTGGCGAGATATTGGTTATTCCTAAACCAGCATAATCGATGACAACAGTCCAACCTGAACATATTGAGCACTCCCATCTCTTATTTTTACAGCGATTCCAATATAATTCAACATAATTCTCGGTAATTTGTTCTTCATTCATGTGCTTAGTATACTGGTATGAATACAACAACAATGACATTACGACGAATATTAGGATTACAAATAATACTACTCAAAGAATACTTAAAATGATGTTTGAAACTGAGTCTAGAAAGCTCGAAATTGGTAATTACATACGGATATTTAATATCTAACACGCGAATATTCTATGATATTTGCGAGCCTTCAGACATAGTTTCGTTGTGAATTGTCCTATAGATAGAGTTTGGGAATTTTATACAGATATCAACCATCTTGAAATAATTACCCCAACCGAGATAGAACTCAAAATTATTAGTGCCACAAGCCAAAAACTTATCCAAGGATCGGAATTTTGGCTTGAGGGTAGAGTAACGATTTTCAGGAGAAGATGGCATTCCGTAATAATATCCATAAAACCATATCAATATTTAGATGAAATGTTATCTGGCCCATTAAGAAAGTGGAGGCACTTACACAAATTCAATGATATTCACATTAACGAGGATCAAAAGCAAACTGAAGTGATAGATGAGGTTGACTTTGAACTTCCACATAGCCTTGTAGGAAAGTTATTTGAAGGTTATGTATGTAAGCGACTTGAGAAATTCTTCGATTATAGGAAAGCGGCAACAATCAAAAGTTTAGAAGATGATATGTAGATAAAGTTAAAGATTATTACATGATAAGGCAGTGTCAATCTATCCATTCTTGTCTTGAACATAAAGTGGTATAGATGACGAAACTAGAGATTATCAAAAAGATTATTGGGACAAGTTACCGGCGACTAGACCATAGATGGCTCTATTTGGAGATAAAACACAAGTATTTGTAGTTAATTATCCTTTGGATATACTAATGATCATCAAAAGTCAAAGAGTAAAGAGAGCACTCGTTGCTGCTTTGGCTGATGAAGAGATGATAAAAATTATGAATTGTGTTATGAATCATTCAAAATCCTTTATTGATATAACACGAGAAAATAATGATATTCCACATACAACTGCTTTCAGAAAAATAAAATGGCTCCTTAATGAAGCTCTACTTATAGTCGATAAAATCGTAATCACAGATGCTGGAAAGAAATTTAGTTTATACCACTCTACATTGAAGACCATTAGTGTAAAATACGAAAATAATGAGATGATTGTAGAAGCTGAGCAAAACTATGATATTGCAAGAAAGTGGGTTGGGAGATTCTTCTCATTAGACTAGTCTTATGAATCAAACGTAGGAATTTGCTTTTTTACATATTTCCGTTAGTACCTTCTAATCATCCTGTTCAACAGACTCGAACTTATCGATCATCTTATATTCATTCCTTCTACTTGAATATAGTCTCAACCATAACATTATGGCTAAGAATAGCGCTGCAGTTATGTGAAGTTGTGGTCCAATGTAGGGTAGTGATGTTGAAAGGATTGGAAATTTGTAAACTTCAAATATCTCACCTATAATATAGAGCAAAATGAATATGAATATTTGAAATTCAAATCTTCTTATATTTCTATATCTTGTTGTAATCAATCCGAATATAGCCAGTGTCATGAGTAGTATAATTATTGTTAACACGCCTGAAGACAAAAAGCTGATTTCACTTTGAATCTGTATCACTGTGCTTTAACATCCCTCTTTTTTACTATGGATCCATTAGTAACAAAATAGATGATACCAAATAAAAGTAATATGACAAAAGATATTGGTTCCAATATTCCTTTAGCCAACATGTTAAAACCAACCGCACCTACAAAGTGGTATATACCCTGAACTAATACAAATCCTGCAAGAACTATTAGTAGATTTCGGAAGTGATGATTATTATAGCTATTGTCATGTCTTTTTAATATGAAGAAGAGATAGATTGGAACTGCGGCAGCAACAAAATATACAATAGCCTGGATAATCGAGATTTGGGTTTGGATTAATGTCAATTTCTATCCCACTCCAATTTCTAAGACATTGATTATTATGAGATCCTGATATTAAAATAGGTGGTTCAATTCCATTTTTGGAATCCAGATGCGGAATCCAAAGTTGAAATCTGTCCTCATGTTTATAATAATAAGAACGTAAAGTAGTTCTATTGAGAAAAATTGAATAACAAAAAAATAATGTTAGGAACAACAAGAAAAAAGACACATTCGACAATAATGACAGCAGCGACAACTATAGTTCCAGTATTTGCATCTGCTACTAGGATTCTTAGAATACAAAAGCAAAGATCGCAACAGACGATTGAAAGAAAAGGAATCAGGAATAAAAAGATCTATCTTTACTATTTGGCTGGAGCTATGATCGCAATGGCCGGAATATTGCATTTAGTAGTTGCATCCCACGTATTAGGGGGACTGGACGGAATAATAGGTTCATTAGTAGGACCCGGTCTATTGACTGCAACCTTTAGTATAGCTAAATTGGGATTCTTCTTTTTAGTAGCTGGGATGGCACAACTTTTTTGGTCGATACCAATGACAAAAAGATGGGGAAGAAAATGGTATTGTATAGGAATATGTGGAACAATAGCATTAATCGCACTATATGCTGCAACCAAAGGTCCTAACCCAATTACCACGGGTGGAATTAATATACCACTATATGATATACCAACAGAGATATTCCAAATTGTCTATGTTGCAATCGCGGCTGTCATAGTAATAGTAGAAAGGAAGCAAAGATCCGAAATAAAGCTAAGCGAGTTTGAGTAATCTGTGTGGGACTTCACGATATATCTAGTATATTTGATAGATTATCTTAGAGGGCAAAAGAACAGAAAAACTGACTTACAAAATCAGGGATCAGATTTTACATACCATCTTAGAAACAGAAACAAAGGTAACTCCAAAACCACCATTTATCAAAAGGATCCTTCTTGTAGATGATGATCCTGATGTAAAATTAACATTCAAAGCTGGTATAGATGGTTATTATTTTGGTGATGGTGGCAAGAAGAAAAGATTTGAAGTATACACATATAACGATCCTCTGTTAGTAGTGAAAGAATTCAAGCCACAATTTTATGATTTTCTTCTAACTGATATTTATATGCCAAACATGGATGGCTTCCAGTTATGTGAAAAGATATTAGATTTAGATGTTAACATTAGAGTATGCTTTATGTCTGCATTAGAAGTAAATATTCAAGCTCTAAGAGAAGTATACCGTAATGTAGGTTTTGGATGTTTATCGAAAAGCCAGTTACAATAGAATATTTAATTAAAAGATTATCAGCTGAGTTAGATTAGTAGCATAGAAGCTTCGTATTTTAATAAATCTAGTTATAACAATGCCTCTTTGATATGCTATCAGAGCCCATGATCCTGACTCATCTCAAAAAATCTGATAGACTAGATTGCTTTGTCTTACTAGATTCTAAACTCATATATTTCTAAGTCGATTCTTTCATAACCCTTGTTATAGCTTCATCAAGATATCCCTTATCTATATCATATCCAACAAAAGATACTCCAAGTCTTTACAAGCAACAGCAGTAGAGCCTGTACCGCAAAATGGATCTAACACCACAAGGTTATCCTTTTCAGCAACTCCATGTAACTCTATACACATTTCAGGAAGCTGAATAGGGAACGTGGATGGATGATAGCCTCTTTCTGATCGGCTTTGAATTGTTTCATAAGGTATAAACCAAATATTACCACGATCCCGCTTATCTTTATTATTAGTGAATTTCCATCTTTTAATATTACTTTTGTCTTGATAAGGAGTACCAACTGCTAATTTATCTAATTTTACATTTCCATTCTTAGTAAAATGAAAAATAAATTCATAGCAATTATTCAAGTATCTATTACCAGGAACTGGCTTGAGATGCCTACTGAAAAATCCCCTTTAACATTAGAATTATTACCTACATCAGATTTGTTTATAGAGATTGCTTTCACCCAGATGACGGTATTCTGAAGTACAAGGTGATTTTCTAGACGGTTTGCTACTCGCCAAGCTATCCATTGGTTTGACGGTATATCTCCTATGTTTAGGAATAATGAACCTTGGTCTTTTAGCACTCTTTTTATTTCAATACCTACATATTCAATCCACCTCAAATATTCATCTTGAGATAAATTATCTTGTAATTCTCATTATAATTTAGCCCTATATTATAGGGCGGAGATGTAACGATTACGTCCACTGACTTGTCCTTAAGACACTCTTGCATTCCAGTCCTGCAATCTCCAAGGTAAAATGTGATATCCTTCCCACTAAATTGTAAAACTTTGTAAGGGAATTTTTGTTTGTCTCCTTTCGTCATAACTAAGCTAGGTATCAATATGTATTTAGAGGCTACTGTATGATAGTAACCGTATATTATGCATTGATTGGGCACTACGAAATAGCGAAAGGCTAGTGAGTTGCATCATTATAAGTTCCTTCAACAAGAATCAGAGAAGAAGGAAAGATACTTCTGCAGTCCAGATTAGTTTTCCAAATATGATCTGCACTAGATACTTTACAAATGATTTAATTAACATGGTAATCTGTTATTGCCCCATCAAGTTCATTTTTAGTGATCAAGAGTTAATAGATGAAGGTATAGCGAGACCGTGTAGTGGAATCATAATCATCTCCATGTCAGATACTAGATTCCCATCTCTAGTCCTTATGCTCATTATGACCTTTTACGTTTACCTCCGTAATAATATAATTCTGGAATCCCTACTTTTCTATTAATGACATTAATCGAGCGTATAACATCCCATAGTAAAAGACTCAGCCTCTTTTGATTATTCACAATAAGTCTTAGTTCTGAATCAATACTCTGCAAATCTACTTTTAATGAATTAATTTCTTCGTCTATAGTAGTAATGTCTGCGCCTGTGTCTACATCAAAAGTACGTACCACTCTGCCCATCCCTCACTACACTAGATTATCTAAATCTTTATAATTAATTCTATTCTCGCAATTGTATTTAGCATATTTGACCTTCGAAATAAAGACTGGTTGTTCTCTGCGAGTTTCATCACGATAAGACGGATTATTTAGTGTTCTATGCCATAATATCATACTGCTATGCTTCACGTAACTTTAGAACTAATCTGGCTAATAAATTCATTAGAATGTTAACACACTATTTGCATCATCATAAAGTCCTTCATATGATATATGTACAAGGATGTTAATACCAACAAAATTCATGCAGACTAGTCAAGACATAACAACTAGCTGTAAAATCTGGACAACAGGATCATCAAATTCAATTCGATCTGGTTTTACACTCTTTCTCTCAAGCTCTGGTAACCTTGATGTCAGACCAATAAGATGACCGGATAACTGTGTTATCGCATCTTCCTTTATTTTATCACGTTGTATTAGTGATTGATTTAATTCCTTCAATCCTCTACTTTTGTCTGTATATCGGCGCGTGTTTCTAACTGGCGGACATCTAGAAATGCCAGATATGATTCAATTTTATGAGATACCTACTTTATCTGAAACCTTTTTACACCAGTAGGTTGAACATCGTTAGTAATATTTATCACGTAGCTCTAATAACACATGCCTAGTAGTATCATGTGAACTCAATTGGTTAGACATTAGACTTTCGATCGTAGTCTCCATTTTAATAATAATGTATTCTCGATGTTATAATCGCTAAATAATATCTTATTCACTTACAAATATGAGTATAGAAAGCCTAGCAGGGATGTTTTCACAAAGAAGCGGAGCTGATCAATCAATGGGCAGTTCTGTAATGCGTGCGATAATTGGATTCTTAGTGCAGAAGATGATGGGTGGAGGGAGTGGAGGGATAGGCGGTATGCTATCCGGTCTTACAGGTGGTAGCCAACAAGGTAGCGGAGGCGGCGTAGGTGGTATAGGTTCTATCCTATCAAGTCTAGGAGGATTAAACAAAGATCATGAATTAGTAAGACATGTACAACAAAATACCGGCATACAAGATCCAGAACAAGCCAGACAGTATACACAGCATGGAGTTGACATATTAAATGAGCAATCTAAGAATAACCCACATGGACTTCAATCAATACTTGGTGGATTTTTGGGAAGTGGCGGAGGTGGAAGCCAACAAGGTCGTGGTAGTAGTGGTGGTGGTAGTATTGGAGATATGCTTGGCATCTGAACAATCACATTTTCTTATTTTTATCTAATAATGTATCATCAAATGTTAACTAGACGCTTTCCTTTTTCTTGAATAAATTCTTGATAACGAATGTCGAATAAGATACTTTGATGATTGGGGCGTCAAAATCATGTCTGCCATAAAGAGGCTATTTGGAGAATATATTAGGTGAGGTATAGCAAAAACACAGAACAAGGAGATATCATCTAGATGCATAAACCTGCAGTTTCAAATTTTTGAATCCAGCAAAAATTTAATATTTTCTACCTTTTATTTTTAAAAACTTAGGGATTGGCACCTGTGGTTGGCTACCACTCGGGATATAACTACTTGGGCTGCTAACCTGATCATTATGACCATTGTGGTCATCATTACCATGATCAAACCCACCGGAGCTACTTGGCCGAATGCCTATTATATTAGCTGAGTTATAATCTCCGTTAATTTGATTGCCTAGATTTTGACAATTAATTTCGGACGACATAAATCCGTTTCCACAAACATTAGTCTGTGCAGCTGTTTGCCGTATGAATTTAGAACGGTGATGTCCACATGCAAATGCGATCTCCTAAGACATAGACGTACTACTTGCTAACAATTATGCTAATGCTGAAGTAGCAACGATTGTAAGACTTTTGTTGTCCATAATTTCAAAAAATGAGCTTGTTACTTTATCAACGCTAGATGAGAATTTGTAATGCTATTAATCTGATAATATCTATCTAAAAACTTGTTAATTGGTTTGTTCCACTCCTATAGTGACACCACCATCTGGAAAGTTTACAATCTCTATCAGCCTTATCTTGACCTTTTTGAGTATCACCAAAGAAGTCACTAACATTGACTAATTCGTTTAGGACTGTTTTATGTAATGTCCAAAATTTCTTGTTCTCCTCCGCTCTATCCTTTATAGCTTCTCTTCGGTCTTTTTCATGCTCATTCCTTATTCCAAGGAAGTAAACTAGCAAAACGACACCTACTGAAACAGGCCCAGTAAGCCATATTGTCACTTCTTCTGTACGATAAACCTTAGTAAAGTCAGAAAAGGCCTTAGCCATGTCGAAAGAACCCTGACCTGTATTAGTATGGTGTGATGGAGGCGATATTCCATACATCACAGTCATTACAATAATCAATAAAGAATTAATATATGATATTTGTTAATATTAATATAATTCTATATTGAACAAATCAATTAGTGTTCTATTCAGATGGGATCAAATATGTACCAATTTGCTGGCTATTAGAGATATAATATGGCATAAGTCAAGTCAATGTTTTACGTCAAGCTATTTATTTGCCTGATTCCAGCTGAATACGCTTTCCTCGTCAAGGGCACTTAGAAGGCTATCTTGGTCCCATTTGCCATCATAGCGATCTCCATTGATAAAGAAAGTTGGAGTACTTTTTACTCCACTGCTATCGGCACTTTGTATATCCTCATCAATGTGGCTACTGTGTACACTATCACGAAATTCACGATCGAATCTGGTTAGATCTAATCCTAACTTTGCGGCAGATCGTCTCAAACTATCATCTGTGACTGCCTCACCGTGTTCGAAAAGATAGTCATACATCTCCCAGAACTTACCTTGGGCAGCAGCGGCTTCTGCAGCTAGTGCAGCTTTATAGGCATGGGGACGAGTTTTTGTGACTGGAAAATTACGAAATACAAAGCGTAATTTACTTCCTAAACGCTCTTGGACTTTTTTAATAATAATATAGGCCTGGGCGCAATATGGACATTCATAATCGCCGTATTCTATCAAAGTTACAGGTGCGTTTGCCTGCCCCAGAATATGATCTCTGGACTCGTCTACAGGTAATGTTAATTTCATATTTTGCGGTTTCGTATTACTTCTAGTCATACTTCCAAATCTGCTTTTATGATCAAGTCTAAAGATTTAAAGGTGCTGTTATCTTATTGATGTCATCAACCTACTTCAAATGATATAAATGTATGAAGGAAAAGAGATTCATTACCATAACGCTTTGAAAATTGCTTAGATCTTTGGAAGTAAAGCTTCTCAAAAAGATAAAAAAGATAAGATTCAAGCATTGTTACAAAACGATACACTCGTACGATGGATTTGGAGAGATACGTGTGATTATTTTGGTTATTTGTACGTGTCTGTATTGCTACGGGGTTTGTTAATATTTCAAGAATTGTCACATAGGTACTATTTTATCGAACAATGAGCGTTCGCTTTATTATTTTTCCTACGGTGATCGTTATATCAGCAGGTGAATGTGCATGTACTGAATGTTTGGCTTGCATCCCATACATATCTCATCCAGCATGTCTTTAGTCATACCCAATTGGATTGATTTCATAGTATTTTATAAAGAGAACGACAACCTATTTGTTTATTGAAAGGTTTATTTGGCTATGAATTGCAGGCAGAGCAGACTAACAAATCGACTAGTCATTTTATTATAGAATAATATGTATTCGCTTTATTATTTTTCGTCCAGTATTGATTATGACCGGTTTATATGCGGGATCCAGTAGCGGATCAACCAATCGTACATACATCAGTACATGATCCACGGATGGCCGGTGCTGTGCCAACTAAGAATCCATCCATAGGATTCAAAAGATAAGCACTATTCAAGCCGCCATATTTTTAACTTTGATTATAGCAATGTGCAACATGTTGACCATGTATCAATTTAGAGGTTAATGTGCAACATGTGACTCATATACTTCTATAATTATCTTAGTGGAAAGCCTCATAAACCCTATCGTAAGATAAGGATCGTGCATAAAAATGATATTTGAGTGTAGGCATTGCTTTGCAACGATTGACACTGAAGAATTAGATTATCTAACTATAGAATGTCCTTCATGCAATGGCTTTCTGAACGAAACACCTGCTTTGGGCGTAATTATAACTTAATTTTTACCTCCGGTTTTTCGATAGTAACAAAGGTAGTAAGATAACACATAAGGAGTAAAGATTCTTTTAGCGCAAATTTCATGGTTCACGATCTAGTACAAATTATTTATTTATTTATTTATTTTTTCATAAATCATGATATCTCGCTTTACCATCACAATAACTGATTTTATTAAGGTACATCCATATTCTAATTCTGCTCCATATACCAAATTTTCTCGTCTCATGCTAAGTATATTTATGACAAAACTGATAATAAACCCCAGCTATAGATAGGATTTTGGACATATTACATTGTTAACTCTGTCTCCTAGGGAATTATTAACGACCACCCGTACCGTTCGCAAGCGGCTTGACTTGACACGATCAGTAGATCGCAAAGTTATTGAAGAATGTACTACAATAGCCCAACAAGCCCCAAACGCTTCAAATATGCAAAATTGGCATTTTATAATAGTGGAGGATTCTAACAAACAAGCAAGACTTGCAAAACTCTTTCGTAAAGGGTGGGAAACGTACGTAAATCGTCCTAACGCAGCTGGCAATCTAAAGTTTGATGATCCTAGACGTAAAGCTACTCAACTAAAAATAATGTCATCTGCTCAATACCTAGCAGAGCATTTAAAGGAAGTTCCAATTCATGTAATTCCATGTGTAACACCACGAACTGATCTAGGACAGACTGTAGCCGCGCAGAGCGCAGCCTGGGGTTCAATTGGCCCAGGCAGCTTGGAGCTTTATGTTAGCAGCCCGTCTATTTGGATTAGGCACGACATGGACTAGTTTTCATTTACTATTCGAAGAAGAAGCTGCAGATATTTTGGATATTCCATATAAAGAAGTTATGCAAGCCGCATTAATTCCTGTAGCTTATACTATAGGTACTGACTTTAGACCTGCGCTTCGTGAGCCCATTCAAAAAGTGATGCACTGGGATAGATGGTAAAAATAAAATGATAAAATTACAAAATAAATAAAGCATAATTTATTTAGTTTATATAGAAAATATTATCAAAAAGTCACACTAAATTACATCTTAATACCTATCCCTACGTCGTATCTTCTCATCAATAAAAATAGAGCAAATATGCGATGTTTATTTCCAAGTATATTAAAACTCTCTTTATTCAATTCCATGAAAAATGAAAGTCTCCATGATAGATAAATCATTAAATATGGATATAAATGGCTGCAAACAAAAAGAAAAATTTCTTTGGGTTATCATATGTGAATTAGGATTTAAACGGAGAGTAGACATTATCCTGCGGGATTATAGATAATTGTGTTCTACTTATATCAATTGATATTCATAATATTAAGAAACAAATTGTCCTTAGAGTTTGAAAGATCTACCCTACAGTGTTCTATAAACTGTTCGAATTTTTTTTGTCTATCTTCGTATACATATTTGACAATGTTGTCAAGGGAGCGGTCTTTGGAATGATTTTCCAGATATTTTTTTATATATGCAATAGTAGTATCATAATCATGAATCGTACCAAGCATATCTTGGACTTTTTCTAATTCATCTATCAGCTGAGAAACTTTATCTTTGTCTTGATTCTTTCCATCCGCATCAATAGGCAGAAGTTCCAATAGATATCACAGCTTTTTACAATTCTTTCGCATTTCGTGCAACTCGGTTAATCTTTTAGAAGAACTTAATACTACAGGATAATTCTTCTCAATAGTGTTAGCTAATTTGCCAACAACATTATTAAACCTCTTCTTCAACTTTTTTCAGATATATTAATATTGTTATCACCAAGTTTAGGAACGGATAATTTTCTTAACTCCACTGCTAATGTTTTAGACTCAGTTAGCTCCCTATTTCTGACAGTTTCCAAAGACTTTAATATGTTTGAGATTGCTCGTGAGGATTGTGATAATTGTTGCTGTTCATGCTTTGGCGCCAGCTCACTGGACATATATTCGGACAGCATTTCAAAAATTATGTCGTAATCTCGGACCTTGCTATTTATAGAAAAAAGCTCCTTTGCTTTTCGCTACAAATTTCTTTATTTTCTTTTTATTTTCGAATTGATTTTGGAAGCGATTGGTAGCTAGCCCGTAATCTTCTGATAGATGTTCTAATATCGTGTATGTGTTCTTCATTTGGAGCTTTAAGGTAATCGTCTAGCTTGTTATTTACACGTTGAATATTTCGCTCAGACTTGTTTAGATATTCCTCAAAATCATTGGGTATAAAATATTATCGAAGGAAGAAGATTTTGACATTATGATATAATATGCACACTCATAATATTAATACTGCTGCGCTAAGAACAGTTGTCCACCGTCCATCCTTGTGGCCCTGCGCAGACTGCGTAAAATTCTGTGTCTTGTAAATTTTTCCCGAAAGCCTCCATTGTTCCTCCCTCTGATCCCAGGCAAGCGTAGTGTAATCTGGTAAACCTATTACTGTAGCCAGCATCTCCATAGCCATATCCTCTGCATAATCTCCAGCCTTCTGAGCCGTTTCTCCGGTCGAATGATGCTCAGATAAATATCCATATTGCATATCATCAACAGGTCTGGCTAAACCTATAGATGCGGCAATTAATCTATTCGGTTCATTAGTGGCAGATCTGGCCATAACTGTAAAAGCGATCTGACCCGGTTTCAAGTGTTTTCTTCCTTCGTCTTTGCTCACTATTTTGCATTGTGGAGGTTTGATACTGGACACAAAGACAAGATTTAGATCTCCAATTGAAGCATCGCGCAGAGCAGACTCAAAGCTCGTAAGATAATCCTTGTGTACGCCTTTCCCTCTTGTAAAGAAAATCATTCTTGGGACATAGGAAAGATGGTTAGATCCCAATTCTGACTTGTATCCCCATCCTCATTTTGTACTTTTTTCCATCTTTATTGGGCTGAAAATATTATATTTAGAAGTTACTAGCAATCCGTCTACAGAAGGTAACGTATAAGGAGGCACAAAACATTCTAGCTAACCGCAGCAGATCACTCCTAGGACGACCAAGGTGCAGGACGAACAACTAGAATTATGGTAACTGTTGATGTTGAGGTTGTCCATCAGACACAACTTATTGAAGAGCTTTTGAAATATGGGATGGATATTGTACAAATCAATAGAGCACATGGAACGATGAACTCTCTCTGCGATTCTGCAAATTCCATTGCAAATAGAAATAATGGGCAAAGTGTGGAGGGTGTCATAAGCGGGTAATAACAGTAGACATCATAATAGTGATATTAACTCGATAATAGTTGGTCGCGTTAGCCCACAGCCAATCGATTTAGAGGTAACTTCGGATGATAAATTGATTCTGCTTAAGACTGTAAATAATGGCCATTTTAGGCCCAATTCATATGAACATGTGAATAAAATTAGTTGTACCTTACCAGAGATACTTCACAAGGTTCAGGAAGGGCATCTCCTCAGAGATTTAATGACTCATTACGGTTTTTCAGAATGAGAGATATAAATTAGAATATAATGCTGAAACATTATTTATTGAAATGAAATTCAATTTCCAATCATCTATAACTATAGATGACTTATGAGAACAAGGTCGATTTTTTACTTATTATGATGAAAGGTTTATCCAAAATAAGACTGCAGACAATCTAATATGTAGATAGTGAACCATACAATGTGATCATTTTAGTCAAAATATTTCATATACATTAGGTTTATATACATACTTTAGAATTGTTAGTAGATCTACTATGCAAAAGATGACTACTGATGAGATTGGCTGTAAAGAGGGTAAGAATAAAGATAATAGCAATAAAAATAATAAAACGAGAAAATTGAAACCTATCGTGTTGTCGCCGAATGTTAATGATTATGATACCGGTGAAAATAACTTGACATAAATTGTTATGGGCTTAGTCTTATGTTAGTAGTACGAATGGTTAGTAAGAGTAACATGGATATATATTAAATGTAAAACCAGGACTGCACATATATTTCACGATAGCGGGGATTATTGTTTGGAATGTTGGCAGCACTCTACTCATCCTGATATTAGATCGTATACAATAAAAGTCGATAAATGAGAGCGATAAACTTGTATTTAACTCTTAATTCTGCAGCAATATTCGAATATAGATATTGGAAGAAGTAAGAAGCCAGATAAAAATTGTTTTATAATTTTATAACATAAGGTAGAGTGTAGGTTCTGTCAATGACAAAATCCTTAGAAGAGAATCTAAAAAATGCCTTCCAGATAGACAGATATTTAACTCTGCTTTTATGGTTAACGATACTCATTTACTGATCTGATCGTAGCAAGGACATCTCATACCGTCATATCTGAGAAATATCTCACATTCTATACAGCGCTTACATCCGAAATTGTAATAACTTGGTGATGCGTTATCCCTTTTAGCTTTAGATAATTTACAAATATCTTTACAAAACTTTGTCAATCGCCTGATTTTCATTTTTCTGTCTGGTCTTTTCGCCTGTATGACTCTTCAGATAAGGATTTTGGAATTCTTGGTGTAAGTAACCATCTTAACTCTCCTCTTAGTTCAGGAGTAGTTGAAATTATCCTTATCTTGGCCAATCCGCCTCTCTTGACGACAATGCTTCTTTCAGGTCTGGCTATACCTTTCACTCTTGTTTTATTTGTTACTGATCTCCTTAAGCCACTTTTGCTTCGTTGCTGTGGAATCATATCATCTATTATATTACTGATATATGGCTCATGTCCGACTATGAGTATGGACGATTCTGATGTAAAATGTTGCAACCTATTGTACAATTTTAGCATATTACCTTCTGGGACCAATTCATCACGATTTACCATGCCATCTTTTATTTTGAAAGTACTGGAAATTATCTTTGCAGTCTGCATCGCAGAATTTAGAGGACTTGTTGAGATTGCATCAAATTTAACGTTAAATCTCTTTATTGACTTTGCCATTCTTGTGATTTCCTTTTTCCCATTTTCTGTAAGTCCAGAATTTCTACTAGTAGTGCCAAGGCTTAGACCAGCACCCTTTATTGACTCAGCATGTCTAAGCAAATATAATTCTATTAAAACTTACTCCGCATATTTTTCATTTTATGTGTGTATGATGACGATTACTTTTGGTTCTTGTTTTTCATACTCTTTGATTTCATTTTACTTTTCTTATCCTTCTTTGACTTTTTAGATTTATAGACGTCATTAATTGCTTGTTGAATTTTTTGTGTCTGTGATTGTAAATGAATTATCTCATCGTGAAATTCCTCTATTCTTGCAGAATGTACTGATAGATTTTCAGCTTGTAAGTAATATTGCAGTCTAATACAACAACCAAGTTCATAATTAATTTCAAAGATCATAAATCGAATAAATTTATATTTGTTGTAGTGTGGCTTGAAATGGGACTATGTTTAACAATGACGCTCTGGATATAGTGAAAGACATTGTACCCATCATCAGCTTTTCTCTTTATGTTCCAAATGATAGCGTTCTATCATTAATCTAATTACTTCAGTGTATTTACTTGGATGGGAGTAAACGTCCATTACTATTTTTTTTAGATTTTCTGGACTTAACATTTGTTTTGAATAATTCAGATCCTTACCAGCTTTGTATAACTCTCCTTCTGGGATCTGCCACCTCATTTGTTCTTCTTTACGTTTCCAAATTCTCATATGTTCTAGCTCTGTTTTATATCTGTCTCCTTCTTGTTTTGCTTCTTGTAGTTCCTGCTTTAATTGTTGGTTTTTTTCAAATAATGGCCTATCATTCCAGGTACTCTTCAAGTCCTTTTTTAGTTGTATGATAACTTTCCAATGAGATTTGTTTTTCTGACTCTAGTTGTTGTATTTGATCTATTAGATTATCTTTTTTAACTTTCAATTGTTCAATATACTCTGGAAAATTCTCAAGAGGGATATTGAGCTTATCTACTGCCCAATACATTTTATAAATACTATCAAAAAACTGCTTTGTGGATAGGTTCTGTTTAAAGCAAAATACTTCCAGGCTTACTATCAAGGACTCCATTTTCTTTTCAGTTACTTGGTCGAGATCGTAGATATAATCTTCTTCTCCATCTTCTCCATCCTTCTCCTCCTCTCCTGGTCTAACATCTAATAACCATTCCTTTTCTTCAAGAACTTCTCTCAACCTAATCAAGGCTGCAAATGATTCTACCTTCATACCTCTGTTTACGAGGTTTAGGCCAACTTCCCTTAGCAGGTCAAATTCGGGATCATCCCTTCTATATTCCTTAACTATGCCACTTACAGTACCAGCTCCGATTTGTACTTCATTTGCAATTTGATCTCTGCTTTTCCCTTGGAGCCATTTTCTAATAACCTCAATTTTTATTGGCTTTGGAATCTTCGAACCCAATTCTATATCTCAATAAATATTACAAAAGCAACAATAAAACAGACAGAATAATTAATAAATTTAGTTGTGAAAATCGGCTTAAAATGAACATGAAGGCTATATGACATAGATCTGACGACTATTTGACAGACTATTTGACTGGCATTTGACGAAGATTTGAGGCACTTCAAAACAGATTCAATTGAATTTAATATATAGTAATATGGCATCTTCCTTATATTCGAATATCGTTTCACAATCTTTATTCGTGGGATTCAGCTGATGACATAAAGTGTATCCTACTGGGGTTTAGAACCTTGGTATGAAACTAACCTCATGTTAGAATGATATCGGTCATGCTGATATCTATATAGATAGCATAGTTCAATATGTTCAATAAGAAACACCTGGGTAATGCAAACAAGAGAACAACGACTTTCAATTTTTGTTTATGAATAAATTAATAACATTGATCATGTCTATTTCTGGGACTCGGCTTCTCGTTTCAAGCATTATTTTATTATCCATAAACGATGCAGCTACAGAAGCTGCAGTTGCATCGATATCCAAGACAAATACTTCCATTAAACATCTTGTAGTTATATTCCAAGAAAATGTATCCTTTGATCATTACTTTGCCACTTATCCTAATGCTACAAATCCCTCAGGAGAACCAAAGTTTACGTCTAGTCCTGCTACATCATCTGTGAACGGATTATCCTCTGTGAACGGATTATCCTCTGATCTTCTAATAAATAATCCTAATGGCAACTATTCAGTGAATCCATTTCGATTAGACAGATCTCAGGCAATAACCTGCGATATGGATCATGAATATTCAGCAGAACAACAAGCTTACCATGGTGGACTGTTAGACAAATTTATAGAATTTGCTAGCTCAACTGATTCAGGTTGTACCGATGCAGCTCACAAGAAACAGGTTATGGGTTACTTCGATGGAAATACTGTTACGGCTTTGTGGAATTATGCACAACATTTTGCCATGAGCGATAATTCTCTGTACCACATTTGGCCCATCTACTCCTGGAGCTTTAAATCTCATATCTGGTCAAACTCACGGCGCAACCCCTGCCAATATGGCTGATACTGTAGCTAATGGGACGGTTATAGCCGATCCAGATCCTCGTTTTGATGATTGTTCAAGTGGCACAAAAATAGCAATGAGTGGAAGAAATATCGGTACTATCCTTAACTCGAAAAATATAACCTGGGGATGGTTCCAAGGAGGATTTAAACCAACTAGCAAAACTGCCGATGGCAGGGCAGTATGTGGCCTGTACATAAGAACATAAATGGCACTGAAGAGAAAGATTATGTTCCACATCATGAACCCTTTATGTATTATAGCATGACAGCTAATCCTCATCATTTGCCTCCAACTAAAGTTGCGATGATAGGAAATACAGATCAAGCAAATCATCAATATGATTTGAGCGATTTCTGGAACGCAGCTGAAAATGGAAACCTACCTGCAGTAAGTTTCCTAAAAGCACCCAGTACCAAAATGGGCATGCCGGATACTCTGACCCAATAGACGAACAACATTTTCTTGTCTCAACAATCAATCGTATCGAGCAGCTTCCGGAATGGAGTGATATTGCAATCATAATCTCATATGATGATTCTGATGACTGGTACGATCATATGATGCCGCCCATAATTAGTCAATCTAACGATCCGAAATATGATAAACTATTAGGATCTGACCTATGTGGACATGTTTCTCGAGGTGCGCATCAAGATCGTTGTGGATACGGTCCACGTCTTCCATTGCTAGTAATTTCACCATACTCAAAGACAAACTTTGTAGATCATTCCATTACTGACCAGACATCTATTATTCGGTTTATTGAAGACAACTGGGGATTAGGTAGACTTGGAAATCTATCATTTGATGCAAAGGCTGGAAAAATTGATAACATGTTGGATTTCAGCGATGGCGCTCATGCTAGTAAACTATCCCTAGATCCTAATACAGGTATGCAAACGTTGGCTTCAAATGGATGAAGAAAGTTAATCTGGTCAATTTAATCAAATTTTGACAGCTAATCCTACAAATGTCTTCTTGGGAGCAGATTAATGTTAAAAGTTTACGAATAACTAACAATAACGGTTTACTCTAACCAGGCTTATGCTAGACTATACCTTTAAAACTTACCTCAAAAAATAAAAACGGTGAATAATGAGCGTGAATAATGAGTTTGCCAAGCATAGTTCATTTTGAAATCCCAACAGAAAACATAGGAAGCTGTACCTTCAATTCTTGTGAATCAATTATGAAAACAGATTGTCACAGGCTTTATCCTAATCTTTTTCTAAACCATTTATAATTGTCCTTATCTGGTTATTCAATCTAATGTTTCTATCGATTTCATATATGATTGGATGGGAGAGCTTACATATAGAAATTTTTTAACCAGCTCTCAGTATAAGTGCAAGAACAAGAACAAGAACAATAATAATTATTATTGTAAATGGATCTCTATAGTAGTTTAGGATTGGCGACCACCAACCTACCAGAGGACACATTATTTGAGATCAATATAATGATTGAAATCCCTAAAGATAGCATTATTAAATATGAAATGGATGTCGAAGCCGGAGTAATTGTTGTAGATAGGGTGCTAACAGTCAAAATGATCTATCCATGTAATTATGGATATATTCTAGACACGAGAGGACAAGATGGTGATCATATGGATGCATTTGTGCTTGGCAATTATTCATTAATTCCAACATCAATTATAAAGTCCCGCCCAGTAGGAGTAGTGCTAACTCAGGATCAGAAGGGTACTGATTCAAAAGTTATCGCAGTGCCTGTAACAAAGGTGGATCCTAGTTTCTCAAATATAGATGATATGAATGATATTCCAGTCTATATGCGCAATAAGCTTTAATATTTCATCGAACACCACAAGGACTTGGAAAAAAACAAATATGTAAAGATTCTAGGATGGAAACGCAAGGAATCGGCAAAGAATCTAATCCTTGAGGCAGCTGAAAGATATAATTCTAAATAGTTAATTCTCAGTCTAAATAGAACTAGACGTTTTCTAAATGCTCCTTGACATTCCTATAATTCGATTTTGCGGATGCCTACACTTACAAATATGAGATTCATCTCCATGTACTGAAAATTTGTGATGGCATCCAAGGTAGTTGCAAGTCGGTTCTGACACTTTCCCAAATACATCGACTACTGTTACTTTTTCGTAATGATTCTCATGTCCTAATCGATCTGTATCATCTAACTTGTCATATCGCAAATGGTAAGATATCGGAGATAAATCTCTAGTAAATAACTTTTTTAGTCACTCTCTTTCTGATTGCTCTTTCTGGTAATGACAGCTCCAACAATAACCACATCTTGTGCAACCAAACTGAGTCCTATATTTGCAATTTTCACATTCCGTATACTTGAATGTCAAGGTGCTCCGCAGATACTCGTGCACGTGTTTGTTGACCTTCATGTAAATTCTTTTACATCATAATGCACAAAAGTAAGAATAAAACCTGTTCGTCATGAACTAACGTTATCCTATGATCACAATATAGTGCACTAGATCTAAATAGTGTGCATAAAAAAGTAAATCTTGTATTATATTATAGTCATATCAAATCAAATCAAATTATATTTGATATGATATCCCAATTATGCAAAAGAGATAGAGTTCTGACAGAAAGAGACAATATCCTTTCCAAGGTTTGATTACTTTCTGCTAGCATTATTATTTTATACGTTTAAGTTTTCAAACACGCATCATTAACCTCTATCTGTCAGGGAAGAAGAAGAATTCGATAATAGCATAAAAGATAAGTCAGAAAGTATTATCAGTATTAACAGCTAAAGTGATATTATTGGCAACGAATATTGAAAATATTGAATCAAGAGGTATCAAACATACAAATAGCAAGTTGCTAGAAGAGCGGCGCAGTAATAACCACACTAAAATCATTGGGGATTTTACAGACATAGCGGCAGTTGATGGAAAGACGACTATAAAACTTACAAAAGCCTTTAAAAATAACAAAACAAAATTAAAAAACAATAACCCAATTCTTGTTGCGGGATTTCCTGGACCTGGCTTTGTAGGCTCAATTGCTACCAGTTATATTATTGACAAACTAAATATGCAACAAATAGCGTGCGTTGAATCCCAATTCATTTCGCCTGGTGTGATCTATGTTGATGGAAAATTGAGACACCCATTCCGTTTATATGCTAATGTTCACCACAATGTTTGCGTGCTAGTATGTGAAGCGCCAATACTTATACACGGCATATATTCCCTGTTGGATACTGTTATTAGATGGTCTATAAATAATCATGTCAAGGAAGTGCTAGTCCTCGAAGGTATCCCTGTTCAAGGTTTGCCGAATTCGGATAGAGAACCAATAATATTATCTGGTAATGAAGAAGATGAAAATGTGACTAGTGCCAGAGTTGATGACAATAATAATGGTAATATTAGTGGTAACACGATTCAATTCCAAGATCAACAAGTAGGCAAAGGTAATAAAATTACTAACGGGAAAACCAATGAACATACTGCATTCATCGGAGGAATTTCAGGTGGATTGTTATCATCATGTTTATCAAACGGGATCCAGTGTACAGCTGGTACTTATTCCTGCTCCCAGTGGGATCCCTGATCCAGAAGGGGCTGCGATTATGATCGAAGCAATTAGTAAGATCACTGATAATGAGGATTTGAAAATAGATGTAAAGAAGCTTAGAGATGAAGGTGCTTCATTAAAGCTCCGTATGCAAGAGATCATAAGATCGGTACAAGATCAGCAACAGCAAGCAGATCATCAAGTTAACCAAGAACAACAAGAGCAGCAAAAATCGATTTACGGCTGACTAATCGATCAGCTTGATCTAATCAAAAACTAAATTGAGAATGCTTTGATTATGACTGGATAAATCATCCGAAAGAAAGATGTTTATAGACCAATAAATACATCAGGTAGGTTTACGGTGCATCTGTTATTGTAAGTGCGGCTAGTACACGTAATATCAAGGCTACTATAAAAAAACATACATTGTCTCATATCGTAGTCAAAAGATCGTCTTATAATATCAATAAAGAGAAACAGAACCTCTATCTTGATACAGGATATGACATCCAAGAGATTGAGAATGTACAATTGTTCAATTTATTACTTAATGTGATATTATAATAAAAATTAAATTATAGATATAATCTCATCATCTAAAAGATAGCTAAGTAAACATCATTCATATGCAAATAAATTTCGAAAATAAGACTAACTTTAGAAAAGGACTGAATAAAAGATTGTTTGGTTGTCCAAAATGCCAAAGTTCAATTTATCTGGTACTTACAAAAAGTATTATGAAGAGATATTATCCTTCACGTGAATTGTACTGTCATTTTTGCAATATCGTATTTTCTAGGATGCAGGCGGTAACTCCTACAAGAGAATGTTAACGGTAAGTTAACTGCTATTATAGTGGACACATTTTCGAATTTCTATGTTTGATTCATGACACAATAAAAAGAAGTCGCAAAGACTCATATCAGGCAACTGGAGTATTTTGTATTTTTAGTAGTAGAAACGGACGATTGACTGATATGCAATAGTGATCGATATTGTTGTGTATTTTTTGATGATTTTAATTACAGAATCTAAATTTGTCAGAATACACACATCTACTCTCAGATAGATTTACTTCTATATTATTTTGAATCTAGCACTTATCTTGTGTATCTTTTGTTCCTTTATGTGTATATACACCGACACAGCATTTAAGGTAAATTAAGACATGCCATTTGTGAGCAATAAAGTTAAGATTATCTACATATATTTACCATACCTGAGTACCAAGTTGGTTGGTTAACAATAGTACAATGAACATGATCATGAACCAACCAATTAGGACTTTTCTATTCTGTTAAGTACCAGTACAAAAATCTTGCCAATTATCTGAATTGGTTACTCCCCATTGCTCTAAACAGATAACGTCAGATAAACCCAATCTAGATATCCAGCCTAATACTTCTAAGTCTGGTTTCGATGAAAATTTTTCAACATATCCTAGACATAGGTATGCTATTGGTCTGATATGTTTTGGTATTCCCAGAATTTGATGTAGGTCTTCATTTGCAAGTATACTGACCCAACCAACTCCTATACCTTCAACTCTAGCAGCTAACCATAGATTTTGAATGGCGCAGCATACACTATATACTCCAGTTTCCTCTATCGATGTCCTGCCAAGAACAAAAGGCCCAAACCTTGTTGGATCATATGTAACACATATGTTTATGGATGACTCCATTATTCCTTCCAATCTTAATGAAATGTATTTATCCTGTCTTTGTTTATCGTTATCAAGCATGGAAACAGATTTCTTATATTCTTTTAAGAACGATTTCTTAACTTGCTCTTTGATTGAGCTATTTCTTATGAGGATAAAATTCCAGGGTTGTGAAAAACCTACTGATGGTGCATGATGTGCAGCATTAAGAATTCTTAAAAGAACCTCATCTGGAATGGCTTTATCACTCATAAAATGAGAGCGAACATCTCGTCTTGAGAATATTGCCTTATAAACAGCCTTCATTTCGTGATCTGAAAAAGGAAATTCGTTGTCATTGTCGTGTCGACTTTCAGAAATCATGATTACTGCATATGTAATAATCCTCCTATAATAATTGAGCTATTTAATTAAGTCAGGCATGCAATTATTTGATAATGGCTAATAAAACTGAAAAATAGATTATGCGGATACATTTTATCGTGATTAAATCCAATTGGAATACTAGTATAATATAACACGTTTAGTAAAGTTGAGTAATTGACATCGCCGGCATCGCGAATCTGATTTTACAAATGTGCAGAGAACTTATCGCAATAATGGATTTCTATAAATTGTAAATTTTGATTAATAATAAGTAATAATTTGATGTCAGGCCGGCGAAGATTGTATATCAAGTCATAGACTCTCCTATCTGTTTACACTATCTTGAGAATTAATAAGAGTAAGTTTCTATTGAATAAATTTTAGCATAATATATGGCTGCAAGTATGTATCTATCCTTGCTCTGGACTACATAGTAAATATTATGACCGTATATGGGTTAAAAATTTCTAGCTGATTTATGCAGATAGACTTGCACTATCGATAAATACCTTAATTACCTATTCCATTTATGATGCGCACCATAACATGCAAAAGATTGGAGATAAAATAGCCTATAATACTATTGAAGAAATCCTAAATCCTTCACATACAGCATTGGTATGGGATGTACAACGTGCATTCACAAATTGATTTTTAATAAAGAAGAATTTAGTAGGAATCTGAATTCAGTTGTAGAATTAGCACGCAAATCAAACATTCCAATATTCTTTACAATTCAAATATCATTAAAACGATTTGAATCTTCAGCAATCGCATACACTCTTAACTAGGGTTTGGCCGCCTATTCAAGCAGTTTACGGCTGAAGATTGGATTTTACAATAAAACCCAAACAAAATGAATTAGTAATAAACAAACATACAGCAAGTATATTCATAGACACAGGTTTTGAGCGCATGCTTAGAAATGCTGGTATTATTACGATAGTGTTTACAAGGTACTGCTACAGAATTTGGAAGAGTCTAGTGCTAGGGATGCCTTCAACAGAGGATTCTATTCTGTAGTAGTTTCAGATTGTGTATCTTCGCCATATAAAGACAGACATGACAGATCACTTGAATACATGAAGAATTTCATAACCCATTATAAATTCAAAGGAGATTGAGAATCTTTGGTTAAAATCCTAGAAGAGGAATATGTCGATAATGTCAAGTTTATTCTAACATCAGTAGATAGAGTTATTATTTGACTATCTCGATAAGTATAGCAATGATATTTAATATCCCTTTATTAGTATAGACTTATTGTTTATCAATACCTATGTAATCACTACGAATACACCATTGCCATCATATCCACCAGGAGCAATACGGCGAGGACAAACAATAACTCTACTATTGTCATTATATCGTATATCGTTAGCCTCTCAGGCGTCTATTGACACATTATAATGTGGACCAATCATTATCATTTCTTCCGCATAAGGAATATTGTAGAGACCTGACCGAATTCGATCCATAGTGTTATTGTTACTAACTATCTATGGGCAGCGTGTACATTATACTTTTCTATCTATTTGCCGCGCCACTAGTTAGCTAGTTAGTTGTCTATTGATAAAAGAAGGTCTAGTTAACGAATAAAAAATAGTTATGGATGACGACTGTCGCCATCGTTGAGGCGATCCTTATCTTGTGCGCAGCCGCTCGGTGAGCATCCCACAACAACGATATATTTCTCTGGCACTTCATTTACCCTATCTCTAAATATATTATGTGACGGATTTAGGAGGTAGAGGAGGAGTGGACATAGAAAAGGTTACTCCAATTTTAGCGACGCTATCAGGTTCTGAATCTGAGGTACAACTTCTTTATCTGCCGCTTCCTGGCCAAATACTTTAACTACTTTTGCCTGTAGTTTATCAAGTTCTACAATTGCCTCGTCTAACTGATCTGTTTTGAGCAGCTGAGCTATGTGAGTTGTATCAAACATTCCTCTTGGCTTATCCATCATAGCCTTTGGTTCTGACTTGATAAGTCTCAGGATAGCATTATCGATACCTTCAAGAAGCACTAATCGGGCTTGCCTTACATCATTAATCGTCTTTTCCTGTGGTACCTGGAATGTTCGCGCGGCTAGTGTCTGCGGCTGATCGGTGTTTATCAGCGCATTCCAGTCATTAAAACCATTCAATGCTCTGCAGAGTGTGCTCCCTGTATTCCTGTCGTAATTACTAATCCTAATCCACCGACAATAAGAGCCACGATCATGGCTAGTAATTTCTTTGCCATTGTATAGCAACACTGCGAATATTATATATGGCTTGACAAAAAGGCCAACACATCTTTACCAATAGTCAAGTTCATCACCTGTCATACTGTTATCGTTCTACATCATAAGCCGATCCTACTACTATCAGAGAGGACAAGAAAAGATGGACCAAGAAACCATGATAGTCTAATTCTATGCACGTTAGAAAATGAGTTTAATTGATAACTGTATCTGTATTTGATATATTATAATCTATGCTTTTGGAAAAAAGTACGGAACATAAGAAATATTGGTCCTTGAAAATACGAGTTCTATAAGAAAATTCTGAATGTAATTCACAGACAAATAATTGGTTATTGTGATAGTAGTCGGATTATTGGATTGGATTATAACATGTGGTGTTTGCAGGTGGTCATAATAATAATAATAATAATAATAATAATAATAATAATAATAATAATAATAATAATAATAATAATAATAATAATAATAATAATAATAATAATAATGGCAGAGCAACTTCGGCTAACCTTTACTTTTATTAATAACCCTGCTCAAAACTGGAGTGTTCTTTCAACTGTGTAACTAGTCTCGAATTCGGTGCAGTCATTCTTTTCATCGGTAGGATCCGAATCACCATAATACTGAATCTATGCGTCTTTGTCTCTCATTTTTGCCTTGTTGGCCTATGGATACTATTCATAATAAATGTGTGCAATGACCGGCTTCAGTTGTATCCTATGATTACTATTCCGGAGTCGTAATCTGGTGGGTTTACGTTACGGATAGAGTTATGAATAAGCCATAGCGCTCTGACATGTGTACAGAACTCCTATCTGAATAGATACTTGGACTTTTAGTAATCCTGTAACTAACACATGAGGATTGTCACAATAAACAGGAGATGCTATAAAAGTAATGAATATCTAATGCATCTTTGAACCTCGTCACAAGAAGAGGTTAAAATAGGCGGGATACTTTTACATCTTGATTCTACTAGCAACCGAACGGTAGAAGTACAAACAGCAGGTTTGTCAACCATACACATATTATCAAACGAATCTATTTGAGTCATCATGATATTTGCTAACTGATCGATTCTATGTTGGAGTTCAGGGTATGTCTGAAGTATCTGTGTTCATGCCAGTATTTGTAGTTGAAGATATTTTTCTTTATCTGCAGAAAATCTTATTGAGGTCGACAAATTAGTATAAACATATTGTAACAAACAAGGCTGGATGATATTGATTTACAGATCATAAGGTTGCTTGCCAGAGACGCAAGAGCTTCTTACAAAGATATATCTTCTACTGTTGGACTAACTTCAAATGCTGCAAAAGAGAGAATTAACAAAATGATTTCTAATGGTGCAATAGAAAGGTTTGCAGTGCGTATAAACCCTGTAATATTCGGATATGAAAGAGAATGTATTTTAACACTTAGAAATATTGACAAAACAATTAAGGAACAGGACATAATAAATAGGGTAAGTCTTGTAGGAGATGTTATAGTATATGTAGAGCATCTGGAAGGAACTGCTGGGTTTGTGTTATATGTCAGGGCAGGCGCAGAAGAAAAGATACCAACACTTACTGATTTGCTAAAGTCAGTATCTGTGGAAAGTATCTTTGTAAGTTATAGACCATTAACCATGCGAATTCTTACTTCTGATTTAAATATTATGAAATCTTAGTTATCAGATCCTAGAATGCCAGTTGATGATATTGCAAAAGAATCTTTACTATCATCAAAGACTGTAACAAGGAGATTAGAAATGATGAGAGAAAGCCATATTATGGAATATACTATTTTAACTAACCTATCTTCTACTCAACTAACAGGATATGTCGAATTTGCTGCATTAATTAATATTGATACGTATTACTATCAAAGAATAGTAGAACGAATATATGAGGAAATGGAAGAATATTTATTTTATATACCAACTAGCTATCAAAAGGAGGTTATTTTTGCAGTATTCTTTTGTGCGAATATATCGAGAGTCAATTCAATACTGAGAAAACTGGAATCTTATGAGGGAGTTAAGGAAGTCAAGAACTTTATAGGAACTAGACGTGTATATTATCAAGACTGGTTAAAGAGGGAGGTCGATAAAAAGAATTAGTCAAAAGTATTGTCATTATAACAACAACAATAACATTAAGAATTCATAATATATTATAGATATGTGCGTATAGTATACAGATAATATAATAATAAATACCGCATTATGATTATGAGAACATTACCTTTTTAATCACCTCTCCGGGAAGTTCAATTATAAATTAAGGACTGGCTTTGTTATGCTGTCCATTTTAATAGCTTTAAGCTAATATATTGGATATTTGTGAACTTTTTTGTTAATTTTCAAAGTGATGCGCGCGTGATTACTAAATAATTTGAGATCTAGTATAACAGATTAATCTCTGATTGTTACTTTTGTCATCTTCGCTTCTTCTGGATCTACCGGTGCGTCAGCGGAATCAGTGCTTAATGCCTCTATTTTATCTACAATCTCCATTCCTGAAGCAACCTTTCCGAATACAGTATATTGACCATCTAGAAAACTAGAGTCTTTTAGAACTATGAAAAATTGAGATCCGGCACTATCTGGATCTTGCGATCTTGCCATTGATAATGCACCACGAGAATGTTTGTTTTTATTGAATTCTGCTTTTACATTCCATCCTGGCCCACCTGTACCCCAAGTACCTCGATTGGATAGGTTTCTCGTGTTAGGGTCGCCACCCTGTATTACAAATTTAGGAACTATTCTATGGAAGATCAAACCATCATAGAATCCTTGTTTTGCTAATTCCTTAAAGTTATCTACGGTTTTTGGTGCGTGTTCAGGATAAAATTCTAACTTGATATCGCCAAACTTTGTAGTTATTATTCCAGTACTTGTCATTACTACCTCTTTTTTTTATGATTATATTAACTGATCATTAACGGGAAATGTGTCGTGCAAATAATTTTTTGATTTTGACATTAGATAGCCTTTCTTATACCTAGAATACCAACTGACGCTATAATTGCCTTGACCTTAGTTGCTAGTGTTATATTAATTAGTGACTACAAAATCTTGGATTGAAAGTCTGTTGGACTTCATAATGGGAATCCTAGTATACTATTATTATCAGCTATTTCTCTAATTTTCAAATCACCACCACTATATGCTCTATCTTCGTTACAGTGACAATTGCCTGTTCAGTCCTAATTCTAACAATTGATCTCCTGACCGCAACAATTACAAATTATTTTCTCCGTATCTTGCCTTTGTCTAAATCTCTTTGATATAGTTTTAGAGATCGCTTCAGTTTAGAATCTTGTTTTGCCAGAAAATTCATCATTATATCTAGATTTATCGTATCCCTTGCAGTCTCATCATAAGTATTAATCAACATTACTGATCAAATATAATGCTCCTAAATTTGAGCACGATAAGTACTAATATTATTTAGCATTATTTACTCGTCTTCATCATGAGCAATAACTCCAATGGATTCTAGATAATCTAACATGCTTTCCATGAATGCTTTCTTCTGTTCGTATGTCATGCCTGGAAGGAAATAATCACCACGTTTTTCAGAGGCAGCAATTAGTTCATCTACGGAAATGTTCTTTCTAGTCATGCCCTGGGAGATCTTTCATTTGACGAGGGGTGTTCGGTTATACATTCTTATCATTGCCTTATGATATGGGCACATCTCGCCGAATTTGGGTCATTGCTTCCTTATCGCCATGAATTACAGTATTGTCGCAGTCGGCACATGGAGTCTTTAGACATCTCTTATTTCCTTCTCCTAATTTCTCTTGGGATTGTTCTAGAGGTCCAAGTTTAGCCCCTTGGGGTGGGAGATAATACAGGCGATTGAAGTCATTAACTATTGGCGTAATAATAACAATATTTCTAATATGTGACTATAGTCTAACTGTCTATGTATTAGCAGTAGAACAAGCATCAGATTTTATCCAGAGATCTAAGGAAGGAAAATGTGACGTAAAGACACATGAGGGAGTATTAGGTGAAGTTGATCATGCTCAAGGAGAAGGAATGATCCAAGAATGACACGATGGATAAACTTAGGTTTTTTATCAGCATGTGATGACTCGTGAAGTAGTGAAGAAAATTGTACTGCTCAGTTAGTTGCAGATATTCATGATTAAATATCAAAGTGTGAAATCCAATAGTAGTAGAAGAGTCATGACCATGTCTTGCTGAAATTTTTGTAATATTCTCAATAACACTAGGTGTTATCTGGGGTTGAAATGACGATTTGTCTTACTCTGTGGTTTATTTTAAGAGGCATCAGGATATGCCAATTCTAATAACTAGTGAACCTTTATTAATCTCAAATCCTGGCAAGCTACCAATAGTAGTCAATATACCTTCTTCCATGGCATACTTAAGGAATATAGACCATTTCTCTCCAATGTTATGAAGAAGAGTAATAGTATATACAGATCCTTCAGCTTCAAATTCATAGCGCGCAAAGCCTCCATAATTACATAGTAATTCCAGATATTGAAGGTATGATTCGAGATCCGTTTTTTTGAACCAGAACATAAGAAATTCCCTGGGAAGCTTAGCTCCTAATTCACGAGCCTTTCTGACCAGCGCCTCGTCTTCAGTCGCCTCGAGAATAGCTTTTATGCTCTCCTTTCTGAGAGTAATCATGTCAAATTTTTCAGTATATCTATCCCATTGTGAATATTTAGTTAGAATCGTGGATATGAGTGTGCCAACAGTAATCCTCTTTGAATTGGCATCTTTTTGAAGCAACTCATCCAATTTCTTAGATAATCGTATAGTCCTCAATGCAATCTTATTTTCTCTGACCATATGTATAGCATAAGCCCTCTAAATACCAAAAAATCATTTAAACTTTGCAGAAAAATTGAATGATATGGTAATCGATTTTCATGGTAGGATCAAAAGTGAAATAAAAAAGAAATGAATTCCTTTCTCTCGTCTGACTACTTTCTTTTCTGTGTTTGTTTCTAAACATGCACATCAACTATTGGACAGTTAATTACCACTCCTGCGATGTTAGTACTTATCTTCCCAGCTTGGGCTGCAGATGTAATCTGAGCCAGCGAAGTCAGAAATTCAGCATGTGACGGATCCTTCCATGTTGTAGCCTGTATTCTCCATAATGGACTGTATGCTGTATCACCAACATTTGCAGCTGCGATGCTTACTTGATAACCCATAGGCCCAGTTCCTTTGATTCCGTTTGTAAACACATACAGATCAGATGATCCTCCAGATAGCAGCGCTGAACCGGTCTTGTTTACAAATACCACACCTAATACATCAGCTACTTTCTTAACAGATGCGTCAGTTGCTATGTAATAGATTGTTGAACCATTAGGGGCAAACCCTCTATGACCTACGAACGTTACTTGCATTTTCTTGGTATCGATGTTTAGAACTTGTCCTCCCCCATAGGCCGACCATATCAGTTAAAGTTTTGTCACTTCTTTCTTTTAACGAACCGCCATGCCACTGCACGAATGGACAATTAACTACCTTATTTGACGGAGTTACAGTTAATTCTCCCTTCCTCTGTGCAGATAGTACATCAGCTTCTGATTTTATCTCCCTTGGACTAACCCCTTGTTTCCACTCTACATTATTAATTCTCCAGAGTGGACTATAACCTGGGTCTCCTGGCTGAGAATCTGCTACGTTAGCTTGAAAGCCTAATGGACCAGGGCCTTTAATGCCATTTGCAAATACATAAAGATTTCCTAGTGATTGTGGTGGTGCATTTCTTAGTGCTGGTGTATACGATACTCTTGAATGAGTAAAGTTAGTCAAGTGATCAGCTAGCCCTTTATCTGAAGTTTCTGTTGATATATAGAAAACTTCGAAACCATTAACATATCCTCTTGTCAAAGGTAATGTTACAGGCACATTTGCCTTTGTTAGATTTTGAACTAACGTTTGAGGTGATGCGCGTGTCTGATCATTAATATGACTGTTGGATGTCGCCGCAAGTACGTCTATACTACTACCACTTGGTAGTGTGGATGATGAAACAAGAGCAATCGCCGATAATAAAATAGCGATGACGCTCAATGTTTCCCACGTGTTTTTTTGTACCTTTTTATTGTTGTTGCTCATTTGTCTTCAAATTGCTCTAGTCGTAGCAAGTATTTACCATGGACGATTACGAAAACGCAATATTAATCGACTGTACTAGAATGTAATCTTTGAAATACAAAATGGAAACAACTTCGAATGGCTCAGAAGCAAGGTATTAGAATCAGCAAGATGGGCTATACCCCAGTCAGAAATAGCAGAATATTGCAAGTTGAGCAATTTAATTTTATATCTTAATCACTTTGACACTTTCATATAATGTCAAGCCAGTGTAGCTATCTTAATAATACAGGACTCACTATTATCATTTTCAGACCTCATATAATGGTGTTGGCACATCTTCTTTTAGCTATTATGGAATTTTTTCTATTTTCTCGACGTCCTATCCTGAGCTACCAAGACAATCAAATTAACCATTAACTTGATTCTTTATGTGAGAATGAAGGTCCTTCCACATGTTATGAGAAACATCAATGAATTTAACATACCTGCCGGAAATTCCCATGGCTATGAAGTATTATATTTTGGTGTAAATCTCATACTCATGTTTGATTATAGACTTGCCTTTGACATAGAGGTAAAGAATTCTTATGACGAAATACAGGTTCTAATTGTTAGTAGAAAAGACATCCCAGGATGGAAAGAAAATAATGATATTAGAAGTTCTAATATTAAACCATATTATGACAGAAGTGGACTAAAAATTAATGATGTCTTTAGGCCTACTATAAGCGATGCATATGCATTTGTGTTAAACAATCGGAAGTCTTCTATTAGCCAAGAAATAAAAACAGTTGAAGTTACTTTAACTCATAATTGGCAGCAGGAAGTAAAGGAATCTCAATTAAAGGATCGTTTCGACGTATAGGGATGGAAAGGTCATTTAATTGTGTACAGATAATCAGAAAATAATCTTTGCACTGTGGGAATGGTAGTAGTATTATCTGTTCGAACTAGCCTATCATATTTCCACTTAACTTCTTGCCAATCTATTGAAGAAAAACCAATATCTTTCTGAATATATCGGCAGTCTCTGATCCAAAGCCAGCATAATAGATTTTGGCAAAATACAGAAAGATAGATAGAGTTGCAGAGATGAAAAAATGGGCGGGAATTTCTGAAGAGAGATAGAGAAGAAGAACAGGAGATAGTTAGCCTAGCAATAGTGGCAGCAAATTATCATTATGCTGGATTTGGTCCCCGGAACTGCTTGCCGATCGGCGAAAGATTGTTAAGTGACGCTTACCAGTACCTGTACAACCCTGAGTCTGGTGCTTGATTGAATGGTTACTAAACTATCGAGCATAGGATTTACTAAGAGGATCTTGTTTTTTGGCGTGATTCTAACAATAACAGCCACTAGCTCACTCATTTTTTTTGCCAAAGTAGAAACCAGAGGCATTAATGCTTACTGGATTCTTAGTATTACCGCGGCAGTAGCCGCTTCGCTTGCCATCGCAATCTTGTATCAACAGAAACGTCATAATGGATTTATTGAAAAAGCTGACTTAGCGCTTGCACTAGCCCTCATCTTGTCGTTATGCTCGACAATTCTTTGGGCAGTCTATGAAATCATTCTGGAAATCTTACCGCCAGTTCCTTCACTAGCTGATGCATTGTCTATAACCGCATATGCTTTTTTGTCATATTATGTGTATTCAACGTATCATCGGTTTTACAAAGTATTTCATTTCAGCAAAAAACAATTGATAGCAGCTGTAATTGCTGATACAATTTTCCTCTTTTTTGATAATATTATATACCGTGAGTCTCGTAGAAATATCATCGTCTAGCGGTTTGGCAATCCTTTCTATTATAATTGCTTATCCTGTCATGGACGCAATCATCATGGTGCCATCATTTCTGATTGTGGTAAACTATCGTAAGGAGCCACAATGGTTCACTCCATGGATCTTCAAGTCTGCTGCGATCCTTCTGCTTGTGATAGCAGACAGTTGGTTTGAGCTCTTTGTTGTTACTTCATTGACGAATGAATTGTGGCCGTCCACAATGATCGTTGCAGCTAGTCGTGTGATCATCGCTGCAGGTCTTTTATGGTCTATAGTATATTTGGTAACACCAAGTACGACCGTAGATAGCAACACCAATTCTTCGAATAATTTTGACAGTTCAGCAGGAATTACTAGATCAGAATTTAATAGATCAACCAAAACGGGAAAGGCTTGGTCCAGTAATTTATTTTTCGTTGCTGTAACTGGACTTTCTGTTTTTACAGTTATTTTAATTATTGGAACAGCTCTTTCGTCCTCATCGATCTGGTCGTTGATCCAGCTTCCCACATTTGTTGAGAGGCCAGATATCGAAACCAAGGAGTTAGGTGGGCATTCTAGCTCAGGGGACACAGTGAGATTTGGTGCTCTTCTTCCGATATCTGGAGTGTCTTCGTCCTCTGGTAAATCAACAGAGGCTGCATTGAGATTGGCATTAAGGGATGCAAATGCAAATTTTTCAAAGAGCAATTCTAGTATACGGTATGAGTTGGTAGTGCAGGATACTGAATCTGATCCAACAGTGAGCCTTGACAAACTAAGACTCTTGGCAAATGAGGGGGTTAGGATAGTTATAGGGCCAGCTACAAGTGCCGAGCTGAAAGCCACGAAGGATTTTGCTGACAAAAATGGTCTTATCTTAATTAGTCCCTCTAGCACTGCCCCCTCACTTGCAATTGAGGGTGATAATGTCTTTAGGTTTGTACCCGATGACTCGCATCAGGCTAAAGCGATTTCGAAAATAATGTGGGACCATGGAATAAGAGTAGTCGTTCCATTCTAGAGAAATGACGTTTACGGCAGTGAATTGATTCGAGCAGTGCGCGCGAATTTTCAGGCAATGGGAGGAGAGTTTTATAAGGATGCTGAGAAGCTAGGCTATACCCCACGTACAGGACATTGGGCGGCAAGTTTGAATAGAATTAATTTCATCATGTGGGAAAATGTTCTGAAAGTATTAGAATCAAAGCTACAGAGTGCGATATCACAATATGGTATCGATAAAGTTGGAGTATATATGGTACCTATGATGAAGTAACCCTATCTTTATCCAAGCGTATACTCATCCAATGCTTTCTAAAGTGAAATGGTATGGAAGTGACGGTTCTACGCCAAATAACAAGCTTATAAAAAATACTGAAGCCGCCGCGTTTGCTGTAAAAACGAATTTCACAACTCCAATATTTGGAGTAGAAAACGATAATGATGAACGGCTTAAACATGTCGAAGCTCAAATCCATGAACAGATAGAAAGAACACCCAGATCTTATGCTAGTGTTGCATATGATACATTGTGGGTAGCAGGGCTAGCCGAGAATTATACTAATGCTACGCCGGACGTTAATTACTTGAAAAATACATTTGTGAAAATAGCTGATTCCTATAATGGAATCACGGGCAACACAACTTTAAACCAGTTCGGAGATAGGAAGTATGGAGATTATGATTTTTGGACCGTACAAGATAAAGAGGTACTCATAGTTCCTTTATTTGGAAGAATATTGGCAAATACGTACCTAATATAATACATCTACTTGACCTTTTCGTACCATATCCAGTTTCCCGATGGCTCTTCTAAACCGCTCGCTATCCATGACTAATCCATAGTAATCTTTTACTCTTTCTAGAGTTGTCTCGTAATGTCTCTTGTTACCGGATGCCGTAGCATCAGATATTATCGCCATATCGTAGCCTATGTTAAATCCTTCCCTTAATGAAGTCTCTACACAAATAGAAGTACCTATTCATTGCGTAATGGATAAATATAGACTCAATTTTTCCACCCAAGAACGACTATAACTAAATCGTTTTTTATATCTAATTGAATTATAATACATTATGCAATTAGTTACTCAACCATGCAATCTGAAATTAAGTATAAGCATGAACAAAGACGATAAATCCATTTTTTGACATTTGATTAATCATGGTGTAAATTTGGTATTGGAGATAAATTTAGATAATAATAAAATTCTCAGACTTGTTGAAGGAGATATAACAGAAAGAAATGTTGATGTTATAATAAATGCTGCAAATTCTTACTTAAAACACGGCGGAGGAGTTGCAGCTGCCATTGTAAGAAAAGGTGGAGCAGTTATTCAGGATGAAAGTGACAGAATAGTCACAGCTGGAGGTTTTGTTCAAGTTGGATCCGCTGTAATTACTACAGCTGGAAGGTTACCATGTAAAGCAGTAATACACACAGTTGGTCCAAGAATGGGTGATGGAAATGAAGATTACAACCTAAGAAAAGCAATTAGAAGTAGCCTTTTATTAGCATCAGAAAAAGGCTTTACAAGTATTTCAATGCCAGCAATAAGTTCTGGGATATTTGGCTTTCCTAAAGATAGGTGTGCAAAGATACTTGTTGATGAATCTAAAGCGTTTCTTGAAGGTAATAATAATAATAATAACACACAAAACAGCAACAACAGCAATAACAACACACAATCAAAATTGCACATTATAGAATTTTGCATATTTGATAATGAAACTGCAGTCCACTTTGAAAATGAACTTGCCAATATCAAGAATTAAGTGCATATGTATTTACAAGCAATATTGTTTAAGTGGAAAACATATTATGAATAATGTATACAATCAGAACGAACAACAAATACAAGCACAAAGCTAGTATCCTTTTGAGAGATTTGCTGTTCCAGTAGATAAGTGGATCATATAACAGAGGATTGATACTAATATCTGAAAGAAGATTTATGAATTCCACCAGAAAGGTAGTAGTCAAATTTCATTGAGCCGAAGTAGGTAACGTGATTATCCAATATACTATGCCACCACATGCAAAACCCAACACCGAGGTAACTGAAGAATTTGATGCCTTAAAAGTCCACGATATTTGTGAAACCATTAATGTCCAAATTGTGGCCGATTTTGTTACAATTACATAATATAAACAAGAGATACAAATTCTTTTATCCGCAGAGAACTGATGCCATTAATGAGATAATATTTATCGTCTGTCAGAATTATTCTCTCTTTGTTTGTTTATTTCTGGAATATATTACAATAATCCTGCCCTGTAAGTTTTCATAGATACTTCTCCGGCCGCTATGAAAATTATCTTTACAGTTTTACTAAAGTCTCATATTTCATAAAGAGCAAAACCATCTGATATCCAAGATAACCAAGGTATAATAACCAGATCTCAACTGGTGTGGAGCTTTGACTGAATGTGTACATGACTCGGATTCATAGCCATCATCTTGGAGTATAAGTAACAAATGCTGTAATTCAATGAGCATTATTCAATATAAATGACATATTGTTGATATCTTATTTGAGAGGTGTTATTCACAATTATGAAGGAATATTATTATCTCAAGCTAAATCTTTTTAGGAATTTTTCTTTGAATGTGACAAACGAAGTAGTGTGTGTAATATCTGGTCGCAACTGTTTAAAGATAATATTCCCATTTTTGCCCTTATGAGTTGATCTTAAAATTGTGTTAATTGGTGCCGTTGATTTATCTTACGTAAAACGACTCGTATCAAAATAATTGCGTGCCCTGGGCCCTTGGGGTCAGGTAAGGGTGGGATGGATGATTCCAAAGAAGGATTTTACGGTGACAATTAACGCTCATGACATTGAATACATAGACCTTTGTGCTATTCACCCAGGAATACAATTGGTATTTACTACGGAACGCGGTTACGGGGAGAAGCCGAAAGGCGCGAATGCTCCCCAACAGAGGAATACAAGCACAGCTCAAGATTTCAGTAAGTAATGCAAAGCAGTCTGTCAGGGACATTTGGATCTCTGGTCGTCAATAGTCAGTGGAGATATGTATATAGTCAGGCAAAGTTCGTGTTCTCCCTTGCCCAATATTGCTAGAAAACAGTTAAATTCTGACTAATAGTAAGGGGCTTAAGGATGTCTCTTGTAGAAATTAAACTAACAGCTCGCCAATTTTTTGATGACGTATACAACCAAGGAAATCTGGACAGTATAGACAGTCTATTGACACCTGGCTTTGTATACCATGCTCGCGGTGAAGATGTAGAAGGAAATGAAAACTTTAAGAAATGGATTTCCTCAGATCGTGCTGCGTTTCCTGATATGCGGTTTACTATGGTAGATAGCATAGCGGAGTCTAGTAAAGTTGCTTCCACTTTTGTTGTTGAAGGAACGCATGAAAAGGAATTTCGTGGCATCCCAGCTACCCATAAGAAATTTGAAACCGTCGGTATGACTGTTTTTCATTTTGATGGCAACAAGATAAAGGAGGCATGGGTAGTAGTCGATGGATTGTCAGCGGCATTACAGATTGGTATTGTTAGAAGAGTCCAAAAATAAGTAGAGGGAATGTTAAATCACTCGTGCTAAGGATCCCTTTTTATTTAGACTCGTTCGAAACCGGCAACTAAAAAGTTAAATGAAGAGCGGTACATTCAAGCCACCCAGTCCCTCAATTAATTGAACGTGGACGAATTCTTATGGATATTAGTTTTCTAGGATCATCTAAGAGGGAGATAAAGAATATGAACAAAGGTAAGGTTGGATCTCCATTTGAATATTCACATAGTATGAAAACAACGTTGCATTGAATATCACACGTTGCGTAATTCATTAAGATTTTTGGCTCATGCAAAAGATTGTTTACAGCATTCAATTGAACATGTTAATAAGAAATACGTCTATCGAATTGCAGGAAGCGCAGAATGCCATTGTAATAATTAAGAATGCAAGTCTGACAGATGTGAAGACAGAAGCTTTAGTTGAAGCGGATCGATTTTAAATTATTCTGTTAATGAGGCCTAATAGTCTTTGGAACGAAGGGAAGAACCGGACTAAAAAGGTTATTGATGGGAAGTGTCGCAAATGGTGTAATGTAACATGCTCATTGCCCTGTACTTTTAGTCGGATAGGTAAGAATGTTAGGGCCTAACAAAAGAACTTAGAGGGATCTGGTGTCAAAATAAAGTGAGATTTAGAAATTATCACCAAAGTTATGCATATGTTCATCTACGTCCGATTGCGGATCCTTGACTCTTTTCGTATGTTCCCATTTATGGGTTCGATGATCTATTTTTTTTAGATGTTCTTCTCTGCTATGATGAAGTCTATCTTTTTCGTGAATGAATTCTTTACCACACTCATGGCACTTCATAATTGGATGGTGATGTACGTGTCTTGCGTGTGCGATCAAATCCTCATAATTTACAAATTCTTCACCACATAGATCACAAATATTTTCATTGTGTGTATCATGCTTTATAATATCCAATAGAAACATTTGTGTGAATTTAGTTATGCTTGAATATTAAAACCTATGTGTATGGTAATGATCTATTTCATCTGACTGAGATTTGTCAGATGATAAAAAGAAATTATTAATTTCAATATCTTCACTATTAAAAATTCTATGTCTTTAGATTCTGAAATCTACAAACATATCTGTTTCTTTATTTCATCACCAGGGAATGGAGGCGGGCCGTCTTATCATCTCGTACAACTTCATTCTCGATTTCTTTCAATAACTCTCTTAATCGATCCTTGCCAGTGCCTATGCTATGTACTTTGATTATATTATTAATACTCGAGTACCAGAGGAGGAGAAGGAAAGGATAGACAAATAAAGGATGCAGCGGGGTTTGTTTACCAACAGATAGATTAATGAAACATGACCAAAGGAGATAATGATAATACATTTGGATAAACCCGTATCACAAAAAGAAGCATGGGAGATTATTAAACCTATTTGTAGGGAATTATATGATCTAGCAAATGCAGGAAACATACAATTTGCATCAGGAATTTATAACGAGAGTAATGGAACATACAAAATTAATTTAAAATGCAGTCGCATACATTTAGCATCTAGAGGCTTTAAAGATAGCATTGGAGATATAGAGTACGAAGAAGGAAATATTAGAATTGGTCTGAGAGCAAATGGTATTCCTGCAAATCTGTTTATCGAACTGATTTAACATTAATAGACGATATCTTGGCAGTTTGGTAGTGTGAATGGGTAATAGAGACCTATATTGTACCTCGGATTATTTTTAATGTCTAATAATAATAGATGTGTCCTATCAGCTACAAGTAGCGTATGGATATTATAACTTCCGTGGAATTCTGATACCACTCCTCCATATAAGTCAGAATACGGGTTGTCCAGCAATAAGATGCTAATTAAGCATCTTCATATTTCAAGTAAATATTTAGACATCTAATTTTGTTATTCGGAATTATCGTATATTGTAATAAATCCTATTCTTCTGACACCAGCAGGACATCAAATGCTTAATTTTTATGCTAAGATCCCTTTCTATGCTACCATGTTCTCTAATGCAGGTTTTTCATTGACGTCAGATAAGGCGGTACCCGATACTCTTGTAGATAGCTTGGTTATTTCTGGAGATGAATCAATTGTGGCGGCTCTGCTTACCAAACTTCTGGCTGCAGGTATTGACGAGCTAATGGTATTCCTAGTGCCGACAATAGGTGCAGGTGATGATGAGCAGACACGACTCATGAATTTGATCGGTTGGCTATAAGATTGCGAGCTCTGTAATCACAATATCACAAGCTGAACCTGTTATGGGTTTTCCGTAACGGCTTGTCATAATCCATCGATTTGCAAGGTCGAAGATAATAAGTTCATCACAAGTTCTGATACCTTTACCTATCAATAGAATCAGCTTGAATACTTCAAGTTCTCGCACTCAAGCTATATTTATTATCATATATATGATAGTAACTCATCACTTGCTAGATCCTTCTAGTCACTTTAGAATCAAAAAGTCTAATTGCATTATTATTCAATCCTATAAAATGTAGTATAAAATGTCTGACGCCAATATCTAGATATTTTCTAATGCCTTGCAATATCCTTTTCAGGCGTTCCTACCGTAACACTGCTAACTAGATATTGAGAATACTCTTCAACACTTTTATCTTTTCTTTTGTATTGTGCAAGCACTTTATTGACTTCGTCGTCTGACTCCCTTATTATACAGGGCAACACGACAGAGTATTGTATGTCTTCCTTAGCGTTTCTTCCAATGGAACTGCAATATTCACTTAATAAAGAAATCTTTCTTTTCATTTCGTCAGGGGAACCAAAGAAAAGATTGTATCTGTCAGCATGTCTTGCTACAACTTTAAGTAAATACTTTTCTCCTGATCCTCCAACCATGATCAATGGATGAGGTTTTTGGATTGGTTTTGGATTACATATTGCATCTTTTATTTTATAGTATTTTCCTTCAAATGATGCATGTTTCTCTGTCCACATTGCTTTGATTATACTTATGGATTCATCAAGTTGTATAATTCTTATTCTGTCTGATGGAAAACTATATCCGTACGCCACATATTCTTGCTCGTACCATCCTGCACCTATTCCTAACTCTACTCTACCATTACTTATAATATCCAATGTTGATAACATCTTTGCTAATAATGATGGATTGCGATAAGAATTGCATACAACTATTTGTCCTATTTTTATTTTTTTTGTAATTGCTGCTAGAGATGATAATAAGGTAAAGCATTCAAAAATATTTTTTTCTATATCATCCTTTGAATGAGGAATAAGATGGTCATAAGCATAGATTGAATCAAAGTTCAAATTATCTGCTGCTATCACAATAGACTTTGAGAATTCATATTGACAAATAGGATTATTTTCTTCCTCTAAGGGGAGATCGCCTCCTCGCCAACCCTGTGGAATAGCTAATCCAAACTTTATATTATCTGACATATTGGTATCTATTAGTTATGTCAGATATTACGTAATCAAGCACTTGTTCTAGCATCATCAAACATGTCTTGGTTTGTTAGCGCTCTATAAAGTTCTTGTTTATTTTTTATTTGAACTGCAGCTTAAGGGCATATGCGCAATACAGCAAATAGATTACTTAACCTTCATAATTGGACGACTTCAAAAGACTTTAGTAGGCCTAGATAAGGGAGTCAAAATCTTTCTTAATTTTTCTGTACCATCGTGATCATTCGAAAGCTATTGGATCGATAGCCCTTTTATCGCCGTCTTAATTGTTGGCCATAGTTGAAAGTGAATAAGGACTATGACGGCGGTGACGATATTAGTGACTGAACTTTACTTCAAAAAAATCAAGTAGGATAAAATGTTAAAAATAATGTCCAAGACGTCTCATGATAAAATGATACATCCGATGAAAACATATAAATTTTTTAAGGATTATCCTAACTATATTAATTACAAATAGACATATTAGTAGATAGGCTGTGTAGAAACCATCTCATACAGTCAAAGCTTTGTAAGAGTATAATACCAATAGTCTATTGAAAGAATCAATGTACGTCAGACTTGCAGGTACTATGTTCCGTGTTTTGAAGCATGCAAGGATTCCTCTATTTTCTAACAGGAAAAGTAATCACATATTTACAATATGGTAGCACATAGTTCTAGTTGCTATACGACAGTATGAAGGTAAGAGTTATAGAATGTTTGTCGAGTGGTTAATTGAAGCCTATTACCTAAGGTCATTTCTACGGTTGTCACGTATTCCTCATTTTACAACATTGCAAAAGTTTACAGATAGAATTAATAATTCATTGCTTGAAAAGATAATTTCGTCATTCATTGTAATTAGTGGTACCAAGCATATCTTTGCAGGAATAGATTCAACAGGATTTAAGATAACTCATGCATCACAATATTATACTGATCGAACAGAATTGAGAAGAAAATATGCGAAATTATCTATTGGAGTAGATGTATTACAACAAATCATATGTACAATTAAGATAAGACGAGCTCCAACAAGGCATGATAATGTAGATTTCAGGCCAATTATAACAAGGACATCAAATATTCTTCCATTATCTGTAGTTACAGCTGATAAGGGTTACGATAGTGAAGATAATCACCTTCTCGTAAGAGAGGACTTACATGCATTCAGTATTATTCCTGCTCGATATGAACATGTACCGATGTGGAGAACACATGGTAAGTACAGAAAGCAGATGAAGCGTGGTTACTCCAAATTGCTGTACAATCAACGAAACAAAGATGAAACCATAATATCAGTCATAAAACGACTATTTGGAGAGAATCTTATGTCTAGATTGACTAGAATGCAGAACAGAGAGTTATCATTTAGATGTATCACCTACAATATGCATAGACTGACTAATCTTGTAATATTGATGGTGTTTTCTACATAGCCTAGTATTTATGATATAAATAGCGTAGAACATTTTAGTGGACAAAGTAATGGAATATTGCCTACAATAGAGTTCCGGTGGACAAGATGACTAGTGATATATTCAAAGGAAGGAAGAAAAATAGTAATGACGTTAAAAGTTAAATCACTGAAAGAAAAGACTGTAGAAGAATCTGACGGTCTTAGAATATTAATAGCACGCTACAGGCCAAGATATCTCTCCAAATCTAATGAAACCTGGAATGAATGGTGGAAAGAACTGGCGCCAAGTAAAAATCTTCATAAGGATTACATGAAGGATAAGAAAATTGACTGGACTGAATACAAAAAGCGATTTCTAATGGAAATGAAATCTACTGATGCCCAAGAACGAATTAGGGAACTAAAACAATTAGTAAATGATGGTAAAGATATCACGCTACTATGCTATTGTGATTCCACCATAGTTGGTGACCATTGTCATAGATACATTATCAAAAACCTTGTAGAAAATATGTAGCAGTAATAACTTAGAGAATCTATAACACAACATTCAATGCGTTTGAGATGATAGAAAACTTACGTTTATTGACTTTGTCTCTCCAAAAACAGTATTCTATTGAAGTATATCCGTCTCTACTTCTAGATACTATACTCAATATATTTAGTTAATGGTAAGTAGTAACGGTACCAATTTTATTTGATATTGACTATACTTTTCTTGCTTTCTTGACATATCAATATCTTTAAACACCTTTGCGTAATTATTAATTCATATCTCATTATAACTGAGGACATAGACCTAATTAGTTATAACTCTAAATAAAATGAAAAGGTAATTTTCTATCTTAATTTGGAGAACTGGACTTCAAGTCCACGAGCAGCATTCATTGATATAATATAGCTTTCATTACTGTTTAATGGAATAAGTGAGGGTGTGGTTTTACAGTAAGGGCAAATCAAAACCTTATCGAAAACATCTTCCGAACTTGATTTGGGCAAAAAATAACTTGCGCACCAAAAGCATGTTTCACAAAGCGCAAAATGGCAATTGCACTCATGCAGAAACGGTTTTATAAAGTTAATGGAATTCATCGAATCTTATACCTTTAATTAATATAATTTTTTATGATATTTATAAATGTTATTAAAAAATCTGTATAGTGTGATCAGAGAATTATATAGCATATAGAATTTATATCGTTCAACTAACCTGTTAGCAGTCGAAGATAAAAATGTCTGTCAACTAATGACTTGATTTACCATTGCAATTGCAATGAGCTAGGCCTAACCCACAATCGAGTTACTAAAAAAAACTAGAGTGATAATTCTAGAGCCAGAAGACCATTAAATAGATTTTATCTATTTCGGTCTGTGGGCCATGTAGAATCATCACAAAAATGACAATATTCGTTAGCCTGTGCATGTTATAGGCTATGCATCTGAATGATAGTTCCCTGTTCTGTGTTTTTACTAGCCTTGAAGAAATATATTCTCCAAATAGTCGTTTTATGACAGACATTATGGTCTCCATCCTTGTTTCGTTGATTGTCCAATACGTTCGTTATATCCACGTTTCATTTGCTTTCTATATCTGCCATGTGTTCTCCATATCGGTAATGTTCATATCGAGCTGGAATAACACTGAATGCATGCAAGGTTTCTCTTACCAACTGATGATTATCTTCATTATCATATCCCTTATCAGCTGTAACTACGGATAGTGGTAGAATTTCAGCTATTCTTGTAATGATTGGCTTGAAATCTACATTATCATGTCTTGTAGGAGCTCGTCTTATCCTTATGTTGCAGATAATCTGTTATAATACATCGGCTCCAATAGATAATTTCGCATATTTTCTTCTTGCTTCTATTGGTTCATCATAATACTGTGAAGCATGAGTTATCTTGAATCCTGTTGAATCTATTCCTACAAAGATATGCTTCGTACCAGCTAATTACAATGAATGACGAAATTATCTTCTCAAGCAGTGAATTGCTAATTCTGTCTGTCTGTAAACTTTTGCAATGTTGTAAAATGAGGAATACGTGACAATCGTAGGTCAATCTAAGGTAATATGCCTCGACTAACCACTCGACAAACATCCTATAACTCTTACCTTGGTACTGTCTTATTGTAAGTAATACTAAATGCTCCATATCATAAATACATGATTGCTCTTTCTGTGAAGAAACAATGGTATCCTTGAATTTCTCAAGACACGGATCATAGTATTAGCCAGCCTAACATATCTTGATTCTTTCAACATCCATATTGGATCATAGTCTCAAAGCTCTAACGGTATTCAGAACATGGTTTCTACAGAGCCGGTATATGCAA
>CAVXZB010000068.1:0-43960 GCA_963765895.1 uncultured Nitrososphaeraceae archaeon | reverse complement strand
TGATATAGTTTACAACTATGTAAATACAAATAGTATAAATATCCGAATATCATATTTGTAATTAATCCTAACCTGTCACATAAAACTAAAAGCGATACTAAGGTTGTCTCCATTTCATCCCCTGTTGCACCTAAGAATGCATTATCTAAATACATTAATAATATCAGCATGATGAGCGCTTCATCAGCCCGCGAGTATCGTTTTAGACTACATAACTTTGCCACTTTTACTATGATGGAATATAAACTGACCTTAGACGAACTCATAAAGATGATTAAAGAAAGCTTGCATGATCCCTATGAGGTTTTATGTAATTATATTGCATATCTCCAAACAAGTAACGCCATATCTACATTAACACTAAAACAACGAATAACGACTGCAAAGAACTTTCTTGAATATTTCGATGTCGATATTAGCCCACGGAAATATAAGCTCAAAGTAAAACTACCAAGGGTGGTTCGTAAAGATATACAAGCTTTAACTAAGGAAGATATCACAAATATAATAAATGCGTGTTCTGACATCAGACTAAAGACTTATGTTATGTTACTTGCATCTACTGGAATGAGAGCATCTGAGGCACTATGTACAAGATTAATTGACTATGATCTGATCGCCAACCCCCCAAGATTACATATACGAGGTGAGTACACAAAGACAAAGGTTTCTCGATTTGTTTTCTTAACTCAGGAATCAGTACATCAACTTTCATTATGGTTAGAATATAAGCATCGCACTCGCAGGATATGTTCCAAAGATGAGAAAAGTGGTAAGACTCTTATTGAATATAAAACCCTAGAAAGGAATGATCATGATTTATTATTCTCGGTGAATAGAAGCAACCCAGATATTCAGGGATTATACAATCAGTTTGCTGCCAACTTTGGCAAAACATTAGATAGAATGGGCATGGGTGACAGGGAAGAGGTTGATCATGGTAGACGCCGGCGTATTACATTACATTCTATGAGGCGTTTTGTTAAATCTACTATCTCGGATCTAGGCTACGGCGACTTTTCTGAGTTTATGATTGGACATAGTTCTTATACTTACTACCGACGTACAGTTGATGAAAAAGCTGCTTTATTTCGAAAAATTGAGCCGTATCTGACATTTCTTGATTATCAACAGCTAGAAAGACGGGGCGCCGACATTTCGGCACAGCTGCAAGAAAAGGATCAACAGATTCAGACATTGGTAAGGAAGCAGGAAGAATTTGAATTATTGATACAGTCCTTAATCGATTCAGGACAGCTAAAGCCGTACATAAAGAATTAGGTGCTGTTTTCCTCGAATAGCATTCTTTAGCTAATGTCTCTATAGAATCTATACATAATTTCATCCGTCGCATTTCGGAATTGTATACAGTTGTTTATACAATTCGAAAACCACTCCTTCACTTGCCTATTCTTTTTTAGAATAGCTGTAAGTCTTTCCCTTGGCGATTTCGGTAAGGTGTTTGTCTTTTGTGTCGCCGGCGAATATCCATCCGCCTGTCTCGCGGAGCATTCCTCTTTTGTCTTCTCTGAAGGTTGAGGAGCATTTGCTTGAAGGTGATAATCATTAGGAGGAAAAAATATTGGAAAAAAGAAGTCTGAATTCAGATTCAGATAATATAGAAAGGTAATTTCATATGCAAATGATCTTTCCAACACGTTTGTATTAGGTATATCTTCTATATCATAGACATAACTAAGATCGTCTTTACTATCAGTAGATAGTCCTGCTATTGTCCTAGGATTTAAATGATATCCAAGCAGGACTCCAATTTCGATTAACTTTCTGTATATTGCCAAGGTATTTGGGTTCTCCCGGTATCGATTATTATTTTCCTTATTTTCAATATTCGAATGGAGACGTGTTAGCGCTGTTATCCCTGCATTGTAGAGATCCATCATCTTTTTTCTATTATACAAAGTTATATCTCGAATTGTTTCATAGTATTCCTTATTGCCATTCATTACGACCGATCCTTGAAGAAAATTCGAACGAGCATGTCTATCAATTATGACATCAAAGTTATAGACTGAACTTAATTTCAACATATCCTTTAACATATCCCATTGGCCGAATATGAGAGGAAGTTTGTTCTTGTAATTTGTTGATACTATGTCGAATGCCTCTTGAACCGAATAATTACCGAGAGGGTAAAGATTTCGCTGATGACTATTGCGATATCGTACAAGATTAAGAACTAACAGTATTCCGAATAACGATAAAGAATATTTTTTGACGTTGTTAGTAATTTGGACCATTATAATATTTCGTTGGATTGCGTCCTCTAGATCTAGTTCCAGGCTCACAAACTCGTCTGGAAGAAGTCGGTTTTCATATGATGGGATTGAAGCATATTGCCGGAGAACTTTTCTAACGCTTTCTTGATCCTCTTTACTTTTAGCACTTAACTCTTGTATGGTCATTCCATCATGTGAAGCCGCTAGTGCAAGTATTTCCAAGATCTTCTGTGCTAACGTAATTGGGCCATTTCTAGAAGTATTCCCATAAATCCATTCTTTGCACATTTTATTGAAATGATCCAGCTGAAGAATAATATTGTAATCAAATCCTGTTGAATACTTTAGATATTGACGTAAGTATAACTCATAGATCCTTTCTATACTATCTAACCCCTGATCCTGCTTTAATTTGACAGAAGAATAAGTTATGAGCATATTCCAGAATTGTAAGGGATGAAGGCCTTCCTTGATTAATGCAACAAGCCCGTACTCTGTTACGGTATAATAATTTCTAGGCATACCTTTACCTATTAACTGACCAGGCCCAGGGTTCCTATCTCGCATTTCCTTGATCAGTCCCTTCTCTTCTAGGATCTTGAAAGACTGCCAAACCTCTTTATGAATACGCTGGCCTCCAAGGAAGGACTCGGCTTCGCATATTGCTAATCTTCCTCTATTTGTTACCATTTTCAAGATCCTTATCTGTAGATTAGGCTTCCTTCGCTTAGAATCATACCAATCTTCATAATATGAAAGTGGGGTCTGCAATCCAATTAACCACTAGAACCCCACGCTTATAAATCTTAAATCTATTATAAAATATAAATGAAAACCCTAATTGACGTTAATCTCAGTAACGTGGGGAGAAGTAAAGAAGTATGCAACGATTCAAAAACTTTCATTGAATTCCGCAGTTGATGGTCTACTCACAACAGCATTAGACATTATTGGATCTACTTCTAGAAATAAAAGGATGGGATAGTTCCTAGATTGATATCAACTAACATTGAATTCCTCAGCAGAGATTGTAGGAATTCATCACATTCAGCATGCGTTCAATTATGGGAAGGTCTAGGACTTCAAGCTAAGTGTAATTGTTGTTGTCATTCAAGGAACGAAGAGTTAGGTCGGGTTCAGATACAACCTATCTCTTCTAATGGTCAGGTATCAAACTCGGAGGTTAAATACCATAACCACCACGGACATCTTACGTGAACAAGATAGCTATAATCTTTACTCTTCGCACGAGAGTAATATTACCGAATCAAAGCCAGATATATCTAACTATGTTCATCCGGGCTTTGTCAATACATTGAAGACAGCTATTCATTATCATAATATCTATGGTTTGCCCAATGAATTTGCCGTAGGACCAGGAATTGGTAGGGGAGATCTTTTGAAATGTACTGTCGATGGCAAGAAATTAGTAATTGAAAAGGTGATTCCGTAAATGGCTAACATAGATGATATACACACTAAAGAAAAGATTGAATACAACAAGCGTGATTATGAAAAAGAAATCAATGCTTTATTCGAAAAAAGTATCGCAGATCGAGACAAAGCATTTACGCGCTATATTGATGCAAAAGATAGAGACAAGGCATATACGCATTATATAGCTGCAATTAGACAAATATGTCTACATACATCAAAAAAGCTGGGCGAAATAATATCAGATGATAATTTTGAATCTATGATGAACGGTGGCTTTACACGACTAATAGATACTTGGATTTATAGAGATGTTACGAAAGAACTCTATAGAAGATGGCAGAGCATAGAGCGTGAAATGTATGATGTCATGGACAGGGATTCAAGTTGAAGTTGATGCCGATTATCCTAGACTCAAGTCTAGAATATAAGAATTCGTTACCTCCAATGTGTATTCGAGTGTTAGATGATCTTGGTTTCCAAGATAGGTCTTACTTTAAATGTCATAGTAAAGAGCGAAAAGGACAAGTGAGAACTAAAGTTGAATAATGAAGAGATAGCCGTTACCAGAATTATTGAAGACTTAAGATCTGTCATAGATCGCATTAATGATAACTTTGTGCGGGCCAAAGATCTGATACAAGAGATAGCCAGAAGATTCGATGACGAAGGCAGGTGTGAGAAAACTGAAATTTCTGCCGAAATCAAAAAAGTTTTAGCTGACAAGATTAAGGAACATAAAATCACCGAGAAATGGATTGAGGAATGTCTACCCTCAGAGTATAAACGAAAATACGCACGTAAAAGCGAACGGAGTTCGCTTTCAAACCAGCTCGAAAAAGCTAAAGCTCAAAGTGGCAATATAGTTGATAATGGCGATGGAAGTGCACTACTTATCAATCATGACGCAGGACATGACGGTTCTTCCAACAATAGAGAAAATATAGCTACAGTTACATCAAGTTCAAAAGCTTGAAAGGCACGATTGTGAGACTTCCGACAGGCATGATCCTTATCAAATACTACAGGAAGAAAATAGGCAACTGAAGGAAGCATTTGCGAGGCAAACAAGAATGATGATAGCCAGTCAGGTCCAGCCGACCGAAATGGAATTCATGATTCCGAGGGAGAACTATAATATAATTAAGGAAGCAATGACCGAGAGTAAGTACTTTACCTACATAACATTTGATAGCATGGGAATTATGGTAAAAGTGGTAGCCGATATTTTCAATACTCCTTAGCCTATGGTTAGTAACGCTTATCCAAATTGTGAATCTCGAAATGTACAAGTTGATTCTGATCTGGATGTACAAGATCATCGACTAGCACATGAACCAATAGCTGGTCAGCGAATAACAAGAAAAATAATTGAAGATCTTGCCACTAAAAAATATAGAACCTGTAGAAAGGGAATTACATTTAAAGATTTACAAAAAGGGTTTTCTCTTAGAAAGACTCGGGTTCAGAGGAGCTTGAAACACTTTCATGATCGTCACGTACTCTTTACTGGAGGGGATCTCATTTCACAGGGGATATACTTGATACAAAACACCAATCCACAGCAGTACTTTCCGGCTTGTATTAAATCCGACATAGTTGAAGACTTGAAGAAAAGATCAAGAAATGTACAAGTTGAACCCACGGGATCTAGCCTATACAACATATCCAACCCATCTAACCAATCCAACTTCCCAGACCGTGGAGACGCACTATCCAATGTCGTCGGATACCAGAAGGCCCAATCATTCCTTGAAGTATTAATCCAGCTGCCATATACACAACTACATATCCATAAGCTACAATTGATGTTATCCATAGATAAGAATTATTACCAAGATCTAACAAATAAGGCCGCGTCAATAAACCGAGCTAAACTTCATGAAGAAAATATTGGCCGGAGACACGTTACTTACACCTTTTCGCCTAATGGACGCGTCCAAATAGCAATTCGAAGGCAGCGATACTCCATTTAAGCTAGAAGACGATGAAGATATATCTATCCTATTTTCGTTCTTCGGACAAGTCAGGGACAGATTAATATATAATGTATCTGATATCCGAGAAAGAGGTATTCCACTAATCACAGAGTGGATTCTGAAAGAATGTGATCTGAACAAGGATATCGAAATAGACGCGAGAGCTCAACTATATCTGCCTGATATTCAATTAAAATACGCAGGTCAGATATTCAGGATGTATATCAAGTCATTACATGATAGATCTGTTTGCAGGCTGGAGAATTCACTTACAATAGGCAGTCCTTTAGTCCAGGCATTGGACAGCATACTTCTACCCGCTAAAGAGATTCACGATCTAACTGAAGAGGTTAGGCAGTTAAAACAAATGTTTTATTCAAGGTTTATGAATTAAGTTTAAGGGACGATTCAACTTGATGTGATAATCGTCAGCACATAACCAATTCTTTATTTGTAGTACTACGGTAGTTATATTCATAGGTAATGTATTTCGCCGGCGAATAGAATTTGACGGCTCATCATGATCATGACGAAGGGTGGGGGGATTCATGTTCGCCGGGAACAAATGGTTAAGGGACCATAATCCGTTATGGCTATTCTGTATACTCTAAGATTCTTACTGACGATCTATGCGCATTTCGCCGGCGAACTACATACTCATTACCAGAAACCAGATTCATAATGAAAGACTATCTGATATAATATATCGATGCAAGAGAACTAATGAAAATATCTGAATTCATATGACGATTCGTATTCGAGCGTATTCTTTTCTGATCAAATGAAAGAGAGATTCTGAGAGTTAGCGATAACTACATTCACTATACTTTTGATCCCTTGTGTATTTATAAACTGTACTCTATATATTATTGCGAGTATGCAGAAAATAACTCCATGCTTGTGGTTCGATTATAAAGCAGAGGAGGCGAGCAAAGTTTTATGCCTCCATTTTCAAAAATTCAAAGATTGGTGACGTTACCCACTATGGGAAAGAGTGATACAAGATTCATGGAGGAAAAGAAGGTTCAGTTTTGACTATGGAATTCGAAATTGAAGGACAAAAGTTTGTAGCACTCAATGGTGGCCCAGTATTTAAGTTCAACGAAGCCATTTCATTTCAGATTCATTGTGAGACTCAAGGAGAAGTGGACTATTATTGGAAGAAACTTTCTGAGGGTGGCGATGAAAAAGCGCAGCAGTGTGGTTGGCTCAAGGATAAATATGGAGTCTCGTGGCAAATTGTTCCAACAGCTTTGATCCAGATGCTAAAGGACAAAGACACTGAGAAATCAGAGAGAGTCATGAAGGTAATGCTTCAGATGCATAAGCTCGACATAAAAACTCTAAAGCAAGCATATGAAGGAAATTAGTAATCCAAATAACAACCATGACAGTACTCCTCCACCCATCAATGTGCAAGTTAGATTGCTATCATGGTCGTGTTCCAACAATACATATTGATTCATTATCCATTTTTATAACTCCGTTAGCAGTTCCGTAACTGCGCGTTGCTTCTTCTGCCACTTTTCTCCAGATCTCTTCTCTTCTATCTTCAGTTTCTTTAGATAACACAATATGAGCAGATGCACTAACTGCTTGACAGTAACGACAATAATCATCACCTGACGCAAATTCAAATGTTACAATTACCTTTTCAATATGAATATCTCAATCCTGCTCTGGCTAGAGAATTTTCAAGCTTATTTGTATCAGCTAAGACGATTTATTCCTCTATGTTATACAGATCATTAACAGCGACTTTTTCGAACATAAAATTTGAGATGGTATATTATTTCCAGTCTACTTCTTTACGTTTCGCTGCATATGATGATTCCTCGAGGGAATCTTCTTCCTCTTCATCCTCTTGTGTAGTTCTGCACTTATGAAGAAACTCATCTTCAAATGAAGCTATGATTTCAATAGGTATTGATTTTAGATTGTTTCTAAAGTCCCTACGATTAGCTCTTGTCTCTTCACAATCTTCCCCAGGTGCGAAAAAATAGCCATAATATCTCTCATTCATATCGTAAAGATCGTCCAATGCTCGTTTACCACCTCTTGTAATTTTTTGATGACATGTAGCACACAGGACTGCACACTTTGTCATTTCGTACTCTATTCTATATAACGGCAACTGTTTTTTCACCATACTAGAGATTGAATCTACTTTTTTCATCCCTGTGTATTCTTCACCTAAATGATGAAAGTTCAAGCCGTCGGGATCATCTTCGCCGCAGGCTATACACCCAAATAGACATTTTGTATCGTGGAGCCAAAAATCATATGCAAGTTTTTTGCAGACTTCGCTTATAATATCTAATGAGTCTTTTAGCCATGTCTAGTTCCATGACAGCTTCGCGCGTCCCAAACTCAGGAATATATGTTCTCCAGATGAAAGGTTTTTCGAGTCGTACAATAACAGGATTTTTTAGAAACAATTCAAGATCGCCGTGTGTTAGAAGTCACACCAAAACTGTCTCGGATCTTCTTCATCTCTTCTCCTATAACCCTGACGGTTTCTTGTGTAACCGCCTTCACATTTTTGAAGAATTCTTCAAACTCTAGCTTAGCCGCGTGGTTTCTTTCTTTCTTCTTGAATTCACAATTCGCAGTGCATCCATTACACCAATCCCCCTGGACTTTCAACGAAGAGCTATCGCTCAATAATTCTATTTTTTGTATCATGGATGTGATACCTTCTATCAATTCGCTAGCTATGTTTGCCTGATGAATCGGAACGATATCTCTTGTGGGAACTCTTACCACTAACAGGAGGTAACTCTCGTACAAGTAACGCTCAATCTGGAACAGATCGATTGACTGGCCACTTTTAATTTCAATGTAGATAGTTTTCTCATGATAGCCAAGAAGTATCTTGTCGTATGTTATCACGATGTCAAGTGTTTCATTGTTGATTTTATGTTCGGATTTGACTGTCATCAACCTGCCGAAGTTAACCTGTATAGCGTCAATGATTTTCTTTCTCACATAATCATATCTTTCGATATATAGCCTATCTATGTCATTATTGTGATCGTTGTTTTTAATATCATTGACACACCTAGTATGACAGGGGCAGCTGTGGACTATGGATAGTATTTTAGTGTTTGATGCCTTTGTTCCAAGATTAATTTTAAATCAAGAATACTCTCTGTCAATGTTTGATTCGCAGAGTTAGGTGTTTTTGATTTCATTTCACTTATAGCCTGTTCGAATATGAGATAGCAACTTTTTTCTTCTCTGTATCCCTCTGAGCTGCCTTAAGGAATATGAGGGACATAATGAAAAACCCCTAATGTTTTCTGTTAGACTACTATGAAGGTCATCACCTTCTTCTACCAGATACCTTCCAATCTGGTTTTTTATTGGGTACGGATGTTCCCAGGCCAAGATGTGGCTTGATATATGTAACTTATCCAATGTTCTACTATTATCATACAAAAATTATAAACAAATCAAGATATTACCAAAGTTTTTATAATTAAGAACATCATCTCCAAAACCAAAATTAAAAACTTAAAAGTTTTAGAGTTAATCTTCTAGTATGAAAAGGTACATAGAGGGCTATTATTGCCAAGATGTTAGCAGTAATGAGAGTGCCCTTAATGCTATCGCTACAAAGCGAGCAAAGGAATGTACTGAATCTTCTGAAGGACTCCTATCCTAATACCTTAACAATACGACAGATTGCCGATATCAAAAGTATGAAAGAGTCGACGGTGGATAACAATGTAAAAAAACTCCTCAGAAATGGATTCCTTCGTATAGGAAAGGAGTCTAAGCGGGGCATACCTCCTACAGGTAAAGTCACTGGAAAGAAACCGAGAACGCCATACTTATTTGAGGACTTAAATTCAATATCTAACGAAGAGGAAAATTTCAAATTCCAGTTTGCTCCAGGAAGCGTTCATTATAATAGAGACTTTCTAGACATGTATGATCAGATAACTGACGGATTAGATCAAAACCACATCTTTGCTTTAATTGTCCGATTTCTCGAAAAAGCATTCATCAATATCGATAATTCCAGCTCTGAGAAAGTTAGGTCTATGGCTCCAGTGAGAACAGAGTTCACATGCTCTGAATGTGGATTTAATCACGAAGTACGGGACTTTATCAGGGCTATGCTTCTTCGTAGTTTAGATCGCCTTGAAATAAGGGAATATTATATCAAATTTCTTAAAAAGATAGGAAATGTTAGTCCTGTACGATACGACGTATTACGCAAGCTTTCACTTGAATCAGTAAGAAAAACTGTGGATAGGAAGGTCAGGGACGCTATGACTCTAAGAGTACTCTCAATAAGTGAGGGCAGGGAAGAGGGAACTAATCTGTTTCTTGGTATCACCCAATATAGCAAATTGGTATGCGGCAGTCATAGATTCCAGCTTGCTACTCAGTCATGGAATTGAATTAAATACAATGATAGAATGTGAACCAACTGTTATGGATTCCAATGAATATGGTAGGTTTTATGTCAGGATCTTTCAAATGGATTATCTCAGAGGAATAATAAACGATCCGTCGTTTCCAACACTCTCCAATATGCGTTCTGACATTGAGAAAATAAAAAAAACCATTACTCTGTCCAGGGGCGATTTATATATTTTAGATGCAATTGTGGTCGAGGAACCGGATATATACGAAAGGCATGTAGGCAAAAATATTGTTCAGTACATAGATACCCTCATAGCAGACGGTCCTGCAGATGATGCAAAGATAAAGCTAGTAGGCCGATGTGATTTTGCGAGTGATTTGCACGAAGGTGACCGTATTAAGGTTGTCGGGGCTTGTGCAATACCCGAGGCTGAGTATTATGGTTTTGATGGAGATTATGAAATAACATCTGTTGAATTGCGACTGAGTCCGTACAGTTCAATTATACGTGGTGAGACATTAAATCAGAATATCATTGATAAGGTCAAAAAAGAAGAAATTATACAAAAAGCGCAGTTAAAAAATGATTATAGATGGCTCCCGCCGCAAGGAAGAATCCTCGCAAACGTGGAAATATCGAAAAGTCGAATTTGTATTATCCCTGAGAGGACAGTCGCTTTAGCAGTTAACTTTGGAGTTAAATCGATCTTAGCCAGGAAACTTCGAAAAATAAAGCGAATATGCCAGTTCGCTTTGCTTTCAAATCAAATACAAGAGACAGAAATGTTCGAATATGAGATAAATGAAGGCGACGATGGCTTATTAACGTCAATAGTGATACTCAACTATGGAAATAAAGAGAGGCTAGATGAAATACTTGAAGACGTGAAATTGACTTTAGCGGCAGCAATTTATGAAAAGGAATTTTTTCCTACGTACGGTGCAAAGCGTTTAATGTAGAACGTAAGCGTGGTAGTGATGCCGAATGATTGCTGACTGCTATCTTCCTAGCTTTGTGTATTTTGTGATTTGTTCATCCGTTTGACTATGACTAAGTTATCTCACTGGCAGCGCCGTCAGTTGTCATTCCACTTAATTTTTTTGTGACCGACAACCCCCAGGCACAATCAGAGAGTACTACTTTGTTAACCACTCCAGATAAACCAAAGCCGAAAGAATGTGCCTTCTGGGATCTATGGTGTAAAGCACAACAAAGCTTGTTTGGTTCTGGCGAAGGAGGAGGAATAATTCCTGGTCTAGAGGCTGCTCCAAAGATTCCATTACTAGCCTAGACTAGACTAGACTAGTCTAGTTAGTTTAGTTTGGACAGTCAAATGTTGCCTCATCTGCGTCACTACCAGACTTGTTATGAGATGCCGCACACCATCCCTTTACATAGTTATGATTGAACTTCTCTGAGTGATCACCAAAGCCCTTATCTTTCTGAGTTATGTATAGATGTGGACAATCACTATCTTGACTACATGTCTCGTCATGTGCCCCTCTTTCCATTGCGCTTGATCCTGTTGGTTTGTCATGATGTTTCTTTGCCATGACCGTTTCCGTCGCTACCGTTGCCGTTGCTATACCTGCTATCATTACTACGAGTATGGTTAACGTAATTAGATTTTTCATCTTGTTACTATATCTATTATAGACTCATATTATTGAACATTCAGTTATATTTTTCTAGGAGAAGACTCTAGTTGCAGTCGATTGGAAACGAAATGTCAATTTATTTATCCGGCCCTGTAACTATGGTGTGGAACATAGTTGGACAATGTTTCACAATATGGTACCTACGAGCAGGTATCAAAAAGTTCATCTACAAACGGATAAAAACGGAGGTATATTCATTGCGATCAAAGCATTTTCTGTCCCTAGTGTCCCTACCTCGCCACTACTATCTATCCCACTTTCTATACCACCTATACTATTCTATTATTATATCTACATAGTACACAATGTAAGTTAGTCATTTCAGGAATAGATAATGACTACTAGCCGGGGACATTAGGGACACTTCTATAATCAGCAGTCACTCGAATAATATTCTCAACTTGATCGGGTTTTCTTATGCCGGCGGACTAGGAATAGATTTGGGAGCGCTGGCTCGCTGAAAACACATCTAACAAGACCATACTAGCCGGCGAACAGACTAAGAAATACTGCTTACAGGCCATTAACTTCTTTATTTGAACTGGATAGACGATGTGTTGCTGCCTCGGAATTACTTGAAGTGTGAACACAAAAACTATAATAATGGAGAAAGAGAAAAAGCATAGCTAACCTCGCCTAGCCAGCGTATTCAGCATTATTACATGTATATGTTGTATTGCCTTCCACAGATAGATATCCTTTCATTATTTCTATCTCATACACGCTTCTGCATGTACTGAATGGTATTCTTTACCATCAACTATTCATTGCCTGAAATAACTACATGTCCATTTCTTGCGTTGACGTTGTTCGCCGGCGAAATGACACAAAAGATGTACAATAGTTCTTTACCTTCTTTCCAAAGGCGTTAGCGTATTGGAAGTTGTCCGTCGTGGTTTGCAAATAAACATGAGTTAATACTTCCTTATGGACTGTGCTGAATCCAAACTTGTTCTCGAGAAATACTTATAAGTTTATAAAATTCGTTATGATCTCTGTGTGAGGATCTTTGAGAAAGTTAAAGCTGCAAGTGCAAATGTCCATAGATGGCTACATTGCCGGACCCAATGGCGAAATGGATTGGATGGTTTGGAACTGGGATGATGAACTCAAAAAATATGTGTTTGAATTAACTGGCTCTGTCGACACTATTATTCTAGGACGAAAAATGACAGATGGCTTTGTTTCGTATTGATCAGAAATAATGAGTGGACCTAGCGATCCTTTCTATTCCTTTGCCAAAACGATGATAGAAACGCCAAAAGTTGTTTTTACAAAAACGCTAAAAATATCAAAGTAGGCAAATACAGTTCTTGCCACAGGTGACCTTACGGACGAAATCATGAAGCTTAAGAGTGAAAGTGGGAAGGACATCATCGTGTATGGTGGTGCCACATTTGATTCTTCCTTGATTAAAGCAGGATTGATCGACGAATTTCATTTGTTCATAAATCCTGTTGCTATTGGATGTGGCATGGCAATATTCAAAGATTTGAAAGAGGTACAAAAATTCATCATGATAAAATCTACACCATTTGACTCTGGAATAGTTGAGCTTCACTTGGAGCCTAAGAGAAACTGAAATATACTCAAGCCTCAAGCCCTATCTATTTACCATCAGCTAGTTGTTAGTCTGCATTCTTGATTTTTTGAATATTTGTGTTTCTGAATTTCACTTATGGAATTATATAAACAAGAACACATATATTATATTTATCTTAATGAAATTAAGAAAACAGTATATTGAATATAGGTGCATACGCCATATGATAAAATTTCCTATACTTCATTTTATGAACATGAAATTAGCAATATACATAGTCGTGGCGCTATGTTTAGTCAACGTTGCCACAACAACTGTAATGAATCCTATGATGCTAGGATTTGCACAAGGTAGACAAAATCAAACTCATAATCAAACTACGAACAATAACAATACTCCCCTCATATCACTATTGGCTAACAATCTAGCAAACCGACTCAACAAATCAGCTGCAATATTACAAATAACAAGCAACTTACCGGAAGTAAAAAATCATACATATGCATCATTTCTTAATCAGTCATTGCATGGAATACCTGCAAATGTGGATATTCAAAAAAGAAATGTAGCACGAGATATTCTGTCAGCAGACAAGGATTTCGGAGTCATCTTTTTTCTTATGCCTAATGGTTTAGTGTATATGGAAGAACCATATTCCCGTCAGCACAACCTCACCACAAGCAATCTTGGTTTTAGAGACTTTTATAAAGGAGCTGTTAGCACACATATGCCAAATCTTGGCAACGTTGTTATTTCTGCTTCTTCACACCGTCCACAAACCAATATTGGAGTTCCGATCTACTCTACTGAAAATACTAGTAGACCATCTCTTCTGGGCGTCTGGGCTGGCGGTTTAAACTTACCAGTCTTTAACAAATTGCTGCAATCACTTAAACTTGCCAATAACGAACATATTGTTTTAGTTGATCACCATGGTCAGAAGATAGCCGATTCAGATAAATACCAAGCATTAAATTCAAATCAATCTTTTGCTATTCTTCAGAGTTTTAAAAACGCCATAGCTGGAAAGGTTGGTTCCATCGTGGAAGTAATTAATGGCACTAAAGTGCTAGTATCGTATCATCCGGTCAATGCTATTCAGACAAAGTGGGCTATCCTTGATATACTACGTCTATGAAACCAATGCTTTTGCTTCAAGTTGATGGGTGGATGAATATGCAGATTGACCATTGCGTCTCGGAATAGTAGAATACTTGAAAATAGGATCATATTTCATATTCTTCCATACAACCTTATAGAAGGTACTGAGAACTGTCAGTATCTATAATAAAATAGGGTCACAATACAAGGAAAAATATTTGCATTAATCAATCATACCTGTTGTTTAGCTCAAGATTATTATGTAGAGTGCGAGAATCCTATTTTATCAGAGACAAACAGACCAATTGATGAAGTTAGGATAGGGTTAAAGGTTAGCAGCCTATAGGCGTTCTGCCAGCGAGTATCGGTGAATCAATTCACTAGATAGGCTGGAGTAGATAGTCGGCTTTCAATTGCCGCTGCTACTCTTGCTAATCATTCGATTAATAGACTGGTTATAGAACAATAATACAAGAAAACTAGGGTGCCGCTAAGATAGTACAAGTTAGGTGTTGCCCTGCCTTAATCGTATTACTCCCTATATCGCAATCACCTGAGAGGTCGCTACCAATTGCTGAAAGCACAAGTATACGGAAAGTACCAGGATCTAATGTGACTAATTGGCTACCCGAAACCGTAAATGTAAGAATGTCTCGCTGAGCGTTAGCACTAGCAATTATTATAACAGATGGGGGAGCAGTCGCACATACTGGAATGTTACAGACAAATTTAACCAATAGAGTTCCTGTTATTTCTGGCGTTACAGCAGTTTTTGGTACACCATTATTAACATTATTTGCTGCATTCTGGTTACATGAATCTGATACGGGACTATCTGCACCTACTGTATCACAACTTGCATTCTGATTGGTATCTTGCTTTAGGAGCCTAGAATCGGCATATACTGCTGTTGGTATATTTACTGTAAATCCAGTTACTAATACCGTAGTTAATAGAATTATTACTAGAAATGTCGAATTATAGCGATTCATAATATTCGCCCGAATTATCAGTATATCTGACTTGGGTAAGCTGATACTAATTTATGTACTATGATTTATTGTGTTCATGTTTGTCTGCTTGATTTTGTAAAACTAGCCTCCATCATTCATTAATGTGGTCTTTGCCGGCGAACATTCTATATCACTTATTGTAGTGCGGTACAGTACGGTTGTTAGTTACCAGCAAGTAACCTCGTTACTAAAGGTAGCTTATATTTGTGCTCACTATGGAAGGTTTTCTGCAACTCGTCTGTAAATCGCATTCATTAATTTCTTATTGAACTCGTAATGTCGTAAAGACCGGTATCTTTTTGTACCGATGTTTCTTGTCCACAGCATGCGTAATAACATATAGAATATAGAGACAGTCGTCAATTAATTTCATGATCGTTTTTCTAACGTGCACAGGATTAGACTACCGGTCTTTCTGCCTGACTTGAATCAATGGAATCTATATCAGCGAAAAAAGGTAAAACCAGATCAAATGATACAAACTACAGGTAGAATAATCTATCGTACCATTTAATAGGAATATTATAGTAGTTTTTCACAGATATGATACAATATATACAAAGTAGTGAAAACTTGATGATAATAAGATTGTATTACCTATTGGAGAAAAATCTATTGAAGTCGCTAAAAGGGGTAATAGATATTATTCGGTTCATCTGCATTATGCTACTCTACCGCTCTGTCCTTCTTGGCCAAGAAGGACATAGAAGTTGTCTTACGCATTAGTTAATCTTAGTGTACAAATATGAACTGGAGAAGAAACGTAGCATCGTTAAGTAAAATTGAGCAACAACAGTTTACTGCGGCAGTAAAGGCACTAAAAAATAAACAAGCTAATGGTCAAGCCGGCAATAAATATGACGAATTTGTCCTCTGGCATTATGCTGCCTGCCTATAAGGATACTCCAGAAGGACAAGATCAACGAACTGTTGCACATTCAGGACCAGCGTTCCTCCCGTGGCATCGTGAATTCATTCGAAGATTTGAATTGGAGTTACAGCAGGTAAATGATGGCACTGGTATAACATTGCCTTATTGGAATTGGTCAGAGGATTCTTCCAAAAAATGGTCGGATATGGCTGTGTGGAATGTAGATTGTATGGGTGGCAACGGAAATATCAGTAATAATTTCATCGTAGATACGGGCCCCTTTCAGAGATGGGCAATTGTTGATAAAGATGGTAGTCCGCTTGGTTTATTAACACGCGATTTAGAAGGTTCTGGAGTACCATTACCGACTTCAGCTCAGGTACGTAATGCATTAACTGTACCTACTTATGACAGTTCCAATTGGGATAGTACGGATGCTACTAATTCTAATACAAGCTTTAGGAAAACATTTGAGGGACTCCATGGCAATATCCATATCTGGGTCGGTGGATCCATGTTCCCCATGACGTCTCCAAACGATCCTATATTTTTCTTACATCACTGCTACGTTGATCGTGTCTGGGACCGATGGCAAATACCGCATGGTTTTGATTATCCTGCCGATGGAGCGATAACAACTAAAGATGGGCAGCGACTTGTGGGACACAATAGGAATGATAGTATTTATCCTTGGAATCAGAATAATGTGTCCAGTGTTTTACCTAGTCTAGAAATGGGGGTCGAATATGACCCTGGCAATCATGCTATCACTGCAGTAGCGACAGGTTCAGGCAACATAATAGTCTTCTGGATAGGACCCGATGGTTCTGTGCATAATATGAAGTATACAAATCAAAAATGGGAGGGCCCATGGCCGATGTCTGGACTAGGTAGTGCATCTGTACCTAGCGGTAGTATCACTTCAAATTATATTCCGCAAGATCGTACCTGTACATCTCTGGTGGACAAAACCAGATAGTTCATTAATGCATTTGAAAGGTGAATTGTCTAATGGGCAATGGGCTTGGACCAATTTACCTACTCCCGTCGGTAACTGCTCAACTAGCTGTGGTCTGAGTGCTACAAACTCCGCTGGTAATCCATACATGTTTTACATGGGGTATGATGGTAACGCGTGTTATGAGTACCTGGAATGGTAGTATCTGGTCCTCACAGGATTTGCCACCCGGAAACCCATGGGCCCAATTCCCTTCAAGGTTCGCGAAGGGGCACTCAACCAGTAGTGGTATGGCTGCTCTGTCGAGACTCGGCAGTATTGATGTCATATGGATAGGAAGAGATGGTTCTGTGAATGGTGAATCGTTAGCAGGCATGGTAGATCAATACAATATAGCAGGACCGGGTAGTGCTTGGGGCAGTAGTATCGCTGCTGTGTCGAGAGGTCAAAACAAATTGGATGTTTGGTGGATAGGACCACTGGGACAATCCGAACGTGAAAAATTACCACATGAACAAAGTGGATATGTTTATTGGAACTCATGGGATTGGGGTGATACCCATCCTTCTGATAGGTATGATATGCCGTGGCGGGGTAAATATCAATTACCACAGTCAAAGGCCGCAATTAGGGGTGGTCTTGCTGCTGTAGCAAGAGATTCAAACAACATGGATGTTTGGTGGATAGGAGTAGATGGTTCTGTGAATGGCAAGACTTGGATTTCCGGTAACTGGCAGCCTACATACAACCTAGCTAAATCTTATACTGCATCAACTAGTGGAGGTCTTGCTGCTGTAGCAAGAGAATCAAATAACGTGGAAGTCTTGTGGATAGGAGAACGTGGTACTGTGGAGGGTACCCACCTAACATATCTAAGTCAAAACCAAGAGCCGCTCAAAACTCCATACTGGTTAACTAGAGAAGGTAATGCCTTAACTGGCTATCCGTCAGACGGTAAAATATAGTACATATATCTATACCACGCTTGGCAGGTAAATCTGCCGATATTATCATAGAACTTCAAGGACCTTCCGTTGCATTTACATGGTAGAATAACTACTGCCCCTACTCTGCCACCTGACAGCTCATGTGTTAGTTACAGCAGAACCGGCTGGATCATACTGGGTACAAATGGAGATGATACTATTAATGGTCGGGATAAAAATGATGGAATAAATGGATGCAATGGATGAGTTCGCCGGCGTAGTCAAGATATATTCAAATCCATGTTGGACATCGCGTACCTAGCTTTCTACCCACTATGTACTCATCTCTTGATCTAGAATATTGTTATAAGCAATGCATTGATGGAATTGAGGAAGTCAGAAAAGAAAGTTCTTGTGGTATTGCTACAGTCTTTCTTTGGCAAGATACTTTTCTGCATGTGCTAACGTTTTTCCTTCAAGTTGAGTTAAAGATGTGCCAGTCATTTCCTTAAATTGTAGCGCATTAACAACAGCTTTATCACCATAATGGTTGTTAAAATACACTCTAAGAACTTTTGTTTGACCCTTTATTTGGTTCACTTTTTCAATCCAAGGTTCCAATTCTTGTTTAGAATACAAATAATTATACCAATAATGGCCATGGTTAAAACATTTAGCGAGGTAATGAACACCAGGATGAAGATAATTGTCAATTCGTACAGTCTCTCCTGGCCTGCGATATATCGATTTGCAGCAGGTCTACCCAAAGATCGATTAATGACAAGCACGCTATTATCGACTAATACGGCGGAATGCATCAATAAAGAAACGCTGGTATTTGAATACTAATATGGAGAAAAGGCGTGAGGCGAGGTAAAGACACAACTTAACTAAACATTATAACTGACATGTCTCACTCAGTCTGCCTCGAAATCAAATTTAGTAAAAACTTAAAGCTTTGAGCATGGTATACCTATTCTTGGCTGTCTGCGATTCAAGATAATTCATCTATGCATAGCGATTCCCAGTGCAGTTCGCCGGCGAACTACACTCTCCAAAGTATCGTTAGAGTATGGAATCTGCCTGAAGCCCATCTATTCCGGCGAACAGATCAAGAAATACTAATCCAAGCTTGCGAACTACGATATAGTGTTACTTGAGCGAAGATTGACTATACTATGAGCACTGCTTTATACTAGGTCACGCATGGATGTAAATCTGAAATCCCGCAATGTCTGAATTCTCTGTTGCGATAACATTCCATTAGCGAATACGAGAGCTCCGCATGTGTTACATCGCAGCATTATTCTTTTGGTCTTAGTGGGCTTGAGTGTGACCTTGGAGTTACAGAAAAGACAATGTACATATCGTTCCCATAAGTCAATAACTGACAAGTTACTATAATATAATATCCTACAACTAAGCTATATATATCGCCAAGAGGAGCGAACGACTTGGCTTGTTCACAAGCTCATAACTACTTGAAGATCTTTGCCGGCAAAACCTGCCAACGACAAGATCGCACAAATGGCCTGGAATGGCTATGTAGAAAACACCATCAATATTACAAGATTAGTCAGTCTATGCATATTGTAGGTGATACATCTAAATGATAACTCTCTGTTCTGCATTCTAGTCAATCTAGACATAAGATTCTCTCCAAATAGTCGTTTTATGACTGATATTATGGTTTCATCTTTGTTTCGTTGATTGTACAGCAATTTGGAGTAACCACGCTTCATCTGCTTTCTGTACTTACCATGTGTTCTCCACATCGGTACATGTTCATATCGAGCAGGAATAATACTGAATGCATGTAAGTCCTCTCTTACGAGAAGGTGATTATCTTCACTATCGTAACCCTTATCAGCTGTAACTACGGATAATGGAAGAATATTTGATGTCCTTGTTATAATTGGCCTGAAATCTACATTATCATGCCTTGTTGGAGCTCGTCTTATCTTAATTGTACATATGATTTGTTGTAATACATCTACTCCAATAGATAATTTCGCATATTTTCTTCTCAATTCTGTTCGATCAGTATAATATTGTGATGCATGAGTTATCTTAAATCCTGTTGAATCTATTCCTGCAAAGATATGCTTGGTACCACTAATTACAATGAATGACGAAATTATCTTTTCAAGCAATGAATTATTGATTCTATCTGTAAACTTTTGCAATGTTGTAAAATGAGGAATACGTGACAACCGTAGAAATGACCTTAGGTAATAGGCTTCAATTAACCACTCGACAAACATTCTATAACTCTTACCTTCATACTGTCGTATAGCAACTAGAACTATGTGCTGCCATATTGTAAATATGTGATTACTTTTCCTGTTAGAAAATAGAGGAATCCTTGCATGCTTCAAAACACGGAACATAGTACCTGCAAGTCTGACGTACATTGATTCTTTCAATAGACTATTGGTATTATACTCTTACAAAGCTTTGACTGTATGAGATGGTTTCTACACAGCCGCCTGGAATATATACTAGGCAAGATGGACATGAAAAAAAGTGCGAATATATCATAGAGTAGATACTCTGTCACCTAAACAAGGACATGGAGAGATAAAATCCGGCGATCAGCAGCACTGGAATAGAATAGAAGTAATGAGAGAAATATGAGGTGATCGCCGGCGTCAACAGGAGCATATTCAAAGTCATATTCGGCATTATGCACCTTGGTTTTGATTGGCCAGCTGATTCATTGATTGTGTTATCATAGGCGACACGGCCTTTAGACTGTACGATACACAGCTGAATATCGAGGTGAGGGACACATATTCCTCTTGAAACATGAAAAGCAGGTTAATAGATTGAATTTAGCTCGCGCTACTCGTTGTATTGTAAATGCTTAATGCATTCTCAATCTAGATATTTTGATTAAATACTCTGTCAACTCATATTCACTAGCCAGATATTTTTTCTGAATATCCCAATGAGATCTAGGATTATGGCCCTTCTTCCTGAATTCAGTTAGTTTCCCTTTGGCCTTGTCCAGTAATACGAAATATGCATCTTCAAAAACTTCGAGATCTTGTGTTCATGAAGAAAGAGAGTATTTGTTACCAATATATGAGCTGCGCGTATTTCTGTTACTATTCACAGATCTAACCATAGATAGGCGTTTCTAGAGAAGAATCCGCTACTAAGACCAGTATTGATATTGAAATATACATAATTCTGTTTATCATATATTTATATACCCCAGCATGCTTGCTATTGATATTCTGTGTTAATCATTCTTATGAAGTCAATAAGGGTGTGCCCAAACCTCGTGGTCATTTCTATTATGTTGTTTTCATGTATCTCCGCTGAAGAACAAATACCTCTACTAAAATATGTGTGAATATATTGACAGAACAGGTAGGTTTTCGCCTAAAGACACGAACAAGAGGAAAAAATCCGGCGAACAGTATAAGATAGAAAAACTAAATGTAAGACGAGACATGAAGTTATCGCCGGCGTCAACAGGATCATGTTCAAAGTTATATTCATATTCCAAACCTCACTTTTGGCCGGCCGATTAATCATCCGTTAACATGATTCCATTCAGTTATAAGAAATAAATCTCGCATGAGACACGCAAAAGATATGGTACAAACATGTTTGCCACATTATTATGGCGACTCCCCACGAACTATATATGTAACAAGTAATGCCGGCGACAAAGTATCTTTCTACGTACTGCTACTATATCTACTGCCCGCCAGCCAAATAATGTCTTTCCTTGGAATACTAAAAAATAAGTTCTGTTCCTAGGAATCAGATCAGTAAATCACTATGAAGATAGTGGTGTTAAAAATAGTATTTTTCGATATTTCTATCCTATTCTGGTAATATTTCCTGAGCAGACCATCCTGAGAAAAACTGTGTAAGACGATCGGCATCAAATATCTTTTTAATTACACCATGTGGTCTTCTGAATGTTCTACCATAACAATCAATCTAACTCTGCCAACAATCTTTTAATCAAATATTCTGTTGCAACTGGCTTTTTGATAAAACATCCCAAGCTTAGTGCTGGATACAGTTCTCTTAAGGCCTGAATATTTATTTCTGCTGCAGACATTAAACATATTCTAAGGTTTAAATCTAGCTCTAATATTTTTTGACATAATTCAAAACCATTCATGCGTGGCATGTAAATATCAGTTAGAAGTAAATCATAAAAATTTGGCTTGAATTGTGATAATGTTACTAAAGGGTCGTTGTAGGGATATACTTCAAATCTCATTTTGTAACTGCTATCATGATAATGATTACCTTCTAAAGCCACTTTGAAAGTTAATGTGATGTGATGTCTGGATCATCATCTACAACAAGAATCCTTTTTAGAAATGGGTCTTTTTCCTTAATCCTTTCTATGAGAAAGTTATCATTGTGGACCACTGTATGATCTTCCCATCTTACCCACCATTATAATGATATACAATCCAGCCCACGATCAATAGCTTTTGTGAGCGTTTCTATTAAACTTAATTATAGAAATTATCTTTATTGTTTTATAAAAATCTCTTACCCTTTGTAAGTCTTAAACTAATTTGAATAATATCATCAATTATATATTAAATGTATTAATTCTAACTTCTTTGGGCGTGCCTTTAGTCTATCTAATGGAATGCTAAAGTTACCGGAATTCTTGTGCCAAGCTGGTACAGGTGAATTTTGTATAATGTTATTATCTCAAGTCCTATTCCAAGCTCATATTTTCAACCTTTCCATAGTTATCGTTTCATTTTATCTCGAATTGAATTTTGAAGTTGAATTCATATACCAAGGCACTCCCAAATGATGCTTTAAAAATCTGATGAGATCTCGCTGGTTTTGGCCAAGATTCCTTATGCTGCAGCCTGCGGGTTGTAAATCGAATATGGCCCAAGGTCGTCTTTGCCGGCGAGTAATCAAGAAATACTGATACAATAAATACCCGCGATTTGTTATGAATAGTATTCTATTGTAACTACATTTTTATCTTATTTGGTCCAATTCTTATCTAATAATGTCTCAAGGTGAACCTGTAGATGGACCAACTGGGGAATATCGCAAGGAGACAATTAAGAAAGTAGAAAGGGAAAAGGAAGTAGATACTGCTGCTGATAGGGATACAAGTAATGAATCTGTCGCTTAACTGACTGTTAATTGAATTAACTGCACTTTTTTTGACTCTAGTTATTGATAGAAGTGGAGGCTAGCAGTCATTATTACCAAGTCATTGCCGGCAAACACTAAATATCAGTATGGCAGTGCGGTACATTACGGTTGTTAGTTACCAGTTACTAATTGTAGATTATATTTGTGCTCGCTATGAGAGGTTTTCTGCATTACTTGTCTGTAAATTGCATTCAGTAATTTCTTATTGAAGCAGTATTATTACTATCACTAGAGACCAATATTTCATTTGTGCCAAACTTTTTTTCCTAAAGCATAAGTAATAATATATAGAATGTAGATACAATCATCAACTACTCTCATGACCAGTTTTCTGACATGCATCGATTAATCTACCGTGGGTTCCTATCATGACCATTATTATTCGAATCGGCTTATGATGTAGAATCACATGAATACGACAGATGTAAGTGGAGCGTTGGAGAGCGACATGTTGACCTTTTACAATCCGATACCATATCCTATATGATGTTACACGATGGAAAAGAAATTACTCGTCATGATCGGGGTTCTCATTGCCGGCGGATTAGCAATAACAGTCATAACAGGAACACAAGCAGCTCATGCAGGAGTAGCATTGAATTAGTTGTCGAAAAATATATTTGATGGCGGAATATGAAAGTAGATATGAACAGATCACACTTGATAATATTTCCTCTGATTCTCATAATATTGCTTAGCCCATCAATGGTTGCTTATGCCATTTCCTTCACGCCGCACTCTATCTCAAGGACTCTTCAGCTTATGGTACACCTTACGCAGATTGGATAAAGAAGTGGTGGCAATGGAATGTCTCAGTACCCAAGGCTGAACATCCACAAACTAATCCAAAAGTAGTCTGTGCTACGAAGGTATCTGGGCAAGTGTCCTTTCTAGTTCAAAACTTACAAGGCCCTTCACACTACTCGTGTACTATTCCTGCCAAGACTGCTATTATGCTTCCAATATCGACTGGATCTTGCACTTCAATAGAAGCGCACTCCACGAAACCAGCGGACTTAATCAATTGTGCTACAATAGGGGACCAGCATCTCACATTCAAAGCAACACTGGATGGAGTACCGCTCAGTAATCTGGAGAGTAACTATGCCATAACCAAAATCTTTAACATGATAGTACCTAATGATAATTTCGAACTTCTTAAAGGTGGCACGTACCCGACTGGCGCAGGTGGTTATTTCATCTTTTTAAAACCTCTTCCATCTGGTGAACACAACTTGCATGTAAATGCAAGGGTCGTCAATCCTACTGATCCCTCCTTTAACTTCGACTATGATACATCATTTGATCTAAAGGTTCCATAAACCTGTAGTGATGCAATCACTACAGCCACAACTGATTGCCTGAATTCGAAGTTATTATACGAACCATAGACAAATTAGTGAGATCACAACGACTAAGTAACAATGGGTTAGTGATTTATGTGGCCTATTTATCCGTTCATTTGGCATCTCTAATGACATGAGGCTCAGTGTTTCCTGTTCTTAGTCTCTTTTATCACTTCAGCAACGTAATCTTTGATTTCTATATCAGTTAGAGAAGTGGCGATACCAGTATCTCGTGGGATCATCTCAGAAACAGCCCTCACTTTTCTTAGAACCCTTTCAGTTACTGTATGAGTCATTTCTGCGCTAGCAATATTTACGATGAAATTCACTTCAGCTTCAACTGATTTCCTGATAGATGCTCTAAGTTTGGAATCCTGAGATACGGATATAGCAGATGAATATATCCCGAAAAATACCAAGTATGAAGACAATCCCATAAATGAAGCTGAAAGTAGACCAAATGGAGGAAAGGGGCCAGTTATTATTTCTTGAGGCCGATACGAAATTAATAGCAATAGTAAACCGATTCCAGAAATAACTATGTAGCCTTTTACCTTTGCATTCTGGATCTTACGTGCTACTAGCATAAAAGCTAGGCCAAACAGAATTCCACCTATAGGTGTGCTGACTTCAACCATCAAAACATAAACAATGCTGAAGAGCATTGGATTTCCAGAACTATAATTAAACAAAATACCTGTCACCAGGGGTTGGAATTGACTTAGAAAGTAGAGTAGAGGAACAAGCATGATTATCCAAAACTTTATCGTTCCTAGCCTTTTACGATAGCTTTGTAATAACAAGACAGTTCCTAACCAAAAAAGTACGAACGTAACGCCAGAGGAAATGGTGTACAAGACAGCTAATGAAGAGGTATGGCTGTGCATCATAAATCCACCATATGGACTGGGCTGAATAACATCAGAGACGTAACTTAACTGATCTGATACATATATTATCCCAATAATCGCATTAATCGATAGGCTTAGGCTAGCACATAAATACGCTAATGTGGTCCAACTCTTGTTCAATTTCAGCCATGTAACGAACTTGTACGACAACAATCCCATAACTGCTATTGCGGTTACGGAACTAATCATGAATATCAATTCCAGATGTATAAGATAATATGAAACGGTGAAGATTATTTCAATCAGAATTATCACTAAAATAACAATAATAGCCAGTTGCGTCAATACCATTACCTTATACATGATCCTTAGTATCGACCTTTCAAAAGGAAGATTTCTTGTGCGAATGAAGTTCAAGATGATCAGCTGTGAAATGATACTTAATACACCTAATGCAGAAAATATCTGGATATCGGTAGCAGAACTGGATTGATTTGAAAATCCTGACACATTTACAATAGACACTTCAAGAACGAGGCAAATAACTAGCACCGATACTACTCCAAAAACAGTCCAATAGTTGGACATCATTTTCATAAGCTTCATCCTTCGGGCAGGATCGCCAGTCAGAGCCATTCTAAAGCTAACATACTGAGGCAGATTCCAATCTATTGAACGTTGCGTTCTATCTCAACTTTGTATTGTATAAGTTGAACAGGCCATTTTCTTTATTCGAACCGGATAGAAGATGTGTTGCCGCCTCCGAATAACTTGAAGCGTGAATGCAAAAACTAGAATAATAAAGAGAAAAAGCAGTTAGATAACCTCGTCAGCGTCTTCAGAATTATTACATGTATATGTTGTATTGCCCTCCACAGATAGATATCCTTTCATAATTTCTATCCCGTACGCGCTACCGCATGCACTGAATGTATTTCGATAGAATGGTTGATCTTTACCATCAGCTATTCCTTGCTGGAAACAACTACCATGTCCTTTTCTTGCGTCGACGTTGGTCGCCGGCGAACTACTAATCCTAGCATTGTTATCATTACGATGACCACTTTCCAGGCTATGAATCAGGAGCTGAAGTTCAATTATCCGTAGAGTCCATACGGTGTTACTGAAACTAAACCAATTACGATAAATACTGGACATCAGTACATAGCCAGTTTCTTTCCTGGCTGCGTTGGTATCATAAATGAGGACATGCACTGTAACCAACTTTAAGACCTTCAATTAATCATCTATATGAACACTTTCAACATATGTCAATGATGCTCACCAGACTTGGCTGCGTTCCAAGCTGTCAAAGCACTAGTCCACGTAGAGGTCTAAATATGTAGTCTTTCAAAGTCTTGATTCTCTATTGCGACAATATTCCATTGGCAAACACCAGAGCTCACATGTGTTGCAGCGCAGCATTATTCGTCTCGTCTTGGTAGGCTTGAGCGTAGCCATAGAATTGCAAAAAAGGCAATGCACAGTTCGTTCCCATAAGTCAATAACTGGCAAGTTACTATAATATAATATCCTTCAACTAAGCTATATATAGCGCCAAGAGGGTGAATGACTTGGCTTATAGAATATCGCTGTAAATACTAAATCAGAAACTCATTGATAACATAGAAGTATATAGATATATCAGAAGATCACATAACTGAAGATTTATGAAGTGTATTTAACACAATTATAAGCTTCGTATATCTTGGGTCAATAACAAATGCAATCCCTAATCTCCATACAACTCATTTCTATGCCATTGTATATTTTTTAAAGTGTATGTCCTGCTTCATCTAATTACCAGTTATAAGTACACATCTAAACCTAGCTTTACCATTCATCATAAGATCATACGCCTCTGCTGCACGCTCTAATGGAAAGACTTCATTCATAGACTTTACACCAGAGAGAACACTAAATGAGAGTGTGTCTTGAGAGTCGATCGACGTACCAGATGGCCAACCTATCAATGATCGACGTCCTAATATCAATGGAAATAGAGGCACTTGAATTGGCTCATCAGAAGCTCCAATTATGACAAGCTTCCCATTAACGGCAAGACCTCCAAAGATTTCAGTCATCGCCTTTCCACTAGGGACAGTTGCAAGTATCACTTTAGCTCCTCCTAGCTTGTTAAGTTCTTCGACTGCATTCTGTGACCGGTTATTAATGTATTGGCTAGCCCCCAAATTCTTAGCCAATTCCTCTTCCTTGCCTCCAGCTCGACCTATGGCCACGGTATTAAAACCCATCTTGGCAGCAAACTGAATAGCAAGATGACCTAGTCCGCCTATTCCAAGAATAGCAACTAAATCGTCTGCACGTGCTCCACTGTTCCGAAGAGCATTGTACGTAGTAATACCAGCACACATAAGAGGTGCAGCTTCTACAGCCGAGAGCTGCTCAGGGATTGATGCTAAAGCCTCGACGGGTACATTCACATAATCTGCATATCCACCATCGTATGAAATGCCTGGTACCTGTGCATATTTACAGGTAATAAAATCCCCGCGCCGGCATGAGTCACAATGGCCACAATGACCCCCATGCCATCCTACAGCTACTCTTTGTTGGGGTTCCCATTGAGTGATGTCTTTGCCCACTTTATCTATAACTCCTGCAATTTCATGTCCGGGAACCCTGGGATATTGTATGCCTGGGAATAATCCCTCCTTAGTAAGAGAATCACTATGACATATGCCGCATGCTTGTACCTTTATACGAACTTGTGTAGCAGCAGGTTCTGGAATATCTTTTTCAACAAGTTCAAAAGGGCCATTAGCTTTAGAGACCTGAACTGAACGCATGTGTACGATTGTTTTAGACTATATGGTTAATAACAGTACAAAGTGTACATTGCCATGCATTATACCCAAAGCATTGTTATGAAACGAAGTGCGCTTCTTGTCATGCTTCAATAAATCGCAACTAAGACATATTACACTTCATTAACTTATTTCAATCATTATGTACCTACCTTAATCCATGTCAAACAAATTAGAGAATAGAGTAGCTGTTATTACTGGAGCTACGAGTGGGATGGCGCTTGCTACTGCTAAATTATTTGTCGAGGAAGGTGCTTATGTCTTCATCACTGGCCGCAGACAAGAAAGGCTCGATAAGGCAACCAAAGAAATCGGCAAGAACGTCACTGGTGTGCAGGGCGATGCCGGCAAGATTGCCGACCTAGATCGTATGTTCGATATAGTCAAAAAGGACAAGGGCCACATCGACGTTCTCTTTGCTAGCGCCGGCGTTGGCGAGCTCAGTAAGCCACTTGGCTCCATTACCGAGAAGGGCTTCGACGATACTTTCAATGTTAACGTTCGAGGGACCCTGTTTACCGTGCAAAAGGCTCTGCCGCTTATGAAGGACGGCGGATCAATCATTTTGAATAGTTCTATTGCTGGAGTAAAAGGATTTCCTGGCACTACTGTCTACAGCGCCAGCAAAGCGGCTGTCCGTTCATTTGCCCGAACTTGGACTGCGGAGCTCAAAGGACGAATCAGGGTCAACGTCATCAGTCCCGGCACGATAGATACTGCGATATTTGATGGAACTCCCCAAGAAATGGTGGATGGCTTCGTTTCCATAATCCCAATGGGTCGCATGGGCAAGCCGCACGAAATCGCGACCGCTGCGCTCTTTCTTGCATCTGATGACTCCCTCTTCATTACCGGCATCGAGCTATTCGTCGATGGCGGCACAGCGCAGATCTAATTGAAGCACTAATAACACACAATCGTTACCTATAAGAGACCTTGTGTTGTAGAAGTTCACCTTTCATAATTTGTTCTTGTAACATAATGATGGAATGCAAAAAAGATCATACATCGATTAGATATGTATCACATAGAATGCTGTTTGCCGAGATGGGGGACTGCTAATATGTCACACCTAGAATGTCATACGTAGATGGTTGACGACGGTGATATTTATTACAAGACGACCATTAATCTAGGCGTGGTTGGCTGGCGAGAGCAATGTATGTGAGGCAAATGATTCAATATATTAGAATCGCTTTGCAAGTTGATTTAAACATAGTACTTACAACAATCTATACAATTTGATATACAGCAAGCATATTAGACTGTAGAACCATCACAGAATATGATATCTATATCCCTTGTCGCTATGGAATATGATAGAAAGCTCCTAGCGATGATTTGCGAAGAGCAATCGTACAGGAAACTACTTCTATGAGTAATGCACGCAGAGGACTTCCTCTAACCAGCTCTCGTATTGAGAAGATATTTCCGAAATTAACTCCAGCTCGGATTGATCGCATTGCAGTGCATGGACATGTACGTTCGGTGCAGTCTGGCGAAGTGCTAATAGACCAGGGAGATACGTCAGTACCGTTCTTTATCGTAACCACAGGCGAAGTCGAGATCGTACGTCCCTTAGGGGCCGAGGAGACCCTTATTACTGTCCATGGTCCTGGTGAATTCACAGGAGAGGTTAACATGCTCTCTGGTCGACGGTCTTTAGTTCGGGCACGTGTTACCAAGCCAGGTAAAGTAATTGAACTGGATCACCAGCAAATGCTCGGATTGGTACAGACTGATACTGAGCTCAGCGATATATTGATGCGGGCGTTCATTCTTCGTAGGGTAGAACTAATATCTGCTGGCGTTGGAGATATTGTCCTTGTTGGGTCAGCATATTCGGCAGGTACATTACGGATCAAAGAGTTTCTGATGCGCAATGGACATCCATACTCCTACATAGATTTAGAACGCGACCCTGACGTACAGAATCTGTTGGATAGTTTCCAAATTTCTGCCAGTGAAATACCAGTATTAATCTGTCGAGGCCAGCTTGCACTTCGGAATCCCACTAACCAAGAAATCGCAAACTGCCTTGGTTTCAATGAGTCTATTGACCAAACCCATGTTCGAGATCTTGTAATCATCGGTGCTGGTCCCTCAGGACTGGCAGCCGCAGTATATGGTGCTTCAGAAGGACTAGATGTCCTAATGCTGGAGACAAATTCCCCTGGTGGTCAAGCAGGTTCAAGCTCAAGGATCGAAAATTACTTGGGATTTCCTACAGGTATTTCTGGCCAGGATCTGGCAGCTAGAGCATACATCCAGGCACAGAAGTTTGGTGCACGTATGCTCGTTGCTAATGCCACAAGACTCATCTGTGACCGCAAACCGTACGTTATAGAGCTTGAGAATGGTGCTAGAATTTCTACTCACACTGTTATAATTGCCACTGGTGCCCAGTATCGAAAGCTTCCATTGGACAACCTGTCACGCTTTGAAGGTGCAGGAGTCTACCATGGTGCGACCTTTGTGGAAGCACAGTTGTGCGGAGGAGAGGAATTAGTTGTAGTAGGCGGAGGAAATTCAGCAGGCCAGGCTGCCGTGTTTTTAGCACAGACTGCAAAGCGTGTGTACATGCTAGTCAGATCTACTGGTTTGGCTGCTACTATGTCACGATATCTAATTCGTAGGATAGAGAATACTCCCACGATCATATTGCGACCACAAACAGAGATTGTAGCAGTAGAAGGAGGCAATCATCTTGACTCCGTCTACTGGCGAAACAGCCAAACAGGACAGACTGAAAAACATAAAATCAGGCACATATTCGTCATGACCGGTGCCGATCCAAATACTCACTGGCTTGATGGCTGTATCGCGCTAGATGCTAAGGGCTTCATAAAGACTGGTCCCGACCTTTTGCCAGAAAATCTGACCGATACACGCTGGTCTCTTACCCATCAACCATACTTGCTTGAAACCAGTTTACCCGGTGTTTTCGCAGTAGGTGATGTGAGGGGCGGCAGCATCAAACGTGTTGCATCTGCAGTCGGTGAAGGATCAATTGCAATCTCCTTTGTTCACAAAGTACTCCAGGAATAGGAAGAGAGTAACTGGTGTCTATTTCTATTATCTGGCTTTATCAGGAGTTATTAGTCTGTGGCCTAATCCTAGATGAAGCATTTGTCCATATTGGTTATGGCGGTCACAAGTGCAGATGTGACTGGGTCTTGCGGTGGCTTTTGCTTTATGCTTATTTGCTATAATGCAGCAAAGGATTTGATGCTAAACAATAGATGAATTATAATCAGGCCGATTATATTTATGTTGATTTAATCAGTAACAATATTTCTATTTACAATAGAATGAAGAATGTTATGAACCTGTAAGGGGGGAACACATAACAGTTGACACGAGCCAACCTTCAATTGTAAATGCGATGAATATTGCCTCAGTAATATTAAAAAATCAATGCCATCCTAAAATGAAGAATAATACAAATTAGGGTAGGAGATACTTTAAAGATCCTATTATATTAGAAAATAAGGTCTTTATCTATCTTAATATTCTTTACGAAGGTTAAAAAAACCATGATAAATCGGTATACTTAAATCAAAAAAGGCGTTAAAGCTAACGGTGGAAGACCTTGCGGAAGTGTAATTGTAGAATATAGGACCAAGTAATGATAACAGGTACCTACTGTAAAATCCCATGAATATATTTACCCAAATTAATGGTAGATTACTATGATAAAAAGAACATTTATCGGAATATACCGAGTGATATTTTATTATAGTTTGACGTATTGACAAAAAAGAGTGATTTCTGCTGTCCGAATTGAAAATAGGCTATTAATATGATCATGAATATATCATAACTTTTCGTAATTTCAATTCTCTACATTTCAAAAATAAATTTCTGCAATATTGCGCTTTGTACCTATTCATATTATTTTTTGGTACTACTTTTTTCTAGGTTTGCTTTTACCTTTAGTCTTACCACTCATGGTAGCGTTACATACTGCGTAGGGATTTACTTTCTTTCCAGATCTGACCTTAACTTTTGACACGCAGCGATCAAATTTCTGTGTGTTTAAGCCCTTTTTCATTCCTCTTGGCATGATCTCGAATAGTTATTATACTTAATAAATGCTTTAGAATTTTATCTTATTATCTCCAAGCTAAAATATTATACAGTTAAAATTTCTGTTAATGGGTTAAGCAATATTGAAAGTATTTAGATCGCAAATATGATTCACTTGATAACAATAATACGGCTTGATTTCAATCATCTTATAAATCCATCAAGAGATTAACAAAACTGTGATATGATTTTGAAATCCAATTGTAAAGATAAATAATATAAGGTTTGTGAACATCGGTACTCACTACAGCAACCAAAAATTTCTATATTAATGCCTTTCTATTTAATAAAATAAGAAATCGTAAAATGTGTTATCAAGAGCTAATGATTAGATAAGTTCTAATGGGATATTTTGCTCATATAAGTGATTAAATCAGTATGGTGGCATATATTACTTCTTAGTCTCTTTTGGCTATCTTTACATTAAATTTGCCCTCAACAAAGACAGGTTCTTCAATTTCCCCAACTCCATTTCTTATAAGGAGTTATTCTGATGTATTGGTGATTGGAATGTCCAGTTCTATCCATATATCCACCTTGACGGGAAACTATGTCAGCAGTACCGTAGATTCTCATACCCATAGGATCCCAAGGATCAACAGTCTTCAGGTCATCAATGATAACTGCAACTTTATTGTTTTTCTGAACATTTTTGTATTTTGTGGATTTAACAAGGTTCATTCCACCGATATAAAAATACTCGCCATTAAAATCAAAACCTACTGGTACTACATCTGGTTGTATCACTTCCTTTTCTTCGGATGATCTGGTGGCCGTTGCTATTCTTGCAAGGCGTTGAGATTTCAAGTAGTTGTATTCCATTTCGGAAAAAAATGTATTAATCATACTTACAAAGATACAACTAATTACTTAAACGTAATTGTATTGAGAATATCCTATTCTCATATTTCAAACTGATCTGTTAATATCCCTGCTGAAGATGGCTGACTTGTTCGCTGAAGAGTTGCAAAAATCCCCTAGCAAATAAAGTATTGGTAGGAAATGAGCCTACCAAGAACAAGCATATGTATAAAGCTATGGTGAATAATTATACAACAGCAATTTAATGAGTTCTCACGATAAATAGTCGTTTACAGTCGGAAAAGCGAAAGAATATTTTATATGATTTAGCGTTGACAACCTGCGCGATTTATAAAAATGGAAGTGGATAAAGTGGATGTCCTATATTGATTTCCACATCGATTCTGTCTAGTCGGCGACTCAATAGATTTCGTTGGTTCTTTAGCATTTCGAGATTATATTCATTTAGTTTATCTTCAATTTTCAAATTTTTATAGTTGGAATATTGTTTAGATAATATAGTAGAAGATAGAATAGTAGGATTTTCGAAGTCTGCAAAATAAGATAACACTGCCCAACGATATCGTTCAGTTAGTATTAATTTAAGATTGTCGTCTGATGTATTCTTGGCATTCATACCAACAATAGGCGAATCATCATCTTCATAGGTATTATAATCGTGACTGTAATTCTGGTAGTGTCGAGTTATAATCTTATTAAAATCAATAATAATCTCCATTAATATATCTAATACATCAAATCCAACATATTCAAAATCCTTCCAGTATTTTAGAAAAGGAATTTTTTTAGTTAGACTCGAATTAGAAATAACTTCGCGTATTCTTTCTTTTCCAGATTGTGACCATCCGTGTCTATATTCACCTGCAAGGTATAACAAAAATCCTCGAAAATTCCCGGTGTATAGTTTCTTTGCTTTTGGATCTAATCTATTTACTTCTGGGCCATATTCTACATCTAGATATTTGTGCACCGCCCTAGGATTATAGTATACTTCTGCATATACATGAAGTCCATCTTTTTTTCTAATTGCATTGAGAATGTAAGAATGATGGCAAATATAAGAACGATGATGGCGAATTTTGGGTTCACGAATTTTTATGATTACTTCGTTGTCTTCTTTATTTTCTTCTATGTCTTTATTCTTAGGAAGACTGATTTTAAGTCTCTTTGTTTTGTCATAAGATAAAGTAATAATTTTGGCACGCTTTGATAGAAACAGATGATCGTATAAGCGATCATCCGCTTCCTCAAACCAATCTAATTTGTAAATTGTGTTTAAGAGTCTGTATAATCTCTTCTTTAGGTTCTTGTCTTCATTGATCTCATAGTCTTTCCTGTATATTTTTTCCCAAGTAAATAGAGGCTGCGAGCTACTAGACGCTGTGAATAAGTTATTAAGCATTTCAATAACATATTTAGATTCTCCCAAGCCATGCTGTATTTGATAAGATGTCAATGGCTTCTTTGATTTTAGTATAAAATGTAGAAGTTTGACGTAGCCACGATTGGTCAGATCTATATTGGCATATCTGTTAAAATTAAATCCCTTTAACTTGTTTTTGCGGGCATTTATGCTCATTTTAGCTATTGATCCTTCACAATTTTGGTCAGACTCATTATTAAAATATTATAAAAGTGAAACTATTCACTTGTGAAAAGATATGTTCCGTCTGGTCTCTCATTACCAGTCGGACTAGCGCAAAAGATAGAAAAAGATCGAGGGGATATAAGTAGGAGTCGGTATCTTCTACGAATAATCGAGAGGGCCTATCAAGAAAAACAGCCGAACGTGAAGCAGACAAATTGTAAGGAGACATCCAACTAACTTGCAGTCCATACCTGACCTTGTTATAGAAGAGTGCATACCCGATTGTCAAGAATGCCCTGGTAGTTGGATAAATTCAGAAATTCATCATAGAATTGTTTGCCAATGCACTAGATGCAATCATTGTCTTATTCAGAAGGCCTGACTTGAAGTATGACAGTTCAGAATCTAAAATTAGATCAGATAAATAGATTTGCTGATTATTGGCGTAATGACATTGGAGTTAATGTAATTCCAGCAGATACAAGAAATAAGAGACCATTAATTCCTTGGGAAGAATGGCAGAATAAGCCAATACCTGAAGAGATTCACAGACCATGGAAAGAGCGAGGAATGTTTTCTAAAGGGATTGCAATAATTCCAGGTAAGGTTTGGCATAGAGCGGATAAACTAGGGTTATACTTCACATTCTTGGATGCAGATAAATTAATAGCGATAGATGAACTGTGTTCAAGAAATGGAAACAAGACCACACTACAAGAAATGTCGCAGAAGTTGCTAGTAGAGCAGCATAAAGATAATCTAGAAAAGGCTCACATCTATTTTTACTCACCATTACCATTTCCAAAGAAAAATTCTGATTCAGTCTTGGGGCTTGAGGTTAAGGGATTGGGAGAACATGGAATAGCATGTTGTGCATACTCATCTCATAGAAATGGACAACAATATGAGATTATGGGCACAACTGAACCCATAGTTCTAACACAAGAGCAGGCAAAAGAGTTTAAGCAGCATATAGATACAATATGCAAAAAACATGGAATTGAATATTTAGAAAGACATTACAGAAATCTGTTAGACTCTGATGCAAAAATCTACCAAGGGGAAAGACATGATTCAATGATCAGTATCGCAAATAGCATTTTGTTCCGATATGGTGGAAATGGCAAGATAGAAGAACAGGAACTAAGATCTAGGTTTGTAGATATCAATAATAACAGATGCAAACCACCGCTCCCAGCAATAGAACTAGACTTAATTTGGAAAGATGCAGTCACTTACTCTACAAAAAAGAGAAAGGAAGAAGGATCGCCGGCAACAACAGATTATCATTATAGGGGAGCAGGTGAAGGAGAGGAAGAAGAGGAACAACTTGCGACAGAGAATCGGCTCACAGAACAAGATATCAATTTTGTCATTAATACAATCAAAAAAGAAGCACCATATGATGAAGTATCCATAAAACAATTACTTTACGGAATGTGTAGCGCATTTACTAAAATTCCCATACCACATAACGTTAATTCTAAGGATCCTGGAGCCGGCAAGTCCTATCTTTTGGTTCTAGTAGTTAGTTATTTTCCAGAAAGGTATGTAATAATACTATCTGGAATGTCTGATAAGGCGATTTTTCATAGGGACGGAATAATGGTAATACAAAACAAAGAAACAGGGCAACTTGAACCTGCGGATCCCATCGTAAAAAACCTCGAGTGCAAGATTGAAGAATTAGAAGAACAGATTAACACAGAAAAAGATAAAGAGTCAGTTGAAAGGAATAAACATCTAATCAAAGAAAATAAGAATAAGATTATGGAAATCGAATCTGAAATCAAGTATATTCGATCTTGCGAAGAAAAACTGATTGACTTGAATAACCAGATAATTCTTTGCCTAGACACTCCCCAGGACTCGCTATTTGATGCGTTAATGAGTCTAATGTCACAGGATACGGCTAAAGACCAAAAATATTCTTACGTTGAGAAATCAGGCTCCGGTAAATTGGGAACAAAAAATAACATTTTGAGAGGTATGCCTGTATTGTTTAGCACACGGGTAATAGATGATACACAAGGAGCACGTTTTGAAGAAAAGAATAGAAGGTTTATTCATGTAACCCCAGATACGAGTGAGAAGAAGATACAAGAAGCAAAAAGATTGATTGGCCATAAATTTGGCTCTCTTGAGGAAGAATACGATGAAGTTGTAGTTAGCAGAGATGACAAGGAGAAGGCCAAGCAAATAATACGAATTCTAACAGCAAAACTAAAACAACATAGCAAACATTTTGAACCAAAGCAATCAGGAGTTAAAATACCATTTGAAGCGGCAATAGTAGATTCCATTCCAAATAATCAGGTATGGAATATGACTGTGACTGAGAGGATGATGAAATATCTTTCAATTATAACAAAAGCAAATATGGACAGTAGACCCAAGTTAGTAAATGAAGATAATGGGAAATTTTATCCGATATCAACATTTGATGATCTAAAGGAAACATTAAAACTAATGGAAATAGGTGCTAGCGGTATTAGGCCGTATATAGCAGACTGGTTCAATAATGGGTTTACGATTGCATATAAAGAACTTGATGGGTATCCTAATGTAGATAAAGATGAAAACGGGAATGTGTTAGCGCAGGAAAAACGTCCTGGACTTACAACAGAGCAGTTAGCAGAGAAAACCAAGCAATTCTTCAATGTTTCAAAACCAAGTAGCCAAGCAATTCTTTACAAGTTTCTCTATCCACTAATTAATCAAGGTATAATAAACAAGGTCAAAAGTGAGATAGATGGTAGACAGAATATCTACTATCCTGTCGATGAAGAAGGAAATCTCTTTTCAATGTTTGACGATAACAAAGATCTTAGGTTAAAGGTATCAGATCCTGGTATATTTCCTAGTAAGAACTTTTTGAAGAAACAATTTAGAATATTGTCAAAATATTATATAGAAGAGGGGGGTAGTATTTTCAAAAAAAAGTCTTGTTATAAATTGGTTGATATAGATGGTGGAGAGATCTCTGTAGACCATTTGATTGATAAATATTTGAATAACCCTGAAACTTGCTTTGTCGAAAAGTATGATTATAGCCATACAACAGCAATTACAAAGAACTTGCTAATGTATTCCCTTCAAGTTATACAAAAACAGAAAGAAAATAATTTTAATTATTTATGACCCCTAACTCTATATAGTAAATTAACCGGATTCTCTAACAATAATACAGAACAAAATTATCAGTAGGGATTCCCTGGTTATCTTGCCTATTATCCCAAGGATTTTCTAATAAGCTCAAAGTAAAAAAATTAATTAATAAGATTATTGATACTAGAATAACTACAATTATATGACTTATCTAAAATTAACAAGATTCTCAACTTCGAAGAATTTCAACCTACCACGATACGGAGTCGGACTTCGAAATCTGTGTGCATTTTTCACCATGAATCCATACTCACAAAAACCAAATTTCTTTATATTCGTATAATGTTTATTTTTGTCTTTTTCAAGTTCTGCTTTGCTTTTATACTGTTTGACATTATATAATAATGCCGTCCCTATAATTGTCCCATGTGTGAGCATCTTATAATTGATACCTAAAGATTTCAATCTTTCTTTATCGACATTTTTTGAAGCATGTATCGGGAATTTTCCTCTAAATGTCGTATTCCAATTTCTCAGTTCTATAGTCCTTTTTCCTAATACCAAAAGTTCGGCATATGGTTGTTTTAGTGATAAGCATTTCATGTGTGCAATGCGAATCATCTAACCAAAAGGTTTGTTTTTAGTAGAGATTTGTCAACTACAACTACTACTTAACTTACATGTTTTTGAATCTATTACCATTATTCCAAGCTATTCGATCAATGTTGATTGACGTATAGTATTTGAAAATGCATAGAGCTAAACTTTAAGAGGAGATTAATGCATTACTTGAGATAAGGGTTGCATAAATACGAGATCGAACAAAGGAGACGAAAAGTTGCAACTCTGCTAGCCCAGTCAATGAACGAAACCGAGATAGCACTTGAACTTAAAGCAGACCAATCAACAATAAGCAGAGATGTGAAAGCGCTCAAACTAATATCTCAGCGATTCGTATTTGATCTAGCAAAGTCTGATTTAGCATATTATTACAAACAATGTATCGATGGAATAGAAGAGGTTAGAAGGAAAGGCTGGGAGATATTCAAAGGTCAGAACAATAATAGCAACCTAACACCAAAAGACAAACTTTTAGCTTTAAAAGTAATAAGAGAGTGCAATGAAGCCAAATTTGCTTTGTTTAAGGAAGGCCCATCAATTATGCACATAAAGTCATTAGAGGAGAGATTAGAAAATATTGAATCTAGAGAGATCAATCAATAATCTCTCTAAAAGGATTGAAAGATTAGATTCTACTAATGGCGATGGCAATGATTCAAACCACTGGAGAGGTAAAGAAATAATTCCATTAAATGATTGGATTCAATTTAGAGGAACACCCTACGCGCTACAATATTTTCCCGATGATTTCGACAATATTCAGACGTTTATACCAGATAGTGAACTGAAAAGTAGTGATGAACAAACAAGGAAATGGCATTCTGATTATTTGGACTTGATGGAATATAGAAGGAATCCAAATTATGGTAAGACAAAGTGTTTTCATTGCTTGTTAAGTCCTGATGGAGACGACCCAATATTCATTGGTATTAATAGATTAGTTGCCAAAAGACTAGAAAATAAAGATGTTAATACCTTACCAGAATATCCATGTCGTATAGCAAACAGATTTGAATGTCCTTATGATTGTAAAAAAGGAAAACCATCTAATGCAAGATTTGATGTTAATGATCTGTTTGACTTGGCTGAAATGGCTTTTGCAGTAGAGATTGCATTAGCCGTAGCTCGAAAAGAGACTTCTGCTTGTCAAATAAAAAATAAACTTGATCTGTATCAAGCGTTAACAAATCGAGAAATGTTTGATATGGTGCTGGAACAAGGACTTGATTACATATTGTCTGATAAAGAGACATTTGATGATACGTCTAAATTCGACCAATTACAGAAAGATAACAGGGGTAAAATTGTGGATTATTTTATGAATCTTACAGGTAAGATAAAATTGGAAGAATTAAGATTTTATTAATATATTTGATTTCATTCATTTATGTGTCATTAATATTTCGCTAAAGATTTATGATTGACATCTAGAGAATATAGGGAATATAGAGATTGCAGAATTTCATTTAGTCTATAATATTTTTGATATCGCCTATTTGAGATCACCAATTCAAAGTATGGAATTCCAGAACTTGTTGTTACTATTAATGAAATGAAAATCGTGTATCCATAGTCGGCCGAAATCGTTTACTGATCGTCTTTATCCACTTTCTTCACTTCTCTTATTACCAAGTCTAGGTATTTTTTCAAACCCTTTTCATCTATTTCTAGCAGTCGTTGTTGCTCCGCATCAATCTCCAACAGATTTTTATCCTTTGAAATTTTACTGACGGTTTTTTCAATTTCACTCTCCATCTCTGCATGTCCTATTAAGCGCAACAGCCTTGATTCAACAGCGTGTTTGTATATAGATTTGCGCAATTCATTATTCGCAGACACGAGTATTGCTGAATTGTAAATTCCTAGCAGCATCAAAAATGATGCCATAACTAATACAGTTATAGTCGCAATTCCGAAAGGAGGATAAGGTGCAATAATTTGCGACACTGCCTGATTTGCGCTAAATATTAAAAATATACCCCATCCAGAAATAAACATGTATGCTCTAATATTTCTTTCATAGCTTACTATTCTAGATATCTTCCAAAATGCTACTCCAAAAAGCAATCCTCCAATGGGTTTGCTTAGCGATATAAGTGCGGCTATCACTATGGAAACAGTTACTGGATCGACTGCGAGGTAAGAACTTAAAAAATTGGCTAAGAAAAACTGATAGAAAAATGTTATCAAAAAGTAAACAAGTGGTGTAGACAATATAACCCAATACACTATAGCATTAACTAATTTCTCCCTGTAAGAGTTCATCAAAATCGCTGTTGTAATCCATATACTGAAAAATGCTACAAATGAAGAAATTCTGTAGACATTCTCTAATGATTGATGTTTACCACCAGATATATCTGCAGAACTTCCAACATATTCCGTAGCCGGATTTGGTCTATCGTTTACCTTGACTGCTATAAAAGCTGCTGTCATAACTAAATTAAAAGCGATCCCTAACATCGCTATAAAATACAACAAGACTATTCGACTATGGTTGGATTTATACCAGGAAAAGAATGACAATGACAAGAATATTATGAGAGCTGCAGCAATTCCATAACTTAATAAAATTATGGAGATACTTGTAGACGTGTAGTAGTAAGAATAATAGAACATCTGGAATATTGATGCCCCTATCAGAGCAGCCAATAAACCTAGCGAAGCTTGAAAACTATATAGAAAACTTTGACTTTTGAATGACTTTTTTAACTGGTTACTTGCAAATGAGTTTTCGACATAATTTATTAAAAAGTATTGTAAATCAAGATCAGCGAACTGTTAACAGCAAATAATATCAACTTGCTCTGCATTGGAATAAAGAATTTATCAACAAGATCGTTTATCTTGACAACTGAAGTATCGATTAATACAGTAGCTATAAGAACAATCATAAGAATATGAAATTTCTTACGGCTAAATGACTTTACATGTTGAATCTGCAAGTTTGATAATGCTCTTTCAACATAGATTTAAAGCCCAACATAATCCTTTTGTATTAGACAATTGACTAAGATGATATCTTGAATAAGGTAATATTTTCATTTGTTACAACATCTGTTTTGTCTCTTTTGCTCTTTTCTACAATATTGACACCAGTTGCAGCTTTGGATACTGTAAATATTTTTCCTCCAGGTGGGAAACCATATGGTTTAACATATGCAGATCACATTGAAAACTTCTGGAAATGGGCACTAAAGATTCCAGCCAATGAAAATCCTGTTAACGATCCTACAGGGGTGAAGTGTGCTACAGGTCAGGAAAATACAAATTCACCGATCTTTTACTTGGCTCCTAATAATGGAGGCACATCGCAAAGAGTATGTAAAGTGTCCGCTGGAAAGGGCCTCTTTATACCAGTAATGCCGATGGAATCTTCTGATAAGGAGCTTCCGAAGGCATCAGTAGCTGATTTGTCTAACTCTGCAAAGAGTGACCAAGATCACGTTAATAGTTTGTATCTTAAGATAGGCGATAAGGTGTATAACTTCCAAGACCTTGACAAGTATAGAACTCACACGGATGCCTTTGATGTAGTCTTTCCTGACAATGGAATCTTTGGTGTTCTGAAAGGCGGTGTATCTAAAGCTGTAGCCGATGGTCGTTATATAATAACTGAACCGCTTGCAAAGGGCACATACCCGATTCATTTCAAATCTAGTCTAATTGACCCATCTAACCCAGATACCAATTATGCCCAAGATGTCACATATAAGATAATTGCACAATAAATAGAGTGGTTTGGACTTCAGATGTGTGTTCTGCCCACGATTTATTTTATTTTGGTTTGAAGGTGACTTTGGCCAGCAAGGATATACTCCGGAGTCTTGACATAGTCGTAGTTTCTGCCAATACGATATTACATTTGACCTTGATCTATTATTGCCTACAACACAATAAAAGATTCAGGCCTATAGACTAAAACGTGTATAATTGTCACTGACTAACATAACTTTAGCGACTAAACATAAGAAAGTTATATTAAGATGGTGACAGAAAAGTTAAATGATATTGCTTACCCGAGCTAAAAACCATTATACTTTCCAAATGTAGATGATGGGATTAGTTCATTTTATCATTCTTATAGTAACAATGGTGATCGCCTCCGAGATCAACACTATCTTCCCGAGTCTTCATCTCCCTCACTCATTGATCCTAATTACCCACAAAATCAGGGATCAAACTTGTTAGCATCACAGAAACGGAAGCAAAAGTATCTCCAAAACCGCCATTTATCAAAAGGATACTTCTCGTAGATGATGATCCTGATGTTACATTAACTTTCAAAGCTGGTTTAGATGGTTATAATTACGGCGATGGTGACAAGAGGAGAAGATTTGAAGTATACTCATATAATAATCCCATATTGGTAGTAAAAGAATTCAAACCACATTTTTATGATTTCTTCTAACCGATATTTATATGCCACACTGAATGGTTATCAGGTATACGAAAAATATTGAATTAGATGTTAACATTAGAGTATGTTTTATGTCTGCATCAGAAGTAAATGTTAAGCTCTAAGAGAAGTATATCCTAATGTAAGTTTGGGATGTTTATCGAAAAGCCAGTATCAATAAAATATTTAATTCAAAGATTATCAGCAGAATTAGATTAGTGTAGTAATAACACTCACACCTAGTGCTATGACGATGTTTGCCAAAGTGAATTTCACTAGTGAACACAACAAATGAATTCCAACCTTCGATTTAACTTTATCAAATATCACAGCCGCGAGAATTTATATTCTTGTGGTAATTGAACCATGTTTATTATTTGTCTATATTATTGTATATTAATGTAAAAATAGATATCCTGTATATTTAGTCTTATGCTCCAATATTTAATGTGTATTGAGACTGGGATTGTAGAAATCTATTCTGGCATTTCATACCTTGCAAGTTATATGACTAGTCAAAAATGCTTTGCATATATAGACAGGTCATAGAAATGTCAAAAAGGATTCTCGTTGTTGATGATGAACCTGATGTTAACATAGTATTACACAAGGTGCTAGAGAAAAACGGTTTTATCGTTGATTCATATGAGAATCCACTTCTTGCTTTAGATAACTTCAAACCTCATTACTATGATCTATTAATCCTTGACATCAAGATGCCAAAAATGAGTGGTTTTTCTTTTTATAGAGAGATTAAGAAACTGGATAAGCAGATGAAAGTGTGCTTTCTTACAGCTGGAGAGATGTATCCTGGGGCATATTCTGACATATTTTCTTCACTTCCTGCCAACTGTTTTATTCGCAAGCCTATAACAAATGACGAGCTCTTAGAACATATAGACCGAATAATGTATGGTGGGCGCGAATAATTATTGTTAATATGGATACTGGACGGATGAATAAAAGAAGGAGATTTCTTAATTTGAAAAGATGGCATACTGATAAAACTAATCATTCCGGGGCGACGGCATTAAATCGCCTTAT
>CAVXZB010000067.1:0-14388 GCA_963765895.1 uncultured Nitrososphaeraceae archaeon | reverse complement strand
CAGCGAGAGGTAAAGATAAGGCGATTTAATGCCGTCGCCCCGGAATGATTAGTTTTATCAGTATGCCATCTTTTCAAATTAAGAAATCTCCTTCTTTTATTCATCCGTCCAGTATCCATATTAACAATAATTATTCGCGCCCACCATACATTATTCGGTCTATATGTTCTAAGAGCTCGTCATTTGTTATAGGCTTGCGAATAAAACAGTTGGCAGGAAGTGAAGAAAATATGTCAGAATATGCCCCAGGATACATCTCTCCAGCTGTAAGAAAGCACACTTTCATCTGCTTATCCAGTTTCTTAATCTCTCTATAAAAAGAAAAACCACTCATTTTTGGCATCTTGATGTCAAGGATTAATAGATTATAGTAATGAGGTTTGAAGTTATCTAAAGCAAGAAGTGGATTCTCATATGAATCAACGATAAAACCGTTTTTCTCTAGCACCTTGTGTAATACTATGTTAACATCAGGTTCATCATCAACAACCAGAATCCTTTTTGACATTTCTATGACCTGTCTATATATGCAAAGCATTTTTGACTAGTCATATAACTTGCAAGGTATGAAATGCCAGAATAGATTTCTACAATCCCAGTCTCAATACACATTAAATATTGGAGCATAAGACTAAATATACAGGATATCTATTTTTAGATTAATATACAATAATATAGACAAATAATAAACATGGTTCAATTACCACAAGAATATAAATTCTCGGCTGTGATATTTGATAAAGTTAAATCGAAGGTTGGAATTCATTTGTTTGTTCACTAGTGAAATTCACTTTGGCAAACATCGTCATAGCACTAGGTGTAAGTGTTATTACTACCACTAATCTAATTCTGCTGATAATCTTTGAATTAAATATTTTATTGATACTGGCTTTTCGATAAAACATCCCAAACTTACATTAGGATATACTTCTCTTAGAGCTTCAACATTTACTTCTAATGCAGACATAAAACATACTCTAATGTTAACATCTAATTCTAATATCTTTTCGTATAGCTGATAACCATTCATGTGTGGCATATAAATATCGGTTAGAAGAAGATCATAAAAATGTGGTTTGAATTCTTTTACTACCAATATGGGATTATTATATGAGTATACTTCAAATCTTCTCCTCTTGTCACCATCGCCGTAATTATAACCATCTAAACCAGCTTTGAAAGTTAATGTAACATCAGGATCATCATCTACGAGAAGTATCCTTTTGATAAATGGCGGTTTTGGAGATACTTTTGCTTCCGTTTCTGTGATGCTAACCAAGTTTGATCCCTGATTTTGTGGGTAATTAGGATCAATGAGTGAGGGAGATGAAGACTCGGGAAGATAGTGTTGATCTCGGAGGCGATCACCATTGTTACTATAAGAATGATAAAATGAACTAATCCCATCATCTACATTTGGAAAAGTATAATGGTTTTTAGCTCGGGTAAGCAATATCATTTAACTTTTCTGTCACCATCTTAATATAACTTTCTTATGTTTAGTCGCTAAAGTTATGTTAGTTAGTGACAATTATACACGTTTTAGTCTATAGGCCTGAATCTTTTATTGTGTTGTAGGCAATAATAAATCAAGGTCAAATGTAATATCGTATTGGCAGAAACTACAACTATGTCAAGACTCCGGAGTATATCCTTGCTGGCCAAAGTCACCTTCAAACCAAAATAAAATAAATCGTGGGCAGAACACACATCTGAAGTCCAAACCACTCTATTTATTGTGCAATTATCTTATATGTGACATCTTGGGCATAATTGGTATCTGGGTTAGATGGGTCAATTAGACTAGATTTGAAATGAATCGGGTATGTGCCCTTTGCAAGCGGTTCAGTTATTATATAACGACCATCGGCTACAGCTTTAGATACACCGCCTTTCAGAACACCAAAGATTCCATTGTCAGGAAAGACTACATCAAAGGCATCCGTGTGAGTTCTATACTTGTCAAGGTCTTGGAAGTTATACACCTTATCGCCTATCTTAAGATACAAACTATTAACGTGATCTTGGTCACTCTTTGCAGAGTTAGACAAATCAGCTACTGATGCCTTCGGAAGCTCCTTATCAGAAGATTCCATCGGCATTACTGGTATAAAGAGGCCCTTTCCAGCGGACACTTTACATACTCTTTGCGATGTGCCTCCATTATTAGGAGCCAAGTAAAAGATCGGTGAATTTGTATTTTCCTGACCTGTAGCACACTTCACCCCTGTAGGATCGTTAACAGGATTTTCATTGGCTGGAATCTTTAGTGCCCATTTCCAGAAGTTTTCAATGTGATCTGCATATGTTAAACCATATGGTTTCCCACCTGGAGGAAAAATATTTACAGTATCCAAAGCTGCAACTGGTGTCAATATTGTAGAAAAGAGCAAAAGAGACAAAACAGATGTTGTAACAAATGAAAATATTACCTTATTCAAGATATCATCTTAGTCAATTGTCTAATACAAAAGGATTATGTTGGGCTTTAGATTAATGTCGAAAGAGCATTATCAAACTTGCAGATTCAACATGTAAAGTCATTTAGCCGTAAGAAATTTCATATTCTTATGATCGTTCTTATAGCTACTGTATTAATCGATACTTCAGTTGTCAAGATAAACGATCTTGTTGATAAATTCTTTATTCCAATGCAGAGCAAGTTGATATTATTTGCTGTTAACAGTTCGCTGATCTTGATTTTACAATACTTTTTAATAAATTATGTCGAAAACTCATTTGCAAGTAACCAGTTAAAAAAGTCATTCAAAAGTCAAAGTTTTCTATATAGTTTTCAAAGCTTCGCTAGGTTTATTGGCTGCTTGATAGGGGCATCAATATTCCAGATGTTCTATTATTCTTACTACTACACGTCTACAAGTATCTCCATAATTTTATTAAGTTATGGAATTGCTGGAGTTCTCATAATATTCTTGTCATTGTCATTCTTTTCCTGGTATAAATCCAACCATAGTCGAATAGTCTTGTTGTATTTTATAGCGATGTTAGGGATCGCTTTTAATTTAGTTATGACAGAGCTTTTATAGCAGTCAAGGTAAACGATAGACCAAATCCGGCTACGGAATATGTTGGAAGTTCTGCAGATATATCTGGTGGTAAACATCAATCATTAGAGAATGTCTACAGAATTTCTTCATTTGTAGCATTTTTCAGTATATGGATTACAACAGCGATTTTGATGAACTCTTACAGGGAGAAATTAGTTAATGCTATAGTGTATTGGGTTATATTGTCTACACCACTTGTTTACTTTTTGATAACATTTTTCTATCAGTTTTTCTTAGCCAATTTTTTAAGTTCTTACCTCGCAGTCGATCCAGTAACTGTTTCCATAGTGATAGCCGCACTTATATCGCTAAGCAAACCCATTGGAGGATTGCTTTTTGGAGTAGCATTTTGGAAGATATCTAGAATAGTAAGCCATGAAAGAAATATTAGAGCATACATGTTTATTTCTGGATGGGGTATATTTTTAATATTTAGCGCAAATCAGGCAGCGTCGCAAATTATTGCACCTTATCCTCCTTTCGGAATTGCGACTATAACTGTATTAGTTATGGCATCATTTTTGATGCTGCTAGGAATTTACAATTCAGCAATACTCGTGTCTGCGAATAATGAATTGCGCAAATCTATATACAAACACGCTGTTGAATCAAGGCTGTTGCGCTTAATAGGACATGCAGAGATGGAGAGTGAAATTGAAAAAACCGTCAGTAAAATTTCAAAGGATAAAAATCTGTTGGAGATTGATGCGGAGCAACAACGACTGCTAGAAATAGATGAAAAGGGTTTGAAAAAATACCTAGACTTGGTAATAAGAGAAGTGAAGAAAGTGGATAAAGACGATCAGTAAACGATTTCGGCCGACTATGGATACACGATTTTCATTTCATTAATAGTAACAACAAGTTCTGGAATTCCATACTTTGAATTGGTGATCTCAAATAGGCGATATCAAAAATATTATAGACTAAATGAAATTCTGCAATCTCTATATTCCCTATATTCTCTAGATGTCAATCATAAATCTTTAGCGAAATATTAATGACACATAAATGAATGAAATCAAATATATTAATAAAATCTTAATTCTTCCAATTTTATCTTACCTGTAAGATTCATAAAATAATCCACAATTTTACCCCTGTTATCTTTCTGTAATTGGTCGAATTTAGACGTATCATCAAATGTCTCTTTATCAGACAATATGTAATCAAGTCCTTGTTCCAGCACCATATCAAACATTTCTCGATTTGTTAACGCTTGATACAGATCAAGTTTATTTTTTATTTGACAAGCAGAAGTCTCTTTTCGAGCTACGGCTAATGCAATCTCTACTGCAAAAGCCATTTCAGCCAAGTCAAACAGATCATTAACATCAAATCTTGCATTAGATGGTTTTCCTTTTTTACAATCATAAGGACATTCAAATCTGTTTGCTATACGACATGGATATTCTGGTAAGGTATTAACATCTTTATTTTCTAGTCTTTTGGCAACTAATCTATTAATACCAATGAATATTGGGTCGTCTCCATCAGGACTTAACAAGCAATGAAAACACTTTGTCTTACCATAATTTGGATTCCTTCTATATTCCATCAAGTCCAAATAATCAGAATGCCATTTCCTTGTTTGTTCATCACTACTTTTCAGTTCACTATCTGGTATAAACGTCTGAATATTGTCGAAATCATCGGGAAAATATTGTAGCGCGTAGGGTGTTCCTCTAAATTGAATCCAATCATTTAATGGAATTATTTCTTTACCTCTCCAGTGGTTTGAATCATTGCCATCGCCATTAGTAGAATCTAATCTTTCAATCCTTTTAGAGAGATTATTGATTGATCTCTCTAGATTCAATATTTTCTAATCTCTCCTCTAATGACTTTATGTGCATAATTGATGGGCCTTCCTTAAACAAAGCAAATTTGGCTTCATTGCACTCTCTTATTACTTTTAAAGCTAAAAGTTTGTCTTTTGGTGTTAGGTTGCTATTATTGTTCTGACCTTTGAATATCTCCCAGCCTTTCCTTCTAACCTCTTCTATTCCATCGATACATTGTTTGTAATAATATGCTAAATCAGACTTTGCTAGATCAAATACGAATCGCTGAGATATTAGTTTGAGCGCTTTCACATCTCTGCTTATTGTTGATTGGTCTGCTTTAAGTTCAAGTGCTATCTCGGTTTCGTTCATTGACTGGGCTAGCAGAGTTGCAACTTTTCGTCTCCTTTGTTCGATCTCGCATTTATGCAACCCTTATCTCAAGTAATGCATTAATCTCCTCTTAAAGTTTAGCTCTATGCATTTTCAAATACTATACGTCAATCAACATTGATCGAATAGTCTGGAATAATGGTAATAGATTCAAAAACATGTAAGTTAAGTAGTTGTAGTTGACAAATCTCTACTAAAAACAAACCTTTTGGTTAGATGATTCGCATTGCACACATGAAATGCTTATCACTAAAACAACCATATGCCGAACTTTTGGTATTAGGAAAAAGGACTATAGAACTGAGAAATTGGAATACAACATTTAGAGGAAAATTCCTGATACATGCTTCAAAAAATGTCGATAAAGAAAGATTGAAATCTTTAGGTATCAATTATAAGATGCTCACACATGGGACAATTATAGGGACGGCATTATTATATAATGTCAAACAGTATAAAAGCAAAGCAGAACTTGAAAAAGACAAAAATAAACATTATACGAATATAAAGAAATTTGGTTTTTGTGAGTATGGATTCATGGTGAAGAATGCACACAGATTTCGAAGTCCGACTCCGTATCGTGGTAGGTTGAAATTCTTCGAAGTTGAGAATCTTGTTAATTTTAGATAAGTCATATAATTGTAGTTATTCTAGTATCAATAATCTTATTAATTAATTTTTTTACTTTGAGCTTATTAGAAAATCCTTGGGATAATAGGCAAGATAACCAGGGAATCCCTACTGATAATTTTGTTCTGTATTATTGTTAGAGAATCCGGTTAATTTACTATATAGAGTTAGGGGTCATAAATAATTAAAATTATTTTCTTTCTGTTTTTGTATAACTTGAAGGGAATACATTAGCAAGTTCTTTGTAATTGCTGTTGTATGGCTATAATCATACTTTTCGACAAAGCAAGTTTCAGGGTTATTCAAATATTTATCAATCAAATGGTCTACAGAGATCTCTCCACCATCTATATCAACCAATTTATAACAAGACTTTTTTTTGAAAATACTACCCCCCTCTTCTATATAATATTTTGACAATATTCTAAATTGTTTCTTCAAAAAGTTCTTACTAGGAAATATACCAGGATCTGATACCTTTAACCTAAGATCTTTGTTATCGTCAAACATTGAAAAGAGATTTCCTTCTTCATCGACAGGATAGTAGATATTCTGTCTACCATCTATCTCACTTTTGACCTTGTTTATTATACCTTGATTAATTAGTGGATAGAGAAACTTGTAAAGAATTGCTTGGCTACTTGGTTTTGAAACATTGAAGAATTGCTTGGTTTTCTCTGCTAACTGCTCTGTTGTAAGTCCAGGACGTTTTTCCTGCGCTAACACATTCCCGTTTTCATCTTTATCTACATTAGGATACCCATCAAGTTCTTTATATGCAATCGTAAACCCATTATTGAACCAGTCTGCTATATACGGCCTAATACCGCTAGCACCTATTTCCATTAGTTTTAATGTTTCCTTTAGATCATCAAATGTTGATATCGGATAAAATTTCCCATTATCTTCATTTACTAACTTGGGTCTACTGTCCATATTTGCTTTTGTTATAATTGAAAGATATTTCATCATCCTCTCAGTCACAGTCATATTCCATACCTGATTATTTGGAATGGAATCTACTATTGCCGCTTCAAATGGTATTTTAACTCCTGATTGCTTTGGTTCAAAATGTTTGCTATGTTGTTTTAGTTTTGCTGTTAGAATTCGTATTATTTGCTTGGCCTTCTCCTTGTCATCTCTGCTAACTACAACTTCATCGTATTCTTCCTCAAGAGAGCCAAATTTATGGCCAATCAATCTTTTTGCTTCTTGTATCTTCTTCTCACTCGTATCTGGGGTTACATGAATAAACCTTCTATTCTTTTCTTCAAAACGTGCTCCTTGTGTATCATCTATTACCCGTGTGCTAAACAATACAGGCATACCTCTCAAAATGTTATTTTTTGTTCCCAATTTACCGGAGCCTGATTTCTCAACGTAAGAATATTTTTGGTCTTTAGCCGTATCCTGTGACATTAGACTCATTAACGCATCAAATAGCGAGTCCTGGGGAGTGTCTAGGCAAAGAATTATCTGGTTATTCAAGTCAATCAGTTTTTCTTCGCAAGATCGAATATACTTGATTTCAGATTCGATTTCCATAATCTTATTCTTATTTTCTTTGATTAGATGTTTATTCCTTTCAACTGACTCTTTATCTTTTTCTGTGTTAATCTGTTCTTCTAATTCTTCAATCTTGCACTCGAGGTTTTTTACGATGGGATCCGCAGGTTCAAGTTGCCCTGTTTCTTTGTTTTGTATTACCATTATTCCGTCCCTATGAAAAATCGCCTTATCAGACATTCCAGATAGTATTATTACGGCTTTGTAGAAACCATGTTCTGAACACCATTAGAGCTTTCTAGACGTATGATCGTATATGGATATTGAAAGAATCAAGATATGTTAGGCTGGCGTGCACTATGTATCGTGTCTTGAGAAATTCAAGGATACCATTGTTTCTTCATAGAAAGAGTAACCATGTCTTTACGATGTGGCAGCATTTAGTATTGCTCACAATAAGGCAGTATGAAGGTAAGAGTTATAGGATGTTTATCGAATGGCTGGTTGAAGCGCATTACTTTAGACTATTTTTAGGATTATCACGAATTCCTCATTTTACAACATTGCAAAAGTTTGCAGGCAGAATTAGCAATACCTTACTGGAAAAGATAATTTCATCATTCATTGTGATTAGCGGTACCACGCATATCTTTGCTGGAATAGATTCAACAGGATTTAAGATAACTCATGCTTCACAATATTATACTGAGCGAACTGCAGCCAGAAGAAAATATGCGAAATTATCTATTGGAGCAGATGTATTACAACAAATCATATGTTCGATCAAAATAAGACGAGCTCCAACAAGACATGACAACATAGATTTCAAGCCAATCATAACAAGAATATCTGAAATTCTACCATTATCTGTAGTTACAGCTGATAAGGGTTATGATAGTGAAGACAATCATTTCTTGATAAGAGATGGCTTGCATGCATTTAGTGTAATCCCAGCTCGATATGAACATGTACCCATATGGAGAACACGTGGCAAATATAGAAATCAGATGAAACGTGGTTACTCCAAATTGCTGTACAATCAACGAAACAAGGATGAAACCATAGTTTCCGTAATAAAAAGACTATTTGGAGAGCATATAATGTCTAGATTAACTAGAACACAAAACAGGGAACTATCATTCAGATGCATAACCTACAATATGCATAGACTGACTAATCTTGTAATATTGATGATGTTTTCTACAAAGCCAGATTAAATCTATCTTGATTGTTCACTTATGATATACATATCTTGGCATGCATATCTTTTAATTGCTTATTACGGGAATATTATATATGCTTTATACTTGTGCAAATACCATTTCATTTAATTTATATAATGATACAGGCTTTTCTATAAATCACAGTAATTTCAATTATGTATCTTCGTAAAATCTTTGCCCCATAATCTGATTTCTTGGATTTCTCATTATCTATAATCCTTTAAACAATTACAGCTTCTTCTAAGCGTCATTGGCTTTGGTATTTGCCAAGTAACATAGACAATGCTTTCAGCCTAGTTAATCCATTATCTTTCATCAGCCTTTTGAAACATTCTCTTTTACAAGAATAAGACTATCGGAGCAAATTTAGAAGGCAAAACGGAATTGGAAAGAGGATAACTATGGTAACAGTTGGAAGTCAACTAACTATATAATATATAAAATAATTTTCAGAAATAAGGTGTTCATCCCTTGCTATTAACTAACTATGATTATATCTCTAAGCAAGACTTGATAAAAGTCCATATTCAAACCAGTTGCAAGTAAATGAATCATTCGTAAGAGGATAACTTTCTGTTACATTCTGTTAAATACTTTAAACTCAATTTCTTTAGATTCTCATTCTTGCATAACCATTATTAAATATGTCTTGCATTTGTTATTAAAGTATGAGTCAAATAATATCAAGTCCTACTGCTAAATTGCTTGAGGAAAAAAATTTTGCTTTTGTAGCAACACTAATGAAAGATGGTTCACCACAGATCACTCCTGTATGGATTGATTTTGAAAAAGATACAAACACTGTTTTAATAAATACAGCTGAGGGTAGGATTAAACACAAGAATATTTCACGAGATCCCAGGATAGCTATCTCGGTTGTTAATCATAACAATCCATATGAAATGGTTACAATAAGAGGAAAAGTTATCGAACATATCACTAAAGGTGCACTGAACATGCTGACAAACTTGCAAAAAAGTATTTAGGTCTAGATAAATATCCCTATCATTCACCAAATGAAAAGAGGGTCGTATTAAAGATAGAGCCAGAAAGAGTATTCCATCAACAACCTCCAAGATAATGATCTAAGGAAAAAAATAGAAAATTTTATTTTTGAATAGCTCTTGAAATTTCGTTTTGAAATACTGAAAAGGAATAGTAGCGGTAAACTCCCATAGAAGTCCATCTATTACAGCTAAAATGGTTCCTCTTTGGACGTAATACCTCATGGGAGTCGAAGTATATCTGGTAGATTCACTCCGAGACAAGATTGCGGGCTCATCTATAGTTTGAAAGGCGATCCACAGAAAATCTAGATAAGATCATGAAGTAATTTTTTGCTGAATCCTTCAAATTTAGGTCTTATCTTTATCTTCCCTCGGAATGCTATGTCAATATCAGACCAACACACTATACCATCACATTGTCTACAACGATAAATGATACGTGAATGCGATACTCTTATTGGCTCCAATACTTTACTGGTCCATCTACTGCAAGTACATTCTGAGTAATCCAACTCATATTATTATATAAAGTATAGGCTAATAAGATTATAGTTATACGCAAAAACTGAGTCCGGTAACATTATGTATCTATTTAAAATATTTGATTAATTTAGGTTCTCATTATATTAAAACAATTAAGATACTATCTAATAGGGATGACAATTACTTTGCATTGAGTGTTAGAATCAATTTCCCTGCATACTCATCTTTCTGGAATTTCAATTTTAGATTCCTTTGGTCTTTTCGCTAATGTTTTTGCAGTTAAAGCACCTAACCCAAGTGGTATTCATGAATTTCATATATCTAACAAGCTTAGTGGTCCCTAATAATAGATTTATGTGCGATACATTCGATGAATACACTGTGTTAGTTTTTACGGAATTTGAAAATTAGTGTACACTTTAGTGCATTGTGGCTGATAGATATTTAATGAATACAACACAAAACAAATACGATGATAATATTATTTGCATCTACACTCGCAATCTTTACAAGAGGTGCTGTTTCTAACATACCAAACCATTCAGTACTAGCAGTTTGAATAGATGGTCAACCATAAACTCTGATATAAAAGCGTCTACCATTCATTAAACCCGGACCATAATTCTTGGCGATAATATCAAGAATCTTGTAATTGTGATTCCTAATGAAGGACATAAAGACCCCAATGCGAAGCCGAAAGAATTGAGGTTGCCAATCAACCTTACATTCCTCAGAATGCAGTTGTGAATACAGGTGCCACAGTCACTTGGCTTAACGCAGACGCTGGGCATAATCACCAAGTAATTCTTGTAAACAATAGCTCAAGGAACGTAGTGTATCAAAGTGGTCTATTCAACAATTTTCTTGCTTCAAAATCAATCAATCAGGTTTAATTATACTGGTACTTTTTATCTATTCTGGACCAAGTTTGATAATGGCGCTCCAAACTATATGATGAATGGAACTGTAATAGTTGCCAATCAATCACATACTACTTCATTTAATACCACCACTTCAAACGCAATGAACAACAACAAAACAGCCCCGTAGCTATCATCGGATATTGATACTGTGAGTGCAATCATAACACTACGAAAGTTACTTGACAAAGTCGTTTTAGATCTAAAAGGACAAGCCTTGCAAACAATATCATAATGAATATAGTATGAGATTGAAGTGTTTACATATGTTTAAGATACATAACCAACCATAATCATACATAATGATTATTCCTAATAAAATTATTTAATCGCGGCATCCATGAATAATTCTGATGCTTTATTATCAAGTGGGTCATGAAATGCAAGCAAGAATTGATTCACACCTGCCCTTGTATACTGTATTAGTCTTTCTCTTACTTCTTCAGGTGTTCCACTGAGTCCTTGTTTGAATATCTGATTGGTCATAGATAAACCTCTCTCAGTAGCGAATATTCTTTTCTTGTATTTTAAATCCGAGTCAGATTCAGAGATAATGACGTCTAGTTCAATTGATTTAGTTATTCTTCGTCCTTCGTCTCGATTAGTCTTATTACACATATTTTCGAATTTTTTATTGAGTGAGACAAATTGTTCAGGATTTAGATAAGAGCACTCCCATATGTGTGCATATTTAGCAGCTATTTGCATAGTTTTTAGTTGTTTAGCTGCTATCGTTATTGGAATAACCTTTGTTCGAAGACAGTTTTTCAATAATGCTATATCTTTTACCTTAAAATGTTGACCATTAAATGTCGTTGTCGTTGAAGATCTACTCCATAGCATACCTAATAGCTCCATTCCTTCCTCAAATAATGATACTCTTTTAGCATTATTTGGATAATCTATAACATAAGGATGCCACCAATTTGAAGCCCATTGAGGTGTCGCACCTACACCTGTTCGAAATTCAAGTCTTCCATTGGAAATTTCCTGTACTGTCAAAGCCTGTTTTGCTAAAAGAGAAATGTTCCTATATTGAGGAAGAATATACGTTATAACAGGCCCTAGTTTAATCTTATGGGTCATTGCTGATAAATTAGAAACTATGGTCCAGCAATCCAAATCAATATCCGTTAAAGACTCACCATAGTAAAACCCGTGATATCCTAATTTTTCTGCTAGCAAACAGGTTTCTTTGATCTTGTTATAGTCAGTTCCCCATATCTCAAGGCAGAAAAGAGCACTTATCATTGGTTGACAATGTCAAAATAAGTTATATAATTGAAGATATTATGGATACAAGATATTATTAATTTATGTGTTTAATCTTAACTATTCAACTTTGTATGTGGAATAGATAATACATTAATTCATTGTTCAATATCTCAGATTGTTAAGGACCTGGCACTTATCTATATCTGAAAGGCGAATTGTCGGCTAGCTAAATTATTCAATATACTATTATGGATGATTACATGTAATTCATACAAATGATATCTACAGTCGACAAGAATTCAGACATAACCTTTGAGGATATTATAAACGATATACTTCCTCATGATAATGTCATGTTCTCGGTAAGAAGCAGTGGCGCAGTATGCGAAGTGAATGCAGAAAAGAATTTACTGCTCCGAGTTAGAGAACAATACGCTACAATAGGCGACGAATCCAGACCATGGCATATACACGTTAACCTTAACAACACCAAAGAGGCAAGATTTGTAATTGAGAATAAATCGGATGACAGAAAAAGCTATAGCATAAGATTCTTTGATTTAGATGGAAATTTAGTTTTACGAGCAAATTTTATTAAAATGTATGATAGCTCAAATGCACTTATTCGAGAAAAACACTTAGCATATGAACAGATATTTTCAAAATACGGTAAGAAACAAAGCCTATTGTTAAAAACAAGGTAATTGAGTTTTGATAAGTATCTTCAATTTTTAATAATGATGTTTGTATAAACCTACGAAGCAAAGAAATAGAACTGCCATTCTACTGCCGGGCTGCGCCCGCAAGCTGTGTTAAGTTTTGTTAATAACACAGTATGGAAGATAGTCTAATCTTGATTAACCTTTCATAATTCCACTATGTACCTAACATATACCAATCTCATGTAATACAGTATCTATACATTGGTAACATGAATATGGTAGTGTTAACAAAGTAAGTTATATTACTGATCTTTTTTTAGAGTTATATATGATTTTACTGTTTGTTATCTAGGTAAACTTATCTGGTTATAAGAAAATGCACACAAATTTAGATAACGCAGTAAATCTATCTTTAAGCAGATATCTAAAGGCAGAACTCATTTATAAGACACACTAAAATATATGGACATGTAATCAGTTTACTTATTCTTTCTATAGATGTGAAATTAAATAATGCAAACTAGAAATAATGAAGGCATCATGATATTCTATTTCTTGTAACACTAAATGAACTTAGCATTATTTCTATTGGTGATAAATACTTTTTAAAAGCCCCATCATATGTACTAAATGAAAGGTTGTAAACATGATCATTTTTAATTGTCCACACATGAATAACATGATATGATTTTCCTGAGTAGCTTAACATGAATGTTGCCTGGTGAGCAGGCATTCCTGATAACGTTGTATTAGCAAATATTAGATTATGAATAGTTGGATCATTACTATACATATTATATTGTTTGTCATAAGCATTAATAGACATGTTTGAACTTGGTAAAGGATATACTGTGACAAAAAGTTGTGCATCTTTTTGTGGAGAGAAAAATTGAACTAAATTAGGATCACCTGAAGACACTATATTGTCATCTTTATGATTACCGATCCATTGTTGTGGTATTAGTATTTCTATTCCTAATACTGTATTGTTATAATAGACAAAAGACCCGGTACTGATGACTGTCTGCGCCAATATACTATGATCGTAATTTTGATAAATCCAAGAAATATTGAAATAATCATCGGTTTTCTGAAGAATCGATGCCAGAATACTTGCCATAAAAAATACAATAATAATAACTATTGTGCATTTCCTAGAAAAAGAGGTGACTAGACCTCGCAATTTATAAACTGTAAAGTGTACCAATATAGAAGATCTCCACTGTACTTTTATCTATCTTTAGTCTTTCTATTATAGTTTGATTCAAACTCCTAATATTCATCAACTTCGATCTGAATCTACAAATAGTCCTATAGAGAATTACTAAATCTTGATGTGCATATTGTCACTTACTAGAGTTGGCTTTAGATTTTGCTCAGTCATATTATAGGACTAATAGTTAAATTTAATAAGCTTTTGTTTAAAATAACTGTTTTTGTCTCCAGCCATTTGGATCGGCATATATATTATATTTCAAAGTACCTCCACTAAATGAT
>CAVXZB010000066.1:0-18812 GCA_963765895.1 uncultured Nitrososphaeraceae archaeon | reverse complement strand
GATTAAATCTATCTTGATTGTTCACTTATGATATACATATCTTGGCATGCATATCTTTTAATTGCTTATTACGGGAATATTATATATGCTTTATACTTGTGCAAATACCATTTCATTTAATTTATATAATGATACAGGCTTTTCTATAAATCACAGTAATTTCAATTATGTATCTTCGTAAAATCTTTGCCCCATAATCTGATTTCTTGGATTTCTCATTATCTATAATCCTTTAAACAATTACAGCTTCTTCTAAGCGTCATTGGCTTTGGTATTTGCCAAGTAACATAGACAATGCTTTCAGCTTAGTTAATCCATTATCTTTCATCAGCCTTTCGAAACATTCTCTTTTACAAGAATAAGACTATCGGAGCAAATTTAGAAGGCAAAACGGAATTGGAAAGAGGATAACTATGGTAACAGTTGGAAGTCAACTAACTATATAATATATAAAATAATTTTCAGAAATAAGGTGTTCATCCCTTGCTATTAACTAACTATGATTATATCTCTAAGCAAGACTTGATAAAAGTCCATATTCAAACCAGTTGCAAGTAAATGAATCATTCGTAAGAGGATAACTTTCTGTTACATTCTGTTAAATACTTTAAACTCAATTTCTTTAGATTCTCATTCTTGCATAACCATTATTAAATATGTCTTGCATTTGTTATTAAAGTATGAGTCAAATAATATCAAGTCCTACTGCTAAATTGCTTGAGGAAAAAAATTTTGCTTTTGTAGCAACACTAATGAAAGATGGTTCACCACAGATCACTCCTGTATGGATTGATTTTGAAAAAGATACAAACACTGTTTTAATAAATACAGCTGAGGGTAGGATTAAACACAAGAATATTTCACGAGATCCCAGGATAGCTATCTCGGTTGTTAATCATAACAATCCATATGAAATGGTTACAATAAGAGGAAAAGTTATCGAACATATCACTAAAGGTGCAGCTGAACATGCTGACAAACTTGCAAAAAAGTATTTAGGTCTAGATAAATATCCCTATCATTCACCAAATGAAAAGAGGGTCGTATTAAAGATAGAGCCAGAAAGAGTATTCCATCAACAACCTCCAAGATAATGATCTAAGGAAAAAAATAGAAAATTTTATTTTTGAATAGCTCTTGAAATTTCGTTTTGAAATACTGAAAAGGAATAGTAGCGGTAAACTCCCATAGAAGTCCATCTATTACAGCTAAAATGGTTCCTCTTTGGACGTAATACCTCATGGGAACTCAAAGATATATATCATAAATTGGCTCCAAGAACAAGGACTCCGGGCTGATCTATGGTTGGAAAGAGCAATTGTATAGAAAATCTAGATAGAGATCATGAATAATTTATTTAAGAATCCTTTTTCCAATTTAGGTCTTCTGCTTATCTTCCCTCAGAATGCTATGTCAATATCAGACCAACGCTCTGGGCCGTCGCATTGTCTACGACGATAAATGATAAGTGAATGCGATTACTGTTATTGTCTCCAATACTTTACTGGTCCATATTCTGCAAGTAAATTATTAGTAATTTAACTCATATTATTATATAAAGTATCAGCTAATAAGGTTATGACCCTATGCAGAGAACTGCGTTCCAGTAACATTATGTATCTATTTGAGATATTTTGATTAGTCCAGTTTCTCATTATGTAAAGACAGTTATGATTCTGTGTGGTCGAGGTGGCAGTTGCTTTACATTAGGTTTTCGATTAATTTTGTTGCCGTTCTCATCTTATCCAGAGTTTCGATTTCAGGTTCCTTAGCTCTTTGTGTTGATGTTTTTTCCGTTAAAAACCTATAACCCAGTTTCGTCTTTATGATTCCGTACTGTCTGATCAGATGCGTCGTTCCTGATGATAGATCTTATGTACGATTCATTACAATGAGTGCACTGTGTTAGTTTTTGCGGGTTTGAAAATTACATGTTCTTATCTTTTTTACATATATTATTAGCTCGTTTCAGATCTATGATGAATGTAACACAGACGAATATAACAATGATATTTATTTTACATATACACTCGCCATCTTTCCCCGAGAGCATATCTCTAACGTCCCGAAGCCATTCAAGTCCTGACCAAGTTTTTGACAATAGATGGGAAACCCCGTCACCACTGATATGAAGAGCATCTACCATTCCTGGAACCCAGCCCATGCAGCTTCTTCACGACAATATTCAGACTCTTTTTTTTGTCATATAATTCCTGATGAAGGACATAAAGACCACAATCCGAGAGCCGAAAAATAAAGATCACTCGATCAACCTTACATTCCTCAAAATGCAGTTTGTGAATGCTCATTGCCACAGTCGCTTGACTTTAAGCACGGCGACTCAGCATAGTCGCCAAGTGATTCTTGTCAACGATGGCTCAAGGACATTAGTGTCTATCAAGAAGTAGTCTCCTCGACGATTTTTCTTTGCTGGTTAATGAGATTTCGATCAGTTTCTCATTATACTTGGTACCTTTCTTCTGTTCTGGACGAGTTTTGATAATGACGCTCCAAAGCTTTGTGATAGAAATCGAACTATTGATGAGTTCCCCAATCGATGCACATACTACCTCCTTGATTACCACCACTTCAAATGCAGTGAACAACGACAAAACAGCCTCCATTCGCTGTCATCTAGATATTGACACTATGAGTCCGATCGTTTGAGCGCTACAAAAAGTACTTGACAAAGTCGTTTTTAAATCTTGAAGGACAAGCCTTGCAAACAATATCATAATGATATAGTAAGTTGAAGTTCTTACTAATGTTTAAGATATATAGCCATACATAATGATTATTCCTGAAAAAATTATTTAATTACGATATCCATGAATAATTCTAATGCTTTATTATCAAGTGGATCATGAAATGCAAGCAAGAATTGATTCACACCTGCCACAGTATACAGTATTAGTCTTTCTCTTACTTCTTCAGGTGTTCCAATTAGTCCTTGCTTGAATATCTGGTCGGCCGTAGATAAACCTCTCTCAGTAGCGAAAATTTTTTTCTTGTATTTCAAATCCGAATTAGATTCAGAGATGATAACGTCTAGTTCAATTGATTTAGTTATTCTTCGTTCTCCATTTCGATTAGTCTTTTTACATATATCTTCGAATTTTTTATTGAGTAAGGCAAATTGTTCAGGATTTAGATAAGAGCATTCCCATATGTGTGCGTATTTAGCAGCTATTTGCATAGTTTTTACTTGTTCAGCTCCTATCGTTATTGGAATAATCTTTGTTCTAAGATGGTTTTTCAATAATGCAATATCTTTCACCTTAAAATGTTGGCCGTTGAATGTCGTTGTCGTTGAAGATTTACTCCATACATACCTAATAGCTCCATTCCTTCCTCAAATAATGATACTCTTTCAGTATTATTTGGATAATCTATAGTATAAGGATGCCACCAATTTGAAGCCCATTGAGGTGTCGCTCCTACACCTGTTCGAAATTCAAGTCTTCCATTGGAAATTTCCTGTACTGTCAAAGCCTGTTTTGCTAAAAGAGAAATGTTCCTATATTGAGGAAGAATATACGTTATAACAGGCCCTAGTTTAATCTTATGGGTCATTGCTGATAAATTAGAAACTATGGTCCAGCAATCCAAATCAATATCCGTTAAAGACTCACCATAGTAAAACCCATGGTATCCTAATTTTTCTGCTAGTAAACAGATTTCTTTGATCTTGTTATAGTCAGTTCCCCATATCTCAAGGCAGAAAAGAGCACCTATCATTGGTTGACAACGTCAAAATAAGTTATATAATTGAAGATATTATGGATATAAGATATTATCAATTTATGTGTTTAATCTTAACTAGTCAACTTTGCATGTGGAATAGACAATACATTAATTCATTGTTCAATATCTCAGATTGTTAAGTACCTGGCACTTATCTATATCTGAAAGGCGAATTGTTGGCTAGCTAAATTATTCAATATACTATTATGGATGATTACATGTAATTCATACAAATGATATCTACAGTCGACAAGAATTCAGACATAACCTTTGAGGATATTATAAACGATATACTTCCTCATGATAATGTCATGTTCTCGGTAAGAAGCAATGGCGCAGTATGCGAAGTGAATGCAGAAAAGAATTTACTGCTCCGAGTTAGAGAACAATACGCTACAATAGGCGACGAATCCAGACCATGGCATATACACGTTAACCTTAACAATACCAAAGAGGCAAGATTTGTAATTGAGAATAAATCGGATGACAGAAAAAGCTATAGCATAAGATTCTTTGATTTAGAAGGAAATTTAGTTTTACGAGCAAATTTTATTAAAATGTATGATAGCTCAAATGCACTTATTCAGAAAAACACTTAGCATATGAACAGATATTTTCAAAATACGGTAAGAAACAAAGCCTATTGTTAAAAACAAGGTAATTGAGTTTTGATAAGTATCTTCAATTTTTAATAATGATGTTTGTATAGACCTACGAAGCAAAGAAATAGAACCTCCATTCTACTGCCGGGTTGCGCCCACAAGCTGTGTTAAGTTTTGTTAATAACACAGTATGAAAGATAGTCTAATCTTGATTAACCTTTCATAATTCCACTATGTACTAACATATACCAATCTCATGTAACGCAGTGTCTATACATTGGTAACATGAATATGGTAGTGCTAACAAAGTAAGTTATATTACTGATCTTTTTTTACAGTTATATATGACTTTACTGTTTGTTATCTAGCTAAACTTATCTGGTTATAAGAAAATGCACACAAATTTAGATAACGCAGTAAATCTATCTTTAAGTAGACATCTAAAGACAAAACTCATTTAGGAGACGCACTAAAATATATGGACCTGTAAACAGTTTACTTATTCTTTCGATAGATGTGAAATTAAATAATGCAAGCTAGAAATAATGAAGGCATCATGATATTCTATTTCTTGTAACATTAAATGAATTTATCATTATTTCTATTGGTGATAAATACTTTTTAAAAGCCTCATCATATGTACTAAATGAAAGCTTGTAAACATGATCATTTTTAATTGTCCACACATGAATAACATGATATGATTTTCCTGAGTAACTTAACATGAATGTTGCCTGGTGAGCTGGCATTCCTGATAACGTTGTATTAGCAAATACTAGATTATGAATAGTTGGGTCATTACTATACATATTATATTGTTTGTCATAAGCATTAATAGACATATTTGAACTCGGTAAAGGATATACTGTGACAAAAAGTTGTGCATCTTTTTGTGGAGAGAAAAATTGAACTAAATTAGGATCACCTGAAGACACTGTATTGTCATCTTTATGGTTACCGATCCATTGTTGTGGTATTAGTATTTCTATTCCTAATACCGTATTGTTATAATATACAAAAGACCCAGTACTGATGACAGTCTGTGCAAATATACTATGATCGTAATTTTGATAAATCCAAGAAATATTGAAATAATCATCGGTTTTCTGAGGAATCGATGCGAGAATACTTGCCATAAAAAATACAATAATAATTATTGTGCATTTCCTAGAAAAAGAGTTGACTAGACCTCGCAATTTATAAACTGTAATGTGTACCAATATAGAAGATCTCCATGTACTTTTATCTATCTTTAGTCTTTCTATTATAGTTTGATTCAAACTCCTAATATTCATCAACTTCGATCTGAATCTACATATAGTCCTATAGAGAATTACTAAATCTTTATGTGCATATTGTCACTTACTAGAGTTGGCTTTAGATTTTGCTCACAGTCATATTATAGGACTAATAATTAAATTTAATAGCTTTTGTTTAAAATAACTGTTTTTGTCTCCAGCCATTTGGATCGGCATATATATTATATTTCAAAGTACCTCCACTAAATGATGTTTTTCAGTACTCTTAATCCCATTACTGAAGGAAAATTAGTATCATTATGTAGTTGTCAGAACTTTTACGTTATTGTTTAAGATGCTGAGTACGCTGATAAATATAAAAAAACTATTACAACCAACCATATATCAATATGAATGGTAGCAAACTAATAAGTATTATTGAATTAATATCATCATAATATGCCTCATTTTTTTATACGTTTCTTAAATTCTTTATGACTTTAATTCGTAGGATCTTTAATGCTAATTGGCCTAATCTAATTGGTTCTCTGTGTAGAAACATAAGGCTTTCCTCGTCAGTCGATTCGTGGATCATCATCATAGTGATAGATGATATTAATTTACAGTATAGATGGTTAATCATTGTACATTCGTTTAATATTCTAAAACATTTAAATCAAGACTTGCAAATTACCTGACAAATTAAATTTAATAAGAATATGTTGTTGTATATTTCCGGATGTACTGCTACAACTTTAATTGTATCATCTATAAATGCGTAATCCATGTCGGCACATCAAAGAGAACTTTTCACAATAATGGGAAAACACTTCCTACGTGTAGTGGGTTCATAGACTACCAACAATTGAACAAATTATTACTACACAGAGGCAGATAACATTTGAATAGTTTGTAGAGACTATGCTAGTTTTTCTAATTGATTGAAGGTTTATTTGATCAAAGAAAATTATGTGATAAGCTAGATCTGCTTTATATAGACGCTGCGCTTTAGAAAATAAGTCATTTACCTATCCACCACACCTATTTATTTCTTATTTTTCCAAAAGATATTTGCCCAGAGATACAAATAAAGAAAAATAGTTGTCTATTGTACGAGTCTATAAATTATTAATGAACAATTGTGTGTTTACTTCTTAGCATATGTTCCCATACCTGTAAAATCTATCGCAACGCACGGCTCATCTCCAACTACCCATGCATTATGGCCAGAAGGAACGTAGCCAACGTCGCCAGGACCGTATTCCTCTTCGCTTCCGTCATCCATCTTGACTCTCATTCTACCTGATATTATATATTGCGTATGAGGAGCTTGACAGCTTTCAGTTTGAGCAATTGGTTTTACACATTTTTCCCAGCTCCAACCAGGCTCAAAAGATGCCTTACCAACTGTAGTGTTGCCAATATTTACAATTTCAACTTTTCCCTTATCAAAAGATCTTGTCTCGTCTGCAGAAGCCATACTCTTTTTTTGTATTTTCTCTACCATTAGTAGAGTATAATGCTACTACCTAGTATTTTTATCGGTCTGGTTTAATAATCTTTATTCCGATCTGGATTTTTTGCTGATGAGTTCTAGTATGAACCTGTATCAGTGACACATTGTATGGGATTATCTCAGACCATGTAAATTCATTGGCGAATCTTAATATCTGATAATTTAACAATCATGCTACTATTAATGGACGATGATACTTTTTCCCATCCAGGGCATTAGAAAATTGATCTATGCGATCTTAATCTTCATCTGGTGGTTTTATCGAATCCTTATCAATGCAATAAGAAATGAAATGATGATATGATGAATAATACGGGGTTTGAATAATACAATGTATGTCTTATCATATTTCTTTGTACTGCTTCATCCATAATCTTTCGACACTTTATGGCTTGGTTGATGTTTATGTACTCTATTGAAGGTTATTTGAAATGAAGATATCTGAATATCTATGATGTGTTTATACTGTCTCACATATTCTGTATAACTACAAAAGCGTTTAAACAGATAGTAAATAGGTTGTTAATTTTGATGAACTTAAGTTGAATATAGCTAATTTATTTCAGTGAATTAATTTAAGCAGTATTTTCTATAATTACAATTAAAAGCATTTAGATACAAAGCGTTCTTGATAATAGAACAGGTAAGACATTAACAATTAGACTTGTTCCTGGAACTGTTCTAATGCAGTTTTTGCTTGGTTTAAAGCAACCATCGTAGTAGTGGTACTAGTAGTAGTACTATTATCATTATCTCTACCCTGACTGTTACTAGACTTCAGTTTATCTAATCCAATTTGAATAGCATCAATTAACACATTCTTCAGTATCCTAAATTCAATATCATCGCCGTTTGCAGCATCTATAAATGGTAAGAATTTTTGATAATTATCTGATTGAATTGATATTTTGTCTATATTTAATTCTTGTTCTTTGTTATACATTATAGGTGGTTCATGATATAGCAAATACAAATGCAAATGCAAAACATGTACCTGAATTTGTACTCTTGTGCATTTGATAACATCAATCATGAAATTAAGATACTGAAAGACTCTAAAGGTAGATGACACTACTGATGCCGCAAGGCACTGTCTTATTGACATAAGAGATGCCATTTCTGCTATCAATTCATCCTTGGCTTTACTCAAATCCTCGATGTCGGTTTTAAGATTTCGATACTTTTTCAAATCTGATGGAATAGTTTCATTATTATTAATTGCTCTGTTATCATAATTAACATTATTTGTAGTCTCCTTGTCTAGAGCCTTTGCTAGATCTATAATGTCTTCAGACTTTACGCCCATTGCCCACAGTTTTCTCAATGAATCTGTGACTTTGTCCAATTCTGAACCTGACTGGCGTAATATTATCAGGCCAGACTCTGTATCTTCTGTCTCATTTTTTAGCTCTTCAAGTCTAGACTCAAAACCGCTAATATACTTATACTGTTGTGTAACATCATCTAGGAATTTGTTAACAGCCATTGATTCTGAAATACCATTTTCTTTAGCTAATTCTGTAATAGTATTAACCAAGATGGTCAGTTCTCCAAGCCCCAATCCCATAGAGGCTAGCTGTTCGTATACAGAGATTGCCTGTGTATGTGTAGAAGAGCTTTGTTTGAGCATTTCTAGCTTTATAGCTTGACTTTCTTGCTCTTTTTGCAATTTCGTTATCTCAACTTTGAGAGCATTTTTCCTTGTTTCTAAATCGTCTATTTCAGAAACCTTGGAGATTATTTTTTTGGCGTCAAAACCTAATGTGTGGATATCTTCGATGGTGTTTACCAATGCGGGAATACTATCAAATTCAAGACCATGATCTGCAAGTTCTCTTTTTAACCAGTATGTCCATCTAGTTTCTGATATGTTTGAGTTTGAGTTATATTTTGAAAAGGCATTATCAAGTTCAGCACGTGTATCTTTTAATTGCACTTTAGCATTTCTAAGCTCTTCTTCTGATTCTTCCAGCATTATTTTGTTCCTTTCTATATGGCCTGAAAGCTGGTCTAAAGGTACTTTTTCTGTTAGGTCTATTAATTCTTTAATGTGCAGTGCAATTTTGTCAGGCTGTAAACCAATATTTTTACACATCTTGCATACGTCTAGTGCAAACATTTCTATGTTATCTTCAGAAAATCCTAGATCACATAAAATGTTTAGTATTCGAAAACCTTGTCCACATTGCAAAGGTGAAATACCAACATTTCGTAAAGTAACTGCAAATTCTCTTAACTGGTCTGCTGATAAACTTCCTATTTCTTCTTTCCATTCCTTTACTATATTACTGACTGTTCCTGTACTCAGACCGTTCTCATGAGCTATAGTGTCGCGATTTTTACCTCTTAGCCACTCCTTTATGATGCCTTCTTTTAGAGGTTTAGAAAAGCTTAATGCCATTACTCTGTTTCTTAGTATGGTAACCGTAGTATATATCCTTTTTGCGATATGCGTCATATTTGTGTCATAATCCTGGTCATCTACGTCATGAATATGGTAGGTTGCCATATAATAGAATATAGTATAGCACTAATATATGGTAACTGGCCAATATATATCCCTAAATGTATGATAAATACATGATACCACCTAGAACAACACTAAGTCGCTAGTGATTTTTATGGAATGCGAAGGACGTTTTTACTTTAAATCATCTCTGCAACTGGGAGAGGCCGGTCTAATAGACAATGAACAAGTATTACTTATACGATTAGTAATTATGAAAATGTGTCTCGTAACTCCAAATGGCCTGGCTTACAATGTTGATTGTATTAATTGGTCTGAGTGGTTTGTTTTATGGCATTTACAGATATGTACTGGTTTAACTTGATTAGCTTAACCTGTTAAGCCAAAAAAATGGTCGTAAGTAAAATCCATCAACCTTAGAATAATGAACACCTAAGGGAGCAACCGCTGAATTTGAGGCGACCATATGTCTGCCCGGGTATGTGTGCGTAGATCAATTCGAAACAACAATTACTTTTTAGATACCATTTTTAATAAGACTGCAAATAATATTTGTGACTAACCAATATATTCTTGTTGCTAGACCCCTGCAATCGTGGCTTTCCATAGTCGGATTAAGTCAGGTTGATGGAAATCACAGCGACTGTTGACTGGCTTTTAATTTCTAATCGTTTGGTTAGTCTGATCCCGATTGCGATATAAGTAGAAGTGATTAGCTAGTAGCTCTGGCCAATATGGCTTAGAATCCATGTTCTTATGACCAAATCAAATCAAATCAAACCTATTCCTTTCATGATGTAGGGGTATTGGTCACAACCTTACTGACCGTTGTCCGGCTCTTATCGATAAGATAAATAATGAAATATAAAGCAAAAATAGCTGTTGCCAGACATCTTAGTATGTTATTGCCGCAGGAGTACCTATCAACGACAACTACTGATGACAAACCATAGGATCCGACAGATCTAAAAATATCTGAACTCTATCATTAATAACAAGAGCTAAAAAATGGTATTGATGACTCAGTCTTTGTGAAGTACTGAGGAGATGGGTTAAGTCAGATCGACAACCATTAATGATACAAAGATGAGATCAAGGTCACGTATTACATATCTCAGGTATAGAATAAAGAATCTTCGCCAGGCTAGAATCCGGCTATTACACTGAGTGGAATGATACAACTGACTCCGACCTAACAACTTATGACTAGCTTCGTTCCTTCTCATTATGTCTTTATCCCTCATAAAATAGTGCAGACAATCATTGGACTTATAAACTAGAATTTAGGTTAAGTCGCAGAATCTTGTTCGGGCTGCATTCAGAAGATATTGTGTTACCAAGTAATGACATACTAGAATAAAATTATTTATTGGACTTCACACTCTGTTATCATAAACTCTTCCATCTTTTCCATCTTACAATATTCATTCGCTTTCTCTTTTGAGTCGAATACGGCGTATTCATAGCTAGATGTATTAGGATTTTGACCTACGTATACAACATAGACCTTCATGTTTTCTTACGCCTCGGTTTGGTCTTGCGCTTAGGCCTACCAGTCTTTGGTTTGATTGCAGCTTCAGCCTTCTTATGTGCTTCTGATACCTGTTGTTCAGTGGGTGTGACCGCACCATCATCGATTCTTGTTATCAGAGGCTGATCCTCTGTTACATAGTTTGGATTAGAAGTCGCGGTAGTTATAACATTATCGTTAACATCTGCCTGTTCCATCTTGATTACCACATCTTCAGCTGCATGGTTATTCATTGTTTGTATTCCACCCAAGTCATCCCCCATTACCAATTTGTATTCCTGATCATAACAAGAGAATGCCCTCCCACTTTACATAATAGCTGACCGTGAGAGTATGTTTTGATTCGTCTACGTCAATAGTTCTGAATTCTTCTAACGTTGACTGTTGATAGCGTTCAGTCAAAATGTTGCTACTTAAGTAGAAAATAACCGATGATATTCGCCTATTTAACGTGAACAATAAAATAGACAATCTGCTCTTTCATATTCTGGTAACTTGGCGATGATTTTTTTGTTTTCCAAATAGTTGATGTGTTATTAGCCTTTTCGTTCAATTGATAACCAATAGTGCGATCTGTATTCGATGGATTGCTCGTAGTCGATGTAGAAGATGATAACGAGGATGTGTGTGATACTAAACTACCATTATAACCAACATTATCTGTAGGCTTTATTGAAGACGAATTGAGTCTCTATCGGCATAATCATCTTGAGTTACAGCTTCCCTAATCCTGATAATATTTCAGAAGGTATAGGTTGTGATTTTCTGAAAAGACTCCTTAAACCTAACAAAGCCTCACCCTACTATGATGAACTCTTCGGTTAAAAATGTAGACTTTCTCTAGTTTTTCCTGAGAATTCCAAGAAGATGTTATCAATTTGGCAATTGAAGAGCCTAGTTTAAAAGCTTCTTTGTTCTTACTTGAGGATCTGTTGTCTATTTGAGTTTTCATGGCCTTGTTCTAGGAACGGTTTTAAAAAAACATACTATAATATCATCATATTTATTTGATAAGATTAGATAATAATGATTTATTGTTAGCTTGGATCCGTTAATTCAGGCTAATATTTTGTTAGTGAGTGCCTTGCATTCATCCATAAACTGATATATTAATAATAGTTTCAGTTATAACTAATGCTTGTCTACCATATTTTTCATAGGCTTCAAATTTTTTATTAAGTATAAAGACCTTTATGTACATTATGAGCAATGAGAAGAACAAGGAAGATCCAGAATTATCAAATTCTCAAGAATCTACTACCACATATCCATCTGAAGCACTGATAGAGAAAGACAGTGAGTTGACTGCAAAAAAACCAGCTGAAGAAAGAAAAGTAGTAGTTGTAAAGCCATCAGAGGTTGAATATAAAGAAAATAATCAAATAGAGAATTCCTCAGCCGGAGAACAAAATAAAGAAAAAGGAGAAGGAGAACAATCAGTTGATGCTGCCAAAGCTAAAAAAGCAGGGCAATCATTCATAGAGATGATAAAGTCTTTAGGCAAAAAAGCAGTGACGAAGACAGAAGAGAGAACGAAGGAACTTAAGGATAAATCTATTGAAACAATCGACATGGGTACACAGACGAACGCAAGAGACATTCAGGCTCTTGGAATACATGCAGATAATGTAGTTTTAGTATATGAAAAAATAATGTTTGAAATAGCAAGAGAAGATTATAAAACTCAGGAGAAGTTGCTCATAGGTTACAAGAAACTGTTAGAAGAACAGGTAAATGTGATTGATTCTAAACTAAGAATTGCAAAAAGACTTAAGAATATTTCAAAATAACGCATATGTACAAGGATAACTACGGACACACGATCTACTAAAGCCAAGTATACTACATTCTTAGTGTACTGCTCACTTACTCTTATTCCTGCTACTCCTTTTTTCATTAGCTAATTTTCTCTTTTCTATAGCCATTCCTTCTTTTCCTTCTCCTTTGGCAGAATAGATTTCAGTAGATGGAATCTCTGTAGAAGGTGATTCAGCAGCTTGCATTTGACGACAATGATGATGATGACGACATTGCTGGCAATTCCTCATCACGTGTTACTTCTATATCAGAATCTTTCTTGGTGACCATTTTTATCCGAGGTTTTGATTTTATTTCTTCTTCTTCTTCTTCTTCTTCAGCAGTACTAATTGTTTTAGGTAGTTGTGGTTGTGGCATGGGTAGTTCAGATGCCTTGTTAAGTTGATTTTGAGTGTCTTGTGTTAACTCTGGCTGTTTTATATCGTTGTTGTTGTTGATGAGGATTGGTTTATCTACCGAATCTTTTAACTTGGTAGCTAACTCTTTTCTTGCGACAAGAAGTTTACGTTGCATTTGTATTAGCCTTAGGAATCCTTTATAGATCTGTTCTTGTTCTGCATATGTTCTGGTTAATGAAATCTCTGATAAAATATCATCAAAAGAAGTTGAAAACTGTAATGCTAAATCTCCCATTTTAGATATCTTTTTTGCATCATTTTCAGCTTTTCTTTCCTCTGCCGCTTCTCGTTGTTCTTTTATCTTTTCTTGTGTAATATCTTTTCCTTCCTTGATCTTTTCTTTTGCTACATTAGCTCCTGAAATTAGTAAGTCTTTAAGTTCAGTTGCTGCATATTTTAGCTTTTTAATGATTTCTTCCTCTTCACTTTTTGGCTGTTGTCGTTGTTTTTTTACATCTCCATCTTCTCGTTGTTCTGTAGTTTCTATATTATTTCTCCTAGATGCCAGAATCCTATTTTCTGTAATTGTCTCTATCTGTTTGATCTCATCTGCTGATGGGGGCGATTCTCGTGTGTAGATATCCTTTGCTTCCTGTTCTGTTATACCGAGGTACAAAATATTGGCTGAATATTTTTCAATAACAGATTTTGGAATATAGAGTTTTTCTTTATTTATTGTACCCTTCTCAATAACTATAAGTGGTTCATATAGTCCCTTGACCTTGCCTAGGTATACATCATCTATACTTCTAGTATCTTGATTTATTATATCATACCAGTTTATAGTAGCGACAGTATTACTATTATTATTATCCTTATCAGCTACCATTTTATAATAATAAAAGATAAACCACATGGGATTTAATACTATAAGATAACAGGCTTAGCAGAATCTATTTTCGACAACAAGAGATCTCTACTAATCCCTAATTCCAACATTTTTGCTATGAGCGGTCGAAAACCCATCTATTCCGTCTCATCTGAGCGAGTCTGATTGTAGAGTCTGAGAATATGACTGCGTATCAAATACAACCGTTGTATAGTGTATAATTTAAATAAATAAAGTGTTAATTGTAAAATTTTCATGTCCGATAATAGTATGACGACCTTCCATAGGAATGTATGAAATACGAGTTACTCTGGTAGTTTCACATTACGACTTGAGTATTTTGATGTTAGAGAAATACGGTATCATGAAGAATTGTTATATGACACAAAATTAAAAGATGTTGTCTGACGTTCGAAATCGCCTATTTATCATTATAACAAGTTTTATAATCTTGAATCCATGTTTGTTTTATATTTTCAATCAGGTTCTCGAGCTCATAATCGTCATTTAGCTCGTTCATTTTCTTTACGCTAATACCAAGTGATTCAAGCTCATTTACTGTGCCTACAATAATGACTCACCCCATTGTATCCATACCAATGCGTTTATTTCAATGGACAAAGCAGATATTGCATATGTGCATTTTGATACAGATTAGAGAAATACTCTAGATTGCCTGATTTGTTTATGAGCATAAGTATTACAGTACAGTACTCAAAACTATATAATGACTTTATATTCACTTCATATCCTCAGTTTTCAATTGAGCTAATGTTTGTCTTAAGTTAATTGACTGTTAAAACCTACAACAAGCAGAGATTTGTGCATCATATTTTTAATTAATACCAGATAGAGTGAACCAAACGATCGCAAACCGAATCCAGCGTCCTAGAGGATAGTGATTGCCAATCTATGACATACTAACTGGATTCAGTCGATCGCATGAAGCTTCGAACAGCAATTATCTATATACATTCTGCCTAATTAAGGCTGCCAGGCAGGACAATATATATCACCATTGCGACTGAACTATTCCTGCTCGCAAGAAGACATATCCGCCGACATAGTTCAGTTCAGTTCAGTAAAAACACATATTCAGTTCAGTTCATTGAATAGTCTGTGACTACCAATTTTTCATAAACGATGTTGTTAATCGACATACCATAAATGATCCCGACCATTACCAATATAGTTCTGGCCAACTGACAATTCTGACTGTAATCAGACTTCGTTATTTTATTGGTGGTGTAATGGTTACATCCATCGGCCGACATTATCTATTCTAACAGACTTTAAACAAATAATTTATCTTTACTTATGAAAACAGTCTATTGTCCGCAGATACCCAGCCAGCAGTTTATAACAATATTGCAAAAACTAAGACAACATGATACTTACTGACTGAGTCTAACTGAAGATATTGCATCAGTCGATGCTAATACTAACCAGACATAGACAGATCAAGATCAGTATCGGCTAAGGCATTACTACGTTTCTTTTTACAGTTGATAAGAACACATGTACCCACAATTGACGCTGCGACTGCCAATGCTATTACTAATCCTAATTTTCTCACAAAGAATATAGAGATACCGACTATTTAGCAGTAGTGACTCCTAAAATTGGAGTATCCACCAAGGAACTAGCTATGCCATATGGTTAATACCTAGCTTGGTAGTTCCATATTATTATTCGTCAGTAATACATATTGCCTTACAAATTTATTTCTGGGGCTATTTACTAGGTTTCGTTGTGTTATACGATTTCTAGCCATAGATTAGTTTAATTAGCATTTATAGCATTAATAATTGTAGTTGAGTTCAGCTCTCCTATTGACGGCATCGTTATAGAAGTATAGTTTGTTACTGGTGTATAGTTATATTTTACGCATAGATAACAGGTACTGCCGGATACTAATATAGTAGTGATCATAGCCATTGCTACGACAACAATTGCTACATGCCCAATCCATATGATATTTCATACAACCCTTAGTCCTTTCCTTATATTGATAAGTGGGATTCAAAGTAGTCGATACTTACATAGCCAACTTTACAATCCATTGAAAATTGATTCAGCTACCACCACCAATATTTGGAATCATATGCCTAATAACAATAGGCTATAACAACGTCAAGTCTTAGCATTGAACCAGCCCAAGGACATGGATCATACAAAGTAACTTTGCATTGCTTACTTGATAATTGCTTAAAAAAAGGCAATGGTGGTTTAGACTATCGGAAGAGAATTTATAATGACAACTATAGAAATAGGAGTTTCTCCATACTCTCTTTCTAGTCATGTCAGAAGAAGATAACTCTAAACCAATGGACGAACCAGTTGAAATAAAGGTTCCAGTCTATATTATAAACAAGGTAGAAATATTCCTACTCAGCTCGACGGCCAAGGAATTAGGTCTCAATAGTGTGGATAGAGCTATTCCTCATATATTATTAGATTGGCTAAATAAAATTCCAGGCTTGTCAAAAGTTGATAATCATCCATGAGTAGGGATCAGTCAGAACCCCTATATACCAAACAAAATTAACAACTAGCTCCTAATTAAAATATCACGTTGAATTACAATCATAGTTGTCTAGTGACACGTTAATATCAAGATAAAATTGAGGTAGTAGGCTTATCTCTACCAACAACTTTAGGCAGCACTTTTATTCGTCGATGATGTGACTTTATCAAATTATCTTTTTCATACTGTTCAAATCTCTCAAAATCTCCAGCATGGTAGATACAAATTCTTTTCACATTCATATCAAACTTTGGTAATGATGATTCAAAATCTATTAAAACATCTTTATTATATTGAAAATGAAAGTAAACACCCAATCTGCAATCACAGATAATCCATTTTTACCTCGCTTCTCTTGTTGTTTATCAAGAGTTTTTAGTAAAGACAAGAAATCCTCTGTATAACCAGAGTGTGTCTCGAGCTATCCTGTATTATTATCAGGTCATTTTCCTTTTCATACTTTTCCACGTCAATATCGAGCTCTTTCAAAGTTAGCCTGATACACTCTGCTGTCTGATAGTAGGCGAGTATCAATACTAATTCATTATTTTTTAATGCTATATTACAATAATGTGAATAGATTTCTCTTAGTGTGTAGAGATTAGGGTAGATAAGGACGACGTGTTCTCCATGTTCTATTTTATCAATTCCTTTGATAATATCTGAAGTAGTACCGGTCATTTCATTATCTTTATTCATCGACATTTTAGATAACTAATAAGGCTTACCATTGTAGTTAACAATTACATATTCCTCAATACTTGTTCATTATTTGAACTACAAAATGAAAATTCACCTAATTCTAAATGAAGCTTAAGTAAATATATCGCCGACTTCTGTTACACAGTTTACATATCTTCCTATATTCATATAGATATGAGAAATAGGATAAGAGCGAAACCCTCTACCGTTATTTTCTGTGTTCTATTTGATTATGTTGTTTGAGATCTTCTTCGGTCTTGAATTTTTCTCCACATGAGATACATTTAAAATTCTTACGAAAGAAGTTAAATTTCATTTCTTACAATTAAGTACACTTAAAACTACTTAAGTATATCAACATATCAAAAATGGGCTAATAAACTCTAATCTGATCTTTTTTTTGATTGCAGTATAATGCCGGATTGCACAACTACATAACTGGTTCAATGTAAGCCACACAATGTGGTATATATCATTAGCTCAAGTTAAATTACTAAGCAATTCAATTAGATTCAATTAAGACTAGACCATTTTTCAGCAACGTTGCCATTTCTAGAATCAAAGTATCATATTGAACTTATAGGCAGATAAGTGTTGTATTGTACTGTGTGGTTAAGATGTCATCTCGGTACCTGTTATTTCTATCATCCTATCATTTTTACCAAAGTCAGTTTGTAATATTCTAGCATTGAGGTTAGTACCAACTTCTTTATAATCCACATCCTTGTTATCAATCTTGATATTGTATTTGGCGTCCGTATTTCCTTGACTTTTTGCATCTAATACATTTCTTGGGAGTTCAACTGTTAATTTACCATTGTCCAAGCTGGAACCAAGTAAAAGAACCAGAGTCGTCTTATCTTTATCACCAATAATTCCTAAAAGTTTTCCATTTGTTATATTATATTTAATTGGGAATGTCTTATCTTTGATCACCAGGTTAGAAATATTAGCAAAGCCAGTTCGATTGCTACCGGCCTGTACGTTATTACTCTTGCCAGTGGGAGCAGAATTTGCTGTTGTTATTGGTGCTTTATTACCTTGTGGAATTACTACTGTCTTAGCTGATGAGTTTGGAGTAGCAGTATTACTACTATTATTGCTATAATTATTCATAGAGGATAGATTTTAAGATAACACTCCTGGATAACATACTGCAAACAGCAATATTACTGTAATCAACACTGGCAGACCTATAATTTGTATTATCCTGAATTCATTTTTGGTTGCTCTTATCAATTATTATATCCTATACTCAAAATAGACTACAATATAAAATCTATTAGTAAGGTTTATCTAGCAGATGACAAAATAATGCTTCCACATTTCTACCATCCCATGTGACTTAATTTATTATAGATGGAACATTCATTAACCAGGTTCTGACGATATGTGCATTACATGTCCTCTAATGAACCTGACAACAATAGGATAGGTCCT
>CAVXZB010000065.1:0-17845 GCA_963765895.1 uncultured Nitrososphaeraceae archaeon | reverse complement strand
TTTTGAAAAGGCATTATCAAGTTCAGCACGTGTATCTTTTAATTGCACTTTAGCATTTCTAAGCTCTTCTTCTGATTCTTCCAGCATTATTTTGTTCCTTTCTATATGGCCTGAAAGCTGGTCTAAAGGTACTTTTTCTGTTAGGTCTATTAATTCTTTAATGTGCAGTGCAATTTTGTCAGGCTGTAAACCGATATTTTTACACATCTTGTATACGTCTAGTGCAAACATTTCTATGTTATCTTCAGAAAATCCTAGATCACATAAAATGTTTAGTATTCGAAAACCTTGTCCACATTGCAAGGGTGAAATACCAACACTTCGTAAAGTAACTGCAAATTCTCTTAACTGGTCTGCTGATAAACTTCCTATTTCTTCTTTCTATTCCTTTACTACATTACTGACTGTTCCCGTACTTAGACCGTTCTCATGAGCTATAGTGTCACGATTTTTGCCTCTTAGCCACTCCTTTATGATGCCTTCTTTTAGAGGTTTAGAAAACTTAATGCCATTACCCTGTTTCTTAATATGGTAACCGCAGTATATATCCTTTTTGCGATATGCGTCATATTTGTGTCATAATCCTGGTCATCTACGTCATGAATATGGTAGGTTGCCATATAATAGAATATAGTACAGCACTAATATATGGTAACTGGCCAATATATATCCCTAAATGTATGATAAATACATGATACCACCTAGAGCAACACTAAGTCGCTAGTGATTTTTATGGAATGCGAAGGACGTTTTTACTTTAAATCATCTCTGCGACTGGGAGAGGCCGGTCTAATAGACAATGAACAAGTATTACTTATACGATTAGTAATTATGAAAATGTGTCTCATAACTCCAAATGGCCTGGCTTACAATGTTGATTGTATTAATTGGTCTGAGTGGTTTGTTTTATGGCATTTACAGATATGTACTGGTTTAACTTGATTAGCTTAACCTGTTAAGCCAAAAAAATGGTCGTAAGTAAAATCCATCAACCTTAGAATAATGAACACCTAAGGGAGCAACCGCTGAATTTGAGGTGACCATATGTCTGCCCGGGTATGTGTGCGTAGATCAATTCGAAACAACAATTACTTTTTAGATACCATTCTTAATAAGACTGCAAATAATATTTATGACTAACCAATATATTCTTGTTGCTAGACCCCTGCAATCGTGGCTTTCCATAGTCGGATTAAGTCAGGTTGATGGAAATCACAGCGACTGTTGACTGGCTTTTAATTTCTAATCGTTTGGTTAGTCTGATCCCGATTGCGATATAAGTAGAAGTGATTAGCTAGTAGCTCTGGCCAATATGGCTTAGAATCCATGTTCTTATGATCAAATCAAATCAAATCAAATCAAATCAAACCTATTCCTTTCATGATGTAGGGGTATTGGTCACAACCTTACTGACCATTGTTCGGCTCTTATCGATAAGATAAATAATGAAATATAAAGCAAAAATAGCTGTTGCCAGACATCTTAGTATGTTATTGCCGCAGGAGGACCTATCAACGACAACTACTGATGACAAACCATAGGATCCGACAGATCTAAAAATATCTGAACTCTATCATTAATAACAAGAGCTAAAAATGGTATTGATGACTCAGTCTTTGTGAAGTATTGAGGAGATGGGTTAAGTCAGATCGACAACCATTAATGATACAAAGATGAGATCAAGGTCACGTATTACATATCTCAGGTATAGAATAAATAATCTTCGCCAGGCTAGAATCCGGCTATTACACTGAGTGGAATGATACAACTGACTCCGACCTAACAACTTATGACTAGCTTCGTTCCTTCTCATTATGTCTTTATCCCTCATAAAATAGTGCAGACAATCATTGGACTTATAAACTAGAATTTAGGTTAAGTCGCAGAATCTTGTTCGGGCTGCATTCAGAAGATATTGTGTTACCAAGTAATGACATACTAGAATAAAATTATTTATTGGACTTCACACTCTGTTATCATAAACTCTTCCATCTTTTCCATCTTACAATATTCATTCGCTTTCTCTTTTGAGTCGAATACGGCGTATTCATAGCTAGATGTATTAGGATTTTGACCTACGTATACAACATAGACCTTCATGTTTTCTTACGCCTCGGTTTGGACTTGCGCTTAGGCCTACCAGTCTTTGGTTTGATTGCAGCTTCAGCCTTCTTATGTGCTTCTGATACCTGTTGTTCAGTGGGTGTGACCGCACCATCATCGATTCTTGTTATCAGAGGCTGATCCTCTGTTACATAGTTTGGATTAGAAGTCGCGGTAGTTATAACATTATCGTTAACATCTGCCTGTTCCATCTTGATTACCACATCTTCAGCTGCATGGTTATTCATTGTTTGTATTCCACCCAAGTCATCCGCCATTACCAGTTTGTATTCCTGATCATAACAAGAGAACGCCCTCCCACTTTACATAATAGCTGACCGTGAGAGTATGTTTTGATTTGTCTACGTCAATAGTTCTGAATTCTTCTAACGTTGACTGTTGATAGCGTTCAGTCAAAATGTTGCTACTTAAGTAGAAAATAACCGATGATATTCGCCTATTTAACGTGAACAATAAATAGACGATCTGCTCTTTCATATTCTGGTAACTTGGCGATGATTTTTTTGTTTTCCTAATAGTTGATGTGTTATTAGCCTTTTCGTTCAATTGATAGCCAATAGTGCGATCTGTATTCGATGGATTGCTCTTAGTCGATGTAGAAGATGATAACGAGGATGTGTGTGATACTAAACTACCATTATAACCAACATTATCTGTAGGCTTTATTGAAGACGAATTGAGTCTCTATCGGCATAATCATCTTGAGTTACAGCTTCCCTAATCCTGATAATATTTCAGAAGGTATAGGTTGTGATTTTCTGAAAAGACTCCTTAAACCTAACAAAGCCTCAACCACACTATGATGAATTCTTCAGTTAAAAATGTAGACTTTCTCTAGTTTTTCCTGAGAATTCCAAGAAGATGTTATCAATTTGGCAATTGAAGAGCCTAGTTTAAAAGCTTCTTTGTTCTTACTTGAGGATTTGTTGTCTATTTGAGTTTTCATGGCCTTGTTCTAGGAACGGTTTTAAAAAAACATACTATAATATCATCATATTTATTTGATAAGATTAGATAATAATGATTTATTGTTAGCTTGGATTCGTTAATTCAGGCTAATATTTTGTTAGTGAGTGCCTTGCATTCATCCATAAACTGATATATTAATAATAGTTTCAGTTATAACTAATACTTGTCTACCATATTTTTCATAGGCTTCAAATTTTTTATTAAGTATAAAGACCTTTATGTACATTATGAGCAATGAGAAGAACAAGGAAGATCCAGAATTATCAAATTCTCAAGAATCTACTACTACATATCCATCTGAAGCACTGATAGAGAAAGACAGTGAGTTGACTGCAAAAAAACCAGCTGAAGAAAGAAAAGTAGTAGTTGTAAAGCCATCAGAGGTTGAATATAAAGAAAATAATCAAATAGAGAATTCCTCAGCCGGAGAACAAAATAAAGAAAAAGGAGAAGGAGAACAATCAGTTGCTGCTGCCAAAGCTAAAAAAGCAGGGCAATCATTCATAGAGATGATAAAGTCTTTAGGCAAAAAAGCAGTGACGAAGACAGAAGAGAGAACGAAGGAACTTAAGGATAAATCTATTGAAACAATTGACATGGGTACACAGACGAACGCAAGAGACATTCAGGCTCTTGGAATACATGCAGATAATGTAGTTTTAGTATATGAAAAAATAATGTTTGAAATAGCAAGAGAAGATTATAAAACTCAGGAGAAGTTGCTCGCAGGTTACAAGAAACTGTTAGAAGAACAGGTAAATGTGATTGATTCTAAACTAAGAATTGCAAAAAGACTTAAGAATATTTCAAAATAACACATATGTACAAGGATAACTACGGACACACGATCTACTAAAGCCAAGTATACTACATTCTTAGTGTACTGCTCAGTTACTCTTATTCCTGCTACTCCTTTTTTCATTAGCTAATTTTCTCTTTTCTATAGCCATTCCTTCTTTTCCTTCTCTTTTAGAATTGAATTCGCTAGATGGAATCTCTGTAGAAGGTGATTCAGCAGCTGCATTTGACGACAATGATGATGATGATGACATTGCTGGCAATTCCTCATCACGTGTTACTTCAATATCAGAATCTTTCTTGGTGACCATTTTTATCCGAGGTTTTGATTTTATTTTTTCTTCTTCTTCTTCTTCTTCTTCAGCAGTACTAATTGTTTTAGGTAGTTGTGGTTGTGGCATGGGCAGTTCAGATGCCTTGTTCAGTTGATTTTGGTGTCTTGTGTTAATTCTGGCTGTTTTATATCGTTATTATTCTTGATGATGAGGATTGGTTTATCTACCGAATCTTTTAACTTGGTAGCTAACTCTTTTCTTGCGACAAGAAGTTTACGTTGCATTTGTATTAACCTTATGAAGCCTTTATAGATCTGTTCTTGTTCTGCATATGTTCTGGTTAATGAAATCTCTGATAAAATATCATCAAAAGAAGTTGAAAACTGTAATGCTAAATCTCCCATTTTAGATATCTTTTTTGCATCATTTTCAGCTTTTCTTTCCTCTGCCGCTTCTCGTTGTTCTTTTATCTTTTCTTGTGTAATATCTTTTCCTTCCTTGATCTTTTCTTTTGCTACATTAGCTCCTGAAATTAGTAAGTCTTTAAGTTCAGTTGCTGCATATTTTAGCTTTTTAATGATTTCTTCCTCTTCACTTTTTGGCTGTTGTCGTTGTTTTTTTACATCTCCATCTTCTCGTTGTTCTGTAGTTTCTATATTATTTCTCCTAGATGCCAGAATTCTATTTTCTGTAATTGTCTCTATCTGCTTGATCTCATCTGCTGATGGGGGCGATTCTCGTGTGTAGATATCCTTTGCTTCCTGTTCTGTTATACCGAGGTACAAAATATTGGCTGAATATTTTTCAATAACAGATTTTGGAATATAGAGTTTTTCTTTATTTATTGTACCCTTCTCAATAACTATAAGTGGTTCATATAGTCCCTTGACCTTGCCTAGATCTGCATCATCTATACTTCTAGTATCTTGATTTATTATATCATACCAGTTTATAGTAGCGACAGTATTACTATTATTATTATTATCCTTATCAGCTGCCATTTTATAATAGTAAAAGATAAACCACATGGGATTTAATACTATAAGATAACAGGCTTAGCAGAATCTATTTTCGACAACAAGAGATCTCTACTAATCCCTAATTCCAACATTTTTGCTATGAGCGGTCGAAAACCCATCTATTCCGTCTCATCTGAGCGAGTCTGATTGTAGAGTCTGAGAATATGACTGCGTATCAAATACAACCGTTGTATAGTGTATTATTTAAATAAATAAAGTGTTAATTGTAAAATTTTCATGTCCGATAATAGTATGACGACCTTCCATAGGAATGTATGAAATACGAGTTACTCTGGTAGTTTCACATTACGACTTGAGTATTTTGATGTTAGAGAAATACGGTATCATGAAGAATTGTTATATGACACAAAATTAAAAGATGTTGTCTGACGTTCGAAATCGCCTATTTATCATTATAACAAGTTTTATAATCTTGAATCCATGTTTGTTTTATATTCTCAATCAGGTTCTCGAGCTCATAATCGTCATTTAGCTCGTTCATTTTCTTTACGCTAATACCAAGTGATTCAAGCTCATTTACTGTGCCTACAATAATGACTCACCCCCGTGTATCCATACCAATGCGTTTATCTCAATGGACAAAGCAGATATTGAATGTGCATCTTGATACAGATTAGAGAAATACTCTAGATTGCCTGATTTGTTTATGAGCATAAGTATTACAGTACAGGTACTCAAAACTATATAATGACTTTATATTCACTTCATATCCTCAGTTTTCAATTGAGCTAATGTTTGTCTCAAGTTAATTGACTGTTAAAACCCGCAACAAGCAGAGATTTGTGCATCATATTTTTAATTAATACCAGATAGAGTGAACCAAACGATCGCAAACCGAATCCAGCGTCCTAGAGGATAGTGATTGCCAATCTATGACATACTAACTAGATTCAGTCGATCGCATGAAGCTTCGAACAGCAATTATCTATATACATTCTGCCTAATTAAGGCTGCCAGGCAGGACAATATATATCACCATTGCGACTGAACTATTCCTGCTCGCAAGAAGACATATCAGCCGACATAGTTCAGTTCATTGAATAGTTTGTGACTACCAATTTTTCATAAATGATGTTGCGTAATCGACATACTCGTAAATGATCCCGACCATTACCAATATAGTTCTGGCCAACTGACAATTCCGACTGTAATCAGACTTCATTATTTTATTGGTTGTGTAATGGTTACATCCATCGGCCGACATTATCTATTCTAACAGACTTTAAACTAATAATTTATCTTTACTTATGAAAACAATCTATTGTCCGCAGATACCCAGTCAGCAGTTTATAACAATATCGCAAAAACTAAGACAACATGATACTTACTGACTGAGTCTAACTGAAGATATTGAATCAGCAGTCGATGCTAATACTAACCAGACATAGACAGATCAAGATCAGTATCGGCTAAGGCATTACTACGTTTCTTTTTACAGTTGATAAGGACACATGTACCCACAATTGACGCTGCGACTGCCAATGCTATTACTAATCCTAATTTTCTCACAAAGAATATAGAGATACCGACTATTTAGCAGTAGTGACTGCTAAAATTGGAGTATCCACCAAGGAACTAGCTATGCCATATGGTTAATACCTAGCTTGGTAGTTCCATATTATTATTCGTCAGTAATACATATTGCCTTACAAATTTATTTCTGGGGCTATTTGCTAGGTTTCGTTGTGGTATACGATTTCTAGCCATAGATTAGTTTAATTAGCATTTATAGCATTAATAATTGTAGTTGCATTCAGTCCTGCTATTGACGGCATCGTTATAGAAGTATAGTTTGTTACTGGTGTATAGTTATATTTTACGCATAGATAACAGGTACTGCGGGATACTAATATAGTAGTGATCATACCCATTGCTACGACAACAATTGCTACATGCCCAATCCATATGATATTTCATACAACCCTTAGTCCTTTCCTTATATTGATAAGTGGGATTCAAGGTAGTCGATACTTACATAGCCAATTTTACAATCCATTGAAAATAGATTCAGCTACCACCACCAATATTTGGAATCATATGCCTAATAACAATAGGCTATAACAACGTCGAGTCTTAGCATTGAACCAGCCCAAGGACATGGATCATACAAAGTAACTTTGCATTGCTTACTTGATAATTGCTTAAAAAAGGCAATGATGGTTTAGACTATCGGAAGAGAATTTATAATGACAACTATAGAAATAGGAGTTTCTCCATACTCTCTTTCTAGTCATGTCAGAAGAAGATAACTCTAAACCAATGGACGAACCAGTTGAAATAAAGGTTCCAGTCTATATTATAAACAAGGTAGAAATATTCCTACTCAGCTCGACGGCCCAGGAATTAGGTCTCAATAGTGTGGATAGAGCTATTCCTCATATATTATTAGATTGGCTAAATAAAATTCCAGGCTTATCAAAAGTTGATAATCATTCATGAGTAGGGATCAGTCAGAACCCCTATATACCAAACAAAATTAACAACTAGCTCCTAATTAAAATATCACGTTGAATTACAATCATAGTTGCCTAGTGACACGTTAATATCAAGATAAAATTGAGGTAGTAGGCTTATCTTTACCAACAACTTTAGGCAGCACTTTTATTCGTCGATGATGTGACTTTATCAAATTATCTTTTTCATACTGTTCAAATCTCTCAAAATCTCCAGCATGGTAGATACAAATTCTTTTCACATTCATATCAAACTTTGGTAATGATGATTCAAAATCTATTAAAACATCTTTATTATATTGAAAATGAAAGAAAACACCCATATCTGCAATCACAGACAACCCTTTTTTACCTCGTTTCTCTTGTTGTTTATCAAGAGTTTTTAGTAAAGACAAGAAATCCTCTGTATAACCAGAGTGTGTCTCGATGCTATCCTGTATTATTATCAGGTCATTTTCCTTTTCATACTTTTCCACGTCAATATCGAGCTCTTTCAAAGTTAGCCTGATACACTCTGCTGTCTGATAGTAGGCGAGTATCAATACTAATTCATTATTTTTTAATGCTATATTACAATAATGTGAATAGATTTCTCTTAGTGTGTAGAGATTAGGGTAGATAAGGACGACGTGTTCCCCATGTTCTATTTTATCAATTCCTTTGATAATATCTGAAGTAGTACCGGTCATTTCATAATCTTTATTCATCGACATTTTAGATAACTAATAAGGCTTACCATTGTAGTTAACAATTACATATTCCTCAATACTTGTTCATTATTTGAACTACAAAATGAAAATTCACCTAATTCCAAATGAAGATAAAGTAAATATATATCGCCGACTTCTGTTAGTCCAGTTTACATATCTTCCTATATTCATATAGATATGAGAAATAGGATAAGAGCGAAACCTTCTACCGTTATTTTCTGTGTTCTATTTGATTATGCTGTTTGAGATCTTCTTCGGTCCTGAATTTTTCTCCACATGAGATACATTTAAAATTCTTACGAAAGAAGTTAAATTTCATTTCTTACAATTAAGTACACTTAAAACTACTTAAGTATATCAACATATCAAAAATGGGCTAATAAACTCTAATCTGATCTTTTTTTTGGATTGCAGCATAATGCCGGATTGCACAACTACATAACTGGTTCAATGTAAGCCATACAATGTGGTATATATCATTAGCTCAAGTTAAATTACTGAGCAATTCAATTAAATTCAATTAAGACTAGACCATTTTTCAGAAACGTTGCAATTTCTAGAATCAAAGTATCATATTGAACTTACAGGCAGATAAGTGTTGTATTGTACTGTGTGGTTAAGATGTCATCTCGGTACCTGTTATTTCTATCATCCTATCATTTTTACCAAAGTCAGTTTGTAATATTCTAGCATTGAGGTTAGTACCAACTTCTTTATAATCCACATCCTTGTTATCAATCTTGATATTGTATTTGGCGTCCGTATTTCCTTGACTTTTTGCATCTAATACATTTCTTGGGAGTTCAACTGTTAATTTACCATTGTCCAAGCTGGAACCAAGTAAAAGAACCAGAGTCGTCTTATCTTTATCACCAATAATTCCTAAAAGTTTTCCATTTGTTATATTATATTTAATTGGGAATGTCTTATCTTTGATCACCAGGTTAGAAATATTAGCAAAGCCAGTTCGATTGCTACCGGCCTGTACGTTATTACTCTTGCCCGTGGCAGCAGAATTTGCTGTTGTTATTGGTGCTTTATTACCTTGTGGAATTACTACTGTCTTAGCTGATGAGTTTGGAGTAGCAGTATTACTACTATTATTGCTATAATTATTCATAGAGGATAGATTTTGAGCTAACGCTGCTGGATAACTTACTGCAAACAGCAATATTACTGTAATCAACACTGGCAGACCTATAATTTGTATTATCCTGAATTCATTTTTGGTTGCTCTTATCAATTATTATATCCTATACTCAAAATAGACTACAATATAAAATCTATTAGTAAGGTTTATCTAGCAGATGACAAAATAATGCTTCCACATTTCTACCATCCCATGTGACTTAATTTATTATAGATGGAACATTCATTAACCAGGTTCTGACGATATGTGCATTACATGTCCTCTAATGAACCTGACAACAATAGGATAGGTCCTACTATTTTATGGAGCATGCTTAAAGGTAAAAAAGTGATAACAAATGACGGAAAAGATATTGGAGAAATAAAAGATATATCTGATAACTATATTCGTTTAGAGAAGGGTTCAATAAAGAAAGACAAGTTCTGGATTCCAAAGTATACTGCTGATGCATATGATGGAAAGCATCTGTGGCTTTTGATAAATGAGGAAGAAGTTCATTCAAAGCATGTATATGGAGATGAATCACCTAGAGGAGATGAATATACAAAGGGATTAGAGTCCTTTAAGAGCTCGCCTTCAGGCCAGAAAGGTGAATATAGCCCCGGCGTTGAGGAAAGAATAAGGATTATAGAAAATTACAAGAATATCAGAGATCTAAAATAAATAAAACAATAGAAAACAAAGTAAAAATTATCTCATTCTCTCGAGATGACATTGTTGGCTAATCATAGTTACTCTAATTTGTTTGTCCCTGATGCTCCTTGCTCATACTCGTCACCAGTTTCGGTAGAACCAGCTGTTCCTTCTGTCATTCCACTTCTCCTTAGTCTTTCTTTTGGATCTTGCCCCGACGACGAACTAGAACTTGAGGTATTGTCTTGTCTTCTTACCGCAGTGGGTTCGTGTTCTTTTATCTTGGCTGGCGACATTGGTTCATTTGCTTCATATTCTCTGGTTGGATCACTTTCTGTTGAACTAGTGTAACCAGTTTGTTTCTCTTTATCATCGGATCCTACAGCCTTATCTTTAACATCTACAATTTTGTCTTTAACCTTCTTGGCAATGTTGCTCATTATTTATAATATACATCCTATAGGATATTAAGGTAGGCATATAAAATCTATTTTTGTTAAGATTATAATATGCAAATTTCCGAAATATTGTCATGATCTTGAATTTTTTGTTTGAGAAAACCGTGCGGAATCGCTTCCTAATATGTCCATCGATTATTGTTATTTTCTAGTTTATATTAAAATAAGCAATTTGCCTCCATACAATTGAACTAAATACTATTCATACAATATTTAATTAGTATTTCACATCCTACGAAAAATTTCTATAACTATTATAAAGTATTAATATCTATCAAAGTAGTGGTTACAGCAAACAGTAACATAGACTGGAATGATGTAATTAAAAAAGAAGCACGAGGTAGTGGAGACGAAGATTTAGGAGAAGTACAAGAGGTTGGTCCAAATTATGTCTTGGTAAAGAGAGGACTGGTAAACAAGGAGAAGTTCTACATACCAAAAGACCAGGTAGAGAGTTATGACGGCGACACATTGCGATTTAGGATTTCTGAAGAAGAGGTAAAATCAAAATATATGGGAGAATATCCACCATCATCACTTACAAGTAAAACACAAAATACCAGTACTGATAGAACTAAAGTAGAAGAAACAACTGTTCCAGTGACAGAAGAGAGACTAGGAGTATCAAAAAGTCAATCTACACGGGAAGCAACAATTACAAAAACACCTGTTACTGAGACAAAGACTGTTGAAGTGCCAGTTACACATGAAGAAATCTCTGTGGAAAGAAGACCCGTTAGCGGAACAAGTACATCTGCAACAGCAGCAACAGATAGACCTGTAGAATCTGAACAAGAAATCAGAGTTCCGTTAAAGCATGAACAAGTGCAGGTAACAAAGGAGCCATATGTAAAGGAGGAGGTAGCTGTCAAGAAAAAACCAGTGACAGAGACTAAGACAGTAAGTGATCAAGTAACAAGCGAAGAAGTTAGGGTAAAAGGTACTGCTAGAGAAGAAGAGGAAGAATAATAACAAGGGAAGCAACTTTCAAATTTTATCTTATTTGTTGATTGCAGCCCTTGAATAGCGACGTATACTGCAGTTTGATCATGATTTTCCATAATCGTAGTACTTGCTTAAGAATATTTTATGGCAAAAATTAGTGATATTTACCGGTGGTTGTACGGCCTTATAACAGGCAGACCTACTAACCTTAATTGGATTATTGAAGGAAATTAGCTGGAGTGCCAATGTCCAAAAAAAGAAGCAAGATGGTTAATTAATACACAAGGTATCAGAACTATTGTTACCATAAAAGAAAAGCCCTTGTCGCAAGAATGGCTTAACTATAACAATGGGACAAACACTGGTGCTGACGACAAAAAAATTGATTATTTGTATATAAGTGTACATGACTACGGTGCTCCTTCTTTAGAGGAGTTAGACCGTGTGGTATTCTTGGAATATAAATAAAGAATGATATATTGGAGATGTCATACACTCTATCAGAACACGAATATTTCTTATCAATAGATAATAGTTCTTAGCTGGTCATTATCAAAGGAGATTAGTAGACATAATGTTGATCTGTTAGAAAGTAGTAAGCAACCAATTGCAGGAAGAAAGACAACAATCTTCAGCTATATAAAAAAACAGACAAGAAGGAGGAGGAGGAGGAGGAGAAGATAAATCAAGTCATAATCGTGCTAACTCAAAGAGCTCTGCATCTGAGAGAGAACAATAATAACCGGCTTAATAATTCTGGATAATCTTAATTTCATTCCTATATTCTCATTTATGTTTTTTAATACTCTCATTATTTCAATAATTACTTTAGCTATCGACATATTTGCAATTACTGTAGTTATAGTTTCTGTTCTTACAACTATACCATCATTAATCAAAAGTACTGATACGCAAAATAATAACAGTCATTTCTTTAAGAGAAGAATTACAAAAGAGAACCCTATTAGAGGATTGCAATTAGCTTTGGAGCTGGAGTCAGCAAATGCAATATTGAAAATGAGTTTGTTTACTTCTAACCTTATCGGAATTCCTACTATACCATCAACTAGCGCATCTAGCATCAATAACTTTATTTTTTGTAGGCATATTTTCAGTCAGAATTGCAATCAATCAGACGCTAAGAAGATCTATGAGATAGAACAAATTATTGCTGTTAACCTTATCCAATAATGACTGTTGGGAATGGCAACTTCGGTTTGGTACTGTGATGCGTCATTTTTATTGTTTTTTCAACGTTTAACATGATTAAACTAGGCAGTAGGGGGTAGACTCCGATTCAATATTGACAATGTATCCACTTAACAATTATTAATTAATATAGTGTACTTTTCTAATTAGGATGACGATCTCGACAGATAATAACGAGATAACCGGTACTTGGTCGGAAATTACAGGAAAATTAAACAAAATAGACCATGGAGAACATATTATCCTAATATATCCCAACATGGATTCATTTAGAGAAATCTATTCTCATTATTGCAAAACTGCACTTGAAAATAATGAAATAGTTTTGTTACTTACATATTATGAAACGATTGATAACGTTAGACAAACCTTGAAAGAAATAGGTATTGATATAGAAAAGTATGAAAAAGAAAAGGCCTTAATGATTATACAAGATATTACAAGGACATATTTTGGCTCTACAGAAGACTTTCTATTCTTTCTTAGAATACTTGATAAACAATAAGAGAAGCGAGGTAAAAATGGATTATCTGTGATTGCAGATATGGGTGTGTCTTTCCATCATCATCATCAGAACAATAAAAAGAATGTAGTAATAGAATTTGAGAGATCATTAGGGTCAAAGTTCGATATCAAGCTAAAAGACTCTGGAGCTATCATAAACAAGATTTTAATAGATTTGTAGAAGAAGAGAAGATTCATTTATTACAAGCACATCATCTGAAAATAAAGTGCTTTCCTGTAATAGATGACTAAAAAGTTGTTGATGATATGATATAGGATAGTACATGTAAACAATACTCCTTTGCCAACCACCAATATTGGATTAAAATTATTACGTTTATAAATAGATGGCCAGAAGACAAGATAATCCTATAATAATAGATGATATGACTAATATTCAATATGGCAATTCAAGCGCCAAAGATAATAATTGTGGAGGATGATAGAGAAGTAAATTCACTTATTACAGCAGTTTGTAGACTAAATGGATACGAGACTTATGTGGCCTTGAGCGTAGAAAATGTTTGGCACAGATGAATGAGCTGTATGGTAAAGTGGACGTAGTGTATATTAATGGTACAATAGCAGCAGATAGAGGCGCAATGCTAATATCTAAACTTAAGCAAATTGACCATAACATCAAGATATTAGTTGTTGCAAATGATGCAAGTGCAAGAAATATTATTCTAGAATATGGTGCAGATGATTTTCTAATAAAACCAGTCGGTGCAGAGACTGTACTTGATAAAATAGGTATGCTTTTGCTTGTCAAAAGTTCGTAATACCTACCTAAAATCTTATTAAAATCTTACATAGACTTTTAGAATAAACTCTAAACTGGTATTCATTTTGTTCTTAAAAAGGACAATTCTTCATCACAGGAGGAACTTAAATTGACTAGATTTATAATAACAGGGCTAGAGCTAGGATTATGATTAAATTATTATTCTTTATAAATTTCTATTTGCTACTAGCAATCTCCGCTATGACTTTTTAATGATACATGTTTATCTATAATCATATTTAGGTTTTGAATCGAAAATGGCTTTAAAATAAATTCTTCTATTTTAAATGGCGATATAGCGACTGACAATTCCAAATCATTTACTTCAAAAGCAGTCATCAGAAAAATCTTGATATCTGATCTAATTTCCTTGACTTTTGTTAAGAATTCAAATCCATTCATTCCTGGCATTCTTAGATCGGAAATAACTAGATTATAATTGACAGCATTTATTTTAAAATGTTCTAATGCTAAAAAAGGATCTGTAAAAGAAAACACCTGAAAGCCACGCCTTTCTAATCCCTGCTTTAAAATTGTTACAAGATCAAATTCATCATCAAGCAGTAATACAGTAACAGCATTCAGGCGTGAAGAGACTTTCAAGATCTTTTGACCTTCAATCTTGTGTAGATGAAGGTTATATATAGGACTTTATTCAGAAAATTTGTAGCTAAGCTGTTTTCCTTATTTTATTATTGTCTAGAATGATTACTTTGGCCTAAGAGTATCTAGGACCTAGGATTCAGATTATCACCAAACAAGATACCATGAAAGCCAAAAAAGGGATAAACAAGGAAGCAAAGGGAAGAACTCTTGCAATTCTCAATCCTTTTCTATTCATATACCCTGTGACACTTTTATAGTTCCTGATTTGTGAGGGACCGAGCTAAATTCATGATGATGCAACAAATACACTTAGTATGATTATTATGATAATCTCTCTGACCTTCCATCCGGATATTCCAATGTTACTTCTTCTGTACTGATATCAATATCGACTTTCTTCTTTTCAGTAATTCTTCGTTTTGTAATTACTATTTCGACTACCTTGACTCTTTTCTTGATAATCTCAAACTGCTCTTCGTAAAGGGGTATTATTCTTTCTTTTTCTCTGTGGATTTCCGAATCTTCATCAGAAGAAGAAGGAGAAGGAGAAGAAGGAAACAGAGGTATTAATTCACCCCTATTTTCGATAATATTCTCCTTTTGTATAGATTGTTCTACTGATGCAGTGCTAGTATTACCCATATTAGCTATACTAGTAATTTTATCTTTAAACGCAGAGAATATCTGAAATTCTTTCACTGATTTGAGCTTCTTGTCGTTAATATATAGTTCTTCGTAGACAAGGGGTACTCTAACGGTTTTTACTTTAGTGACTAATCTTTTTTCTATTTTTGCCTCCTTAATACTAGTCTCTTTTGAAATTGAATAATCCTGTTTCAATACTGGAACGATTTGTTGTTGCGTCTGCTTTCCCTCAATATCTTGATGCTGATCTATTGTTTTGTTGCTGTCACCCATTTTTCATGAACAACCTATTATATTAGCGACAATAATAGTTATAACAGTTGAAACAAGGCTTCTAAATATTGCATATTTTATTACCTTTATTCTTCCATTGTTACTTGTTCTACGGCATATTTTCATATAGAATAAGAAGGAAGAATGATCAGTATACCATAGATAATGATATTAAAAAGATATTGAATCCAGCTGCATCTTCAGAAATAATATTGTAAGAACATTCAGATATATGATCACAGAGCTACGAAAATCAAGTGATATGTACCAAAACAAAACAAGGTATTCACCACAGCAAATGAAGAATTATCAAGTGTTATATTGTATGTAAGATAATATAGTATGATGTTACTTCGATAATGGAAACAAGTACATTTGGTCCTGTTACAGATTGGAATGAAGTTATAAAGAAAGAAGTTAAAGGTCTTAATGATGCAGACTTCGGAGAGGTACAGGAGGTAAATGAAAATTATGTTCTTACACAAAGAGGTACTTTAAACAAAGAAAAATTCTATCTTCCCAAGTCTATTCCGCACGGATATAATGGTCGCATATTACTTTTTGATATCACAGAGGAAGAAGCAAAAAAGAGATTTGTTATTGACAAATCCACATTATCAGCATCAGAAGGAAAAGAAAAATCAGAGTTTCAAATACAAGACCATGAACGTCCTATTCCTGTCATTGAGGAAAGGCTAGAGATATCTAAAAAAGAAACCATAGTGGAAGCAAAAGTAATAAAGAAACCAGTAAAGGAAACAAAGTCAGTTGAAGTAGAATTAACCCATGAGGAATTAATTATTGAAAAGAGACCGGTAGACGACAACACATCATCAATAACGATGGCATCACAGTCAGCAACACAGTCCTCCCCATCACCTTCTAAAGAAATGGCTCAATCTAAAATAGAAATTAGTATTCCATTAAAAAAAGAAGATGTAGTAGTTTCAAAGAAGTCATTTGTAAAAGAGGAAATAATAATAAAGAAGAAACCTGTTACTGAGACTAAAACAATTACTGAACAGCTAATAAGTGAAAAAGTCAGTGTTATAAACGCCAATGGGGAGGAAGTAATAGAAGAAGTGAAAAGTGAAAAGCAGTAGCGACAAGATTAGTCTTTTATGATTCACTAATTAGCGCTGCATCATTAGATCATAACCTCCTATCCAATAGCTGACAAAAATAAATATTGGTTTTTCGATTATCATAACCAATAGACATTATCGGAAGTCAATAGAAAAAGATAGAAGTAGTATGGCACAGGAAACTGTTGGTCCTACTAAAACCGGTTATCTTTTTGTTTGTTTATTTTTAGATTTGACATTGGATATATTTTCTTTCTATTTAATTTACTAACTGTGACTGATTAGATGAATTAAAGCCTAAATTTGTGAAATTAGCCCACAATTATAAAGCTGATTAATTAATCATGATAAATAAAAAATATGTTCACCTTGTCAATTAAGGAGAAGGTAAACAGGAGGGAACTTTGTGGCTCCCACTCATCCGACCATAATGCAACTTATTGTATTGGTATTATTTACCACCAAATATCTTTCCTATTACTGGAACTTTGGCTAGTGGATTTGCGGAGCTGTTATCAGCTGATTTTGGCTTAGCTGATTGTTGTTGTTGTTGTTTAGCTGCTGTTTGATTATTGGTGCTTTGTTTAGCTGCGGTTTGGTTTCCTGCAGGCTGTGATGTTGGTGGTTGTTTAGCTGCGGTACTTGCATTAGTTGAAGTCACATTAATTGGAGTACTTGTTTTATTGACTATCGTGGTTGTTGCTTTTCCAGTCGGAGTAGTAGTTGTTTTATTGCTCACGGGAGGTAATTTTGCTTGACTGCCTGGGGGTGATAACTTTGTTTGATTGCTAGGAAGAGGTACCTTTCCAACAGGTTCCGTCTTTTTTTGAATTGTTGTAGTGGTTTTATTAGCAGGTATGCTTGTTTGATTGATTATTTTTGTTGCCTGTTTGCCGGCTGGTGTTACATTTGTTTTTGTTTGGTTCTTTTGTGCAAACACTACAACTGAAGCTCCAGACAAAACAGCAGAGGATGTCAGCATAATACCAAGAGCAAGTGTTATGACAATTACTAATGTGGTTGTTTTTCTCATTATTCATTATCTAGTGTAAAAAAGTATTTTACAGTTTCATACTTCTGCTTTGAATTAATTTAGACCTATTACAGTAACGAGTAATAAAAATAAAGATAATACTAAAAAGACTTTTTATTTTGGAGTAGGGAAATAAATAATCTATCACTAT
>CAVXZB010000064.1:0-138365 GCA_963765895.1 uncultured Nitrososphaeraceae archaeon | reverse complement strand
AGTAAAAGGGCACACAAATAGTGAGCGATCCATTTCGGCGACTTGTTATTCTGGTCCTACCGAATAAAGTACCATGATTATGCGCTTGAAAAGGATAAGTATCGTGATACACACATCAGTCATGTATATTATTACCAAAACCAGTGATCAATACAAATCTAATTCGAAATTTTCTATAAATGGCAATGCAGGAAATGACATCATTAAAGGAGATTCCGGCAATGACCAAGTATATGGTAACGATGGTAATAATGTACTTACTGGTGGTCCAGGAAGTGATCAGTTTAACTGAGGTGCAGGTATAGACACAATTACCGGCTTTCAGCCAGGCTTTGATACAAAGAGCGCGAATTGTGAGTAATTGCGATATTTCAGAAATAGTATATCCATCCAATATGGCATTTGGTGTGAGTGCCCCATCAGCATTAAAAAATTTTATCACATCCTGGACGTCGGTCTACACATAGGACGCAGCATTTTTGATAATATTAATAACCTGGCACGACTCCTATCTATTCATAACGCATCGTACACGATATAATTATTGGGGATAGGTTAAAAAGTCCGATGTTGTCCGATGCGTTAAACTTATTACATGTTAACGGAATTAGTCTGTTAATTCACATCTACTAATTGCTACTATCTATAGATATAAGTTTAAGAATAGGCAACTCTGTAAGTTCACAAGTCCTGATAATTGATCCTATTGATAGGCTAAACTAATTATGAGCAAGTTTGGACAATTTGAATAAGTCTGATTTATGCCCGTTTCGGATCTTTGTACTTTATATGATGTTCTTTTGATTCCAAATGTGCCTTCTTTATGTAAGGACGTAGTTTACAGTAATAGTATCCCCGCTTTTTAGCTACGATAGGATAACATGGGCGAGATCTTTTCCATTAGGATATTATATACTACTATAACGTAAGAAATGCTTCATATGGCAACTAGCAATTTCTATACACTATCAAAAACAGACTTTAATATTGTTTTTTGGCAATTCTCGCCGCGTCGATTATAATTTTTGGGGGTATCGGTGTATATTTAGTATAACATGCCCACCCAGGTGCAAATATAACCAAGTTAGATGACGCCATTTGGTGGGCTGTAGTTACACTCGCAACTGTAGGATATGGTGATTATTATCCAGTTACGGTAATCGGAGGGATAATAGCGATATTTATGATGTTATCAGGAATTGGTATCTTTGCGCTCTTGGTAACCAATCTTGCGCAGAAAAGACTGCAGCGAAGAGAGTCAAGGTTAAAGTCAAAATCTGACGCTAAGGCTAGTCCATTAGATCAGGAGAGCAAGATAGATAATAAAAATAAAATCGATGGAGTAGAAATGTTGACTGAAGATGATTTTGACAGGCTTATTATAATGATGAAAGAATTGCGTCATACTTTACTGGAGGAGTCCAAGATCTCATTCAAGTGTTCCGAGATGTAGTCATGTTTCTTATAATAAACCAAAATTTTGCAGCAATTATGGGCTTCGTATGTATTGAAATACATTGCTATCAGATTTGTCGTTTTATTAGAAAAACAAGATTTTTGCATCAGAAACTTAAGCCAGCTGTTGTAAGCAATAGTAGAAAATATTGTCTGAGTTTATTGCATGTTTATTTAAAACTCGTATAAATTAAAGTTGTTAACCATATCTCCTTGCTATCTTTTCAAACTGTGCAGTTTCGTTAAATATAAAGTATAATAAGGTCTTTTTCATCTGGCTAATATGAAAATGCCTGACAGCCAACGAGCATTAGTCTTACAAGGTGGAGGCTCACTTGGTGCATATGAAGCGGGGGCTTATCAAGCAGTATATGAAAGGATCACTAAAAAAGACAAGGAAAAAGGAGAAAAAGGTAAGCCATTTTTAAATACTGTGGCTGGAACGTCAATAGGTGCGATAAATGCTGCTATAATTGTAAGTTACGTAGTAGAAAATAATACGTGGGAAGGCTCCTCAGAAAGACTAAATGAGTTTTGGGAGTATTTGTCAAAGGAATCTCCGTTAGACCAGATTCCCGGTTTTACAGCTTGGTGGGATTATTTACATAATAACGTACATCCTGATATCGCATCTGGGGAGGCTGCAAGAAGATATTATTCAGCAAAGCAATTTTCGATTATAGGAGTACCTACGGTCTTTTTCCCTTTCTTCCCACTTGTCGACACTAGGTATTTTGATCCTCAAAATATTTGGTATCACTTTGACAGTAAACCGTTAAAGAAAAGCTTAGAGAGATTTGCAAAATTTCCAATAGCAACAAGTTACGATGAGAAGTCATCATTGCCCCAACCAAGGCTCATCCTAATGAGCGTTGATGTGGCGGAAGGCGCTGCTGTAGCATTTGATAGTTACGAAACGGAAGATGGTTCCAGAAAATCTGAATACGGAAAATATGTTAGTCAAGACGGGAAAGAAGTGGGATATCAACATATCATAAGGTATAACGACGGAATTACCTCAGAGCATGTCATTGCAAGTGCGTCAGTGCCTATTAATTATAGTTATTCGCCTTTAGAGGTCGAAAGTTACAATAGCAATACAGCTAATTATGAGAAAAATATCCGTTACTTTTGGGACGGGGGAATAATGAGTAACACACCTTTAACACAACTCGTTAGACTACACCGTCTTTATTGGCTTAAAGTAAAGGGTTTGAGAGACACTGTTCCGAAGTTAGAAATAGGCATAGTCAACGTTCATCCGATTAAGCAAGATACAATTCCTTGGGACCATGATGGTGTGATAAACAGAAATAATGATATAACCTTTTCAGACAGAACACAACGAGAGCAAGAGGCCTTGTTACTCGTATCAGACTATGTCGACCTAGCAAGGGAATTAATCAAGATTGCAAAAGATCATGGGGCGAAAGATGATATCATAAATAATTTATTAAATAGTAAAACTATGAACCATGGCCGAGCTATGATACCTAGAAAGTATTCGGATATTCTTGTAGGACAATTTGAAATAGGAAATGTAGTGCGAATAAACCGCAAGAATGATGAGAACACTATATCGAATAAAATATTTAACTTTTCATCCAATACAATAAAGCAGTTGAGAGAAAGTGGATATAACAACACTATGGATCTTAGTGATGTGGATCTTGGTCAGATCAATAAATAAATAATCAAATACATAATTTCAGTACCCTCTACTTTGGGTTGGCTAAGAACATTCTACTTTAAAGTCAAGAGATGCACTTAAAGATTGCTCTTTTTTACTGTAAAGGGGGACAAACGTTGTTCATATGCTAACTGAAGTTTCTGGAACTACAAGATACAATCTATAACGGACTATAGCTTGGCTTTGTTCTAGCCCGCTTAATATCAATCAAGATCTAGAGTATGACTTGCTATAGAGATTACGTTAGGGTTAACAAAGTTAATACATAATATATTTTTAAATACATGCAAACACTAACAGTGCGTGACAATTTCATTGTCTGCAAATGCTTCTATCGCGCCCTCCCCTCCTGAACAAATCTCATTTAATGCTTGGAAAACTATTCTAATATTATCTAGTACTGATTGTGATATTTCTATATCTTAATACTGCGATGTCGCCGGCTCTTCCGAGTATATCTCAAGATTTTCAGATTTCTGACACACTAGCGTCATGGGTAATGACAGCGTACATGGTTTGTGGAGCTGTCATGACTGTGATTATGGGGAGATTATCGGATCTGTTCGGTGCCAAAAAAATGCTAATGATAATGATGATCTGTTTTACCATAGGAACTATCTTGGCACCATTTTCTCCTAACATATTTGTTCTTCTTGGACTTAGAGTGCTTCAGGGAATAGCAGTGGCAAGTACCCCAATTTCAACAAAATTAATAAGAGATCAGGTCCCTAAGAGCAAATTCCCTATTGGGTATAGCATATATCTCTCGGCCTATTCTGGTGGTATGGCACTGGGGGCTGTGTTAGGACCTGTAGTAGCTGCAGGCCCAGGATGGCAGGGTAATTTCTATCTCTGTGCTCCCATTGCGGTAGTTTTGTTATTTGTATGCTGGAAGTTCATTCATTCAGACGAGAATAAAAAGATACATGAGCACGAGCATGATTACTTTGACAAAAAAAGTTCCAAGCGAAATCCTTACGAAAGCTAATGCTAAGAAACAGCGCAAAAAGCCGCGTATTGATGTTATCGGTATTATAACAATGGCTGTGACGCTGGTCAGTTTTATAGGCAGCAATCACAGTCAGTGGATCAGTAGCTACCAATTTGATAGGGTTTTTAGTTCCTCTTGTCATTGGTGTTGTTTTTCTCATTATATTTATAATTGTGGAAAAGCATGTGAGGTCTCCATTAGTAAATTTGAAGTTAGTTTTTCATCCAGTTATTTTTACTGGAAACATTATGATGCTGATGTTCGGTATTTTGCAGTATTTTGTTATCACAGGCATACCGCGACTAGGGTCCTCGCCGCCACCATCTGGCCTAGGACTGGATCCTATTCACGTCGGTTTACTACAGTTAGCCTTTGGACTGTCAGCGATGATCTTTGGACCGGTTTTTGGAATAATGGTAGTCAAAAGAACAGGACTTAATCTAAGGTTATTGGTACCTGGTATAGCAGTTACCGCCATTTCATTTTTGTTACTTTTGTTTTTCCACTCTTCATCGCAAGGCATCAACGCTAGCCTCTTTATTTTCGGTACGGCTGGAGCACTTTTACCAAACACACTAAACAACACTAACATTTCGTTTACACCAAGAGAATATACTGGTATCTCCTCCGCCACTACAAATATGATGAGAATTATAGGAGGTGCGATAGGACCAGTTATGACAACTGTAATTTTAGCGTCTGCTACAATCCCTATTACAGTTGATAATGTTGAGAGTAATTACCCAAGCCCTCTTACATTTAACATTCTTTTTGGACTAGGGCTTGTAATGGCAATTGCATGTGTCTTTTTGGCATTGAGAATGAAATACCTTGCGGGTAAGATGACGCCATTAACTGTTAAAGACATAGCATGAAAGGTGTTATGCTAGATAGACAGATTAATAATAATGCGATATAAATTATCAATTAGAGCGTAGTAAATATCCCTCAAAGTGGCTTGGGGCAAAACTGGTAAGCTTTGAATGGCCTAGTCAGACTAACAGGTAAGCCTCACAATTAAGCAAATAAAAAAAGACACCGAAAATATAAAGCTGATTTTTTCTATGTGAAGTTTATGGCACAGTCTAGATCTTATGAACTAATTTAATTATACACTTTTAGTATAGTTAACCAATGATGTGTAACATGTATAATAGTGAACCACGTTCTCCACCTTAGCTAAAAGGCCTAAAGGAACTTGTGAGCGAAATTTTAGAAAGACAAGATAAACATACAATAAAATCACTACACGGGTAGATTAAAGATTAACAGCTAAATAATAAGAGATAGTTGATTCTGTCTTCTATCTACTAAGCTGGATGTAAAAATGGGCAAAAGAGTAAGATAACAGGGATAAGTCGCTGCTGTAACAAGTTACGATATTGGAAAATTCCTATCGTTTGAATTTACCGGTTTGGTTGGCATCCGTATAATAGCCAAATATTTACGTACTAGACAAATCCGAAAAACAGTTAACAGTACGTTGAGAGACGAACAGAATTATTGGGAATCTACTGCGTGACCTAATTACAAAAATAATCTCTGGGAATTTTTTTATAGCATACAGGAAATACAGAAAAGATATTACCCTAACTACAAAGATGAATTAACAGACAAAGTAATAGACGACAAAAAAGTAGAGGAGATAATAGATCGAATACTGCCCCAAAGTAAACTATTCTAAAAGTAAGATGTAGAACATGGAGGGAATACTACCCGATATAATTATGCAGAATATGATATCGATTTATCATTATTTCAATTGATTAAACTGCGACAAAACCTGCCTACTTTCTTGGAGGGACAGACACCCATGTAAAAGCGTGGGGACCGTGGGGAGTCGTGGGACCTCTGTAGTAGAGACATACTTAATGAATTATTTTCAGGTCGGTGTATGCTCAGGTGTCCCCACGCTCCCCTCGTGGCGTTATAATTATAGCATAATCTCTCTATAATAATATAATATTTTATTAAATATAATATATTATAATGCAATAAACTCATAAAAATGGCCGTGGGGACCGTGGGGAGTCGTGGGGACTACCACCTGTCCCCACGCTTTCAGGTATTTTGTCAAAATCTGCCATTCCCTTTTGATTCTCAGTTTCGATCTCAACGTCAGCATTAAAAATACCTTGTAGTTTTGCTTTGCTTACTTTTGCAATCTTCTTACCATGTGATTTTATAACCTCTCCTCCAAAAACATCTGAAAAGGCCTTGAGATTAGGAAGTTGCTCGCTTGTTATGCCATATCGATAAAGTTCATCAACTATACCACTGCCAAAAGCATAGTCACCTGTTAATTCATGCGTAGTCTTGCCCTTTGCCATTTTGCAAAATGGTAGTAACTTGTGTAATACCAAAATGTCAAATCGGTCATAACATGATTGACAAACATTATATTCATTCGGTTCAAGTGCCTTAACTCCAATTAGGTTTTTTGTTTTATCGATAACCATAGTTTCAAATGCACTAATGATAGCATCTTTTGAATCAGATAGTGAATCTTCAAGTTGTGATTGTTCTAATTCTTTGTTAAACCACTCAGGAACTTGCCTATTACCAGCATATTCGTAGATTGCCTTCAGGATTATTCTAGCCTTTTCAAAGGGTGTTATTTTCTTGTCAAGAATCAAATCTTGGTTATTCATAACGAATTTGTTTCTGAACTGTCCTAGGAATGCAATTTGGACAGGTTAGGTAATATTTCAGTATCATAGAATAGGGCATCATTACTCCCTTTGTAATGAGTCTCACTTGTTGGAAAGTGTCTGACAGCAAGACGTTTCATAAGTGCTGCATCCTCAAATGGTGGAGGTGGATTACTGGTCATGATCAAGGCTGACAATGCAGGTATATGTTCAGAATTTCTGTTATGATCAAGCACTTTACGGAGTATAGGCTGATCTACCGCTGTTTTGATTGCTGCGGTTATAACTGAATTTACTTTTCCTGATCTTTTATCGACCAATTCCATTTCATCTGCTATTATTGGAAACGTTGTTTTAGATATGGTATCACCCATTCTAGGAAGTGTATCTACATGCTTCATGCTTACAATATAGTCATCGTCTGTTTCATGTCCATCTAATGCTAAGGCAAGTTTAGCAGAACTGGTCTTACTAGCATTAGGACTACCGTAGTTATGCATCCATCCGAGCCATGGTGCCTTAACTTTCTTAAAGACAAAGGAGCAAGGTGCTATTAGTCCAAAGAGCAGGGTATGCGATAATAATTCTAGTCTATCTTTGTATGCAGTAGTATCAGCAAGTAGGTCTATGAAATCAAGCGCCGTGTTAATTTCCTCGATATTGATATTTTCAGGGATATCGAGATTGCTACAAATTATCTCTCTGCCATCTATTGGAAAGAAACCCGTATAGTCCAGATCGTCATTTTCCTCTAATAGTCCTGCCTGTTCAAATCCCTTTATCTGGGCTATCATGGCGTTATCCAAATTCTTATCAGTCAACGCTTCTGATTGCTTTAGTCGTGCTATGATTTGGGGCAAGGATTTATGTTTTATCGTAAATGTACTGCTTGGTTGACAGCCTCTAAACTCAATGGTATACTTTTGCGGCATTTCCAAAAATGATAACGGATTTCTATGTTTGATTATCCTAATAGGTTTGCAAGCAAAAAAGGTTCTAACGATATATTCTTTTTCTATCAATTGGCCACTCTTGTCTTCGCTCCAGGTGTGCCTAGTTTCTACAAGTCTATTATCAGGGGTACCTGTGACGTAATCATGTGGGCTAATCTGGTAAGAGACACATCCGGATATACCATCATGTGTGTTCTTCCTGTCGTCTTTTACCTTCTCATGTAATTTATCTCGCTTTACTCTGAACTTGTCCTTAGCCCACCTACATAGGCTATCAAACTCCTCCTTTGGACGTGGTGGATTACAATGTTTAATGTGCCAATCCCATGCTCGTTCGAAACGCTGATCATCTGATAGTTCTAGCCATTCGCCACTATACTTCCAGTAATAATTATTGATAATGACTTTAGTTGAGTCATGTCTTTCTTGCCCTTCACCTAAAATAGTCGTAGATAGGTGTAGGTTTTCTATGTATTTGGTTCTGTCCTCGTCGGACATGTAGCCTTCACATAAGGTGTCCATCTGTGCTTGTAATCTAGTTAATTGTGAATCAGTCAGTTCCGTTATGGTTTTGTTGTAAATAGGCTCATATCTATTTCCATTTTTATGAAAACTAGGATATGCAAATAATACTTGTTTTTCGCATCTAATCTCTAAATATGTATCTTTAATCAGTATCTTTCTATTAGGAATTGGCTTATTCGCTAGAAAGAAATAATGAATCCTACCTTTATCCTGATGCCATTCTATCCTAGTGTGCCTTGATGCTTCAACTACAGTATCCCAACTACCGAACCATTCAATAACAGCGTTCCAGCCGTCGAAGTCCAGCACAATTAGGTACAGTCCTTTTGAAGTCCTACCTGTTCGGATTGCAATACCATTATCATATAGTCCATTAGCAAGGTTAGTCTTATAGTCTATACTTGCAAAGTTTATCTCGGACCAGCCATTAATGTAAAGTCCTTTACGTCTAGTATCTGCAGGAAATACTGGCACTCCTATAGTCTCAGCCCAATATAATATTGCTTGCTGCTCTTCTTCAGATAGCTTTGTAAGATTGTCTTCTCCAACGGTAGTCATTCTACCATCCTCTCGGTTCGTTCAAAGATCTGATCTAGTATATGATCAATAACATCCGGATCGTACTTATGCTGGTGAATACCTTTAGTGCCATCTTGTGTGTAATCATACGTTTCAATTCTATAAATAAATCCAGGGCCGCTTAGCCTTATGCCAAGATTAAAAAGGACTATCTTTTGATTTTGGACGCCATTCCATTCGCATTGGTCGCAATAAATGTACTCTCCATCAAAAGACTTATTTTCCTCTTTGACTAATTTCTTCTTAGCAGTCAACTTCTTTGTTTCTCACCTGTTCACTGAAGTTGATGCGCGCAAAGTGGTGTTAGACTGGTCGCTCAAACTCTTCTAACACCTTCTTCTTGCTTTGACTTCCTGAACTGCGCTCAGCTTTTAACCGCTTTATCTCTGCTTTAGCGTCCTCAAGTAGCTCGTCTGTATACGAACAGTCCTCATCCGATTCCGAGATTTTATCTTTGAGTTGTGTGCATTGGCGTACACTTTGATAGTCTGCCTCTAGAAATGCTTCCTTTAATTCGGCTATCTCCTTTAGATAACGCTCGCACTTGGAACATTCAGATGGCCTATCCACAGTATCTAACATGTCTGGGTAATCTCCTCAAATTTGGAAACGCAATCGTTACAAAGCAGTAACGGAATTACTTTTTGGGTTCCAGCTTTTACTCTAATCTTGTCTGTAGATCTAGCAAAGCATCCTGCTGCTTCGCATATAACGTTATTAAGTTCCGTGTCGTCATTATAATTGCTCGTGAGAAATCAACCTCCTATTGATTAGAGAGTTTACTTGATTGCAGGGTTACAAGTCTACGATCGAGTAAATCTTTTTCAATTACATTTTCTCCTTTCAATGTGTACTGCTTTTCAAGCATTCTTAATACGTACCTGCTGCGGGGAATATCCCCACGCTCCACGTCTATCTTCTTCATTAACTTCGCTGGCAATGAAATGCCAACTGCAATTTTATTTTGCATGCATACTATTCTGCAATAAGAATGATAAATGGCCGGCAATACTACTACAACCGAAGGCTTAAATATGACAGAAGCGGCCAGTTCGAATTTTTATAGGCCAGAGGAATACAGAGATAAGAGAAGCGGATCAAACTATAATTTCAATATAGATAATGCGATTATACAGATATTATTATCCAAGCCTAAAAAACTAGGCCATAATGATCTTAAGATTAAAATCGAAAATATACTTGGGAAATCTATAGTGACTTCGACATACGTCGGGCACATTAAAAGATTGAATGACGTAGGAATTTTGCGTAAGGAAGATCATGGAATAGGTAAAAAAGTGGAATACTCTTTAACTGAAAATGGGATGAAACAAGCACGACTGAATCTTATTGGACTACCAAAAGAAAAAATCTTTCTTTTTAGGAAAATCTATCAAACGATACTATTCAATGATATATCTGAAAACATACCTATTAGGGTAGAAGTGGAAGAGGATTTTGACAAACTGATTTTAGCAGAATTGCATGTTAAGAGAAGTGATCTTCAATGGAGAAGGATATCAGCTGCTGATACTGTTGACAGTGAGGATCTCATATACCAAACTCGAAGTCTAAGAGATAGTCGAACAGTCACTAAAGAATACTGGGTGGAAAGAGAGGATGAATCGCCGGTGTTGGAAGACATTGAATTCATCTGTTATCCTAAAGGCAATTTAGGTGTAGTTCTTAAGAGAATTGAATATTGGCAATTTAACAGATATTCAAAAAATACAAAATATCATCAAGAATACTTATGCGAGTTACCTGGTTTCTCAATAGAGGAGATACTCGCAAGTAAGAGGTTCAATGATGCTGATGTGAAATTTGCATTTAATGCACTGCGAGCTCTGAAATTAATTGAATCAAGTATGGAATTTCGAGGTAAAACGAGGTTCATAATTTCTGATAGAATATTACATAAATTTCTGATAAATTTGTGGATTATTCATGAAGCAGAGTTCTCATTTCAAGTCAAAAAATGGAAATACTTTGCACCAACATCTGAAGATAAAAATAGAATAATATATTTTCTGGGCGAACAGGAAGCCACCAGGTTTTTCAGACAATTAGATCTTGCAAGATCTCAACATAATCTGGACCTAAGAAAATTCAGAACTACAGAAGAGTATACTGAATATATAAAAAAAGGAATGCTCCCATTTTTGGGAGGTTCTGGCTATTGAATTAGAACTAGATAATTATAAAGAAGAGGTAAGAGGAAACAAAAAACTAGTAACTGATAAGTGTAAAAAAGATGATTTACACAAGTTCGTCAATTTTAGGAAAGAAGGATTATACAAACACCTGAAATACTTACCAGGTCACTATGGGTATGGAGGGATAGAGGAATTGAAAATTGACTATAAAGATACACTCGAAAAATATGCCTTTTTTCACCCTATTTTAATAGAGATTTGTCCCAAAGTATTTGAGGCAAACAACGCTTCAGAATCGAATGTGGAAGAACAAAAAAAATCTCCAGTTAAGAAAAGGGAACCATGCAACTGCTACTCGTAAAAAAATCACTCTAGGGATAAATCCTCATCTCCTAGAGGCAGGAAGAAAATAATGAAAATACCGGATTTTACTGTTATATAGATTACATGCACTCAAACTAGATCAAATATTCTTTACTAATGCCTCTGGCTTAACATGCGCCAATTTGGGATTGTGTTGTATCATTGACATAATATGACCAAACTGTTTATTCATCTGTTCACGTATATCCTTAATCTCTTCTTCATGTCTCTGTTTCATGATTTCAATTTCATCTTGTTTCCTTGTCAGTTCTTTGACCTTCTTCTTTAACCTACCTTCTTCATTTATTGTCAGGTAGTTAACAGCTGTAAGATATTCCTCTAATACATCATTTTCAGTCGGCTTAAAGTAATTATTGTCTAAGCCTATACTATGACCCATAAACATTTCTTTAATTGCCGGCCTTAAATCTGCAAATATCAGTTGGGTATCAAAAAATTTTCTAAATCCGGTGGTGAGTCTGACATTCTTTCTGACTTTCCCATGCTCATTATGTAATTCAGTCTGTCGTTCTACTGTTCTAAGTCCTGATTTCTCTATTGTTCTTGAGATCAACCTTTCCACTGCTCTTAACTTTAGTGGCTTAACATTATGAATAGAATCAGGATCGTTTCTATCAAATTGATCTCTAAAAAGTGGTGATTTAGGTATTAATTTTTCACCACATCTTTCCCTGTAGCTTAGATATGTGTTCACGGCTTTAGACGCTTCTGGAGTAGTAAAAGTAAAGTAACTTTGCTTTGAGTCAGAATATACTTTTACTTGATATAGGTCAAAATTAGGGATGCTTGTCAAATCTTCTAGTTTTAGATCAACAATTGCTCTTATTCTAACTCCTGTTGATGCCAAAAATAAAATTAGCGCTTTGACCCTTTCATCGCATACTTCCAACATTCTTGCTATTTCTTCGATTGTATAGGCTCTATTCGCAATTGGTTTTTCCTCTTCACCAAGGTATCTGTAAATCCTTTTCTTGTTTAATATGACTTCGTTCAGTTCATAAAATGTCATAATTGCTGCCAAATATTGACTTCTTGTTGCATATCTTAATGAGCTGGGCGGATTTTTCAAGTATATCAAATACTCAATTATCTGATTTTGGATGAATTTGGGATTATCTTGATATTTTAACAAATCATCAGGATTATCTACTTTTAGATATTTCATGTACTTTTGAAGCGCAAAAGTATATGCGGCTTTGGTTACAGCAGATTTTAGACCTTCTATAAATATACGATAAGAAAAACCTGTTAGCATTGGCTCAAATACCTTACTTCTAAACATTTATGATTCCTCTAAATGATGTATGCATTAGCATAGTTGTAGTAACGAACTTAGCTATAGCTTTTTCTAATTTAGAACTTTGAAACAACTTTATGGTGGGCCCAAGGGGGTTTGAACCCCTGGCCGACCGGTTATGAGCCGGTCGCTCTTCCAGGCTGAGCTATGGGCCCTCCGACACAAATTTCATGATTATGAGCATATAAAAGGGTTAACAATGGGTCGTAAGTTAACAATTTGGAATCTTACCAACGTACTTTTCATGTACATCATCTAGTATAGTATTCAAACATTTCAACGACGAGTTGGACGCAGCAAAAGCCTCCTCTTTCTCTCCATTCGAATCAATAGACTCTAATGCATCGCGCCATATAGCAGCATGTTTAATATCTATTTCCTGATGAATTTCAAAGTAATTTAGGCATCTTTTATCTGTTAAGCTATAGAAGTTTTGAAGACCTTCGATCTTGGTATTACTAATCTTTGGTAGCTCCTTTTCATAAGCGTACATCGCTGCTGCACCTCGTATGACTGACTTTTCAGTCAAGCTTCTCATATCCTCGATAGCTTTGTTAGTCTTTTCACCACCTTGGTAGTCTAACAACTCTTTTTTTTGTACACCTATGGAGGTGGCAAAATCTACCCAGGGTGCAATATGGTCGGATTCTTCTTGCATGCTTTTATTTAGCACTTTGGTAAATGACATGTCGGCAAAGTATGGCAGAGCTGAGACAGATGAATTTGAAATGATATTTCTCACAAATAGAGGAATCGATTTTACTAATTGAAAATATTCCTTTGAGTAGCCCTGAAGATGATTAATGCTAAGATCTCCTTTAGACCAAAGTTGATAAAACGGGTGCCTTAGCAAGCTTTGCCTTTCTATCTCCTGATCTATTCTTAGCATGGAATTGTCTTGCATAGAACCAATTCAGGTGCTACCCATAAAAAAATGTTTTCGCATGAATAAATGTTATCTTGGAGATACAACTTAAGAAACGAATTTATGTGAATTTATTTTACTTGTGGAAGGAGCTCCGGTGGTGTAGAAGAAAGTGTGTCTTCATGAATTAATTGACGACTACTAGTTGCACAATTCGGTCAAGCATTGTGGCCTTTCGAGTCGCAGATCCCGGGTTCAAATCCCGGCCGGAGCAATTCCCATACATCTACATCTAAAGCTATTTCCTGTAAATCTATCGTAAACCATTAATAACCTCAACATTTCAACATAGCATAAGGCAGGAAAGAACAGGTCTTTGAAAGGAAATCCAAGTACAAATCCATTGATTGAGCTCTTTAGTGACTATTTGTCTAAGATTGATGGTGCATTGGAAAGGGAGATCGATCTTTATACTTGGTCGGAATTTTATGCACCTTTACAATATGCATGCGATGGTGGAAAGAGGATAAGACCACTGATTTTGATTCTCTCTTCTGAATCAGTTAGAAACAGCGAGATGGATTCTGCTATGAAAATTGGCGAGCCTACATTTTTGGCAGCATCAGCCATCGAACTTTTGCACACGGAATCTGTGATACACGACGATATTATAGATGAACAGAATAATAGACGAGGTAAGCCTTCTTTTCATGTTAAATACGGATACAATAGTAGCATACTTACTGCTGATTTCGTTTTGGGTATAATCCTTAATTTAGGATCCAAGATTAATAATTCCCGGGTTTCCAGTGAACTTTCCAATGCGGCTATCAAAATGAGCGAAGGTGAAATGATCGAAATAAAACTCAGCAAACAATCTGAAATTGACGTCGATGATTACATTAAAGTCCTCGAATACAAAACTGCTTCTTTGTTCGAGGCATCAGCAAAAATTGGAGCCATCATGGGTAATGGATGTGAGGATGAGATTCATGCACTTGCATCATTTGGAAATCTGCTGGGAATAGCGTATCAAATACATGACGATTTGATAGATTGGAACAACGAAGACAAGCTTTTTAATCTATTAGTGAAGAAAAATGAACGCTCTATGGAATTCGTTAAAAGTATGGAAAATATTTACTTGGCCTATTCCATGAAAGCAAAACATGAGCTTCGAAGAATTAAAAATAGTATTACCAAAAATCATCTGGAACATCTAACTGATTTGGCTGCAATTCAGATATAATTTCATAACTCGCTTAGCTCAGTTTATTGGGTAGACATAAATCCTCAGATTCTGCTTCTATTATACTACTATAGTTCTAGTTCAAAGGAGTAATCGATTGATTGGGATTATTATCGATACCATGAGTGGTAATTACTGGTATCGGCTTTGACACGCCGATGTTGAATGTGTTGCTAAACGTAGGTACAGCCTTTGAGGCAAACTCAAGTATCGGTGCGTGCCAGACTCCAAAACCAACCATAAACACAATGGCGAAAATTAATACAGCAGTCGTAGCTCTGGGTTCTTTGACCCTAGTCATATCAGGTCCTTCTTCCATGTACATTTTTCTCATAATCCAAGCATAGTAACCCAAAGACAGAGCACTATTAAGGACACCGGCTATTGCCAAGTACGGACCCCATGGAACCTCCGAACCGCTATTAATAGCCGCGCCAAAGATCACCAGTTTTCCCCAGAAGCCGTTTAACGGGGGTATTCCAGCAAGTGCCAACAATGAGATGGAGAATGCTATGGCCGTTATAGGCATGCGACGACCAAGTCCTCTGTATTTTTCCAGACTGTAACTGGCCAACGCAGTGGCGACTGCGAGCAGCTGCTATAAAGCCGGCTGACTTCATCACTGCATGATTTAATATCTGAAATAGTGAACCAGGCAATGCCTGATCGGAATATGGTGTAATTGCAAGCCCAATCAAGATATAGCCGGCCTGGGCAATGCTCGAATAAGCCAGAATTCTAGGAACGCTTCTCTGGACCAGTGCACCTAGGTTACCAAGTGTCATGGTAAATACGGCTACTACAGCTAAAACAAGAGTCCAATCTGGATTTAGTACAAACATTCCCAGCACAATGACTCGGATTGCGGCAGCAAAGCCTGCTTTCTTGGTTCCAGCTGCCAATAGCGCACCTATAGTCGTAGGGGAACCTTCGTAAGCATCTGGGAGCCACATATGAAACGGGACCAGTCCCATCTTGAAACCAAAACCGGCTATGAAGAGCGCTACTGCCAATAAACCAACCGGTATCAAGTCTTTTTGGAGATGAGCCATCGCCTGGATCGATTGAGCAATATTTGTAGTTCCTGTGATTCCATACACGAGACCTATAGCGATTACAAGTATGGCTGATGACAGCGCACCGAACATAAAGTACTTGATAGCGAGCTTCGTTCGAAATTGGGTCTCTTTTTGAGAACGCCGCGAGTGCATAAGTTGGTAGTGACATCAATTCCCAAGATACAAGTAACATGACTAGGTCAGTAGAGTATGCAATGAGCACCATGCCTATAGTAGACAAAAGAATTAGTGAATAGTAGGCAGCAGGATTTGTTCTTCCCTTCATGTAGTTCCATGAGGAAGCTGTTACCATTATAGAGACAATTAAGAATGCGACAGCAAAAAACGACCCAAATACATCATTAGAAAGTACACCAGGGCCAAAGGCCATCGCTGGCATCACTTCCCCTGATAATACCCTAGCGATCACAAATCCTATTGCAAAAATAAGAGTACCAACAGAAATTGCACTGTATAGCTTGTTACTAGTACCTCTTTCTTTCCGTAGCCCATCTATTACCGGTATAGCAAGTCCCACAACTCCCAATACTACTGTAAGAATGAGCGGGGTTGATATTACTAGACCTTCAGCCATCTTTCAATATCACCTCAAATGAAGAGTAACATGACTATAATCATGATACCCACTCCAAATACGAACAAATAAGTCTGTGTAATCCCAGTTTGAGCTGTCTTTACAATTTTAGAAAATGATGTCATGGAATACTGAAATGCTGGATTAATTCCTTCAATTACTATGCTTTCAAAATATCTCCACACTACCCGATAGATAAATATCGGGCCAATTACTCCACCCCAGTACAGTGCAGTATTAAGATACCATCTGTTGTACAAGAACCTCCAGATGCCCCTTGTAATTACAGATGCCGATATGATTTTCGGATTTACGTGTCTTCCAATATAGAAAACGTATCCCAAGCCGCCACCTATTGCAAAAGCTCCAACCGATGCCGCTCCAGCCGTAGGGTTGATGCCCATAAACGTTTCCGCTGCTTTACTCGTATTTTCAGTATTTGCAGTTTCTTTTATTCCAAATGAGCCTGAAAGATATTCTGCAAATGTGTGATGCAATTGAGCTTCAAAGAGAGGACCAATTAGTCCCACAGCGATGGTTGCAACTGCCAAGATGGCAAATGGAAGCCACATAACCTTACCCACCTCGTGGATATGGTGCCCAGTCTCCTTCAAGTTCTTTACATGTTTGCTCTCCTCGCCAAAAAAGGCCATTCCTACCATCCTAAATGTGTAAAAGGCAGTCATTATAGCTACTATGACAGCTATTGCGAAAAGAGGTGTTGCATAGACGTATCCAGACTCAAGGACAGCGGCAAATATCGCGTCTTTACTCCAAAAGCCAGAGGTCACCAGTGGCGCAGCTGCAAGCGATAGTGCTGCTAAGAGCATGAAAATGTATGTCTTCTTCATATATTTGCGCATTCCACCCATATCTGTCATGTATCTGGATCCCACAGTATGCAAGAGAGCCCCTGCGCCCATGAAAAGAGAGGCCTTAAACAGGGCGTGACTTATAAGCTGAAAGAACCCTGCCGTGTAACCCTCAACGAAATTGGTTGAAAGACCAGCGATTCCTAGGGCCATCATCATATATCCTATTTGAGAGCCGGTAGAATAGGCAAGGACCTTTTTGATTTCTGGATTTACCAGGGCCTGGGTGGCTAGTAAAAATGCTGTAATTGCCCCAACCCAAGCTACGACCTCAAAAAATTGGGTAACTCCAAACGCAGCTAATGCAAAGAAAAGGGGCCCAACCTGTGCTACCAAGAAAACACCTGCCTTTACCATAGTTGCTGCATGAATAAGTGCAGATACTGGAGTGGGGCCGGTCATAGCCTCCAAGAGCCATTCATTTAATGGAAATTGAGCTGATTTTCCAATTGCTCCTCCAAAGAGCAGGACAGCTGCTGGCACCAACAGGTTTTGATGAGCCATTTGAATAGACCATCCTTGATTCTGGGCTAGTTCTTTAAATCCAAACGTGCCAGAATAAATAAATATCAAAAACATTCCTGCGAGCATCATGGTATCCCCGGCCCTTGTCATGAGAAAAGCCTTCATTCCAGCGTGTGTAGGAGATGCCCACATTGCAATGCCTCCTGCAAAATGCCCTTCCCTGCCGACATAGTCTTTCTTTCTGTCGGCATGCCAAAATCCAATCAGAGCGTAGGACGCCAGGCCAACACCTTCCCATCCAAAGAACATCATCAGAAGGTTGTCGGATAGAACGATCAGCTGCATAGATCCAATGAAAAAGAGCATAAAAAACCAAAAACGTGTCATGTCCTTATCTCCATGCATATAGCCCATCGAGTAGACCATAATGAGAAAAGATATCCATGCTACGAGGTTAGTCATTATTACAGATAGTGGAGTAGCAAGAACTCCTGCTTTGAGGCCCAATGCGCTTATCCAACTGACCTGGCTATCCACTACGCTATTACTAGCTATCAGCGGTAACAGTGTCGATGCTGTAATTGCACTTGCCAATGCAAAGCCTATGGCTGTGTAATTTTTAATTCGTTCAGGTCTATGCGATATAGCCGGTATAACAGCAGCCCCTACAAATGGCAGGATCCAAACTAGCCATGTGTTAACACCCAATCCCTGAAATCCAATCACTTCGTTCATTGCTACTCTAACCGATCTCCCAAACCTGTCATATTTTAGTTCTGGACTCCAGATCTATGTATACTGAAAAGCAAGTCTGCAGCATGTTCAGTATAGACGTTGTGAGGCAAGTGACTGTCGGATATGGGATTAACATTCCTATTAATTGGTATTGGTAATTGATGACTATGACCTGGTAGCGGCAGGACTTGGGGCGTATTTGCAAACATGGCCTGAATATAGCTTGAGATTGGTGTGACAAATGGGTTAGGATATACACCGATAATAAGAGTTATTGCAGCCAAAACTGCCATTGTAACGGTAACATACCTGTTTGATTCCTTCACTTGTTGCAAGTATTCTGGAAGTTTTCCAAAAAATATACGCTTGTACATCCACAGAATATAAGCAGTAGAAAGTACTGTTGTCAATATACCAAATCCAAAAAGGACTACTCTGAACGAGTTCATATCATGCACACCTGTCTGAAGAACCCCATTAAATAGAATCCACTCTGACATAAAGCCGCTCGTCGGTGGAATGCCAATGATCGTCAGTCCACCGATCATCGCTATTACTGCGGTGTAAGGCATCTTTCCAGCCAGTCCTCCTAACTTGGACATACTTCTTGTTCCTGTCTGGAGGATAATCGATCCAGCCATCATAAACAAGATTCCTTTTCCCAAACCATGTGTGACATACATCAGGGTAGCTCCCGTAATACCCAAGATACTTTCTGATCCTAGTCCAAATAGGATATAACCCATCTGGCTAATGCTAGAATAAGCAAGTACCTTTTTGATATCATCCTGCATAAGAGCCATGGCGCCCCCATAAATCATTGTAGCTAGTCCCCAAATGTTGATGTAGATGCTATACTGAGCATAATTTCCAGTCAAAAGGTCCATCCAAAGACGAAGTAAGCCGTAGGCACCAATCCCAATCATCGCAGGAGACAACAGAGCCGAGATTGGAGTTGGCGCTTCTGCATGTGCGTATGGCAGCCATATATGAAGCCCGAATGCAGCCAACTTAACACCCAGGCCTATTACGATCGCAAATATGATTATTGTTATCCACTGAACTGGGATGCGTGATGCATTTGCCTTTACAATAGAATAATCAAAGCCTCCTGCAAAAAATCCCATAGCTAGCAAGCCTAGCAACAAAACGACTGCTCCAGTATGAGTCCAGAAAAAGAACATGAGAGCAATTCTACGTCTTGCTCCGTAGCCATAAAACGCGACCAGAAAAAACGATGGGACAAGCATAAGTTCGAAGAAGACATAAAATTCTATCAGATTAGTGGCTAAAATTGTTCCCAACATCCCCATTGAAAACATCAGATAGAGTGCAAAATATAGACCAGTCTGGGAATTTACATAGTGTTCTCTTTGAGCTAGAATTGTTCTCTGTTCGACTGTTTCAATATTCAGTCGCCCCGATTGACCACTTCCCGTTTGACTTGTTTTTTCTCTAGTTTCGGAGTGGGAATTGCCAAATTTACCAGGTGTGTTGAATCGTTCATTAGCTTCCTCCTCGATTCGATGTGCCATGTATGGTTTAGAGTAAAGAGCAAGAACTGTGCATAAAATGTATATGGTTATAGCAAATGGCAGACTGAGTCCATCCAATCTCAAGCCAAAATTTCCAAACTGGCTCCATGTATAACTTTCAGCGTATACAGACTTACCTCCGTTTAGCATCATGGCTGGAATAGATAACATGATCGTTGATATTGCTATCACGGCGAATGAAAACCACGCTGTTATATTCATTCCATACTTTCTACCAAAGTAGTATGATACCGGTGACAGAATCAAAGGTAAAAAAGTGGCAACCATCAAGAAAAATAGTTGTGCCAACTAGCCCTTCATACTCCTAAATTCCTCAACGTCGATCTCCTTGTACAGCCTGTAGGCAATAATAATAATACCAAGGCCAACTGCCACTTCAGCTGCCGCAATTGCGATTGAGAATAACGCAAAAAGTTGTCCCTGCGCATTATTAACGCTTCTTGAAAAAGCGACCAGGTTTATATTTGCCGCGTTTGCAATTATTTCGATGGCAAATATCATACGTATTGCATTTCTCTTTACCACTAATCCATATATCCCGATAGCAACCAGGATAGTACTTGCGATAATGTAATCAATCAGTTCGTTCATGTCGTTGTTCTAGGTCCTCCCTGCGAGCCAATGTCAATGCTCCTATTATTGCAGCTGCTAGTACCAATCCCAGTACTATGAGTGCAGGAGAATAATATGTGAGCATCTGTTTCCCTATAGCGGTGAAGTTAATTCCCGACCCCTGAATTTTCATCACGTTAGGGTTATTGATTCCAGAAAAGATGAATATTGCTCCCAAGCTAGCCATCAATATTATCAAGAGAACTATTCCAGCACCTTTTCGGCCTCTGTCTTCTCTTTTAGAGAACAATTCTTGAGTTCGTACGAGCATTACAGTGAAAATTACAAGTACAGCGACTGCCCCGACATAAACTGTGATCTGAAACATTGCTACAAAAGGAGAATCCAAGAGCAAAAAGAATCCTGCTACACCCAGCATCGAGATGGCTAAAGCTATACCTCCATAGATTAATTCTCTTGATTCCAAGGCAACAATTGCTGCACCGATTGTTAGGACGGCAGTTGCAATAAATATCGGATCAGCCATGCGTCGCCCCTCTATCATCGATCTTTAGCTCGACGCTACCATCATACTTTGGTTTAACCGCAAGTTGCGCAGGAGTATAAATTAGGTGTTCTTTTGTAAAGGCTGATAATTCATAATCATCAGTCATGTACAGTGCGTAGAACGGACAAGCGTCAACGCATAGACCGCAGAAGACACACTTGCCAAAGTCTATTTGAGGCATGATAGATTTCTTGTTGTGTTTCCATTTTTCATCTACTTTAACCATCCCTATCGCTTCCGCTATGCCCTCGCACGCTATTGCACATAATTGACAACCAGTACACTTGTCGTGGAACAGAATATGTCTCCCGCGGTATCCGGCTATACCAACGCCACGTTTGGGATCAAACTGATAGCCATCACCTACGAATTTGAGCTTCTTTTCAGGATAGCGCAATGTAAATCTCTTTATTATAAGATGTTTTGAGCCAGATTCTATTGCCTTAATAAAAGCACCAGCGGCTGTCAATGTGGTGTCAACACTCCCCCTGGACCAAACACTCCTCCATAAACTAAAGCGAGGGCTATAAACATATTTATGAATGACAACACAATCAGCTTGTACCAGCCTGTATGTAACAGTATGTCAATCCTGATTCTCGGATTTATTCCTCTTGGTAACAACATGAGCATTATAATTCCAAATGTCTTGATCGAGAACCAAAAGACATCATTAACAATGACGGGATTGTATATAGGTCTAAGTGTAAGTAATTGGATCAATGGGCTTTGTGGACCTGGAGGACCAAGCACTTGAGGAAAGATCTGTGGACCAGCCCAACCTCCAAGAAATAGAGTGACAAAAAGGGCAGCCAAGGCATACAATTTGATATAAGTTCCCAGTTGAAGTAGACCATATATCATCCCTGATGTTTCAGTCAGCCAGCCTGCTACTATTTCACTTTCTGCTTCAGGCAGGTCGAAAGGAATTCTTTCCAACTCCGCAAGAGAAGAGATGTAGAATACAAAAGCGCTTATTGGCAAAAAGAAGATATACCAATATGGCGTCTGAGCAGCTGCAATATTCGTTAAATTCAGAGAACCCGCGAGGATAACAACAGACAATGCAGACAGTATGAAAGGTATTTCAAAAGCTATCATCTGATGAAGCGCACGCAAGCCGCCGATGAATGGGTACTTGCTGTTACTAGCCCAAGAGAAGAGCAGAGCAATCAATGGGAAGAAACCTAGAATGGCAAATGCGGCCAAAAGGCCCACGTCTGTGTTCGAAACGACCCAGCCTGGCGCTACAGGTATTAATGAGGTTACAGCCGCAGAAGCGGCAACAAAGGCAATGGGTGCGGCCCAAAAGATCGGCTTGTCGGCGCCGGAGGGAATTATTATTTCCTTGGAAATCAACTTTAAACCATCCGCAATTAATTGTAGGATTCCCTCTATCTTGCCTGCGTATAAGGGCCCTACTCGCAGCTGCATCTTGGCCAGAAACTTTCGTTCTACAAATATGGTAACAGCTGCAAATATTGCTGCAAAGCTGAACCCTGGAAATACTGCTACTCTAAATAACTCTGTATGCATTATGAACTTTAGAACCGGCAGAGTTCTTGTCGGATCCACCATCATGGACAAGAAGAGATATGGGGTTAGGACTTGGCCATTGATTGGTGGAAGAGGAGCATAAAATAATACGATAAAAATAAGCGGAAGTGCGGCAAGTGCTACTATAACGAGGACAATTAGTATTAACCAAATTAGACTAGCGACAAAATTTCCAAACCGAAATTCAACAATTCTTGACCCTCTTGATGCCATGGCTACTATCTGTCAGCCTCCACAGGCCAGTAATTTAGTGCCCAATAGATAGAAGGCATATCGGCTAATTTTGCTCCCACAAGCAAATGCGGCAGTGCCAGCATATTACGAAACGAGCCTACCGAAATCTTCACCCGGTACGGTTTTGGAGTACCATCGCTGATAATGTAATATCCCAATGCACCTCTACCAGACTCTACCCTCCTATAAGCTTCACCAGCAGGACCCTTTGGATTAGGTTGCAGCTTTGCCCGAACTTCGCCGGATTGTGGGATCTTATCCAATAATTGTCTCATGATATAACACGACTCCCTCATATCCAAGAGCGGGACGTATGCTCTGGCAAAGCAATCAGAGCTTTTCATATATTGGACTTTAAAGTCAATTTCATTATAAACATCATATGGTTCTGCCTTCCGAATATCATAAGGAGTGTTCGACGCTCTTAGCACAGAACCAGTAACACCCAATTTTATCGCGTCTTCCTTTGTGAGTAATCCTACACTTTCGGTTCTCTGTCTCATCAAAGGGTTATTATAAAAGATATTCTCGTACTCTACCAATCTTTTTTCAAAGTAAGAGATATTTCTGAGACATTTTTCTGGAAAACCAACTGGCATGTCATTTCTTACTCCGCCAGGGATGTTAAACGCATGAGTAACTCGGGCACCAGTTAACATCTCCAATAGATCAATAAAGAGCTCTCGATCACCGGTGGGCCACATGAACATTGTCGAATGACCCAAGAAAATACCGTATATTGCCAGCCAATACAATGTATATACTTGGCGATTCAGTTCTGAAGCTATAGCTCTGATAAATTGGCCCCTTCTAGGAACCTGGATCTTTGTTAACTCCTCAACAGCCAGACTATATGAATAAGTTATGTTGTTAGAATCGTGTATAACCGGTCGTTCGAGGTGAGGAATATTCTGAATAAAGTTGCGGTATTCACACATCTTTTCTTCTCCTCGATGTACATATCCAGGGTCTGGATCGCAATGAACTATGTAATCACCATCAACCTTAACCGTAAATCTAAAGTGTCCTGAACCTGGATGTTGTGGGCCTACGCTTAATGTCATTAGACGGTCTTCTTCAGATTCTTTTATTATCTGAAGACCAGTATTACTCGAATCCTTTTCCAATGTTTCGTTACTAAATTCAGTAGACATCACTTCACCTTCCTTTTATCCTGAACTCCTTTCTCATAGGGGGAATGTCTGCCCAGTCCTCCGGCAGGAGGAAGCGATCATTTCTAGGATGCCCTTCAAAATAGACTCCAAGCATTTCGAATGTTTCGCGCTCGTGGTATTCAACACTTTTGTAAATATTTATCAATGAGGGAAGAGATGAATCTTCCCTGCTTGTACGAGTTGCCAGAGCTAGCACGTGCGCGGCCAATTCGTCTCTGGTATATGAGCCTAAATGATACACAACCTCTATGTAATTGCCTTTAGGATAATCCGTACCCGCTACAGACTCGGCATGGTCGAAAAGCAAAGTTTCTTTGATAAATGAAGCAACTTCAATTACATCGGACCTATCAACCTCAACTTTTATCCTGAGCGGCTTGGTGTAGGCGATTTTTATCTTGTCCCCAAACTTTGATACTAACTTGTTTACGATTGACTTTTCAAGGACCAGAGCTTCCTCCTGTTTTATTCCAGTCTGAGCACTAGAAGGTTCAATTTTTGTGGAAGAATTTGCTTTAGGATCATTTACGCTATGATTCCCTTTATTGCTCATGTTATCCTATCTTCGACCTTTTTATTTTTTCCTGTAGCAGCATCGTGCCTTGAATCAATGTTTCGGGTCTAGGAGGACAGCCAGGAACATATACATCTACTGGGATGATTCCATCAACTCCAGGAAGAACATTGTATGAATCAATATACAAACCCCCAGTAATTGCACAGGCGCCCATAGCGATCACGTATTTGGGGTCAGGCATCTGATCATAAACCATTCTAAGTCTTGGTGCCATTTTTCTAGTAACAGTTCCCTGAACGACAACCAAATCACATTGTCGTAAAGAGCCAAAAGCTTCTATAATGCCAAACCTTTCGACATCGTATCTTGGTCCAGAAGCAGCGCCAAATTCTACACTACAACAGGCGGTTTCTAGATGAACAGGCCACAGAGACCAAATTCTACCCCAATTAATGGCGTAGCCAAGTGGCTGATCAAGTGCTTTTACCAATACGTCACCCAGCTTACCTACTAATACATTAAAGTTAGTAGGATTAATCAAGTCCTTTAACATGGCCACTCACCTAATCGTCTACTATCAAGATATTTAATGTTTATCAGGCATTTATAATCTACCAAATTCCCTTCTTCCCCGATAGATATAATGCATAGCCCATTGCTGAAAACATTATACCCAGAAAGGCCATCATTGGCAGCGTTGCCGCTCTGGGTATGGAAAATAATGAAACCCCCCAGATATACAAGAAGATCGCCATAACATCGAATACTACAAACATCAAAATGTATGCATAGTACTGCATCATGAAATGTGTGCGGCCTTCTCCGCTTGGGACCTGACCACACTCCATCGGAAGGAATTTGACCGGGTTGTATCTTCGCCTGGGAGAAATTAATTTTGAAATAATTAGAGCAGGGACTGAGGCTACCAAACCAAAACCCAACATATATAGTATAGGCGCAAAGTCGGTACTCGATTCCCCAACCAAGTTATCAGATGCTGATTTAGATTGATATAAAAATCTTGCTTTAGCGTTTTAGTACCATATTGAAAAGATTTCTTGCGGCCAACTTTGGATGGCTTATTGCCAATCTAAACACTGTTTTCGTAGTGAAATCTGCCCTTATAAAATCCAAAAATTCCTCAGCTGATAAATCGCTTAAAATCTCGATTTCTTTATCCCATTCATCGTCTGATAAACCCATCCAGCGGGATTGAACTTTCAATGCTGAATTGATTTTCGATCCAACTCTGTTCCGCCAATCGATCTCGTAATCTCTCAAGGATTCCTTGTTGGCTCCGTTGGGTATGGCCCTAGCACCCACAACACCTGCTAACCGACCGAATTCTATGGCATATCTGATTCCTTCGAGGACTAAAGGATTTGACTGGCCAGCAGAGTCTCCGACGAGGAGTAGGTGATCATAAACAGTTGGTCGTCTGATACCTTCATTGGGTATAAATCCAAAATGATATTCTACTGGCTGGATACGTCCCATCCTATCTAATGGTTTAGGTCTTTTTTCCATAATCGAGTGTAATTTTGCCGTCGGATCTTCATTAGAATATGGCTTGCCGATTCCTACGCCTATTCTAATTCGATTTTTCGAAACTGGAAAAACCCAAGCATAACCTGCATTGGAGTATGTGCTTCCAACCATCAAGTGCCAGGTTTCTACGTCAACTTTGTCACAATAGCACTCATACTCCGCACCTACGCCATAGGTATTCCAGCTGTTCACGACTCCCAGACGCTTAGCCACCACGCTACTAAAACCGCTTGCATCAATAATCAGGCTGGCTTCTACACTAAGAATTCCTTCCGGTGTCCTTATTTTGAGGCCGGATATCTTATCGTCTCTGTCTTTAATAATGTCAAAAACCTGGCTCCGAACCATGATCTTGGCGCCAGCTCTGGCCGCTTCGAAAGCAAGGTGTTGGTAGACTTTACGAACGTCTAATACACATGATTCCGGGCGACTGCTTTTTATTATAGCCTCATTGGAAGGAGAGGTGAACGAATAATTGTTAATTGGATTATAGTAGTCACTAGTTATACCTAGCCTTTCGATATTACTTATCCAAGTCACACCGCTTGTTCTGATATTGTGGGCAATAGAAGCATCTTTTTCAAACAAAACTACTCGAGCGCCACCGGTAGCTGCTGAATATGCAGCCGAGAGACCGGCAGGTCCTCCTCCTACTACTGCGATGTCATATTTCTCCATCAATTCTCAATATCGAAACAGTCGTATATTTCGTTTTGAATTACTTGATTTAAAGTCAGCATAGTTTAAACAAATCTTTTCGAACACTCATGCTTTCTCTTACGGGCTTTGCTATATTTGACAATTAGAATTGGCAACATTCAGGTTGTAAATTGTAAGGGTTTTCTATACAACTACATTCACTATTGTCCGATGAATGCTATGTTCTCTATTCGAATATGGGGCAGAACCGAATCTGAAAATGACTTGCGTTCACGTGATACACCTGTAAGATTAGCTAATGCATCGAACACATTTCCGGCAATCATGACCTCCCTCACTGGAAAGTTAATCTCACCGTTCACTATATAGTGTCCACCCTTTACAACACCAGAAAATTCTCCGTTAATCGGATTTACATTTCCTGAAAATCTATTTAGTACAATACCTCGGTCGACTTCGGAAATGAGAGTGTCCAAATCACTTGAACCAGGGCTAACTACAAGATTTGTTGACGATACTACAGGTGGTGTATTTGGTCCTCCGGCAGCATTTCCAGGTACTATCTACCTTGTCCTTCCCTGCAGTATAAGTATTATACAAGAAAGTTTTCAAAATGCCCTGATCAATAATATTTGTTAAACCGTGAGGAACTCCTTCTCTATCAAAGCTAGCAGCTGCTAGACTCTTTGCATCGGTAGGATCATCTTCAATTGTTAAGAGATGCGTAGATACACTCTGTCCAATTTTTCCTTGAAACGCGCTCGTCTTCTTTTGCACTGAATCCGAATTAATGGAATGAGTAATAGTATCATGAAGTAATTCTGATACTGCACTAGGACTTAGTATCATTTCTCCCCTGAAGCTTTCGACCTTCTTTGCTCCTAGGGATTTTAGCGTATTTTGAGCAAGTGCCTCGCCAGAAGCAGATACTTTGACGTCAGATAGCATATGACAGCCATCGGACTGAATATCAAAACTAGAAACTTCATTTCCATCTACAGCCATGCCCAATATAGACCAGAAAAATGAGGTGATCATTTCATTATGGCACACGCCATTAGAATTGTATATTGAATGATTCATAAAGGAATTTGTAAAGTTTCCACTATCCACGCTTACCCTGCCGTCGATTGATTTGGCTGCTCTGAGCATCTCAGAGGCCGCTACAGTACAGTCCATTACAGTAAATGATACGGCGTTTTCGTCAAAGAGTTTGGGTCCACGTATTTTCTTATGAGGAGTCAAGGGCAATACGTTGAATTTATCTTCTGGACTTGCGGAGGCAACCTTTAGCGCGCGAATGACGCCACGTTGGATGCTCTCTTTCGTAAGCGTATTGGCATACGAGAAACCTAAACGATGGTTTACAAAAATTCTTATGCCAATGCCTCCCGTGGTGTGTGATTTGGCTTGTTTGACATCGTTATTCTCAATCACCACCTCTGATTCACGATTTGTCATCGCATACGCCTCTGCCTCTGTTGCCCCATTTCTCTCGGCTTCCTTTACTGCAAATTCACAAATTGTATCAAGCATTGTTGTCATTCATTCAAGACTCCCAACTGTAGCGATGCATCGTAAATGTGGCCCACCTCCATCTACTTTTGCTATCTGAAATTTCCCACAATATCCCGTTCCAATTCCATAAGAGAAATCATTACCTACCATATCTACGGACCTTAGGACGTCAAATGCATTTCCCGAAATAGTCGCTCCTCGCTTTAGGCCCGTGATTTCTCCACCTTGAATAAGATGCATTTCTTGAGCACCGAACATGAACTCTCCGTTTGCATCGGCCTGTCCGTTTCTGGGTCCTTTAACCAAATAGCCATATTTAGTTTCCTTAATGATGTCTTCGAGCTTATCATTTCCTGGCTTGATAAAGGTATTTCTCATTCTTATGATGGGTTCATCGGTATATTCAAAGGCTCGGGCATTTCCCGTAGGCTCAGTATCAAAAAGAAATGCTGTTTCCCTATTATGCAAAAACGACTTTAATTTTCCATTTTCTATCAAAACTACATCACCAGCCAAAACTCCCTCATCATCCACCGCCATAGTCCCAGCAGCTCCTCCAGAGTAAGGAGAACGGCCGCTGTCGATTAGGGTTACTTTCTCGCTTGCAATCATGGAGCCTAATTTATCCTTTACAATTGAGCCAGATAACACGAAGTCAGCTTCAACCATATGCCCAATTGCCTCGTGGGAGACAAGTCCAACCATCCCGGGGTCAAGTATAACGGTGCTGTTTTCGCCTGAAACTCGCTTTGCTTCAAGTAATTTTAGGGCTCTTTCAGAAGCCAATCTGGCATACTGTAAATGGTCACTGATTTCAAACAAATCATTCCATCCGCCGGTAACCCCTCTTCCTTCTGAGGCTGTGACGCGATCGCCACCGGAATTAGCAATACAGGTAATACTAAATTCAGGTTTAGAATCAAAGGTTTCAAACTCTGCCCCCTCATTATTTACGATGATTTTATGATCTATTATTTCCAGGTAGCTGGAATATGCCGACTTTATACGCTCGGAAAATTTCCTTGCCTCAGCCTCGGCTTCCCTCGTTACATTAATTTTCTTCTCTATGTCTATGTCTTGAAGTTGACCGTTGACGTTTGGTTTAAAAATACCCTTAGTGGCACATTGTAAAGGTTTCAAACCCTTTACTTTCACCTTCTTGGTAGTCGACAGCGCTTTCGCAGCAGCAATCGCAGTTGACACACATTTCTCCAGCATGTCATTTGACGTGCAATAAATGCTACTGAATCCCCAACAGCCCTCGACAAGAGAGCGAATACCAAGTCCTGAGTTTTCAATTGTGCTAATTTTTTCTAATTCTCCATTGCTAAAGCTGACTTCATTTAAGCTTCTTGTCTGATAACGAGCTTCAAGATAGTAAGTCTTGTCGTACTTTGTTAATAACCTATTTAAAATTTCAATCGATAATTCATAGTTCATGCAAGTATTATTCGGAACCGATTCACTCTAATTATATCTAACTAGAGGAAGCTTGATTGATTAACAGCTAGTGCGTTGGAAAAACTTGATCCTTTACATGTTTACTGATCGCGATCGGCCTGTGTCTTCATACTGAATGCTTACGAATCGTCGTCTGAATATGGCATAGAATATGAACTGCGTGTACTACTTATTGAAATGCTTGAATTAGAATCATGGATAACGTAAGTGACCGATAATTAGATATTATACTAGACACACATACCGGTGCTATTGATAGTGGATTCATCAAGAATTATGGCTACGACATTTCGTCTCATTGTGCTAACTAAGTCAGTATCTTTGATAGTTTTCTTACTGAGGAGTTGATTTAATATTGGACTTAATTCCAGCAATACCTGCGCCAGATTTTAAACAAATCTCATCGTGGAAAAACTCAGATCCTCTTTCAGTCGGCGAGCTAAGGGGCAGTGTTATACTACTTGATTTTTGGACTTATACCTGTATTTTTTGTCTCCGCACTCTTCCCCTGATGAAACTCCTGAATAGAAAATATTCCAGATACGGACTGAAAGTGATTCAAGCTCATTCTGCAGAATATGAGTTCGCCAGATCGAGTGAAAACGTTGCAAATGCTCTATCTTATTTTAGTTTGGATAAAATTCCTGTCGCTCTGGATAGCCAAAACAAAACATGGGAAGCGTATGGAAATAGCTACTGGCCGAAACATGTACTTATCGATAGTAACGGATTTGTTCGATATGAACATGCCGGATATGGTCGAATCAATGACTTTGAAGAACAGGTGCGGGAGCTTCTGGAAGAGGCTGGTAATAACATCTCTGAGCCTTTGGAAAAATCTGATCCGCCAGACGAAATATATGAAATTTATGGTATGCATTTTGACGGAGTAGCCCCAGAAATTTGCGTTGGTTATTCCAGACTTCGGAAGTTTGGAAATAGGCAAAAAATGAAACCTAATGAGCTTAATATTGCAGTTGATAAGGGAGATCATATAGATAATGTTGTTTATCTCCGCGGTCCTTGGTTTTGGGAAAAAGAGGGTATAAGAGCAGGTACCAAAGGAGACGATGCGGCATCTATTGTCATCAAGTATAATGCGGCATCCAGAGTTCATGGGATAATGGGTACCTCTAATAAACAGGCTACTAATACAAGGATTTATTTAGATGGCAAGCCTCTGGATTCGAATCAACTTGGTAAGAACGTTAATCTTCAAGATGGATCATCAATATGTACTGTCAAGCATCCGCTAGTCTACAATCTAGTAAACACTCAAGCAATAGAGACGCATGAAATAGAAATCGTTGCATCTTCAGCTAACTTGGTTTTTTATACCTTTGTCTTTGGGTGATTGTTACCTCTGCTCACGTTCTCAGAGATGCCTCATGCAACTAAAAAGCTAAAGTAAATAGACACAGTCGATTGTGAAAATAAATTGCTCATCTATTTTACACATGCTAATAACGATTAATATTCTATGGAGTATTCCATCTCGCGACGACACGAATTGTCTAGAATTGGCATCATGGAATGGACAAGTGCTTGCTCTTGCATTGTAAATAAACATTAAAGAACGTCTAGAAGGTTCCGAGCCTGTCGTATGTCCTACCTTTAAACCCCGAGAGTTCTTATATCCTCAAAAATCAAGTTGGGCAAAATGTACCTGCTACTATGATGAAATTTGCTGTGTGTTTGGTGAAGCAGCCAATCGGTGAAGATTTTATTATTTAATGATGCATAGTAAGATGTATGGAAGAGATTAGTTCTACTCCCCTAAAGGAGGGAGACACAGCACCAGATTTTACGTTCGAAGACAATAACGGAAAAAACGTCAAATTATCTGATTATAGAGAAACAAAGAACGTGATTGTGTATTTTTATCCTAAGGATTTTACACCTGGCTGTTCAACCGAAGCTACGGAATTTACAGAAGATTATGACGAATTCAGAAGAAATGATGTGGAGATATTGGGTATAAGTTCAGATGATACTGACTCACATATCAGGTTCCGACAAAAGTTCCATATTCCTTACATTCTGGTATCTGATCCCGGAAATCTCATTTCTAAACGGTATGGGGTGTATGGTACCAAGAAATTTATGGGAAAAGAGTACTTGGGAATAAGCCGATCTACATTTGTAATTAACAAGAATGGCAAGATAACCAAGACATTTTACAGCGTAAAGCCTTCCGGACATAGTAAAGAGGTTAGAGAATTACTTGCCACTCATACCGCCTCAAATGACTGAAGTGTAACATTAGGTGCGGGAGATGGGATTTGAACCCACGAACCCCTGAGGGATAAGAGCCTCAGTCTTACGCCTTTGGCCAAGCTGGGCGACTCCCGCATATGTTAAAATTCGTTCAGAGGACTAATTTGAATATTACCACTCAATATGATCAGAAAGTCAAAATCGAAGCTCGCTAGTATGACGATTCAAGAAAGTATACTGAATCGAAGCTTCGTAATGATTTTTATTAGCGTCCAGGACAAATTTAGGACGTGCTGGTTCCAGTTCGCTGTTTCACATGCGGCAAGATGGTCGGTGACAAATATCCCGAATATGTCAACAGGATTAAAACAGAGGATCCGCGAAAGGTAATGGATTCTTTAGGCATCACGCGATATTGCTGTCGAAGAATGTTTGTCTCAAGTCTTGAAACAATTTATCAAGTTATTCCCTACTATGAGGCTTTGAGAAGAAGGAAGTCAGAAATCCAGTCCGAGATAGAATAACGCATCTACAAAAATGCCTGCAATAACGTCGGTACATGGTCGGCTAGTATTTAATAGCAGAGGAAATAAAACTATCGAAGTCGAGGTAACATCGGATAATAAATTTGTTGGAAGGGTGTGTGCTCCGTCTGGAGCTAGTGTTGGAAAACATGAGGTACAGAGTTTTCCATCCAATAGTCCTGTTCAAGCCCTGAATGTTCTACAGGAGAATGCTCATAGGTTTATTGGAATCGATTCATCCAATCAACAAGAAATATACAATGTTTTGAGGAAAATCGATGCTTCTCCGGATTATGGTGTTTTAGGCGGTGGCAGCAGCATTTGCTGTGAGTATTGCTGCACTTGAATCTTGTTCGAAGGCGTCGGCTGAACCAATGTTTAGAATATTAACAAAACCAAAATCAAAATCTTACAGGTTTCCTTTTCCATTGGGGAATGTTTTAGGAGGTGGCGCCCACGCTGGACCTGGCTCTCCAGATATTCAGGAAATCTTGGTTAGTGCGATCGGTGCCAACAAGATAGATGAGGCTATCGCTATGAATTTTAAAGTCCATCAACGGGTTGGAAAAGAGATCGAAGCCATCGATCCACGATTTGCATACGGAAAGGGTGACGAGGGCGCATGGGCACCTAATATCGACAATGATAAAGCTATCGATATCGTCGAGAAGGCGATAATTAATTGTGGATTTGTGTTGGGAAAGGAAATGTGTATGGGGATTGACTTTGCTAGTTCTTCCCTTTGGAATGACAAGACCAAACGATATGAATACACACGCCAGGGGATAAGTCGCACTAGACAAGAACAGGTCGATTTTGTAAACGACCTAATTAGTAAATACAAGCTATTTTATGTAGAAGACCCAGTCAACGAAGACGACTTTGACAGTATGGCGTTAATTACTAAGCGCAACAAGACCTGTTTGGTAACAGGGGATGATATGCTCGTAACAAATGCGTCTTTGGTGAATAAGGCGGCTAATAAAGGGGCTTGCAGTGGTGCAATTTTAAAAGTAAATCAAGCCGGGAGTCTCTACGAATCATTGTTATTTGCAAACGAGTGTTGTAGAAATAATATAAAGATCATCACCTCACATCGATCTGGCGAATCTACCGATCCTCATATTTCACATATTGCTATTGCTACTAACTCAGTATTACTTAAAACAGGTGTATTGGGTGGAGAGAGAGTTTCCAAATTGAATGAGCTCTTACGTATTTCGGAGTATGGTTTAATAGAAGGCATGGCCGAGATTCCTTTTGGCTAAAAATGAGTAATGATGATAATAACGAAAGTCTTAATGAGGCTTTAGGTGACACAGATACTGAAAGTGTTCAAGACGATACACCTGTAAAGGATGAAGAAACTCAGGATTCAGGTAATTTAGATCCTGAGGATAATGTGTTATCAGAAACAACTGAGGAACCGCAGGGAACCGATTCGACTTATTCTGCAGAAGATAACTTAGAAAAGATGATTCTTTCCACAGGGATTCGTGTGGGTACACCTGTAAAGACAAAATACATGGCACCTTTTATTGTTAGAGCTAATCCCGAAGGTCTTTATATCCTCGACATAGGCAAAACTTTAGCAAGAATAGATATAGTGAAAGTTTATCGGACGCTCAGATATTTCCAGGGTAGCAGTAGCATCAGCCAGGGAGTATGGTAAGACTCCTGTGGAGAAATTCTGCGAGCTAACTGGAGCGATCCCGATATTGGGCAGATTTATGCCTGGCACATTCACAAATCCGTCACTGCCAAGATATATGGAACCAGAAATTGTTATCGTAACTGATCCGCAAGCAGATCAACAGGGCGTCCTTGAAGCAACCCGAGCAGGCGTTCCTGTAATAGCCATTGCTAATAGTGATAATGTAACATCAAAAGTTGATCTTGTCATCCCGGCAAATAACAGGGGAAGGAAGGCTCTCGCCACAGTATACTGGCTACTTGCACGGGAAGTAATGAAAAAACAGGGCACCATAAAATCTGATGCGGAGATGAAAACACCGATTGATGATTTCGAAACGAAACTAGTCGAGGAGATTTCTTGAAATCCGAGCCGACAAGAGAACCGGCAGTAGCAGGCCTATTTTATCCATCCGATCAGGCGAGTCTGTTAGAATCGATTCAACGTTCTTTTTTAGATTCCCGGGTTGGTCCTGGCAAACTTCCACCAACTGTCAGATCCGATGAACGCATCTATGGAATAGTTTCTCCTCATGCCGGGATATCCTATTCTGGTGCGGTAGCCGCAAACGGATTTTATGAGGTCTCTCGAACAAATTATAAAGACATAGTATTGATTGGTCCTAATCATTATGGGATTGGATCAATGGTAGCCATTATGAATAATGGAGCCTGGAGAACCCCACTTGGAACAGTAGAGATAAATTCCGAGCTGGCACATTTGATTGAAAAAAATTCGAAAGTCATCAAAGATGATGAATTTGCCCATAGTAGAGATCATTGTTTGGAGGTTCAGATTCCATTTTTTATGTTTATGTGGAATAACGAGTTTAGAATCGTTCCTATAGTTATGATAATGCAAGATATGCAAACCTCAATAGATGTAGGAAGGTCAATTGCTGGGGCAATTTCTGGCTCAGAGACCATTCTAGTGGCTTCGTCCGATTTCACACATTATGAATCTAACGAAGAGGCACATAGAAAGGATATCAAGCTAATAGATTCTATATTGGCACTAGATGTTGTAAGTTTTTACACGATTCTGGAACGAGAGCGAGTATCAGCCTGTGGTTACGGTGCCATTGCTTCGGTCATGACTGCTGTTAAATTATGTGGAGCAACACACGGAAAGTTATTGAGATATGCAACAAGTGGGGATGTCACTGGCGATCGTGAGGCAGTTGTAGGTTACTCTTCCATAGCTTTTGTATGAGTAAACTCAAGACTACTTCGATTGCATCCGCCCCTGCAAAGGTTATCCTGTTCGGGGAACATTTTGTTATTTATAATAACCCAGCAATACTACTATCAATCAGTAGGCGGATCCAAGTTCACGCCCGCCTGATATCGGAGAAGGGGATTCATATTCTGTCCGATCTGCAAGAGCCATTGCACTTTACATCGCTCGAAGGCAAATCAGAAGAATTAGAACAGATTAAGAATAGTTTACTCTATCCCATTTGCGACGCAGTACTAAGAACGGTTCCCAGTAGGATTTGTAAGTCTGGCATCGAGATCAGGATTAGATCGGATATCCCAGTTGGTGTTGGCCTTGGCTCGTCTGGGGCAAGTTGCGTAGCGACTGTAGCCGCTGTCGAAAACTTGTTCAAAGTTCCTGATAGATGGGCCGTTTGCTCAAAGGCGATGAGATCTGAAGCCCTTGTACACAAAGGATCTTCCGGTGCAGACTGCTTCGCGTCTACTTTCGGTGGAGTAATATATTATGTAAAAAATTATGGATTTGAGAGAATCAATTTGATTAAAGAACCTCACTTTTTATTATTAAGCAGCGGTTTAGAACATTCTACACGGTCAATGGTATCAAAAGTAGAAGTCTTTAAGACGCAAAACGAATCAAAGTTTAGAGATTTATGCAAAAGGGCTTGCAAGATTTGCGACGAGGGAAGGGCAGCTATTCGATCAGGCCATCTGAAAGAAATTGGCAGATTAATGAACGAAAATCACAAGTTGCTTCAAACTATAGGTGTTTCTCACGAAAAAGTGGATGAACTCGTAGAGATTTGCAATAGCAATGGCGCCTTAGGATCCAAACTTACCGGTGCAGGTGGTGGAGGATGTGTGATAGCACTAGTAAAGGAAAAAGACTCCTATAATGTGACAACTGAAGCTACGAAGCGCAATTACGAGGTCCTGCCAGTACTGGTTGATAGTCGTGGTTTGGAGATACACTAAACTTTAAATTCATATGAAATTATCGTCTTCTAGATTAATGAGCACTGGCCTAGTTTTAGTGAAATTAGGAGGATCAGTGGTAACCTTCAAACAGAGACGGCTTACTCCTAATCATAAAGCAATTAATAACATCTGTAAAATACTTGAGAAAATTGATCGACCTATCATTATAGTACACGGAGGGGGCTCATTTGGTCATTATTGGTCAGTCAGATATGATATGCATACTAGACCAAAGCAATATGATCCTAGAGGTATTTCGACGGTACACCAATCAATGGTAACGCTGAATGAGATAATTGTCTCGATAATGAAAAAGTATAAGTTGCTACCATACACCGTTATGCCAAATGCACTAGCCTTTAAATCGAAACCGTGTAATGAAAGGATTTTAGACCTTAGAACGATTGCCAATCGAAACATTATCCCAGTTACATTCGGTGACGTTATTCATGTTAGGAGCGGAAAATTTTCAATTCTGTCAGGAGATGTACTGATGACTATGCTTGCCAGGGCGCTAAGGCCTATGAAAGTCATCTTCGCTGTAAACGTTGATGGTGTGTACCAGGATTTGAAGAACGGCAAAATCATAAGTGAAGTAGATGAGATTAGATTCAAATCGCTCGAACTTTCCAAGGTAAAGTCAGATATCACAGGAGGCATGAAAAGGAAGTTGTCTGAGGGCCTCAAGATGGCCTCTCTTGGAATAAATGTAATGATGGTTAATGGGTTAAAACCACGTAGAATAATTGATGCAATAACTGGAGCAGTTTTCAAGGGACATTAATTAAGGCGTCAAGCGGTAGTAACTATGTCTGATACATCTGACTTAGCTTCCGATTTAAAGATCATATCTCAAAGAAAGAAAGAGGGTATAGAGATACCTCTACAAAGAAATGTCCAAGCTAGAACAGCTTCGACATACCTGGAATTCGTTAGATTCATTCACAACGCACTGCCTGAGATAGATTATGATGAAATCAGTACTTCAACTACGTTTTTGAACACTTCTTTCGGTGCCCCTGTTATGATAGATTCTATGACCGGTGGAACAAATGAAGCTTCCAAAATTAATGCCAGATTAGGAAGTCTTGCTGAAAAGTACGGATTTGCGATGGGTGTAGGGAGTCAACGCGCAGGGCTCGCTAAATGCGGAGATGGCTGAGACCTATATGGTAGCCAGAAAAAATGCGCCAAATGCCTTTTTAATTGCCAATATTGGTGGAGCTCAATTGGCGAAGGGATTGGGCGTGGACGAAATTCAAAAGATCATAAATATGATCAGGGCCAACGCTTTAGCAATCCATCTTAATCCGCTGCAGGAGCTTATCCAGCCGGAGGGAGAACCCAGATACAAGGGAGTTTTAGAAAAGATCTCCGATGTTGTAAACGCCATTTCAATTCCTGTTGTAGTAAAGGAGGTTGGAGCAGGAATATCTAGTGACGTAGCAATTAGACTTGAAAATGTAGGCGTATCTGCCATAAATGTAGCTGGGTCAGGAGGCACTAGCTGGGCAGCAGTAGAGAAGATGCGAGCTGAATCAGTAATGGATAATATTAAGATTCATTTGGGAGAATTGTTCTGGGATTGGGGTATACCAACTGCAGTTAGTATAATCGAAGTTAGAAGAGCTCTGAAGTACATGCCCATTATAGCTTCGGGTGGATTGCGTAATGGATTAGACTTCTCAAAATGTTTGGCGCTGGATGCTTCCATGTGTGCAATGGCGTATCCATTTTTAAGACATGCGGCCGAATCGGTGGAGAAGCTTTTCGAATTTGCCGATACGTTATTGGCCGAGCTTAAGGGCACAATGTTTCTAATAGGTGCTCCTAATATTCAAGCAATTAAAAGCTCAAAATATATATTGACAGGAGCATTAGCAACAGGAGTCAAGGATAGATGAATCTGGCTAATATTCAAGACGAGCTTGAAGCTAACGCATCCACCGTGAGCCAATTTATCCTAACTTCCTTAAAAGGTGAACCTAAGGAGCTATATAAGGCATCTGCTCATTATCTTGTTAGCGGCGGAAAACGCTTGCGTCCTTTTCTCGTAACGAAGTCTTGTGAAATGTTTGGAGGGACACCTAAAAATGCATTACCTGCAGCAGTGGCTGTTGAACTAATCCATAATTTTTCCCTGGTGCACGATGATATAATGGATAACGATGATATGCGGCATGGAGTCCCGACTGTCCATAAATCTTATGGAACTGCACTAGCGATATTGGCCGGAGATATTCTCTTCTCAAAAGCGTTCCAGCTTATCGCCGTCGATGGAAAAAAGGCTGGGATCGATGACAAAGCAATATCTGCAATGATCGCAAGACTAGCTACTTCTTGTATATACGTTTGTGAGGGTCAGGCAATTGATATAGGCCTTGCTTCCAACCAACAGTTTTTTCCGGAGCCGATCTACTTGAACATGATAACCAAGAAAACGGAGCACTTTTTGATCTCTCCTGCACGCTAGGAGTTCTATCTGCACCTTTATCCGATGATGTAGATATCCTAAATCTATCTGCTTTTGGAAGGAATGTTGGAATTGCATTCCAACTGGTAGATGATCTGTTAGGAGTGACCGGGGACCCAAAGATCACCGGTAAGTCCGTAGGTAATGATCTACGAGAAGGTAAGAAGACATTCCCCATTCAATTGGCCCTAAATAGTACTGACGGGGAAGAAAAACGAAAGATACAGCGAGTACTCTGGATCCAAAAAGACAACAAGTAGTGAGATAAATGAGGCAATAGAATCGATCTGCTCGTCTGGGATTGACTTCCATATCAGAAATATAGCTAGATCACATATTGAGTCAGCACTAAGCTCGATTGACAGCTATCCAAATTCGGTATCGAAACGAGCACTACAACTATCAGCAAATTTCGTAGTGGAAAGGAGTCTCTAATAGATCAATGTCTCTAGATAGCTCAATTGAACGAGCAATTAAATTGGTAACTCTTAGAAACGCAATAGAATACGATGGAAAGGCAAAGCTTGAAGCTGTCATTTCTAAAACTATGGCTTCCCTGCCGGAACTACGTGACAATATAAAGACTATAATCCCAGAAGTCAGGCGATTGTTGAACCAGATTAACTCCCTTGCAATTAATGAACAAAGAGCCCTTCTTCAGGAAATGTCGCCTACAGCAGACATTCAAAAACACGCTGAAAAAATTTCAGGTCTGCCTCCATTGGACGGAGCGGAAATAGGAAAAGTAGTAACACGATTTCCTCCCGAACCAAATGGTTATCCACATATCGGCCACGCAAAAGGCAGCGATAATCGATGACGAATATGCCCGGATGTACAATGGTAAATTAATCTTGCGTTTTGACGACACAAATCCATTAACCGAAAAAACTGAATATTACGAAGCTATAAAGGAAGGTGTCTACTGGTTGGGCATTAAACCTGACTTGGTAAAAAATGCCTCCGACGACATTTTTCTCCTGCAAGACTACGGAAGGAAACTGGTCATGAGTCGTGGTGCCTATGTCTGTCGTTGCAATCAAAAAACGATCCAAGAGTACAGATCACAGGGTCTCGAGTGCGCATGTAGGCTTGATAATAGGCAGCTATGATGAGGCATTAACCGAAATGTTTGCTGGAGCCTTTGAGCCAAACGAGGCAACGATCAGATTTAGGGGTGAGATGAACAGTCCTAATACTGCGATGAGAGACCCGACGTTATTTCGAATTATAGATGGAAGTCATCCAATTTTAGGAACCAGTGTACGAGTTTATCCCACTTACGATTTTGCCGCACCAGTGGAGGATAGCCTCGACGGCGTAACTCACGCAATGAGGACTAAAGAGTATGAATTGCGAAATGAATTGTATAATGCAATTCTTGAGAGGCTACATCTTCGAAGGCCGGTGGTCTCGGAATTTTCTAGACTAGAATTTGAGGGTCTGCCGGTCTCAAAACGCAAGATAAAGCCTTTGATAGAGAATAAATCTCTTAATGGTTGGGATGATCCGCGACTACCTACTTTGGTAGCTCTGAAGAGGAGAGGTTTCCTTCCAGAAGCCATTAGAAAGTACGTTTTGTCTCTTGGCTGGACGTTATCTGAATCGAAACCGCCATTCGAGAGTCTGGAGGCATTCAACAGAAAAATTATAGACGACTTTTCCATGAGACTATTTTTTGTGCGTGAACCAGTCCAACTGAAATTGATAAACGCAAATCCTGTGAACGTCAGTCTAAAAAACCACCCGTCTTCAAACCTAGGATCAAGATCCGTACAGGTGAACGATACCGTGTACATTGCCCGCGCTGATGCTGGCAAATTATCTGAAGGTAGCATAATTCGATTGATGGAGTTATATAACATAAAAATAACGAGGCTTGATTTAGCCAATGATAAGAGCCGAGTCTATGCAGATGTAATTGGCACAGGACTGAGTCACGATATACAGAAGATCCAGTGGGTTGCATTTAATGATAAGATGCCCTATAGAATTATTATTCCAAAGAAGCTATTTTCTAATGAAGAATTTGATCGTAACAGTCTTGAGATAGCATCTGGATATGCGGAATCATTTGTTTCCACCCTTGCGGTACACTCAAACATTCAATTTGTGAGATTCGGATTTTGCAGGTTAGATGGTGACCAGCAGGCTATTTTTACGCATAGGTAGAAGAACTAATGAAAATTGCAAGGCTGCATGATAAAAGATATGGGGATAGTTATGGCTTAATCTCTAGCGATGAAAAGAAGATCGCGACAAGAGCTGAAATTCAAGAGCAAACTGGAATACCTATTCCACCTAGTGTAAAAGAATTCATGTTCAAAGGTTGGATAGAAGAGATTAATGAATACAAGAATGAACTTGAATATAATCAATACGTTAAAGATATTGAATTGCTAGCGCCGTTACCAAATCCTCCGAAAATCATATGCTTAGCATTTAACTACTATGATCATGCAAGGGATGCCGGGCTTACCCCATCTGACGAACCGGTAATCTTCATAAAACCTCGAACTGCCTTAAATTCACCATTCAACGATATAATTTGCCCACGGTTTGTGAAGCGACTCGATTATGAAGCGGAAATTGCTGCCGTAATAGGAAAAGATATCAAGAAGGTATCTGAAGAGAGCTCTCTGGACTCTGTCTTTGGATATATGATATTACACGATGTGTCGGCTCGGGACATTCAATTCAAGGATAAACAATTCACAAGAGGAAAAAGTATTGATACTTTTGCTCCTTGTGGTCCATGGATCACGACCAGGGACGAAGTAAATGATCCTCAGAATCTGAAAATCTTAACTAAGGTAAATGGAGAAACAAGGCAGAACTCTTCCAGCGGTAACATGGTACTTCCAATAAAGAGGATCATATCGAGTCTTAGCTCAGTTATGACGATTGAAGCCGGCGACATAATTTCAACTGGCACCCCCGCAGGCGTCGCGATGTCTATGAAAGAACCGAGATACTTAAGGGATGGCGATATCGTAGAAATCGTTATTGAGAAGCTTGGCATGATAAGAAATCGTGTTGTTTTTGCGTAATTAGAATCGATCAGAAGTGCTGGTACAAGTATTCCAATAGCCGTAAATTGAGAAATAATTCTCGACTAATTCCCGTCTCTACCTTTTGTCTTAATATTTGGTCGCTATATTGAGTGATATATGCGCGATGTTCACATGGTCGTATTGCCCTAAGGTTCGGATATATTTTGTCAATTATATGAGCAGGATTCTTGTAGAAGTCAAGATATCGCGGGGTAAATTTTGTTGGTATATGATATGTCTGATGTCTAAAATCAGCTATATTCAGTATCTATTATTCAATTCTAGGCAGAGCTTGGTAGACAGGATGCGGGCTGGCTAGAAAAGAGTGACTCAGAGTAACTCCAGCTCTCTCAATCTTTCCAAAATCCCGGATCCAACTAGGATAAAAATTCAGCTTGTGGTAGATTTTGAGACTGGCAAATCTGCTGTTTGGGAGGACAGATCATAAAAACCTCTGAAATCAGATTGTCATTAATCTTGTGTACAAGTGACGGATATCCCAGCGGTCCTGGACTAAGAGAGTTTATTTAGGAATAAGAGTGATACCTACGTGGGAGTACGAATTAATCGATAATTCTTGACTACAGTTTAAGTATGATGTGATCAATCTTTCACCCTATCGCGATGAGCAAGTTATCATCTAGAGGTACTTGTAGTTGACAACCTTTCCCCCTTCGCCAAGGACATCATAACTTGTCTCAATTTGGTCAAAGTCAAATATGAGTATAAGAGGTTTTACGAATTATCAAGATCAAACCATTGGGTGGATAAGGCCTATGATAAGGTGATTTTGTCAGGCAGGCAAATGAGTAGCAAAGAGAGCAACTGGATTAATTCGTTACTTCTGAGAAGATGTGCTGAGGATGAGGTTCCAGTGTTAGGAATTTGCTTTGGATGTGAAATAATTGCCCTGACATTTGGAGGCACTATAACGAGGATGAAGCACCCAATTCGTCAAATGTCAACTGTAGAAATCCTCGAACCTAACCCTCTCGTAACCAAATCAAGTTCCATAAGCGTCTTTGAGAGTCACGGATATAGTATCGCCAGGCTGCCTGATGATTCTGTACGAATCGGATCATCGATCTTGTGTCAAAATGAGATTATATCGCATAAATCGAAATTGATCTTTGGAGTGCAATTCCATCCGGAACGAAGTGGTGCCGACGGCTTGCAGTTAATAAGAAACTTCGTTGGTTTGTGAACTATCTCCAGCAGATATTTATTTGCTTAACTTGCAATGTGAGAGTATGCATTCTCAAAGTGAAGATCAAATGATTCACTTGCCTATCGTAACAAAGGAGTTCGAACATGTATACTTACCATTGGTTGTCAATGTGGTTTCAAAATACTGGGGTGAAGAAATTGATGTAAATGAAGCTGAAGGATCAGCGGAGATATATAGAGGTGTAAAAAGCACCATAATGATAGAAGGTATAGAATTGGCTGAAAAACATGGCTTAGTTTCGTACATATACAAAGGCTCTATAAGTGATGTGAAGAAGAGAGTAGATCAGGGTATTCCATCAATCGTGGTAATGCCTGGTATCCAAGAGACAATTCAACATGCTTCTATCGTTTGTGGTTATAGTAACGATGAGCGAAGGATCTTCACTTATGTGCCAGAACCTAACACAATAGGCGCAATACCAGAAGTCATGTTCGAAAATGATTGGGAACAAGAAGACATGACCACGATAGTGATTGTTCCTAAAGACATCGGGGCGATTCTGGAGAAAGAGAACTTGAAGTTCCTAAATTCAAATAGGTTAGGTTTTGAAGTAGAGAAAATGAAGCGTCAGATTCCTACAAATGAAGTGATACAGAGATTAAAATTGGCTCTGCGCAAAGAGGAAGACAACGCTCAAGTCTGGTATATACTAGGATCGTTATATAACGAAATTAATCTTCCTGAATGCATAGGCTGTTATGAAAAGGCTGTTTCGCTTAATCCAAAATTGTACTTGGCCTACAGGGGGCTAGGAAACTATTATCTAAAAAATAAGGAATTCATAAAGGCGGAAGATCAATATACAAAAGCAATAGGGATCAACGCTAAGCGATATGCTTCTATATATAAAAATCGTGCTGTGGCAAGGACCGAAATTGGAAAGCATACGGAGGCCAAACAAGACCTTATTGAATACCTTGCTCAGTTACCGAACGCTCACGACAGGAAATCGATCGAGGAAGCGATTAGAGAAAGGTAGAACAACATCGACTAGTTAATCAGCTTTTCTAATCTAAAGGCAATTCGATAAATGGAAATTACGACTAGGGTTTTTAGAACATGACAAGCAATGAATACGTTCTCGTGATATTTCCGTCATGTTGTAACGATGCAAGAAGCGCTAAAATAGTGTCGGTAGTCAGAAAACGGCTTGCATTAAAAGACATATTAATACAGAAGATTATATATGAAAAAAAATGCGTCGTCGTTGAAGTTAACAATTTAGTTGACGCCATGTCTTCCCTATCAGAAATCTATGGCATCGACAGGGTAGCAATAGCAAGGAAGGTGAAAAGTCAGTTCCAGGATCTAATAGATTGTATAGTTAAGATCGGAAAGCAAATTGTTGTTCCCAATTGTTCATTCTTTATTAAGATTTTCGTCGATGAGGATGCCAAAATTGATTTTGTAAGTAAAGATGTTCAGTTCATTGCCTCCAGTAGCCTACTTACAGAAACAGTAGACAATGAATCGCATATAAAAATAGCTAGGGACGCGAATAGAGCTGATCACTTGATCATATGCTATGTGGGTAGGAGTATGAGCTATGTATTTATGCATTCAGAAATCGGACTGGGAGGGCTACCTTTCAATTTTCAGCGTCGTGCTCGCATTATCAACTATTCATAATCCACTATCGGCAGCTTCCTGTCTGGCATCGCTAAAATGTGGACTAGTTCCAGATATTTGTCTCTTGTACCACGATTCCACAGAATTAAAAGACAACGCCAAATTTCTTGGGCCTATTGCCAATCGGACTAACCTAAGAAGACTGAATATAAAGGTCGGTCGTATCGAGGACGTCACTAGAGATAAATCCGGACAGAATTTCTTGCTCAATGAGGCAGTAGCTATCTCTTTACTTACCCTATTACCAGGTCGGAGTATTGTAATACCACTTAACGTGCATATTCATTCACTGTCATTCGTAGAACAGACTATACAGAGGATAAGACCAGAGGACAAACTCATCTTAGCCCCTCTTCTATTTCTAGAGCCCATTGATATGAGCAATCTAGGACTTATAGAAGAGACAATTAAAATCGACAATTTTAGTCCTTCTGCAGCCGTTAATCGACAAGAATATCGAAAATGCTATGACAGGGCAGACAGACTGTCTCAATTAGTATTTGATAACCTCAAGAGTATCTCATTTGAGATAGGGCCTAATTATATTCACGATATTATCGATTCCATCTAAATCGCTACTAAGCTTCATTACATCAGTAGCTCTATCGTGGAAAGAATGATCGTCTAATAGATGATGTACTGCTTCTACAATTTTTTTTGGATTAATGTGAGCCGACGGTATCATCATGCCAAGACCAATTTTGGCAACTTTTTCAGAGTTTCCTATTTGCTCGCCATGGTTTTCTATGGGAATAGTTAACATAGGTTTACCAAATTGAATGGCCTGAGAAATAACAGTATGACCACCTCTTATAACCAAGAGATTGCTAAGAGCAAATATTTCATCCCTTACCGGGCACCATTGAAAATACCAGCCATTTGCTGCCTATCTTCTTAAAATCAGGATCACCATCTGGAGTTCCACCAGAAATTATATATTGGATTTGTGGTCTAAGGGACTTGCAAGCCAATAGCACATTTTGCAAAATTCTTAATCTTGTACGCTTCGGCCCACTCAAGTGGAAAAATACTATTGGCCGAGCTCGATCAAGACCTAAATAATGACATACTTTTTCGAGTCGTTCGTTTGCGACAGTGAGCCTCGGAGAGGTAAAGCCGACATAGGAAAGCCTACTCGCAACTGTACTGGTATCCCATACATTCCGTTCAGCTATAGTATATGGTGGAGGCAAGTCTGGAATTAGGATCCTATCCGCTAATCGCCACAGTAGGCCAAGGAATTCACCATTCATTTTTTCGTATAGTCGAGCCAACCGGAATTCCCGAAGCCTTGGTGAAAGCAGCAGCTTGACTTGGTTAAGAATTAATATTGAGGGTATTTTGAGAATCTCCGCTATAAAAAGTGGAGACAGTCTCGTATCTGAGACTATAATATCAGGAGAGTAAGACAGGATATATTTCATTTCTGTGTTTAGCTGACGAATAAAATTAGTAAACAATTGGGGTATACTAGCAATACTGCCCTTTATAGAAAAGCTACCCTGTGGGCTCCACACTAGTTCCATCGGAGGAACCTGCATGCAGTCATAACCATGTACCGCAAGATAGTTTACTGCCTCTCCAAAAGAAGAAAACCGTATCCTGTCCCAGATGTTCGTAAGTGTTCTGCTACTGATAAAAGTCGACTGGCGTGGCCAAGTCCTACACCGTATGGAGTAAAGTATATTCTCGCCAATTTAAGTAACAGGGGTGGAATTCCATTCATATATTTTACAAGACAAGCAGAGCAATATTGACTTCCTTTCCATGACTATACATCAAGACTAACTTTAATGATGTCCCCATTAGGTTTGATCTCTCTAAAAACAAGTGCTTGAAATTTGTATACTTTTGTCGTGGATAATTGCCATATATTTGATGGAGCGCTAGCCTTATTGCAAAGATTAGCCAAGTATTCTTTCACACTCCAATTATACTCTACTGGTACTTGAGGTAGCAACAATCCTGATCCATACTCCCAATATAGAATCAACCCATCTATTCCTATTCTTATATTACCCAAATAATCATCCGGATTATTGATGGTAATTCTAGATGGGTTAGTCAGTATGCTAACTTCAAAAATTATTCCGGACAATTCGCTGGGGGTTATTGACTTGAATCTAGGATCGCGCGTAGCCGCTCCTATGGATGCCTGCTTAATGGTATAATTCAAATCGTTATCAGCATAAGGATAACCAACACATCCCCGTAGCTCTAGGTGTCCAAGATCGTTGTAACGAAATAGACTTACAAAAGCGCCTGCCTTGATTTGTATCCAATTTCCACCATAGTCAAGCTCCTTATTTGAAACGTAGCTCTCAACCGTTAGTCGAGCGAACTTGACTAATTCCTTACCCTCATAATCGGATAAAATCGAGGCAACCATATAACAACGTGAACTATGATTGACCGAAATCGTGTTTAGGAGTTGCTCGCATTGTCTCGTTTACGTATTGTCATTAATTGTTGGCGAAATTTATACTAGTCTTGAGAATTGTCATCACTAAATATCAACTTCATTTCCTCAAAACTCAGTTTTTCTCCGCTAGACATTTTCTTAACCGCAGCTTCCTTCAATAGGTTCCATCTCTCTTGATTTTCCTTATTTCTTTTATGTCTTTCTTGAACCGCTTCATATCTGTCATCATGTCTACCGTGACTCCTTTGTCTCCTATGACGATACTCTGCGGCATGTACACGAGATTTCTTAAATTCAATTGCGTTCAATTGAGTGTCTACCATTTCTAGTTTAGCCTCAGATTCACGAACTCCTCGTATGTTCTTCCTTCGATCTTCATAAAGACTCTCACGTAAGTTAAGCAAGGTGTCCAGATCGGTTTTCAACCTACCTATTTTTTCACCCAGTTCAGCTTTGCCGTCGAATATTTTGTTCATAGTTGATTTTAGAATCTCATATTCAGATGAAATCTGTCGATATTTGTCTTCTTTTTTATACATGATTTTCATGGCATGCAATTTGGTCGCAATCTGCTTAGATTTCAAAACCAACTTCCGTTCCTCATCCTTTGAAAGCTTTCTAGTTTGTATATCCCGTTCTATTTGATCAAGTGCTCGTGTTAGATGAGTAGTATTGAGCCTTTCTTTACGAAGATTGGCACCAGCAGAGGCTGTTTTTTCATCAAGTGATTTCATTTGGTTCCTAGCATCTACAAGGGTATTCTTAAGTTCAGTAAATTTTGAGAGATGTAAATCCTTTTGTTCGTTAATCTCTTTCAGCTTTACGCGCAAGTCCTCCAGCAGAATCCTTCCTTCATCAATCTGCCTTTTTGTGTCCTCAATCTTTTTGTTTAGTCCTTCAATGGTTTTTTCCCCATTTTTCTGTTCCTCCAAGAGTGTTTTTTTGAATTCCAACAAAGTCTTGAGATTAGAATCCTGATTCTGTATTGATGAATTGTCGTTTCGATTTTTTTCTGCAGAAGCAGAGGATGATTCTACCTTTGCTGCGCTGCCTATTCCATTACTATACATCTCGACCCACGTCGCTCGTCTGTTGTTGGATAACCAAAAATATATTTTTTCTGCTTAGCAACACATGCCCTAGGCTAATACTACATATTTATATCATATGATACCGTAAGTACCAAAGATAACTGATGGAGGATTTTGAAAAGGATTTTCCTGATTTTGATTGGAAGAATATACCTGCTTATAAACATCCCAAGGGGAAAGATTGTCCATGCCCCAAGCACGAGTTCATTCGGGAACAAGTGAATATCTCAAAAAACTTAAACAATAATAGTATTCAGGATTCAAAACAATCTATTAAGGCACAGATTACATTAAAGCTATGTCCGGATCACTACAACGTTTACTTTAAGGAAGTAATTCCTTCCATGCCGTTAAAGTACAAACTGATGACTAAAGTCGCAATAAAACTAGGAGCAGTCGTCATTCAACAGATTTCCTATATGATGTCAGATCAGTGCTTTTATTGCAGATTTGGTTCAGGCGGTTTTGACAGAAAGACAGAGCTTCCACCAATCTAGATTACGCAATATTTCCACCAGATAAATCATCGGAGCATATTTCTTACCATTAAAATTCGATCCGATGCGAAGCCCAGGGCTAATATGTTACGTAATACCAACCAAAAAAATGGAATTGATTTCTTGGATTGGGCAATATATCCTTTAATAAATGACTCTTCAATTCTCAAATATGTATTCTGGTCTAGGTCTATTACGCTGGCAAGGAAGGTTGCAATGTCCATACCCCTTGGGAAAGCAGATGCGTTCCTTTGGGTAAATCCCAGATCAGTCCTAATAACAGGCTCAGTGTCACCTATCAAATAATTTTGACATTTGTTGTCGATAAACGAATATCCGGCGTTATGCAATCTGCCTGTCAGGACTCCCGCGTGATAACTCAAATCGGTATGCCTACCATGTGAGAAGACTCGATATAGATTCCCTCCTGCGATGTACTTCTCGATGATGATATTATCTGAAATAGATAACAAGTCCGGAGTCGGCACCCCTAAGTCTTTGAGAAGTGTTCTCATCCCAACCCCTTCGTTTTTACGAGAAATTTCGCCCAGCAAAGGTGGCGTAGAAGGATGTAGCATAAGGATGGAAATTAAGCCATAGGCAAGTACCAAAAGATACTCATGGAAACCTTTACTCGCTTTGTTCCTTTTGACAATGACCTTCTTACCATTGATAGTTTCAACGGAAATATTCCTTTGCCAATTAACAAAATGCAAGCTCTTACTATTTATGAGTAATTATTAGGTATATACATTGATAATAGATTAATAGTCAGATAGCAGTAATCATGCCTCTTCACAAAGGTAATCTAAGTGCTCTAAAATTTTTCACCGCTGAAAATGCTGGTAGTTACGATCGGTTAGTCTATGCTGCCACATTTGGCCAGGACAAAGTATGGAAAAAGCAAATTGCATACAACTTAAAGAATTCTAAAATTATTCTTGACCTCGGATGCGGGACAGGCATTCTTTCGACCGCCATACAGAAAGTTAACAATTTTGGAGTTGTGTATGGTTTGGATCTGAATTTCAAATATTTACAGGTTGCGTTAGCCAAAAAAATTGATTTACCCCTACTCAACTCCAATGCAGAAGTCACTGCCATTTAAAGACGAAGCATTTGATTCAGTTGTTGCTTCGTATGTTCCAAAGTACACTCATATTGATAAACTGCTAAACGAGTGTCTGCGCGTCCTTAAGCAGAACGGGATCCTAGTCCTACATGATTTTACTTATCCAACTGCCGTGTTAATGCGCGTGATTTGGAAATCTTATTTTCTCCTTTTAAAGCTCATTTCGAATATCATACGATCATGGAAGGACGTTTTTATGGAATTGGATTATCTTATTGAAGAAAGTAAGTGGCTTATTGAATGCATGAATATACTCAATGCAAAAGGTATGAGATTAGTCACATGTACCTATTATACACTCGGGACTGCCGAATAGTAGTTGCTCAAAAGAAATGAGCAAGGACGACTCACGAATCAATGAATGGTTTGTGCCAAAATTTGGTCCAATAAAATTCCGTGTCTTGATTGGGCTATTGTTCTTACCTTATACATCAATGAGCATATGCTTCACAGTACTCTGGAGGTTTGTTATCTCCGGTTATTCATCTTGACAGATTATTTGCGTTAGCAGTAATTTATTTCCTAGCTTTGGGATTAGGAGCACATGCGAGCAGATGCGCTTGGATCCAAACGAATCAGACCGTGGGCAAATTATATTACTAAACGCGAACTAAAGCTGTTGTTGATATTAGGGTTAGTCCTTGCCTATTCGATAGGACTATACTACATTGTTAATTATGTACCGTTTCTTGCTCTGATCGCCATTTCGGAGGGATTTTTCTTATTTGCTTATAACTTCGAGTTATTCGGAGGCTTTTTCCATGATAATTTTTGGTTTGCTATTTCATGGGGGGTGATCCCACTTCTTGCTGGATTCGTCATGCAGACCGATTCAATTGCAATTTCGGCTATTCTGCTTTCGTTTCTTACAGGTTGTGTCAGTTATATAGAAATCAGACTTTCACGTGAATACAAGGCATTAAAAAGAACCAAAGCGCTTATCACCAAGCAAAACAGGTTGGAAATTTCTCTCAAGGCGATCAGTTTAGGAACAATAGCTGTCACAATTGCATCTGTTGTAGTCTCCTATTTCTGTTCTGGACACATAAGTCTTTCAACGTGAGGTTTTTGAATTGATTCGACTCTCTTTAATCTCTTTGAGGAGTTTGCTTGCATGCTCCCTATACGAATCAGAGTAGACGGGAGTATAAGATTAGTTGATAGTATTCATGTCCTAGAAGAGAAAATGGGCAAGAAAATGTCCTTACTATCAAAAATTTTGCTAGCTGATACCGGTGTACTTGAAGACAAATTATATATCATCCTGAATTCGATTCCATCTATACGGGTTATTGAACAGATAGAATCGAATCAACTTATATTGCGCCGCGCCTACGTGATTGACTCAAAATCAAAAAGAAGACTTGTCTATGCATTGTCGCAAATCCACATTGACTGTTTGCCGTTGAGTGTAATTGTTCGGATTCGGAATAAAGAATCTGGCTTGGGCAGAATATTGATGGATTCGCAAATGGAGTTTCGCAAAGAAATAATTACTCTTGGATATGATAGTGGTAACCAAAGATTATTCAGGTGCTACGATATTTATAATAAAAAACAGGCAGCAATTGAGGTTAAGGAAGTTATTTTAATAGCCGACGAGGAGTTAAGGAGCAGAGCAGTTTAGGAATGAGTGGACCGGGTGGGATTTGAACCCACGGCCTCAGCAATGCCAATGCCGTATCCTACCAGACTAGACGACCGGCCCCCGCCATATTCGTATGCTCAAATTTGGATATTAATACCTTTTACAAAGTAACAATATTATAATCATATCGACACTTGAAAGCCATTGGTATAGGGTGTCTCCAGAGCAGTCTATAGGTGCAATTGTTGCGTATCGACCTTCTCGAGAAGATACAGAATCTCCAGAATTTCTTCTTCTCAAGAATAGAAGAGGATATTGGGGCTTCCCCCAAGGACATAAGGAAAAGGGTGAAACCGAGATACAAACACTGGTAAGAGAAGTCATTGAGGAAACCAGTATAACATCTTTAGACATTCAATCTTACATTGGTAAGATTAGATACACCTTCTTCAAGTCCGATGGTATGAAATCAGAAAAAGAGGTTACATTTTATTTCGCGACTAGTTCTACACAGCTCGTGAAAATTTCCATTGAGCACGAAAGCTACAGATGGGTCTCATATTCAGATGCACTCTGGATGCTTGATCACAGACAGCTCAGGTCAATATTATTGAAAGGACATAGAAAGGGTTTGTACCTGAAGATGCTCGTTCAGCGTCCCACTTTCCCTACTCGTAACACTATCGTAATAAATTTATAGCAAACCATAAACGAATATCCGTGGGGTACCGATTATTAAATGGCAGCTGGTAAAAGAATAGTTTTGACTGCGGATAGGAGTCTGATGACAAATTATAGGGGAAATTTCCTTTACGGATTCATTGCTTGTGGACCCTACGAATTAGTACCTGAATTTGTTTTTGACAAGTTATTTTGTCCCAGTGTTGAGACGGATAAAAATACTGGAGAAGTTAAGGTAGCGCAATGTGGGCTTAGAAGAGTAGAGGGTGCATTATTGAAGGAATATCAAAGGGATGAGATCTTCATAGCTCACCCGGAAATGCTGGCCAAATCGGTGGGACCAAATACCAAAGTCTTGGGTATAAACGTGATGGATCCACTGGGCATGGCCCCCGTTACCACTACTATGTCCCCTGAAAAGCTTTCTTATGTGGCGATGAAATTTAAGAAGATGTGTGCCTCAATTATCCAACTGAAGAAGAAATATGACTTTAAAGTTGTAGTTGGCGGAAACGGCGCTTGGGAGCTCGCGCGGCCTGACCGTATGAAGATTCATGGCATAGATACTGTGGTAATTGGTGAGGCGGACGAACTGGCTTTGGATCTTTTCCATGATCTAGAAAGCGGGGATGCCCCTGAACTTTTGCATACCTTTGTCAGAAACATCGAAAACATCCCAATGATAACTGGTCCGACTATAAATTCACTAGTCGAGGCAATGCGGGGATGCGGTAGAGGTTGTGATTTTTGTGATGTAAATAAGAGATCAAAAAAAGACATACCTCTCGAGAGACTGCAACAAGAAGCCAAGTTAAATCTTGCTTATGGTTTTGATTCGATCTGGCTTCAGTCGGATGAGATGTTATTATACGGATGCGACAATAGGGACTTCATACCGAATGCAGACGCGATCTTGAACTTATGGAAAGGTCTTAAGTCAGTTGGAGCGAATTTTGTGGGAACTACCCACATGACGCTATCCGCTGTGGCTTCATCTCCTGATCTAATTAAAAAGTTATCAGAAGTTAACGACATGCAACATAGCGGCAGATGGCTTGCTACCAATTTGGGAGTTGAGACAGTGGCCCCAAGGATGGTGAAGCGGCATCTAGGCGTGAAAACCAAACCATATCAGCCTGAAGAGTGGGGTACTGTTGTTAGGGAGGGAACAAAAATTCTTAATGATAACCATTGGTTCCCCGCACTAACCCTGATAATTGGCTGGCCTGATGAAACCCCGGATGAGACTCAGTACACTATAGATCTTATCGAAGACTTTCGAGAGACCAACATGCGTGGCCTGCTTGCTCCTCTTCTATATCAGGACTTCTCAGAGAGAAATTCCATGCACTTTGGAAATTTGAACGAAGCCCAGTTTACTCTTTTCTGGAAATGTTGGCAGCATAACTTGTGGGTCATAAACGATATAATCCCTATCATAATTAGGAACAAAACATATGGTCCTATGATGAAGGTATTTATGGCTGCACTTATAAAAGCAGGAACATGGGCAATAATGAGATATCTCCGTGGATTGTGTAAAAGTCTTTTTCATGGGCAATATCCTGACGATATAGTGAGTAGATACGCAAGAAAGAGATCAGTTACAGCTGCTGTATCTCACAAACCATAGGATGAGGTCGCGCTTTTCTATTGTTTTGATTCTAAGAATGCAATTGCTTGGTCGGCAACTGTAGCAGCCTTAGGTCTTAAAATGATGAAATAGTTCTTGTCCGCTCGTTCCAGGGAACTTACGGACTTAAACTTTTTGCTTGCTACATCGAACTCGATCATACCTGGCTCCAGAGATCCTTTCGTATATACCATCATCAAAAGATCGCCCGTCAATGGGCTAAGTGGAATAATCGAAAATACATAACCCTTGTAGGAACTGACCGGCATTATTTGCTTCATATAAGGTGCAACAGATACAAGATAAAGGAACACATCCTCTATGGTTGAGAATTCTTCAAATTCAAATTTCATACACGTTCTTTCTCTTATTTCTCTGATATAAGGCTTAAGGTAAGTTAACCGTACGATTCAAATTTCACTTCATAACTACCGTCCTTTCTTTTTTGGCGCTCAGTTACGAATCCTTTAGGTATTAAATAGTCCAATGCACCATCGACCGTTCCTTGCCAGCCGCACACATAAAAAGAAGTATTCTCCGGTGTTATTTTTTCACCGACCAGTTCTTCAAGCGGCGATCGATCAGTACCAGGTTTGGGCCTAAGGAACGACTCAACCCTACCTTTCTGCCCGCTCCAGGTTCTATTAAACCACTCTTGTGGTCTACTGATGCTTGCTCTATATCGGAAGTTCCAGGCGTTCGGTCCTAGATCGAGGCTTTCACTTTCCAAATCAGATAGAAGCTCACGATAGCTTAACTCGTCGACATAACTAGCACCATGTAGGACTATTATTTCCCGTTTGCTTCGTATTGCTTTGAGATGAAGTGAATAGGAGATAAAAGGTGCTAGTCCAGTTCCTCCCCCAATGAGTACCATCCTCCTGTTATCATCCATTCCATCATGCTTCTTATGATTTATAGTAAATATACCAGTGGGTTTAACCCATAAAACCTCGTCACCTTCAGTAATATTAAATAGCTCAGTTGTTAAGCGACCCGGAAGTGGCTTTCTAACCCATCTAATTATCAATTCAAAATACTTCTTCTGTTCCGGAGGAGACGCTATAGAATATGCCCTTCTGATTATTTTTCCTTCCTTTGGAATATGAAGACCTATAGTTACAAACTGGCCTGCCTTAAAATCTGGAACAGGACCATCAGAAGGATTAATTTTATAGATAGTCAGGTCTTCCTTAAGAACCCGGATATACGAAATTATTCCTCTATTGTCAACTACCATATATGTCTTTTCAAGGCTTGTTATGCTAAATAAATATTGTTGTTTTGAGATTCCGTCATTAATATGGATTATCTTAACATTAAATTTTGGACTGTCAACTATCAAAATTTCGGTTCAAATCAGTTACCGGTCCTTACAAAAAAATTACTGGATAGACGGCAAAGTTATGCGTAAAAGTATCGATAGGAATGTGCGTTCAAAATTCGAACTAATAAAGATCTAAGGTTTGAAATATTATGATAGCCCACAGTGTATAGCTCCGTAATACAAACGCAATTTTACTATCAATCTAGGCTAGTGATATTTTGTTAACGATCCGATTCACGAATTGATCCACCTTACGTATGTTCGAAAGTTTCATTCATAATGATAAACTGCTTTTGCTAAAACGGGGTTTATTTCAGAAATTCTTATCCTTTCTTGCTTCATAGTATCTCTATTTCTAATAGTTACAGTCTCATCGACCATAGAGGTTTTATCTATTGTTATCGCGAATGGTTACTCCAATTTCTTCTAATCGTCTATATCTCCTGCCAATAGATCCTGATTCATCTATAAAGGCATCAAATTCCTTTCGTATCGCGGCATAAATGTTGCGAGCTTTATCTCCTATGCCATCCTTGGTCATTAGTGGTAACACACCTACGGTTATTGGTGCCAAGTATGGTTTTAGTCTTAAAACCACTCTATCATCATGCTCATAGTCTTCATGATAGGAATGTTCTAAGATAGCATATAGACTTCTATCAATTCCCATCGAGAGTTCGAAAATATGGGGTAATATCTTCGACTGGCTTGATGGATCAATGACTTCGAGGTTTTCTTTACTTGTTGCCCCATGACCGCTGAGATCATAGTCAGATCTATAATTGCAAGCAACAAGTTCTAGCCAGCCTAGACTGGTTTCTACTTCAAAGTCAAATGCGATAGTGGCATAAAATGCCTTCTCAGTATCAGAGAGCTTTCGGAAACGAGTTCTCCTCATGTCTATTCCAGTCTTGGAATAAAATTGACTAAGTATTGCAAGGTAATATGCGATAAGTGTGTTAGGTAAAACGCCTCTATCAACTGCTTCCTGAACTGTTACTTCTTGAGATGATCCTCCGTCGAAAATATTTAAAGTAGTACCTTTGACTTCGTCATACTGTGGTACCTCGTTTAGTCTTTCGGGATTGCAGAACACTTCAATCTCGGCCTGATAGAATTCTCGTAGTCTCAGTAGACTTTGTCGTGGGGCAATTTCATTCCTAAAACTCTTGCCTATCTGGGCAACAGCAATAGGTAATCTCCCGCGCATGACTTTGAAAATTCGTGGGAAGTCTACAAATATTGATTGACAGGTTTCAGGCCTAAGATAGGCTTCGTCAGCCGACGGACCAACTTCAACTTTGAACATCATATTAAATCTATTAGTAGGTCCTAATTCGCCCTTGCACCTTGGACAATTAATAGAATGCTTTCTAATGATAGTATCAATTTCATCATTAGAAGCTCTTTCCGGAATATAGATACCAGTTTTTTCGGAAACAAATCTATCGGCTCTAAACGTGGAATTGCATTTTGTACATTTTACAACTGGATCGGTGAAGTTTCCCAGGTGTCCAGAGGCAATAAAGACTTTTTTACTCATGATCTGTGACCCATCTATCTCCCACATCCCATCCCTCCTAACGAGTTCTCTTCGCCAGAGATCAATGAATTTATTCTTCATTCTCAAACCTATTGGTCCGTAGTCCCAAAAGCCTGCAAGAGCATCTGAATAAATTTCACAACTTGGGAAGTAAAAGCCCCGCTCCAAAGCGAGCTTCATAATCTGGTCGTATTCGCTCATGATGTCATCAACCTCATAATAGGGGTTTTAAGTCTATTCCTTCTTGCTTTTCAAATTTATATAACTCCATTTATACCTGCAACGGCGGCATATATTAAACCAAGACAAACCAAGCTCGTTAAATGATGAATCGTATATAACCTCGTTAATGCATGTAGAAATTCAGTTTAGCTCGATGCTTTCTTCCAACCTTCTTTACCCCATTGATAGAAGTAATCCGTGAACCAAATTAAGATATTACATCTCGAGCAAATGCTTTACATAGTGATAATTTTCGATATTTCCTCGTCTTCCGTCTATGGGCGTTTCCATTATTATGGGGAGTTTCCTTATTGCGCTATGTAAAAGTATAGCACGAAAACCCTCCTTTCCGATCTTACCCAGGCCGACGTGCTCGTGGCGATCTAGTCCAGATCCAATATCATTAACTGAGTCATTAAGATGAATAAGGTTTAGATATTTCAAGCCAACTTTGTCATCAAAATCTTCTATCGTTTTGTCTACCTCGGCTTTATTCCTTAAATCATAACCAGCCGCGAAAGAGTGACAAGTGTCAAAGCAAACTCCGAATCTTTGTTTGCCATCAAGCATTTCTATTATGTGGCCAAGTTCTTTAAAAGTTGCACCTACAGAATTTGACTGTCCAGCACTGTTCTCAAGTAAAATTTTCACATTTTTTACGTTCTTATTCGACTTAATGGTTGATTTTGATTTTTCGATGCTATTGTTACAAGCCCTAACTAGCTGACTGATCCCATTAGCAGAACCCTTTCCGAGGTGGCTTCCGAGATGGATAATCAAGTACGGTACCTGTAATATGGCGCATCGAACTAGTTCTGAGCAAAGAGTCTCTACTGATTTTTCGTATCCTGCCCCGTCTGGAGCAGATAAGTTCGGAAGATATGGCATGTGAACAGCTACTGAATCTGGATTTATCTTGCTCTCATGTAGCCTCTTGCGAAAGCTTCTCACGTCGTCTGGATCTAGCTCTTTACCGCTCCAACCTCTAGGGTTGCGAGTAAATATTTGAAAAGCTGTACATCCTATCTTTTTTGCATTATCTACGGAATTTGCAATTCCTCCCGCAATGGATACATGAAATCCGAGGTCTCCTGCCAAAATAATCAATGTTAAATCAGCATCCAATTTAATATATTGTAAGGATGGCCTTTTTATTTCGGTTAGACATAATATTATAAATACTATTGCCATTGAAACTAGGAACTGCCGATTTTGCGAAATACCCATTTCTTAATGAAGCTTCAAAATTTCTGGCTGAGAGTCATCTCGATGTTGATGAATTTAACAGACCGGAAATGGAGTACATCATTGATAGGGCTGCAGTTAGGGTGGAGGTTGAAATGCAAGGGAAGATTTATAAAAATCTTGAAAGGCACGAAGTGGAAGTTTTAACGTTTTTGAGCGCGCTTATACTAGTTAAGTTAACTAAGGTAGAACAAATCTTCAAAAAGCATTCCTTATTTGAAGCTATGAGAGCGGAGGCTTTTCTAATTCAGGACTTGCGTTCCGAGAGAGACGAGAGAAAGAAGCAGTTGCTCTTATTTGAAATTTTTAAGGAACTGTTTAAAGTCGAAGTGGACATTGATCCAGAAAACGCTCAAGTATTCAAAATGAAAGTAACGGATTACCTGGTAAGGTCTTCTCACTTTCACGAAGAGGGATGGAAAGTAGTAAATAAGACCGTGCATGGCGGATACGTTTACCTTGATGCGGAGGAAATAGTGAGGCTAGTAAGAAATGAACTTAGCAATTTCATATATGAAAAAATTAGAGCAATGTCATTATCAAATGTTCCACAACCAATGGTACAGAAAGCAAACGATCTGGCGCTCAAGTTTAGACCGACTTTTGAATACAAACTACCTAGAATTTCAGATTATCCACCGTGTATAAAGCATGCTCTTGATCTAATGTCTAAGGGCGAGAATCTGCCTCATACCGCAAGACTCATGGTGGCCACATACATGCTATCGATAGGCAAGAGTATTGATTCGATCGTGACTCTATTTCATCCTGCACCTGATTTCAATGAGAAAATAACTCGATACCAAATTGAGCATTTGGCAGGGCTTAAGGGAGGCCAAACTCGATATAACGTTCCGTCTTGCAGTAAGTTAAATAGTGAAGATCTATGCTTTCGTACTTCAGATTGCGGGGAAATAATAAATCCATTGAAATTTAGGCGTAGGCCAGAATAATAGTAACGAAATCGATATGAGTAACTTAAGGAATTCAACAAGCGACTTATTGTTTGTTCGAAATGCATTTAGAGAATATTATTTTAAACATAATGATCTAGTTGAAACACCTTCCAGAATTAATGAAAGAGAATTTGGACTCATGACGTTTCAAACAGGTATGACGAGACACCTATCATTCAGTAATATCAGGGAAGTTTATGCAACATTAATTAGAAACACCCCATCCGATTTTTATTGTTCAAATGCATATTACAATTTCCCTACTAATTCAATGCAAGACAAAGGATGGAAGGGTGCCGACCTTATTTTTGATATAGATGCAAAAGACCTGGGACTATCATGCGATGTTACCCATCGTTATCATTTGTGTGCTAATTGCGGTGAAATGAAAGATAGCACAGATGGACCATGCCCTCTCTGCAAGAACTCGACTGTTCGAGTCGAATCGATTCCTTGTAGCAATTGTTTCATCAGCTTAAGGAATGAAGTAAAAAAACTGATTACTATTCTGACTGACGAAATTGGATTAGAGAACGAGAGTATTTCTGTGTACTTTTCTGGAAATAGCGGATTTCATCTGTACATCTATGATGCTTGCTTTCATCATCTTGACTCTCGTGCCAGATCTGATCTAGTAGGTTACATACTTGGAAATGGAATTGGACCAGAGGTGATCGGTGTACGAAAGGGGCCAAACAACAAAGTCAGCATCAAATTTTCTAAAATAGGGTTCAGGTATGGTTGGAGCTTGCGATTAGCGAGAAAACTTCGAATAGATCGATCATCATTGTCGAAGCTGACAAACCTCATTAATAAGTTAGGCGGATACGAAGAATTTCGCAAGTACATTAGAGAGTACGCAAAGGAGATCGGAATAAAAATAGATCCACAGGTCACTATCGATATACATAGAATATTCAGACATGGCGGAACTTTGAATGGCAAGAGTGGTTTATCCAAACTTCGTTGTGTGGATCTCAATAAATTCGACCCATTAAATGATGCTTGTTTATTAAGCGATACTGAAGTACAGGTTTATGTGAAACCTTCGAATCTCAAATTCAAGCTTGGAGGGCATACATTTACTGCAAGTCATAGGAAAGAGAAGCTTCCGACCTACGCTGCCGTGTATCTAATCTGTAAAGGATTGGCGACCACAATCTGATTTCCTACGGATTTGATCCTATGAAGTCATCATCCATAACTATGGAAATACGGTAGATGTATAATCGGAGAACTGCTTATAGTTATTCGACAACATTAGTTGGGAGGGAACTTTTTTTAAGTTTCACGAAATCCAGTGTGACTATGCGAATCCGCTGTGGATCGGCTCCAAATTTATCCAAATAGAAACTGACATAACCAACTGGTGGGCCATCTTTCTTGGTGAGTAAACTGAAGCCCAAGTTGAAAAACGCGTCAATCAGCCAATTGACCTGTGTTGAATAGGTAGCATCTGACACGGGTTCTAGTAAATCACTAATAATTTCCGTTACTACTTTAAGGACTCCCGAGTCCTTTAGTTTTGAACGTATTATCTGTCCATAAAATGGACTCCATTTTTCATGATGAATAGGATCAATATAGTCTGGATCCGGCAACACCATGACCACTAAATCTATGCATTGGTCACAAAATAGAATCAAGATCTGTTCAAACATTGAGTTTATTATCAAGACGTTTTGTGACTTCACACGCATCCGAGCCTGTTGGGCTAAAATTTTATCTTTCTCGATACCCACATAAGCTACAGTTCGATCTCCGGAGTATTCTTCAACTAATCTTTGCAAAACTTGCCCATCTCCCATACCCAGTTCCACAATAACTTTTTCAGCAAGTTGAATCTTGCGTAAATTCTGCTTCATGAATTCGCTATAGTATAAACAGCTGGTGAATTAGAAGTTAAGGTTTAAGTAATTCAGATTCCAAAAGCTGTTGTATTAGCTGTACAACTTCTTGTTCAACTTGCTGTCTGGGCATGCCTAATTTCGAAGCGAAGTGATCTGCGAGCTGATTGACGGTTTTCGTTCCGTCGCACGAGTTCCAGAATTCTACAATAGCCTGATTTACCATAAACCCCTGATTTTTGTCATTTAATAAGATCAGAGATCCATCCTTCTCTGACGTCGAACTTCCTATTTTGACAGGCATATAGGTCTCATAATCAACCTGAAATCGCAATTTTGGCTTGCCAAATCCCATCTTTTCTCGCACGTTCGGATCCATTTTGTTTATATCCCATGGGGGATCCCACACTATTTCTACGTCGACGTTTTGAACTCCATTAACTTTACCAACATACCTCTTTACATCACCGACTAAGGTATCATGTAAAGGGCAGACCCCTAGTGGTCATCGTCATTTTAATATCTACGGTATTCTCGGGCTTAACCTTAACATCATAAATTAGACCAAGGTCAACCACATTCACCGGAATTTCCGGATCCATACATTTCCTTAGGGCTGCATAGACTTGACCCTCCGAAACCATCTGAGACGACATCCCTAGGGTACCTGACCATACATACGATAAATACTTATTGTTAGTCCTTTAAATTTGAGCAATGGCTGCTCTTTACAAATCGTACTTTCAGAGAATTATAATAGAACTAATGTAGTCGATTATGTATTATGAATATGATCCTCTAACCGCATGCAAATAAGGCTCAAATAAACAAATCTATGTAAATAGCTAGGAGAACGTCGAGGAATCTGATTAATTGCCATGATATTCATGTCCTTTTTAGGTATCTCTATGCCCATGGAGCACATAAATGATTTTGTTTGTTATTCTTACAAAATTTATCTTATTGGCACAGCCTAACTTCGGGCTGGGATGGAGATCTTCTTATTCGTAAATACTATGCGATATTGAACATATAGATTTATGTAGTCCTCTGCGCGGGTAGCCCAATCTAAATCCCCTTTGTTATCATACGGCATAATCCATATTATATATCTCATTCTAATTTTGATGCCAATTCGTAATAAAGAATATAAAATCTCAACCTAAGGCTCTTGAATCTTGTATATCATATCGTTTTTGGATAGTGAAAGTATAAAATGCAATTCCTAGTCTATCATGAGATCATCGGTAACTTGAATATATTACGAATAGATTCACTTAGGGGCTGCCTTAGTAGTCCTTTTTCAGTTACAATAGTTGAAATCAAATGTGGAGGAGTCACATCAAATGCGGGATTAAATATGCGTATGCCTTTTGGAGCTATTCTTCTCCCCACCATAGTAGTTACCTCTTTTGAATCTCTTTCCTCTATTACTACGTCTTCAACTCGACTTTTGAGATCAAATGTTGAAAGAGGAGCAGCCACATAAAAAGGGACTTTATGCGCCCTAGCCAGGGTAGCGATCTGATATGTGCCTACTTTATTGAACACATGGCCAGTCCGTAGTATTCTATCAGCCCCTACTATAATCCGTTTTATTATACCTTTTGCCATCAAGATACCGACGCCGGTATCAGGTACCAGGGTCACATCTATACCATCATGTTGAAGTTCAAAAGCCGTTAATCGAGAACCCTGTAAAACTGGTCTTGTCTCTGTGGCGACCACGTTTATACTCTTACCGGACTCTTTGACAGCCCTAATGACGCCTAAAGCCGTACCAAACCCTACAGTTGCTAATGATCCGGCGTTACAATGTGTCATGACTGTCTCACCATTTTTAAATAACCCTGAGCCTATTTTTCCCATTTTTCGGTTTATCCAAATATCCTCCTCTGCCATTTTAATAACCTCCCTAACGACAATATCCTGAATTTCCTTGACTCTTTTCCCTTTTCTTGCGACTTTCATAATTCTCTCCAAGGCCCAAAACAAATTAATGGCTGTAGGACGGGTAGACAGTAAAATGTCGTAGGCGTGTTGTAAATCAACAATTAGCCCGTTTTTGTTAGCCGAACTGCTCTTTATGCATGCTAGTGCAAGTCCCATAGCACCAGCTACTCCTATCGCGGGAGCACCTCTTATTCTCAACTTTTTTATAGCATCGGCTACTTCAGTGTAATTTCGAAGCTTACGATATACAAGTTTGTTAGGAAGCCTTGTCTGGTCTATCATAATCACCGAATTGTCCTGCCAGGATATCGTTACTAGACCACCGTAGTCTTGGTTACTCTTTGATTTCAATAGCGGATCTGTTCTCTCTTAGAGATATATTAAATTTCATTACTGTTAAGAATCTACCTTGTCCGCTTTCATTATTTTATCAAATTTTTATATATCAACCTTTTCAATAAGGATTGTCCAAGAATCGCTTTACAAACCCATACCTAATGATTCATACAGAACTTTTTTATTATGTTTGAAGTTATCAGATAATACTCGTCTTCCGTCATAGACTACTGCGTTTCTTATAACATCGGGATTTAGACTTTGATATTCGCTGTGGTTGGCAACAACTATTACTAGATCGGCACCTGCCATTGCTTTCTTGATATCAGAATAGAGAACAACATTTTCTTCTTTTTCTACTATAGGATCCCGCTGCACAAGTGGATCATGGATCCTTATTTCTGAAACATCATACTTCTTCAGTTCGTTAATAACGGAATATGTTGGAGAGAGTCGTGTATCAGAAACATTTCCTCGAAATGCTAGACCGAGAAGTGTTATAACCAAGGGATGCTTTCCGAGTTTCCTGTGCCTTCCTAACAGCGCCATTGCACGTTCCACAGCATACCTAGGCATGTCATCATTAATTGATCGCGCCAACCTAATTAAATCTCCTTCTGCATTAACTTTCTTTGCAGCTTCCAAAACAAACTGCGGGTAAACCGGTATGCAAGCACCACCCACTCCTATTCCTGGGTCGTGGATGTGGCAAAATGGTTGTGAATTAGGCAGCAGTTTGAACCTCCCAGAAATCAATCCCTAGTCTGTCGCAGAGTTTGGCAAGTTCATTGGCCAGAGCAATGTTTGCATCTCGATAAACACCCTCAAAAAGCTTCTCGGCTTCAGCAGTCCTAATGTTTGTCATGGCTCTGACGCCTCTATTAAAGACTAAAGAATAGAGCTTTATTCCTATTTGTAAACTTAGCTTGCCGGCTCCAGCAACGATAGCGGGGTAATTCTGCTCTATATCTTCAATAGCCCGTCCAACATAGATCCTCTCCGGATTGTAGATCACATAAAAGTCTTTTTCGACTCTTAATGAATGTATGTTTTTCTGCTCCAAGATCGGTACCAAGACTTCTTCGGTAGTTCCAGGTGGAACGCTTGGATTTAATGCGATTACATCACCCTTCTGCAAACGTAAGGCTAATGCTTTGGCTACTTCCTCTACCGCAGTTAAGTCGGCCTTTTGGTCTTTGGATAGGACTGGTACGCAAATTATTTTGAAGGCACAATGTTGTTGTATTTGTGACTCATTTTCAAATGCGTTAAACCTTTTTTCTCTAATACCCTCGCTAAATGCTTCATTGACACCAGGTTCAGGAATGTGTGTTATCCCATTTGATGCATTCTTGACTATGCTCTGCGATTTGTCTAGACCAATAACATGGGCACCGGCTCTAAGCCACACCGAGGCAATACTCGACCCCACATGACCTAATCCATAGACAGCTATCTTAAGCTCACCAGACTTCATTCTTTTACGAATTTCGGTCGAGGATTCACTTAGGAATACGGATGATACGTCCTCAAGATTGACCTCGGTCATTCAAATCCTTAAAGCTTTATTGTTATAATAAGATTGTTTTAGATACAATTTTGATGTATAACAGATTATCGACGCGCATTCTCTGCTTGCTAGATAAGAGATATCGAGCGCTGGCATTAGGCAGTAAGCTGTTGAGTAATTCTCAAATCCTACCGTCATCTTTGTATTTCAGATTGACCACCGTGTCGGATCGAAGGATTTCTTGACTATTAATGAACGTGCTGAAAGCTCGCTTTATCCTCAGTTAATAAAATCCACCTGTCAGTCTTGGCCTACTACGATTAGCTGAAATATAGTAATCTTATTACAGAAAATTCAGGATAACTACCGCTAGCCAAGCTTAAAAATGTTCAGATTATTTTGGTAGTCAACTTATACTACTGTATTTACTATAATAAAGTTTGATTTTGCTTTTATCCATGCTCTCATTTAGAATATTATCATAAATGAGAAAGAGAACAGACAAGGAAATCAGGACACAAATTTTAACTGCTGCAAGTGCCGGTGCGACTAAAACCGAAATCATGTTCAGGGCGTTTCTTACTCATAACCAATTCTACAGTTATCTTACCAGTCTAATGGCTTCTGATTTGATTAGATATCAAAAGGTTCAAGGTCTTTACCGAACCTCAGAAATTGGTTTAGAATATCTTGGCACACAAGCGAGTTACCCCGCAAATAAGAGTTCGTCTAGCAAAGTTCTTGTAATAGGCTTGGGTCAACTTGGTTTACCAGTAGCAAAATACATCAAGGACAGAGGTGGATTTGATACATATGGTTATGACATAAGTACAAAAGCAATGGATCGTGCACAGAAAATAGCTGGAATAAAAAGGATTGGAGATAGTAATAATAACAATAATAGCTCCAGAAATAATGGTAATAGTGCTAGTGTTAGTGTAAGTAGTAGTAGATAATAATAATAATAATAATAATAATTATGATGGTAATACTTCCGTTGCATATGATTTTAGTCCGTTTGATGTCTTTATCATCTGTGTTTCTACACACAAACCAGATGACATGTTTTCTCCACAAATAGATGGTCTATTATCTATAGTTGAAAAGATATCAAAAGAAGCAAAGAATGGAGCACTAGTTTCAATAGAAAGTACTATTCCAAAAGGTACATCAAAGAAGGTATTTGAAATGCTTAATCATAGACTGCATGTAGCTCATGCACCTCATCGCTGGTATGCATTAGAACAAGAAGAACACGGTGTCAATCAACTACGAGTACTTGGTGGAGTCTGTCAATGCTGTCTAGATGTAGCTATGGAGTTTTATGATGGTAGAGTACGAATAAATGGAGAAATAAAGGGTCAAGCATACGGAATAGAAATAGAATCAGAAAAGAAAGGCAATCTAGATAATAATAATAATAATAATAAAGATAAAGAAAATAGTGAAAATAATAATTATTATGATAACATCGTCACAGATGAAGAACAACTACAACAACAACAGGCTACAATAAATCCACACAAAAAGAGCTTGGATATTCGTATGCATGCAGTACCTCAAATAGAAATTGCTGAAATTACAAAGATTGCTGAAAATGCTAACAGATATCTACAAATAGCATTTGCAGAAGATCTGTATCTTTACTGTCAAGCAAATAACATAAACTTTGCAGAACTACGAGATGCACTAAATACAAAATGGAATGTGAATATACTTGAACCAAGAGATGGAATAGGTGGTCATTGTCTACCAAAAGATACTAAAATGTTCTTACAATCTTCCAAGTCAATAAGAAGTAAGATATTGGCGTCAGCAATAGAGGTAGATGAAGATTATAGAAGGTATAGACAGCAAAAAAAAATGGTATTACAGCCCAACCAGGCATTATCCTCAAGAAATGGATATGGTGACAACAATATTGGTGAAACTTGATCCGCACTTCTTCCAAGAGGCAAAAACATTTTCTTTGTGTCATTGTGTGTATCATAATCGCACTATGCTGATCGATAGTCTGATTTGAAAACGCAGAGAGCATAATTAACAATGCAAAATTCCTATGTCATAAGGCTTTCGTGGCAATGAATTCAATAGAGGATGTATTTGCTTTACCCGCTAGAAAACTTCTTGTTTCCAGTACTGAAATAGATTTATCTAAGAGAAACAAAATTGATATATTTTTTTTGATCGTGCAGGAATCTAGGGGATCAGCCGGAGGGCGGGGCGGTGGATCGGGTTCAAGACGTGTTGAAAGGATCTTTGGTTATACGTGTAATAATGGAGAATGCAAAATTATGTTTGACACATCTGATGAATCAAAGATCGAGGAATTTGAAATCCCCTACAGCGCTGTGGCTATGGATATAAGACTCCAAGATGGTAACATTATGGTGGTACAAGGAGTTGTTGATCCTGATTTAATCATGAAGTATAAGGAGCTGATCTCGAAATTATCCTAATAGTCATATATCAGGCCTATCACTGAATAACCTTTTTTGATCGACCAAAGTATTGAGATCTTGAATTGTTTTCCTTCTAATTGTCTAGTTCATATTGTATGACGCATCACACATACTAATAAGGTCGGAATTATAATGCCTTGTCTCGAGTCTCCTTAGTGCCTATATCGTAGGCGTCAAGAACATCGTATAGAAATATTTTGCCATCTGAAAAAGAGCCCGTGCTCATCTCGTCTATGATATCCTGGATTATAGGTTTTACCTTGTCGTCTGAAACTAGAACCTCAACTTTGGTTCTGGATCCGAATTCTGGTACATATCGCATAACACCACGACCCACCGCAATAGGTTCACGTTTGGCCCGACCTCTGCCTTTAATATCGTAAAAACTTAGCCCACCAACTTTGTGATTATGAAGAATTTCGTTAACGTCGCGTATTCGTTCATGTGGTATAATTATATCTATACGCTTCATAATTTTTTCTACAACACACTACAAAATTTAGAAGAGCAGTTAGGCAATATGAATTTTTAGATACCATTCTCTGCTCAGTCATATTCATTTTCGTTTTTCGATTTCGATATGGTTGCCGATGCAATTTACTCATTTGATACCTTTCTCATCTTTTTCTAATGTCGCAATATTTATAGCATGTTCTATGGTAGAAACAAATATTATGCCATCTCCATGATCACCACTGCTACCCGACCTAGCGTGTTCAGTTATTGTCCGTATCACAGTATCTAGTCTGCTCGTCCGGAATAACGATTTCAAATTTTGTCCTTGGTATAAGATCATAGGATACGGGCTGACCCCTCCACTGAAGATGAAGTTCTCTCTTCTTGCTCCAACCTGATACTGTATAGACTGTCATGCCTCCGACACCAATTGATCTTAAATGTTCCTTCAAATCAGGCATCCTCTCTGCCCTTATGATTGCTTGGACCATCTTCATTTGGTGCTCATTTACTCCTTTCCCCATAAATATGATGTTTAGGGGTATGAAATCTCAAGTTACTCAACATACGCCCTCTCCGCGTGCTGTGCGATGTCTAAACCTATATCTTCCTCGTGCTCTTCTACCCTCAAACCGATAGTCCTTCTTATAATTTTCATGATCACGAGAGTTCCTATAAATCCCATGCCAGCAGCCACGGCTATCCCTAGCGCTTGAATTGCAAGTTGAATAGGATTTCCATAAATAAGACCGGTAGGTCCATGGGGATTCACTATTGTAGTAGCTACAAGACCAATTGCTAATGAACCCACTATCCCCGTAATACCATGAACCGAACTCACATCCAATGCATCATCTATCTTCCAATGTTCCTTAAGGAGTAGGATCGCATAATAAGATACTAGTCCTAAAATTAGGCCCAAGAAGAATGAGCTTTGTGCAGTTATGTACCCTGCCGCTGGAGTCACACCTGCAAGACCTGCCACCGCTCCATTTATTACTGCTGTGGTCGAGGCCTTCTTTGATCTCTTCCACGACAAGAGGATCCAAACTGTAGCAGATGTAGCAGAGGCAATATGTGATACCAATAGAGTATTTGCAGCCAGACTCCCTGATGCTAATGCGCTTCCTGCATTAAAACCAAACCAACCTATCCACAATAATGCCGCACCTAACACTGCCAAAGGGATATTGTGAGGAACCATTATATCCGGACCAAAATCGCGGCGACGTCCAGGTACAAGGGCAGCAGCAAGAGAGCCCATGCCGGCGCTAGTATGTATAACTATTCCTCCAGCAAAGTCAAAAACTCCTAATTTCGCAAGCCAGCCCTTGCCCCAGACCCAGTGAGCTAAGGGATAGTAGACCAGCAAGCTCCAGGCTACTATGAATATTAGGAAAGAACTCCATTTTAGCCTCTCCGCAAATGCACCGGTGATTAGGAGCGGTGTTATTACAGCAAACATCATTTGATAGGTTCCAAAAGTAACACCAGGAATAGTTGGGGCGTATCCTAATGATGTCTTAAAAGGTACCTCATTAAAAAAGGCCCAATCTAATTTACCAATAATACCACCAAATGATGGAGCATAAACAAGTGTAAAGCCGATAATGAACCAAAGTACTGATAGTATTGCCAAACCGGAGAAAGTCTGCATGATTACAGAAAGAGAATTCTTACTTCGGATCAGGCCTGCCTCAAAGAACCCTAGAGCAGGGGTCATAAGCATAACTAGTCCGGTACACATTAGCATCCAACTAGTGTCACCGGTATCTATTGGCATTTTACCAGAGTAGAAATAATCCTTATACTATTTATCCCTTGGATATTCGGGGGTAATTTCGTATTCATGCTCCTCTAAATGCCAACATACTGAAAATACGAGTATGTTCTGAATTCGAAATTCCATGTCGCGACAGTACAGGCATAAGAAAATCAAGTCTAAAATATTGGCTAGTCAATAATTAATTCCAACAACTAACGTTAGTATAACCAGATGAGATTTCTGTACATGAAAAGCCACAAGTGGCATTTATGTATTATGACACGCGAAAGACCAAAGATAGTTGTTTCAAATGGTTATTCATAGATGCATAGGAATTTAGCGAAGAATAGAATATTTTTATTAGTATATTATGCACTGATCAGTTAATGGTAAAAACAGAGTCCACACAGGTACTAAAGGAAGGTGCAGTAGCACCTCAATTTGAACTTAAAGGCACAGATAATAAATTATATACGTTGGAAATGTTTGGGAAAAGCGAAGCTTTATTAGTTATATTTATTTGCAATCACTGTCCCTATGTCAAAGCTAGAATCACTGACATAGTAAGAATACAATCAAGATTCAAAAAGTCCGAGTTACAGGTCATTTGTATTAATAGTAACGATCCATCATACGATGAGGAGGGATTTGAGAATATGAAAAAGTTTTATGAAAAATACCAATTGAATTTTCCCTATCTTATAGACGAAGCTCAGGATGTGGCAATAAGATATGGTGCAGTTTGTACTCCTGATCCTTATCTGTTTAATGGTGAGAGACGACTGGTCTACCACGGTAGGATAAATGATGCTGTTGAACCTAACAGTATTGCTAAAACTCACATAATGGAAGATAATATAAAAACATTACTAGCAGGTGGTAAAATTAAGAATGGCTTTGACCCTTCAATTGGATGCTCGATTAAATGGAAATAGTATGTGAAGAATCACATACCTAGCCATATTGATAGGATATACCTTTTTCTCCTCGTGGATGTCGCCACTGAGTTTCTGGAGCACACGTACCGCATTCGATGCAGCCCTCGTGCTGGAGTACGACCTGGTTTTCTTCTATAGTATAACATTTTGTAGGGCATAGCAAGACCATTTTTTTCATAAACTCGCTGGTCGGATTATTAACTTTAATGTGAGATACAGTGTCGTCATCGTACTTTAATTTCGCAACTCGCTCTGCGATCGATGGTATAGATGGTCGATAATCAGATTTCAATCGTTTACCCAGTTTTTCGGCGAGTTCGATAGGGACTTGATTATATGTTTCTTCAGATTCTAATATTGGAAGAAGTCGATCATATCCTAAGATATTAGCAAACCCTACGGCAAGCCCCCTGAAGGTCTCACTTGACATCAGCTTAAATATCATGCTATATCTTGAGCCTATGATGTCTTTGGGAATATCTTTTGTAGCATTTAGAAAGATCTTAAGATAGTCTTTGTCTATTTGTTTCATATCCCTTGTGTAGGGACTCTCATCAATAGAATGAGCATAGAAGCCTCCTAGATATTCGTAGTTAAAATTATTCCTGTCGAGCGATCTTGAGATTGCGTTGGCAGCTCTTACCGCATCAGTCTATGCCCACATTGATTCCTTCAATGCGGGGACCAACAAAGATTCCCCTGCCTGCAGCGTCTCCAACGAACAGCACATTATTGTGATTTGGTTTCTTCATTCTACATCTCTTTCCGTCAGGTACAAGTTTGGCACTGTATTCCAATTCGACGTAGTCGGTGATAAATCTCGTACTATACTTCGAAACGAGTTCTTTGCGAATCATTTCGAGCCTAGCTACTATCTCCTCTCGTGTTTTATATTTCCCACTTTTTATGAGGTCTTCTGTGCTCGATGTCGAGTAATAAGACTGACGCAAGTCTTGCCAAGTTCTAATCAATTTGCTTACCGCAAACCTGATTCTTAGTTGCTCTTCTTTGGGTAGAGTTTTGTCAATTTCTTCTTTCTGCGGTACTTCATCTTTTATGAATTCGCTTACCATAGGGTTTAGGATCAATTTATTAATGAGCTCGTAAGGTTCGACAACCCTATCTAAGAGCGAATCATAGTGATAGACACCACCAAGAGATATTGTATCTCTATTAGTATAAAGAAATCCGCCCCCAATATGTCTTTGAGCTATGTCGCCAGAGAATAAATGTGCAGCACCGTCATTTTCTGATATGTTGAATCTTTGTTCCATAATTTGTTCAGGTAATTTAATTATGACTTTGGCACCTTGGTACAACTCTTGCGGAATAAATTTCGGCCGAGCACCTGTGAGCTCTGCTACCTCAGAATTGACACCATCAGCAGCAATTATTGCTTTTACTTGGAATGTTTCTAATTCATTCGTTTCAACAATCGTAGTCCCATTCTTCCACTCTATTGACTGAACATGAACGCCTGGAATTATGCCCCCTCCGTATTTTTCTGCGATTTCGCCTGCTTGCTTTGCAAACCAAGAATTTAATTTATTCATAAGTACCGAGTAAGCAAAGTTGGTCTGGTAGCTGTGAGCAGAACTGAGGTCAATAGAAAATACCTTATCATTCGAAGTAGCATGTAGGATGTATTTCGTAATCGATCTTTCTAGAGGGGCCTCTGTGACAAATTCTTGTCCGTAGACATCTTCGACATTGTAAGCCCTACCGTGTTTAGGTTTTTTTGAATATAGTATGCCTCCAGATATGCTCTTTGAACCGATCGCTTTTCCACTTTCTAATAACACGGCCTGCTTTCCAAGATTTGATAGCTGTTTTAGTGCGGCTAGGCCGGCAGAACCTCCGCCAATAATCGCTACATCGAACTTTTCCATTTTGTTAGCTCCTCACTTCCACCATTGCTTTTTGTTGTCTAAGCTCTTCAATTAACATGGGCAGTACATCTTCCATCTGTCCTTTAATGAATATGTCGCACTCATCTCTAATTGGCGAGTCTGTATCAGGGTTAATCGCAATGACAAATTCTGATTCTTTCATGCCAGCTATATGTTGCATCGCTCCGCTAATGCCTACTGCAATGTACAAGGTAGGGGCCACCTTTCGGCCGCTTGTGCCAATCACCCGTTCAGCTGTTATATAGGCTGACAATCTAGAGTTTGAAATATTGTAAGTTTTTTTCGAAATTGGTAACGAAACGCCAACTTCTGCCCCTAGTTCCTGTTTAAGAGTGTCAATCAATGCTATGTTTTCTTCTGGAGAATCATTAATGCCACGGCCAAAGCTCACAATCGCCTTGTGACTGTCAAAGTCAATTGGGCTTTTTACGACCCTTCTATTTAAAATCTTGACGCTCAAATCATTTGTATTCAGTGTTGCCTTGTAATCCACTATGACACCTTTTCTATTATTATCTGGTTCGACTGGTTGAAAAACCCCCGGAATAATACTACATGCCTGGGGATGGTATTCCCTCCTGTTATTAGGATGCCTGTTATCAAGACATAATATTGTGGTCCACAGGAATCCTGAGAAGTCAGGTCTGTACATTTCCAACGTCTTAAAATATTTTTCAACTTGACCCTTAGTCTTGTGTTCGTGTTTTAATTCAATATCATCAATCACAAGTTTGTTTATGTCCGAGGCTAGTCCAGAGTCCAATTCAGCAAGTACCAGTAGCCGAAAGATGCCTTCCAGTATCATCTGCAGAAAAAAACATGAATCGAGGTCTCTTAAATTCTTCGCTGTATCGGGCCGATATTTTCTTACTACAATCCCTATCATTTGCAATTTGGCTTATGACTCTAGTGTAGACCGGATTCCTATGGTATTTGAGCTCCGGATTCTCTGCATATATCACAGCATCAGCTCCATAGCTGATTAATTTGTCACACTGACTTCTCATTTCATTGCCAAGCAAAATGGCTACAACCTTCTCTTCGGCAGAATATCGTAGATTAAATCCATCCATCAATCTCCTTGCCTCACCTAACATTTCGAAATTCACTGGTAACAGATTACCCTCTTCCTGTTCTATTACAACGTACAAATGCCTATACTTTTCATTAGACGTTTTTGGGTCAGGGGTCGAGGCCAGCTGGCTGACGTTACTCATATTTCCTTCACCTTTATCATATCGGTGATTTTCTTTGCTACAGCTCGGATTTGGTCTTGATTCGACCCTTCTATGATTTCTGCCATCCGACTGGTCTTGGCTCTAGGTATTTTTTCTACTCTATAGACAATTGTCGGCGAACCAGGCAATCCTACCAATTTGGGATCGACACCTAACGTCTGCGCCGTAAATGTCTTTAGGTGGTTCTTATAGAGAGAGGCGCGGTCTCTGGCTTCTTTTTGACACTTAAAAAACGATAGTCTTTGGGAGACTGTAGTAAATGTAGGTTTGTACGAGGGATGTATAGTGATAAAGATAGGTAAAGGCGCCTCGATTTCCTCAATTACATCATAAAGTCCTTGAATAGGGACCAATCGTGTTACTCTGGCAAGTCGATTTTCAACATCCACACTAAAATCTATGACGTTTCCAAAAAAGGGATATCCTAATTTCCACGCTGTTTGCGGACCCGTTTGGCCCGTCTCACCATCCGATGCTCGATGACCTGAAAAGACTATATCAGATTTTTCACCATTGTGCATCTTATCTATACCCGCTCGCAATACTTCAGCAGTTGCTAGTGTGTCGGCTCCTGCAAATATTCTGTCACTATAAAGGTGAAGTTCATCAGCGTCACAAAGTAGCTGGGACTGCTGAAGAGCTTGTTCGGCAATTGGTGGGCCCATTGTTCCGACCGACACATCAGCATCGTACAATACTTTTGCATTTAGGGCTGCCATCGAGGCAACGGTGCTGTGTGGGCCTAAAATGCTTTTTGTCTCGGCCCTATTCAAAGTTCCATCTGAATTATAACTAACATTTCCCTCTGAAAAATCTGGCTCTAATTTGATTATAACTGATACTTTTAGTCTAGGGGATTTCAATTTACAAGAATATGTCTAAGTAATGCCTTTTAAATTGGTTATGAAATAAAATTTTCTAGCAAAAATTTAAGTGACTAGATGATAGAACATTCTATTTGCCTAAGCAGCAAGGAAATGAGTATTGTGCCATGTAGCAGGATTGCGGATTATCCTTGCCTGATATTCAGGATCTGCGCAACACATCAGGTCCTATCGGCACCTTCATTCGTTTGAGGCATAGTTAGAGTATATTCGTAATATGTAGATCTGAGTTGTTCATAGCACGATCGCAATTTGTTATAAAAATCTGGAGTTTTTGGGTGTAAAATTGTAAAGCACAAGTAAAAGTCCTCTGATTCCCTCAAGTATCTCTTTATTTTATCGTAAACCATTTTTTTATTTTGTTTTGCGATGTCTAAAATAAATTCCATATTGTTAAGTCTGTCTGCCAACTTGATCACTTTAATATCATAATCAGCGGCGACAAGGAAATCACAGTATTCATGGAATCGAGATAACTTTCGCTCTTCATCATTTTTCCCATCATATCCGGCAAGATCTTTTAGTTTCAAGCTCGTGGCAATATAGTACACCCTACTGCCGAACCGATATTTTAGATATGCTTCAAACCCATAGTCTTTGGTCTTGTACAGATCAATAATTCTGACGTTGTCCTCAGAAATGTCATGCAGTATAGCAGACGCTATCTCAACACTTGTAATTGGTCGTTTAAGTGATTTGTAATGTCTCATGACATCTACCGCCACAGGCCAGGTATGTGTTTCTAAAAATGAGGATGAACCATCTTCTCTAAAACTATCTGAGTGGACATCCTCAGCTAACTCCATTGCTCCCTTTATGAAATCATCGATTCTCATTTTACCCTCCTTTTCCAACACAGACACGAAATCCGCATCTGTCATCGAAGCGACGGAATGTTTCATAGCCATTATAAGCCTGCCAGAGGTTATTTAAATTTCTGAATGGGGGTTCGTATAATGGACGTGAAAGAATGTGTGTTTAAGGTCTGAATCGAGTCTAGAACAATTTAGTAGATTGTCATTTCAGAAAATTTGCTCATTTTTGGAATTTACTGGCAATTAGCCTTGATGAACTTTGTATGTTTAGGTATATTGTTTATTGAAGATGAATAAATCAGTAATTCTTGCAATGGTTATCGTAACCGTTCCAGTATGAATGATAATATCAACCATCGGATCAAACACTGCGTTAGCACACTTCAAGTCCGACCATCATCGCCATCATCATCATCATAATAACGGACATCATGGCGCCGGTGGCGATTGTGGCGTTTGTGGCGGATAGGTTAAAAGACCATCTTTTCTTTTTCTTTTATAGTGTAGAACAATTTGGTAGAGCAGACGACAGCTTGTGCATTGGTTAAATAGAATATTGTATAGCACTAGCAGGTCAGTCGCTGTTGGGACTGATTAACAAACAATCTTGGCTCAGGGGTTGTCTAGCAGTCCCAACAGCGATTTTTAATTTTTATATAAAATATTGTGCATTATAGATTATCCCTTACAAAGTCATGTATCGTCGTTGCTAGGACTCTAATGCTCTATCCTTCCTTGCGAGGTCCAGCGGCGATACTGATTGTAAACAAAAAGAATAAACAAAAAATTCTCGATGATAACGACAGAACTGCAAGAATTAAGAAATGTATTCTGAGTATTAGAGACATCATATCAAACATACCTTCCAAAGGTAGATTCCATGCTCACTCACGATCTTTTAGTACGCGAAGAAGACTGAGCATGCGCCTATTTACATTGTTGAGGTATTTACTAAGAGTGGCACTCATTCCCAATGGTGTAAGGATCATATCTGGAAAACGTGCGGGCCGGTTCCTGCAATATATGGTATCGGTACTCACTATGAGACTAACATGAGATTAACATGTGACATTCTAAAAGAATTAAATGAGTTTGATTTTGTAATTGAAATTTCGGTTGATCATATCGGCGCCCCAATAGGCACAGGAGGATCAGATGAGCGTAGGGGTCCAGTCTCAGCATAATCCCTGCAATCGATATTCTCTAAATCTTGTATTTCATACTTGCTAAAACCAGGTATCGGGTTAAGGTATCCTAATTGATAAGTATAACCATCGATATTATTCTCAAATGATGACATGGTTTGAAATGTATAATGAATTTATCAAAAGCCTTGAGAAGGTAAACCAACTACAGAGAGACTATATTACAAACCTAGAACGGATAAACTACTTGTATAATGAATCTATTAAGAGCATTGAGAGGGTAAATGATCTTTATAATCAGTCCATTAGAAGTTACGAGAAAATGAACAAATCATATGAACAGCAATTTGAGAATATGCAGAGAATAAATCAGAAGTGGCTTGATGTCTTTTCAAAATCATGGGAGCAGGCAGCAAAATGAAAAGCGTTGAAGGACTTTTTTAACAAGAATTTAAAAGAATAACAAGTATGAAACACCGAACTAGGTCACTCGATAATCTGATGTCGTTTTAAGAGCATATTTATAATGTGGAATGCTGCAATCTGTATTAGTAGGGATTTTCCGATATAATTATACTGGGCATTTCAAGAACCCGATACTGTCCGATGTGTTAAGACTTACCGGCTATAAACTGAATTAAATACATTGGATCACATCCATCAATTGCTACTATCTAAAGATATCATAATTTGTACTGTCGCCAGATTGTTTCTGAGCTAATGAATCCACAAGTACTGATAGTTTTAGCGTTTATTGAGCTCAGATTAATTATGTCTTCTATATGCATAGCTAGTTTGTTTGGTAACTGGAATATGAGCAGGCGCTCCGTCTCCCAACATCGCCCTTCAGGTTTCTTTTAAATAACTCATTTAGCTCGATTTATAAGGCATGAGAATAGGATTGACGAAGATTGAGCGGGACAATAAATATTTAGGTATTTGCCTTTAGTAAATAATTGAAAAGAGATTTCCCTATACAATTGCAACATGTAGCATCCACAGGATTTCAGATTAAAAATGAGCGCATAATATTCATTCTCTGTTTGAGAGTACAACAGGGACGAAAAAATCGACTATAGAGTTAATGTATATATAATAATAGTCCTAATTTAGGATAATGAAAAAAAGAGCTCGTGTTTCTCCTGTAATTAAGACAGCTGTTCTTGTATTTGTAATTGTGTTCTTAATTATTGGTTTCTCGTATAATAAGACTAATCCGAGTTATGGTCGGATTGATAGTCCTACTAGTAATAGTGATGCGAATACAAAAAATAATAGTAGTATAATTTACCCAATTATTACAAAACAGACTGGACAATCTGAACCTTCTGCAAGTCCTACTATAGGGTCTACATTAAGGCCTGATATACCATCGTTACCAAAGTTCAATAGTAATACTATTAACAAATCTTCATCCCAGTCGACAAACATCTCTGAATCAGAGAACCGTGTTCAAAATAATATACCTGGAATTCAGAGTGGAGAAGGTCAGGAAATTGATATAGAGGAAGAGGAAGAACAAGCTCTAAATCCTTCACAAGTTCAATCACTTAAGGCAAATTTGGTTGTTCCGGACAGCTCTCCTTTTAAAAGTGATCAATGTACTCCTTCCGGTAGCCTTGAAAAATTTGTACCAAATCCTTTCATGAAGGATCTTAATACAACACGGTTTATTGTTGGAAATTGCATTACAGTGACTGGAAAAGTAACATGGACTCATTATATTAATACAGATGGCGACGCAAACTTTAATGTAAAACCTGATAGTAAATACGCCTCGCTTCTGACACCCGTAAACATGAATAGTCAGAAATTAAAGGGTGCGCTGCATGTGGAAGTAGTTTGCCAAGGTAAGAATACATCGACCGATCCAGTTAAGAAAAATCAATGCAAAGATCCTAAATATAATGGTCCTGACCTCAAGGGTGTATTGCCAACAGTTGGGCAGCATGTAGAAGTAACAGGCATTTATGTAATTGATGTACGAGAAGGAGGACATGCAGAGTTGCATCCGGCATACCATATTAAGTCAATTTCATAATGTTAGCGCCCTCTCACTCTATACAGTGCCTTCATAGTTTAAACAGTGCCTTCATAGTTATTTAATTTCTCAGGTAGAAGATCTTACAGAACTAGAGACATACCAAAGTTTTTTTGGGAGATATTTAGTGATGAAGAGTCTAGATGTGAAATGAGTAATAATACTAACATTAAAAGTTGCTAAATATACATACCTGGTGCATCTTTATCTCTCTCTTTGGATACTGAATGTGCTATTACTAGTTTAGATTTTGAATTGGGCGCGCCTATTTGATTTTGGTATGATAAGATACAAAATTCGGTCATTGCTGAATAGATTTCCTTAATTTTCTGCATTACATCGTTATGATGGATCATTTGGAATGCAAATAGCAGTTTACATAACTCCATCAATTCATCATTAAAGGGATTGGTTGAACAAAAGTATTCCTCCTACTATAAGTTAAATTTTCATAGGCCTACCGATAACGGAGTATAAATCTTTTCAATTGGCAATTCGACAAATGATAGCAAATTCCAGCCAGCAACCAAGTCTAATCCTTAGTGTTTATAATATCATAATATCTTAGTTATGAATTTAACTATATATTATAACCAGGATATAGCAATATATTCCCGTTTTGATATAGCATCTCGTGCTGTTGAGAGGTCAGAAGTTCACATTATCCAAAAATGCTTACCCACCAAGTGGTGATCAGCCAAATGCTATTAATACCCTAGCTAGGGGTGTATTAGAAAGGCGCGGCTGTCAAACTTTACTTGGTGTTACAGGTAGTGGCAAGACTTTTACTGTTGCCAACGTAATTGCTCGGTCTAACCAGAATGCCCTCGTCATTTCTCACAACAAGACGTTAGCTGCTCAGCTATATACGGAGTTTAAGGAATTTTTCCCTCATGACAACGTTGGCTACTTTGTTAGCTTTTACGATTACTATCAGCCTGAAAGCTATATACCCCAAAGTGATACCTATATTGAAAAAGAGACCGAAATAAATGAAAGAATAGAAAAAATGAGACTAGAGGCCACCGCAATGATAATGTCTGGGGAGCCTACCATTATCGTCGCTACAGTCTCTTGCATTTATTCGCTTGGCTCTCCTGCTGAATGGGATGCATCTGCGTTGCGATTGGAAGTTGGTACTAATATGACACGATCAAAGATCATTCAGCAACTGATTAGTGCTCGGTATGAACGAAATGATATCGCCCCAGCACAAGGTGCCTTCAGGTCGCGCGGAGATACTATTGACATATTTCCAGGATATACTAAAGATATGATCCGAATTTCACTCTTTGACGACGAAATAGAAAGGATTTCGATCTATGATCCGCTAACTTTGAACCGAATCAAAGAATTAGATACAATCAAGGTATTCCCAGCAAAGCACTATATTATCGATGATCCATCTCGTAAAGTCGCAGTAGAATCTATTAAGCGTGAACTTGAAAAATGGGTTCCTGAACTGCCAACTGAACTGGAAAAGCAGAGGATAAGGTCTCGAGTCGGCTATGACCTAGAAATGATACAAGAGTTGGGTTATTGCTCAGGTATAGAGAACTACTCTAGACACTTTGATGGTAGGTTACCAGGCTGTCCACCTTACTGTTTACTTGATTTTTTTGGTGAGGATTTCCTTCTTATAATCGACGAGTCACATGTAACCATCCCTCAGATACACGGTATGTATAATGGGGACTATACTCGCAAGAAAAACCTGATTGATTATGGTTTTAGGTTGCCCAGCGCTTTTGATAATAGGCCTCTAAAATTCGAAGAATTTGAAAAATATCAGAAAAATGTTATATTTGTATCAGCAACGCCAGGAAACTATGAGACGGCAAAGAGCTATCAAGTCATAGAACAAGTGGTTCGACCGACTGGACTAGTTGATCCACAGATTATTCTTAAACCCGCTACTGATCAAATAGATGATCTTATTAGCGAAATAAAGTCTAGAACTGTAAAAAGGCAGCGAATTCTTGTTACTACTCTAACGAAGAGAATGGCTGAGGATCTGGCTGACTATCTATCGAAAAATGATATACGCGTACGATATCTTCATTCCGAGATACAAAATTTAGAGAGAACAGAGCTGATACGACAATTACGCTTGGGTAAATTTGATGTCTTGGTAGGGATAAACTTATTGAGAGAAGGGTTAGATATTCCGGAAGTCTCCATGGTGGCAATTATGGATGCCGACAAAGAAGGATTTCTTCGGAACTTTACTAGCCTAATTCAGACTTTCGGACGGGCTGCAAGAAACATTGATGGGACAGTAATTTTGTATGCAAATCATGTTACCAAGTCAATGAGCTCAGCCGTTGCCGAATCAAATCGGAGAAGGAGTAAGCAGATTCAATATAATCTGGCAAATAATATTAGCCCAAAATCTGTAATTAAACCTGTTGCTGAAAATGGGAACGGAGAGGTCAATTTTATGGCTAGTCTGAAATCAATGTCTAGAACCGATTTGATAAAACTTGCATCAGACACAGAAGGACGTATGAAAAAATTTGCTGAAGATTTAGATTTTGAAATGGCCATAGAAACCAGAGAGAAGTTATCAAAGATACGAAACATTCTAGGGCAGTATTCGTTGCCTGAGGTGTCATAGTTGTTGCACGATAAGATCGTTATTAGAGGTGCAAGACAGCATAATCTAAAAAATGTTAATGTTGAGATCCCGAAAAATCGACTCGTCGTAATATCTGGATTGTCTGGTTCTGGGAAATCTACTCTTGCATTTGATACTATCTACGCCGAAGGCCAAAGGAGATACGTGGAATCACTTTCAGCTTATGCAAGACAATTTCTGGAGCTAATGGAGAAGCCCGATGTAGATCACATCGACGGATTGTCTCCGGCAATATCGATCCAGCAGAGAAGCGGTAGCAAGAATCCGAGATCGACTGTAGGGACTGCTACAGAAATATATGATTATCTTAGGCTCCTCTACTCTAGAATCGGCATCCCGTACTGTCCCAATTGCGGAAAGAAGATAGGAAGTCAGTCAGTTGAGGCGATAGTAGAGTCGATCATTCAAGAATGCGAAGGAAAAAAAATCCTCATATTAGCTCCTATAGTTCAGGAAAAGAAGGGTACATATGAGAAGCTCTTTAAAGATCTAAGAACAAATGGATTTTCTAGGGTTCGACTAGACGGTGAAGTGATAAATCTCGATGAAGAAGAAAAGTCGATTTATCCGCGTCTTGATAAGCATAAAAAGCATTCGATTTCCGCCGTGATCGATAGAGTTACACCGTCACTAGAAGAGAAAAGTAGAGTGTTTGAATCTGTCCAGACTGGTTTGAAAGTAGGAAATGGCTTAGTTATTGCTTCCCTTGAAAATAATGACTCTCTTTATTCTCAACGAAATGCCTGTCCTGATTGTGGAATCAGTATTAGCGAGTTAGAACCTCGTACATTTTCCTTTAATTCTCCTTTTGGAGCCTGTCCAGAATGCAATGGCCTTGGCATAAGGATAGAATTCGACCCTGACTTGATTATCTCCGATAAGTCAAAAAGTATTCTGCAGGGTGCTATCAGGCCATGGTCGGGTCATTTTTTTACATTTAGGTCTTCTATGCTCAAAGACGTAGGAAAAAGGTTTGGATTTGACCTGAATACCCCAATTTCGCGTATGACTGAAACACAGGTTAGAACAATTCTTTATGGTACCCAGGAGAATATCCACTACAGATATCAATCGAAATATTCGGATACCAAGTGGGAGTATAAAGGATCATTTGAGGGAGTTATTCCAAATTTGGATCGCTTGTACAGACAGACAGAATCAGAATCAAAACGCGAGGAACTATTGCAGTTTATGCGCGAACTACCATGTGACAGTTGCAATGGTACTCGTCTTAGAGAAGAGGCTCGGGCGGTGAAGATACAGAATAGATCGATTATGCAAATATGCGACCTTTCTATCGAATCGTGCTACAAATTCTTCAAGTCAATTGACCTATCGGAAACCGAGAAGTTTATCGCCAAAAACATTCTAAAAGAAATAACATCCAGACTAGAATTCCTCTTAAACGTAGGGCTTGAATATCTAACTCTAAATCGGAGAACATCATCGCTTTCTGGGGGTGAGTCTCAGAGGATCCGGCTCGCAACTCAAATAGGATCGAATTTGACAGGTGTCTTATACGTGCTAGACGAGCCCACAATTGGGTTACATCAGCGGGACAATAAAAAATTGATTTACACATTAAAGAAACTACGGGATTTGGATAATACATTATTGGTTGTAGAACACGATGAGGAAGTAATGAGAAGTGCAGATTGGATACTGGACATAGGTCCTGGGGCTGGTGTACATGGAGGTCGAATCGTGGCTGAAGGGACGGTAGAAGATATTATGCGGAATAAAGATTCTATCACAGGTGCCTTCTTGAGAAAGGATAAACTAGTATCCAATCCAAGACACATGAGGAGAAAAACTGAGAAGTGGATCGTTGTCAAGGGAGCAAGGGAAAATAATTTAAAATCCATCACAGTGGGTTTTCCTCTCGGATGCATGACTGTTGTAACGGGCGTTTCTGGATCTGGTAAGTCTAGTCTTGTCAACGAAGTGTTATTCAAATCGTTATTAAATCACTTTTCTGACAAGAATCGTAAAATCAATCATGATGGGATCAGTGGTCTTGAGCTCGTCGACAGGGTGATAGGAATTGATCAGTCACCAATTGGTCGTACACCTGAGATCAAATCCATCAACATATGTTAATGCTTTTACTCCAGTTAGAGAAGTATTTTCAAAAACACCACAGGCTAGGGCCATGGGATATAAACCTGGCAGATTTTCATTTAATGTTTCTGATGGGAGATGTGAGACATGCGAAGGAGCAGGAGTAAAGAGGATAGAAATGCAATTCTTACCAGATGTCTATGTTACATGCGACATTTGCAAAGGAAAGCGATACAACTCTGAGACATTAAATATCAAATACAAAAACAAAACAATCTCGGACATACTAGACATGACAGTTGAGGAGGCGCTGGCATTTTTTAATAATATTTATACGATAGAACGAAAATTGCGTACACTAAATGAGGTCGGGTTAGGATATTTGAAGCTTGGCCAGCCGGCTACTACGCTATCCGGAGGTGAAGCTCAGAGAATTAAGCTTGCTGCAGAGTTATCCAAGAGAGGCACAGGAAAAACCGTCTATATCCTTGATGAACCTACTACAGGACTACATTTTGTTGATGTTCAAAAGTTATTAGTTGTTCTAAATAGACTAGTAGAAAAGGGAAATGCTGTTATCATAATTGAACATAATTTAGACGTGATAGCTAGTGCAGATTGGATAATCGACCTAGGACCTGAAGGTGGCGATAACGGAGGTAGAGTCGTAGCTACCTCAACTCCTGAGGGACTAGCGTCCAATGATGCTAGCACAACTGGATTTTACTTGAGATCAAAACTGCTTTTAAATAAGACCATTAATGCAGGTGGAAATACATAAGCAATTCTGTGCAAGTCACTCCTAGATTGAAACAGATCCCGCAAGCTCCCGGAGTATATCTGATGAAAGAAAAAGGCGGGAGAGTTATTTATATTGGTAAAGCCAAAAATCTGAAAAAACGAGTTAGTTCCTACTTTGTTGAGAAAAAAGAAATATTTTGGAAAACCTCGAGACTGGTCTCTAAGGTGGAGGATTTAGATTATATTGTTACGGACAACGAGGCTGAAGCATTTCTTTTGGAGTCTAATCTAATAAAAAGATATAGACCACTTTTTAATATTGAGCTCAAGGACCAACAGCGGTATGCCTATCTTAAGATAACAGATGAGAAGTTTCCTCGTCTTTTAGTGGCTAGGCGCAACAGGAACGGAAAATTCTATGGAGAAGGAGGAGAAATATATGGTCCATTGGTCCATGGTGGTTCTAAATTCCTCAGCGTAGGACTGTTAAGAAAATTATTTAAGATTAGAGTCTGTAACAAATTGCCTAAAAGTCCATGTCTTGAGTTTTTTATAAAAAATTGTGATGCACCGTGTATAAACAATGTTACTTCGTTTGAATACGACAAAAATGTTCAAACATTACGGAATATACTAAGCGGAAAAGAAGGGATTGAAGGTTTTATAAGTGATATGAAATCCCAAATGAGTATTGCGTCTCATCAAGAACAGTACCGAGAGGGCAAAAGAAATCCGCGACATGCTGCAGAAACTGGATAATCTTCAAATAAAGCAGAAAGTAGAATCGGTGCAATATACAAATCGAGAAGAAGAATATGTTGGCATACGAAATGAACTCGAAGATGGTATTGCTTACGTCATGATGTTTAGAAGATCCCGGGGTGTTATTAGCGACAAAAAATGGTTTGAATTTGAGCTTGTTGGAGATAACTCGTTGGATTCATTCCTATTTCAGTATTACTCCACTGCAAAAGTGGTACCTGCTTATATATACGTAAGCGAGAATGTTGAATCAAAATCAGTTTTAGAATCTTCTCTTAGAGAAACTGCAGGTCACAAAGTGACTATAATAAAGATTAACCCACATTCTAGTTCTGTAAAAGGACAGTTAATGGATCTTATACTAAAGAATATTGATCTTCGTATTCAGAACAAATCTGATCCAGGTGTTTCTGAATTAAGGACTGTACTTAATTTATCCAATGTTCCCAACATTATAGATTGCTTCGACATATCAAACTTTGGGACTTCGTATGCAGTTGGAGCATGTTCGAGACTAGTAAACGGCAGACCCTACAAAGCTGGATATAGACGGTTTAAGATAAAGCTTGGTGTCGCTCAGAACGACGTTGCCATGATTTATGAAATTGTTACCAGAAGATATTCTCCAGCAGTAGATCAAAAGGATAACCAAGATCAACTACCTGATCTAATCGTGATTGATGGAGGAAAGGGACAGTTGCATGCAGGAGCAAATGCTATTGAACGATTAGGGTTAGACATTCCATGTGTATCGATTGCAAAGGCAGAGGAAACAATCTATTCCCGAGAAAATGACAAGGAGATAAAATTGTCAAAAGGTAGCGCTGCACTGAAAATTGTACAACTAGCACGGGATGAAGTACATAGATTCGGGCTCGCTTACAATGTGAAATTAAGAAAGATAAAAAGGCCTGTTGCCAGAAATGAAGTAACGGCCTAATCTGACTTGCCATAAAATGACAAGGATCAACCTGATTTCTCGAAGCAACTTCTGAAGGGTGGAAATATAGACCCTAGGGCCCTGGATTTACAAATTTGAATTATAGTAGTGCTATGTGATTTGTTAACAACTGATTTGGAGAATATTCGATAGGTAAAAATAAAAAAGGCTCCTCTCTTTACGTATTGTCAGGCATACCCAAATTGGTTATTGCTGGGGTAACTAGCGGTGTTGGTAAAACCACCGTTACTGCTGCTTTTATGTATGGCTTGAAAAAACAAGGTTTGATAGTACAGCCTTTCAAGGTAGGTCCGGATTTTATTGATCCGAGCTATCATACACACATTACAGGAAGACAATCGCGAAATCTAGATGTATGGATGATGGGAGAAGTTGGTGTTTTGAAGTCGTTTGATAAAGCCTGTTCTGATGCAGACGTAGCTGTTATCGAAGGAGTAATGGGACTATTCGATGGGATCTCTGGTAAGGATGAACAAGGCGAGCACTGGAGCCTTAGCAAAATTGCTAGGAGCTGAAGTAATCTTGGTTATAGACTGTGGTAAGGCAGGTCGTTCTGTAGCTGCGATCGCACTGGGTTTCCAAAATTTTGATAGGGATCTAAGAATAACAGGGGTGGTTTTAAACAATGTAGCTAGCGATAAACATGAAAGGATCCTTAAAGAGGCCTTTACAGAAAAGGTCAAAATTCCGATTATCGGAATAATTAGACGAGATCAAGAGTTGAAAGATACCGAGAGGCATCTCGGTTTAATCCCCACAGCGGAGTTAGATTCTTTTAGTAAGGCCCGGCTGTTAACTAATGCAAAGCGAGTTTCTGAGAAAATCCATTTTGATCGATTAACAAATAACTGGAAAATAGCTTCGAAATCCTTGTCTAATAAACAAAAGACACAAGAGTATAATACAGATTTAAGAATTGCAGTTGCGCTCGATGAGTCCTTTAATTTCTATTACTTTGACAATTTGCAACTACTTAGAGAAAATAAACTGGAGTTGGTCTACTTTAGCCCGCTCCACGATAAAGAATTGCCTGAAAATATTGCTGGTCTTATCATCGGCGGAGGCTTCCCTGAGATTATGGCAAAAAGACTGGAGACAAACAGGTCGATAATGCAGTCGATAAAAAAATCGGCCGAAGAAGGACTGCCTATATTAGCAGAGTGTGGAGGACTGATGTACCTCACCAAGTCTTTGCGTGAGAATAATGAGGATAGCGGTGCGAAGTGCCGTATGGTTGGACTAATAGACGCAGAAACCCAAATGGGTTCGAAGCTCACACTAAATTATACAGAAGCACATTCAAATGGTTCAATTTTGGGAAAAATCGAAACAATAAGGGGACATGAATTCCATTATTCCAGTATAAAAAATATTGCAGAAGACTCAAAATTCGCATTTCAATTGACTCGAGGTTCGGGAATATCTAATAATCTTGACGGATTTGTGGTATACAAGTGTCTTGCATCCTACACCCATCTCCATTTTTCTAATGAGCTGTTGCTAAAGCGTCTGGTAGCATGTTTTCGGGCATATAGGGGAAAATAGTCAAGCTTCCCATTTCAGAATTATCTTATCAAATAGAAGCAGATTTTCTACGATATAATCAGAGCTAAATTAGTAGGTTAATGACATTATCATTTGACTTTCCGATGGGTGGAATAGGTTGGCCAAAATTTTAATCGATACATTAGTGTTGATAGGTCATCTAAATCATTTAACTACCTTAATTCTGTCATTGTCTTATTTTTGGATTCAACTTCCAGCTTAAGGGCTGTATTCATGTTGTTCTCGCTCTCGAAAACGTCCTTTACTAAAAATCTACTCCCTATTAAAGCACCTAATCCGCTAAATATTTCCTTATGTTCAAAGCGGACCGACTGACTGCCGTTATGACTAATTTTAAAAATACGTTCGCCATCCAATATACCTGGCATAAAAGCCCTTCCATACCATCTTAGCTCACTATTCGGAGTAACTACAGTAACCACAGGATTGTATGTTCTTATCTTTTTTTTAGGCGTTACTATTTTTAATTCTAACTTAGATCCGACTATTAGATCCCCCCTAATTTCCTTTATGAAGGGATTCCACCTAGGATAGCTTCGAAAATCCGTCAGCACATTCCAAACATCTGCACTAGAGCCCTGAATGATTATTTCTGTGGATATTTCTTTCATCTTGACTTATTACGCTATTCTGTATCCGTACTATTTAATTATCAAGACTTATTAACTTGGTTAGAAGAATGCAAGCAAAATAATATTAATATACTTCTCAAATTCCAGCATCGTGTCTTGGCAATATTGTTGGAAGACTAATTTTTCACCAAAAGGTTATTTTAAGCCTGGAAGGTCTATGAAGTGATTGTCAGAGTATTTGGATAAAGATATTGCGGTACTAGCTATTACAAAACACGGGTTGGATATAGCGCGAGTTATCAAAAGAAATCTAAAAGGCATTAAAGTCTACTCACCAGCAAAATTCAATGATTCCGACAACGAGATCGTTTGGTTTACCGAGCAAACTTCAAAGATCGTCCAAAATTTATTCAAAACTAGCCGAGCATTGATATGTATCTTTTCATTAGGAGCTGTAATTAGATTAATTTCACCCCATATTGGCGATAAGAAGACCGATCCTGCTATTTTAGTTATTGACGATAAGGCAAACTTTGTAATTAGTGCTCTATCGGGCCATTTAGGAGGTGCCAATTCTATGGCCGAGCAAATTGCAACATACTTTCCTGGTGCAAAACCTGTCATAACGACTGCTGCTGATGTAAATGAAACTATAGCAGTGGACCTTGTAGGCAGAGAATATGGCTGGGAGATTGAAAATTATGAAAATATCACAAAGGTTAGCGCTATGATGGTCAATGAGGAAAAAATTGGAATTTTTCAGGATGCGGGTCAGAAAAAGTGGTACAAAGGCAAGCTTCCGAATAACGTTAGCAGGGTCGAGGATCTCAAGGAACTTTGGGCTCCCGAATTCAAAGGAGGTCTTGTCATATCGGAAAAGGTTATAAAAGATCCCGATATACTTGAAAAATCAGTTATATATAGACCAAAGAGTTTGGTGGTTGGAGTGGGTCTACATTGGGACACTAATAAGAATACTATTTCAGAGAGTATTGAAGATTTGATGCAAAAAAATGAGTTGAGTCTTAGAAGTATTAGAAATATTTCAACTCTTCAGAGAGACAAGAAAATAAGCGGTTTACATGAATTCTCCTCAGATTATAAGATTCCTGTACAAATGTTTAGCAAAGAGGAATTGGCTTCTATTCCAGTACCTAATCCGTCGGAAATTGTAAATAAATTTGAAGGCACATTTAGTGTTGCCGAGTCATCTGCAATCCTTAGTTCACAGGGAGTCCTCATCGTCCCAAAGCAGAAACTTCCACCCAATCTTACCATCGCTGTAGCCAGAGTAAGGTTTGATTAAATTGAAGAAGGCCCTTTTGATGATCGATAGGGGAAGCAAAGAGATAGAGGTAAGAGATGAACTTGGATCTATTTGTTCGATGTTACTCTCTAGGGCAGATTATAAATATGCTAATTATTGTTTTTTGGAAGTTGTTCCTCCATTCATCAATGAAGGCATTAAATCGTGCATTGAAAACGGAGCAGATTCAATTACTATTTTGCCCTACTTTCTTTATCCTGGACTGAAATTAAAGGAATCTGTCAAAATATCAGCTCAAATTTGCGCCACTAAAAATATAAAGATGGCAATTGCAAGACCATTGACCTTTCATTCCATTATGCCTCAAATAATCCTGGAAAGAATTGGGCAAGCTAAGATGGAACATCAGATCAGCTATGAAAACTCTAATTGTGATATCATGTTGATAGGACATGGAAGTAGCGACAGAAGCGCTAGACAAGCTCTACTATATGTCGTTAATGCACTAAGACCGTACTTCCGGAATGTTGAGTTCTGTTTCCTAGAATTGGAACACCCATCTATAGCTGAAGGAATCGAATTAGCACTTTTAAAGTCTCCGAATATCCTGATTCTGATCCCTTATTTTCTTCATCGGGGGATCCATATAAAACGTGATCTGGTCCTTGACATCAAGGGATCCCTTGAGAATTCCGGCTTCAACAATGCGTATGTGGGAAAACACTTAGGTGTAGATGATAAAATAGTCGACTTAATATTGGAACGAGCAAAAGAGGTAGAAGAAAGAGCTGGATTTTAAGAACTCGAGTGATTCTTCTAAATTAAGGGGAATGTCAGACAAGTCCCTCAGTATAGAGCAAAGAAGTTTCCAAATTATAGATGCGGAAGTCGGTCAACACGAATATTCCCAGTCGGAATGGAACATAGTACGTAGAGTTATTCATTCTACTGCAGACTTTGATTTTGCTGGTAAAAATAGGATCATTTTTCGTAATGAGCCTATAAGTTTGGCCCTTAAGGCAATAGAGAGAAAATGTGCAATTGTAGCCGACGTAGATATGGTCGTTTCAGGTATCAATAAAAATTCCATCAAAAGTCTTGGCCTGAAGGTGTCGTGTCACATTTCTAAAGAAAGTGTGATAGAAAACTCAATAAAATCAAATAAGACTCGAGCCCAGTTAGCTATGCGTTATGCAAGTTCGGAAATAAATGGAGGGATCGTAATAGTAGGCAATGCACCCAGTTCATTACTTGAAGTGATCGATATGGTACGGGAGAATGCTTCGATCCCTGCACTCATAATTGGTACACCAGTTGGATTTGTCTCTGCATCGGAATCGAAAATAGATCTACTTGGGTTAGATGTTCCTTTAATAAGCAATATAGGAAGAAAAGGCGGAAGTTCAGTTGCTGCGTCAATAATTAATGCGTTGATGTTAATACAAAGAAATAATTCTCAGCTGTAGCATATATCAGTGAATAGAGCAAAATAGATAGACCGGCGCAAAAAGATTCTCTATCGAAAATATGCCACACATTTTGACATTACGTCAAGTTATTGTTTAAGGAGTACTTGGACCGATCTAACTAGTATCTTTCTCCGATTCAAAAATATATCTAAAACAAATCTTTAACGGGATACTGATGTTTATCTTGATTGTAGTCTTGCAGAAATCATTAAAAGAGCCATACCTATACCAATTATTTTACATTCGATCGTAGAATTTAAAAAAATGGTGCTTGGATAACTTAGAATTGCCGTATTGCCATTTCCCACTCTAACTGGCCAATTCCCTGTAGCTATTATCCTACTGGTTGAGTTCATATAACTGCACTTAGCCTGTCCGAACTCTCGTAGGGGTATCTGCTACATACTGTACCATCAAAATCGAACATAACAACCTCAATTTCGATGACATAGTTCGAATACTTACGCAGAAATTCGAATACCTTCCTGCACAGGTTATCGAAAAAATCCTGTCTCGAGTATCGTCTAACAATTTCTCCGACATGCCTGGCTGTATTTGCCTTTCCAATTTCTGCTATTGCGTCTGCTGGCAATTTACATTCCGTCGCAAGAGCTGCCATAAATTTTAAATCGACATGCGATCCCTTAACATGAGTTTGGCTAACACCCATTGCCATTTTAGTTAGCTTTCCAATGAATCCGGTGATGATGGCCTTGGAAATCTTCTTAGTTGCAGATTGTCTAACAGCGTATCCAACAAAATCACCTATTTGGATGAATGAATGCTCCGGCAAAGATGATCCGAACAATAGTTTTGCATAATCTTCGCTAGTTGACCCGGTACTAAGTATAACTGTACTAGTCCCCATAGCTACTGCAACATCAATACTCTGTTTTATTGATGCAGCAAAGGACGCCGTCGAATATGGAAACACAATACCCGTAGTTCCTAAAATAGAAATACCTCCGATTATGCCCAATCTAGGATTATCAGTCTTTTTTGCAATCTGTTCACCGTCCGGGACAGATATTGTGATCTTGACACCGCTATTCTTAAGCACTTCAGAAGCAATTTCAGAACTTACCTGTTCAATCATTTTTTTCGGTACTCTATTAATTGCCGGTCGCCCAATCTCCAAGCCAAGGCCTGGTTTCGTGACTCTACCAACTCCAATACCGCCCTCGACGGCTAGAACCCCTACATCGCGCGTTAGTGAGACGGTTGAGCAAATTTCAGCCCCATTTGTTACATCTGGATCATCTCCACCATCCTTTATCACTGCAGCTGTAGCAGATCCGTCGGACTCTAGCTTGCTCCAGGCAATTTTAAGCCATGCAGGTTTTTTATTTGGTAAAAGGATAACTGCTTCTTTAACCTTCTCACCAAAAAGAAGTAACTTCAATGAGGCATTCGTCGCGGCTGCGGCAGATGCTCCTGTAGTATACCCAGTTCTCAAATTTCGCTTTTCAGGTTTATCTTTGGATATACGTTGCAGATCCAAGTGCTCGCTAGCGATTTGGCCCTTATTCATCTTCTCTGACCCAGCCGCCACTTGATCATTTTTCATAGATTATCTCCAGTTGTCCTAAAGATATACCTCTCATATCATATATTCAATACCATCCTCAAACAGCATTGCACTACTTTTATCATTCATTACACCCATAACGCCTCCATATTCATCTATTAATCAATTGGATAAAAGTTTGTACAGGTATTTGTTACTTTATCAACAGTGACTGCCTGTCGACTTTTTCCCACGTAAAGGATGGATCTGTTCGGCCGAAATGCCCATACGCTGCAGTCTTCTTGTATATTGGTCTTTTCAGATTCAAATTCTCGATTATGGATCCTGGGCGCATATCAAAAGTTCTTCTGATTTTATCTTCTATCTGATCCTCTGGTAGTATACCGGTCTTGAACGTGTCAACCATGACAGACACAGGTTCAGCAACACCGATTGCATATGCAATCTGTACCTCACATCTATCCGCTAATCCTGATGCAACTATATTTTTTGCAATATATCGAGCCATATAAGAACCTGACCTATCTACTTTGGATGGATCTTTTCCTGAGAACGCACCGCCGCCATGTCTCCCCATTCCTCCATATGTGTCGGCTATAACCTTTCTTCCTGTTAAGCCGGTATCCCCTGAAGGCCCGCCAATGACAAATCTCCCAGTTGGGTTAACGAAGAATTTGGTTTTGCTGTCAAGCCAGCTTCCGCAGACGGCCATTATTATTTTGTCAATGACTTCCTGTCTCAATTGATCCAAGCCTATCTCTGGAGAATGCTGCGTCGATATGACAACAGAATCAATTCTTAACGGCTTCGAATCTTCATAAACAACTGAAACCTGTGACTTGCCATCTGGCCTAATCCAGTCTATCTCCTTATTTCTTCGAAGTTGCGAGAGCTTCATCGATAGCTTGTGTGCCATTGCTATTGGTAATGGCATTAAATCAGTGGTTTCATTCGTAGCATACCCAAACATGATACCCTGATCTCCAGCCCCTTGTTCCTTATTTTCTCCCGTATCTACTCCCATAGAAATATCTGGGCTTTGCTCTTGTAGCGAAGTCAGGACAGCGCAGCTATTACTATCAAAACCATGCTCTGCTCTGTCATATCCAATTTCACCAATCGTTTTCCTAATGACCTTTTGCAGATCTACTCCAGCATTTGAACTAACTTCCCCTGCAACAAGCACTATGCCCTTTGTGGTCATTGCCTCGACTGCGACCCGAGCATTAGGGTCTACAGCAAGAAATTCATCGAGTATTGAATCCGAGACTTGGTCACAAACCTTATCAGGATGTCCCTCGGTTACGCTTTCGGAGGTAAAAAGATATCTCCTAACCATTTCAGAATTTACTACCCAAGTATTCTAACTGTTACCACTCGTTCAAAATTCCTTCTCCAGATTTATGAAGAGGACATTGTTCCCGCGTATTACAACCTTGCCATAATTCGCAAGAGCAGATGAGCCATTAAATTCTTCTGCATCAACTAGGATCAGATTCATGTAGGAGTCGACGTTGCTCATTTTTCCACGATATTCTATCTCATTTTTTAATCTAACCGCTACTCTACGGTTTATTGCTCGCTGGAGTGTAGATAATGGCCTTTTCGGTTGGTGCTGCGATGGCGAAGACGACAATTCAATTAATCCCTGTAAAAGTCAAAACATCGTCGCTAGAATAAAAATCTTCGCCTATCCTCCACAAGCGAAATTTAGATCAAAATCTGATCGTCATAATTTCATTAGCTCAGGCATAGCTCAGATTAGTGGCGACTGTCTATTCTTAATCCCAACCACATAGGTTAGTTATAGATCTTACCTGACTAATTACATCTCAAAATAGAACAAATAAATCCTCGATAGAGCGCAGTATCATTTTCGGAGTGCGATTCATTTCATAACGGCATCACCGTACAAAGGAATTCTGTTCATTTAGTTGAAAACTGAATTAGAACTAAAGATTTGTGGGGATTAATTTTATTCCAGTCATAATTCTCTCCATAACGCCTTCGTTTTTGCTAAGACGATGAATGCAATTAGATATACAATTTGGACGAATAGACCCATTGGAATGGACCAATCCTTTGGAGTATGAAGGCCCATAATTGACTGAAATATTAGGGATGCGTGTGTAGTAGGCACCAGGTAGGCAATATATTGTAGATTTTCGGGAAGCCTTGTTATGGAATAGTAAACTGGAGGCAGTACTGCAAGAACCACATTTACAAACGATATGATTTGAGTTGCATTCCTAAGGTGCAGCATATGTGAGGATAGAAAAAATCCAATTGCTGACATTGATCCCCATACTAGAAAGATAGTCGAAATCAGCAGTGGCAGGTCGCTAAGCGATGTTCCAAAGTTTAATACAAGAAAAGCGAGAACACCTAATGCCGGCAGCCCAAATAGGAGTTCTGAGAGGGCAAGTCCAGTCATATATGTGAGTGAGGACACCGGCGAGGCAACAAACATATCCTGGATTTTATATTCAGTTTTGTAAAACGAAATATCCTGGCCGAGTGATAGACCATATCCAACAAGAGACATGACAAGACTCCCCGCGAGTGCAAACTGCACATACTGGCCGTTGCTAACTACGAAAAGCACAAAAAGAAGTGAAAATGGGCTCAGAGCAGAGAATACCATTGACATCGGATTTCTTCGTAACCAAAGAACACCAGTCAGATACGCTATGAGTACTACTTGCTTACAAACAAGAAATAAATTAAATTTAAGATTGATTATGAAGAATTGTGCTTATAATAGTCTTTTAAGGTTTTGTCATGAAAAGATAAGACGGTTTTCTAAACATTCGAAATTTAGATCCTATTTTGCAAGGGTTAGATAGCCTTACGACATTATCCTATACCAGCAGTGACACAGATCAAGGTAGATCATTTTTATAACCTTAGATTATGATTCTGATTAGAGGACGGATTTGGTTCAACTAAAGCTTCAGCTCACTATCTTGATTAGTTTTCTATTTTTTTTCAGCGTTTCAAATATGCAGGTTGTCACCCTAGATTATGCTACAGCGGCCGTAAAAAATCAATCATCAAGTCCAGTTTCAGCGCAAGACTTCAAGACATACGATAATCCAAAATATGGAATAAGATTAAAGTATCCCAGCAATTGGAATTCAGTTGAAAATATAGGAAACATCTCAAATCATTCTATTGTGGCAAACCTGTACTCTTATGGATACAACAATATATCGGCCTATACGCAAAACGTTAATTTAGTAATTGGTAAACTCTCCAATAACAGAACATCGCTTCAGAATTATACTACAGCAGGTATCGCCTTGCTCGCCCATCAATTCAGTAACTTTACTTTAGATCAGATAAATAGGACAACTCTTTCAGCTAACCCAGCAATTCAGATTATTTACAAATTGAATGATGGCCAAACATTGGTAAAGCAGATGCAAGTGTGGACACTTAAAGACGGTAAAGATTATATTCTAACATATTCAGCTGCTCCTTCAAGACAATTCGATAATTCAATTGCAAAGAAAATATTTGATTCATTCGTCATAGTAAAGTGAGAAAGAAGTTGCAGTGCTGGCATATCATGAATCAGTATACCATCTCCTTTTAAATTCACGTAAGTAGTAATTTAAATTGTTCTTGCTACTAACTGAATAGGTTTAGACCTTTTATAGTTTGTAACATACAGATTAATATGGTTTGTCATTTACAGGTTAAAAATCATCTAAACTAAATAGATAGATAAGATTCATTAGGACTATTCCCAATTTCTTTGCTGGAGAACATATTTATAATAAAGTGTAAGACTAGACATAAGTGAAAAACCGTTCTACGATCGCAGGATTTATATTTCTTTTCTTTTTTCTGTCTTACGTTATCTCGTATGATCACTTGATTGCAGCGAAGCCACCTTTAGTATCAATACACAAGCCTGTTTCAATTAATACATCCGCGCATTCGTCATTTGGTGATCACCATTTTATTCTAAATGTTTATGCCGTAATTCCCAGGAAAATTTCTGACTCAGATCAATACCTAGAAGTAGGTCCCAATATAGGAGCGTTAGCTCGCAGTGGGAACTGATACCTCGCTCTTGAATGGCTCGATTGCCAGACCACTATCTAATAGTACCGAGGAATACCTATTACGACGTACGAGGGGATCAACATAGGAGCATTGGCTGCAGTCGCAGCTGACAAGGCTTTTATAGATGCTACAATAACTCAGCTAAATGGTTCTGCGATTACAATCCAAATTGCAAAGAATACGATTCGTGCAGGGGATAATCAAACTATCACTATAACAGTAGTTGATAAATTGACGAAGAAGGGGTTAGAAAAAGCAAGCATCGACGGATGGGTATCCGCTTCGTCAGGGATTTCGACTTCATTTTTCTCTGGCTTGACCAATAGTTCTGGGATAATGTCTAGTTCAGTACATGTTGCAAATGGCACCGCTCTTGGAAAAGCAACAATATTTGTAGAAGCTTACCATAAGGGGTATCAGAGATCCTCAAAGTCTAATTCTTTTCTAATAGCGTCATAGATGTTGGTGTGAGAAAGCTAATATTTGGATTCCAAAAACTTTCGTTTTGTCTGAAGCAAATCGTAACCAAAATACATAACAGAATCATCTCAACAGTAACAAAATCTCTTAAACAAGCTTGACTATACTCAATTTATGATGACGAATAGTGGAGTATTAATTAGAATTTCAATAGAAACCAATTATTGTATTATAAGGAACTTCTGCGTCGTAAAGTATAGTTTTGTTCAGAACGCTACATAAGAGCAAGGGCGGCTATTCCTAGTATATCAAAGACGTTCTTCATAGTGACTTCGAAAGATTTAACTAAAGCCAATCTCAATACAACTTTTTTTGGGTCTGCTTCCCGCAAGACTGGAACTTTTTCATAAAAATAGTTGAATTTTACTGCTAATCTATATGCATATCTTGCTAAGACCTTCGGATTTAGATTTTTCGTAGCATCCTCTATTATCATGTCAAATTTTGTGATATCCATTAATAACGAAATTTCTGATTCTTCATACAAGAGCTCAAAATTAATAGTCGATAATTCCACATTGGATTTTTCCAAAATTCTTTGAGATCTCGCATAAGCATATTGCAAATAGGGTCCTGTGTCACCTTCGAGGCTCAGTGAGTCAGTAATGTCAAAGGTAATCATTTTATCTAGGTCTTGCTTTATGAGGTTATACCTCAGCGCAGATATTGCAATGCTTTCGGCGCTAGATCGTAATGAGGTGTCTTCAGCATTATTACGTCGTTTTTTTATTTCTTCCAATGCCTTGCTGTGTAGAATGTCAAGAACATAATCAGCATTTACAACAACTCCTTTTCTACCAGACATATGTGCAAAGTCTTTTTGTCCGATATCTAACCCTATCATTTTTGCAGTGTTGGAACTTAGCGTTACAGGTTCGTAGGCTAAGTGGCGATATTCTTTTGTGTCGGTTTCCTGTATCTTCGAGATTACATAAGAGACCAAGTCCTGTAATTTTGATTGTCTGGAATCTATGATAGTGACTGCTAGTTCGGCTGAATTAAATTTGGGATGATCTCCTGAATAGGAATCTGGAACAAGTGTTGTGGCCCAGATCACTGAATTATCCCATTGATTAGCAAATTTATAATAATTTGAATAGTCTGGGATCAATCCTAATTTCCAGAGGGCAAACGGTATGTCCTTTGCGATATAAGTAGCGGTCCCGTCGCTTCTGACGACGACCTTGTCATCAGTCAGGTTGCTTCTTATTATCCAACAATCCTTATTCTTCCCTTGCGTTTCTAGAACTAGGACTCCCTTATCCTTTAGGATTTCTAACGTCTTGGTCCATTGTCTAGAGGCAAGTATATGAGATTCGAAGCTAAGTAGGTCGTAACGAGCTTTTAATCTCCAACATGTCTTCAGCTGGTCTGCCAAGACTCTTTGACTAATATTCAACGCGAATCTCGCAATATCTGATTTTCCTAGTTCCATTTCTCTCAACACATACCTTCTTTTTTCTGCTAAGTTCTGGTCTGTGGTATATAACTCGTTTATTTTTACATATACTTCATCACCACAATATATATCAAATTTCAGAGATTTGTTAGAGTCCATTTGGAATCCAGCGAAAAGGAATCCAACCACGAGATCTGCGACCTGTAGACCGGAGTCATCAATATAGTTTAGTACAATTGGATTATGATTGGTCCTCCGCAGCAATCTATACAAGGTGTCTCCGATTACGAGATTTCGTACATGGCCAATATGCAATGCTTTATTGGGATTTACACTAGTATGCTCGATAATTACTCTCTCTCCTTTCCCTATATCAGGTTCGGCGTAATGCGGATTGAACAATATCTCAGGTAGTGTGGACGAGGCAAGATTTATGGCATTTAATTTGAAGTTAATATAACCAGCGAGGTGGGGGTTTGCTGACTCTATTAGCGAAAGACGTCCCGCAGTCTTGCAGGCGGCTAAATACTGATTAATATGGTTTTCAACAAAATTCTTCGCTATCTCGGTTGGTTTTTGACCTGTCTTTTTGGCAATCAGGAAAGCCATATTAGTTGCCACATCTCCAAATTCTGGTCTTGATGTCTGTGTAATGTCAAATTTTAATCCATCAATGCCTAAATCCTTAAGACCCCCAGCAATTATCTGTCGGATCTCATCGATTGCTGTCCTAAATGTCATTTTTGGGCCTTCCCAAATGTTTGTTGGTTATTAGGTTTAGTGCCTGAACTAGCCCTCTTCCTTGTTTTTCCGAAACAACGTATTTCGCAACAGCCTTCACGCTATCGGCTGCCTGTCCTAATGCTACACTAAATCCACAAATCCTAAACAGTGGCACATCAGTTTCGCTATCGCCTATAGCCACTGTTTCTTCGAGTTTTCCTCCAAGGATCCGTAGTGCTTCTACCAAGCCTGTACCCTTATGAATGCCCCTTTCATTAATATGGTAAGCGTACATGCTATCGACTAAGCTTAAATTCAGATTATTGTGGTCAAGTATCCTTTGGCCTTCTTTGATATCAAATGTTCTATACAAAACTACCTCAGTATGTCGATTAAATACTGGTTTCATTTTTACTCCCTTAAGATTGTGACGCAGTACTTCATATCCGCTCCTACAGACGGCTTTATCTGCCAATAGAATATATTGATGCGGCGCAAGCATCACAGCTCCTCCGTTTTCGCCTACAGATAATTTTGTCGTTCCACCAAAGCTTGCAATTACATACGCCTCTTCCGAGGATCTCCCAGTTACGTAAATGATTTTATAACCAAGATTTTCAAGATATCGCAAAGTGGCAAGTGCAGGCAGATGGATAATCCCTCCGCCATTTTCTGTTAGAGTGCCATCTATATCAATTGCGAAATATCTAATTGACACCAATCAGTATGCGTTGACTTGTCTTTTGGGATATAAGTATTATTAGCGATCCCATTTGATAAATCGGCATACGATTGACCATTCGAATTCCGGGTGCGAAAGTCTATTTCTGGCCTTCAGTAAATAGTTCAGCAATATCTAGCAAAGATCTTGCGGTGACGTCGAGGGCAGGTCATTCCACCAAAAATAGTGATATCCTACCTAGCTACAATTTCTATGCCATGTTCCAGTGTCTTCTCTTGGAGTCCAGTTGAAGTCTGCAGCTGAGCTCGCTTCGTCCTTGCTGATTTGCGCTTGTTCGTTCTCAATTTTATCTTAAAGCCAAACTGACCCTTGTTGCTCCACTTATCAATTTCTGCAATATTGCCGGTCCCCGCGATGCGTTCCCCACTGCTAGTGACAACGATGAAGTGTGTGGCACTTCCAGGTTTAATCGAGGCAAGGTTTTCATAAAAATGATGCCAATCAAGTGGATTTCTTATTAATGCTTCGACTGATACAGTATCGCCTAACTCTATACTACTCATGTATGAGTCAAGAATTTCTAAATTTCCGATTCGAACATACATATACCTATATAGGTTATGTTAAATATATAACCATTATTTAATAACTTCTCGTAATAATAATCATTTTAAATTATAATAGTATATAATATTTGGATTAACCCTGATACTTATAAAAGATCTGGATCCAACGGTTTATCGATATTATTCTTTAAATAATCTTCCGCACTATTTTGAATAGGGTCCGTGACCCAGTCAGGAGAGGGTGCTGAATAAAGGCATAGGCCTCCGAAGCCAGCCTGCACGGGATCGAAGCCCGTCGGACCCGTTTTATTTGATTCGATTCGTCAAACTTGTAATAACATCTTATAAAACAGGTGATGCCAATATCATGCTGTCGTAGTACTAGACTCAACAATATTTAAACAAGCGATTGAGATTAAATCAGAAATGCACAACTTTATATATAAAAGACAATATCTTCATATTTCGATTTGTCAATTGAAGTTCTCACCCTAAACGATCGTAATAACAGTCTATTAAGCAGAAGAGAAATCAGTGTTGTATTTAGCAATGCCGCAGGAAAGATAAAAAGAAATGAAGGCAGCTCAGATGGTAGCTGAACAAGAACAATTTGGATCCGAAAACTGTAATTCCAATTTCTATGAATGGGGAGAAAGGCAAAACTGATTTACATGGCATTTTTTACGTTTATGGCAGTCTAGAACAAGCAAAGTCATTGCTTCCACGATATAGAATCTTGAGAACTCTACCTAAGGACGAAAGAAAGAAAATAATAGATGACGAGAAAGCTGCTAGGCTAAAAGCTAAACAAGCTCTAGCGAAAGGATCAAAAGTAGCATCAGGAAAGGGGAAAAAATAATTGCCTAGCAAGGAGAAGTCTGCTGCTGGCGAGGTATCAATATACAAGTTCTATAAGGTTGAGGGCGACAAACTCATTAGGGGTCGACGGGAATGTCCAAGATGTGGGAGGGGTGTATTTATGGCTGAACATAAGAATAGGAATACGTGCGGTAAATGTGGCTTTACAGAATTTAGGCATAGTGATGAGTCGAAGAAACAAACCAGTAAAAGCTAAGCAGACATTTTAATTGTCTAATTCGTTAGCTATTATTTTTCCAACCGGACGAGTAATAATTGAATTAAGTGATTCGATATATCGATTGGAATTAGCTGAGTGCTAAGCGTCCCGCACTATCGATCTTTCTTTTGTAGCCGTTGAAGTATGTTCTAGCGATTTTTTTAGCCATGTCGATGTTCGAAGTTTTCCCCAGAGCACAAGCGATTAGCCGAATCGCATCCCAATTGAGATCACCAGAACGAAATTCAAGGTGATCCAAGCCAGTAAAAAAAATAGATTTGTCAGATATGATAAGATCCGCGGGTCGAACACCTTCCAATGCTGAATGGTTGAGATGGATCGTCGCGATATCCTCTCCAGCAATCCCTAACCAGTACAATGAACTCAGATTTCGCCCTGCAAGCAGATTATTAGTAAGCGCTTCCAAAGTCATTCCTTCGATGTGTTCTGTTACCAGTAGGCGATTTCCAATCACCACGGATTCGATCAATGGTGTCCTTATTCCAATGCTACGTAGATATCTCAATGCCTTGTATTCAGTCCCAAGCAGGAACAGAGGATGTGATCTGGGTATCTTTTGTGAAGTCAGCCACGAAACCAAAATTGGATTTCTACCCATGTTTGATCTAGCAAAATTCTTGACAATGATAGACTTCTGATACTTTGTATCATCATCGGAGATTGTGTATTTCAATATTTCGTTGTGCGCTTTTCCTAATCTTCTCTTGACTGCGACCCCGTATTTCTGAAAACCTTTGTATTTAGCGTATTCTTGGAGCCAGTTTGTGCCGTTGAAAATTAACTTCCCTTCAGGTATATTCCAATAAAAGTCCTCTGGGCTTTTAATAAATCGCGGCAATTTAAAAGGAAGTTGTCTCTGTCTATTAATTTTGGATTGAGTCTCTCGCATCATATAATGTAATATTTTTCTTCCGGCATAAGCATGAATTGCATACGAGCTTAACTCGTGAAATTTTTTTCCTAGTTGGAAATTTATGCCTCTGCTGGTGGTACTCGTACGAAGTTGTGAATTGACCAAGCGCAACATATTTCCATTTACAGTAACATCTACTAACTGACTGTTGTCACTGATAATTTCTTGGAATGCCATTTGATATCCCTTAATCGCGATTTTGATATTTCTAGGGGCATTTTTTCCCACATATGTTTGCAAAAAGCTATATACTGCATTGGGATGTAATGAACACCTATCCTTTATTTTCGAAAACATTATGTACTCTAACGGGAACGAAACCTCAGGTACTAAACTTAGACAAAGATTTCGCTACACTACCAAGTTGTTCGACAATTACTCGTTTCTTATAGGTTCTCTCAAGCCTTTCGAAAAGGTCCGGATTTAATATTGGTTCGTATACATGTAATAATCGTCCTATAACAAACTCTCCAAGGAATGAGTATTTTGCGTCTTTCTCTACTGATAGAAGATCAACTATCAAAATAGAAATTCTAAGCCCTTGTATTTTCTTGTATAGATACTTTACAATATGAGAATAATTCTCAAGAATGACCAAAATGTCATAGTCACTGTCGCTACTTGCGTATCCAGCTCGCCCTTGAGCCGTATAAGCAAACTCCGGCAATATTATTACCCCTCGTTACCTTGCTAATACACTCATTAATCTTTTTTAATTCTCCATTAGCAATGCTAGGCATTGTGTCGTAGTCTTCCAGTGCTTAACTGTTGGCTTTCGAATTTGAATATTTTTTCTTTAAGATCAGGGTCTATTTTAACTGAAGCGATCTTATCAATTGGTAATCTCGTCACGTTTGAATCTAATGGAATAGTTGTCATGGGAAGACGCTTATGTATCCATTCTTTTACTACTCTATTCTCCAATCGTGTATCTTTGAATCCTGTAGAAAATCTACTTAAGAGATGACGAATTAAAGTAGGGTCGTTTTTAAACACAACTTTTTCGTGAATAGTCCGAGAGTGGTCCATATATTTTTGCTCAAAGAAAGTACGTGATATTTCATCGGAAAGTACGTCCATTTTGATTATTTTACTCATCAATTTGAGATAATGAAGAAACTCGTGTGCTAATATTGCATGAATACTTCCAATATGACCGCAAGTAATCAAAGGTGCAGTAATTTGAATAACAATTCTTAAATCATTATCAACTACTAGCGGAATTGTTCTCGCAAATAATATTCCAAATTGTCCTGACTCGATAGCAGAAGTTGAGATTATGAGACTGGGTTCAATATAATAGAGCGGATATGTTATCCCGGTCGCTCTTTCTATACGTGAAATTCCCTGTGTTACTAGATGAAATCTATTATTTACAAGCCTGTAAACCCTTATAGGGAGTTGACCCGAATCCGTTGTAATTCGTACCATTTTTAACGGATCCAATTACGCTCACTCGTTACAGCGGTTAAGCTAAAAAACGTTACTGAATGATTACGTCCAGAATATCAAAGGATATACATTCACAATTTGAACCGATTAGCATAGAGATATTCGGATTTGCATACTCTATTCCACCGACAAACTGTTTAATTGGCAGTCCACTATCTGCAATTGTTGTTAGATAAAATTGCGACCTATTAATCCTATCTACCAAAACTGAGTAAATTTTTTTTTCTATTGAGCTAAGCCTATTTTTCAATTTTACGGTAGTTCCCGCTAATGAATTTAGTCTGCTTTAAATCCTTTTCTGAGAGTGATTCCGAGCAATGAATCAAAATTTTCGTAACTGTCCTGGATCTAGTTGGTGATCGGGGAAAACCCTCATCAAGGATATCGAGTCTAGCCTGAATTTCAGATTCACTGATAATTAATGTATTATTTGAAAAGGTTCTCTTTTTAGGGTTTAAAATTTCTACAAAAAATGGCCTACCCCTACCTAATACAAGGCTATTCTTGTCTTCACTACCCACCCAACTAAATCTGATGTCGCTTCCTTTAGTATCGGCTATTACTTTATCAGAGATGATTCCTTCGATACTCTTGTAATTTGAACTGTCGTCGTCTAGTCTAGTATTGATCTCCTCAACTTTAGGCCTTCTTTGAGATACCCCCCTTTGATTTTTTGTGTATCTTCCAGCAGCTACTATGGATTTTGACTTGGCTGTAAAGCTGTAAGTCTTATCCGAAAAGATATTTAGAATGATCACAAGATCTGGTTTTTCGAATTTTTCCCTAGCGCTGGTTAGGGTTCGAAACTTATTTCTAACTGCATTTGTTATATGATTTTTTATACTCATCGTGCCTCGTATTTTAAATTTAGCCCTGACCTCATCTTCTCTTTCGATGAATTGTGTAGCCAGCGAGGTGCCGATCAAGAACGAATCAAATTCATATTGATCGTCCAACGCTGTGTACATTTCTTGCGCTATCGCATTTATTTTATCCAGCATTCCTGCGCAAATATAACATAGAGATGACTTATGGAATGATCTTCTACTAGGTAGCCCTTGTCTGCATCTACACGCCTTACATAGATAAATTGAGTTTTCGAATATTCGTCTCAAATTTCATCATTCAGCAGAATCAACCTAGACCTAACCTACGTAACATTCCTTGCATCTGTCTTCCTTTTGCTTGTTTCATCATTGATTTTGAATTGTGATATTGCTTAATCAAATCCTTGACGTCGTGTTCCATTAAACCAGAGCCTCTAGCTATCCGTTTTCTCCTTGAATCATTTACAATTTCAGGATTCATTTTTTCATTTCTTGTCATAGACTGAATTATCACCCTCCATTTTTCCAGTTTTCCTTGCATTGCATCCAGATGATCCTCTTTAACCATACCCGAAAGGCCAGGCAAGTTGTCAATTACATTTCTAAATCCCATCTTACCAACATTCTCCATCTGTGCGTAAAAGTCTTCGATTGTCATTTTCCCACTAAGTAGTCTCTTTGCCTGATTTTCATCCCCTTGCAATTCCAGTCCCTTTGCCATGTCAAGTATAGCCTTGATATCACCCATTCCGAGTAATCTGCCAACGAACCTCGTAGGAGAAAATAGTTCTAAATCGTCGATGCGTTCGCCGGTTCCTATAAACATTACTCTAGCGCCTGTAGGCAGCTGAAGGCAGCAATTACTCCTCCTCCCTTTGCCGTTCCATCTAATTTAGTTATGACAATACCACCAACTGGCGCTGCATCATGAAATGCTTTTGATTGATTATACGCCTGTTGTCCAATAGTTCCGTCGATAACCAGTAATACTAGATCTGGTTTGGATACACTATGCATTGATTTCATTTCTTCAAGTAAACCGAGTTCATCCTTGTGTCTGCCTGCGGTATCGATCAGTATCACGTCAAGGTTTTCAGGTAAGAAGTGTCTTAATCCGTTGCTTACTATTCCAACTGCGTCCTTGCTCGTCTCTTCACCATACACCTCCACATCTATTCTGCTACAATTCATTTTGAGCTGGGTCAATGCACCTGGTCTCCAAGTGTCGGCCCCTATTACTCCAGTGCGATACCCAGACTTTGTTAGCCATCGTGCGAGTTTAGACGTTACGGTAGTTTTTCCGCTGCCCTGAATTCCTAACATTAGAATTACATTTTGTTTTCCAGGGCGTAACGGCAACGCATCAGCAGCTATATCTGCGGACTTATCGGTATTTTTGATAGTCTCGCCGCTATATCCAAGAAGCCTAGATAGTTCATCATATAAGATAGTGATAATATGATCTTTTCGCGGTAGGCCCTTAGGAGGTTGTTCATTTAGTGCGCGATCTTTCAAATTCTTTGTAATTGTAATAACTAGTTTAACATTCACATCAGATTGTAAAAGTGCTCTCTGAACATCCTTACATAGAGAGTCTATCAGCTCCTCATTAATATCAGAAGCGCCTACAACCTTCTTCAGGGCAGTTCGTAGGCTAGTGCGTAGATTGTCAAACATTTAAATCACACATGTAACTAATGCAGCCTCTGATATTTCTAATATACCGCTCATGTGATCCCAGATTACAGACCATTTTGTGATTTCCAGGCGTTTACTGTGATATAAAGGGCAGCTAACCACTAAAGTTTCCGCCTCGCCTCCTTCAAAGGAAATATGAAAACCATTCTTTTTGCTTAGCGATGATAATTCCTCTAGGGTTTTGATGTCTACCAATTTACCTAACCACTGCAAATCCAATCCCATTGCTGATACTCGGGTAATGATAAATTCGAATCGATTTCTAATTAGCTCGTACATGTATTCAATTGGTTCCCTATTCCATAGTGGTGTCAAAGCAACGATCCCGTTGCTGCGGCAAAGATTTTCAAATGCCTGCTTTTGGAACATACTAGATATACCGCCATGAACTATACCTTCAACTTTATAGATTTCCACGGCATCTTTGATAGATTGTCCTAGTTCTGCGAACTCATCTCTGAGTGAAATACTGACAGTGTCCTTCATGAGCAATGGAATTTTCATTGCCTCTGCGAGATAACTAACTAACCAAATATCTGGATAGTGAAAAAGCATACTCTCGTCAGATTTAGGTTTCATTGTTATAAGGCAGACCACATCATGGCCGCTTTGTCTCGCGGAGTATATGGAATAAGTGCTATCTTTTCCGCCTGAAAAGAGTGCCGCCAATTTCATTTTAGGTAATGACTTTCGAGCGTGTTGTATATATGTCATATTATATGCCAATCTATTGAGAAGTTAGATGAATACGTAAAACAGGGATATTGCTTAATCTCATAGCGTTCCTGTCTTGCTGTCGACAATTTCAAAAATTAAAAATTGAATTTTGGAACCAAAACTATATTGCTTTGCTGCGGATTTAACCAACTAATTTACCTCTTATATTTTGAAGGACTGCCTTGATTATAAACAGGCCAGGAGTTAAGAGGAATATCTGTATATTTTACCTTTCAAAATTCGTATAATTTCTTTTAGAGTTATTATTTTGACAATACGAGAGGATGCACAAAGCGAAAAGTGAAAGATAGGTAAGAAATCAAGCTTTGACCAAGCCTCCGAGGCTAGGATTTCCTTATGATTTGATTATGTAGAACGGAGAATTCGTTTTCACAGATATCCACCAATTAATCAAGGGAATATTGGATGCCTCAGGGACTCATAATCTTCCTCATTTTAATGCTGAAACCTTCTAATTCTCAGACGGCTCTTCCTATACTTCATCAGCATCCGAGATGTGTTATTGCTTACTCTTATATAGACCAATCAGAAGATTTTAGCTGTAAATTCGCTTTATCGCGAAACGATTCCTATTGTCAGTATTAGACACTCTAATGATTCTGGAAACGAGTGATCGGAATGCTTTAAATTGAACTATTATGAGCTCATTTAAGAACTGGTAGGGTGGCAGAGCGGCTATGCGTTCGCCTGCAGATAAATTTTCAGATAGCGAATCAATAAGGGTTCGAATCCCTTCCCTACCTGCTTTCGGAACGACGCAGTTGTTGCCTTGTCACAATCCCTTTAACAAACCTTGCTAGGACCAATGACCTGCTGGAGCTCCACAAACTAATTGAGCAGATATATATTTCAGTGGTGAAGGATCGAATTCATGAACACACCTTCTTTACTTACTCTTCTCATACTGCCCCCCGGAACAGTCAAGAATGAGGGCGTATTCTTTGGAATGCTATCTGTTCTAATAGCCCTTATTGTCTTGGCGATGATATTACGGAGGAGACGTCTACGGAACTCCGATTCTGGTAATGACTAATACTAAGAGACTATAGTGCATATAATTTTTCATCTTGAATTCTATATTATACTGATAGACGTGTAGTATTAAGGACAGAGAGGCGCTTAACATCTAGTAGATTATAATTAAGTTTAGGAAATATGCAAATTATTAATATTTATTGATAAAATGGGCTCGACAAAATTTATATTATTATGCATAAGTGGGAGAAAATAAATTACGGGTATCTTTTCACAATTTATTGTAACTACTGCAGTCGAAATAATAACATCTACCAGTATTGTGACAAGTAACGCATTTGCTTATCCTAAAAAGCCCCACTACCAATATTCAGAATTTGACTACTTTTATCCTCAAGTATCACTGGGATCATGGGTACTGGAATACTCGCAGAGGCCAGAAAGACATGGATATGGTAATGGCGACAGTGAAGGTTACAGCGCTTGTGGCTAGTTTAGTTAAGTTATCTCTTATGAATAATTGATATCTGTAGCGTAGGTTATGTCAGCAATGGCTGTGGAACTAGAGCGTCTGTCTCTTTCTCCATCTATAGGATTTGGTAAACCAAATCATCGTGTGAAAACATGACGAGATTGGTAAAGTGGACGACTGCTGCCTACATCTGTCCCGGTAAGTTGGATAGACGGTAGCAGATCTCAGGTTAGTGGCGACGATACTGGTAGAGGACCGAGTCGCGGCGGCCTTAGTAGATATGGACACGGTTATCATAATGTTGGTTCTATATAGGGTAACTGGACTGGCTATAGCACTTAATTGTGGTAACGTCTCCATGACTGTCCGCCTTGGGTTTGGCAAGCCTAGTGACTGACTAGCCAAGTCAAGTAGGTATTTTATGCAGATATCATAGTCCAGCCGAAAGATAACTAACTTATTATGTTGTCTTATCTGTTAATGGTACCTAACGTAACAATCCAACACTCAAAATATGAAATGATGCTTCATAACTTTTCATATATAGAAATACCGCGTAAAAGATAAAGGAGCAGAGCCATTACTAAATTTCGTATTATAACGCTATAGATAATTCATGCTGTAACTTTATAGCGATAAGATATCTGATTTCACTTATTGTAGCATATTTCTAAATGTAGATAAGCAATTCTCGTGCCATTAGTGCGTATTAAAATTGGCTAAGGGATCAAAAGAATTCAGATCAACAAGATTAGTAATGACGGCTTTACTTGTGACTTTTTTGATATTGGCTTCTGCCATCATTATACCTTCATCATCATATCTGATTGGCTCTGCAAATGCACAGGCTGATCCCAACGGAGATGACGACGGAGATGGCCTCATAAACAGTTGGGAAACAAATGGAATACCTTATACCGGTGTTGATGGTATAGAGCATTTTTATCAACTACCAGGTGCAAATCCTAATCATAAGAACCTCTATGTAGAAGTAGACTATATGCAATTCCACAGGCCCATAGGTGGAAATACTAATGTTAACAGTGCTATAAACGATGTTAGAAGGGCATTTAGTCTTGCACCAGTATCTAACCCAGATGGCGCAACAGGAATAACTCTATTCACACAGGTAGATGATCAAATACCACATCAAAATACAACTGACTTAGATAATCTCATAGATAACATAAAGCCCGCGTGGTTTGGAACTGCTGCAGAAAGAGCAGATCCTAATAATGTAACCCTACTTGCTGCAAAGCGAATGGCATTTCACTATGCAGTATTTGCACACGATCAGCCAGGAGACTCTGCGGGATCATCTGGCTTAGCAGAAACACCTGGAATGGACTTTCTAGTGACCTTGGGTAATCCAGGGACTCCAGAGGAGCCCGGGTGGACTAAAGATCCAACCACAAACCACAATGTAGGAACTCGTAGTGAACAGGCAGGAACATTTATGCATGAACTAGGTCATAATTTGGGTCTTGAGCACGGTGGTGGTGACCAGACAAATTGCAAAACGAACTACTTTAGCGTAATGAACTACCTGTTCCAATTCCCTGGCCTGGTTGCAAGCAGACCTCTTGATTATTCACGATCGGCTCTTGCTACATTAAACAAAACAAACCTGAATGAACAAAATGGTATATCGCAGAGCACCCCACCAGGACTGAACACTACTTATGGCCCTCGTGGGCCAGGACTAGGACCAGCATTAACTCGCGCTGGCGTTCCAGTTGACTGGAACTTTAATGGACGTTCCACTGATACAAGTGTAAATGCTGATATCAATGGAGGACTAGACTGTAGATCACCTGGTCCAGGTCCAACATTGGCTGGCTTTAATGACTGGAATGCGCTTAAGTATATCGTTCCACAGCAGGCATTGGCTGCACAAGCATTTGAGGTGCCTAAGGAGGAGAACATAACTGATGTAGACCAATCTCGATTAATTCTCCTCGAGGGTATCGACAATGCTATTCTGAGACTTGTCAATCAATCAGAGCCCAATACAATGATGGATAAGCCGAGAGGAATATTTGACACAACTCACATAGCACAACTACTGAAAACAGACCAGTTAGAGGCCGCAATTACAGAACTTAATAAACTACAAGCAAAGGTAATAGCGGTATTCGGTCAGGAAGCAGCAAATAGAGAAGTTGTGCCTCAGATTCAGAACTTGATATCGGTGTTGAAACAGGAGGAGCCTTCGTCTACATCTACTCCACCTCCACCTCCTCCCCCACCTCCTTCACATCATGACAGAATTAAAGACAGGATAAACGAAGTGTTAGACAGACATATTGCTGTTCGAGGGGCTCATGGAGAAGCAGCGCAGAAGATAAAGGATCGCCTGAACGATGGCGGCAGCGATCGCCATCGATAACTATTTTTTTATTCATTAACCAGACTTTCTCTTATCAATAGATAACTAACTAAGTTACTAGCGTCACGGCAAGCAGTCAGAAAAGTACAATTGATATATCATTCTGTTGTACTAGCAAAGTATGGAAATTGATCTAAAGTTTGATCTCGTTACAGTTATTGGCATAGCTTTGCTTTTATTTTTATCCGCTGCGATAATTGTGCCGACGAGAAAAGGAAAATAAGCATAAGCGTGCACTGCCTATTCAAGCAGCGAAAACGCAAGTACGTGCACAGCCTAGCCATTCAGATATTGTCCTCAGCGTGCTAAGGAGTTGACTAACGACTGGAATGTTTGTTTGACTACAAATCCCATTTTATCATGATTTCCGGTGAGTGCTCCAACTATTCGCTAGTTATAGTAGAGGTATCCAATTTTAGTAGCAGTAATGACTGACTGGCATACATAGTTGTTGATATAAAAAATATATGACGAAAGTATCGTGATACAATCCCAAAGCATCCGCAAAGGAATTGGTTAGAGAGATTGAACGCTATACTGTATCTTTCCATTTGCAGATTTTTATCTCAAACTTGTTGAATGTTTCTGAACGCTAGACCAGCGCGATATCTCTTCTTCGCAAGTTTTTCTGATTTAATCATATGTAAACATAGAGTTTTGATAAACTATGGAGAGTATAGAAATCAATGATAGCAGTATAACAATACTTCTACATTATGAGATCCAGTTATTGGCTTATACTGGAGAGCCAGCTAGCATTAGATTGTTTCTAGGCATTCCCAAAAGTATGACATAACATGTTTAGTTTATAAAATGTCGTAATGTCTAAGTTATATGCTCCATAGAATCTGTGATACTAAAGATATTACAGAAGGTCATATGTCTGTTTTCGGAATTGAAGGAAAGGATATTTTAGTAGGAAGAAAAAATGGCAGGTTATTTGCATTTGATAATTCCTGTCCTCATAGGGGAGCTTCATTATCAAAGGGTCAACTTGATGGCGAGAAAATAATCTGCTACATGCACGGTTATGAATATAATGTTTTCGATGGAAGATTAGTTAGTATGAGATCTTGGAAAAAGGAATCATCCTGGATTGAACAAAATCCCGAATGGCGAAAATCAGGCCAATTGATATTATACAATATTTTGGAAGATGAAAAAGGCGTATTCATTGAAGTTCTCCCAAAGTAGTAGACTATAAATGTCCTTTCACATTTTTTGCTATTTTAAATAATAGCCAACTTTGGTCGTAACATTTTGATTCTAAATACAATGAAAAATCTACCTACCAATTTTTGCCTAACATAAAAATAAATGCATAAAATTTACCTAACGAATCATATGACAACATTTTGAAAAACGCATAATACAGAACTTGCTCCTGTTTTATTGTGACACTGAAGTTGTTTCTTTATTTAGTATCAGTCTTACTTATTATTCTTATCTTTGAGAGTCAGCTAGCACAGAGTTCTCGAATATTTGGTACTCTCGAGAATTCCAGTATGGACCTATTTAATGCCACGAACGGGGATACTATAAAATCAATCAATATTTGTTGTTCGTGGAATAAAAACTTGTCCTTTGAAAATGTGAGCTATTCGATATTCAATGTTAACGGTACGCTTAAACATGCAATCGAAAAAGGCTTGAAAGAGTGGTCTGAGAAAGAAGAGATTAAATTTGTTGAAGTACCAGATTCCAACAGTACCTGATATAAGAATTTCATTTATTCCCAAGGAAAGTGCTAGTCATCCTAGAAACAATTCCAACTCTGAAATGATCATGCAGAGCGGGTTAATGGTAGGGAAAACTATCGATACTTTTGACGGTTATGGCTATATTAATCACTCCAATATCGTAATCTATGGTAGTGCGTTTGGAACTTTGCTAGACCCTCAAACTCTACAAAATGTTGCGGCTCATGAAATAGGACACGCTCTAGGATTAGGCCACGCGAATTTCGGTACAGATCTGATGTTTAACAAGGTTAGCTATCAAAAGGAATCCGTATCTAAATGCGATATTAACGGAGTATTAAAGGCAAATCAACTGAAATTTAGCTATAGTTTGAGTAATCCCGACATGCAGAAGTCTTACATGCTTACTTGTTATTGAGAAGGGTATCAGGAAATAAGTCTATGTTCATCTTCAGGAACCTAATATACATCCGTGAGTCGACAAATAGTTCGACAAAGTAGAACACGCTAGTCAAACATTTTATCGGTTAGCGTTACTGATCAAGAGAGATTTATGTTAATAGCTTACCCCGACAGCTTCTTTTACTTCTCGAGAAAGTTCACGATAGCCATTTTTGTCAATTATGACTACATTGATACTGTCACCGGTACCTGCATTCCTCCTTATCGCCGCTGCTATCGCATGAAGTGCAACCTTGTATGCGTCGTCAACCTTCAAATTTTCCTTAAATTCTGATTCCAGATACCCGTAAGCGACTGGAGAACCACTTCCAGTTGATATGAACTTTTCAGTTGTCATTGAGCCAAATAGGTCGATATTATATATCTGACCCTGTTCCTGTTCACTGTATCCAGCCATTATGAGTTGAACATAGTAAGGATAATAACGCTGGTTGAAAAGAATGTTGGAACACAGTCGAGCAGCAGACCTTATTGGCATCAGTTTCCGATTGGAAAGTCTATAAATATTTGCATTATATCGCATAATATCTACAAGATTCTGGGCATCGGCTACACCACCTGCAATAGTCATGCCAAGATGACGATCTATTTTTTGAATCTTCATAACGTGTTTATCTGCAATGAAAAAACCTGCACTTGCCCGAGTGTCGGCTGCTAAAACTACACCGTCAGCACATGTCAATCCACATGTCGTAGTTCCTTTCTTGATTTGTTCTGCTATGTTATCAGCATACCTATTGTCTTGTAGGTGCATATATCATCCCTATCGGATAAATACTAAATTTAAGCATTCTCAATTGAGGTTGGCTGTTAATAAACGCTGCTCGACTAATCCAAATTTTGCTTGGATACTATAATTGACATTACTTCAAATAACTTTGCCTGTGTTGGAAGCATTTAATCTATATTCTTTACAAGTATTAGCTAGATTTGGTTGGGTAAACTCGATTATCTATATAAAAAATATTTTAAATGATTAAACATTCTCAATAAATGCATAAGATTCTTTAAATTTCAGAACATTACAGTACAGTAATTAGAATCCTTAGAAATAATTGTATGATACTCTAATTATGCTAAACCGTCTGAAGGTTTTAGAACTAATTAATGGTTGCTAGAAATGGTTAATAATTATATTTCGGATCAGTATGATAGTACTTATCAGACTTGCAGCGAACACTTTTCGACAAAATTTGGGATGACCATGTTGTCTACCATGTATCGGATCAGGCTGAAGAACAACCAGCACTTCTCTATATAGATCGACATCTGGTACACGAGGTTACATCTCCTCAAGCTTTTGAAGGGTTAAGGATAAATGACAGAACCGTACGGCGACCAAACTTGACATTTGCTACTATGGATCACAATGTACCCACTAGCGATAGATCGCTTCCTTTAGTAGATAATACTTCAGCGATGCAAATACAGGCATTAATACAGAATTGTAAGGAATTTGGTATTAGATTGTATGATATGGCTGATCCTAACCAAGGTATCGTACACGTTATCGGACCAGAATTAGGTCTAACATTACCTGGGACTACAATCGTCTGCGGCGATAGTCATACTTCAACTCACGGCGCGTTCGGGGCCCTAGCATTTGGCATTGGCACAAGCGAAGTAGAGCATGTGCTAGCTACCCAGTGTCTGTGGATGGACAGGCCTAAGAATTTTGAAATAAACATAACTGGAAGATTTAAGAATGTTCATTCTCTTACAGCTAAGGACATTATACTAAATATTATCCGAAAGATAGGCACAGCTGGTGGTGTTGGAACAGTTATTGAGTATCGGGGAGAAATGTTGTCACGATTTTCAATGGCAGAAAGATTGACAATTTGTAACATGTCAATCGAGTGTGGTGCAAGGGCTGGGCTAATTGCACCCGATGGCACCACGTTCGATTATATTCGAGGCAGATATTTTGCGCCTAAGCATGGAGAGCTAGATAACCTTATCGATACATGGCGAAATTATCTTAGATCAGATAATAATGCAAAATTTGAACGGTCGTTTTCAGTAGATGTCGCAAATTTGGCACCCCAGATAACATGGGGAACTAGTCCCTCTATGGTGATTGACATTACGGATAATGTCCCCCATCCTGATGAATTCTCAAAAGGTAATGAAAGTTTAAAAAAGGCAGCCGTTCGCGCCCTATATTATATGGACTTGAAGCCAGGAGATCCAATTACAGACATCAACGTAGATAGAGTATTCATAGGATCTTGCACTAATTCTAGACTAGAGGACCTCCTTGAGGCTTCGATTGTAATCAATGGAAGGACTGTGGCTCCAAACGTAAGAGCTATGGTTGTACCAGGTTCCCAAATGGTAAAAGCGCAAGCTGAACAAATGGGGCTTGACAAGATCTTTAAAAATGCTGGATTTGAGTGGCGAGAATCTGGCTGTAGTATGTGCCTAGGTATGAATCCCGACGTACTTTCCCCCGGTGAAAGGTGCGCAAGTACTTCGAACAGAAATTTTGAAGGAAGACAAGGAGTTGGAGGCAGAACCCATCTAATGAGCCCTATAATGGAGCGGCAAGTCGCCATCAAAGGCAAATTCACTGATGTAAGAGAGATGTTATGAAGATAACAATATTAATGGTTCTCAACCATGAAATCAACCCTTGAGTCCCTTTGAAATATTTTCAAGCAAATTGATTCCAATAGATCTAATCAATATTGACACTGATCAAATAATTCCAAAGCAATTTCTCAAGCTAGTGCAGAAGACAGGTTATGATAGATTTCTCTTTTACGACTGGCGATACGACACCGATGGAAAACCTAAAACCGATTTTGTACTGAATAATCCTAAATATCGTGACAGATCCATTTTGTTGGTTCGAGATAACTTCGGCAGCGGCAGTTCAAGAGAGCATGCAGTCTGGGCATTAAGGGATTTTGGAATCAAGGTAGTCTTGGCACCCTCATTTGCTGACATCTTTTATAGCAATTGCTTTAAGAATGGTATCCTACCAATTATTCTGAGTCAGGACATTATTGAATATTTATTTAAAAATGCTGATACAGCTCAAATTAGAGTTGACTTGGCAGCCCAAAGCATAGAATTTGATGCAAAAAGTCTGCATTTTGAGATATCTGAGTCTAATAAAAGGATGTTACTTGAAGGGATGGATGAAATTGCGATGACTTTTAAATTTGAATCGCACATCTCAGACTATGAAAAGAATAAACCAACCTATTCTATCTAAGTGATGCATTCAAACCTGATTCACTTTGTCTATTTATTAAAAACAACTTATCGTTATAATGAAAAGTTTTATGTTATTGTTTACTGATAATATGCATCAAGTCATGGGTACTGGCTGGGCAGTAAGTTCCAACCTTAGTCCCACTACTAAGGCTGTTTCTGTAAAATTTGAATACAAATTTCTAGTGATGTAAATAGGAGCTTTGATTTAGCCCGCTTTCAGGTAGAACTCCTATTCACAGTTCATGATTGATGGAGATGAGCAATCCACACAAATACTTGTATTAAGGTCTGACAATCTGCTATTGTTTCTGCTTATCTTTCTTTGAAGTTTGCCACCAGTCTAGATAATCATCATGCTGCAGACGTCGTCTGTCGGTTGCCTCATTTTCCTTCTTATCCCTTAATTCGTCGAATTTCTCTCTTGAAGCAAACAGACCGCAACTTTTGCAAATAAAATTCTTGCTAATGACATCAAATTTTAATTCACCACCACACTCAGGACAGAAGTTTGCCAAACAATATAGTTTTTAAGAAACCCAATAAAAGTATTTACCGGATTATAATACTGAACAAATCTCAAGTTTTAAAAATAACACCAGATTAACGCTTTTACCAAATATTTCGATAGGCTTGGTTCAGAACTTTATAAATTTAGTCTCATTGCCGCCTACCGGTTTAGCACATAATAATCAACATAGGTGCATGGACTTTGATCCTCATTCCACTCGTGGTCAGTTCGCCCATCTAATGCCATGCACCTAGCTATAATGATTGAAGCTCCTTATTTTTTTTACGAGTAACGTCTCATTATCGGCATCTACAACTATTCTTAGTCTAGAGTGGAGTGAAAGCACTGGAAGTTCATCAGTTAGTTTTACCAACGGTATATTGGATATCGCACAACCCGATGCAGTAATTATATCCGTCTGCTCTGTACAAACCATCGCTACAGGTGCTGTATTCATAGATTTCAACGAGTAGATAGTATATGCACCCACGCTGCTGCCTATTGCTTTAGGAAATACTAAAACCGTGTCCTTCACAGATTTTCCAAATAATTCATGATTTTGATTAATAACATTTCCATTATTGGTATTAAACATTGTAAGAAAATTTATCGGCTGTCTAGTAATTATTACATCTCCTACTCCTTGACCACCAACAATCCTATGACATTTGATTCTCAATTATTAGTTCATATACTCCTCAGTTATTGATTTAGAGTCTCTTAGGGCAACATCTAATTTATTTGCATTTTTCATATAGTACGCTCCTTTGACGCTATTTGTTACGACAGAATCAGCATTTCCCTTCGTAATGAGGGGTGTTAGACAGGTGCAACAATCGCACATAAATTGAGCTCCAGTACTTTCTAGCCGATCAACTAATCCAATAGATTTCGCCTGATTATGAATCTGTCTGGCACAAAAAATAAGACAAGGTCTTGTGAATTTTTTACCCTCTGTATTCGTCGCAAGTAATTTCAATTCAGGTATACCCAGCTGTGGACTTCCGAAGAGGATAACGTCGCCTCTCTCGGTAGAATTTAGCTCCTCTCTAATTGAATTAGCTTCACTCTCGCCGAATGATATTGCTTCTCCTGTAGATTCGCTGTTCAGGGTAAACATTCCTAAATCGCCTGTTGTTCCAATACCTGCTGATAAGGCCTTTGCCTCTGCTATACCTTTAACTTGTACTCCGCTAATCCCAACACTACTCGCTCTGATTTCTTTTCCAGCAAAATATCCTAATAGGCCATAATCTAGTTCTGTACTCATATCTAATGAAGATCTTATCATATACTTTGGTGCTCTTAGCTCCTCAATCCTTAAATCAGATAATGGAGCCTTCCCGGTTATTGCTCCGGCCAGTGCACTTAACGCGCTCTCTTTGTTAGTCTTTAATCCTAACATAGAATTTGCGAATACTGCTGCATTAGTTTCAGCAAGACTAACAAAAGTATTGGCCTTCGGAAGCTGGTAGGCTTCATAGGGGATACAAGTGAATGATTCGATTGTTCCAATATTTTTATAAGAATTTACAATACTCATCTGCTTACTGATAAATTCCTGCGAGACTCCTGATGGCTTCTCTCGATCAAACCCCATCGGATTTATTGTCGTGTTGACTTTAACCTTCGCATCAAGACAGAATTGTTCCAGAAATTTCCTTCCGGACTCACCGATGGTATTGTAATTCACACCAGAAATATGGGCCCATTGTATGGGTACAAGTTTGTTGGCGTGTGTGGCTTCGCCTACAGCCAATAATATTCTATAGGCAGTAGAGACTGTATCGCCCTCAGTACCATCGAGTAGTTTTTCTTCCTCTCTGGTTAGATCCATAACATGAATGTAGATTTTAGATATAAGAATTATTCATAAATAGAACGCGTTACCAAACTGCAGAGATCTATTGCTAATTCGATAATTAAAGTCAATATGCTTAATTATGTTGTTACTTGTCCTTCCAATTTAATTTTTATCGACTCACAGATTATCAAATATTGAATTTGGTTGATGTTATTAAGCAGGAATAAAACAATCCCTAATGAAGGAAGGATCTGCAGATAATATCTTGATGCGATGCCTTAGTTGTGTGATACACCTTCCTAAGCGTAGTGCAAAATTTTCTAAATAACTAGAATTCGTTTATTCTTGTGTCGGCTGGATGAACTCTTATAATAATTAAAGATAATACGACTTGAGACTTTTATATTATAAAGTTCTAGTACATTTATTAGTAATTTGGAATCAGAAAATGAAGGAGATTGCTTTGCAGTTACTGCAGTAACTGCAAAGCAACTGCATCCATCGCAGAGGATATGCGCAACATTCAAGTGTATTTGATTGGGTAGAGTAAAGAAGTATTCTTGTCCTTTATGTTCACAAGAAAGCAGCAGGCGCTACAATATGCAGGTACATATTGAAAGAAAACACAATGGTTTGACAGTTCCGATCAATAACTACAAACCGACCAGTTGCCATTCAGATCTAGTCGATCAAAAAGTAAGCCCTTCACGGACATACTATGCAGGGAATATAAGACATTACATAGCAATTCCGAATTCTAACAATCATTCTAGGATTCACCGATATTCAAATGACAGCGATCCTATAGATAATGGTCTAGCCTTTATGGAAAAGGCAGCCCGGTTTAGCGAAAGACTCAACAACTCTTTCCCTAATAATGTCCATTACTCCCAGCGAATCTATTCTAACACGAATCAACAAATTCGCAGTACATATAATACTCAGACCTACTCCGCAGGATCCCTAATTAATGATTTGAATTTTTCTCCTGGACCAGTTGATGCATCTGGTTATAAGGATGTAGCATACATCTACGCTGATATATGTCATGACTGTCTAGAAGTTTATTCTATCTCTATTTACCTTGATGATGAAATCTCTAATATTGGAATCCAGAAACGAAGATGTAGGCCTGAAAAATTGGATCAGATCACAAATCTCACCAAGAATCAGAAGAATACCATCTATAATGAATTACAGACAGAGCTTCCTTTCCGCATTCTAACAGAAGTGCGAAATTGGACAAATAATAAACCTTATCTAAGGTCACTAAGGATGGCTAATGATCGAAGACTATACAATATTCATCTTGTCTCAGCTGTTCAAAGTAAGGGGGATAGTTTTATCATGCGAGATATACGAGAGGGACAGATGCACCTAAATACAAACCAGCTAATTACATTCCTGTCTCTAAGCAGTTTTCGTTTTACATATGCATGTATTGGCATTGATTCTGGCCTGAACCCAGGACATCAATCACTGGAATCTTATTTACTGTATATTGGTAGATAGCAAATACTAAATCTGCAAATCCACTCATAAGTGAACATAAAATCGTAGGCACAGTTCCAAAGAAGAGATGGCCTTTTATTAGATTATCGTCCCACAATTGTATACGATGCTAAGTAATCAAACTCAACCAGATATTCAAATATTGCAATTTAGATCGTATCGATTTTGAGAATTGTTTTATGTGATTAACAAAGCGTACTTCTTTTCCTATCTTCATAGGGTAACGTAAAGATTAATGCCTGAGGGTTACTGGAACCGGATATACATTAATTTGAGCGTCTAACTTGGCCACTGCTTATAACTATACGAATTTTATGTCCGTGAGTCGCTACCCTTAGGCGGATTAGAACCTTTGTGAACTGTTACCCAAATTTGAAGGCATTTTTATCCCAAATGATTCGTAGGTGGTGATCAATTCCGGAATATTATTTTCAGAGATTTCATCTTTTCTCTGGTCGATGTGGTTAGTAGTCACCAAAAATGTTTAGTAACAGAAACTAATTAACAGAAACTAATTGTATCAAGTGCTAATATTATGAATGGCACATTTTGTGATTTCGATATTTTTTGCTATTAATAAGTGTTATCGCGGTCCTTGACCACTATTGGATGTAGTTGAATAAAAGATTAGCCTGTTTTCTTAACATCAATAATCAAATTTTCCCCTACCTGTGGCCTGCCAATCTTCTGATATCGAGCCTTAGGCATAGTAATCTGAATGGCAGTTTGAGCATAAGTGTTTATCACGGTCTGGGGCTGAGATTTTAGGATTGCTTCAAGAAATGGTTTTATCTGCTCCTTCACGTCCTTGTCTGTCACAACATTATCGATGGCATCTAACATTAGCTGTTGTTGGGTGAGCGGTTCGAGCTCCACATCCTCTACAAGATTAATTGTAACGTTTACACCTGTATCAGTCAACATATTAACTTTATACTGTATTGCGTTATCCTTTTCGTTCATTAGTAGTCTTATTTTCCTCTATGCTTTATCTCTTTACGTCCGTGTCTAATGATAGTAGGGACGCAAAGCTATTCTATATACTTCCGTTTTAATCCTTAGGTTTAGGAGATAATGAATTGGTCATTTATAATAAAGTCACTTTACGGACTAGAATCTGCCATGCGGATATGAGCCCAAACATTTGGGCGAAGCTGCCAGGGCAAGTTTCAGCAAGATTGAATATATTCGGCTGGCATTTGGGAGATAGGTTTGGCCTATTCTACATAGTTCATCTTCAGGTTAATGATGTATAGCTGTCAAAAGCAGAGGACAATTCAAACAAAATGGCTGATGGGTGTATGCAGCAAAGCAATTTACTTATTCTTGATCAAATTTGGGAAAAAGACTGTGTTAGTCTTTTCTGAACTACAGACAGAAAAGCAAAGCTATCTGAGCTTTTATTTCAGGGTTGTCATAGACATATCAAGAAATATTATAGAGGGGAACTCAACTAATGCGCTGTTGACTACAAAGTTTTGCACAAGGTGCAATGACGGTGAAATTATCTATCACAGGGGATATTCTGGTGAATATCTGTGCCGAAGCTGTTTCCTATTTTCAATCGAAGACAAAGCCAAGAGATGTATTAACAAATATTCCATGCTTAATTATCAAGACAAGGTCGCTGTCGCCGTATCTGGTGGCAAGGACAGTCTATCATTGCTTTACCTTTTGAACAAAATCTATGGTAATAGAGATTACCTTACAATCACAGCCGTCACGATAGATGAGGGGATTCCTGGCTACCGTGACGAAGGATTAAAAATTGCAAAGGATTTTTGTTCAGAGATTGGAGTTGAGAATCGAGTCTTGAAATTTAGTGATACGTTTGGGGTTGAAATGGAAGAAGTATTATCAAAAAGACCCTCTGAAAAAATTAGCTCTTGCTCATTTTGTGGAACTTTTCGCAGAAGAGCTATTGATCTTGTTTCGGAATCAATAGGTGCTAGTATTATTGCAACTGGCCACAATTTAGATGATCAATTGCAGACTTTCTTCATAAATCTCTTATCTGGAGACGTAGATAGAATTGGATGGATATACCCTGAACCTGTAGAATATGGGAAGAATAATATTAAAAAAATAAAGCCTCTCGTAGAGATCTATGAACAAGAGTTGGTCTTTTATGCATTGCAGCGAGGAATACCGTTTCAGTCTGAGGAATGTCCCCACAGTAATGAAAGCATACGCACAGATCTTCGTAATTTTTTGAACACACTTGAAATTGACCGTCCAGGCATAAAATATAATGCATATAATTCTGCGGTTAAGATTTCGAAATCTTTGAAGATGGATACATCAAAGTCACAAACAAGAAGGAAATGTTCGGTTTGTAATCGTGATTCTTCAAGCTCAATTTGCTCGGTATGTAAAAACCTAAAGCTACTAAGTGACGATAAGCCCGATAAGAATAATAACTAGATCAATAGCATCCCTAGTTCAGGATATTCTGATCTAATCATTTAATATCTGTATTACGTAGAAGGTTTATTCTTATATGTTCTCCCAGACCAATAGGCAATCACTCCAGTCATCTATGATCCATCATCTCGATTTTGTCTATCCTGTACTAGAGCGATAATCATTAGTTTATAAAAAAATAGTTTCTGATATATTTCGAACCATACAGAAACTTCTCGATTCGCTTTAAATACGCGAATCTTGAATGGATACAATAAGAACTTTATTCTTGCCCTAGCTCAACTAGGTAAGATTGAAATAATTCCTGTTAAACTGTCACATTTCATAATTGAACCCTAAGCTTCCTTTCACATATCCCCATTATTCCCCATACTAATCTACTTCTATTGGGAAATAGACGAGTGTGTTTAAATGAAGAAAATATTTCTGTTAAGTATATCAGGATGACAAAGATCTTGGCCTGTAATTAATCAAGTGTACAGAGGTCTCGATATTCAGAAATATAATGATCTCATTTCATACGCTTCTAATGATTTTTATTATCTGCCACTGAACTTTAACATGTAGTCCAGATTGGGAAAGGTTCTGATATAGGTTGATAGTCATAGACGAGAAAAGAATGTTTGAAGTGATTCGGGATAGAAGTCCTCGATCCGTTGCCCTCAGTGGTCCAGAAGGGATTCTATCGCAATTGCAAAAAAATGCAGAGAACATTACTAGGGAATTTGACATACCTGTGTACATATTGGGGGATGCTTCCTGGGGTTCCTGTGATGTTAACACGCGTGGTGCTGACTTATTGGGGGCGGATCTTCTTTTTAATGTGGCTCACACAATAGCCTTTGAAACTCTAGGTCCAAAAGTGGTTATGATTAACGCCTATGATAATGTAAGCTTTGATCGTGTAGCTTCAGATTGTGCTATGAATCTTCAAGGTAGATACTCGACAGTATCATTATTAACAACTAGCCAACACCTTCACCAGATACAGAGCGTAAAGGAAATATTTAGTCAATATGGTTATACTGTCCTCATTGGTAAAGGTAAGGGTCAATTGAATGACGCTCAAGTGTTTGGCTGCGAATTTTATCCAGCTTTTGATTTAATCGAGAAAGTTGATGCATTTATGTTTCTTGGGCAAAGCATGTTTCATTCTGCCGCTATCGCGGCATCGACTGGAAAACCGACTTATATGCTAGATCCATATTTTCAACAGCATACTCAAGTCAATGACTTCGCAATTCAAATGCAAAAAAAATCGGTCCTAGCTGTTTATAAGGCATTGGACGCTGAAAAAATTGGAATTATAATAGGCCTAAAGGAGGGACAGTTTTCAAAATTAAAGGCCCTGGAATTAAGAAGATCGTTCCAGAGGGAAGGAAAAAATGTTCAATTGATAGCATTGACTGATATAAGTGATGAGCGTCTTCAAAATTTCAGGGATATCGACGTCTTCATTCAGATCGCTTGTCCAAGGATCAGCTCTGACAATTCGTTTAGCAAGTTAGTGTTATCTGTCCCAGAGGCAACAGCTCTTCTTAAACTACTGAGGAAGGAATCAATTCAGACAGATTTTCTTAAAATTAGACACTGGCTTTGAGTATTTTGCATAATTGGTGATGTAACTTTTGTCGAGAAGTTAAAAATTCACTTAATGATGGATATATCAGATTGCGAAGACAGCCTGCTGGTACCGCCATAAATGTTAGGCCCTGTTTCAAACTCCGCGAGATCCACCACGTAGACGTGCCAGCATGATTATGCCACCTTAGGATTGCTCCCTCCCGGACCTCATCCATTTCGATGATATGCAGTCAAAACTGTGCCTTCACACAGGTTGCTGCTCACGACCATCCAACACGGCATGATTTCATTCCAGCGATGTAAGTAGGTTCCTCTCACTTATGGATTTACCCAGCAGTTACTGATCCTAGCATGAAGCCGATTTCTAGTTTGGGGTACGGCTAGCACCCCGATCCTCCCTGTCTCCGCGATCTTGCTATCGATAAATCATTATATTTGTGTATCACTTGGCCTTGGCAACGGTAAAGAATTTAGCCGCCTAAAATCGAACTTCCGTGGTAATGGTTCGCTAAATAATGCAAGTGACTGAATTAACTTGCATATTATTTATATGGCTAGGCAAACAAGTAATTTATAGAATGACTGAGTATGAGGCTGGGACCTTTCGATGTAAAGATTGCGGTAAGGAGTTCTTGACGAGAAGAGACGCAGAGAAACATTATGACGAATTTCATTCTAATGAAGTTACTAGAGCTATCGAGTAAACTCCTCTGTAATTATAAAGTTGCTTCTGGTTAATAGCTGCCTAGGTCTGGCAATCTATGTTTATACCATGACAGATTTTTTGTATCCTTAATAATGATGAGTAATACATATCCCAAAATGGCTAGTCATAGAATGGCACCAGACTAAATTCGAGATCTTCCTATATCATGATCATCCTTCCTTTTCTACTATATAATCAATTTCTACAGCACCATCTAAGGGAAGACTATTCATTCCTAGCGCCACGCGACTATGTCTCCCTCTCTCTTCAAATATCTGCAAGATCAAATCAGAGGCTCCATCAATAACCTTAGACTGTTCGGTAAATGATGCCTCGCAGTTTACAAAACCAGAAATCTTTATAAATTTATTGATCTTATCAAGACTTCCTAATGCAATTTCTAGCTGTGATAGCGCATTTAGCGTGCAAAGCCTAGCGGCTAATCTGCCATCCTCTATTGAAATATCCTTGCCTACTTTACCTTTGAACCTAACACCACTTGAATCCACGCCTTGTGCTATCGGTAGCTGCCCCGAAAGGAACACAAGATTACCAGTTATCATTACAGGGACGTACAAGCCTGCGGATCTGGAAGCTTGAGGCAGGTTTATCTTTAGTGACTCCAATTTTTCTTTAATCATGACGACACTACTGAAATACGGTGCTCATTTTAATTTTTTCCAATCAGCAAATTAGATAAGAACATGCTTCTGTATCTATCGAAGGTTAATGTCATATATTCTCATTCTCGTATCCTATGATTATAGAAGGCAAATATTTTTAATAGCAAGGGAACATTCTATGTCGTAAGATGTGTGCGCATCATGAAGAAGAAGCAGGTCACGGCTACAGAAACATGACGGCTATAGCATTATCCATTCTAGTTATGGGAGTATCACTTGCACTTGTAATCTTGCTATGGGTATGGATTGGACATATCGGGCCATCATTCTCTTCAGACACTCAGTTAGAACAACAAAAGACCCTAAGACAGCAATATGATCTTCCTAAACAACCCGTCGTTACTGACCCTAAATTGCTGTTGACTCCTCCGTCCCTTAGAGCCCTTGTAAGCAATCATACGAGTAGTAATAGTACATAAGCTTAGAATTTAGTGGTACCAACTTTGTTGGTCTCGAGTCAAGGCATTTTAAATTGGTCTAGATTTCTAATTTTCTTGAATATCCGTAAGTACGTCTCGATCAAATCAGCTACACGAGTCTCATTTAGTAGATCATTCTGACTATTCAGGTCCGTCATCAAATGACCAATCCTGTTAATTACCATCTTTTCAATTTTTGATAAATCTGTCATGGGTCTGGAGGATTCGTTCTCAACTTGTTGAATGCCAGACTGACCGGATTTTGTTCTCGATTCATTATTCACTGAACGAGTTTTCCCACAATTTACGCAAATGGTATCACCCTTAAATTTTATCTGAACACCAGAGCAATCTGGACAAGACTCCCCGATTAGGCAGCCTCCCTTAAGGAGTAAAGTAGCCGCATCATGGAAATGCGAACCATCGCTAGAATTATCTTTTTTTGCATCAGACATATATGCCAATGAATGTAACATTACCAATCTATAATTCTATATTCAAAACTCGAAATTTTTGGAACTAAAATGAGGGTTTCCGCCTGTTAGGGAACCAAATTTTCAGGCAGCAGAGAACATAATTTGGTACTAGTGAATCACCAACAACCATATACTATAGTGTATCTGACCTTAATTCATTTTTTTAAACGCCATTGGATATGCCGAATGGGCGTTAGAAAGAATGTAAATCCATCTATCCTGTTAAGTTCCATTAAATCGATATTGGTTGTTATCCAATGAATTAAAGTTTACAAAAATGCCCGTTTACTTTCCATTATCGGTGAATAATTGTCTACGTTGTTGAACCATTGGGATTACTTTTTCTGTCAGAATCTCGTCAAAGTTTTTAGTTTTACTATCTAGCGTAAGCAACAAGAAATAGTCATCATTAATATGAATAGTTGCTCTGCAAAGCTTCTCATATTTTGCGAAGGCGTATATTAATTGGCCAATTTTTGGCTGAAACTTGATTCGAGTCTTGTATCTTGTGACTGTAAGTGACGCATATTCCTCGTTTTCTTCTTCAGACATCAATGGTTGGAGTTGCTCTCTATACTCTGCATTAATAAGCACGCCGAATTTGTTGGCTATTCCAATCCACCTAATAGAGTTATCAATTGACAAGATCTTCCTTAGTAAATGAGTACAAGAATTCGTAATTAATCACAGATTACAAGGAATGCGACCAGCCTTAAAAACGTGTTTTTACAGTTGATGCGTGTTTATATTAGCAGTCATAAATGAAGAATTTACTAGTTCATTGATATTTTGGAATAACTACCTCATTTTGTTCTTGAAAAATTGATCAATCAAAAAATGAGGCCTTAGGTTTAAACCAAAAAAGGAAGTATCATGTTTTACATGAACTGCTTAAGTTTTTTCGACATTTTCATGATACTTCGACTTTCCCAACCATTGTTGGATGCAGCTGACAGAAATACGGAAATTCTCCTGCCTTTGTAAAGGTATGGGTAAATGTTTTGCCTTTTGTAGTTAGTGCATTAGGTCCGGACAAACCAGAATCAAATTCCTTGCCTTTCGCGGGATCATTTATTCCGGAGCCAGACACTACCGTATGAAACATTGCATCATCGTTAGTCCACTTTACCGAATCACCAGACTTGATCTTGATTTCATCTGGAGAGAAGGCTTTGTCAGCAAGAGTTGATGCTCCCGGTACGATTGACACAGCTTTTACTTCAGCTGCCAAGGCATGAGGCATACCTAAATTTCGGGTCCCAGAAACTGTCACACTTAGTGCTACGAGTCCTGCAACTATTGTGACTATCGTCAATGCTCTCTTTATATTCATGTTAGAATGCTTATGAAGGCATATTTTATAAGTACTTTGCGCTTGACACAGGTTAAACTCCACAGCGCTTATTAGGAAATTTATTATGTATTAGAATCCAGCGGATATTCTTGGTAGTCTGGACTCTAACCTCGCTCTTGCATAGCAAGTCTTGATAAACTATCTTAACCCAGAACTTAGGGCTTAGCAGCCCCTGGCTTCAATTCTTCTTTTCTTTTGGTCTGCACTTCACTTTTTTTGCAAAAAGCAATTCTATTTTGTCACTTTGCTCTTTGCATTAATCGAGTTATACATTTTATGGTCTTGTTTAGAAAATCTATTCTGGCAAACTCATTGGGAGAATGAATTCTTGAATAGACATAGGTACAGCCGACTGATATGCACGGCGATTTTAATATTTCATGAAATAAATACATTGGTCCTGTTCCTGCAGATGAGACACTTAAAATCGCATCCCCAAATATCTCTTTGGCAGAATCTTGGACCTGTGTTACAAAAGAATGGTTGGGATCAGTTCTCGCAGCGCGAACACCGTGAATGAACTTTGTTGAAATAATTTCATTAAAGCCATGTTCATTGAGGTGATCAACGAGTCTATTAAACTGAATTTTAGGGTCCATCTCAGGTACCAGTCTAAAATCTAGTTTGGCTGTTGCCGATTCAGGCACGATATTGCTAGGTACATTTCCAGCATATCCTGCGACTAGTCCTGCTAAGTTACATGTAGCTTGACCCACTAAGGCTTTAGACTCCCCACCTTTCCTCCTATCAATTAGAAATCTGTCAATGCCATAGTGTTTCTTAAATTCCCCCTCGCTAAAGGGCTCTTCAGAAATCAAAAGCTCCTCTTGCTCCGTAAATTTCTTGACTTCCTTGTACCAGTCCTTAATCAGGATCTTTCCAGTCCCATCTCTTAATGTATTAAGTGCTCTAATGAGTAGCCATGCTGGGTTTTCCAGAATAGCCGCCAAACTAGAATGGGCATCTCGAGAAAGAGTCTGACATTTCATTTCTACAAAGAGTAAACCCTTCACTCCAAGGCTCAAAATGGGAATGCCTTGTTCATTTATATATCCGAATTCCCAAATCACGCAATCACATGCCAGTTTATTTCTGTGATTAGAAATGTATTGGTCAATATGAGGACTCCCAATCTCTTCCTCATCTTCGACGATAAATTTTATATTGCATGGCACGTCTCCGAACTGTTCTAGGTAAAATTCTACGGCCTTGATTCGAGTAATTAGCTCGCCTTTATCGTCTGAAGAGCCTCTCCCGAATATATAGTTGCCTTCGATGCTACCGCTAAATGGATCCGCCTTGTCCCACAAATCTAATGGTTCTTCAGGCTGAACATCATAGTGGTTATAGAACAATATGGTTTTACCATCAGGATTTGATTTAGATTTAACTTCACCATACACTATCGGAGGAACATTATCAAGGCCAGACATCTGTTCTATTTCTCTGTAATATGTCTTGTTATCATTAAAGGGGGAATTGAGGCTATCGCAAGTATTTCCGTACTTGTTCGATTTAAGATTCGTTTGTGATAGGGGAGGTTTACGTAGGTATAATACTTCAGCAGTAATCCCCGCTCGACTCATAATGTCGCATACAAGATGCGCGCATTCTTCAAGACCCTCGTGCCGCGCTGACACGCTTGGTTGTCTTATAAGTTGTTGTAAGTCGGTAATAACATTGTGCATTTTAGAATTGATAAAAGAGTCAAGCTCTAGATTCAATCGATTTACGTCCCAGGACAATCGAATGATTTTCGCCTTTCTTCCGTTTTAACTGTTTAGAGCGCCATTTGAATACTTGAGCACAATTGAGAAAGGATTTATATCTTTAGCACGGTCTTCATCTATATGGGTATTGCGCATTATATGGCTAAAGAGATGATGAAGGAAATAGGTAATAGATCTAGGGAATTTTACGAATTTGTTCTGCCGGCTATCGATATATTTGAAGATGGGAACGAATTGGTAGTATTGATTGACTTACCTGGCTTCTCAAAAAATGACATTAAATTGAGAATCGTAAAGAATGTGCTTTCGATTAACGCGAAAAGAGAGGTAGAGGATCCCATGGGTACAGTTTATTTCAAACATAGGCCGACCCAGATAAGCAAGAAAGTTGCTTTGCCCATATCTTTAGAGGACGGCGACGAAGCCACAGGAATGGCGAAATATGTCGATGGTGTGGTAAGTTTGAGAATTCCCATGCCAAAATCAAGTATTATACCCGTAAGCTGATCATAGTTTTTTCTTGAAATGTACAATGATTGGGATAGTATATACAAATAGTGAAGCAATGATACCACAATAACCTATTGTTGGGTTATTCGTTAAGATAACAGTAGATCCTAAGAACAGAGCCGAGGCAAAGATAGCAGATCCTAGTACAGAATAGCTCTTTTCTGATTTTGTTCCATCAGATATTTGGCGTTGTTCAAGATAGGTCTTTACAATAGGTGCCATTGTAGAATATGTCTCAATGCCCTTCGCAAATCTTTTCATATAGTCCTTTGCCTCTTCGATGTACGCCTCCTTAAGAAGTCCTTCTTCTTCGAATAGATTGGCAAGAACCTTTACAAAATAAAACCTAATTTTGTGGTGCTGATATATTCCTTCCAAGATTGAACCCATCCGCATATACAAAGCCAAGTTCTTCGGCAATCTAAATGGAAATCTAGTTAAGGTCTTGTTGGATAGCTCCATCAGGGCGTTCACCTGCATTTTATCGACCTCTTTACCGTGAATTGATCTAATGCTCAATTCAAGCGCTTTCTCAACTATATATCGATTGACATTGGGTTCAAGAGTATCAAGTTCCACTAGGATGTTGACAGCCCGTACAGGGTCTTTTTCTATCAAACTAAGATACAGTCTTATAAGCTTTAGACGGGTTTCGCTATCTAGTCTACCGACCATTCCAAAGTCATAGAGAATCAGTTCTCCATTTTCTCCGACAGATATGTTACCAGGATGGGGATCAGCATGGAAGATACTGTGGCGCAGTAACATCTTGAAAAAAACATGGTGAACTCTAACAATTAATTTCTCCCTGTCAATCCCTATTGCATCCAAGGATTCTACGTCGGTAATCTTTATGCCTGGTACGAATTCCATTGTAATCACATGTTTCGAAGTCAATTCAGGCACGACATTTGGGATAATTATCTGTCTGTCGCTTCGTAAATTGTGCTTGATTGTAGCCAGGTTCTTGGCCTCGACTCTGTAATCCATCTCTTCATATATCGTCTCAATAAATTGTGCCAGCATAGCATCAAACGAAAATCGCAGATTAGGATCAATAAACCGACTAGCAAGCGGCAAGATTCTTTTTAAGATATAGATATCCTTTCCGACTGTGTCTTCAATGCCTGGTCTTGTGACTTTTACGATAACTTGTTTTCCTTTATATTTTGCTAAATGTACTTGTCCTAGACTTGCCCCAGAAAGAGCAGTTGTACTAAATTGTTCATATCTCATATCAATATTGCCCAGATCGGCTTCTATAATCGGCCTTACCTTAGAAAATTCAACTGGCGGGACCTCGTCTTGCAACTTGGATAAAATCTCTAAATATGGCTGAGGTAAAATATCGGCCCTAGTCGAGAGCCATTGACCCAATTTGATATAGGATGGACCAAGATCAATGAAAGTCTTCAGAGCTCGTCGCGCATGTTTAATGTATCTTTCTTCATCAATGCCTCTACCTTGAGTTTTCACCCAATTACGTCTGTCTTTTCTGAAATTGATAATAACTGGCAACAATCGCAGGATAATTATGAATATATAAAATCCCGAAACTTTTCGTTCGGTATTTTCGCCAGATCTAAACTTTGTTTCACTTTGAATTACTTCTGGATTAGATGTGTTTTTTTCCATATAAATCAAGTCCTGTGCGGGAGTAACTAATTATCCTGTAAATCGCAAATATGACAAGTTAACAAAGTGTCGATCAAGTAAGATTTCGTCCGTGATGGATAATGTGAGTTAAATTTTTTGCATTCTTCAAACAGGATAGCATGATTGCTAAAGCGGTCAAATACTCTGGGGCGTCTACTAACAAGTGTCCAAGGGGGTCTGTTCGGGGATCGATCCGATCTATGTGAACAGAATAATGATCAGGATACTCCCTCACGTGCAAATTTTGATGCCGATATTGTCGTATTGCACCCTTACTGGCTCCTAGCCGAGTTTCGTCATACTCTATAATTGGTCTAATCATTTTGGGTACCAGTAAATTTCCATCTTCATCAATGAAATCCACGGTGAAAAATGGGGGAGCACTGAATATAAAATTAACCGTTCCATAAGGCTCGTTTTTTGTACTTAGATAATGGGTATAACCAGACTGCCCAAGAAAAGGCAAAACTAAAGCATCTATTTGAAGCTCGTTATCTCGGCATTAGTAATTGTGAAACATCGTTTCAAATCGTACCAATATTTATCTCTGCACAATATCTCTGATTCACCTTATAATCGACTTGTTTTTAGAAGATGGGGGCCATTCTCGAATAGCAAGCATGATTACCTTCAAAAGCAGACTATTGGAACATCATTGGCATTGGCACGATATGAAGCTTTAAGCCTCTAGCTCAGTCATATAAACTGCATATTCTGATGATGGTATGGACAAAACCAAAAATATACAACCTAAGCACTAGTCTGATATGACCATACCAATTAAGAATCAAGGTTTGTCTGATGATATTAGCATCGTAGAATCGAAGAGGGTATACTCCGGGGATGTTAGTGTTAGACTTGATAAATTGATCTACAATCAAAAAATAATTAACGAAGAGATAGTCGAACACTCGGCCTCAGTAGGCATAATTCCTCTTACTGACACTAACGAGATATTTTTGGTCCTGCAATATCGTCATGCTATTGGAAAAACCATATTAGAAATCCCTGCAGGAAAAATTGAGAGAGGTGAATCGCCTGAACAGGCAGCCGTTAGAGAGATGACCGAAGAGATTGGGCATTCTGGGAATGTACTTCCATTTATTCAGCTTTACTTAGCACCTGGCTATGATACCGAACTAATGTACGTTTTCATCGCAAGGGATTTAAAGATCGAAAAAGCAATTGCTGATGACGACGAAAGAATCATAGTAAAGAAATTAAAAATTGCTGATGCTGTTAAAAAAGCGTTGAACGGAGAGATCGTCGATTCAAAAACCCTAGCCTCTATTCTTTGTTATTGGGAGCAATACTCTAAAAAATAAGAGGTGGGTCAAACATTACTGCTAGAAAGTATTTAATCTTAATTTGATGGCCGTTAATTATTTATCACTAGCCTCAAGTGTTAGAATACTGTTGTCAGTCTATAACTATATTGATCAGCAGGCTTTAAACACAAAGCCAGCAATTTAGTACCTGATGCACAAACTAACATCCTGCGCCTCTTTATCATTTGTGGTCGTGCTTTTGCATATGCAACTGCATAGTTGATTCCGAGTATGCTCTTAGCGCATCTGCGTTTTCGATGAACTCATTGGTATTTCCATGAAAGAACATCTTACGATTAAGACAGGCTACTTTGTTGGCAAGTTTTATCACCGAGTCTAGATCATGAGATGCCCAAATAATGGTAATCTTATTGCGCATATTCAGTTCCTTAAGAATGTCGTGAAACCTATTCTGAGAATCTTGATCTATTCCCGTTGCCGGTTCATCTAGTATCAATAGTCTGGGGTTGTTAACAAATGCTTTTGCAATAAGTGATCTCTGTTGCTGTCCCCCTGATAATTCGCCGATCCGCCTTTTTCTTTGATCATACAAACCAACTAATCTAAGTGCCGACGAAACCCTTTCTTTTGATGGCTGTCGTGAAATGCCTAAAGATACTATTTCCTCTACGGTTGCAGGAAAATTAGAATCGATTGCTCTTTTTTGTTGTATATAGCCGATATCCTTTAGCAGTGATTTATTTTTTCTAATATCTTTGCCAAATATTTTAATGACGCCATGATAGTCTGGCAATAACCCTAGTATAGATGAAAATAAGGTAGTTTTGCCTGCACCATTTGGACCAATTAGTCCTAGAATATCTCCTTCCACTACTTTGAACGAAACATCTTCTAAGACGCTAATAGGACCAAAGCTACAAAACAAATTGTCGACTTCTATTATATTGAACCCGAATCCCCCCTCATACGCATCCCAATGCTTGGTTTGCACGATTCACTGAATAACAGTCTCGTAGTACTCCAACCAGCACTGATCGTCATGGATTCAAACAATGCTATACCTAGATAATGACATTCTGAATGATATATATCTATTTGAATTTTGAAATTGTTGACAGGTATAAAAATATCCAGTAACGACTAGCCATTGGAAGTACATTATAGGATACTTGGCCTAAGAGATGGTCTATCCTATTCTGTTCAGCCTAATCTGGTTCCTAGTTGCCGACTTGACCGTAAGAGTTCATTAATCTCAATCTCCAGCAATACCAATTCGATAGGTCATTTTTTAGGTGCTTTCTCTACGTTGTCGATATGTGGCGAAGGTCCATACTTGCATGATGTTAGGGCCAAAAGAATAAGAGAAGAGTGTTTAATATTTATACGTCAGATAGATTCAAAAGCTTGTTGCGCATCAAGAAATTTTTGTCCTCATTACCACCATCTGTTCTTAATGGTGATGATATTACTCTTCCTTCTGGACCTATAAGAAGAATGTTTGATTTCGCTGGCCTTAGTAATTCAGATATTTTCTACCATTTGGGATGTGGATCCAGTGAAAGCATTCGAATAGCTTGTACTGAATTTAAAGTTAGAAAATCGATCGGTATAGAAATAAACAAAGAAACGGCAAAGGTTGCTCGAGAAAAAATCAAAAATCTGAAAAATGCTCAAATAATAAATGAAGACTTTAAAAAGACCAACTTGTCAGACGCAACAGTCATCTTCTTTTGGTTTACCGATGACAAATTAATCAAACTGATGATAAGAAAATTTGAAAGGGAATTAAGAGATGGTGTTCGAGTATTAACTATTTGGTCTCCTCCAGATCTAATGATCCCTTCCAAAACTGAATTTCCTTTCATGTTATGTCAAAAGCCATTCAAATATGCACAGGGAGTTGCTGAACAAGTTACTGCAATCTGCGGAAGTCCGTGCATTGACTTCACCTCCTCTTGGTATCTTGCAGAGAGATATATTCATAACTTGGAATCAGTTGAGGAGAAATATCTCAGATTTGTAAATATATTTCAATGTATGGTCATCTGGATAAATGCTTGGAATTCAGGAGTCGCCTGTGAGGAGGAAATTCCGCCGCCTGTAGAAGCATATATTGGCATACTGAAGACTTTTTATAATATAGACTTATCAAGTATGATAACAAAGAAGTGAATAATTCGTTGTATTATAAGGTCTTATTTTGAGACGAGTATATTGCCATCATCCATACATGATAATTTGCTGGCAGCAAGGGTTTTTTCAATAAACCGATTATCACGGTTATAGGGACGTCATTAACTGGAACCTATCACCGTTAATTCGTTGTATTGCTATTAGAGTGATATGAGGCTCACAAGTTAAAACAACTAGTGAATATCAAAAAAGAAGGAAATAGGGAACGAGTCAATATGTTTATTTGAAAATTATAGTTTGAGTTACTGCGCTGTTGTCTCCAAATATTATTTGAGATCTGCCGTTATTCCATAGCAATATGTCAGTAATTTGGGAAACTGTATCATGTCTTTTAGTAAACGGGTTAGTCCCACTTATTACCTGTCCAAGATCGGTGTGATACAATGCGTCACCTGTATTTGTATTGCCCAGAGTCTTCTTCAAATCCAATACTACGGCGTGTTGAACACCATTATTTGTTATAGTGGCAGCTATTATTTTCAATTTACCGCTGGGCGAATTGAGCGATATATGGCCACCTACAATATGGAACGGGTTCGTGTCTGAAAGTGGTAACAATGCATTACTCTGGAATCTATTACCTAGCTTTATTGTCTCCAAATCGACATATGTAGAAGGTGATATCGTTTGCACTCTTTTGGTAACTGTACTTGGTTCATTTGTAACAATAACATTCTGAACATACTTTACTCGGTAAATACACGTAGCACTAGCTGAAGCTGCTGCAGCAGCTGCTGCTGCGTTGGGGCCAGCTCCGGCTGCTGATGCTGCAGAGGAGGCTGCCGCCCAATCTTTCCGCAAGAAGCACTGCTTGATGCTGCGGCTGATGCTGCGGCTGATGCTGCGGCTGATGCTGCGGCTGAAGCTCCAGCGGATGAGGCGGCTGTGGCTGCAGCAGTTCCTGCAGCAACAGAGGATGCTCCACTACTGAAGCTCCAGCGGATGAGGCGGCGGCTGCTGCGGCTGAGGCCACTTCAGTTACCGAACCGCCACTGGCTGCGGCGGCTGCTGCGGCTGCTGCGGCTGCACCTCCTGCCGAACTTGAAGATCCGGCAGACGAGGCTGCTGCCTGCCGCTGCGGCTGCTGTCGTTCCCGCCGTTTTGGGTGATAGACCAGAGGCACTTGCTCCAGCAGATGCGGCTGCAGCACTAGAAGCAGGCCCTCCAGTTGCTGCAGCTGCTGCCAGCTGCAGCAACTGATCCGGCTGCCGGCTGCTACACTTGATGAAGCACCTGAACTGGTTGCTGCAGCTGCGGCTGCAGCTGCGGCTGCTGCGGCCGGCGACGCTCCTTTCGAGGAAGCTGCGGCTGCGGCTGCGGCTGCAATATCACCAGTCGAGGAGCCACTCGCAATTGATTCGGCGGCTGCTGCTCCTGCTGCAGAAGCAGCAGCTGGGGAACCACCAGATGATGTGGCTGCTGCTGCTGCCGAGGCGGCTGCAGCTCCGCCAGCGGCTGCTGCTGCTGCTGCTGCTGCTGCAACTGGTGAAGCGCCGTTGGATGCGGCGGCGGCTGATGCGGCGGCTGCTACAGCAGAAGGTGATGCACCACTAGCTGCGGCTTTAGATGCGGCTGAAGAGGCTGCGGCTGCTCGCTGTAGGTGATGCTCCGGCGGAAGATGCGGCGGCTGCTGCTGCTGAGGCCGCAGAGGCACCAGAAGAGGCACCAGAAGATGCGGCTGCGGCGGCCGCGGCGGCCGCGATTCCCGCGGCTGATGCACCACTAGCTGCGGCCGAGCCCGCCGCAGAAGCGGCAGCTGAAGCGGCGGCCGAAGAGGCACCAGCGGAGGAGGCCGCTGCTGAAGCAGCCTGCCGCTGTCGTGCCTGCTGATGCTGCTGCTGCTGCTGCCGCAGCAGCAGCCGGAGTTGCACCATTTGATGCTGCAGCTGCTGCTGCAGCTGATGCTATGTCTTCAGCTGAGGCACCCTTCGATGCTGCTGCTGCCGCAGCTGCTGCCGCAGCTGCTGCCGCTTCCTTAGGTGCCCCAGATGCAGTAGCAGCAGTGGCGGCTGCTATTCCAGCAGCGGTCTTTGAGGGAGTTCCGGCCGCAATCAGAGAAGAAGCAGCAGAGGTTCCAACCTCAGCAGGTGTCGCTCCAGAAGCTGGAGCATCAGCTGCCTTCGACGCTGCAACTGATGCGATGTCCGATTTAACTTGCCCGGAGGGGACTATGTTCTCAATTAATGGCTGTAATGCACTTTGCTTGGTTTGTGTTTTGTTGGTCGAGAACTCTTGTCCACCTTGCTCTATAGGAGCAGATGACGCTGGAGCATTACCTTGCGTAGCTGATTGTTGCGCAGAGGTTGCGTTGTTTTCAGATGAGTTTGGTGGCTGGGGCACGAAGGCTGGGGATGTTCCAGAGGTGTTGTTGTTTTCAGATGAGCTAGGTTGTGCGTTGTTTTCAGATGAGCTAGGTTGTGCGTTGTTTTCAGATGAGTTTGGTGGCTGGGGCACGAAGGCTGGGGATGATCCAGAGGTGTTGTTGTTTTCAGATGAGCTAGGTTGTGCGTTGTTTTCAGATGAGTTTGGTGGCTGGGGCACGAAGGCTGGGGATGATCCAGAGGTGTTGTTGTTTTCAGATGAGCTAGGTTGTGCGTTGTTTTCAGATGAGCTAGGTTGTGCGTTGTTTTCAGATGAGTTTGGTGGCTGGGGCACGAAGGCTGGGGATGTTCCAGAGGTGTTGTTGTTTTCAGATGAGCTAGGTTGTGCGTTGTTTTCAGATGAGCTAGGTTGTGCGTTGTTTTCAGATGAGTTTGGTGGCTGGGGCACGAAGGCTGGGGATGATCCAGAGGTGTTGTTGTTTTCAGATGAGCTAGGTTGTGCGTTGTTTTCAGATGAGCTAGGTTGTGCGTTGTTTTCAGATGAGTTTGGTGGCTGGGGCACGAAGGCTGGGGATGATCCAGAGGTGTTGTTGTTTTCAGATGAGCTAGGTTGTGCGTTGTTTTCAGATGAGCTAGGTTGTGCGTTGTTTTCAGATGAGCTAGGTTGTGCGTTGTTTTCAGATGAGTTTGGTGGCTGGGGCACGAAGGCTGGGGATGATCCAGAGGTGTTGTTGTTTTCAGATGAGCTAGGTTGTGCGTTGTTTTCAGATGAGCTAGGTTGTGCGTTGTTTTCAGATGAGCTAGGTTGTGCGTTGTTTTCAGATGAGTTTGGTGGCTGGGGCACGAAGGCTGGGGATGATCCAGAATCTGTGGTTTCGGATGAAGACGGTTGTTCGGGAGTAGTAGCGTTTAATCCTGTCTGGAGGTTCTGCGATGAGGATTGTTGCTCACCTGGATTAGACCTAGGTGATTGTTCCGAGATGCCATTATCAGTATTAGGCTGCTGAGAAGAGGTATTATCTTCATTGGTAACGCCCTTGGATGAGGTGTCTGAAGTGTCAGGACTTTCCCTTACTTTTTTTTTGCTTTTGGCAGACACTAAATCATAACTACCTAAAGGTAGAATACTTGAAATAACAACAATAGAGATCAATAGAACCACAAATAGGCGCATGTTATCTGAATTTAAAATAGTGCGTAACACAATCCAAAGTGGTCATAGTAGTATAAATACGATTC
>CAVXZB010000063.1:0-14559 GCA_963765895.1 uncultured Nitrososphaeraceae archaeon | reverse complement strand
GACAAATTTGGCATAAAGGAGCTTTATCCTACGAAATCAGGAGGGGAGCAATGGTTCATGGATATGCAGAATCCAAATCAAGATAAGCAAACAAATCCTCCAAGTATGACTAAAAATCCAGATGGATCCTTTAAGGTGACTTCAACTCAAGTAAGATATGCGGTTTTCACATCATCTGGATATAATCCTAGCCAAATTAAAACAACAAATCAAAAGACAATGATACAGCAAGGATATATGCAATCGCCAGGCGACTGGAAGAATGTGGAGATGACAGGGTATTTCAAAGTCAATAGTTTTACCAGTTCGACCAAAAATGGAGTGGCACACATAGAATTATTAGCACGTGGAGGAGTACATACTTCAAGTAAATCGTGTGAAGGAACAGCATACCACTCTAACCTGTATGAAACTGGACGAAGTAAATTTGAAAAAGAACTTGAACACACAGCAGGCTATTCCACAAACGATCCTGAGAAAGCTGGTGTAACCAAGAAATTAGATGGACGATGGATTGGACTGAAAGCCATTTTCTTTACCCGTGCAGATGGGACGGTAAAATTAGAGCAATGGATTGATGATGGTACAAATAATACTAGTACACCTGGCAATAATTGGCATAAATCAATAGAATTTGTAGATACGGGAAACAATTGGGGTGGTGGTCATCCGAATTGTGGTGGTACTGACAAAACAATCATCTCATGGGGCGGTCCACTTACTCACTTCAGATGGGATAACATAGACAATATGGATGTAAAACTTTTCAGCGTTAGGGAGATTCAACCTCCAGTATCTGGGCCTGCGACTACACAAGCAATAACTTCCGCTAACGTCTCGAATGAAAGTAATTACTCTCCTCCATCTATAGTGATTATGAACCCGTATACTCTCCCCTAAACCAAGAAACCAAGTTTGTCAATTTGGAGTTTGTCATAGACAAATCCAAATATAGTAACATGCATCGTGATAATAATGGAATATTGCCTATGCATTCCTCATTCTGACGAAATTCACGTTCAAAACCCTAGGATTACTAATGGAAAATCTGGCTGGGAAGCGGACGCGCACACAAGCTCATGTTCCCCGTTAGATGGCGTTTAATCAGTAGATACAGGATACGAGACAGCCAAAATCAGCTCTGTAACCGATTTTTTCTACGATGATCCGAACGCGCCATATACACCACTTCCAGAACACGGTTTAGACCAGAGTCCATGCTGTCCTAGTATTGCTTTAAAGCAGGATTACTATTACTACAGGCTGCATCCTGACGTACAGAACGTACATCTAGTCTGTAGAGCATCATGTAAATACAAAGATCCTGACAAGCATAAATCAGAGTTATTAAAATTCCAAGCTTACTAATGACTAGCGATTCCATGGGATAAGTGAATCTTCAGGACTGGATGCTAGTTATTCAACAGAATTGACGACTCTAGAAATTGATATCTATAGATAGTAGCGGTTATCTGATATGGACCAGCATTTTAATTCAGTCTATAGCCAAAGTTTTAACACATCGGACAATGTCGGGATTTTGACATGTCCTATATGTATATCGGAAAAATATCTTCTAATACAGATGTGCGGCGCGCCAAATTATAAATATTTCTAGAATGAGGCATCTCATGTATGGAGTAATATCTACGTATACTTGGACAATGCTCTACATCATCAGATTTTGCTTCATCATTTTATAAAACTCTTCATCAGACATGTTCCTTTTACTCCCCAACCATTGTTCTACATCATTTCCAGCTAAATACCTGAGGCTAGGATTTTCATTTGTAGCAGCGTTAAGCACTACCTTTGCTACAAGATCAGGAGAAGATCCATTGTTCATCATTTCTTCCAAGCCAGTAACCATTTTCTGGACTATTTGAGAATATGGAGATTTTGGATCTTGAGATTTTCTTGCAATGACCATACCGTCTACAAAGTTCGTTTTAATAACTCCTGGTTCCACTAAAACCACTTTTATACCAAATGGCTCTAATTCATATGACATAGATTCGCTTAGTCCTTCAACTGCAAATTTTGTGCTAACATAAGCCGAGCTTCCAGGAAAACCAAATCTTCCAGCGCCAGAGCTAATATTTATAATGGTTCCTGATTTTTGTCTTCTCATAATCGGAAGGACTGCTTGAGTTGTTCTTATCAATCCAAACACATTAGTTTCATATTGTGCTTTTATCTCATCCATTGCAAGATCCTCGAAGGCACCGTTAAGTCCATATCCTGCGTTATTTACTAAGATGTCTATACGTCCTGTCTCAGACGAGATTGCTTCTACTGCATTTTTGACTGACGTATCATCTGTAACATCAAGCTGTTTAATATGAATAGGCAAGTTTTCTTTCGTAGTGATCGATTCTATGCTCTCACTTTTGTTAAGATTCCTCATTGTCGCATAAGTAAGAAAACCATTCCTTGCCAAGATTAGTGATGTTTCATATCCTATCCCAGTTGAGCTACCCGTAACAACGGCAACCTTTTGATTGGATGAAGAGGAAGAAGCCATTGAGTATTACTACTCATCTACACATTATAGTACTTAAGTAAGATAGTGATTCTACCATTATCAGGTAAATGAGACCAAACTTGCATATTTTGCACTACCTAATATGAGTTGTTTATTAGGACATTGGTTATATCCAGGCAGTATATAATTTCCGAAATGGATATGCGTGAATTTGTTCTAGTTGAGTCGTAGCCGCTTGTTGCTGACTGTCCCAGAAGATCATTACTTTCAGACTCATTCTCCTTTCTATTCCTCTTTTCTGATGAAATCATTTTCATCAATTAGTCTTCATATTAACCTTAGTACATGTTTAGCAATTCCTAAGTGATAACTCACTCACTCATTCTCATCGATCAGTTGTTGAACAAGCACTGAATCCAAGTAAGCTCGAACCTCGACAATCAAACCATCAACAAACCGTGTTATACAGCAGAATCTTTGAGCATATGGTCGTCCATTCAGAGCAACGGAAGTAGAAGTCATCTCTACAATAGCAGTATCACCTGAAACGTATGTGGTCTATCTTCATTATTACAGATCCTCCTTTTATAATCCTGGCTAAGCGCTCAAATGTATGCAAACTTTGTTAGACTACTTTGAATGTACTTGAGCCTATTGTCATCGAACAGTCAGTCGTTGCAGGATAAGTTTGGTATACAACACAGGCTCGCTGTACCAATGCTAATGGTTGATCTGTGTGCGCGCTAGCACTTGGCTCTGCTCCGATTATAACAATACTACTAACTGCTAGAATCGCAGTGGCTATTACAAATAGCCAAAGCCTTTCATAGGTTTTATCTTGTTGTCTTTTCATAATAATTATTTGCTTGATGATATTGATATGTTATAGTAGATCATATTTGTAATTTGTAAAATCCTGTTATGATATCAAAAGAGTAAATATGATTAAAGTATATTCTGCATTCATCTTAACTATAACTTATTTTATTGGCATTAGATCAATATACTTTACAATATGCTGATTAAATCTTAGATAGGCATGTGAACTCATTTTTGTATCTGCTTCAGATTGAACGGGATTCTATGAATTCCGATTTAATTATGTCGGAAAAAATCTTAATACTAAGCCATTGCGCCACCTATGGAAGACACTGAAGTCTTGCTTGTTCTTCGAGACTATTAAATTAAGGCAAAATGCAAAGGCATTCGCAAATCCCACATGCAGAAAAAATGTAGGAGAACGACAATTTGTCGTTCTCTACGGAACGCATACGATAAGAGATACCACAATTAGAGGCTGACACAGATGTCCAGTAAGAAGTAAGTTGCATTGGAAGATGGTGAAAATGCCTAGTTACGCATATACACTAAGGATCTAAAACCGAAGGAACTAGAATCGGAAGAGAGCATCAAGAGTATCCTGAACAAAAGATTTGATGAAGCAATAGATGAAAAAACTACATACTGTCATCAAGATGTGCGCGATGGCTAAAGATGCCTAGACGACTTGTTAACCGCGAAGAGCAAGGCAAACTATAGCCCAGACAAGTGGCGCCATTACACTTATAAGCGATTCTAATTATAGTGTCAGATCGACATCTAGTGACAATACTTATACCGTCACTGCAACTCAATAGATGGATTTGTTCATGTCCAGATTATGCTCGCCACAATGCCAAGTGCAAGCATATATTTGCGGTTGCAGAATATTATCGAAGCGCCACATTTTAATCCATTGAATGAAGCAGTTAGCTCGAACTAGCATTTCACATGAACTTTTAATAAACATAACGACCATATGAAATCCAGCCAGAAGAATTGCTGGACTTGACTATGATTGTGGTAATGAATAATCCTGTTCGAACGAATCGAGTAATAGTCTCAACACACCTATCTATTATACGTTATCTAACATAGTTAAGCCGAAGTAATGTAGTGCCTCAGTTCATATTTTCAAATATAAAAATGGATCAATAGATAGGGCAAAGTTACAAGAATTTATTGGTAAAGCAGTGAATGAATGGGGAAGCAGTTGAAGGCGCATTAATTACTTTTGTTGGAGACAGACTTAGATTGTTCAAGGCAATGGCAGGAGCAGGTGAGTTAACACCGGAAGAATTGGCAAACAAGACAAGGACACATCCACGAATAATAAAAGAATGGCTTGCCGGTCAAAAGCCGGAGGTTTTGTTACATACAATTCTACAAATGGCACATACATGCTCCCAGACGAGCATGCTCTTGCTCTCACTGACGAGAATAGCCTGGCCTATGTAGCGGGTTTCTATCAGTCCCTAGTAAGTCTATTTAAAGATGTGGAAAAAATTATTGAGGTATTTAAGAATGGAAAGGGTCTTGGTTGGGGAGACCATCATCATTAATTATTTGAAGGGACAGAGAGATTCTTCAAGCCAAACTATGTTGCTAATCTTAGACAACCAGTTGGATCCCCGCATTAGAAGGTATTGAACACATACTCAAGAATGAACAATGTCAAAAGTAGCAGACATAGGATGTAGTCATGGTGTATCGACAATCCTGATTACAAAAGCATACCCTAATACAAAAGTTATAGGGTTTGATTCTCACAAACCGTCAATTGAATGGGCTAGGAAACAAGCAGAAAAAGAAGGCTTGAGAACATAACTTTTGAAGTTGCAAAAAGCCACTTACTACCCGGGAGACGATTATGATTTAGTTGCGTTCTTTGATTGTTTCCATGACATGGGTGATCCAGCGGCAGTAATGACATGCATTACAGACATTGAAGAAAAAGAATGGCACATTGATGTTAGTTGAGCCTTTTGCCAATGATAGAGTGGAAGACAATTTAAACCCGCTTGGAAGAGTATTCTACTCAGTATCATCCATTGTAAGTGTCCCTGGTTTTTTAAACGAAGATGGACCTGCACTGGGAGCGCAGGCAGGTGAAGAACGAATAGCACAAACTGTAAAATCGGCAGGGTTTTCAAAGTTTCGTCGGGCTACCCAGACACCGTTTAACTTAATATTTGAATCATGACCATGCACCTAGTCTAGTCTTATAAGTATGAATCTATTTTTCATATTTTGGATGGCAGAGTAGGTAAATGGCAAAGGTCACGCGATATTAATGGAAACAAAGACAAGAGACGATTCAAAGATTTAGCTGGTCATCTTTTGCCTTGCCGGAATACGAGGTGTCTCAAGGACATTAAGAGTGAACTACAAACCCCGGTTTTTGTGGGTTGGTGGAAGCGTTGTTCGTAGTAGAAATAAGTAGAGTAAAAAAGCAATGATGGACGGCAACTACCAGCGACAGGCAGCAGAGGTAGCAACAACAAGGTAATTCAGGACACTAACGCATTACCCAGGACACTACAATACAACGGGAGCACTAACTTAGAAGAATAATCCTTGAACTCTCTAAACTGTCTATTATTACTCCTGAACCTAACATCCTTCACGGCCACTTCAATTATATTTTTTGGTCAGGTTGATTCTAGGTAAACTATTTTGTTATGTTGCTAGTATGTTGCACTGCATTACACTGTACATATACTACCTATATAACACTCCACATTCATAAAAGGTGGAGACACTGGATGCTCTCCATTTGGTACTTCAAAGACAAGTGATATGGTAATGGTATTGCCGTTCTCTGTGGTGATCGGCGATCCCGTTACCATATTTTTACCATCCTCTTACCAACATTTTCCTATATGTGTTAGCAGTTCCAGGACCAAATCCAGCATAATGATTGTTCGCTATAATTGCTAGGTTTAGTCTATCTCTTTGTCTCGTCTCTTGCTTTTTTCACTTTATCCAATAATTGCTATCAAACAGGATTACTATTACTATATATTGCATCCAGAAGTAAAGAACATTCATCTGGAATCCATAGACATCAGGGTATAAGATTCTGATGCACATAAATCAGAGCTATTAAAATTGCCCCAAACTTAATCGTAACGTAACTGATATGATTCATAGGTAAACTATCATGACTGATTACCCCAATTGATGATATCTATGAATGGTAGCAACTAGTCAATGACGAATCAACGTATTAATTCAGTCAATATGCAATAAGTCTAACATTTCAGATTTTTTAACTCATTCAGATTAATCATCCCGGACATAAGTTATAATACGTTATGTGGTGTGCCAGATTATAAATATTATCAAAATACTGCATACTAGACATAGACTCAAGGTAGACAATTATGTATATGATGAGGCATGCCAAATTATTATAGCCATTGCATTTTTTAGTAGCCTCAATTTGGGGAAAAAATTAATTATGCATGTGATATTGTGTTAAGTCAGTTATGATATGTTTTACACGATAGTGATCCACAAGTAAGTGCCGCATCTAAGATAAACTTTACTGAGAACTAGAACCTACGACCCCTTTAGGAGTTTGACCTGAAAGCAACTCCACAATCGAACCTCCAATATAAGTGGCATCGGCTCCATTCAGTCTCATAGTATCTTGAGCTGGTGCAGGACCTATTAGTCTACCATTCACGCCTATTGGTCCAGTTATAGAACCCCCATCGCAGTATCCTGGCAGTATGTCGTCTAAGCTTGCATATTTTATCCAAGGTCCTTTTCCACCACCAGTAAAGTCATACCAAAATTCTACATGAACTCCATTTGGAATTCTCCACTGAGCAGTCTTAATACCAATTGGTTTTCCTTGTGGCATTGGTGGAACATTCGCATATTGATAACCTCTACACTGATGGTATTGTTCAAATGGTCCTTCTGTGCGCATCAAGTGAAATCCACCAGTGTATGGAACAGATGCTTCATACAGTCCTGCAGCTTGATCATCATCACCATGTGAGCCGATCTTAGGAGCCCACCACGGTTTATCAGTACAAGGTGCGGGATTATTGTTTAGAGTAAAGATCCAAGTTGATTCTCTATCTACAAGAGTATGTTTGTTAGCAAGGTTGAATCTAATCCCATCTAATACACAATTATCTCCTGAAATCTGCATTGCAGTAAACACCCTACCACCTGGCTTTGGAGTATAGATTTGAGTAAAGCCTAGCTGATTTGAAAAGGGCTGTGGTGGAGATTTTCTATTAATTAAATACACTGATGCGGCGATAATTGCCAATATGGACAGAACCAATATGGCATAGTAAGCCCGATTCATCTATGAAATAGTTCATTCAGATTTTAGGAGATAATAGCCGATTCTATTGATATCTAAGGCTCCCTGGATTCGAATTGATTATAATTCTTGAAACACGAGGCGCGTCAAATGATGTATTCTGTAGATAAGTATTCTTTAGAGGCTTGATGACTTTCTACTCATCCTTGATGGGCTTACATCCTAGTTTAATCATTATCAAGTGTGCACTCACTTAAAGCTGGCGTGCCTGCCCTATGATATTTTAGACATCCTATTGCAGTATAAACATCATCGTATGTTAGTGTAGGCAAATCGAAATGCATTTGTTTGTCCCTCAAATCCAATACAGACTCCTATTCCATCAAATTTAGCATAGGCACAGCCCAATATCGATGTCTGATTACTTTGGGCCCAGTCCAAAAATACCCTGCATCCACTGTATTACTTTTACCTTGAGGAATATTCGTTATAGGGTGGCATAATATGAGATGGTCATTTCCGCCGTTAATACAAGCCTTTAATCCATTATTTCCAACTTTTAATGTGCTATCTACACCTTCTAATATGATATGATAGTTGCCGGTTACATTATTTGGTGTCCAGTAGCTTTGTATCTGTAGAGTTTCGTTATCAAAACTCTTGCCACTTTTCGATTGGTTATTTGAATTACTTAAGCAGGCGTTATAGCCTTTGTTATATGTCTGCATAAATGTCTTACTATGGAAGCTGGACTCTTTTCTGGTTGATTTATGTACCGGTGTGCAGGATTAGAGATTTGAGCATCTGAACACCCATGATTATAACCAGATGTATTACAGACGCCGCATAGATTGATTCTTCTGACGGATTATCGTTTTCGAGAATACATTTATCCAAAGCCGGCGTGTCTATCTTTTGATGTTTTAGACATCCCATCGCCGTATTCACATAATTATAAACCGTTGTATTCAAGTCTAATCGTTTTTCTAAACCATCAAATTCTTGGCAAACTTCTATCTTATTGAATTGGACTTTGCCACATGCGTATAGTGTGTCGTTTGCTTGGTACTATGAAATATCCTACATCTAGTGTGCCATTCTTACCTTGGGGAATATTTGTTATAGGATGGCATACTAACGATACCTCTGTATCGTTATCACTGACCATATCTACACACGCATTAAGGTCTTTATTTCCTATCTTAAATGTGCTATCCGTCCCATCGAATATAATATGAAGACCGGTCATGTTAGTCGAAGTTACTTTAGTTGGTGTCCAGTACTTTGCTGTAGTTGATTTACAATATCAAAACTACTACCTCCATTTGAATAGCCGGAACATGCATCAAGACCTTTGCGATATGCTTGCATAATCGGCTTGCTATGTAAGTTTGGACCTTTTCCAGTTTGATTAATTACCATCTGCTGGGTTGGATATTTGTGCATCAGAGCATCCATGACTATATCCAGATGTGGGCGCAGATGCTATCAACTTAGAAATAGCATTTTGTTTTCCATTTAGTGCACTACTGTGACTTGGATCTATAACTAGGGCCTTATTGTAATATTGTATAGCTTCTGTATAATTGCGAGATTATTAGAGCGTTACCTTTGTTAGTTAGTGCTTCTTCAAAGTTTAGATCTATTTTAGAGCCTTGTCAAAGGATTGTATCACTTGCAAGTAGTTACCTAAGTAGCTGTCAAGACTTACACCCATATTATTAAGGGCTCTTTTATTAGTTGGATCTATTGCTAAGGCTTTATCAAAATATGATATTGCCTGCGTATGATTGCCCATGTAGCAAGAGCATACCCTTATTATCAAGCGCTTGTCCGTCATTTGGATCTATTACTAACGCCCTATCATAATATTGTATAGGCTTCTGTATAATTGCCTAATCCACCAAAAGCAGCACCCTTACCATCTAATGTATCCCTATCATTTGGATCTATAGATAATGCTTTGTCGAAGTAAAATGTAGCTCTGTGTATAGTTGCCTAAAAGATGTTAAGAGTATTACCGACTGTATAGTGCATCCTCATAATTTGGATCTATTACTAACGCCCTATCATAGATATTCTACCACTTGCGAATACCTACCTTGAGATAAAAGAGCATTACCTTCATCTACCAATGCAGAAACGTTAGTTGATAAGTTATTTGTTTGATAAGTTGGGGGCGCTGTTGGTTGTGTACCGGTATTATTTTGAGATCGAACCTTCGAGTTGCTATTCCCATTTCCTGTCTGCCGACCCCATTCCTTGTTATATCCTTGTGTATATCCACTGCAGTATAGTTTCGTGTGTCCTGATGGACATGAAGGGTAATATCCGTGTCCTTGACAAAGATTAATGTCACAAAAGACATCGTTAATACCTCGTGTTATACCATCACTGTGTGATGCGGAGGTTGACTTGAATGCTAACGTTTCATGACCTATTGTTGTAGTCAATATAAGCGATAACACTATTAAAAACGTAAACGCCACAATATTCATGAGCATCTAAACCAACGATCTCATTCTCTATTCAGTTTTATAATAACAATATATTTATCCTTTCTAGAAGAAGGTTCTAATCTAGTTCACATAGGAACAAAACACTTTTTGATCATGATCTGGTTGAGGCATCGCTACTACAATATAGAAATAGTTCAATGATGTCCTACGATGTGATACCATCATCAGTAAGATTCAATTCTGTATGTGAATCGATTGATTGCTGCTGCAGGTTTAGTTGATATTCTTCGTCTGTCCAATGCATCGAAAATGTAATTATTCCATAGTCGCTTACAATCTTATGAATTATCTTATATCATACAAATATGTTTCTAGAAGGGTAGAATAATGATGTTGCCATATTAGTGATATTAAATCTGCATTAACCTGAAGATGCTCTGTGACTAGTCATAAGAAACATATTGATTCGATGCTAGTATATTGTATGCCTACTTCTGGAGATTAGTTATTTATATTAACCAGTTGTTGTACTACTGAGATAGGTTACATTATTGATTACCTACATGGGTTACACACTGCTGCCTAGTTCCTGTACGTATGGTGGTTTGAATATGTCCTATATGATTTGTTTATTGTTGCAAGTCCATTCAGACCAAGTAACAATTCCTAGGTCCGGCTTCCGCTCCTTTTCATCTAGCATCGTCAGATACTCCATGAGATTATCATCAGGGTCTCGGAAGTAAATTGCAAGTTTCAGGCATCCATCCGATTACACTAGGTTCAATTGTCTCTTTAGCAAAGAAAGATAGGTACCATCCCTTGGTCTTTAAGTCGTTTTGGTGCATCTAAAAAGTCTTTAATTGCTGCCATTTCAAATGCAACGTGCAGATTAAGACCTAGAGGTATAGTACCAACTGACCATAATCCCAGCATAGAGTGTCTAGAAGGATCATAGGAATGATCACCTATCCAGGAGAATGTCAACCGTGTATAAGTACTTCAAATGCTAGTTGAAGGCCCATGATATCTCTATAGAATGCAATAGATCGCTGCAGATTACTTACGGTTAGGTGTGTCTCAAAGAGTCCAGACACTGGAACGTGTTTACCCTGTCGTGAGTAAAGTGCTCTCTCTGAGTATCGCATTATAATCTTTATCAGCTCATCTACGCTATTCTTGTCATCTTTCTTTCCATCCATAACATTTACACCGAACTTTTATGTAGTAAAGTATGTAATAAGCGGCTTGCTAATCTACCTTCTTTTAGATCAGTAATTGGTAAATTTTGGTGTTCGATATCTCGACAAAGATGATATTACTAAATAGCCAAAAATGGATAAAATACCCAGCAAATCACAGAAAGATACGATATATAAAAATTAGATATCTATCCGAAATCAAATAGTATGACGCGTGGCATTTCATTTATGCCTTATTGACTGATGTAGCTAAGAAAATATATTTGAGGAATAGGCATAGTATTTAGTTCAAAATTCTGCTGCAGCCCTTACAACTACTTCGGATAGTGCTGGATGAATGTGAATGGTCCTCACTATACTATCGATAGTACCACTATGCTTATCATCAGACATCATGGCAACCAAGACTTCGTGAATTAGGATGGATGCTTGATCTCCAATAATGTGGCACCCAAGGATTTTTCTACTTTTCTTATCTACTAGGAATTTTACGAATCCGTCTTGATCATCGATTGCTTTTCCCATAGCTGTATTAATGTAAGGATAAATAGATTTTACGTATTGTATTTGATTCTGGTTCTTGAGTTTTTGCTCTGTAAATCCTACTCCAGCAACCTGAGGCGAAGTGAAAATTGCATGAGGTATTGCGGTATAATCTACAGGAATTTTATTATTATGATGAATAATATTGTTATAGGCATATTTTGCTTCATGATTTGCACTATGTTTGAATAAATACCGACCTACTATATCACCAAGAGCAAATATTCCATTGATATTAGTTTCGAGATACATATTGGTCTTAATGTTACCCCTGACATCAACTTCAACACTAGTCTTATCGAGATTAAGAGTATCCGAATTTGGTATTCTTCCTGCAGCAATCAACAGCTGATCAGAAACAAGTTCCAAAGACTCAGATTTTTTCTTTGATTTACAAAGAATTTCCTGCTACCATCCTCATTAATTTTGGATACGTATTCTGTTTCATAACCTAAAAATACATTATATTTTTTCGAGAAAACTCTAGTAAAATTCTGTGATATGTCTTCATCTTCATTTGGAAGCAAGACATCATCTATTTGGATGATATTTATCTTTGTTCCCAATGCTCCAAAAAAGTGGGCCATCTCACAAGCCACATAACCACCACCTATGATAGTAAGCGTGGCAGGTTGATGTTTAAGACGCAATGCCTCATCACTAGTTATATAATCTGTTTCTTCGAGCCCTGCTATACTTGGTATTTTTGGCCTAGTGCCGGCTGCAATCAATATTTTTTCTCCAGCTATAATATTTTGTTCATTGTCATCGTGGTTAGGATTGTCAATTAGTTTAATTGTTTTTGGTCCTATGAACTTACACTCTTTAGAGAAAAGCTTGGGATTCTTGATACCTTCAAATGCATTTCGAATTTCCTCTGATTCATGGTCGGTAAAATCATTTACCCTCTGAACAATTTTTTGGAATTCTACTGCATATCCACTGATCACTATTCCAAATTTTGCAGCGTGTTTAATTGTTTCCATGACGTCTGAACTGTGAATCAAAAGCTTGGATGGTATACATCCTCTGTTTAGACAAGTTCCGCCCATCCTTTCCCTTTCAACAACAGCTACTGTAAGGCCATGTTGAGCCGCAGAAGTAGCCACATCCAATCCGGAGCCCCCACCTATGACTATTAAATCAAATTTTTGCATTTTGATGATAAATCATCAAGACATTCTACTTTAGAGAATATGAATCATTTTTTATTTCGTTAGATTGTCTCATGATTCTGGAGACTAGTCTTGCTTCAAATTGTTAGTTGACACGAAAGAGTATTGAGTGAATATGCTTATTGGCTGCGACACGTTTTGTGGACTGTCTGATATAGTAGGTTCTTTCAATAAGGGCTGGGTCTACTTCATTTGACTCAATTCTTTATTATCTATTGTTTTTGTATTTAAATTTAAATAGTCTAGCCTGAAGTAGCCATGTGTTAATGTTTATCAATGGAGCTCGAATTTTCAAATACTTCCTTTAGTATAAAATTTTCTTATCATTATCCCTATAAATTGACATTTCAATCCGCGTATTGATATAGGTTCAATCCTGTAAACATACAAACAAACAAGATGAGTGCCAATTTTAAGTAATAATATACATTACGCCAAACAACGGTTAGAACGAAATCTTGTGACTAACTGTACATCACCCCACCGTGATTCAGTTTAATGCGGTAACTTAACTCATAGCCAGAATTGGAGGAATTCTTATATAAATCGCACTTGTGCAATGTGGCGTATCGATTCTAGACTAATTTACTGTTAGGTAAATCCGGTCTGCTATATCTAGATGGAATTATAGGCAAATCTGTATATAGCCGTTGTGTAATATATAATCTTAGCATAATAAAGTGTGGAATCAGGAACCTAATTTCTCTAATCTCTTCCTTTTACTCCTTTCTAAGAAATTATTAGCCGTAACACATTATCGTCCCATCCTTCTAGTATAGTTAATAATATTAATAATACAGTTTATGGATCTTTTATGGATTTCTCTTTAAGACCATTAAATCTCTGTTCATGGCTTTATCACAGTTCTTCCTTCAATTAAATATTTCTCTGAATAATATCTCATGATAAACAAATTATATAGAGATTATATCTTTGACTACTAAATTAATAGATTAAGTATCAGAGTGACTGGCAACAGATACATATAATAATATCAATTATAACATAGACGTACAATTTTTATTTAATAACTATATTGTCACAGTCTTTTGGAGTAATCCCTCTATCCTACTATTATAGACTAAAATCTAAATAACCTACTATTATTTCTCTAGTATTCTTTCTATGACCTAGTGACCAGTTGATCTTTTATGACTTTTTGCCATTGCCTTTTCTATAAATTCTTTATCACAGGGCATGCAATGGCCTGACTCACGTATACAAATTTCTGCACAATACAGATTAAAAGAGTTTCTTACTATTTTACAATTTACGGTGTTCTATACGTAATAACATTTATGGATATTAAATCCATTTTATAGAAATAATAATTTACTTCGAAAGTCAAAGTCAATTGGATTATTAAGTCGGCGAGCTGAGATTAGCAATGTAGATTAAAAATAGGTCAGAGATATCAATTAACGGGTCGATTATTGAAATCCCTTCAAATACCCGAAACTAATCTGAAATTATTGTCTTTATAAAGACAGCAATCTATATACATTGACGTAGTGATATGTAATCAGATTATTTAATTGAGCTTAGAAGAAGATGCTATAAATTTACATCGAATGCTAAAGGGAAAAATCGA
>CAVXZB010000062.1:0-17024 GCA_963765895.1 uncultured Nitrososphaeraceae archaeon | reverse complement strand
TATTATTTCCCGAAAAGTTAAGTTTATTCTAGGCATTACAATTTTTTTTGTCTTCGGTAAGCTATGTAGCCAGTAGACTTGAGTCTCATCCTTCATTACGAGCAAACTTCCGTGTTCAAGTACAATCGAGATTGTTTGTTTGGTCTTTTTGTGTTTAAGTGAAAATTTTCTCTCCGCTCCAAAACTCAAGGAAGCAATAGTGCCATTTCTTCTCAATACTTCTTCATCATCGCTATGCCAGGCCAGACCTTCATTTCCGTCGTGATATAAGTTTAGTAGGCAAGAATTGAATTTTGTTTCTGTTAACTTTTCGACCAATTGTTTAAGGTCTCTAAGTTCGCTAGTCCATGGTAGTGCTCGTCTTGTAGTATTTGAATATGTATATAGATAATCAGAGTCGCCGTACCATGCAGTTTTTCTTTTAGTAATTATATGCTTTCCCAAAATTATAGCTTCATCATTTTTCCACACTATATTTTGTAATAAAATTTCAAAATATAGGTTAGCTTCCATATTTGTCATTATTTTTCCATAATAATCTGCTCTTCCATCTCTATTCAAGACCTGGACTATTTTATTATTATTAATTAGATTCATCTATCTGTTCAATTCCATATATTCTTTATGAATATCTTGATCATGGGGATCAATATCTAAATTATAAAGTCCTGTCATGTTCTGATCGAAATGTACACATTCTATTTTTATTCTTCTTTTTTTTGAGCTGTAATTTGGTTTATCGTTAATCTTATTAATCTTATTAAACTCAAAGCAAAGCAAATTCATCTTTATCATTTCCTATATATGTTGATAATCTCCTCATAGTTAATATTATATAGATAAATATATCTTCTAGGCCGTCATGAAAAAATAATATCAAATGTATCTCTTTCCATCATGCACTTCACTAAATCCATATCTCATTTGATGATTGATAATATCCCTTTGGATCTGAGGCCTGAAATTTGAAGTCAATAGCTTTTGATTATACTCGGAATTTGTTGTGTTGACACAAATCTCAGTCAGTATAGTCATCTAAGGCTCATCTAGGAATATAACTAGTTAAAATGGAAAATCTTTTCATACGAATCTTGATGCGGTATGTGATGGCCTATTCTAATATTCCAATATAGAATTGTAGTTTTTCATTATTTTGAGTCTAAGTTCAGATCTGATTCAAGTTATTCACACATATAAGCAGGATTGGGTATTAAAGAATATCCTTTCGGTTTAATTCTTTAATTACTTTTTGCCAGTTCACGTCGAAAATCTTTCGTGTATTTTTATTCAAACTAATTATTATTTTGTATCTTCATTAATACTTTTTTAGGATAGAATCGTACATTTTCAAAGTCATCAATGGTTATATTATTGCTAATGGATATGCCTTCTTTTTTGAGCAGTTCTATTTTTCTATCAACCCCGCCACTGTAACCGCCCAACATTCCATCAGATTTTACTACGCGGTGACACGGTACTTTGATTGGATTAGGATTTCTACCCACGATTTGCCCTATTAATCTGGAAGCTGAAGGATGTCCGAGGGCCGCTGCAAGATCCCCATATGTAGTAGTCTTTCCCTTTGGTATTTGTAGCAGTAAGTGATAAACATCTTCATCTTTAATTGCCTTGTGAATTGGACTCTTGTTATCATGATTCGTCGTTCCTTTTTTCCAGTATTTATTCATAGAATATGATAGCATGATAGCAATATATAAAGCTATACAATAATGCTATCAAGCTATCTATATTTTACACGCGCCAAATAAAATATCTATCTAACTCACACTCTTATAATTGGGGGGCTTTGAAGTTCATGAGAGATTAGTAATTATATCTAAGCAGAGGACTTACTGTAAATTCTATAGTGAAAGATGCCGTTAATATGTAGCTAAATCATGACAATTCAGGAGTGCCGCGTAAACATCATCTATCAATTTATCCAAATGATGAATTGATGGTACAATTGATAAGATCCATAGACCGCTATGCCAATGATGGCAATCTATTTAGATGTTTTTTGGCCCACCAAATAGTTCTTCTACCAAACAGATGATCAAATTAAAGTGGTTTAATGATACCATAAAACATATTACTATTCTTTTACTTAGATTTAAAGAAAAACTACAAACAGAAAGACAAAATCAGATTTGAATATATAGTGAAAAAGATCGTGAAATACTGTGACAAAGTAGTAAGAAATGTCGTCACGCGTGCTGGTAACAAACAAATATGTTGTATGGATTTTTTGATGAATGATGTGTCAAAGACTTCATTAAAGTAGATGTTATATTTAGAGAAAGCGTATGATAAAAATAGAATGTCCGTGATACGCTGTACTTCAAAACAGATACTTTGTTTAATTCAGAAACAAAAGATTTGATAATTTATTCAAAATACATAACTAAATATTTATTTTGGAGGAGGATGAAATTTACAAATTAAACATCGCCAAAGAAAATGTTCACGAGTAATTCCTTAACTAAATTTCATAATTAGATCATAGGATATCTTGTATAATAGATAGGACCACAAACGTAGCCGACCAATAAAACCATGAATTGTTCAAAACTCCAGAGATAAGAGCAGGAGTCAGGGAGTAAATAGGATTCATTGATATGTCAGATATAAATGCTACAAAGAATATACCTGATCCATAGCAAACCTCTAAACCGGTTTCCGTAGTTTAGATATTGCCATCATACATACAATATCGAAGCAAGAAGACCTCAGCAGACAATACAAATTTTGGTTAATATTGAATATAAAGATTGAAAAAATATCATATTCTTACATAAAGTGTCAGCCACTTATCACTAATACATTCATTAATGATGTCTAGCATTATATTCCTAGGTCGTAAATGACTCTGTATCGAAATAGATTTGATATAATTGCTTCAATACTGGAAACAGCGAAAGCTCAGAGGGTAAGACATACAGAAATACTCCGGACAGCATCAATAAGCCATATTCCATTTAACAATATCTGTTTCTTTTACATAGAAATGGATTAATAGAATATTCGTCAAGAGAAAGAACCTGTAAGACGACAGAAAAGTATTACATTTTCTAGACATTTTTAACAAATAAAAGATATGCTGTCTTAGCTAGCTATCTACTATTTTGTATCCAGTTTTAATTGTATAATTTAAAATCCTAATTTGGAAAATGATTAGTAGTAATAACAATAGCAACTACAACAAGAAACAGCCTTATTTCTTAAACAACTTTTATTTATTAAACATAACTAGTTTGAGCAACTAGATATGAGAAGTTTATTGTTATGTGTCATTTGGGAATAGCATGTTTATATTCAATAATATCTCATCATTTTTCGCACAAAAAGTTACTTATGGCATCATGAAGGCTTTTCATTATTTTTTATCGCAGTTTCATCCATGTATATTATTTCCCAGATATGCCCATCGGTGTCCTCAAAACTACGTCCATACATCCATCCATGGTCTAGTGGTTCTTTAGACTCACTTTCTCCATATTCTATAGCTGTGCTTATCATCTGATCACTTTTTTCTACTTTTGGCCGATAATGCTACTATAACTTTAGTATTTTTTGAGGTATCATAAATTGCCTTTTTAGTAAAGGTTTTTTAAAAGACCTTTCAATCAAGAGCATAACGAATAGATCATCACCAATAATCATACATGTCGCATTCTTATCAGTAAATTGAGGGTTAAATTTAAAACCAAGCTTGCTAAAGAACTATACTATTTTAGTGAGATCTTTTACTAGTAAATTTTACAAAGTTTTTGTTGCCATTAAATCAGAATGGAGTATAAACTATAAAATGTTTTTAACTATTTTTTTGCCATATCAACACATATTTAGAATGGGAGTATTATGTCTTCATAACTTATTATGCATCACTTTTCTTAAAAATCATCTACTGCTAGTTTTATGAATATACAGAATTTTTGAAATAACCATTATGATTGCTACTATTATCTTATTGTTCATCACGACGACGACGACGTCGATGATGTTTGTGGTATGTGCCTTTTTCCTTCGTTGATCTGAGTTGTAATAGAATTTGTCATTATCTACTAAACTGAATGAAAAATGGGTAAAAGTTTAATGTAAGATAGACATATGTAAATAGATTTGAATTGGAAAACTCATTATTGAACGATGGTTTCGCTTAGACTATCAGGATGATAGTAAGAGATAGATACTGGTAGGTACATGAATGCATTAGTTTGCGATAATAGGATATTCCCAAATTATTATTACTAAATAACAAAAAGGGAGTTACTTATAATTTCATCTAGGAACATACTTTAGAGACGTTTTCCACATGGATATAATAATTCAATAATCCGATTCTGTCTTCAATTTAATACATAACTACTCCATACTGAAATTTTATATATGTATTAGTAAGCGCGAGAAGACAAACTATGATTACAGGTCTCTCGACATTTTTCGAGCAGCCCTTCGGCGTTGTTCATTCAAGTTGTCATCTGCCGGTTTTGATGGTTGTGGTCTTGGCTGCTCTCCCATTTGCCCGCCAGTAGCATCATTTAATGCTTGATCACGCTTTAGTGGATTTTTCCTTTCTATACTCATCGATAAATCTATAGACAATATTGCTAATAATACTAGTGTTTCTATGGGCGTTTATATCATCATATTGGTCAGCTAGGCCTGAACTAAAACCTTGCACTTCATATCTAAATTAGTACGATTTTTTCTAACAGCTTAAAATCTTCATGTATTAACTGCCCTGAATTAGAAAAATATCTTGACCATGCAGAGTATAGGATGCAGATATTTAATTCTATAATAAAGATCTTGCATCTCCTCATCGACCAATGTTAACCCTGGAGACAATGGTAAACCTCCATCTGGCCAACTAATGGCTGACGACACAGTCCATTTTTTGATCATATTCACCAGTTGGCCGGCTTGATACTGTCTTAGTTTACCAATTATGGTAATTTTCTATTAAGAATGTCCAGTATATTATAAATACTTATCCTCTATAAGGTAGTTCTCTAATGGGATTTCCAGTAATGAATGGTCTGCTCACTAATGCTATGGTGTATATTAATATAGTCATAGCAATACTTTATATAACATTGTATTTTTTTACTCTAAACGGCATGACTACGAAGGTATCTAATCCTTGAAATATGTGTGAAAATGTTAACTAGGAAATTCTGTTCGTTTTATTATGATGTACTGAATGGATTCGGGAATGGATCTATTATTCAGATTATCAAAATCTTTTTTACATTTAGAATTTACAGTAAACTTACACCCTTGCTACTCTTTTTGTTGGTAGGACTTACTGTAATTATTTTTACAACTGTTGCTCAGCCTAGTTTTGCCCAGTTATTAACCCAAAAGGAAAAGATTGTCCTAACTGTTATTTTCGTACAATTAGATAATAACCGCGAAATGGGAAAACCACTACTCGAGAGTGCATTAACCAAGTTGAAAACGATGTATCCAAATTTCGATATTCAATTAAAATATTTGGAATATCCCTCGAATCAAATTCGATTTCAGATACTAAAGGCACTTAATGGCACAACAGTCTCTGGATCAATTGACCTAATATCCTTAGATCAAATATGGCTTGGAGAGTTCGCTCAGAAAGGACTCTTGACTGATCTTACAAATTATACAAAGAATTGGGGAAGACAAAACGACTGGTATGATGAGAATTGGGATAGTGGGATTTATGGTGGAAAAGTCTATGGAATATGGGCATGGACAGATATCAGAGGAATATGGTATTGGAAAGATCTATTAGGCAAGGCAGGCGTCAATCCAGATTCCTTAAGGACTTGGGACGGATATATTGCAGCTGCAAAAAAACTAAACACTGTGCTAAGACCTCAGGGAATAGAAGGTATTCATCTTACAGGAGCTAGTCATTCTCCTGACTTATGGTATCCATATCTGTGGATGCTTGGCGGTGAGATATTGAAGATGAAGTCCGGACATCCTACAAAATGTACTTACTGGTTTCCTGCCTTTAATAGTACCTGAAGGTGTAAAAGCAATGAATTTTATCAAACAGCAAGTCGATGCTGGAATTAAACCACAGAAAAATCATTTTTGGGGGTTAGAATTTCTTGAAAGGAAGTTTGCAGTCATGATTGAAGGATCATGGCTACCAGTAAGCTTTCTTCAAAGGCAGTCTGAAAAAGAATTTGAAGACAAGATTGGTTTTATCCCAGCGCTACCAGTTCCATATAAAAATAATCAAACTTCAACATTGATGGGAGGCTATGCATTAGGCATACCCAAGGCATCCACTCATAAGGATCTTGCATGGAAGCTAATTGAACTAACCCTCGAGCCCAAGATACTTGGTCCTTATCTTCGTCAAACTGGGGTACTGCCAACTCAAATATCCATGGGTAAAAGTGATTTATTAAATTCTACTGCTTTATCTTATCCATATTATAGACAACTAGTCTCCATGATTCCGTTTGCAGGAACACGGCCATCAATTCCTGAATACCCTCAAATAGCTGATAATATTCGGCAAGCAATCTATGAAGTTCAATTTGAAAATAAGGATCCAAGCCAAGCGTTAGCAGAAGCCGCTTCAAAATCTGCAAACACATTAGGGTGGTAGAATATGATCATTTGTTGCACTTATCATGGACACTTGTGATACCTAGCTCAATACCACTTACTCTAAAAGGACGTCGACACGAACAGATAGATATTGTAAAATTATTAAGCTTAGCTTCAGACTTGATAATATTATTAGTCTTAAAGGGTGTACTTTTGAGAACTTGACGTCTATGATGACAGTCAACTTACGTACAAGACAAAAAGCCATACTGGTCGATAGTGGATATAAATTGTAAAGATGTTAAATGATAAGGAAACGCCTTCTTACATCCCTCTGTTACCAACAGATTTATCTATATATTCTGAAGACAAAACCAATCTGCGTCCAATAGACGATTTCGTTTATTACGATACAATAGCCTTATTCGTCATCTCGTCTCAAGAATACAGACTAGAGCAAAGTCAATTTCATGTTATGATCGTTATTAAACAGGAATATTTTTATTGTACAGTACAACCTGAAGTAGGAGCATGTTCCTTGTATCAATAGGTCATCTGTTTTTCTGGTCGCAAAACATAGCCAATTTATAAGCATATACGTATAATGCCTCAACAAATATGTGTGCTAGATCTTTAATATTAATATTAATCGGCTGTGTAGAAACCATCTCATACAGTCAAAGCTTTGTAAGAGTATAATACCAATAGTCTATTGAAAGAATCAATGTACGTCAGACTTGCAGGTACTATGTTCCGTGTTTTGAAGCATGCAAGGATTCCTCTATTTTCTAACAGGAAAAGTAATCACATATTTACAATATGGCAGCACATAGTTCTAGTTGCTATACGACAGTATGAAGGTAAGAGTTATAGAATGTTTGTCGAGTGGTTAATTGAAGCCTATTACCTAAGGTCATTTCTACGGTTGTCACGTATTCCTCATTTTACAACATTGCAAAAGTTTACAGATAGAATCAATAATTCATTGCTTGAAAAGATAATTTCGTCATTCATTGTAATTAGTGGTACCAAGCATATCTTTGCAGGAATAGATTCAACAGGATTTAAGATAACTCATGCATCACAATATTATACTGATCGAACAGAATTGAGAAGAAAATATGCGAAATTATCTATTGGAGTAGATGTATTACAACAAATCATATGTACAATTAAGATAAGACGAGCTCCAACAAGGCATGATAATGTAGATTTCAGGCCAATTATAACAAGGACATCAAATATTCTTCCATTATCCGTAGTTACAGCTGATAAGGGTTACGATAGTGAAGATAATCACCTTCTCGTAAGAGAGGACTTACATGCATTCAGTATTATTCCTGCTCGATATGAACATGTACCGATGTGGAGAACACATGGTAAGTACAGAAAGCAGATGAAGCGTGGTTACTCCAAATTGCTGTACAATCAACGAAACAAAGATGAAACCATAATATCAGTCATAAAACGACTATTTGGAGAGAATCTTATGTCTAGATTGACTAGAATGCAGAACAGAGAGTTATCATTTAGATGTATCACCTACAATATGCATAGACTGACTAATCTTGTAATATTGATGATGTTTTCTACATAGCCTATTAATCATCAAACTTAAATAATTGACTACCACGTCTTTATAGTTATGCCAAGAGTAATTCATTTTGAAATTGTGGCAGATAAGCCGGAAAGAGCAATAAAATTCTACAAGGAAGTTTTTGGTTGGGAGTTCAACAAGTGGAATGGCCCTCAAGAATACTGGCTTGTAAAAACAGGAGAAGACAGCCAGCCAGGCATAAACGGCGGACTTACTCCTAAAATGAATCAAGGTAGTAATGGCAATACCGGTAGCAGAGTGACAAATACGATTGATGTGCCTTCCGTAGATGAATTCTCTAAGAAAATTACTATGGAAGGAGGCAAGATTGTGAGACCCAAAATGGCCATTCCGGGTATTGGATATTTAGCGATATGTGAAGACACTGAAGGCATTTCGTTTGGTATTATACAAAGTGACCGAAATGCTAAGTAGGTAGATAGATAGATAGATACAAGTTAGATTACTATACTAATCTATCTTACGAATACAATAGCAATATCAGTGATATAGTACTTTTACTTAGGTTTATCATTTCATTAGACTACTTCTTAACAACGGTGGTCCTATATCTTGCACTTCTATATCAATTGATATTAAATGACCATCTACTCGTAAGTACCGGAGTTGATACTGATCTAGGTATATAATATATAATATATAATATATAATAAGTTAATTCATGGTTGAAATGCTATAAAGCTACTCAAGATTATTGCATTCCTGATCGAGGCTTTCATAGATAACACTACTAAACATATAGATAAATATGCTTTTGATACTACAACGGAATTTAACAATTGAAAAACTCGATATAATTGTTACTGTTTTCTAAACATATTATTTTATGCTATCCTCTTCCTATCATATATTCAGATCATCATTAATTCATCAACAGATGAAACTACTATTATCCCGCCACTAATTGTTCCTGTCTTTGCCGCTTCTTTGATAACAGAAACTGCTTCCTTGACCTTATTCTCATCAACAATAGATACCACTATGGTCCTTGTAGAATATGCCATCTTTTGAGTTCCTGACCCTTTACCATAACTTAACGTGTATTTTTCACCCTTTCCCATTCCCTTAGATTCATAAAAAGTAGCCTGTAAATCTAGGGTTTCTAGAGCGGATATTACATAACGAGTCTTCTCAGATGCAATAAACGCTTCAATTCGCTTCATTACCATAATTATAATGGTATTATGTCGTGCACCTAATAAAGCTTGTAATGACTTGTATTTAGATCCACTTATTTGATTATAGGTGGATATACAATACTAACTTATATGTCAAAGTAGATACTATATTTATTTATTAATTGAACGATACAGTTACTGCAGCGCGCAAACGAAGACTAGTAAGAATCAATAGTAAACGTCATGATATTATTTTAGAAACAAAAATAGATGATAGTACTTCTGGCTCGCAACCTGAATATTCTGGGTTACTTCATTCTATATCAGAAGAGAATGTACTCACAATAGGAAATTACATCCAAGCATTGAGAGTAGAGATCAATCCATTTGACCATTATAGAAGAGATGTTATCAGACTGCTGTGCACGCTCTCGCGCTATAATAAAAACCATTCTTTTAAGGATATGAATAGAGATGACATAATTTCTTTTCTAGAGAGTTATCGTAAGCCAGAGATATCAGATCCTATGCATAGATGGATTGGAACTTATAATCTATTTAGAATGCTTTTGTTTAGGCTTTTTAAATGGTTATATTATCCAAGTCTTGAACAGAAGAAACGACCTAAACCAGAAGTGATTCAGAATATAGTACAACTAAAGCGGAAAGAACAATCAATTTACAAGCCTACTGATTTGTGGACTGCAGACAATGATTTACTATTTCTAAAATATTGTCCTTCGAAAAGAATAAAATGTTATCATGTTATGTCTCGGGATACAGGCTGCAGGCCACATGAATTATTAAAGTTAAGGATAAAAGATATTGTATTCAAGACTGCAGGAAAGAGACAATATGCAGAAGTTGCAGCTGTTATGAACTAGCTCAGAATTTCCTTAATGTCGGTTTAGTTTCGGTATTAATAAACCCAGATATTGCATAATTTCATGTAGGTATAGCATATTTTCATTGTTTAGACGTCTTCTATATAATATGCTTCTACGTAAGGACAACACACCAAGCATTCCAGCAATCGTTACTTTATACAATACTTACAGCATTGGTTGTATATTAATATCCTCCATAGCAATAACCCTTATAACTCCAAATACATTGCTATGGCGATGCAACAAGAAAATAGACAGGAATCATGAATAGGAATCTGACCTCAGGCAATATGACCTATTACTGGCAGCAGTAGTATGGCGAAGTGGTTCTGATATAACAACAGTTACTGGAATTGTCATCTACACTGTCCTTCCTTCTCTTTTCTATTATAATAGAAGCAAATTCAACTATAAAGTCTTATGATCTATTTGCAAAACCTAGGCAAATCTAGGCTAAAATGACTTAAGTTCACGTGCAACAAAATGTCCTGATAGCATAGTGGCTTTCTTATAAATTGGGGTGGGTTAGTCATAGAACTGTATTTTCCTAGGTCCTTTAGTTTAGAGAGATTTAAGTTAAGTAATCTACATAAAAATCCATCGAATTTTTCAAATTTAGATTTGAATTGGCCGCAGGCACTTGCGATAAAGCTCCACCACCGGTAGAAACCCTAATCGCAATATACCAACGGCCAAATATCAATATGATTATAGGTAGGTAGAAATTGTTACCAGATGACTTAGCTACAACGGTTACTAGTACTCTCGTTAGATTAACCTGCAAATTATTTTGGAATAGCAGCTATTTAAAACCCTACCTAAACTATTGAAGTTATCTATCCTCTATACACTGTGCACTTTCGTTGGATGTAATGTGTTGCGGTCGAGAATGAATTAAATGAATTTATCATTTTTCGAAATATTGGCATATATGTTGGAGTCTCAGATGTGTCGACGTTAGCTAAGAGCATAAAGGCTTGAGTACCTTTCAATGACCATATTTCAGTTGTAGTGATCGGCAAATTGTCATCTGTATGGGTATATTCTATTTTATAAAGTGGCGAACCAGGTGAAGTCATGAAAGAACCAGAGCTTACTAGATGAAAATCACGATATTGCGATTCGAGGGTTGAAATCCTTGCATTGCCAAAATCGATTAAGAATGTGCTTGGGAATATGATTTTAAAACAGCAATCATTAGATTAGGTAACAATCCTGAATCTCGCTTAGAGCTAAATACAAAACCAACAATAAAATTCCTATTAAACCGTATTTTTTCCCAATCTAAGGGATACTGAATCTTTATTCCATAAATAGGATCTTGATATGTCAGAAAATGGAGCAAGATCTGCTTGTTATAATGACTACCTCCGAGAAATACAGGAACTATGTTGGCATTATTTTTGTTACTATTTTTCAAAGAATATGGAACTGGATACATAACAATTGCAGATATTATTACTAATATTATAGTTAAAACTAGAATGGAGTATATTGCTACGTTTTTTCTTTTGCATATATTGTAAAGCATTATCCATATCTGAGTTTAATTTTTTAAGGTACGCTTCGCTAACTAATACGAGGAATTGACACCACAATTATGATAATAATAATGTAATATTGCAAGCACGTTTAGACACATGTACCTTAAATTTTAATAGATGTTGATTAATTACACAAATGTATTAAGAACTGAAATGATTAATACGGTTAGTATATGTGTATTCCTAGCTGGTATTACATTGATATTCATATTATCAAATAGAACTAATATCAGTTTAGCATCACAGAATTCGGTAGTATCGGATTTTTTCACCTACGTCAATTCTACTTTTGGTATCAAGATGCAAGTTCCCTCAAACTGGGATCTCCTGGAGGTTGGGAATAGGTTGAACGGGAGTACAGTTACTATTATTCGGATAACACCAGCATTCGATATTCACAAATCATTTGATACAGATCCAAGCGATGGTAGTACTTACTTAGACATTAATGTGCAAAATAACATTCGAAACATGTCTTTGGAAACTCTGATGACAAATAACATGAACATTATCAAGAATGACAATAATACTTCAGATTTTAAATTACTATCCTCAACAACCGATACGATACTTGCAGGACGAAAGGCTTACACTATGATCTATGCTAGTACATACAACGGACTAAAAACTATCACTATGGATAGTGCAACCCTTTGCGGACATAGGATTTATTATGCTACATTTAATGCAGAACCGTTGAGTTACGCGGAATTTGCGCAGACGGCGCGAAATATGATTGGATCACTTAGATTAACTACTTCGTCTTAACTCTTCAAATAATTGATAGGATGGTAATCAACAATGTCAAGGGTAAAAAATTGATTTCAGTTTTTAAATACTCATTGCCTACTAAACTTTAATTTTAATGAATAAATCGGCATATCCTTCATTTTTATTGGTTCAATTAAATCTATAAAATCACGGCTTATGGTACCAATAAAGAGGAAACTTCAGAGATAAGTATAGTTTTTTTTGCAGGATTTGCGAATAAACCCAGAATAGGATTTCTAATATTAGTGGGATTCATTGGTGGCGCACCAATCTTTTGTGGGTACTTTGCTTGGTAGCTTATGGAACTCTAGCCTAGCGTCTATATTATTTCTCTTCATAGCTGGAGGTGCTTTGATTATGTCTCTTTAGTTATGTACAATTCGGCAAGAAAGCAAACTATGAATAACATAGTAATGATTGAAGTCTTGGTAGGATTATTTGCAGGATTTGCCACAGACCCGATGATATCCCTTAGAGGAGCGTAATAATGCGTGGATTCGTCTATGACAAACTCCAAATTGACAAACCTGGTTTCTTGGTTTAGGGGAGAGTATACGGGTTTATAATCACTATAGATGGAGGAGAGTAATTACTTTCATTCGAGACGTTAGGAGAAGTTATTGCTTGTGTAGTCGCAGGCCCAGATACTGGAGATTGAATCTCCCTAACGCTGAAAAGTTGTACATCCATATTGTCTATATTATCCCATCTGAAGTGAGTAAGTGGACCACCCCATGAGATCATTATTTTGTCGGTACCACCACAATTCAGATGTCCACCACCCCAATTATTTCCCGTATCTACAAATTCTATTGATTTATGCCAATTATTGCCAGGTGTACTAGTATTATTTGTACCATCATCAATCCATTGCTCTAATTTTACAGTCCCATCTACACGGGTAAAGAAAATGGCTTTCAGTCCAATCCATCGTCCATCTAATTTCTTGGTTACACCAGATTTCTCAGGATCGTTTGTGGCATAGCCTGCTGTGTGTTCCAGCTCTTTTTCAAATTTACTTCGTCCAGTTTCATACAGGTTAGAGTGGTATGCTGTTCCTTCACACGATTTACTTGAAGTATGTACTCCTCCACGTGCTAATAATTCTATATGTGCCGCTCCATTTTTGGTCGAACTGGTAAAACTATTGACTTTGAAATACCCTGTCATCTCCACATTCTTCCAGTCACCTGGCGATTGCATATATCCATGCTGTATCATTGTCTTCTGATTTGTTGTTTTAATTTGGCTAGGATTATATCCAGATGATGTGGAAACAGCATATCTTACTTGAGTTGAAGTTACTTTAAAGGATCCATCGGGATTTTTAGTCATACTTGGAGGATTTGTCTGCTTATCTTGATTTGGATCTTGCATATTCATGAACCATTGCTCCCCTCCTGATTTCGTAGGATAAAGCTCCTTTATGCCAAATTTGTCAAAGCCCTGACCTGTACTGCCGCTGCTGCCTCCATCTCCGCCAGCAGATGGGGTAACAGTAATAATTATCATTGCGATGTTGCTTAAGACTCCACGATTATCGATTGCTTGGATAGTAAAGCTATCTTGTCCTGAATATCCTAATATGGGCGTGTACTCAAAACTATTTTGGCTTGGACCAAGCGTTAGTTTTCCATGCACAGGAGAACTCTTGTTGGTGATCGTTGCACTGTCTCCTTTGTCAGGATCTGATACAACTATTGGAATAGCTACAGCATTATCCTGGGGTGTTGAAATGCCAGTAACATTCCTAACAGTAGGCGCATGGTTTACAGAAATAGGTGGATTTGTAGATGCATCTAGTCCATAAATTGTGATCTCGCTTATGCTGGCCCGATCGTTCTGGGTATTTCGCGAGACAGTAATCTTTACGTATCTAGCAGAAGTGCTATGAATTTGATAGTTCTCTGGTTGCTGCGTATGACTGCTACTACTTCCCTGAAGGACATTTGAATAGTTTAATCCATCAACTGAAGTAGAAATTGTAAACAAGTACTGTCTAGTGTCTCCTTTGAACCATGCAGTACTTAGACCACAAATTGTTTTATTTGAACCCATGTCAACTTGAATGTATTTGTTGACAGCATTACTTGACCAGCGAGTGTTCAAGTTCCTATCTATAGCATTAATTGGTGGATTACCTCGTTCACTTGCACTTGAGGTCAATCTTATTATCGGAACACTTTTGCAAACTTTACTACTATCATATTGACGTTGTTGCGTTATATTGTAACTAGAAGGTATAGAATATGCCTGACTATTTTGTGTTATTACAAGTGCTGTCAAAATTAAAGTTGTAACAAGTCCTGCAAACAAAGGTATGTTTGTTAATCGTGTAAATACCAAAGTTAATGCGACATCCTTGTCTTGCTCCATACTAACTCTGGACTCATTCAATACACTCTAGGTATGTTAGTAATACGCTCATCAAGAATTATGAAATCACAAGCAATGGTCAAATGTAAAACACGTAGCAACTCATACTGAATAGATGATTCCAGTAGAATTGATGAATAAGCAAGACTCAATTCATGAGCTCATGTAGAAATAAACTATTTATGCTAGTTCGATATTTATATCACTTAATATCACCTAATGTTTCAACCATCTAATTATATCTAATGAATCGAACTATAATGTGATCGTGACTGTAGGATGGACGATCATCAAACCTTCAAACCATTATCGCTATCCACAGGGGCATTTATCAAGCAGAATATGAAGTATATTACACATGATTAGTTCCAATCCGAATTACTACATTATCAACTAAACTTTTATAGAGTATTGGTCTGGTAACAAATTCGAAATTGTCTAAATATCAGTAGCATTAGCCTAACAGTAAGGATGATATGAAATCATCTAGATTGGGCAGTGCACTCCTGAGCAAGGCAATAGAACAAAATGCGAAATTCAAAGAGTGCAATTTGATGATCATTGCAATATTGTTACCGGTATGTCTTATTTTTATCGTGGCTTGGGCTAATTGCCCCACAACAACATTTTTCTCTTTAACGCAAAGTGCCTATGGGATTGCTGCAGATAATGGACTCTCTGTGCCCAAGGCCTTTTTGATCTATGGTAATCAAAATTATGAAATGATTCCATTTGTTAATTTTGATGGCAAGAACATGACCAAGATCATATATCCTTCCGCAGACGTTACTCCTGTATTAACAGTACAGGAAGGAGGCAATGTAAGTATCGACTTTAGTGAAAATCCTGTAAGCATAAAGGCGTATATTGCGGATTATGAAGCAGATATCCCATCGTTACATGCACTAAAGGAGTTATCTGATAACAAATTTAAGCTCTCCGGGATGCATGGTCTATGGAATATTGAAGTCCACGCCATATTTCCTAACCATAATGCTTTGGGCAGTAGCAATATTGATAAGAACGCTAATGTCAATTCGACCAATAATTCTAGTTACAGATACGTGTCTTACGAATTAGGCGTTGACATGATGCCTACGACTTTCGCGAAAAATACTAATGAAATAGGTCAAAATACATGTGCGAATAAAAATATTGGAATTGCTAAAGTATCTGGCCCAGGAGGACGGCTAGAACATCCAGGTAACTTCAATTATCAGCCAGCGACTAGCGATAAGAACATAACTGTAAATAGTATCAGTAACATCCTTTCAATAGAATCAGCGAAGGGAAATTCATCATATATAATTGACTTGGGGCAGGAGATGTCGATTTGTTCGCTGAGTTTAAAATTTAGCAATGGCGACAAAGTTGTGAATCACTTTAACATACAGACATCCCTGGACGGAAATTACTTTAGTAAACCTATATACTATGATAATACTGCAGCGGTTTCAGGGGAAGAGTCTTACGATATTTCTTCTGATTTTCCTGTCACAACTCGCTATGTAAAAATAAATTTTGATGGCAATACACAAGGTAATGTGTATGCACCAATGCAGTTAAGAGTTTTGGGGAATAGATGAACTACGAATCTCATACGATTTCTTGTAACTAAGCATTGTAAATTTAGTCGATTGTATCTGAATTCTAATATATCTATAATTTATCTTCTATGAATTATGAATCTAACGGTGCACCTGGATATACTAAATAATGAAACAACCTATTTTGATGACTATGATGTATCATTAATTTTTGTAACTTTGTCAATGTTTGGATCCACGATTACATCAAAGTACTGATTATTATTTTTCACAATCTCTATCTCATACGTTAATTTTCCATTCTCGATGTTGCGTGTCACAGATTGAATGTCTGTTGAACTACCTTGCGATAATAAGCTTAACACCACCAGAGCTGATGTCAAGACTCCAACTATTAATAAAGCATAGAATTCATTCATTTGATGTAAGCTCTTGGCAAATAGATGTCAGAATTGCATATTTAACGATTAAGGAACACTTACCAAAGTGCTTAGCTTTTATCAATACTCTTCTCATCAAATAGCACATATCTCCATATTTTGAGAGATACACCACAAATAATAAAAATAATGAACTATTACTAGCGCTTTAATTTTTGACGATTATTG
>CAVXZB010000061.1:0-40876 GCA_963765895.1 uncultured Nitrososphaeraceae archaeon | reverse complement strand
CCGATAAATTGGCCGATGTTACGATTAATGAACAAATCCATCGGCCATCTGACATATCTGACATATCTGACACGATCGCAGACCCACAAATTAACTCAGAACAGGAATCCCGCAAAATCTTCAGACTTGGACGATCTGATACTTGGGCTTGTGAAAATTGCAGACAAAAGGGTGATGTATATTACATGAGAGGACATTTGTGTAAAGGAGAGACAAAATAATTAGTCATAATAGTGTCTCTTGCTAAAAAGATTGCTAAATGGAATTCGATACGACCTAATATAAAATCCTTGTTAACCGTAAGTTAATCTTGGATTCATATAATTCATTTAAATATCCGCAGGTTTGTGATTATCAGAATCATGGCATCAGAAGCAGGATTAGTCCTCACAAACCTGGAGAAAATTTTACCTTTTTTATCAAACCATACATAAAGTGCGGTCACTAAAGCCCAACAGAATTAACAATATAATGCTAACCACTCTTCGTGATGAATCTGAGGAATTTAATGGAATCATTTGGAGTCTGCCCGTAATAAACAAGGATTATCGATGGAGAAGATTTGTCATTATCTAGGACTGCCAAAAATTGCATGGCCAAAGTCAATTTGATAAGGAATAAAACCCAATTAAAGCCAGTCCGTTACGATGGAGATTAGGTCTGGAATCCTCTCCCAAAAGATTGTCACATTGCATCACTCCAAAGCATTAATCGAGACGGATTCATGAATGCATTGCCTTTCGTCTACATGGGTAAATTATTTTACGATAATATGACTACAACTATACCAAGAGACAGACATGACGAACTTTTGCTATTTTTTTCATTTGAGAATTCCAAGTCAATTCATATTTCTGTTCATCATTACTCAGTGGCATTACACAGACTGATATGGCAACACTTTCTCTATCTTTTGGTATGGAATATGAAATTCATATTCAATTCAATAGTGATAAACACGATAACGTGGCTGAGAAAATATTCAGGCTAAATGCAAAGTCATGGGATAACTTAACCTTCAGTCCAACCAGATAATCTATCACCATATTGACCTGACAAAAATAGGACATTGTTAACAAACTTCTCTATCCAGCTATTCAAATATGTCTTATTTCATAGTTCGTCCATGGCAATGTCAATCGAGCCAAATATGATCATATGGTCAGATAGGTAGATAGCAGGAGTTACTGTATGTTCAATGTACATCTAGAAATCTATTATGGAAATGTCAGATGGGTCAGATAGTCTTCAGCGGCGCTCTTCAGATTAAGGACTGTGCTTGCCCATGCTGGTGTCATATAAGTCAGATATGTCAGATTGTTATAATAATAACCGCTAACGGAAATCCTGCCTATTAACTTACCACTGCTCGGGTGTCGGAAATGTCATATATGATAGGATGCATCCAACAGTGAAGCATGTGCCCTCCCTCTTATTTTTAATCGATAATAAACTACAGTTGTCATTCGATCTAATAATGAAATATAAGCAGCAGAGATTTTAATAACACATAGAAATCATAAGGTAGTATAAAAATTAGAAGAGCAATTTTATTAAAGGAATATTAAATGACAGAGAAAAAATATTCTAAACACTTCCAAGGACCAAATCATTCCTGAAAAACAGAGGGCTTTAATTACTCCAAGGAGGGGGAGCAGTAGGGCATTATATGGCCACGAAGAATACTGATATTGAAGTGTCTATAGATTGCTTTCTACAATATTCTGATACAGTTATCTCATCAATGACCATGTTGATCTTACGTAGCACGCATCACTGGAAGCAAGGGCAGTTCTGTATCGATAATGAAGCACTCTTCATACTGAAGGTACTATTATGGGCAATATTTCTTGAGTAGGCGATCTGGCAATAACTCCTTTTAACCAAGCGTCGATACAAAGACAGTAGATTATAAAATATTTTAGTTTAGTTTATGTTGTTACTGTTAATGGAGCATGTTCCCAAGTGGAGAATTTGGATCATGTAGTTCGTAAGGAGATAAATATAGAGATGGGGAGCCGAGAAAATCTCGACAATTTTGTAACTATACTAATTCTAATATTCTGCGGATTTTACGATACAAAGATAAAATATTAGGATCTTGTTTTGGAAAGCATAAAATGACTCTTACCATTGAATTTGTTATAATTTGAGGTCTGCAATTAGGAATCTGTATATTTGGGAGGAATGAATCCATGAGCCTTGCTGAAGAGGTCCAGATTTCGTCAGTTGGAACTGCTCCCACTAACGAGCCAGATATCGGGATCAACTACACAAACACATGTCTCCTTATTTGTCCGCTAACGATCCGAGCGCTAGGCAGAGTAAGGATATTTTATGCGAATGCATCAGGCTAATTGGTCAGAATCATTCATAGATTTGCCTTTTTTGCAAATGATGTTGTCCAGGCTAATCCATCTGCTGACTGGACTTCTACGTCTAATCAAATGACATTTAGCCATACTGCTTGGGTAATTGTTGTTGGATCTTCTGATAGACAGTTTAATGATGGCGGGCGGTCAATTGAGGTGTTACTATTCGACAGACAATGGTATAACCTGGCAACCAGATTACACATTCTATTCTGATAATCAACCAGATAATAATGTCAGAAGCCCGAAGATGTGGGTTAACCATAGCCGAAATATATGGGTTAACGAACATGTACGATTCGACCATCCTGAATATTCTCTTGAAAGAAACAAGGATGATGTCTACGTAATCTGGAGTCATAACAACTCCGTCTTTGTTAAGCGTCGTGACAATATATCTGGAAAATGGTTAAATCAGGTGCAAGTCAGTATTGCTGAGACTACTGGTATTGCGAGTGGCTGTGACATCAAAACCAACTCGTCTCACGTTTTCGCCTTTTGGCATGACACTGAAAGCAAGAGTTTGTTTGTTGCCAGTGCGCCACACTCTCAAAGATATCCTAAACCCCACCAACCAAATTTCTCCTTTTCTACTCCAGTGAGAATTGCGACCAGCCATGCTTCGCCTGATATACCAATCACGATTCCGTCATTTGAAAATCATAAAGTGTCATCTCCATATCTGGCGCGGCGTATCAGACTTTCCATTTGGGTAAGGAAAGTCTAGTCTACGCTGTCTGGACTGACCTTACTGGCGAGAGCGGTTGTGATTCTCCCGGTAATGAGCCAGGAACTAATGTCGCTTCTCGCTGCAAGACACGTGTCTACTTCTCATCGTCTGTTGATAATGGTAACACTTGGCTACCTGACCCTATTATGATTAACCGTAACCCAGGTCAAGTTTTGAGTGACCAGTTTCACCCTAGACTTGTTGTAGATGAAACCAACGGGCGACTAGTAGTCGTATATTACACTACCGAAGCCGATTCCAATCGCCTCAAGACCATCGTCATGATGCAGACTTCGGAAGACGAAGGTGCAACTTGAGGTACACCAATCAGTCTGAGTTCTAGCCTAACTGATGAAACTGAAAATAGCCCTGGTAGTCATCAGAGTCAGTATGGTGAATACTTAGGGCTTACTGGCTACTCAGGAACTTTCGTCGCCTCGTGGACAGACCGACGCAGCAGTGATCCCGAACAAATCTATGCTAGGACATTTAGATTCCCATTAATTAGACATCCTTCATGTGAACGTGGTGATCCGGTATTGACAATTTGCTACAATAGCATTCAAAACTCTAGGCGAAGACAAAGATGATGATACACATCTAACAGTTGACGTTAATACTTTAAGTAATGAAAACGCTCTACATTTTGACAGTGACTTTTCTACTAAACCGTATGTGCACGTACCTAGGAACGGCGGGTTCGTCGAACAAGCAACCAATGGCCCATACCCATTACAAGTGAATGGACCATGGTTTACCAAAAGTAGGATACAGAAAGGATTTATTCGTATCAGAGTGGATCCACAAGGAGATGATACGTGGAAGTTCTCAATTGTCGTTAAGTTGATATTTGAGGACGGGACATCCGATTATATCATAGACCTACATATAACATTGAAATTAGTGACGAAAAAAGGGAAGTTTTCATCGATACCGAATCTGGTGAGAAGATAGTGAACCACCCCTGGAAAGGAGTTTACTTCTAAATGAATATTGACAGGTAAACTGCAAAGAGCTCTTGTCCAGGTTCGGTGTCAGATAGGTCAGATAGTTGAAATGCAATCAATGCTGTATGTGGTTCAAAATTCGCTCCTACTAAAGTGTCACATAGGTCAGATGGACCTTAATTGTATTATAATGACACGAACATTGTCATCGTCGCTCAGGTAACAGACACGCCACTTGGTGATCCTCTAATTCATATGTCATCGTCGCTGATCCTTTTGACAGATAAAACTATCAAGACTAGTGATGAACTTAATATCCGTCAACTATTAATTGGTGATATCTATAGATAGTATCAGCTAGTCGATGCGAATCAATATACTAATTCCGTTAAAAAGCAATACGTTTAACACATCGAATTATATGGATTTTTAACCCGCGTTATAATAAGATATGAAAGATATATCAGATTATAAATATTATCAAAATTGCTGCGCCCTATGTGTAGATCGACGTCATAGTATGGCGATATAATTTATGTATGCTGTTTATCATGAGACGCGCGCCAACTGCCATCAGAATTTTCTCATCTATTGATAAAAATAACACCGGTGTGAATAATTTTGAAAGGAAATTCTTCAATTTCACCTAACACGGCTAATACTATTGAAATAGTAAAAGTATTAGAGTTCATCTCAACTTCTTGTTTGAAAGAACCTTCTGAGAAATTCGATTGAGGCCGATCGAATATTTTTCTGATAGTTATCAGAAAAATGATTGAGCACACTGAGTAGGTGTAATACCTGGCAAGTTGGAATAATCGCACTCCCACTTTCGTGTGTAGGGCCCCAACCGCCATCGGGACGTTGATGATTTTCGGCTTGGGTGCACCTGTCCTGTCAAGGTATTTTCTTGTAAGTAACGGCTCCTCCCTCGAGGTTGCAACTATTATTACTTTGTAACCATTTTGTTTTATATGTGTCGTGTAATGCTCAACCAAATTTTCGCATATCGTTCTAATTCTTTCAGGGGCCTCAGCAATTTTCTTTTTGGTAACTACTGTTTTTTGAGTTTGTCCTTTGTTTCCTTATCGATGTCTGTAAAAACACGCTCAAATATCTGGTTTATCGTATCCGCATCTTCTACAAACAATTCTGGCATCCTATCCTCATATAGGATTTGTGGGGTTTGCATCGTCTTCCTTTGATTCTTGAATGTATATTTGTCAAGTAGAGGCGGAGACAAACGATTTTTTTACCAAATATGAAGAATATTTTTATATGCTGACTTGTATTACCGTACGTAAACCAGTGGTTGGGTAAAATGAGATGTCGTATCAATCCACTTGTTAAAGTTTGCCCGCTTGGACACACCGTAGCAGGAAGATTCCACAACGATAGTATCAAGGTACCAGTCAGGCGCGTTGCCTTCGTTATCGCTTTGAACGGTAATGGATTGAAGATCTCCGAGGTCTTGACTTCTGAGGATTATATAGTTCCAATCGTTCCTCTCCATCCTATAAGGCAAATTTGTATCGACGCTGACTGTAGCTGAACCATTCGGCCCAGTGAGTGTGAACATCACGTTTGCATCGGTTCCTGCCATGTCCATGTCTCCAGTGTGAATACTCAATCCATATGAAAAGCCGGACGGTGTTAACGGATTATCGATGCGTCTTGCCATTCGAATAACAGGCTGAAACCCTCCTACGATATTGTGTAGTTTAGCCACATCATCAGTGATAATGCCATTCACACCAATTTGGATGTATTCTCGCATTAAATCATTATCATTTATTGTCCAGACGTAGATGAAGCGAATTCTGTTAGTTGCGGCCTAAAACTCACAAGCTCTCTCCATAGAGGGCCTAACGTTAGGTCCCAACACTGAACTAAATGAGATACCGTTGCCAAAACACTGGTTTGTCACTCCCGCTTCAATGAAGAAGTTGGAGACGGCAATAGGATCGTTCTCCGAATCGACCATCAATCCTTCGCGCGGTCCTAGACTTATTCTTATGTTTTTGAAGATCGCTGTCTGTGAAAGATCGGGGACAGAAATGATCACATTCATGTTGGTTTGGGATGTCAAAATATTCCGAGTTGTGCTTAGTAGGGTTTGTCCATGTTGTGCCGATCCGACTACCTTTGGTTTACAATCAAAAACCACTAGAGAGAGCTCGGGTCGTTCGGATTGAAATATTCCGTAGGTCGGTTAGGTATTCGGTTAAAGATGGTGCATCGGAATTCCCGCGCTACCAATTACAGGTTTTACTGATACAGAGTTTGATCTTGATGATCCTTGTAAACGTTCACATCAGGCTCTATCGCATTTGCGCCCAAGTTGAGTGCAGAAATAACTTCACTAATTGTGTTTGGATTATGTCCTACAATGTAGAATGATCGTGGCGCAGATATTATCGTCTTTATCAGCCCTTCCAAAGAGATAGGAAGGTGTAAACCATTTTGTGTTGCTAATTGTCGCAGACTTATTGGTATAGATATTCCAGAGCAGGTCAAAGTGTCACGAAAACTCTTCATGGAATCTCTAATAAACAGCACTCCTATGTCCTAATTATTATTATCTATCCTACTCTACCAAGCTTGTCCATCAGCTGGACTAGATTTCTATTTCACGATTGAGTTAGCGCTGATACAAAGTATTTGTGATTCACAGGCACAATCAGTTGCAGAATGTCTAGAGTCAGCATGATGTTCATATAATGACATATCAATGTAAGAAAATAAGAGGAGGCAGTTGAAGACAAGTCCAATAATTCAACTAGACGTTTTGGATGGGACTGCTGAATCCGACAGCCGAAAGAGCAAGACCTAGACCTGAGAAAACTTGTACCAAGACACGCCAGAACATTTTGAAATCTATGCACAATAATATTGCTTTTTGCCTCTCGCCTTAGGAGAAGACGCTTGTGCATGGGCTCTATAAAGTCGCTAATTTCCTCCCGTTGCTTTGCGATAAACTTGTTTTTCGTAATTCCTTTCACCTTTCCTACTTTTCGTCTTCAAATATCTACTTTCTCTTCTTAATTGCAAAGGCTGCCTCATAGATGCTACTAATGAGGCATTTATCTATCTGCCTAGATCCTCAGTTTTGTACTGTTGTAATTGTTTTCGACAGCGTTTGACTGCAGTTTTAACAAGTTCAGTATTATATCGAACTCCTGCCTAAGAAGATGTTTGGCTGGACCATATTCTCATATTATGCCTTTGCTAATAGGATCAAACATACCGACTCAATCTTTCTCACATGTGAAGTTACGTTTCTTTCTGGTCTCCAAGTATTAAGTTATAGCCGCCTAAATATTTTGTATAATAGCTTGTTTCACTTTCAATGGAATGATTCTTATCATATACTACTGGAAGTACTATTACCATCTTGGCCGCTGCATAACGGCTTAATTGTAGTTGTTATCTATATGAGTTTTATAGGTGAGTAGTGACTATCTGAATAGCTTATCAAATTAAAATATGCCGATAATCACGCAAGATAGAATACATCTGTCGAGATAAATTTGGAGTAGATTATTCTTAATCGACATAAACAACTGAAATTCTCAAGCATGTCCTGGTCTCTTTTTTCATGATATTGTCCAATCATATGATTTCAATCTGTAGCGAATTGTACATGTGGTTGGTCAACCGATTCGAGTTCAGAAAGATACCTGCTAATCTACGCAAGGCCATAACATATCGGCATCGAGCTTTATGCCTTAAAGTTGCCTCAGAAAATTAAGAATTATGTATTCGACAAGAGCGGATCGCAACACAATGTGGTAAGTACGAAGTTCATAAAATATGAGTGCTAGTTCATATGATCTTAAGAGATACATGGAATTTATCAATAGTACTCTGCATCTCCCAATCTCTCTTAAGACTAAAATGGATCTCTGTTCTGCCCGGAGATCGTCCTATGAAGGTAAAGGTTCGAATACCACCACCGCCGATTCTAGAATTTGGATGTATAGAATACTTTGAATCTTTTATGAGAATGATTTCTTCATTGAATCGATCAAGTTTCCACCGATATCCTGTCATGGGATTTTCTTTAAGGTTAATAGTCTATCAATTGCCCAATGCTTATATCGAATATTCTACCATTATCACTTCCATCCATTGATATTTGATTCATAGGATATCACAAAATCTCTTACAACTGTTGTCCACAAATTTAATATAAATTATTCTTAACATGGGATTTGGTCTTTCCAATCTTTCAAAATTTAGAATATTGGTAATAGTAGTGGGAGTCATATAGTCTGCTTTCAAGATATAACTTAGAATAAGACAATCCCCGATATCATAAGTTCGTGCGAAAGGTTAATAATTTTGGAGAAAGATGTCAACTCATGCCTGTCGACGTACAAGTTGTAAAGTATGCTATATCGGCCTCCCAAGCAAGATGGGAGGGAGCAGATAACCCTATTACACAGATGTCAAGAACGCAATTGTTGAGGCTGCTTGGGTATGTTCCTCGTCCTACACATAAGCCACTTCATGAAAGAGAGAATATTGCACAGGCTAACTTGAGTACTCTTTCTCACAAGCGCACCTAGCCCACGTGGTTTTCCAATTACATATGATTCTAGAAACGTAGCCGGTCAAAATTTTATTACAACGGTCAAGGATCAAGGAAATTGTGGTTCTTGTGTGGCGTTTGGTACTATTGCGACTGCAGAGGGAACGCTTAGAAGACAACGCAATAATCCTATCCTAGATGTAGACTACTCAGAAGCACAATTGTTCTATTGTTACGCTCGCAATGACGATAGAAACTGTGAGAGTGGCTGGGACACCGAAAGCGCCTTGGATTATTTTCTGAACAGTGGAGTTGCTGACGAAGCATGTTATCCATATATCGGGATGGATCAGGATTGCTCAAATTTGTGTCAAAATTCGCTGAGCAGATTAACCAGAATTAGTGGATGGCATATCTTGTCATCTATATCAGATATGAAGAATTGGATCTCTACTAAAGGACCGCTTGTAGCATGTTTTACGGTGTATGAGGATTTCTATGCTTATAAGCAAGGGATATATTCACATGTGACTGGAGATGAGCAGGGCGGACATTGTGTCTCTGTTGTAGGTTATAACGATATAGAACGATATTGGATTTGTAAAAACAGTTGGGGAGGTTTCGGGGAAGGTGGATTCTTCCGTATCGCATATGGCGAATGTGGTATTGACTCTGAAATGTTTGCGATAGACGGTATCTTTGTAGGCTATAGTCTCAGAAAAGCGCTTAGGAATAAGAATATTTATCTTCCCACGAACATTCGTGCGATCGCAGCAAATTTTGGATTAACTCCTCCGATTTCTATACGAGAATCTATCTATCTAGGACACGGCGACGTCTAGAGCGACGCCAGCAATATCCCTTGGCATGTACGAAAATGGTGGATAAAAGTCAAGATGTAGAGGTCATGCCAATGAGATGCTTAATGGAGTATTGTAATACTTTACTATTTAACAATCAATCATCTACATTATTATCGTATTATACCTTTCAGTCAGTTGATAAAAGTATTGCCTAAAAAGCTGTAGATCCCAAGAGGTATATCTAAAATAGCAACTTCCATAACTTTGGACATACGCACAGGAAAAGAAAGTTGGGCAGGTCACTTGTTTTAAAGGATCTCTGCTCGGCTCTTCATGAGCCAATTTTACGTATACTTACCTCACTAAATCTAATGCCCAATGCATCTGGACACGGTTATGACTTAGTACCTTCTGGAGAATCTTCACTCTAATGTCTTTTGTCTTATCATCCTGATTAGTGCTATCACATTTGCTACTCCTTTTATTTTCGGAGGCCATCTTTCTTTGGGTCCGGCGGAATCTACTATATTAATCGGCATCAAGTTAAGTTATATCTCTTTTCTATGGTAGTCTTCTCTAATAGGATATCCTTCAGGTAAGTATCATCAGTGCCTAGCAAAATTAGATTCTGATACATAGAACCATTTTTAAGCAAGGATGTTAGTAATAAAGGCGATGATTTTGATAAGTAGGATACAAGCAGACGTAACAGCTTGGGGCCTCATCATATGACAGATTTTGATGAAGTTCGAGTAGTTGCTGTCGGAGGGCAGCAGGTACTTTACCTAGTCCTGTCATAAGATTAATGAAAGATGGCCAGAGCATCTTTGGAGGGAATGGAGCGAGCGGGAAGCATAAACCTTTACCCACCTGGTGGTCCTGCTGATGTGACTCATAGAACTGCGTCTCTAGGCTCAAACGGATTGTTCTATTTTGGCGGTAATGGCGCAAACGCCAAAGTGATTCTTTTTCCTTCTACCGCAATGGCGCCGGGACCCGAACGGTATAAAGACAAGGCAACTTTGGTACTTGATGCAACAGGTGGTGATTTATGGCTTGGTGGTAATGGACAAAATGGTAACGTCGGAATTTTCCCGGCTGAAGCAAACGATATCCAGGCTGAGAATCAGGCCTCTATTATGTTAAGGGGTAATGATGGTAGTATTTCACTTAGTGCACAGAAGGATTTCGGCGGAACCTTCGTTCATCAATAGGTATGGATGCGAAGAATAGTTCAATAACGCTTAAAAGAATCGATCTGGGTATTGAGGGATTGAACTTTCCCAGGATTGATCTAAATGCTTCAGGTGGTCAAATTATTCTCAGCGACAACAAAGGGACAGATATTTTTCATGTCGGTGCCGATACTGCAGGTATGCGGATTGGGCCTATTAGCAAGGGAAACAAAGGAGGTTCTTTAAGAATTACAAAGGCTAGTGGCCAACAGACTATTCTTCTTGACGGTGATGCTGGGGACATTCTACTATCTAATGCCGATTGTGCAGAGGAATTTGACGTATCCTCCTCTAAATCAGAGGAAATAGAGCCAGGTACTGTTATGATCATAGGTAACGATAGAAAATTACAAAAAAGTTTAATAGCTTACGACAAGAGAGTCGTAGGAGTTATTTCTGGTGGAGGAGATTTAAACCCGGGATTGTATTAGACAAGAAAAAATCACAGAACTTAAGAGCACCTTTAGCTGTGCTAGGTAAAGTCTATTGTAAAGTTGATGCGGATCAATCAACGATCAAAGTAGGAGATATGTTGACCACCTCACACACTGCTGGACATGCAATGAAAGCAACGAATCGTTCGAAAGCATTTGGAGCTGTGATTGGCAAGGCTTTACATGCAGTAAAATCAGGAAAAAGATTGATTCCTATTCTGATCGCATTACAATGAAAAAAGATGAAGCGCTATCCGGTACTAGTTGGTGCAACGAATCAGACTTGGTACATGATTCACGCAATTGTGATATCAAAGAAACACCACAGGAATGAAGTGTAAATGATTAGTCTACGTGAAGGTCTTCTAAAGATCGGCGAACCACGGCCGGGGAGATCCGTTGGTGCTCTTCCAGGTGGATTTGATAGTTTTCCGAAGAGTCTTAAGGCTGCAATGCATGCGATGAACCCTCCTTTGATAGAAAACTGGACCATGGCTCACGTAGATAATTTCGTAAACCAGGATTGGACAGAAGAGTGCCAGGGTCTTACGACAGACGGAAAGAGTTGGTTTGTGGTAAGCAATAATCATGATCTACGAGCAATCTACAAATTTGGTTTGAACTTCGAACTTATTAGCCTTAAGGAATTTCCGGAACACTCTGAAGATTATGAAGATCCAAATGACCTCCATATAGGCACTCCCGCGTATCATGAGGGAAAAATCTTTGTCCCAGTAGAGGCAGCAGGTCATCTGCCGAGAGTTTGGGTCCTTGATACCAATTTGACTGCTCTTCCTCTTCGCAACTTAGGTAACGATAAACCGCCTAAACAAGGAAGTTTTTCATGGTGTGCAATCAATCCATGGAATGGGCTTCTATACAGCTCTAACTTTGGTAACCGGCCACATTTAGATGAAAGTCTAGAATTAGTAGACGATGATCCTGTGAATGAAATTTATTGTTATGACCCCATAAATTTTGCCGCTAAGGAAAACCTTACTCTCACTCTAGACGGCTCGCTTCATGAAATCCAAGGTGGAGTATTTTCTAGAAACGGGCACTTATACCTTACCTCAAATTTCACGGAGGACATACGTGTGTATAGCGCATTCAATGGAGTATTTCTTGGTTCTCGCAATGTGCCCTACCACTCCAGCTTGCTCGGTGGGGCAGAAGAAATGGAAGGTATAGCACTAATCAATATCAATCACCTAGATGGAACTTCAACACACGTACATGTAATGATTCTTGACAACGATCTCATTAATAGAGATGATGTATTACTCAAGAATTATGCCGTGCCAGACCCAACTGTTCTATAGTTGATTTGTCTTCATAATATAAGGAATTGATACATTGACCTCACATATCTCCTTTAACCTTGACTTTATATTTTCAGATGAGGTATTGAATACCGCAGGTAAAGACTAGATAATAATATGCTTTTTAATTAGTCCTATTAATTAGTGATGCTGCTTGCTTAGTTGAATGCACATAGATACTGATTATATCACACTGCCCAAACGTCTAAGTCACGGGCGCACGCCTTCTCATGTTCCCCTGTTACCAACAATGCTAGCTATCACATACAAATTAAAACCGGTAAGCGCAAGCCTCTATCTATAAGCACTTGTCATAGACTAACACTCCAAAACAATCTTTCGCTAGTATAAATCGATATCTATAGATAGTAGCAATTAGTCGATGCGAATCAACATATCTAATTCCGTTAACTTGCAATACGTTTAATACATCGGACAACGTCGGATTTTTTAACACGTCCAGCATAATTATATCGGAAATAGCGTTATAATATGATAGGAGTGGTGCCAGATTATAAATATTATGTCAAATGGGACATCAGATGTATAGACTGACAGTTCAATATAGATGTGCGTTGAATAGGTAAGACTTCATGTGTGTATCAGCCATTGATACGCGCTTATGCCCTCACTGTTCAATGTGCTCCTGCACGCACGCCGTTTGAACAAATCCGCTACTTATGCCACTTGATGTAAGCAACATGCTGTAGCGGCAGGCGCTAAACCCCCCATTAGAGCCTGCAGTGGCCAAGCCCGCAGTCCCTAAAGTCTAGATTCCCCAAGCTCCTCACAACGGGACAGTCACATCAAGGCCAAGGGAAATTCATTGATTACAATACTGATACACAGAAATGTACCTTCAGTATCCAAGCCAGACTTAGAGTGCGGCTCTATACGAAAATTCAACCACGTTGGATAGAGGCCGTACAGAATATCACATGTTAATTTAGGCCCAGTTTCTATACATGCTCCGTAATACTGATTTGGTGGAAGTGTAGGTAGGTTATGTGTAGGTTCGAGGAATTGGTCATGACATTCATCATGAGTTGGACCGAATTAAAGGCCTATCTAAACTGTCGGCACATATACCAGCTTCTTCCCGTTCTAGTATCCGCCTGATTTGCCAATACACTTTGCCGCTTAAGGCGCGCCTATCATTGGGCATATAATAACTGCACTTCAGTATTGCTGCCCTTCATGGCTGACTACAAGCCTACCTAACTGGCACCCGAGCTAAAAATCTGCTCTGTAGAACTCCGCGTGCCAGACTGAGTTCTACTTAAGCCGCCCGTTTCACCTAGTGTTATCGTCTTTTGATCAAGAACTGGACCCTGGCAATCGGTCAGGGAAAACAAACCTATCTCCAGTTTGTCCAATTGGTCATACTTTACAGTGATCCTATTTCCCGCATAAAATCCGCTACCTGGTAATCCATACGCCTGCCCGCTTTGAGTTACATTAACCCAATCTTGGAAAGCCAAGTTATCTTGTTGAATCTAAGGTATACTCCAAAACCGTCTTGCGGTACATCGTTAAAGATTACGGCTATGTTGACTGGCTTGCGCGCCGATACGGTATGTACAACCCAATCACTTGGATGAGGGTATGCAGAGCTTAGACCTTAATCACAATCAAAACTAACGAGAGTGGGTTCAGGATCATCATTTGCTTCTATTCCACCGCCGTTATGTGCTAAACACCATCCATGTATATACCCATCAACGAATTCGGTCGTATGAAATGCAAATCCTTTACCTGGCTCATGTATGTAGGTAGTAGGCTCAAGACAAGGCGATATTCTGACTTTACCTGTATCACAGTTAAAGAAGACATAATCACGTTTTCCGTCAGCCACCCCATGTCTATATCCTGATTGAAACTCACTTAACGCATAGGCCGACTGTGCGCCTATCATTAGTATGATAACTGCAATTGTTGTTATGATTATTGTTTTCATATCTATCTGCCTAGTTTGGAGTCCAGAATGTAGTGTTGTTATCATCTAGACTTCCAGGTTCTGCCCAGCGCACGCCGTTCGGTCCGTCATCACATGATTTAATATCTGCCTGCTCTGCGTCGCTTCCCCCAACCAACGTGCATTCTCTCACATTATACAGAAGCCATGTACAGTAACCTTCAATGAACTCTTGAGTTTGGTTGATAAAACCATGACCTCTCATAAGGATCCACCAATGGCATCCGTCTGGATCTCATGATCTCCTCGCACATATGCACTGCAAAATACTGAAGTATGTCTTGGTGGACATGAGCTATCATAGCCGTGACCGTTTAAACCTTGCAGATCTCTTCCTGCATCTCTAACACCTTTGCTGTATCCATCAGTATAGGAACTTGCTGTCAGTTGGGCTGCATAAGTAACATGAACCCCTAGTTGCAATCCTATTACTATTGTCACTAATATTCCAAGGACAATAGATATTTTCGTTCACACATCACACCCTTTTAGTATACACAAATGTTTAGTGACCAAAAAGAAGAGAAGTTACTTCATTAAGTGATTAAGTGATAAGTGGATAAACTCCTCCATATTCACAGATAATCAGCCCCCAATCTGTCCAGCGAATTGTCCTAGACGCTGAATATCAGGCGAAGTCTGAACTTGATTTAAGTCAACTATTCCACCGCATCCTGTCATTGGTGCTAGACCCCTAAGCAGACCAAGTAAAGAACCAGCCGACATATTGAATTTCAGCTCCGATGGCGGATATTATTGCTCCATTTGTTATGCATCCTACTGCTGTATCTCCATCACGTGTCAGGCTCCCATCCGAATTGATCAATGAATCACATGACTCGAGCAGATATGTTTGTGCAGAAGTACAGAGAAATGGCAATCACTTGATAGTGTATCTGTAAAGGCACCTCTAGGGGGGAAATGACTGATTGGTCCTAATCCTACAGATAGAGGCAAGTTAGGAACAAAACGTCATGTATTAACTGATGGACAAGGTATTCCATTATCTGTTATTATAACTGCAGCTAATACACATGATATGAAGGCTGCTATAAACACATTGGATAATATCGTAGTCAAAAGACCGTCTTATAATTTTAATAAAGAGAAACAGAACCTCTGTCTTGATATGGGATATGACTTTCAGGAGATTGAGAATGGTGTTATCAAGAAAGGATATCTTCCACACATTCGACATAGAGGAGAGGGATCAATAATAAAGGGCGGTAATCATCATCATACTACGAAAAGAAGATGGGTAGTTGAAAGAACTAATTCCTGGCACAACAGGCTCAGGAAACTTTTGGTTAGATATGAGAAGAAGATAGAAAACTATTTTGCGTTAGTATGTTTAGGTTGTTGTATTCTTATTTACAGGAGGATAATTTTGGGATAGGTTCTTAGTCGAAGTAGGATTTATTTTGAATTTGGCTGACTCTGTTTTAAGCTCATATCCGTCGATAGAGGCCCTTAGAGTCAGCGTATATTCTCCTGTCTCACATCCTGAATTTGCTGGCCTTGATGTGAACGTTAGATGAAGCGCAGAACATCTCACGCAGATGGCACCCCTAATTCTATTTCTGAACCTCCGGTCTGGTCCACCATAGTCAGTAGACTTGACTATCTTTACTACCTGTACATCTTTACTATCGTCTAATTCGTTTGAAATCTTATTTAATGACTGGCTTCAATCCAACTTATTCCAAGATGAAATCGAGGATGATTGTTTCCTAGTGATGATACAAAAATCGTTCCAGTCTTCGAAGCCTTACTGACTGATGAAATCAGGATAAACCCGATATTGGGCTGGTGATGATTCATATCTTGAAACGCCGGTATTGCAATTTTTGGTGGTGTATCATTATTTGTGATACCTAAAAATAGAACTGAAAAATTTCTGAACTGGTCAGATGTGCAAAGAGTCCCGCTTGGTGTTTTATTTATCCTAGTTGCAGGACTTTCTCTGTCATTGGCGTTTACAACATCGGGCCTTGCTGACTATCTGGGGACCAAATTGTCAGCATTAAGTATTCTGCCATTCCCAGTAGTAGTAATTCTTATTGTTTCTATTACAATGATTATAGGCAATACAATGTCAAATACAGCAACGGCGAGCTATATTCATACCCGTTGTTGCAAGCATGGCTGCATTGAATCATTGGTCTCCATTACAATTTCTTGCTGGGATTACATTATCTAGTTCCCTCGCGTTCCTCCTACCAATGGGTACTCCTCCTAATGCACTAGTTTATGAACAAGGCGAGATACAGATCAAAGAGATGATCAAGAATGGAATTGTACATCACCACGCTATCAGTCTCAATAGAAAATTAAATAGAAAATCTAAAATTGTATGATACCTTTCTTACGTAAGGTGTAACATAACAATAAAAAAGCAATATAATGACTATGGCAAAGATTGTACGTCGATACTCGCGTTAACGATAGTTACCATTTTCATTGTGCCCTCTGCAATACAAACTACATACGCTTTTAATGTTGACAATATGAATCCTACAAAGCTCCATCTATCAGACGTACAAAACTCGATAGCACCATACGGAATTCACATAGTTAGGATAATACTTTACAGCATAGTAATCATAATTGTAATTATTACCAGAATCAAATGGACTAAACATGGAAGGAAAATAACAAAGCCAAAGATACTAGTAGAGTCTGTTTTCTTTTTAACAATTGGTGGTATTGTTATCTTTGACTCAGTTTATACTGCTGGCGTTCCAAGTTTATATCTAATTCCTTATCTTATCCTGTTTCTTGGATTACAACATTATTCATATTTACATTCAAATCGGCTTATATCTTTCTGGAGGGAATCAAAGTCTGGTTCCATTTATGTAAAGGGTGGAACTCACATTCACTTTGGCTACGTGATAGGAACTGCATCACGCATCATAATATCTATATTGTTTATTGGCAGTTTGTTCTCACCAAGCCGACGAGGATTAATATACGCCAATAATTCAACGGTAGAACTAGCAACCATAGCCTTTGATTTTTTACTGATGATTTCTCTCGGTCTACTAATAGGTATCAATAGGAGAATACTTGTTAGATATAAATTGATTAACGAAGGAAGAGATGACGTCTTGGAAAAGTAGATATGTAATTTTTCTAATTTGGATACAAAACGTAGGGTCTCTCTGGGATATTTGTACATATTTAGGATTGACCCTGTTTAGGTGGTTTACAAGGATTTATGATTTATACCTCTAGATGAAAGTTAATTTAATTATTGTGTCTGTTTATTAAGCCGGGACTAATCTATATATCAAATCTCCCATTTTAGGACTATGTAGAAATCATCATAATAATGAAAAGATTCGTTAGCCTGTGCCGTAAGTCATAAGTCATAGTAAGTCATAAGTCATAAACTATTAGGATGAATTTTAGGTATGGCATATCAAGCGCAAACATCGATGAGCTAGACTAACTAATTACAGTATGTATGCAGGAAAAGATGTTTTGCTTCTACTTTCATTTAGACCTGCGCTGTGTCGCTATGCACTTGTGACAATCTCGATCATCCTAGAGGACAATGATGATCAGTAGATCTATAGACTCTAGTAGAAAAGATATTGAGTTTTCATCAACACCATAGGGCAATGCAAACGATCTTGTTAAATAGCGAAGCTCTGTGGTATAGCCTGTGTTTATTAATGTAGAAAGTTATAGTACATCAAAAATTATGAGAGATTCAATTATATTGTTTTCTTTAGCTAGCCTATGTTTTTCGGGACTTTTCAATGCACTGCAATTCTTACCTGCAGTTAATGCCGCTGATCCTTCTCCTCCCCTTGCTACAACATCTGGCTCCGCTCAATCTCCAATTGAACAACTGAATACAAAGATGGCACAGTTATCATCATCAAACAATCCTGCTGATATCGCCACACTTGCTTACATATGGGGATTTTCCCCCGTTACAATGAAAAGACAATTCGATTTCGTCACAAGTCCAAACGTTCCACCTGTAGGAGTTGGCCGTGGTCCTGCTAACACGATAACCTGTGCTCGTAACCTTCAAAATGCCAGTAGCACAGACGTTGTCAGTCCAAATTCTGATACTCTATACTGTTTTGTCCACTTTGATCTTAAGAAAGAACCTGTAGTTCTTGTTGTACCCCCAGTTCCTGCTGATAGATATCACACATTTGAGTTCTTAGATGCGTATACAAATGTTTTTGCTTATCTTGGAACACGTGCTACAGGATCTAATGGCGGTACCTACCTTATTGCTGGACCAGACTGGAAGGGGCAGGTTCCCCAAGGAATGACAAAGATATGGTCTCCGACAAACCTTGCATGGCTTATTAACCATGTCTTGGTGAAAGGCCCATCTGATTTAGCCAATGCACATGCAATCCAAGATAAGATAAGTGTTAAACCACTATCTGTTTTCCAAGGAAAGACTGCGGCAGCGAATGTACAACAACCATCAACATCAACAACAAATGTTTCCTCTTACGCATCAAAACAAGTTCCAATTGGACCTCAACCCTATTTGATAGCTCCTACAGGTATCAAAATATATGATGAAATTGGTAAAGCAATGATTGGTAATCCACTAAACCCTCCAGATCCCGCCCTTGTTACAAAGCTTGCATCTATAGGTATCGGACCTGGCAAGACACCGTCAACTGAGGCTAATGATACAATTAAAGCGAGCACTACAGACGGGTATTACAGAAGGTCAAAAGTTGATAGACGCAAGAGTAGCAAATATTGGAAATAAAGTCAATGGGTGGCTTACTGTCTCTGAAGCAGGAGTTTTTGGAACTGACTATCTTCTCCGTGCTGCTGTCACACAAATAGCATTAGGTTCTCACATAGCACAAGAAGCGTTATACCCCATTACATTTACAGATATGGAGGGAAAACCCTTAACTGGTGCTAACAACTATACGATTCACTTTAACGCCGGACAAACTCCACCAGTAAATGCGTTTTGGTCTATTACTATGTATAATAACAAGTCATTGTTTGTAGACAACCCAATAAATCGTTACAAGATAGGCAAATACACTGAAGGATTGAAGTCCAACACTGATGGCTCACTTGATATATACATACAGCATGCTAGTCCTGGTGCAGATAAAGAATCTAATTGGCTGCCACTCCTGCTACTTCTGTATCAAATACATTTAGTATTGTTATGCGTACATATCTTCCAGGAGAACATGTTCTTAACGGAACATGGACTCCTCCTCCAGTAATGCGCACACGATAGATGATGGTAGTAAGAGATAAACACAGAGGTATTCATAGTCTGCTGATCTTGTAGCTTAACTGGAATCTACGTCAGTATGTCAGGCTCAGCGGACCAACCACGAGATCTTCTTCACATATTACTAGTTAGAATTGTGCTAAATAGTTGAGTAAATGCTTGGAAGTATCAAATATTGAGATACAGAGATACTATTTCCGCAGGTATTCCTAAATCTTTGATAAGACGATGGATATCCGTTATATTCAAGCTATTAATAGTACGCAGCGCCGCCTCCTGACAATAAATATACGAGATGATGTGAATAAGATTTTATGAATTCCAGTATCAATAGAGCATTAATATTTCAAGGAGGCGGTTCGCTTGGTGCATATGAAGCTGGTGCTTACAAAGCTATCAGTGAGGAACTTTCTGCATACTCTAGAACAATAGGCAGAGGAAACGAGCCAATATTTCATATCGTATCCGGAACGTCAATAGGCGCAATAAATGCTGCTTTACTAGTAAGCTATGTAAAGGAAAATAAAACATGGGAAGGATCAGGCGAAAGGCTTGTCGAGTTTTGGGAATATCTGTCTACTCAGTCGTCTGTTGAAAACATACCATACTTTAAAAATTATTGGGATTCTTGGCGTAGATTAGATAGACGAATTGCTTCAGGAGAATCTGCCAGAAGATATTTTAGCACTAAGGAATTTATTTTTAGAGGAGTTCCCCACGTGTTTATACCAAAGACACCCTTGCCAGACAATAGATTTTTTGATCCATCAAATACATGGTATGTCTATGACAATAGACCATTAAAAGAAAGCTTGGAAAAGTTTGCAAAGTTTCCTATTTCCACAAGCTTCGAGAATAATGAACCAAGACTCTTGCTAGTTGCTGTGGATGTACAGGATCTTACACCTGTGGTTTTCGATAGCTACGAAAAGGAGGATGGAACAAGGAAGTCAGAATACGGTAGATATGGTAGATTGAAATATGTAGGTTCGGCAAAGGATCAGGAGAATACTGAACAATTTGAACACGTTATAAGATACGACGATGGTATTATAGCAGACTTTGTCTTAGCAAGCTGTTCGGTTCCTGTAAATTATGATTATACTCGACTAAATGTTGAAACCCGTGTCTTGGTCGGGGGAGGGCAAGGTGACTCTGCAGATACTGGGGATGGTAATAGTCCTTCTTCTTCTTCGAACGCCAATAAGAGTCTGCGCAGTTTCTGGGACGGTGGACTATTCACTAATACCCCGCTAAGGCAGACTATAATTGCTCATAGAGAATACTGGTATAGAGTGAGGAAATTGGAAGAGAATATACCTAAACTAAGATACGGTATAATAAATCTTCATCCAGCTAAACAAGATTATCTTCCTTCTGACTATGATGGTGTAGTTGACAGAAAGAATGACATCATATTTCATGACAGAACAGTATTTGATGAAAATGTTGCAGTTCTTATATCTGATTATATAAGATTGGCCAAGTCACTAATTAAATTAGCCGAAGAGAAGGGTGTGAGCAAAGAGGCAGTACAAGAGATTTTGAAGGAAGAAACCAAGGCTGTGTATCTTGCCACTGGCAAGCATTGGAGGTTTGAGGAATTGCTAAAGGCCAACATAGATGTTGATTTTGTTGTTCGTTTGGAACGAAAGAACGACAGTCATACTATTTCAAATAAGACATTTGACTTTTCAAAAACTACAATCCGACCAGCTAATTCAAGATGGATACAATGAGAGTAAGGAACAGATGAAAGTAGTACTTGCCCGTGTAAGAAGAGAAGCGGAGTTGGACAAATAGTTGCCCCTCCTCCTTGTCCACCTAAAGAATACGGCATCTGTCCATTCCATCTATTGATTGTCTGCCACTGAAGATATTGTGGGTCCTGTCTTAACTGTGATGTAATAATTTTAATTGCTTGTGATTCTCCACCAGCCTTTGCTATGTTAAGCTTTGCCTGTGCTTGAGCCTGTACAACTGTTTGGTTAGCAACTACTTGAATTCATCTCAGGTTATTTAGTTCTGTCAAGTACTTTTGATAAGCTACCACTTTGTCTTCTCAAGCCAAGTAGAAGACCAAGTTCCCCTTACCTATAAGTCCAAAAAAGTAAATGTCTTTATTGATTAGTCTGTTAATTTCCAAGTCTGGTACATGTCTAGATACTTCATAAACAAAATCTAGTGCATGATTAGGAATCCTGATATTATCGATATCTGGATTCATACCAATGTTAGTAAACATCCACATAATCACTGAACCTATTTGATTACGGTGTAGACTCACGCTTAACTGTCTGTCTTTTTTACTGCGTTAACTCGGTCGTTTTCAGGTTTATAGTATTGAATACTACTGTAATCAAATGCCTTTTCAACTCGTTACATTTACAATATTCAGTCATTTGAGTAATCGGTGACTAAAGCAATCAAACAAGTATAAAAATCAGAATATAATACCTCTGCCAATAAGTAAAATGATTAGCAGATTGATAGTGAAAGTAAGCGTACTGGTTGCTCTAGTAATAATAAGTTCTGCTGGCGTTGAATTCTCCTATACGATGATACTCACGTTTCGCATTCTGGTAACATATAGTATTATTAGTGACAGGTAAGTCATGAGGGAAGGAATTACGCTATTTTTCCCATAATGTTTAATTACTGCAATTGGAGTCTTGAATTAATGAGTATTCCAGACACAGATGTCAGTCACGAGAAGGTGAAGGAACAGACTAATGAGTTGAGGACAAAGTATCAAAGTATCCTATATTCACTGCCATTCTGGAAAGGATTCCGGACATGGATCTGAAGGAAGTCGTTAGCGTCTTAGTGCTAATTGATCCTATAAAGTCAGTATTGAGGACGCATGCTACGAGATTGAGTTTCATAGGGGAGAATAAGGCTCTTGATCAAATGGTTGAAGAGACGATAAATGAATTGCGTACAGAAGTATGCCACGTTGGCGGGTATACTAGAAAGAATACATAATATGGATCTAAAAGACATCACAATAGGGTTGTTGGGAATAGATGCAATGGAGTCATTACTTAAGCTTAGGACTCTAGTGATTCTGACATCCTAGTTTACATTTAAGTTGGATAGAGGTTCAAGGGGGTTACCATTGTCTACAACAAAATTGAATTGATTCGGGCCGTCCGAGAAGATGATGTTGACATAATGAAGGTAACGAAAGCACGAGTCATGTGTGTGTCTTCGGTACAGATCCCGACTCAGGGTTATTCGAGCCTCTTCAGGATCGCTGCATCGTCAATATCGTTCATCGCTCTTCGCCATTTTCTTTGTCTTAAATATTATTCGATTTTTGCACTGGGAGTTCATTATGTCAATATAGTAGTACACGGGTGTCACCAAATCCGCCTTCAACTTCAGTACCATCATCCATCGTAACTCATATTCTCCCAGAAATTGCGTGTGATGTATGAAGACATTCTCAATTATTTGAATAACAAACGGCTAGAAACATTTTTCTCAACTTCCGACACCATCCTAGTTACAATGTTCCTCTACCTGATGTCGTTGATCCTATTTGATTATAATTAGAAATTCTCCCCCTTGTATTCTACATCAGTACGGTCAAGGGTATTCTTATATCCGCTTTCTCTCAATTGATTAATCGTTTTGGAAGAAAAGTCAAATATTTTATTTGATATAGTGTATTGATCGCTTTTGCGGTTTATTCGCACTACATCTCCTATTTCAAATTGTCCTATCAGTATATCAGAATATTTTCTAGGTCTAATAGCAAGACCATGATTAATAGTCTTTCTGTCCAATAAGGAATTTATGATGTCATCACTTACACCATGATCTTTTGCAATCTTGATTAACTCCCTTCCTAGATCAACCAAGTCCGATACTAGTAATATAGCCTGTTCCTCACGTTCTGTTCTGTCTGAGAATGTTATGTCCTCTCTTCTATTTATAACACCATCATGGTCCCATGGAATTGTGTCTTGTTTTGCTGGATGAACATTGACTATGGCGATATTCAGCCTTGGAACTACGTCTTTGAAACCCTTTCTCTTGAGCCAATAATGCCGGTGATGCAGAACAACTTGTGTTAACGGAGTATTACTCATTATTCCGCCATCCCAAAAGTAACGGATATTTTTCTCGTAGCTAGAGGTAGTGCGATTATAGCTTTCAACTTCTAGAGGGATATAGCCAAAATTAAGTGGTACTGATGCACTTGCAATAACTTGATCAGCGGTAATCCCGTCATTATACCTTATAGTATGAGTGAATCCCACTTCTTTGCCGTCTTGAATGATATATTTTCCATATCCTGTATCTTCTCGAACCATCCTCCTTTTCATAACTATCAAATACTACAGTGGCGCCTTCTGCCACATCAACACTAACTAGTATGAGTCTTGGTTGAGTCAATGAGGCTTTCTCGTCGAAAGTTGTTGCTATTGGAAATTTTACGAATTTTTCTAAACTTCTCTTTAATGGTTTGCTGTCAAAGTTATACCATATATTTTGAGGATCAAAAAACTTTGTATCTAGTTGAGGCATTAAAGGAGAGAAAACAGTAGGTACTCCTACAGCCGAAAACTCTTTTGTCGCATAATATCGTCTTGCAGCCTCTCCTGTGGCTATTTTATGATTAACCTTATTGTGAAAGAAATCCCACCAATATGTGAAGCCAGGAATGTAATCCAATAACGATTCTTTTGATAAATATTCCCAGAATTCGTATAGTCTCTCAGCAGAACCTTCCCATGTACTATTTTCTATCACATCGCTTACAAGCACCGCAGAATTTATTGCACCAATGGAAGTTCCTGCAACAATATCTATCAATGGTTTGCCCTTAAATCCCCTTTCATTGTCCATTTTAGTGACCATTTCATACAATGCCTTGTATGCTCCAGCTTCATATGCTCCAAGTGATCCGCCACCTTGTAGAATTAGCACTCTTTGGAAATTCGGTACCTTTTCTTGCATATGATCTGAACAAGTCCAAAGAGATCTTAATATGCTTGACTATCTGATAGCCCTATTTTTCGACTCTAATATTGTAGCTTTTGATTTTATTAATTGTCGAACAAGCTCTCTGTACATTGAAAATGAGAACACAGATTTTTGATATTGTCTGTGCACAGATTACAGGCTTCATATTTGCATCATCCGAAGGCATAGTCTAACTATCTTTCATCATAATATGCTGTGTCATAGGGACCGGCCATACTTTTATTAAGACATCGCATGATTGGCATTCTTGTAAAGTCCTGGACTAGATATAATCCCTTTGGGGTAAAGGGATTCAACTACTTTTAATAAAGTTGACGCAAAGTAAAACTCAGAATCCAAAGCTCAAGGCGGATCTAATGTACATCTAGATAGCAGTCATAATAACATGCGTGGTGCATGAGGAAGATCTAACTTATGAATGGCTCAGCAAATTGTATAGGGTAGAGGTGGAGATAATCTATGTCATTAATAAAAGTAATAACTCGAGGCTCATTTAGTGAGGACAAACGTCCTAGGATCCAGTAAGTTAAATTCCTCAAGAAAACCATCCAAAGCCCCTTCTGGGATGTTATGTAAATCTACTTCGCCTTTTCTTATCTTATCCAAATTATTAATTGCTTTCTTAAATCGATCTATATCCATTACCAATCCATAGTATTCTCTTACTCTTTCCAAGGTAGTCTCATAATGTTTTTTATGTCCTGATGCTGTCGCGTCAGATATAAGAGCAACATCATATCCTATATTAAATCCGTCTCTTAAGGATGTCTCTACACAAATTGAAGTATCAATACCAGTAAAAACTAGCAAGTTAATGCCTTCGCTCTGAAGCCAGACTCGAAATTCTGTGTCTTGGAAAGCAGAATCTCTTCGCTTGATAACTACATGATCATTTTCTGTAGGCTTTAGTTCGTCGATTGTAACGCCATCCCATGTGCCTCTGATACAGATCGGAAATTTCAGTCGCTCTTGTCGCGATTTCGGTAGAAAATTATGAATCTTTGTCAAAACGTCAATTCCGCTAGCCTCCTTGACTGCTTCAGTGTAAAAAATAGGAATCTCCTTGTTCTTGCAGAATTCGATTAAATCCTTAAGCCTTGGTATTATCTCCCTGTAATTAGAAGTGTTCATTCCCAATTTATCATATGAACCCCCTTTGCTAACAAAACCATTTTGCATATCTATTACGATTAATGCAGGCACAATCTTACGGATTGATGGGAAGACGACTTCAAACATTTTTAGATTTCTCTACATTACCATAAGATATAAGTGTGTATTTTTTACTGTATCGCACTTTACTGATCACTATTTTGCTATTCAATATTTTCTTTTTTTGATAACATACCTGTACTCCACTACATTACACTAACTAATGCCACCCCTTTTCGTTGAGTTTAAATATTAAAATTAAGTCAGAAGAATATTGCAGAAATTAGAAGATAATCCTCCCTGGCGTCGAATGTTGCAGATAGTTCTAGGAGCTATATGCATAACACTTTCCCTTGTCATAATACTATACATAGGCCCTGCAATCTTTTCAATTATAATAGTACTTTCCGTGATATTACTCGTAATTGGCATCGAACGGGTGGCCACAGGGATAGCAAGTTCTAGAGCCAGCAAATCTCGTCTAGTTAATATTGGGATTGGATTACTAATTGTAGCTTTTTCGATAGTTTTAATGCAGTTTCCAATATTCACATCTGCGATACTAATACTTCTTGGTGCAATAGCACTTTTCTTTAGCGGTATCTCAAGGATAGTACATGGTATCAGAGGCGATAACCAGGGCCAATCTAGAGCAATACAAGTTGGGGTAGGCGTTGTAAGTCTTGCAATATCACTTATAGTAATGGTACATCCTGTCAATATTGGTCTGCCCCTACTAGGGGTTATAATTTCAGTTGCATTTCTTATAAGTGGGATTGAAATGATGGTAGTTGGAATTACTGGAAGGCATAAGGATAGATTAACAGCTTGATCTCGCGAACAAAACGCGGAGATTTAATAGCTCCTAAAGTATTAGGCTATTTTCGTTTTTAATTGAAATTATTTAGCTTGATCTCGCGAACAAAACGCGGAGATTTAATAGCTCCTAAAGTATTAGGCTATTTTCGTTTTTAATTGAAATTATTTATTACGATTCTTGACAGTATTAAAAATCAGGATTTGGTGAATCCAGAGCTGTTAGTCTCAAATATCATCCCACATTAGTCTGATGAAAGTCTAGTTATGTCTCACAACCTCTTAACACTGTCTAGAAAGAGCAGCTTGAGATAAGCGTGTCAAATTTTGCTATCCTTCTTGATGAAGATAATCGTAAAAATGTTATACTTATTATCGTCTCTCCAGAATAGTTCGCACACTCCAGTCAGGCAGCAACATTCACTCTCGGCCTATATTACATAATCTTAAATAAAGCGACAGTTATTTTTGCAATAAGTTGTCTGCTAGTGCCTCTACAATGCCTACAGAACAGATATCATTTAACGCTTGGAAATCCGCTCTGATTCTAAGCTCCACTATTGTAATATTTCTATTTCTTAACACAGCCATGTCGCCACTCTTTCTAGTGTTGCGAACCATTTCCAAGTTTCATTGTCACTTGCATCCTGGGTGATGACAGCATACATGGTCTCAGGTGCTGTCATGACTGTCATCATGGGAAGGCTATCAGACCTTGTTGGAGCGAAGAAGATGCTAATGTTAATGATGATCTGTTTTGCAGTAGGTACCATATTAGCACCATTTAGTAGAGATGTATACACGCTTTTTGCTATCAGAGCGCTTCAAGGAATAGCTGTAGCTAGCACTCCCATCTCAACTAAAATAATAAGAGATCAGTTTCCAAAAGGCAAGTTTCCTGTTGGGATGGGCATATACCTTTCTTCGTATTCTGGAGGTATGGCATTAGGCGGTGTTTTAGGACCGCCAATAGCAGCAGGTGCAGGCTGGCAGGGTCTATTCTACTTTACAGCACCTATTGCAGTGATCTTGACCTTTGTTTGCTGGAGGTTTATACATACAGATGAGACTAAAAAGATACATGAAGATGATGATACTGTAATTGATGAACATTTATTAGACAGTCGTCGTGGTGGTTTTCCTACCAAAGCGCAAAAGCAACCTAAAAGAGAACGTCTAGACTTTATGGGTATTATAACCATGGCTGTGACTTTAGTTAGCTTTCTTATAGCGATAACCTTTAGTGGATCAATTACCACTAATTTCACAAGTTTTGTAGTACCTCTAATCATCGGAATTATTTTTCTGATATTTTTTATAATTGTAGAAAAGCGAGTAAAGGCTCCGTTAATAAACCTGAAGTTAGTTTTCCATCCAATTATTTTTACTGGGAACATTATGATGCTGATGTTTGGTATAGTACAATATTTCATTATTACTGGCATACCTCAATTGGGCTCAGCACCTCCTCCCTCTGGATTAGGACTAGACCCAACTCATACTGGACTATTACAGCTAGCATTTGGCTTGTCAATGATGATCTTCGGTCCGGTCTTCGGATTACTCATAGGAAAGAGAAAGGGACTAAATACAAAACTACTCGTGCCTGGCATTCTAATTTCAGCCATTTCATTCTTGTTACTTACACTATTCCACTCAACATCACAAGCTGTTAATGGGGGCCTGTTTCTATTTGGTATCGCTGGAGCCCTTCTACCTCTAACATTAAACAATACAAACATTTCATTTACACCTAAAGAATATACTGGTATTTCTTCAGCAGCAACAAATATGATGAGAATTGTAGGGGGTGCTATAGGCCCAGTCATGGTAACTGTAATTCTATCATCAATTACAATATCCGTAACTGTCAACGGTACTGAGGGTACCTATCCTAGTCCAGAAGCATTTAACATTATGTTTGGTGCTGGGCTTGTAATGCTGGTAGCATCTGTAATCCTAGGCATTAGAATGAAGCGCCTTGCTTCAAGAATGGTGCCTTTGACAGCCAAGGATATAGTGTAAGCTACATTCTACATGTATATGGAGAATATACATGTAGAAGTAGGTGTCTATGAATGGACTTTACGAAGCACTTTAAGATCATCTTGCAAAAAGTACACAGCCGTACTGATTTTCATGTCGCTTTAACTTCCCTCGGCAACGATCAACTAAGTATTATTCTTGTTGCTACTATAACAACAAGCGCAATTAAGTCTCTATCCGATGGAGTTAAAGTCAAATTTCTAATGATATTCTATCAGTCAAAGTATCCATGCTATTGTAATTTTCGTGTGTAACGTTGATTGACTAATGGTGATTTATCCGATGACGGACCAGCGAATAGTACAACGAAATAGTCGCTAGTCAGATTCTTCTTTTTATTATCTACTATGATCCAAAGAAGGCATTTCCTAGTCATTGTGAGCCATCAATATCGGATTCTCAAGAGCCGTCCGATGCCTTGCACTGATAGGTGACCATTTGAATCTAATTTAATTTTGTGAAGACGCCATGGAGTGTTGGCATAATCTCCTGCTCCTGCTCCTGCTCCAGCTACAACATATGGAATTTTTTTTCGTCCTTAGTTTGCGTTTAAACCATTGGTAAGAGTGTACATGTTCAGAGAGTACAATGGTAGGTATGCGTCCAGTAGCTTATATAGCACGATCAATGGCAATCTCTGTGTCTGGGTAACCATCGTGAACTGTATCAAGACAGTAAGGAGGATGATGAACTAATGAACTGCGACAATTGAGGAAGGAAATTTCAAAAATACAGCAATAATCAAAAAAGATGTGAAATAGGAACTTTCAATCGATTCAGAAATGTTATGTTAGCTCCAAACCCTCTTGGGTCTATTGAATTCTTGATTCGAACTATAGATTCGTATATTATCGCTGGTTCCACATGATTGAGATAGTGCATATAATAACTTCCTTTTAATGAAAATTTAATAACGCATGCAGCTACCTAGTATTATTATGTCTGTTACTAATAGCAAGTCAATTGCTCTGCGATTCGTTGAGGAAGTATTAAACCAAGGAAATCTTGATGAATTAAAGAACTTAGCCGCTCCTAACCTCGTTTGGCATGGACAATATAAAGAAGTTAAGGGTTTGAAGAGTTTCAAGAAATGGATTTCACTTGAGCGTAGCATCTTTCCCGATATGCAATTTAACATAGTAGATAATGTCGCAGAGCATGACAAGATTGCTATTAGATGGGTGTTGCAAGCTACGCATAAAAAGAAACGAAGCACACGTCAGAAATTTCAAACTATGGGCATCAGCCTATTTCATTTTGAAGATGATAAAATCAAAGAAGCTTGGATTGCATTTGATGCTCTGAACCCTGCATTACAGATTGGAGTTGTTGATGTAGTACCTTCAGCGGTGCAGAAAGTAAAAAAAGACATGTTTCCATTTGATTAAGATTCGCGAACAAAAAAGAACATCATGATCATTGTTATTTTATGCACCTTTTGATGTTTTTTCTTGTTCCATTTGATCTCATATACCACAGATTAGGAATCAACAATCAACAATATGCAAAAAACGATAAATAGTAAGAGAGTATTCTTCCTCTCTGCTGATATCACAAGCAGACGTTTTTCAAACAGGATCTGATCGTCATATAAATATGAATATGAAAATGGATTGTACGTTCCAGCACATCTCTATCTGTCTAAGGTCTCATATACATTACAATGAATAGAACAGTAATCGAATCAAATCATTTCGATACTTGGAAGGGATGATCTATATAATAAAACAGGACCTTCAATTAACTGGCTATATCACATTCGTCTTCATCCGATCTGAATTAATTTAGATCAACTTTCTCTTTGATACTATTTTTTATGATTCTCATGCCCATAATTTTTTGCAATTCATCTATCCTGATTATATATCGCAATTTGCTCAATATTACCGATTTTTCTTCCTCCTTTTCTTCATTTCCCTCTTCATTTCCCTTGCTTTTTTTCTTTCGTTTTTTCTTTGCCAAGCTACAGCAGCGATTACGACTCCCATGACTAATGCCATAATTTCCTTTTCCTTATGCATAAAGACCTTAAAATATATTAGGAGTTCTTTAGAAAGAAGAATCTATCTCGACAAAATCAAACACGTGAGAATAATAGCCTAACCATCTGGAATTATCTAGACTAGGAGGATAAAATGGTCCTTGCCAAGCTAGGTAACTCCATCCAGAGCAGCACCAATGTGGTGGTGCATGGTTTGACGTACATTAAAACCACATAGTTTTGGATAAAGATTGTCCTAATACATAAGGATCGAAAGTACCACGCGCAGGAACGTAATCTATGTAAAAAGTAACTTGAATTACGGATGGTGTGGAGTTGTATGACGATGTTCCAAATTGTAGTTACAGTTAGGGATAAATGAAATAATACTTTTCCTAATTTATCTATATTAGAGCCTTCTTTTAGAATAAATGAGTAGAATATTCAATATTATACATCTATTATGCATATAATAGATTGAATAAGACCAGAACAATTATCGTAATGGCAACAGTCCTGATGGTAACAATATTGTCATTAATATTAGAGTTAGGATCACCGGGCAGACAACGCAAGCGTATATGCATAGAAACATACTGAATATTTCAAAGATGGATTCTATCGTATCGTAGTTGAATCGATGGTTTGAGTGCGTGTCAGGCTTAGGCGCGGCTACCTATAAAATCTAAGAATTGGAGCGGTTTATCTACTGAGCTTTTTCACTATGCAAAGACAGATTCCAGTATGTCAAGACAATGTTGACATCCTTCTTTATCAGCATGTTTCTGAACCAGATCAAGTAGTTTAAGCAAATCATTCATTACCTCATTCTTTTTCATTATCTTTAATGGAGGCATGATTTTCTCGTTTTCTTTATCAGTCATTTATAACTCACCGTTGAAATGATCCATCATTGGCAAACTGCACATGAGCCTTGCTTAGCCTCCGCATTTTAGCGAGGCCGCAAGGTTTTGCGCCTACCCATGTTAACAAAAGTCTAACCCCATAAAGAATTCTCCACATTAATAAAGTCATATTAAACGTTCTAATATTCTACAAAATTGTTTTATAATAACAAAAAAATATTCGTCCATGGGCAAGGCTTGCCACGAATGGCTTCAAAGAATATGTTCGGAGAACATGACAAACGATTTCATGATGAATACGATGCACCAAATCCTACATTATCCGCTATGGCCTCAGAGCACGACTAACCTGAAATCGAAAGGACTTGTTTGGTTTTATAGTGTTCTGGTTCAGGCTCATTACGAATTATTTGGTGCGCCTGCTGATAGACAGCATACATAAATTTTATCATCATGGGACGTCAATCTACACATAGGACGCAGTATTTCTGATAATATTTATAACCTGACATGCCGCATATCTATTCACAACGTTATTTCTGGGATGATTATGCTGGATGTGTTAAAAAGTCCGGTGTTGTCCGATATATGCATTTTAACGGAATTAAATACGTGATTCACATCGACTAATTGCTACTATCTATGTTATCATCAATCGAATACGCAACCAGATATTATGCTCATAAGTCATAATAGATTACCTATCGATAGGATCCGTTAGTTATGAATAAGTTTGGACAGTTTTAATAGCTCAGATTTATACGTTTCAGGATCTTTGTATTTGATATAATACATTATGGATTCTGGTCTTCAAAAATCTTCAATATATTGGATCAATATATTTCACATTACAAATTTCCTATATTTGATTGCTTGTACATCAAACTAATGAGCTAATTTTTAGGCATTTTAAAAAAATAATAACAATTCTTCTAAGGTGTTATACTTGTAAGAGCGAATACGTCGACATACTAATGATAGCCTTTGAATAACAAGGACATTTGCTGTCAAGCTTTAATAGGTTAGGTTACATCAGTTACATTTGGCTGTTTTTCGGTGTAACCTGGCGCATAAAATTCTTGAAACTATTATACCATACAAGTGAATATCCTATACTTCTTGTATATTTCTGACATAATGATTAGTATATCTATAAGTTACATCAGTTACATCAGTTACATGACATTTCATATAGAAAAAGGTGACTTAAATAAATGATGATAAGAGGAGCGCAGCTTTGTATAGTGAGAAGTATGACGTAACCGTCGTAACCGTCGTAACCGGCAATTGATGTCTAATTAATCATTGAATTATTGATTAGTTTATAGAAATTACTAAAAAGAGACTAAAACACATAGATATTAGACCATCCAAATCTTGTTGGTTACTTGCCAGATGTAACCATTTTTAATAATGATGTAACCTTTAGAAAGAAATCTCTGGCGAAATAAACTCTAAAAACTTTTCAGAAGGGATTGAAATCAATCTGTGTGTCGTACCATTTAGCTTGATTGGTTTGACTTCGCTTTGAAACATTCTTGCTAGTTGGGTCAAATGCAAGATAGAATTTATTCTGTGGCTCTTTAGTTCATGCATAATGTCATGAAGTATCATGATGTGGTCATCCTTTATCCTAAGGAATGGAATCAAATCGTTGTCGTAACAGAAACTAAGTCTTTTTTGAATAGTATTTTTGTTTATAACTTCCTCTATATCTTCTCTAGGCGTAAGGGCCCTATAATTTCTGGTAAACGTCTCGTTGATGATCTTGATAAAGAATGCACGAACTATCTGCTCTTGCTCGAGCGCGAGCATCCTGCACCTGACTTTCTTGTACAAAATAGTCAATCCAATCTGGTACTTCCATTTCGGCAGACTTTGAAGAATTCTACTAAGACATGATTGGCTGCGTCTATCCAGTTACATTCGGTATTTATAAGGATCTCTTGGTGTTCTAGGATGTAATTAGCAGTAAAGTCTCCTAGTGTGCCGAGAATATCTAAACCATTTTTGAGAAGGGAATTGAACTGCTCTATTTCCGCTTGACTCGGTTCATTCTCTTTTGAATTGTATATGGGTATTATTCTTCTCCTAAATGCTGGATCTTGTGGCGGCAGATCGTTACTTGTCAGAATGCATGGACTAAGTGCACTTATGTGTTCAGTAAGAGATCTAGACATCAATCTTGATCGCGCAGTCTGATTTGGAATAGCATGCTTTAGCGTTTCGACAAGCTGCTTTCTGCCTATCGTCATTTAGTTGCACTTCATTGATAAGCACAGGATATGTATTATAGCTAATAGCACGCCCAAACCTAGGTACGTTATCTGTCGAGGAAAAACCTATATCATGTTTTGATTTATCTTTATGCTTTCTCCAAATTGCTAATACGATCTTACCGTTAGTGGTCTTGCCCGTATTTGTCCAGCCATATAAAAATAGCCATGGCATCCATTTCTCACCATCTATTTGCTTAATACATAACTAAAAGGCGCCATAATTCCCCACTTTAGAATAGTTGGAAATATCTCGCTACGTCCGTATTTCGACTGCAACGATAACAGTAGATCAGCACATTTTCTGATCTCTTCAGCCGTCGGCTGCTTGTGCTCAGTTTTATACGTCTCAATCCTGCTATCTACCAAATAAAATCCAGGAGTTTCTATCTCTCGCTTTACAGTTACTTTGCCTTCTCTATAGCAGGCGTTCAAGATAGCAGGGAGCGCCTCTTCTGCGGTCCTTACCTTATACAGTAGTCCATTTATCTTTAAATAACCAAGAATCTCGTCTAAATTCGCAGGCTGAAGCTCTTTAACGATTGCCCCGTTGGTGTCTGGAACTCTATTTCATATTTTACCTCTATAGAAGTGGGATTCTCATACTTAGTAATTTTACTAGGAACTGCATCAATTATTACATTTCCATACTGAACACACTGTATAACTTCAGACTCCTCATTATCTTTCGTCTGCCTAATACTACTAATTGTTCCACTAAGGATCTGTTTCTTTTCGGAATGGGCAATAACAAAATTGAAAGGACTATAGCAGACGACTTCAAAACTATGCTTTGAAAGTTCCTGAGCAACTGTGTTGTCAAGCTGACTAAGAATAGGATTACGATATTTGTTTAAAGTCCGCGATATGATTTTCAGCACTGCATGAGCATTATGTTCATCACTGACGTGAGTTAAGATATCTATGAGAGAAGAATATCCTGCAATAGGTGCAGTAGTATCACCATTACGATAAGTGTTATGTAAAACTGTGATCCTGTTATCATGTTCCTCATCGTTGGTTGATTGACATAGCAGATCTATTATTTTCTCTGCACTTTCTAATTTGACTTTACTTTTGTACAGGTATCCCGATAGTCCATATACAAAGTCGCCTCTTGTACCTTTCTGATAAAATTGAGTTAACTGAGCTATTATATCTGCAATATCAGTCTCTGTTATGGAGATCTTGTTACTATCATTGGTGATGTTTGTATTATGACCGTGACACTCAGACTTACTTTGTTCAACATGAGCCCGATTCTGTCTTAGACTATCCGCTAATTCTTTAACTAATCCGTTATATAGATCATCTTGGATGGATATGATATTACTTCCAATTGAGTGATAATGGAAATTGGGATCGTCTCGATGTATACTAGGTGGTAATGTGCAAAGGCCTGTTGAATTATCAGATTTGATTTCGAACTCATAACCAAATTTGCAATTTTTTGTGCGTATAGGTTGACACTGCTTATGACTTAGCCAGTAAATATGTCGTCCCCATGTTTTCCTGGTTTTAGTTACTCTAGTTACCTTACACATCTCGTCAATAAAATACCTGTCTTTATCACCGAATCTAATAATTGCTAAGCTATCAAATACCTGTTTACTGTCTATGTCTATGACATTAAGATAAAGTGGCACGCCTTGTTCATCTGTCTTACTGGTCTTACCAAGTGTGGTTGCAACGTTATTAAAGCGCCAATGTTCCTGTTTGATTCGATCATCGGTCCAAAATTCAGGATGAATATAAATGAAATTAACTGGGTGGATCTGATCGTCCGATGACTCTTCTCGACTTCTAATCTCTTCATCTGAAGTCAGTAATCCTGTGACGTTGGGAGTCCTCGCATCCTTTGAGAGAGGAATCAGTTTGAAGCCTGCCCTGTAATCTTCGATTAGAGTTTCAAGTGGAATTACGGATAGTTCCTCAACGGCGGTCATTTTTCAAACCTCTTGTCTCGGTCGATCTGATCTATTATATGGTCGTTCATACTTACCTGGCTCCTCTGTTAAAAAATAATGAAATCAATTCTGAAGCATGATCTATACTTGTCTGAACATCACTAAAGTTAGGTTTGAAGCTATGATCATGTCCGCATTGCGGACAGGATTTATGCCGTATAAAATTTTCGAAGTGTATCTCATCATATTCATTTACTTGCTGATGTAGGAAACTATAATCAGAAGATTTAATTGATAGTTTATTGATACAGCTATTGTCAATCATCGGTGGTTGTCACCTTCCTCCGAGGATGAGTGAAGATCAGAGTTAGAATTTCCCTGGAACGGCCTTTCTAACTCTTTTTTATGACATTTACAGTTGCATTCAACTAGATTCCGAGTCCATGCCATGCCCTCTCGCATTGAATATGAACAAACTCCCTGCATGGTCTGCTAGTAAAGTCGATACTACATTGTGATGCCAATTACTATTTTATCCCCTCCAATATCGTCGTATTCCGTAGCTCGGACTGTTCAAATCGGTTTAACTCTGCAAATAAAATTCGCTCAATGGATGAACTGAGCGACAGCTCGTTTATTGTCGCGTATTTTTTCAACCTCGCCCAGATGAACTTGTCAATTTGGATTAGCGTTTTCAACTTAGAATTATAAGAAAGGTTATAAATATAATAGTTGGGTTATGGTTGTGACAGTATTGCAAACCCAACCTAAATCATTAGTCTCGTACGATCAGAGGAGAAAGAAGCCGTTTCTGCAGTTGAAGATTCTTAGGCTTATCGGCAAATCCGGCAGATTATCTAAAGACATCACAGAAAAGGTATTGAAGAAACATAATCACCACCATCGTGAGATATTGGAATCGTATACCGCATTAGAAAAAAAGCACCTTATATCGGAGATGAAGTACGAAAATCCTGGTGTTGGTAAGACCCTACCTAGAGGAAGGAGGAGGAGATACTACCAAATTACAGACTTAGGATTTAGGGTATTAATTGACGAAGGCATCGATGCAAGGGACTTTTGGATGACTATGGTTAATTATTGTCATTATGCTAAAGCTGTAGACTCCCACACAATAGATTCTTTTTATCACGCATTCTTGAGCCACCAATTAAAGTACAAATCAGTATTAGATAATGGCTATTTTATTCCGGACTTGATGTTTTTAATCATATGTCTGAGAAGTGGATAAGCAATAAGATCACTACTGACAATAATGAGGCTAGTTTATCACAAAAAATCATTGAAGTCCTAGCTTTATCCCCAGGCTTGACATATACCGAAATAGCGCATAAGATTAATGTCTCAGAACATTGCGTGGATATGAAACTAAAAGCGCTTGCTGCAGACAAGCCAGTTTATGAATCATACTTGTTTGATCAAGGTTGTGATGCTATACCCTACTTGAAACAAATGGCCGAAATATTAGCTCACAATCTCGTCAAGAGAACAACTCGTGATCAAGGAAAGGAAATTACCCTATCGTTATCGTTGTATGGTGTTATGTTAGTATTAAAAATGATAAGGCTTCACAGTCTGGGTAGAATCAAAAGACTGTATTTATTAAATAATTATTCCATACGTAATGTTATTGATTTGATTGAAGACAACTATAGAAAGTCGCTTCCTCTAATATTTGGAGAATGGCATTTACTAAAACGTACATTAAAAATATTGTCCATATTCAATTTTGATGTCATACTTGGTATGAAACCAATAGTCGACGATAAAGGGATACCAGTCTTATTGTCGGGAAACAAAGAATACTTTGATATCATGACGGCGATTGCAGGATATAGTCACAAGCAATTAATGGAAATCTGCGATAAAGGTAACGCTGTCTATTCAAAGTTTGAACGAACAAGAGGAAATACAAAAATCGAGTCAGTGTTTAATAAATTAACCGAAATGGAAGTTCTACTAGGACGTATTACATCTGATGCATGGTTGTCCGGATCAAAACTCGAGGATGCTTTTGCCAATGAAATATCATTTCATTACTATCTGAATTTGAACCACGATTTGCTTATCCCTCCAATTGGTGCCGCAGATTACTATGATAAATTTGAGGAGCTCATTTCTATGGAGGAGGATAAGATCAAATCTATAAAATATGACGGAACTCTTTAGCCCCCCAAATGTTTCATCCGGCTCTTCCTTCTCCGAAACGAAAGTTATTTGACATTTTAAATAATAGTTCTATAATTCGAAATGCATTGATGAATTGGATAAACGATTGCATTACAGTTTCATTAAGCAAACAGGAAGTATGATGGACAAGTTTTACAACGAACTTCACGGTCGATAATGATTTAAATAGCTCAATTTTTCCTGCTGGAGTAATCTAGAAATCGGTTTTACCCGGTTTTAACTGTCCTGAATCTATTAACGACTGAATTAATAGTTCAAATTCCTCCTGCTTCTTTACTAATGTTTGAATCTGTTTATCTTTTTCCTGCAATTGTGCCGATATATCTGCACCTCGCCTTTCTAATTGCTGATAATCGAGAAATGTCAAGTACGGTTCAATTTTTCTGAAATAAAGCGGCTTTTTCATCAATCGTACGCCGGTAGTAAGTCGATGAACTATGTCCAATCATGAACTCAGAAAAGTCACCATAGCCTAAATCTGAGACAGTAGATTTAACAAAACGTCGCATAGAATGTAAGGTAATACGTCTACGTCTACCATGGTCGACTTCTTCCCTGTCACCCATACCCATCCTATCTAATGTTTTACCAAAACTAATAGCAAATTGGTTATATAACCATCTAATGTTTGGATTAGCTTGATTCACAGCAAATAATAAATCATGATCATTTCTTCTTAGAGTCCTGTATTCAATGTGTGTTTTTTCGTTTTCTTTATCTTTAAGACATACCCTGCGTGTACGATGCTTATATTCCAACCATAATGATATTTGTTGAACTAATTCCTGAGTTAAGAAAACGAATCGAGAAACCTTTGTTTTTGTATATTCTCCTCGAATTTGTAACCTTGCTGGATTGGCTCTTAGATCACAGTCGACCAATCTGATAGATAATGCCTCAGATGCTCGCATTCCGGTTGCAGCAAGTAACATTACGTATGTCTTTAATCTGATGTCAGAACATGCATTTAGTATATTGGTGATAACCTCCTTGGTTAGAGCCTGTATATCTTTCCGAACAACCTTGGGCAACTTTACTTTGACTTGAATTTGCGGGGACTTATGTCTACATCGAAATATTCAAGAAAATTCTTTGCTGTTGTTACTCGTTGTTTTAGCGTTAAAGTTGAAATGTTGTCGCTAGCCTGGAGATGTGCAATATAATTAGTCAAGACATCATAGGGATCAAGTGTACCTTCATTAATCTCCTTTATGAGATCGTCTAATGTCATTTTATATTCTCATTGTAATAAAATTAGCCAAAGCCTCGTAATCTAAAACTATACTCGCGAGCTGACGCAATAGTTCATCATGCTAATACTCTTAATATATTTAGATAATGCATTCTCTGTTACAACGATTGCGAACAGAGAGAGACTGATTTTATAACTTGGTTTTATGCGGCATATTGGATTAAACTAGTATTAAAACGAGTCTGATATTTATATTATTTGTATTGACATGGTTTAAAGAAGAATAAATCCGCGTATTGATATATATCCAATCCTGTAAACATATAAAACAAACAAGATGTGTGCTAATTTTAAGTAATAATATACATCACGCCAAACAACGGTAAGAACGAAATCTTGTGACTAACTGTACATTACCCTACTGTGATTCATTTTTAATGTGTAACATAACTCATCCTCAGAATTGGGGGAACTCTTATATAGGCCGCACTTATGCAACTTGGCGTATCGATTCTAGGCGGATTTACTGTTAGGTAAATCCGGTCAGCTATATCTTGATGGAATTATAGGCAAATCTGTATAGAGCCGTTGTGTAATGTAGTATGATAATCTTAGCATAATAAAGTGTGGAATCAGGAACCTTATTTATCTAATATCTTCCTTTTACTCCTTTCTAAGAAATTATTAGTCGTAACATATTATCGTCCCATCCTTATGGTATAGTTAATGATACAGTAATAAAGTACGTTTGTGGATCTTTTATGGATCTCTCTTTACTACAATTAAATCTCTGCTCATCGCTTTATCACAGTTCTCCATAGTCAATTCTTCCTTCACTTAAATATTTCTCTGACAGGTCATGATAAACAAATTATATAGAGATTGGCTTTGTAGAAACCATGTTCTGAACACCATTAGAGCTTTCTAGACGTATGATCGTATATGGATATTGAAAGAATCAAGATATGTTAGGCTGGCTAATACTATGTACCGTGTTTGAGAAATTCAAGGATACCATTGTTTCTTCACAGAAAGAGTAACCATGTCTTTACGATGTGGCAGCATTTAGTATTGCTCACAATAAGGCAGTATGAAGGTAAGAGTTATAGGATGTTTATCGAATGGCTGGTTGAAGCGCATTACTTTAGACTATTTTTAGGATTATCACGAATTCCTCATTTTACAACATTGCAAAAGTTTGCAGGCAGAATTAGCAATACCTTACTGGAAAAGATAATTTCATCATTCATTGTGATTAGCGGTACCACGCATATCTTTGCTGGAATAGATTCAACAGGATTTAAGATAACTCATGCTTCACAATATTATACTGAGCGAACTGCAGCCAGAAGAAAATATGCGAAATTATCTATTGGAGCAGATGTATTACAACAAATCATATGTTCGATCAAAATAAGACGAGCTCCAACAAGACATGATAATGTAGATTTCAAGCCAATCATAACAAGAATATCTGAAATTCTACCATTATCTGTAGTTACAGCTGATAAGGGTTATGATAGTGAAGACAATCATTTCTTGATAAGAGATGGCTTGCATGCATTTAGTGTAATCCCAGCTCGATATGAACATGTACCCATATGGAGAACACGTGGCAAATATAGAAATCAGATGAAACGTGGTTACTCCAAATTGCTCTGATCAACGAAACAAGGATGAAACCATAGTTTCCGTAATAAAAAGACTATTTGGAGAGCATATAATGTCTAGATTAACTAGAACACAAAACAGGGAACTATCATTCAGATGCATAACCTACAATATGCATAGACTGACTAATCTTGTAATATTGATGATGTTTTCTACAAAGCCA
>CAVXZB010000060.1:0-11467 GCA_963765895.1 uncultured Nitrososphaeraceae archaeon | reverse complement strand
CGTGAGTAAAGTGCTCTCTCTGAGTATCGCATTATAATCTTTATCAGCTCATCTACGCTATTCTTGTCATCTTTCTTTCCATCCATAACATTTACACCGAACTTTTATGTAGTAAAGTATGTAATAAGCGGCTTGCTAATCTACCTTCTTTTAGATCAGTAATTGGTAAATTTTGGTGTTCGATATCTCGGCAAAGATGATATTACTAAATAGCCAAAAATGGATAAAATACCCAGCAAATCACAGAAAGATACGATATATAAAAATTAGATATCTATCCGAAATCAAATAGTATGACGCGTGGCATTTCATTTATGCCTTATTGACTGATGTAGCTAAGAAAATATATTTGAGGAATAGGCATAGTATTTAGTTCAAAATTCTGCTGCAGCCCTTACAACTACTTCGGATAGTGCTGGATGAATGTGAATGGTCCTCACTATACTATCGATAGTACCACTATGCTTATCATCAGACATCATGGCAACCAAGACTTCGTGAATTAGGATGGATGCTTGATCTCCAATAATGTGGCACCCAAGGATTTTTCTACTTTTCTTATCTACTAGGAATTTTACGAATCCGTCTTGATCATCGATTGCTTTTCCCATAGCTGTATTAATGTAAGGATAAATAGATTTTACGTATTGTATTTGATTCTGGTTCTTGAGTTTTTGCTCTGTAAATCCTACTCCAGCAACCTGAGGCGAAGTGAAAATTGCATGAGGTATTGCGGTATAATCTACAGGAATTTTATTATTATGATGAATAATATTGTTATAGGCATATTTTGCTTCATGATTTGCACTATGTTTGAATAAATACCGACCTACTATATCACCAAGAGCAAATATTCCATTGATATTAGTTTCGAGATACATATTGGTCTTAATGTTACCCCTGACATCAACTTCAACACTCGTCTTATCGAGATTAAGAGTATCCGAATTTGGTATTCTTCCTGCAGCAATCAACAGCTGATCAGAAACAAGTTCCAAAGACTCAGATTTTTTCTTTGATTGTACAAAGAATTTCCTGCCACCATCCTCATTAATTTTGGATACGTATTCTGTTTCATAACCTAAAAATACATTATATTTTTTCGAGAAAACTCTAGTAAAATTCTGTGATATGTCTTCATCTTCATTTGGAAGCAAGACATCATCTATTTGGATGATATTTATCTTTGTTCCCAATGCTCCAAAAAAGTGGGCCATCTCACAAGCCACATAACCACCACCTATGATAGTAAGCGTGGCAGGTTGATGTTTAAGACGCAATGCCTCATCACTAGTTATATAATCTGTTTCTTCGAGCCCTGCTATACTTGGTATTTTTGGCCTAGTGCCTGCTGCAATCAATATTTTTTCTCCAGCTATAATATTTTGTTCATCGTCATCGTGGTTAGGATTGTCAATTAGTTTAATTGTTTTTGGTCCTATGAACTTACACTCTTTAGAGAAAAGCTTGGGATTCTTGATACCTTCAAATGCATTTCGAATTTCCTCTGATTCATGGTCGGTAAAATCATTTACCCTCTGAACAATTTTTTGGAATTCTACTGCATATCCACTGATCACTATTCCAAATTTTGCAGCGTGTTTAATTGTTTCCATGATGTCTGAACTGTGAATCAAAAGCTTGGATGGTATACATCCTCTGTTTAGACAAGTTCCGCCCATCCTTTCCCTTTCAACAACAGCTACTGTAAGGCCATGTTGAGCCGCAGAAGTAGCCACATCCAATCCGGAGCCCCCACCTATGACTATTAAATCAAATTTTTGCATTTTGATGATAAATCATCAAGACATTCTACTTTAGAGAATATGAATCATTTTTTATTTCGTTAGATTGTCTCATGATTCTGGAGACTAGTCTTTCTTCAAATTGTTAGTTGACACGAAAGAGTATTGAGTGAATATGCTTATTGGCTGCGACACGTTTTGTGTACTGTCCGATATAGTAGGTTCTTTCAATAAGGGCTGGGTCTACTTCATTTGACTCAATTCTTTATTATCTATTGTTTTTGTATTTAAATTTAAATAGTCTAGCCTGAAGTAGCCATGTGTTAATGTTTATCAATGAAGCTCGAATTTTCAAATACTTCCTTTAGTATAAAATTTTCTTATCATTATCCCTTATAAATTGACATTTCAATCCGCGTATTGATATATATCCAATCCTGTAAACATATAAAACAAACAAGATGTGTGCTAATTTTAAGTAATAATATACATCACGCCAAACAACGGTAAGAACGAAATCTTGTGACTAACTGTACATTACCCTACTGTGATTCATTTTTAATGTGTAACATAACTCATCCTCAGAATTGGGGGAACTCTTATATAGGCCGCACTTATGCAACTTGGCGTATCGATTCTAGGCGGATTTACTGTTAGGTAAATCCGGTCAGCTATATCTTGATGGAATTATAGGCAAATCTGTATAGAGCCGTTGTGTAATGTAATATGATAATCTTAGCATAATAAAGTGTGGAATCAGGAACCTTATTTATCTAATATCTTCCTTTTACTCCTTTCTAAGAAATTATTAGTCGTAACATATTATCGTCCCATCCTTATGGTATAGTTAATGATACAGTAATAAAGTACGTTTGTGGATCTTTTATGGATCTCTCTTTACTACAATTAAATCTCTGCTCATCGCTTTATCACAGTTCTCCATAGTCAATTCTTCCTTCACTTAAATATTTCTCTGACAGGTCATGATAAACAAATTATATAGAGATTATATCTTTGACTACTAAATTAATAGCTTAAGTATCAGAGTGATTGGCAACAGATATATGATAATATCAATTATAACATAGACGTAAAATTTTTATTAAATGACTATATCGTCACAGTTTTTTGGAGGAATCCCTCTATCCTACGATCATAGACTAAAATCTAAATAACCTACTATTATTTCTCTAGTATTCTTTCTATGACCTGGTGACCAGTTGATCTTTTATGACTTTTTGCCGTTACCTGTTCTATAAATTCTTTATCACAGGGCATACAATGGTATGATTCTTTCATGTATACAATTTTTGCACAATAAAGATTAAAAAAGTTTCTTACTATTTACAATTTACGGTGGTTGTATACGTAATAACATTAATGGATATTAAATCCATTTTATAGAACTAATAATTTACTTCGGAAGTCAAAGTCAATTGGATTTATTAAGTCGGCGAACTGAGATTAGCAATGTAGATCAAAAATAGGTCAGAGATATCAATTAACGGGTCGATTATTGAAATCCCTTCAAATATCTGAAACTAATCTGAAATTATTGTCTTTATAAAGACAGCAATCTATATACATTGACGTAGTGTTATGTAATCAGATTATTTAATTGAGCTTAGAAGAAGATGCTATAAATTTACATCGAATGCTAAAGGGAAAAATCGAAATCCACAATAGAGTAACTATAAATGGCTCATCAGAAGGCAAGAGTGATATTTTAGATCTAATTTATACTCCTGGTGTTGCATCTGTAGCCAAGAAAATAAGGTACTAACAAAAAATTGGCATATGACTTCACATCAAAATGGAATAATGTTGCGATTGTTTGTGACGGTACACGAGTACTTGGATTAGGTAATATTGGTCCAGAAGGAGCAATACCAGTTATGGAAGGAAAATCTGTTTTGTTTAAAGCGTTAGGCGGCATAAACGCTTTCCCGCTATGTATAGATACGAAGGACAAAGAGGAGATAATCAAATTAGTAAAAGCAGTACAACCTGTATTTGGGGCAATAAATATCGAGGATATTGAATCACCAAAAGTACTGGAGATCGTAGAAAGGCTCCACAAGGATCTCTCGATTCCTGTCTTCCATGATGATCAGCACGGTACGGCTATTATTACTCTCGCAGGATTATTAAATGCGCTTAGGTTACTGCAAAAGAGAATAGACAGGATATGTATAGTCATAGCTGGAGCAGGTTCTGCTGGATATGGGATATTCAAAATATTGAGAGAGGCCGGATGTAAGAATATTGTTGTAACCGATAGTTCTGGGGCAATAGACAAAGACAGGATTAGAGGTACAGAAAATCCTTACAAAAAAGAGATCGCTGATAAAACAAATCCTAATAAATTAGGAGGAAGCCTAACTGAAGTTTTAAAGGGATGTGATGCATTTATCGGTGTATCTGGTAAGGGCCACTTGATCAGCAAGGACACGATACGTTCTATGAATCATGATGCAATAGTATTTGCACTAAGTAATCCTGACCCAGAGATTCTTCCATCTGATGCTCTAGAAGGTGGTGCAAAAATCGTAGCTACTGGTAGGTCAGACTTTGCAAATCAACTTAACAATGCCGCGGTATTTCCTTCAATACTTCGGGCGTTATTAGATCTTAGGGTGAATACTTTAACCGAAGACATGCTTGTATCTGTTGCAAGGGCGATTGCTGATATAGTAGATAGAGATCATTTAAAATATGACTACATCATACCTAAAGTAGATGATCCACGCATCATTCATATAGTTACCGACACCTTAAAAAAGGCTATCCAAAGACACATAGATAAAAGAATATGATAGTAATGCTGGTAACAATAGTCGTAAAACTGTATCTTGTACATGCAAGCTTCTAAAATTCAAATAATGTAGAATTCCTTAGTACTAATCTCATATACAGCATCAAATATTCTGTTTGTGGAATATAAGGAGTGTTTTGTAATATTTCTTTATTCTCATACTTAATCAAATGTCTATCTATGACAGGTATATGTTCAATCAATGATGCGTAATTTCGATCTAGCCAAAATTAGCTGATATTCTAAATTTTTAGTGAACCTACTGATACGAAGAGATTGTCCGTATTCATAAAACATACTTATTATTACATACAAACAATTGCACAAATATTAATAATCTGCTATAGTTATATTTAATTCAAAACATTCTTTGGATGGCAATACTTGATCTGAGTAATGATATTGTGATTGTACAAGATTCACTTTCCTACTAATTCTACTTTGCAATTAGAGATGAAATGAGGCCAAATCAATACAGGAATTATATATCTGAATAGTAAATGCCGATTCAGATTATGATTTTCTAATGATGGACGTATAGTATGCAAGTCAGCATTTTTTAGGAAGTTACTTTCACAAAATTTGAAATACATATTTTATTAGAATATGGACTTCATAACTAGTACTCTATTAGCTTGAGAGGAACATTCATTTACGTTCTTGAAACAGTAATACCAACTTATGAAGATATAAATTGATCGTGAATACCAACTTATTGGCAGGCCTATTCCTTCAAATATCATGAGTTTGATGGTTATCCTATAGTAAATCCTTCAGTAATGAAGTCTGTATATTCTCATGCTAACATTTAAGGTGCAACATGTTTGTGATTTACAGTAGTATGACTAAGTCGAGAGTTTAACTCAATCTCCAGATAAAAACTAAAGGGACAATAATAAAATAAATGGCTATACAAGGACAACTATTAGACTAGTTTATGGGTTTTGGCTGCAAGAAATGCTTGGCAAAGCAATAATAACACAATAATGGACAATTAGCTTTATCAAGTAAATAGTCTCAATTTCCCTTATTCTACTCCCCTTCCTTACTAATACATATCGTCAAGTTGCAAGCTCAGATTACAATTGACTCCGCAGTCATATTATGATATAAATTTGACCAACATTCATACGATTAATATTGGCTTATATCTATAATAGAAACATGGGCAAAAATATAATGGGTTACATCTATACCGTGTAAATTTGTTTGTCCATCATCATGAATTACATTAGGTAATTCATATCCAATCAAAAAAATAAGAATTAAGTAGGATTAACTAACCAGCTACGTGAATAGTGCCTTTCATAGTAAATGGGTGATATGCGCAATGATAGGTAAATGTGCCGGTCATATTTGGACTAAAAACTAGTTGACCTGAACCATTCGGAACAATGTCATCGCTTGATGGTAGTGCATCAGCTCCAGTATCTATAACTAGTTCATGTTTTGTATCAGTGGGATTCTGGATTTTTATGACATTCTTTGTATTTACCAAGACATTTATCGTCGGGTTTGACTCTCCATTACTCATATTTATCCAATTATAAACACCATCTTTTACCTCTTTTACTGACAACAATTGAATTCTGTTAGTAGCGCTATTGGTGTCCTTCCCTTTTGCTGCCGATACTAGATGCAAATGGTATCCATTTTGACCGATACTATACAATAAACTAGATACTAATACTGTGGCGACTAACATTGAAATAATAGACCGAACTTTATTCATTATTTTCTTGGGACGTATTAAGTCATATTTTAAATATATACACAAATACCGTTATTGGGTCCCACAAATGGCACTCAAGATGTAATGTTGATTAATAATATGTTAGAGAGGCAATTGCACAGCAGAATGGGTTGGCATTGTCATGCATATTGTTTTGGCCTAAGATAATCATATCGCATTTTAAATAGATCAATAACTGTGGGAACACCTTTTTCTCCTTTAATCCAAAAGCTCACCCATCCTGATTGTGGAAGAACGTGATGAGGAGATACACGGCCAGAATTAATTAATTTATTTCTAGCATCCATAGGAAAGGGCAGATCTGCCAATTTATCACCATGTATATGTCCCATTTCTCTTTTGTTTAGACGAAATTCGAGACCTCCAAATCTATGAGGTTCAGCAGTAACATCTGGCCAATTCAATATTTCTTTCTTGATACTTTCTATAATTGTGCTCATAGATATTATTTTATCAGTCTATATTTATAAATTAGCAGGTTTACAAATTATATTAATTCTTAACTAGTTTAGTTTGAAGGATATAACACTTACAAAGATAAGAGAACCGCTGATGTAGTGTGTATTACACATAATTCTTATATTCGTGAGTTAATTTGTAAATCATTAGATTGATGGTGAATATGAAACTGTAAATACGAAATATATATGAGTTTGAGCGTAATAAAATATAATTTGAATCTCTGAATACGCCACAAATGTAAGTATGATGAACAAGTTAACCGCAAGAGAATATCATGCAAGGCTTAAAACTTTCAAGAAATTTGTTGAGGATAAATACTCGTTAGGTTTAGTGGATTTGATTTCGAAAATCAAGAAGAATAAAGAAGATGCTTACTCTCTTCTCAATAGATATGCTAGATATTTAAGTGAAAACAGAATTTCAACAATTACGCTGAAGCAGCGAGTCGTAACGATAAAAAAACTTTCTTGAGTATCATGACATAGATATTAGTCCACGTAGATTCAAACTAAAGGTAAAACTACCTAGGATAGTCAGAAGAAATAAAGAAGCGATATCTAAAAAGGATATCATAGAGATATTAAATGCTGCATCAGACGTCAGGCTAAAAACTTTTATCATGTTGCTAGCAGCTACTGGAATGCGCGCAGGAGAAGCTTTGTCAATACGTATAAAGGACTTGGATTTTGACTAAAGTCCTTCAAGGTTATTTATAAGAGGTGAATATACAAAGACTAGATCAGATAGAACTATTTTTCTAACTGACGAAGTCGTCAATCAGTTAAAATCATGGCTAGATTATAAATATCGAACCAGAAGAGTTGCTACAAAAGCGGTCAGGACGGAAAAACTATTTCAGAATATAGAAGTCCTACTATGATTAATACTGATTTAGTATTTGCAGTTTACCAAGATATTGAAAGACCAAATTATTTGTGGCTCTATAACGATTTGCTTAAGTCTTTTTCATATGGCAATAGATCGTATAGGTAAAGATACTAGAGAGGATGGTAACGAACGGCGAAGACAGATAACCCTCCATTCATTTAGAAGGTTTGTCAAAACTACCATATCCGACCTGGGTTATGCTGATTACTCGGAATATTTTATAGGACACGCAGGTTCTACGTACTGGCGCAAAAAGGATTCGGAAAAAGCCGAAATATTCCGTAAAATTGAACCTTATCTAACCTTCCTTAATGTCCATCAACTACAAAGACAGGGCGCCGATATACAAACCAAGGTAGAGGAATTGGAAGAATTAAACCAGTCTCTAAGACAGCGCGATAAAGTAAAGGATATTGCTATAGCGCAACTATCAGATCAACTTGTGTCTTTATCAGATAGGTTGCGGGAGATCGAGAGAAGACAGGTTGCTGGCGCGCCCATGACTTAGACATTGGACAGTATCATCTAATCAGCGTCTATGTGCATTCAACCAAGCTGGTCTATCCATATGATACCACTTTTTAGAAAATGTTTATAATGTGGCGCGCCGCACATCTGTATTAGAAGGGATTTTTCCGATATAATTATACTCGGCGTTTCAAGAATCCGACATTGTCCGATGTGTTAAAACTTACTGGTGAGTGACTGAATTAAATATACTGGTTCATATCTATTAATCGCTACTATCTATAGATATCATCAATTTAGAGTCGACAGGTGTTAAGATGATCCTTACTCATGATAGTTTTGACCATCGTATTCACCAGGCGCACCCTTCTAAGGCGCTACATATTTTATCTAGCTAGACCACCGTCTATACATTTGATTCTCTCTTTCTCTTAACATTATTTTACCAAAGTCCATGAACCCTTGTGATAGCATGCTATTTAATAAACAACTTAGAATATATCTTATGCAACATTATCTTCGCAGGTATTATGACTATCCAAAAATAATATGCAATTTGTATGTCGATAAATGAAACCAAAATTGATAATAAAAATACAACAGGAGAAACAATAGAGTCTAATAAAATATAACGTAAGAGTTTAACGCGCGCGCGCCTACTTATAGCAAGGCATCCTGACGTACTTCCCTTAGGTGTGCAGATTGCGAACGTTCAAACGTTCTGCTAAAGAATATCGTTATAATTTATGTGTTAAAATTTTCGATAGGCCAGAAACAATTTTGTCACATGAAACCATCAGTCAAAAAGATAACATGAAGAGTTGATTTAACTTTAGATCCATGAATCTGATAGGTCAAATATGGCTAGAGGGCTAATAGTAACCTACCATCCCAGAACCTTTGCAGACTTTGCTGCAGCCTCGTCTAACGCTTGTTTAGGTCCTTTCATACCATAATAAACCTCGTCTAACGCTTGCCTTATATGTTCAGCTATCTGTGGATATTGTGGTATGCTTGGTCTTGCACCTGCCGTCGGAATCATAGAGATTAGTTTTTCAAAATATGGTATCGATTGATTCAGTAAACCTGAGTATGGACCGTTTCCTATAGGTATCTGTGTTGGAAGATATCCATATTTTGCTAACCAAGGAGCAAGTATCTTAGGTTCCACCGTTAGTGTAATTAACTCCCATGCCAAGTCCTTGTTTTTTGATGCTTCAGGAATACCTAACAACCATCCACCACTTAATGTCGAGCTATTATAGCTTAGATCTGGCACAGGAAATGGTAAGACGTCAATTTTTTGTTCGAAAGCCTGTTTCTGCGCAGTCGTGTTTAAATGCGCATGATGTTGTACTGCTTCTAACATCACCGCAAATTTCTTATTAAGGAACTCAACACCCCCAAAAATGTTGTTTTTGTGGTTTTATGCCTGCATCAATTTGGGATTTGATAAACTCCATTGCTCTAACTCCCGCTGAGCTGTTATATGCTGGAAACAGATGTCCGTTCTTATAGGTGAGAATTTGTCCTCCAAGCATCCAGAGATAATGGTACCACAAATCTGGAGAATGGCTAGCGCCAGTAAGGTGCATTCCTTCTATTCCTTGGGGTCTCAGTACAGTATTAAGCTTCTTTGCAGATGCAAGATATCAGCCCCATGTTTTTAATGATCCGGCGTAACACCTGATTCATTCAATAGGTCCTTCCAATACCACATCCCCCTCACATCAGTCCATACCCATATAGCGTAAATTTTGTGATTATATGTCATTCCATCCACGTTATTTTGGTAAAAATCAGAAAGTCTTCCCCAACTTATGCTACGATTTGTTAGGTCTGTCAGATATCCTTTTTGAGCAAACTCTCCAAGCCAGATTACATCCGGATTAACTATATCTACAGGAGTTTGATTGGCCAATAATGATAAAGTCTCATTCCTGGTTTGAGAATACGATGGGATCTCCAAATATTTTAGCTTGATATCCATGTCCGGATGTTTTATCCTTAATTCTTTGAACGCTGGTTGAAGTAGACGCGCCCATCTTCCTGGGTCACCTAAATCACTCATTACTGCTGTAAGGGTAACTTGTTTCTTCCGTGGTGCTAATTGAATAGCCACCCCGGAACTGACCACCATACTTAGTAACAGTAGGACCGCAAGACCAATAGCAAAAAATGAGACCTGCGTACTCTTGTTCATTGCGATTCAATCAGAATTCGGTGATTTAAGACTTTCTTTAGATGGTAGTGTCTCCTGCATCAACTTTTGATTGATAGTATCACGAGCTTCTCACCCCTTCAATCTCCCTAAGTGCTCGCATATGATCAGCTGTTGCCATCCTAATGCCTTTGCAGATTATTATTTGGTGCGCCTCATGATAGAAATGCATTTAAGTTTATCCTCATACCTAGGCGTCATCCTGTACATCAAATCTGATATTTAGGATAATGTTTTTAATCTGGCATGCTGCATATCTGTTTTAGAAGACTTGTTTCCGATATAATTATGTCTGACTCGTCAAAATCTAATATCATCCAGTATGTTTATACTTATTGGATATTAACAGGATTAAATACATGGTTCACTGCGGCTAACATGCTACTATCTACAGATATACTCAATTTGTACTGTCTACATATTGTTTCTGAATGAGCAAGTCCATCACAAGTATTGATAGTTTTAGCATTTATCGAGCTCAGTGGTTTTGTCTTGTGTATGTATAGCTGTGTTGGTTGGTAACTGAGAATTTGAGCAGTGGCTCACCCACTCAGCATCGAATCAGGTTTCCTGTCAGTATCAACAGGGTTGAGTATGTTTTTCACCAAATCAGGGAAAGCTGAAAAATGGCGGAGCTTGCTCGTAACCTGTAAGGTTAGATCATCCTACTTTAATTTGGTATTGGTAGATACTAAGCATGATCTATATGCACAAAGTGCTTCCTACAGGTATCACAATACTTAGCTATAACCGGGATAAATTCTGCAGGTATGCGCTGATAATATTTTATCGTGTTAGAGGATGTAACATCTGATGCTCTGACATATTATGACTCACCATTGGAGAATACTCTATCCGTCAAAAAAAAAGGTAGGAGTTAATTGATTAATGATGATGGACCATCGTTGAAATAAGGAAGGGAGACTCTAGTTGCCACTAAAATTCCAAGTTTCACGGAGTACTAGTAGTGTTATGCTGGTGAACGTTTTCGTTACCGCTGGATGTAAAAACGCCCCCTGTGCAACTCGGGGTAGGCAGATCACCACAGTTTCGGAAAGTTGTTGCTCCCCCTTGTTGGGTTGATCCTGCTTTAAGGATTAATTCAGGGAATTTTC
>CAVXZB010000059.1:0-83788 GCA_963765895.1 uncultured Nitrososphaeraceae archaeon | reverse complement strand
CAACAATAAATGTCTAGAGAGAGTTTGGAATATCAACAGTCAAGTATGCCTCATAAATCATCTAACACTGGTTATATCAGCTAGCTCAGGCTCCTTTGCAGATGATTTTATTTCATGGTAGGAAAATGGCAAAAGCCCCTTAAACTTGCTGTAGCTTTGCGATGAATCCTATCTACTATCTTCATATTTTGAGCGCATTTGAATACATTTCCCATTCTAATTCTTTATTGATTTTGATAGTCAAAAATTTTAATATATTGCAGATTAGACCACGATATAGATGTGATATTATATACTGGTCATGCATTACAATCCTAAATTTAATGTACTGGTCATCGTATCATCCGATTAATGCTTAATCGATCCGAATATCAAGCATTATGACCATAGTTCAAACCATTTCAAGAGCAGTTGAAAATTCGTTTGGATCTCTATTTCTGACCAATATGCCTAAGTTTATTGGCTGGAATTCTTTAAAGATTAAACAAGATTAAACCTATGTAGAATGTCATTGCAGGGCAATGCAATCACACTCCTCAAATAGGAACGATTCATAGATTATATCAAATTTGTCAATGTCTGAAAAACCAGGTAGTATCAAAACAGAAAGAAGTCGGGCTCTAATAACGAAGCCAAAGATGGACGATATATTCGAGAACTTTAGGAGAGAAATGGAAAGCATGTTTTCTCCACTATTACCTTATTCCTTAAATGGACTGGCGCATTCCGATTGGACTAGAAATACCTGGGAGATGAGCGTGTGCCTTTATGTGATATGGTAGACAAAGGGAGATAAATATGAAATTCAACTAGAAGTGCCAGGGATTGAAAAGGAAAAAGTAAATGTTAAGACAACAAAGAATTCTCTTCAAATCACTGGGGAACAATCCGAGAAGACTGAAGATAAAGGCAAGAATTATGTGTATAACGAGCGATCATATAGATCGTTTAGTCGAAGAATTCCTATCCCAACAGAAATAGTTCCTTCAAAGGTTACTGCTAAAATGAACAATGGTATATTACTCGTGGATCTTCCAAAAACTACGCCCACTAAACACACCGAAGAAACTATTAAGGTTGAAATAAAATAACCTAAATTAATTAAATAGATAGGTCGCAGATTCGAGACAAATAATCTTGCGATTCATCATTTTTATTTTTTTTCTAACCTACTAGATTTTGCTCCAGTTCAGAGTCTTATTTTATCATGATTGTAGAGATATCGACAATATACTTTGGATTATTTGTTAGAAAATCATCTCGTTTAGACAGGCGTGCCTTAGCTACTGGCTTGACAATGATTTGGTGGATGGAAGGGAGGCATGGCAGATAGACAACAATAAACTACACTGAATTACATTGAATGACACTGTAAGCCTAGTGTATAATATTTGGTCCATACCATGTATCTACTGGAGTAGAGGAAAAATGGGGAGGTTATCTACGACTATAATGACACTGGAAAAAGAGATCGGAGATCTCAAAAAGATAATAGATAAGCTGTTAGGGTGGGTTCACTCCAGGGCCGCAGACTTGTACTCTGAAGAGCTTGAAAAGCGCAGCAGCAAAGGCAAGAGCAAGAACAAAAGGGGAAGGGTGAATAGCTGCTGATGTTCAGTACATATTCTTTTACCGTTACAGAGAGAGAACGAGACTGGTTATTGATAGCTTTAGACAATGAGATTTTTAAGCGTACTGAGTCGGCCTCATACAGCCTGAGTAAGTCTTTCAAACAAGGAACGAAAAAGTTGCAGAAGTGATATGATAAGTTGAAGATAAAGAGAAAGGAGGGCGGCACCAAGCGATAATGAGAAAAACAAGGTGTGTCGAATGTGGTAGACCAATCGACCACGACGCGAAAGCGCTACTGGTACACTCCGAGAAATTTCATCGCAAAAAAGAGCAAGGACAACAGAGCTGGAAGAGCCGTTAGAGGGGGGCCAGTAGGTACTGCTATGTCATCACCATCATCATCACAAGAACTGCCACGACTCAGCTTTCTTTCACTTTCTCTGAGGAAGACGAGACTGGATACTGACAGCGCTGGAGAACGAGATTTTTAAGCGCAAACAGTGGGGTATTCCATACCGTCAACCGAAGGTTTTTGGACAAGATACGGCACGGTTAGCTACTATACGAGAGAATGCAGAAGGTTAGTCTAGAGGAAACGAGACTAAATAGAGAGGATGAGGATAGCAAATAATGGAGATGTACAGACTGTGACAGACCAGTAGGCGAAAGCTTTGCTATGTGCAGTATTTGTATGATAACCCTCGGAACTGTGACATATCGAGAGATGTGTTGGCAGAGTGAAGACTTACTATTCACACATTAGAGGTAAGGATGAGGCCTAGCATGGGGAGGATCAGACCTACCGTTCTAGTGGCATGTGAGATGTGCGCAAGAATTTGGGGTCCGTTTGAGGAGAAAGGAGTATGTGAGATGAGCTATGTCGGTACGCATATGTGGAAGCGGTATCCTGACGACGACGAACTCGTTTTGCGGGCTTGTGCAACAGACCTGCTTGGAGTACAGGGTAAGAGAGGATTAATGACGACGAACTGAATTGCAGACCTTCACAGATAACATGTTTGAACCTTGAATATCAATAAACTGACTACTATGATGAGATTAAGGAAAACGAAGATCGGTATTATTCGCCAGATCAGTATGCGGACGATATGGCCGTCAGTAACCAGCCTGCGTTTGGCAATATCTATATCTTCGGTTTTATTGGTGGTAATACTCACACATTCTGCCCCGTCTTTCAAGAATAATTACACTGACAAAAATAGTATCAATAACCTGCCAATCAGATCTCTTCCAACTGGGTCGATACGGGCTGGTGTGATATCTTATCAGACATATCAATGTGTAAGCGGCTCTACTGGCAAATAATTTAGATTCATGGTTTTCGTTCCTATTGTATATACCTCTAATATTTTTGGCTAAGAAATCTAACTGTAGTGTCATAGTTTTATTGTCAAGATGCTGAAAAAAGGCTCCACTAGTACCGGTTAAAAGTTCGACCTAACGTTGTTAGGTCATATTAATATCACTAGTAGATTCGACTATTTCCTATGAAAAGAGAATTCATCATATCTATGCCATTCTGTATAATATTACTCTTAGTTGTGGGATCAAGCTTACTTCTTTTAAAAGACAGGTTCTTACATGCTCAACTGATTCAAGACAATACTAATGTATCCAGGCAACAGCGGCTCGGTCCCAATAACATTCTCGGCCTTCCAGATGGCGTAAGTCGAGTATCTACCAATCATAAGAATTCATCGCTGGATGAAGAATTTATACTCCTAAGAACAATTAATCAACAGAATCTTGCGATATCTAATCCTGATTATGGTCTATCTACTCCCATTTTAACACTTATGCCCGGAGAGAATTTTAACATAAATTCAAGTGCTGACTCAGACATAATGTACACGTCAGCGACTATGAAATTGATTCCAATAACTTCTTCTTTTCCTCCAAGTAATATGCGTGTTGAAGAGGTTGATCCTAAAAATGATATCTCGCTTGGGAAACCAATCACGATAGGAAGTTATACAGGCAATTCCGGAACCTTTGTCATACCACACACAGCAAGTCCAGGATATTATCTTCTATATGTTTACTTTTATTACCCTAATCATAATATTACTGCAATATATAATACTGTAGTAACAGTTGAAAGGCAGAGGCGTAGGACCAGGGCCGTAATATACTGCACCGGTAATTGTATAACAAACCAAGATTATAATCTCAAAGAATGCAATAGCTGTTAATTCTGTAGCGATTTTCACTATAATTTTCAATTGATTTTAAATTTTGAATCATTCCACAGAATATATTAATAATAAGATAATAAAGATCATGAAAGAGTAACTGCGAACCATTTATTAATTAATTGCCGACCTATCAGAAATTGATACGGTATTATAGGCAACTCAGCATCTGGGATTCGCTATGTCTTCATATATGATATTTTGGTCATCTTTGTTTTTTGCACAAACTCTAAATATTAAATATTTTTTCAAGATTGCAAAAGCTACTATCCTCCTCAGATAACTGCTCATCTCACAAATTATAGTCGAGGAAAAGTGTTAGTAACAGTTATTATTTTTATTATTTGTGGTATGTCTATCTAAATATGAAGATATATGTTATTTGATGAGGAGATTGTTGATAAAAGCTATTCATAATCATTAAATATGCAAATCTGATACCTCTGCCAGTGAGGATCCTATCAAATGAATAAATTATATATGTTATTAATAATTGGAGTGTCGACATCAGCCCTAGTGGCACTCAGCTTATTGCTCACGGTGGCTCGACAGATATTCAATCTGTAACACGAAACTTAGAATACGGGAAATCAGTGTATGAGATATAGTGAGAAACAATAATCAATTCTTTGACGTAATCGTGGATCCGAGCACCGGCAAAGTTGCAAAATTTAATGAGGCTCTCTAGTGAACAGTGGGTAGCTCTTATTGACTAACTAAATTTTTGAGCTCGATAGTGTCTAAAGGTAGTTAGAAACAGTTCATGGTTTCAGGATTTGGCATATTGTTTTTTTTGCAAGTAACAATATGTGCATAGTATGGAGTCAACTAGCAGATATAAGAACACCTCCAATAGTTACAACAGATTTTCTGTATATTAGATTCATTGGAGATAGGACAATACAAGAAAAAGATTTTTGGCAAGATACAAGAAGATAGGATCTCGGAAATGAAAAAATGGGCTAGATTTCTGAAGAGGGCCAGAGATGAGGAACAAAGGGATAGACTAAACCTAGCAATTGTTTCAGCAAACAATCATTATGCTGGCTTTGGTCCTGGAACTGCTAATACTTTTAGGAAAATGTTGGATTTGTCCGAAGTGACATGGAATGACATTAAAGTGCCTCAAACCGAAGAATGAGTATCTAGTAACACAGTAACACAAAACAAACTAGTCTATCAGACTTCTAAAATAGAGTTTAGGAATGAAGTAGTCAAGCAGTAACAGTAGAAATCTATGTCACTATGCATCTAACAACTTCGGTTTATACATACGAAAGTTTACTAGTTTCAGATTTCTAACATAATTCTACCATCTCTTTCTTTAGCAAACAATGCCTGCAATGCCTCTTTTGTTTCATCTAGCCTGAACTTTTTCCATACTCTGATCTTCAGTTCTTCAGACATATCTATGATTTCCCTGAAATCACTTCTAGTTCCGCCAGTAGATCCTATCAACTTGACTTGTCTTGAATATAATGATTGAACGTTTAACTTAACATCTGCACCCGTTAGTCCTCCAAATGTCACCAACCTTCCATTCGCACCAACAGATTCAAAGCTACTAAATGATTGCCTCTGTAAATGTATTCCTCTATAATTTTTTGGTATAGGTCGTATCGCTTGAGTTGTGCCCTTTTAATTTGCTCTTCATACTATGGGGTCTTTTACCGCTGACAAGACTCCTTTTAAAAATTTGTAAAAACTGGTATCAGACCTTAGTTGTACTAATTATTCTGAATAAACATACATAAATAATTGCAAGATGACAACAAGATGTGGAACTAGAAATTTAGAAACTATAACAACATAGGAATGTAGAATACGATCTTTTTTCTGTTTATTCTTTAATTTTCATTTCAAGATATTCCTTCAATACTATTGCATTGTTAAATCTCTCGTCCTTAGCACTATAAAGTAGCGTTATTGATCCATCCTTTGTTTTGTCAAGTATAATATTAATTGAATCGCTATTATTATCTAATTCTTTAAAATATCGATGTTTAAATTCATTCCATTTCTTCTCATCATGGCTAAACCATTTCCTTAAAGAAGTACTTGGCGCTATATCTTTTTGCCATAGGTCTATTTTTATCCCATCTTTGCTTAAACCACGAGGCCACAGCCTATCTACTAAAATTCTAAAACCATTGTTATTATTTCCTTTAGGATTATTGTATATTCTTTGAACCCTTATCAATAGTAAATACGCCTGAGGTAAATAGTTCTATTATGTATAAAAAGTATTTTGACACGACATTCTTCATATCCCCATGTTTAAGCAATATCGAGTCAAATAAAAAATTGTTTTCTAGGAACCCCTTTATCTACTTGCATGTATTTATATCACTTCAATTTCATTAATAATACACGACATAATAACAAAGATCTAAACTTGAGTGATAGATATGGTTGATCTCGAATTAAAGGAGATAAGCGAAAAAGTAATTTGTTGTAGTTTGCGTCCACGTTTACATTCATATATTAATCAAGTAGGAAAGACCAAAGTAAGAAGATTTATAGCTCAAGACTATTGGGCAAGCCTCTTCCTGGTTTTGGAGATCCTAAAGCACGGTTGTTTATAATTGGATTGGCACCTGCCGCTCACGGTGGGAACAGAACTGGTAGGATATTTACAGGAGACAGCTCTGGAGATTGGGTAGCGAGAGCCTTGTTCGAAACAGGCTTTGCAAACAAGTCAACTAGTCTGCATAAGAATGATGCACTTGTACTAAATGGGGCATATATGACTGCCGCTGTAAAATGTGCTCCTCCGCAAAATAAACCACTTCACTTGAAGAATTGAACTGTTCACAATACCTCTTGGCAGAAATGAGAGCATTAGAAGATACTACAAAAGTTATTCTGACCCTTGGAAAGTTTGCCTTTGATGCATATTGTAAACTATTTAAAATTAAGTGGTTGACATTTAGCCATGGTGCATACTACAGTGTAAAAGGCCAAAAGATTTTGCTGGCTTCTTATCATCCAAGTAGACGAAATACTAGTACAGGAAAGCTAACATGGAATATGTGGATTGATGTCTTCAAAACAGCGAGAATGATAACAATGACTAAATGATAATGTATGTCTTAAAAGTAAGCCCGCATGCTCTTGGATGGAGATCGACATCAGATTTTGTGCTCAAATGTCAGATTTTTTCTTCGTAAATTATGGTGATCAGATTTTTAGCTTTATCTGTTCAGGGATGGACGGATAGAGATTTAGTCTTGACAGCAAAATCATCAGTTCCATTAGTCAAGGTATCAAATGCAGACGAAAATTTTTTTCCAGTTTCATGCAGCTCATTTATTTGCTCTTTTGAGGCATTACTACTTTTGATATTCGTATTTACTCTAAATTGCTGAGCACCAGGCCTTACATCACTGGATATACCAGTAAAACCACGCAAGTCGATATCACCTTCTACATCAATATCAATGCTATCAATTTGGATGCTTCTTGATGTAGCATGAGCTACAATGGTTTGTGTTAAACATGCTGCTAAGCTACCCATACAATACTCACATACAGTAAGGCCTCTTCCTTCCCCTGAGAATTGATTTGGAAAGTCATATTGCATTTTATATTCCGTATCTCTTTCTACATTTTGGCTGCCAACACGGAAGCCTTTGGAGCTAGATGTAACACTAAAGCCGCCATTCCATTCTGATTTTACAGAAAATGTTGCTTTTGCCATTTCTGGATGACTTTGCATGGCATTATATACTGTATTTAGTACCTGCGTATTACTCCGTTAAATACATCGTCGTTTTTCTTATTACTATTCATATAATTAAAGTATTAAAGGTCTGCAATAAATTTTTGTGGTAAGAAAGAGACAAGGACCAGCATAAGCCGTCCTGCTCTTCCTATATATACTAGTTATTATAGATTCTTCTTTGACTCATCCTCTTTGTTGATATTGATAGAAGACGATCTTGGTTTCTCCTTGGATTTCTCAGACACAAACCTAATAGCATCATCAACTACTGTTGCGTTAGTAAGCAAGTCTAATTTCATTGAATAACAGTCTTTAGCCAATGATAATGCCTATATCTTTTTTCTTTTATCCTCTCTATTCTGAGCTATATTCCATGCTTCCTTTGTTATTGCATGTAATCCAACAAGACATTTTTCTTATTCCTCATGTAATCGTTCATCTATGTATTTTTTGATATTTTGTTTTGCTTGCTGCCTTAGGTAGGAAACATCCTTACTAATTGTAGACAGATCCACATGAAGAATTCCTGCTATTTTAGTTTGGGAATTGCCTTTACTTATCATCTCTTACACGTTGGCTCTTCATCATTCGACTTGTGTTCTTGTGCTCATTTATTGTATTTCTTTACGCTCATTAGATTGTGCACTGTATTTTTCATTGCTTGATATATACTTGAACCAGCATACTTTAATTCGTTCAATAAAGACAATGTCATACATCAGGATAAATTATCCCATCCTATCTGGTATTCTGTCTTGCCATCTTAGGCAATCCTTGCTAGAGTGTCTATCGGATCCTTGCGTAGGCAAGACAACGAGATTTAGTTAATTAGTTACAGAGGAAGCTGATGGCAAGACATTTCATAAATCATATGTAACTACATTGCAATCTTATGGTTGTCATAGAGTTATCGGTTATCAAGTAAAGGGCAACAGGAGCACTAACAGAATTATTGTTTGTGTTGAATGTGCGGGCCACAAAAAAGAATTGGTATAAAATTACAGTCCTAACTCTAATAATTGTGTTATGTACTATCAAAAATCAATAAATGCATAGTACAACTCTGAAATGAGATGCCAAAGTCTCTTGATGTCCTAGTTGACATAGGTTGATTATATGCTTAAACACTGAATCTCATCATGACTATTATTATTGGATCGGAAGAAGGGAGTTGATTGTCGTTGTTGCAATCTCTGATGTTCACCCTCAGCTGATATTCTTCATAATTTTTTGTATAATTTATCAAAAACGACGACTTTAAATAAATATTATCAAGTCCTTAATAACAAGTGAAAAGGAATATTAACTTAACACAATTGATATTTATACCCAAAAATATTTTAATACCTAGAAAATAAATGATCCATGAAAAACTTGTTTAGGGTGTCAACTTCGTATGTTATATTATTTGTAATCTTCTCATCCATACTTGTCGTAACAATAACAAACACATTACAGTCAAATATTATAGCAATTGTAAAACAAGAAAAGAATACCGTGATGAAAAAAATAACAATTGGTACAAATACTACAGATAAAATTCCTACTACTTCTACTACTGCCCAATCAGTGTATCAATCACAATCAATGACAGTGCCACAATCAGTTGGAACATTTATCTGGTATATAGTAGACGAAGCACATGAAGATGCCGTTAATGAGAGGCACAAATACATTAGTGATCATAATCCTATCTATCTCCCAATGAACATGGTAATACAGCAAGGAACAGCTATATCTTTTCTTGATGCTGATGCTCCATGGGACACACCGCATCCTCACACAATAAACATCATGGATAGCTCCAACAATATTGTCTATACCACAGGTAAATTAGATTACACAAATAGTTCGACAGCGAAAGTCTTGTCAGTAGGACAATATACAATACAAGATCCAAAATATCCTTGGATGAAAGGAAACCTATCTGTTGTTTCTAATCCTCAAAAATCAGTTGGAAATCTAATAATGGGTGGCTTTTACACTCCTACTAATCAGGTAGCAAATAACAAAGATAATGATGGTGGAATACACCCTGGATGGCTTGGATATTACAAAGAACAATTTCCAAAAAATGGATTTAAAATACTGGATACCTTTAATTTTCATTATGCTACATGTAAATATTGTCCTGGAGGTTTTTGGCCTGACCAGAAAACAGGAGATCATACACTTATAGTTTATAGTACAAATCAGCCATTGAAGCAGGCTCTTAACAAGCTTGGAGAATTAGTATGGGAGAATGTTTACATATAATTAAAACTCTCTCTAGGCTAGACATAAATAGATAACAATTTTTCATGATTACTATATAATGTGATTTGATCTAGTTTACCTTGTAAATACATTAAAACATATTGAAGATATATTCACTAGGCTGTGTAGAAACCATCTCATACAGTCAAAGCTTTGTAAGAGTATAATACCAATAGTCTATTGAAAGAATCAATGTACGTCAGACTTGCAGGTACTATGTTCCGTGTTTTGAAGCATGCAAGGATTCCTCTATTTTCTAACAGGAAAAGTAATCACATATTTACAATATGGAGCACATAGTTCTAGTTGCTATACGACAGTATGAAGGTAAGAGTTATAGAATGTTTGTCGAGTGGTTAATTGAAGCCTATTACCTAAGGTCATTTCTACGGTTGTCACGTATTCCTCATTTTACAACATTGCAAAAGTTTACAGATAGAATCAATAATTCATTGCTTGAAAAGATAATTTCGTCATTCATTGTAATTAGTGGTACCAAGCATATCTTTGCAGGAATAGATTCAACAGGATTTAAGATAACTCATGCATCACAATATTATACTGATCGAACAGAATTGAGAAGAAAATATGCGAAATTATCTATTGGAGTAGATGTATTACAACAAATCATATGTACAATTAAGATAAGACGAGCTCCAACAAGGCATGATAATGTAGATTTCAGGCCAATTATAACAAGGACATCAAATATTCTTCCATTATCTGTAGTTACAGCTGATAAGGGTTACGATAGTGAAGATAATCACCTTCTCGTAAGAGAGGACTTACATGCATTCAGTATTATTCCTGCTCGATATGAACATGTACCGATGTGGAGAACACATGGTAAGTACAGAAAGCAGATGAAGCGTGGTTACTCCAAATTGCTGTACAATCAACGAAACAAAGATGAAACCATAATATCAGTTATAAAACGACTATTTGGAGAGCATCTTATGTCTAGATTGACTAGAATGCAGAACAGAGAGTTATCATTTAGATGTATCACCTACAATATGCATAGACTGACTAATCTTGTAATATTGATGATGTTTTCTACATAGCCATTCACTATATTTTTTCATAATTCTTTTAATATTTGTCTGTACTGCATAAGAATGCCAATTGTTTGCATAGCTTACAATCACTAAATGACTTTGAATAAAATTACCTGATTAGCCTGCTTTAAGAAATAAATTTTGTTAAATTGGAATGTCGAATTTATATAGTATTCATCTATATAATACAATAATGACCAAATCATTAATCTAAGCCGATTCTTTTTCGAGCTAATCTTGTGATAACGAATGTAGATGTATTCTAAAATCTTGTATCAAAGAGAATTATCATGGGCAGTTGACTCGTATTATTAGTTATTACCTATTCTTAGCTACTACTCTCAAGTTGTCATATTTTTCGCATTGTCATTTAGTATGTGAAATTGTATATGATAACTCGTGTCAAGTGTACTATTAAATGTATTTGTAATTGCCGGTAACATTCAATGTGTTTCTTTTAATATTTTTACATGCCAATTATAGTCACAACTGGACCTAGCTTTCTCTCAACTTGAGCATATATGCATGAGTAAACAATTGTATAGCTATAAATCTCATAGATTAAAATATGAGAGAGTTATATAATTTATTAATAGAAGAATAATGTATGCCTAATCCGAGTCGGCCGAGAAATGCAATTCTCGGTATATTTACTTTGATTTTATTAATAGTTATTATGATGAATTTATACGGATTGCATATGACAGCCGTCATCGCAAGTAATAATAAAAATAGTCTAGGAAATCAAATCAATGGTACTGTTGACGATTTTATAGGAAAGGTTAGATATAGAATAACAACATCTTCCTGCAATAATATAGGAATATCTTCTACTGTCACAGATCAGAGCCAAAATGACAATGGAAATAGTAGTAGATATATAATATCAGGGATCGGGAGTGGTTCTGCTAATAGCATAGTACCAAGTAGTAGTTCTAATGCTCTTGAGAGTATGGCTTCTAGCGGCTCAGGAGAGGATCACAGCAATAATATTGTATCGATATTAGGTGGTAGCGATGATCATACTAATGATAATGTAATATGTGGAGGACCTGGGAACGACATACTTGTAGGCAGATCAGGTAACAACATTATATATGGTGATGCTGGGTACGATAGATTATTTGGTGGACCGGGGAATGATATTCTTATTGGTGGACCGGGTGCAGACTATTTCGACTGTGGTCTTGGAAATGATACTGTAAGAGATTATCATCCTTCAGAAGGAGATACAAAGACCAATGATTGTGAGAATTATTAGTTTAGGATAATTTTACTACTCCCTTTTCAGAATCTCTAAAGCTTTTAAAATACATTTGAATTTTAGACAAATGCATTGTATTACTTATTTAAAAAATTGCAGCTGCATCTTGATATTTATCTCCAAGTTTAGTTTGCAGTCCGGCATGGTGGAGGCCGCATGTGCTGCCTTCTTACCTCCCAGATCTCTCGCTCATGATGCGGTAGACAACTAGCCATTTTCCATGAGTTATCATTGGCGCTGATGCTTATATTAAATGGAAATGAATATCATTACTATGGATGATGATGGCTAATAGTTTGGTGAAGAAATAAAATGTTAAAACAATGTAAAGCTGGTGTATGTCTACAGTTGCATTAATTAGTTTTTTTCAGATGTGGCAAAATATTATGGCCGTATACTAAATTAGTTGGTGTATTTACACTCTTCTATATATTAAAAGACATAACAAAATATAAGTTGAATTCTGTATTAGTTGCAGTCGTAGACATTTACAAACAACACTTTTTAACAGTTGTATTGTTCATAGTTCTATATATGGTAATATTCGACTACAATGATCATAGTAGCAATAAACAATTATTAGGATATGTACCCTTTTCTTTGTTCTCGTCTAGTTTATTATGAGTGAATCTAGTAAAATCTAAAAAGTCCTTAACCCATTTTGAGTATGCATTGACTCCCTTGTTAGTAACGTGATAGAATGTGGATTCAGAAGAAGTTTTAATCGATTCAATAAGACCATTTTCTTCTAGTATGTTCATAATTTCAGATACTCTGTCCTGTCTTTGCCGTTTAATTCCAGGTACCTTGGTGAGAACATGATATTTGCTGATCGGTCCATTCAAAGAATTAATACAAAGATATTCAAGGATGGAGAGCATGGTATACTCTGAAGAAAAACGAAGCTTATTTTTCTTGGATTTTTTAGTTTGAGTCAATTAACAAAAACCTTGAACTTTTTTGTGTCAAATAAAATCAAATCAAATATTAAATTAATTCATTAGGAGGTTTATGAAGTAGGATGTATTTGAATCAAGTTGCTGATAAATGGGATCATATGTTCGCAGCTAAATGTCTTCCCGATATAATATAAAATAATATAAAATAATATAAAATAATATAAAAACTCAAAAGCGTGGTAACACTTGCCAAATTTTTTCATGCCATTTCATTTCTTTTGCTATCAACTATTGTATCATAATATTCAATGCAAATTTCGGGTGGGTAGAGAAAGACATTAGATTCAGTCGAATCCATAAGTAAGATATCACTTTTTTACTGTCTTATTATAAACTTTTGTTGAGTAATTTTGAATTTTGGTTACGTCTATAGAACGTAGTTTATTATAATGTGAGTCAAGACGATTGCGAATGACAAAGATAGGCTTTGCATCTCTCTTTAGTTTACAATTACATAGGCTTACTAGTGCATTCTGGATTCTTGTATAGCAATATAATACCAAATAGGCATATCTTATTACGATTTTTAGTATCCTCTTTACTTTTCTTAAGTATCAAAAGATATGATAATAGAATGTGTAATATTACTATGATTAAACAGTTTATCTCTTATTGTACAAAAACTCTTTTTCCTATTCTTAAATGACATTAGCACGATGTCCGACACATTCCTAATAAACTTGCATTAACCTAGTTAAGTTAGATCAGAATTAATTTATATCTAATATGGAATTAAATATTTTAACAAAGCCAACTAATATTGCACATAATTGAAAAACCTACTGAAAATTGCGACTATTGTACAATTACTATGATATACCTACTTCCATATTTTGTAATATTATTTGTTTTTGAGATTAATATTTACAGACTCTATATCCACATTTCCAATCAAAATGTTGCTAATTTATGGTCGTATATTAGTTATGGGAATACTACACAGATTGCTATGTATGCAATAGAGAGGGTTTCTCGGCAAGTACAAAATATCTAATTCCATTTCGTTCTAATTTTATAGCTAATGCATATGAATCTTCTGACACATCCTCACCTATTATTATCGCTAAATGAATCTTATTTCCTGAAGCTAATTTGTATAAATTTATGTCATTAGAAAATGATTTGACGATATCGTTTGTTATATTACCATCAATAATTTTAGCTACTATTGCCCCATAATCTTTAAGTGTATCTCGAAGTCTAATGCTAATATCTTCAGTATCGTTATTCTTTATACTTACTATGCGTTCTGAGTCAATTAGGACGTCAAATAAAATTTTGTTGGCATCAGCTTTGTCACCGGATGGATAAGATACATTTAGAAATTCATTGAAATTGTCTTTAGATGAAATATATTTTCGCAATGGTTCACCCACTTCTTCTATCGTCTCAGCGATAGCGTGAATAGCTTCTTCTTTATCCTTATTAACCATAGATATACTTAGTCCGGCCCTTATACTGTTCCTCTCAAACATATCTGCCCATGATCTGAGTATTCGCTTAGATTTTACAATATTAGGAATTGTGTATGATAAGATAGCAATAGAAATAGCAGAGAAGATTGTAATTACAAAATCAATTGATACTGGAAAGATGCCCTGAACTTCGAGAAAATCTAATAACGATAAGACAAATAACGAAGAAATTATACATATGATCAAGTAAAAATTCTTTTCGATTGAATATACTAGTTTGGAAGACTCGTGGGCGTACCTAGTTGCTAAGATTGGAGAAGTAAATGATTGTGGGTTCTCATCTATTTCTGGTGTTTGTGAATTTTCGTCATCTCTCTCAATTTGAATTCTTTTGTCATTATTACCAGAAGTGGATTCGGTCATAGAAAATCATATAGTAAAATCTTCTTTTTTCTTGTATTTAAATGATAGAAGAACTTAGTTCTCAGGTACTCCACTAAAGTTCTTACAGTAGTTTTATAATATTTACAAAAGTTATTGGTTTATGAGAGAAACTACGACGACGTTAACTGCGCATCCTAAGACAACGATTGTATATATTACTGCTGCACTAATGCTTCTAACAGGAGCTATATACTTTTATGTTGCATCTCAGGATTACGCCTATATTTCTCAGTCAGCGCACCTGTCTACTGGGGCCAAGAGTGCACAAGATATAATGGCGACAACAAATGAAATGATATTTTTTATTATAATAGGCTTAGGATACATTGCTGTCGGGATTTATACATTAGAGAATACATATCGTAATAAAATACCGTATATAATGGCCATAGTAGGTTCATTGGCTCTTATACTATTTTATATATCGACCAGAACAATAAATATTCCATCGATAGGAATACAAGATGATATAGGTGTGACAGATGTACTCGCGAAGGTTATGCAAGCAGCAATTGTTGCTCTATCTGTATACATACTTGTGTCACTAACAAAGAGGAAGACATCAGTACAGATATTAGAATATGAGGAAAGACAGTCACAAGCAGTGGACAAAAATCAAAGGAGAAACAAAGAATCAGACTTTTCTAGTTACAAATAAATTAGAATGCCATTTAAAGACCAAAATGATGGCAACCAACTACAATTGGAAACGGTTTTTCTTTTTACATTGTATAGCCTGGATATTGTTTGTTCTTATTATCTCAAACCAAAATGAGATTTTACCACGAGTATACTCGATAACAACCACTGCCCCAAATACAACATCAAGCCCAAATAGTTCGTCTGTTGCTGGTGTTATAGTCATAACTAAAAATGACAAAGGAAATCTCATTTTTAAACCACAAACTCTAACAATAAAACCTGGAGAAGAAGTATTTATAGGTAATAATGACACATCTCCCCATAGCGTTACAAATGGCATATCTTCCAATGATCCACTTTCTGGAAAATTGTTTGATACTGGAATTATCAGAGCAAAAGGATATGCCGAGTTTGTAGCATCAAATCTTAATCCTGGAAGGTATCCGTTCCACTCTATAGAAGATCCATCACTTAAAGGTGAGATAATAGTAATATCAGAAAAATAATAATAGATGAAGAACTATACTATACTATACTGTTTCATTTTATTGTACAAGAAATTCAGTTACAACGCGCCTATATAGATTGGTGGGATTTCATTTTTCATCTGTTTCTTATTATTGCTACGTAATCCTAGGTATTACTCTAATGTACAATTAAAACCGGACAACTAGACTTCTCTGCAATAGATCTAGATACACTTCCTAATGTCTTGAGCTTTGATATCCCACTTAACCCAATATTGCCTACCGCTATCAAATTTGCGTTCTCCTTGTTAGCAAATTTGATTATTGTATCGGTAATGGAATTGCCATGGCTAACAAGAACTTCCACTCTTATTGTAAAATTATTGTCTCTAGTTCGATGGGACTCATATTTCTTCTTTCTTGCAGATAGGAGGTTAATAGTATTTGATCTCTTCAATTCGTACATCTCAATAATATATTCTGAATATGAAATTACTTCTCCAGTTCTAAAAGACTTCCTAGGAGATTCAAAACCAAGTGTAGCAGGAAGGTCTGGAATAACAGATATTATTATAATTTCGATCTTACCAAAACTACTATTAGCTGAAATAGACTTTGCAAGACGTATGGCATGATCTAACGCTTTATCTGCAGGTTTGGAACCATCAACTGGTACCACGAGTTTCTTATACATTGTTCATTTGATCATCCTAACAAATAGCATATCATTCACATATTTTATCTTGATGCCTTTGTTGTATTCCACTCTTATATGTGATGCCTATTGATAGCTCCGTATATAGCTTGTATATTAATCTCATTATGATGCCAGTTTTCTATTGAAGACTATCTATAAATTATTTTATCCATCCTCTTCTGATGGGAAACCTAAAACGAGTGATTATCTATAACTCATTCAAAATTGGCTGGAGTAGTAGGCTTGATGCATCATAATAATAATCCTAAATTTTGTATATTATGTAATAATTAGTATCAAATAAAAGGCATTCTTAAAAACTAGTGGTGTATGCTGGAGAAAAATTGAAATTGAATAGTGAATGTGATTGTGAACAAAAATTCAAACAAAATCTCGAATTTTATCGAGGACATCAAAGGTAAACACTATCTAAAATCTGTCGCAATCAATGTAAGACGAGAATAAGAATATTGATGTGTAATGATTTGTACATGATTTATTTTACTATATCACAGGACAATGTGCATAATGTAATACATCAGATGCAATTAGAAGTTTTTAAATTGAGATCAAATTAGGTCTTACAATCTCATCAATAATATATCATGGATTGTACATATTTGTGTTTAAAACTGTAGATGGTGGGAAACAGTATGCAGAAGTTTTGGTCAATAGTAAAACAGGGTCAAGACATATACATTGATCCAGTCGATACCTTACATTAAGGAATGGATATCAAACCATCCAAGCCGTAATAATCCGAACTCTCCTCTTTTTGTAGGCATTGGTAGAAGTTCTATGGGAAGGCAGATTACTACTAATAGTCTATATAGAATTTACAAGGGTTAAATCTTCTCTTTCATTCTTTCCATCTGTTATCTCTATATCTATCTTACAACAGTTACTGGACACCTGGCATGATGTACAACCTTATGAGAGACACCACCTAGAAGAAATTCTTTAGCTGTACTAAGTCCTCTGCTACCAAGTACTATCATATCTACCTTTTCTTTATCTGCTATCTTTAATATTTCTTCAGCAACATTCCCTCTTTTTTTATTATACGTACACCTTTTATTCCATACTCTTTTGCTTGCGATTCAAATTTCCTAAGCATTGCTTTATCATCAATTTCTCCTTCCTCAATCTTTTTGGCAATTTCTTCCAGCTTTTTACTGCTCGCTTCCAACTCTTTCAAATATATCTGCTATATTTACAAGAAACAGAGATGTATTGCATTTTTCAGCTAAAAATGATGCATACTCAAAGGCCCTTTCTGATGCTTCTGATCCATCCACAGCTGCGAGAATCTTTGATAACATCATCAATTTGAATTTCTAGGATGTAATATTTTAATATCTGCAGTTCCATTTATTAACCATGTATGCACTGAGACAGCACTTTCTTTGGAGACGAGTCCAGTAACTTTGCTTTACTTTGTTTTGATCATATGAAAATTAACCGTGAGATAAAATTGTTGGAATTGGGATCTGGCCATTGTAGAGATACAACTTTTTTTGCATCAAATGGCAATGAAGTATTCCGTAATTGCAGTTCAATTACTCGATAAGGTAGCAAAGGAAAAAAAGACTGCCAAAAGTCATAATCCTTGATGTTAATAAATTAGCTTCCATTTCGGATGCCTATTTTGATGCTATATATTCACACACATGCTTCTTAACATGAAGTTTTCGATAGATAAGATTCATTTCATGTTTTCAGAAATAAGAAGAGTACCTGAAACCAAGGTTTGAACTTCTTTTCTGTTGGAAATCACAACGATAAATCGTATGATAAAGATATGGAGGTAGACAAAGGAATACATAATATAAACAGCTTTCAAATCCGATTTTTATGGAAAAAGAGATACAATATTGGCAAGACAAGGAGGTTTTGAAACACTCTGGATAAAAGAAGAATATGAAGAGCGAGCTACACTCTATCTTGTAGCGAGTAGAAAAACGTCATGAATAGCATATGGATTATTCAGATTATTATTTATTATTATGTTGTTTATTTCATATTTGTCCATTACCGTGTATCCAGCATCATATACACGGATTGAATTAGTGAAATGTAACTGATGATTATATAAGATAACTAATAGCAGCAGGCTAAGAGTAAGATGTTGAAGTGTATTGACGATTAGTATTCTATTGATAAAGAAGTATTCTTATCCAGATTTAGTTAACTTGAGGGCTCATTTTTGTGTGCCAGCCATTGACAGGCATGATGTGTTATAAATGAGTAGCCCTTATATACGCGTGAAATGTTTCAATAATACGATAGAGATTCTCTGTCATTCGGCTGTGTAGAAACCATCTCATACAGTCAAAGCTTTGTAAGAGTATAATACCAATAGTCTATTGAAAGAATCAATGTACGTCAGACTTGCAGGTACTATGTTCCGTGTTTTGAAGCATGCAAGGATTCCTCTATTTTCTAACAGGAAAAGTAATCACATATTTACAATATGGCAACACATAGTTCTAGTTGCTATACGACAGTATGAAGGTAAGAGTTATAGAATGTTTGTCGAGTGGTTAATTGAAGCCTATTACCTAAGGTCATTTCTACGGTTGTCACGTATTCCTCATTTTACAACATTGCAAAAGTTTACAGATAGAATTAATAATTCATTGCTTGAAAAGATAATTTCGTCATTCATTGTAATTAGCTGTACCAAGCATATCTTTGCAGGAATAGATTCAACAGGATTTAAGATAACTCATGCATCACAATATTATACTGATCGAACAGAATTGAGAAGAAAATATGCGAAATTATCTATTGGAGTAGATGTATTACAACAAATCATATGTACAATTAAGATAAGACGAGCTCCAACAAGGCATGATAATGTAGATTTCAGGCCAATTATAACAAGGACATCAAATATTCTTCCATTATCTGTAGTTACAGCTGATAAGGGTTACGATAGTGAAGATAATCACCTTCTCGTAAGAGAGGACTTACATGCATTCAGTATTATTCCTGCTCGATATGAACATGTACCGATGTGGAGAACACATGGTAAGTACAGAAAGCAGATGAAGCGTGGTTACTCCAAATTGCTGTACAATCAACGAAACAAAGATGAAACCATAATATCAGTCATAAAACGACTATTTGGAGAGCATCTTATGTCTAGATTGACTAGAATGCAGAACAGAGAGTTATCATTTAGATGTATCACCTACAATATGCATAGACTGACTAATCTTGTAATATTGATGATGTTTTCTACATAGCCGACTCCTAACCCAACGTAAATACTCTGCTTTGCTATTTGTATTGTTCTCTGACCTATTTCTAATACATCAGCAACTTTCGTGACATCATCTACTAGCAACACCATATCCGCGGCCTCAGCTGATATTGCTGTTCCTTTAGCTCCCATGGCAACACCTACTGTAGCGGCTGCCAATGCAGGAGCATCGTTAATTCCATCACCAACCATGACAATATTCTCATACTGTTCCTTCAATTTCTTTATTGCCAATACCTTCTGCTCCGGCAAAAGGTTAAATTCAAAATTAGTGACGGCTGCTTGTTTGGCAATAACCTTTGCGCTGTCAAAGCTATCTCCTGTAAGCATAACTGTTTCTTTTACTCCAAGCTTTTGAAGACGTTGCATCATCACATCAACTCCTGACCTTATCTTATCACCAAGTACTATAGCTCCTACAAAAAGACTGTCGATACCTATGAATGCAATCATCTTTCCTTCACCTCGTTTCTTTATAGTATTTAGTAGTAATTTCTTATCAAATTCTAATTGCTGCTGTTGCTGTTCCTGATGATGATATTTATTGTTGTCATTATTTTCAAAAAGTCTTTGTGAACCAACTATAATGTGTTCACCATTAATATCACCTTCTACCCCAGCCCCAGCTATTTCATGAAAATTTCTTGGAATAGCCAATAAAATACTACCAAACTTTTCTTTGGCTTTTTGGACAATTACACGAGCTGCTGGATGAGAAGACATTTGCTCTATTCCAGCAGCTTTGAGTAATAGATCATCTGAAGCATTGTTATTGTTGTTAGTAATGACAGTATTGTTATTATTGTTATTAATACTATTATTATCGACCTCTTCTTGTATTATTTTGCCACCTTTTGTTAAAACAACAATGTCCTCTACAACAGGAGATCCGTAAGTAATAGTGCCTGTTTTATCAAATACAACTGCTTGTGATTTACCTATCTGTTCAATTGCAGCTCCAGTCTTTATTATAATTCCTATCTTTGCACATCTATTTATTCCACTCATAATAGCTACAGGAGTTGCAAATATAAGTGAACATGGAGTAGCAACAACAAGGACAGATAAGATAGTCTGTGGATTTTGTGTTATGAGCCAACCAAATCCACTTATTGCTAGTGTTATTGGAGTAAACCATAATGCATATCTATCTGCAAGCCGTTGTATTGGGGCTTTCTCTTCTTGGGCTTTCCGCACTAGCTGCACTATTTTAGCATACTGACTATCCTCGCTAACTTTACTGGCTTGAATTTCAAAGGCATTTCCTCCTGCATTAATAGTGCCACTAAAGACCTCATCACTAACGCCTTTGTTTTTTGGTAAAGGTTCTCCAGTAAGTGCGGATTCATCAATTTGTGCTCGACCGGAGATTATCATTCCATCGACAGGAATAAGATCGCCCGATCGTACTACAAGTAAATCACCGATTCGAACATCGGTTACTTTTATTTCTTCTAATCTTTGATCTTCAATACCGTCATAATTAGTACTATTGTTGTTATTATTTACTTTCCTCATTTTTCTATATGCAATGCGTGGAGATCTAGCCATTAATTCATCCAGCGAAGATGAAGCTCTTCTAAATGCATAATCCTCTAGTGCTTTACCACCAGTTTGCATTATGACAATAACTACTCCCGGTGAAGCTTCATTTGTTAAGATAGCTGCAATAATTGCCAGCATTGCTACTATATCAGAAGCAAAATGACGATGGATCATTCCCTTTATAGTACCCCACACAACAGGAATTCCTCCAATAATTAATGTCGAAAACCAAATCCATTGTCCCGCAACAGATTGATCTGATACATAATAGATGGCACCTAAGAGTAATCCCAAAACTGCAAAAACTGGTATAGGATATCTTCTTGCAAATAATACAATTTTACTTACTTTTAGAGGGTAATTGTAAATTGTTAATATATTGTTAGTAATATTACTATCGATATAACTTTTGTCTTTTTGCAAAAAAATTTAACTATAGTATTTCAACAATAAAAATTGTAGGGTCACAGTTCTAAAAAACATTACATAATAGTAGATAGTATCTTTACATTTAGCTTTGTTTTTCCCATACTAATATACTCGTTACCATCTGCTTGTAGTTTTACAATAGTTGTAGCCGATGGCTCATCAATTGGTTAGCCCGTTGACCAGTTGGGTTACTCTTGATATTGTTGTGGTTGTAGTCCTGGCATTGTTATTGTTAGTGTTATTGGTGTCTACAACAGGCGGCGTATTAGCTGTGGGTTGAGTATATCATGATACCCCTATATGGCATATGGATTGATTATACTTGGTTCAAAAGAATTAACTAAATGCGCCTAAAGTGATCAAATTTTTGTACAGATAAAGTATTAATATGAGCATAGTTGTCGCAGTCTTGCAGCACGGTGATCAGTAATGAATAACATTTGCGCTAGCTTATAGAGTTGTGATTATAACTGAAAAGCAGAAGAAGCAGCAAAAGCAAAAGCTCGAGACAATACTTGTCTATGAGTTATGCGCAAAACCATACGGCAATAACAATCAAGGACAATTCACTATATGCACAGAGTAGTGTAGGTACACATTCATGGCAGGAATTTCCTGACGATGAACGAACAAGACAATGGATTATATCAGTATCAAGGATGAAATTGATGATGTTGAGTGCAATTCAAGATCTATAATTGACACGATATCTATAGAGTGAATTCTTCAACACTGTGCAATATGCTTAAGTTTTTAGATAGGTTTTCTGAATTATTAACAGTAGATAGTAATATGCGAATCGGAATCATACAAATGCGATTAACATCAGAAATAAACAAGAACGTGTTAAAGATCCTAAGCCATATTCGCGATGCCCATAAAAGTAAATTGGACCTTTTATGTTTTCCTGAATGTGCTCTCTCCGGTTACATAGTTGACCATCACAAAATGAAATGGGAACAAATAAGAAATGGGATAGAAAAGTTGCAGCAAGCATCAAATTCATACGGCATTTCTCTCGTGGTTGGTTCATCATGGTATTCGAATAGTAGAATCTATAATAGTGCTTTAGTCATTAGACCAAATACATCTTTATTAACATACTATAAGAACAACTTGACAGAATACGACAAGAAATATTTCGCTATAGGCAAAACTACACTTGTATTTGATATAAACGGAATCAAGTGTGGTGTCCTTATATGTAGAGATCAAAATAACCCTATGCTAGCAATGAAATACAGACATGTTAAAATCTTATTCTATTTATCATCGCATTATTATAGTAAAGAAGAAGCATTAAAAAAAGAGAGAAAAAACAAATCATTTCCCATAGTTAGAGCATTAGAAAATAAGATATATGTCGCCAAGGCCGATGCTGTAGGTATGCATAATGGGTTAGTGAGTATCGGTGGTAGTATTATAGTCAATCCAAATGGCCATGTTATCGTGGAAGCCAAAAAAAGGAAAGAAGAAGTACTAAAATTCCAACTTTAAGGTGACAATTTTATATGGTTCGACTTCTATTTGTAAGGTATCATTTTTAAATTGTTTAAGCTTTTTAATCTCATTTTCGACTAAGTCTGTAATGACTACTGATTTTATAATTTTGCTAAATTTTAGACTGGCAACAGCTCTTTTTCCTTCTGTCTCAAAAAGTCTAACGATAACTGACTTGTTATCTTCACTCATCCTAAGTGCACTAAGGAGAATGTTTTTAGGTCTGATTTCCAAAAAAGAGAATCTACCAAGATATCTATTCTTACGTTTAGTATCTCCGATCTTCTTCGTGATTTGTATTGAAACTAATGGCATATTAATCTCCATTCCATATCGGTAACTTGCTGCCTTTTTCCAATCACCATCATGAGGTAGTACCGAATATCTGAATGTGTATGGTCTTATTTCAGCTGCATCAAGAGTTGGTACGCATGGTCCCATTATCCCATCTGAGGAGAGTACGACTACACTTCGTAATAATGTTAAATAAATTGAATGATCTCTAATTTCATGAGACGGAATCCCTTGGTGTAAGACGCTTACTCCATGGTTATCGTTTGAATAATCAATCCATTCAAGTGAAGGAAAGACTCCTGTTGGCTTTTCACTCATTTTCGTATTCTTTTGGCTAGAATAAAATTGATTTGTCTTTCTTCTTATCGCACCAAACTGCGTTCCTGACCAGTAGCTTTTAGAGTTTATTGGAGTTTCAAATCCCACTCTAATTCGAGAATGGGGATGTCGGTCATGTATGTGTGTTATAAAATCGATACGCGACAATTCATTGTATATAATTATTTCTTTCTTTATCTCTATGTATTTATGTCTAAACAATACTGGCTTTAATTTATCGGTCAATCTATATGGCCAACGCAGTGCATAATAATTACTATCCAATGTAATATGGGACCTTAATTTGCCTTTTGATGTTCTAAAATTGTCTGCTTTAAAGGCACCATATTTGACTCCTTTTCCAGTTTCAGACTTAAGTAATCCTAGATTTCCCCTATGATAATATAGATCACCTAATTCTTCCTCTACACTTAGTTCATTTCCCTTAAAATACATTATATCATTCTTAAACACAGTAACAACCCCATTATCAGGATCTACTTGTATTTCAAAACCATCAATAATCTTCTGCTTAAAACCTATCTCGTTGGAAGAATGAATAGTACTAGAATCACTCCTAGACCAATTTCCACCTTTAATTATTTTATATGTGGAGAATCCTAAAGCAGGTACTGTAGGAATAAAACCTATTCTTATCGTCTTAATACTTCCATCCGGATGAAGAGTATGATCTAGAGTCTCCAGATCAAATGTTTCTCCACTATTCTCAGCATCATCTTTTACCGAATTCAAGCCTACAATCCCTTTGACTATACCTTCATCAAATTCTAAATCAGACTCGCACCAATTTCTGACCTCCCATGAAAGTGGGTTAAATATAATCAGATCAGGTTCACCCTTTACGCTCTTACCCAGTTCACTAACATGAGCCAAAATAGTTTTGCTTAATGTATTCTCTACATCATCAAATATATTTCTGATTTCTTCATATACTTCGTCAATTCCTGTGCCTGGTAATGCATCGTGCATGGCTATAAAAAGAATCTTTTTCCAATATTCCTTAAGCTGATCTGGTGTTAGAATACTAGCACATCCTTCCAAATTACAAATAGTATCCAACCTTTCTAATGTGAGTAGAGAGCTTTCATATTTTTTTGTACGTTGTTTAATCCACATCCTTGATGAGGTACTATCAGGAAACACTTCAGACAGTCTGCCTGAATACATTTCGCCCTTTCTTATCTGGAAGTCAACTTTCTCCTTTTCTAAAGATTTGAAAAATTCTAGTGGTGTTGCGATAATCATCCTCGCGTTATCTTGATGATCATGTTCATTCCATTTCTTTACCACAGCCGAGGTTTCTGGCTGTGGGCCCATCACTCCGCTACCAGAAGGCATTAAAATCTGATTAGATGCTGCAAACTTTCTTAATTCATTATAAGATTTATCCAATGTTGTTAGATCAAGGCCTGCTCTATATCCCAAAGGCATCCAATGGCAAATAATGCTGGATCCGTCTAACCCTTCCCACAAAAATTCTGATGGTTTGGGTTTATCCAGACCTCTCCTAAACGCAAAATATTTGTATCCACAACCCCGCAGAATCTGTGGCCATTGTGCATTAAATCCAAATTCATCAGATCCCCACGCAACAAGAACATCTTGATGCAGTTTTTCCTTGACATATTTTTTCCCCTCTACTATCTCTTTTATCAACACCTCTCCATCAGGCAGCATTACATCTGATAATAGGTACTGCCCACCAGCCACCTCAATTTTGTTTTCTCTTGCTAAAGTCTTTATGTCAGTAAAGAGTTCTGGATACTCATTTTCGATGTGCTCTAAAAGAAAAGTTTGTTCGATCAGGAACTTGTAATCTGTGGTCTTCATTAGCTGCACAGCCTGCTTTAGAATAAATTCTATATTGATATAGTAGTAGTCTTCCTTATTGAATACCCATATTGCGTCATAATGCGTATGTGGTACAAGATATATTACTGTATTAGCCATTTTGAGTAAACCATAATTCTATCATAGGTCCCAATGTGATCTTTGAATTGGCTTGTACTTCTTACGCTTATTATATGTTATTTTATATTAGCAAGCTACCTCAAATTGTATTATTACTCGAAACTATTTTGTTGTATCAGTAGCGCTTCAATGTATATTATAATAATAATAATATTTTTAAAAGGTCTAGAATATGTGATTCCATAATGTCCTGGACTTAAATAAATTCTTCCCTTTGCTAGTTATGCTAAGCACAGTTTCAGGTCTCATGTTTAATGCCATCAGGTGCACACAACTGAATATCATGGTATTTATGAAAGGAGTTAGATAAGTTGTGAAAGTAACTTGATCTCCTTGCTTTAATACATTAATATTGCCTGAAAAAGTTATTTAATTATATTACATTCGGTAACACTTCGATCATTCTATGTCACATGAATATCTCATAGATTACAAGTAACCATCTACTAGTAACAAATGAGACTTCAGTTACACATTTAGCATAAATATAGACACATGGACATTAACAATAGTACATTTATCTGACCACTGTGGGAGATAATAAAAAACTCATTATTCTTAATTCTCATAATAAAGCTGTTACTACTCTCCCATATCTCAACCAAGAAGTCCACCTCCTAGGTGTATTCTATCTATATGTTTTGATAAGTCGGCTTTATTCAGACTTTGATTCGCAACAAGGACATACAATTCTTATAGCTCGTTCTATAGTGGATGTTACAACAGCCAATTGTTATGGATATAGATATATGACAATAACAAGGAAGATATTATAGTTGAGGGGTAGATAGAGAAGGATTCACGCGAGTTATTTCCAACCTATTAAATAATGCTATAAAATACCAAGGGCATCAATGGTGGAGAAGACGGTGTTGCGGCACTCCAAGGTCCTACTTTCTATACATATTGCCAACTCAATAGATATAGGAAACTACCTTGGTATATTCTATGAGTTCATAATGCCACATTTCATGTCGCTATTGTCGTTATGCGTAGCGAGTATAATTTTGGTTACAATCTTAATCATTCTGACTTCTACATCTACATCTACATCAAATAAATTTCTACAGTTTATACTACAAATTAATCATAGTGCTTTTGCCAAACCAATAGCATCAAAATATCCCGAAGTTGCTCTCCCATTTCCTAAAGGACCAACAATACTTAATCCCAAGCTAAAGACACAAGTGGTTTTCAGAGGATTAGGATATCCAACCAGCATGGCCTTTTTAGGCCCTAACGATATTTTAGTCACAGAGAAAGATGAAGGCATAGTAAGAAGAATTGTAGATGGTACCGAACTGCAACAACCTTTACTTAATGTAAGTGTTGCCACGTATGGTCATAGAGGTATGTTAGGTATCACAATTGCTCCTCATTCTTCTATCACTACAGCCCCCAGAGATCCTAATAGTCATCATAATAAGACTACTACTATAGCTAATGTTTTCCTATACTATACTCAAGGCCAGATTCATACCAGTGATGATATTACCGAAGGAAAACAGCCATTGGGTAACCGACTATATAGATATGAATTGATCGGTAATAAGTTAGTAAATCCAAAATTATTGTTAGATCTTCCAGCAACTCCGGGGGCTATCGGTGATGGCGGTAAGGTGATTATCGGGCCTGATAATAATGTATATGTTACCATAGGTGACGTTGGAATTAATGGACATAATACTAAAGCACAGAATATCCAAAATGGAAGTGAACCTGATGGAACTAGCGGGATACTCAGAGTTACTCAAAATGGTCAGCCAATATTACCTGGCATTTTAGGAAATAAATTTCCATTAAATCTTTACTATTCCTACGGGATATGGAATAGTTTTGGACTTGCTTTCGATCCTATAACAAGAATTCTCTGGGATACACAAATTGGTTTACCATTTGGTGATGAAATCAATTTGGTTTTCCCTGGATTTAACAGTGGCTACAATCGTATTGATGGCATATGGCTACATGGATTTAATATAGATCAAACTGAAAAGCAGCATGTTGCATCTCTTCATCCAAATGACTTGGTCAATTTTGGTGGGAAAGGAAAATATCATCCACCCCAATTTACTTGGTTTCGGAAAGTCGTTCCGACCGGGATTACATTCCTTAATTCTAACAAGATGGGAAATCTATATGAAAATGATATGTTTGTTGCTGATGCGAAAAATGGAAATATTTATCACTTCAAACTAGACCTCCAAAGGAAACGATTACTACTCCCGACCGGTCAACTTGCAGATGGGGTTGCAAACAGTTCTGATTCTTTTGATCAAATAATATTTGGAAAAGGCTTTGGTGGTATTACAGATCTTAAGGTAAGCCCTTATGATGGCTACCTATATGTATTAACGTTTGACGAAAAACAAGGAACAATATACAGAATAGTTCCAGTCAATAAGTAATAAACTTCTTTCATATAATATTTTTACTCTGATTGATCTGTTTGTAAGTTTGAGATATCTCAAGAAGTTCATCCGAAGCATTATTTGATGAGTTTATCACTTATACCAAACCTAACAATTACATGGTACTCGTTGCTTTTCCCCAGCAGATTTGCAAGAATAACCTTAGGGCCCCCCAGATTACCAAGTTCTTTAACAGCATTCTGGGCTGACTATCAAAGTAAAACCTGGCACCAAGTTCTTTTGCTAACCCTGTCTATCATTTCCTTGCGTGATAGTAATGACGTTCATACCTATCTTACGAGCAAACTGAATGTAGATTTTCTTATAAATATTTGCCATTCTTGTAATCTGATCTTTATAGGGCGGTAAACTTAGTTACTTACGGAATGGATCTCAACAATACTTTAACCATCCTTTGATGAAAATTTCTTTCTTTCTGTAAAGTGATGAAAAGAAAAAATCATACCATTGACTTTATTTTTATTCTCATCTAGAATGAGATAAAAACCTGTTTCAAAAAAAATAGTGTAGAAAACTCTTCTAGAAATAATACTAAGAAGTTATTTTATATATGAATAATACCTCATTTTAAGATGAACAAAACATTACTAGAGCCCAATTATACTGGGAATTGCAGTCTCATTTGGGGATAGCGACATTGAACTTCGTTACTAATCCTTTAAGCAGATCTATATGATAGGTACAACTACTAGTGATAGGAGTGTGCTATGAAAAGAATGATTAGCATCCAAGTCTCAAAGAAAGAATTAGAGTGGATTTATGCTAGCTTAAGTTGGTATTTGTCAGAAAGAAGGCATACAAATCGTGAAGACAATACCGAGTTTGATTTATTTATTGAGAGAATTTACAAGTTACTTAAAGATGAGAAAACATAGAATTAAGATGTCCCACTATCAGTCAATCTCAGCCCAGTCAACTTAAAGCATCGCCGCTAACTCAAAACGAGCAATTCTAGGTTAGTTAGATTAGATGAGTCTCAACGGCGATGAAAGCATTTGTGTGCACATTTGTTAGGATGATATTTTATATAACAAACAAATGGATATTTCTAAATTATTTATCCAAATTTGGTAATATACTAGTGTTAAGTATAGAAGGATGGTCATAATATAATTCTCTTAATTAATATTATTCTAGGATATTACATAATATCCATTCATCAGAGAAGAAAAATCATGATATATAGCCGACCCTACATACATGATTTTTAAAATCATGAAAATTATTTAATACTATGCCGCATAATTTACAGAAATAGATTTTACAGGTTATGCACTGAATTATCCAACTTGCCGTTACTATAAGATTCGTATGTGTAAAGTCATGTTCAAGTACCATTGTGTCCTTCATGATCAGTCCAGAATCAATAAAATTGGCATTAATACCAGGGAAATGCCATATCGCATTACCTTTCTTTTCCCTCATATCAATAATATTACGAATACGGTCTTAAAGTATGCTAATCTATGTAAATTCACATTGTTACTTAATGCTCATATTTAATAGGTTAACAAAGTTAATCATCAAATAAATAATGAATCTTATTTATTCATTGTACTTAGATAGATGAATCCTGCTAAAGATCAAGATGACCACGATAATAAGGATAGTGTCTCTATTTCTAACTCTGCTATAACTAGAACAGAGCAGTCTAGATTAGATATCGTCACATCAATGGATGATGTTATGTTCCAAATTCTAAAGATAAGAAGAACGTTACTTTATATTTCTGTTTCTGCACTAATTCTTGCCCCACTTGCAATAGGCCTTTCGCTCTTTTTAATATCACACCCGACATTTTTCGCAGTTCTTGAAATTGAGAATGAATTTGGTGTCGTACTTGGAATACTATTGGTTCTGCTAATCGTTATTTCTATTACAATGATTATTGCAGGGATAAGGCAATGCCGTTCAATAGTAGTAAAATGGACTAAAGGGTATAGAGAATTTCAAAGAGAGAGGGAAGAAGCAGATAGAAAAATCGCAGAAGAATATGGTATCGAGACATAACCAATATAATTTTATAGTATTAGTTGTTGAAGTTGCTAATCGGCTCTATTCTCTGTATATAGCGTTACTAAAATATAATCTACACTAAATTAATCTTTTATAACTATAATCTATATCTGATTTGTCCTCTGGAAGACAAGATACTCTACGGTCTATTAATGTGACCAATACTTTGTTGTTCCTATGAGATCGTAGTGATAATCCTATGACTTTTATTTTTGTTCTCTCTGACTTGACCATCTCCTGATTCCACGGTTCCCTTAGATCTCAGAGAGCTGCTTTTTATCCCTTGGAAACACTTTTTCATATGGAACAATTATCTTATTGCAAAATACGATTCCTTTTTGTGTTGGCTTATAAATTGTCATAGTTCTATGCCCTATTAAGTATTCACTTCTGCTAATGAATGCATTTGATTCTAGCTCATCTAATATTGATCTGTGCTTTTTTAGATTTAAACCACAGAAACGAATCAAAGATGTTTGGTTAAGATGTCCATATTCTACTAAAGATAGAATGACGTCCTTAATAATATAAATTCTATCCCTATAACAATGTGATGTTGATAGATGGTTTATAGGTTTCGTTCCAAGGCCTGGTAGAGAAGGCATCTTATTACGTGCTACAATAGATTTTCATCAATGGTTAATAAAACTGGTTTAACTATGTTAACTCATCATAAATATGGAAATTCCTCCTAATCTGATCATGCAAATGAGATAGTAGACAAATATTATATTTGGACTACATTCATTGGATTCTAGGTATCAGAATAAGTGTTAGATTATGTGTGAAATGACAGTCGTGATCTAAACGTAGTCACATTTCTTCTTCTGTGTTATCAACGGGTATCTGTGTGGTGCCTCGATGGGATGACAATTTTATAGACTGGTGTATACACAGGATAGACATATAGGTGCATAGACATACAGATACTACAACAGTTGATGAAGGTAAAGAACTACATTCGCAATAACTCCAATTATTTGGAGAATTGTGATAATCTGAGCATTAATCTTGAGTTAATGTTAAAACTACCTTAAACCTATGTAAGTGTAATTGCTGTGGAAAGGTATTTATTTGTTACAATGTTTAATTACTTTTAAACTCAGAAATACATATCTATCACATGAATCAAACTACTTTTAATGATACTATTGACAATATCGTAATATAATAGGTTAACGTATTGGAGGTAAGATGATGCCGCAGTTTGTTATTATAAAAATAATTACACCATAATTTATTCATTTAAATAGTCTCCTATGTTCTGCCATCATACATCTATTAAATAAAACGTCCAACCCATTTTCCTTAGCCATTTTTTCGGCATCTTCGTTGTATATGCCTTCTTGCATCCATATGATTTTCACGCCTTTTTTCTTCAAAGCATCCTCTACGACTGGAGGTACATCTTCGGATTTCCTAAATATATCAATGATGTCTATTTTAGTTGGTATAGAGGCAATGTCTGGATATGATGTTTTTCCAAGTACTTCCTTTAAAGTAGGATTTACTGGAATCACATTATATCCACGTTCAATTAGGTATTTAGGTACAAAGTAACCAGGTTTTCCTTCTTTATTGGACATTCCAACGACTGCAATATTTCTCAAATCATATATTTTCATTAACTCTTGATCTGAATGAGAATCCTTTTTCGATATATCCATGCATATTTTTCCCTCTTCTAATATATAACAGTAGGGAAAAGATACATACCTAAAAAAGTAACTATAACCCAGAATCTCATGTAATCATCTACAATTTATGTAATTATTATTAATCATCGTTTTATTGTATATTGTAGTTATAATAATCGAATTTAATAAAATATCTGTTCAAATGAAGTTCGTTATAAGATGGAAACCGGAATAAAGATGCTAACTCAACTTAAATTAATTTTCACCAACCAATGACTACCTAATATTGTATGTTAGTAATAATGTTAGTAATAATGTTAGTAATAATGTTAGTAATAATGTCAGAATACATCTATAATTTCAGATGCGTTTACAACATGATATTATAAAATGAATCATGAATTCATCTACGATGTGTGTACAATTTAAGATAGATTCTTGTGTTAACCAGGTATTTTCTTTGCAGGTACTTACAATACCAAGGGCTAAATAACGAGTCTAAATAACATTGATAAATAGCAAATACTACATCTCCAAGGCCAGATCAATATTACTCCATTAAGCATAGGTAACCTAGCTACTCCATTTAGTTCACCTAATAGCCTCGAATAATTCTTGGACTGATTTTTGTACAGACATTTCTAAAGCAATGGACTCACATAGTTTTTGTTCAACTTTTTCTTTGCTACCATGTAGTGACATTTTACTAATTTGAGACATTATAACTTATACTGCTGGAATATAATCAGAATAGAGCTCTTAAAGTCACTAATTACAGGAACATAATAATTATAATACTCCATGTAATTATTAAATAATTTATGGTATACTGACGTTATGAAATGTTTTCATCAATAAGAAAGCTTTTGCATGAGGATATATCTAAAACAGATGAGACGGGCAACAAAATAGTAAGTTATGAATTTAGGTAAGAGGCAAGAATATGACGCGTAACAACACACTTGGCTACTGGGTTGCCCAAGAACAATATTCTATGGCTAATTTATTTGAATTGTAAAGGAAGCAGAAAGATGCGGGTTCACTACTGCGATGACTAGTGATCACTTTCATCCATGATGGCATGATAATGGTTATGGAAATTTTACTTGGATTTGGATAGCTGCTGCAGCCGAGAGAACAAAAAATACAGTTCGTAACAGGAGTAACTGCTGCAGTTTATCGCTATAATCCAGCAGTAATAGCTCAGGCATTTGCATCGCTTGATATACTTTACCCTAAAAGAATAGGTCTTGGTATAGGCACAGGAGAGGCCATGAATGAAGTTTCTCTTGGCTTTGAATGGCCTGATGCCAAAGTGAGATTAGATAGAACCACTGAAGCAATACAAATCATAAGAAAATTGTGGAAAAAAGATGGAGAAGACAATAATAAGGGCTTTGGCAGTGATGGTTTCGTGAACTTCATTGGCAAATACTTTAAAATTAGAAACGCAAAATTGTACTCTCCTCCATCTCAAAATATACCTCTATACATGGCTGCTGTTGGAGAAGAATCTATAAAAAACTGCTGCAAAGTATAGTGATGACATAATTACAGTTGTAAAACCAGATAAGGCAGCAGAAATATTTGATGTATTTGATAAAGAAGCTAAAGAAAATAAAAGGGAACTGGGATCTTTAGAAAAGATAGCCGAGTACAAAGTGTCATTTTCAGAGGACTATGATGAAGCTTTTGAGTCCACAAAATTTTGGCAAGCGACAGCAATAGAAGATGCTTTCAATTTAGATATAAATGATCCAAGGGAATTAGAACAAAGAGCAAAGGAAGAAGTTCCAGATGAAAAGCTTAAGGAATATATACAGATTATTACTTCAATTAAAGACACAATTAAACCAATAGAAGAATATTTTAAGATGGGATTTACAAGGATATATATCCCTAGTAGTAGCCCCAATGAAATCAAATTTATTCAGGAATTCAGTAAAAAAGTGCTGACTTATTTTTGACTCCGTCCACCAGAGAAAAATTAAAAATGTCGAAGTTTTGAAAGGTTATATGAAAATATGGTAAAATATGAAAATGAAAAAGACCGTATCAGGCTTTATTGATCTAGCCTACTCGCATTGTCATAGAAATAACGATATAGTACATAACGGATAGAATTTAGTTGTCGAGTATTTTTCATTAGAAAGAAAAAATTGCAAATTAAAGCAAATATTAAAATGGTTAAATCTATTTGCACGTTGCTATCATAAGGAAAAATTATCCACTCTGACAAAAATTCTTCTAATTCCAAATCTTAATAAAGACTTCTGGCCTTAATAAGGCTGCAAAGTATTATTAGAAATAGAGAATAGTAAATTATGAATAAAGTAAATGCCAGCAGAATCTATTCAAAATATCGGCATTATTGGTCTTGGTCGAATGGGAACTGCCATAGCAAAAAATATTTTAAAATCACGATTTAACCTTGTGGTTTATAATAGAACAATAGAGAAAACTTATACCTTAGTTGAAGCAGAGGCCAATAGCGTAGCTAGTCCAAAAGAAGCCGCAGCAAAATCAGACGTTATATTGACTAGCCTAAGTGATGATCATGCATTACTAGATGTAGTTACAAACGAAGAAGGAATATTATCTGGCTTGAAACCAAATAAAATCCACATTGGTACGTCTACTATTTCTCCATCTCTTTCTACCCAATTAGCTAAAATTCACAATGAACACGGTTCTTTATACTTATCCGCTCCCGTATTAGGAAATCCTATAGCTGCTAAAGCAGCCAAGCTCATTACGTTCGTAGCCGGCGATCAGAAAAGTATCAGGTTATGCGATCGATTATTTAATAGTTATTGTCAAAGGATTATCAACACTGGAAAAGAACACGCCAAATCTAATAGCTTAAAATTGGCTGCAAACTATGTTATGTTAGTACTTCTTGATGTAATTGGTCAAGTATATGTTCTGGGAGAGAAAAGTAATGTGGATTTACAACTTATGAATGAATTGCTGGAAATGATTTTTGATTATCCTGGATTAAAACAATATGCAAACAGAATTCGCACAAGAGATTTTGATAATGTGGGATTTGATCTATCGTCTGCCTTTAAAGATATTCAACTTATACTTCAAACATCCTCAGATATTTATGCTCCTCTTTCATTTGCTGATTCCGTCAGAAATAAGTTTATTACATCAATTGCAAACAACTTGGGAAAAAAAGACTGGATTAGCACATATCAGGTTACTCGCATGCTTGCGGGACTAAAAAATTGATTGATAAAATTCTCCTTTACTAAATCCGAATTAACTGAATTAAAATCAATTATCGACTATCCAGCTTGATTTCAAGTAATACTGAAATTCCTGTAATCAGACGAGCGACATAATCGACTTAAGAAGTTATAACATTAATTTCTTTAATATAAATAAACATAATATGAAAAATATGAATTGCCTTCTTTACCGTATGCCTGCGATGCATTAGAACACGATATTGATGCAAGAACTGAAGATATATCATACAAAACCATCAAACTTATACCGATAAACATGCTGCTATTGAAAAGTGTTCTAAAAATACAAGAAAAGGACATTGTAAAATATTATCTAGCCTTGATCAGGTTCCAGCAGATCAAAAGTGCAAATATAATAATGTTACTCATACTCTCTGCGGTCTACGAGTCTATTGCCTGGAATATACGGTTGTAAAATTATGTTGAATTTATAAATAATATATTATGCAAGCTATAACAGTATGTCGTCAAAATCTCCACCTGGCCCAGACAGTACAAGCACAAGCAAATCATTAACATGTGGACAATGCAATATGACTTTTGATACTACTCAAGAGCTTGCAGAACATAATCGTAAAGAGCATACAATGGCGTAAAATATATTAAAATAAATCATAGAACTTAATGAAATCACCATGAGTAGTGTTTGTTGAGCTAACCAAAAAAATTTCATTTTTTGTCCTATTAGTACGTAGACAGTGTTCTAGGTGCTAAAAGTTCTTTAATTTTCTTTTATCTTTTATCTTTTGTAATATTATTAACAGTAGGCCTTCTTCGTTTATAACTTGATAAATTCTGCCAAATTAATTCATTCTAGCATAAGTGTATTTATTAATTTGTATCCTCTCTTACAACTGAAATCAGTTATAGTCTAATTTTCATCATTAAGATTAGCTCTACCCTATTTTAATCAAAATTTCCTACTATTTGAACATACTCCTAGGTGCAAACCTGAATTAGTGTTATGCCTCTTGCACCTTCAAGAAATCTCCTACGTATTAACATAAAATATAACTTGCATTGTTCAATTGAACTGATCTCGCTCTGTACAATGTTTATTAACTCCTGCAGGAAATTTCTATAGTTACTATAAGGCATTATTATCTATCTATCTAATAGTTAGAACTGCTATTAGTAACAGACTAGGATGATGTTATAAAAAAGAAGTTGGAGGTAATGACGATGAACACTTTGGAGAGGTTAATTACACTCGCAGTATGTACAAGAACTAAGCAAATAAGTCTAATCCATGTAAGTAATCAAATTTAACTAATCTGTGTAAGTACATCAATTGAATATGATTTTAAACTGTTATCTTGATTAATAGAAATAGCAACACTATAGAAGAGAGAATATTACACCCTTTAAAAGATGGGCCCACAACGATGCTATTAAGATTGATTAGGCCTCAACATTTGATTCAAATTGTAGAGGAAATAATATGTAAAGTGCCTAATGGCTCAATTAGTAGCTGCTATTCTATCTCTGATTGCGTTTTGTACTGAATACCTTGGCTATGGTAACAAAATTTGCTAAGACTACTGGGAAAATAAATATAATACATAACGGAACAGAGTATTTCTTTAGTCTACAGCGTAACTGTATGTAGATATTCCAACCTGCGACAGCAAGAATGTTATATACTACATTAATAAAAAATATTCTTGTGACATTATTTTTTTTGCTTCAGTTGTTGTATTAATTGAGTTGGGGAATCTTTATGTTGAGTTCTTTACACCTGTTTCTCAGAGTTACTTCTGTTACTCCAGAGGCAGCGGCAACATCTAACTGAGTTCTCTGTTCATTGCCATGGATACACGATAGATATAAAACTGCTCCTGCCAATCCCATAGGATCCTTTCCAGCGGCAATTCCACTTGTTATCACATCATGCATATAATTCACAGCATGCCTTTTTGTTTTTTCACTTATCTCCATTTTATTTGCAATCTTTGCAATGCATCTTATTGGATCTACCAGTGGGACTTTTAATTCCAAATTTAAAACTATTTGCCTATATGCTCTTGAGAGCTCCTTGTAGGATACATTGCTAAGAGACGCTACCTCAGCTAATGTTCGTGGAACTCCAGCCTCCCTGGAAGCAACATAAATAGACGCTGCTAGTGCTCCAGCTATTGTCCTTCCTCTGACCATTCTTTGTTGCTGCACTTTTCTATAGATATAGGCTGCCTTTTCTATTACATTATTTGGCAATCCAAGTTTTCCCTTTAACCTTTCAAGCTTCTGAAACGCATTTTTAAGATTTCTATCTGTTGGTGAACTAGCTTGAATTCTATAATCCCATGTCCTTAATCTTTGCATCATAGAACGTACTGAATTGTCTAGTCCTTGTCCACTAGCATCCTTATCTGGACTTCCAATTACTGTAGAAAGGCCTCTATCATGACGTGTTAATGTTAGTGGCATCCCTACTCTACTTTGAATAGCATCAAATGCATGCCGCTCTTGGGTAATCTGTTGTGATGACTTATCAGTATTAATAACTATACCACAATTAGTACAAATCGTTTCGCCAGACTCTGCATCTGTAATTAGATTAGAGAATTTATTACATGTTTTACATATTAATTCATTTGCTAACATTACATATATATACTTGTAACATCTATATTAGGTTTTAATTTGCGGCTGTAATCAAAAATCCTTCAAAAGTTATTCGTTATTCCAAGATGTATAAGATTTAGACGTACATATCTTCTCTATATTTGATAAATAAAGACAAAACAATCAAAATCGTATCTGGGCACGAATCACCTTTATGATGGTTACCATATATAGAATATTGACACCATTAGAGCTTTGGAGTATAATATACTACCGATATTGAAAGAATCAAGATATGTTAGGTTAGCAAATACCTATGTCTTTGCAAATGTTACAGACACTGACGAGTAATTAGTTAATTAATCAATCAAATATTAACTTAAATTGGAAGAATGCGAAGTCTTTGCTATGTAGATGCAGTACCATTTCATTTAATTTGTGTAAAGATACAGGCTTTTCTATAAATCCAGCTATATCTGATGATGAAAAACCTTTTTGAAAATCAGAATCTTTATATTCAAATGCACTCATAAGCAAAATGTTAATCTCTGGTTTTATTTTTTTTATTTGCTGTACTAGTTCATAGCCGCAAGTAAGGCACCATCTGCTGCTGCAATAGCTAAATTACTATCTGAAATAGTTTTTCCAAAAGATAAAGATAAGGTTATAGAGTACGCAAAACAAAATAAGATAAAGTTAGATCGGCCAGAACAAGTGATTGATACTTTGGAGGAGATACCTGATAGAATTTACCACAATACGGCAGAAGTGGAAAGGGGCATTAGGAAGTATAAGATAAGATAAGATAAGATAAGATAAAAGGAAAGTCCAATGGCTCAATTTACATGCAGTGTTTGTGAAGACGGATTTGAACAGAAATCTCGTTTACAAAGACATATGGATACTGCACATCCACCACAGGCTCCTTCTGCCGCAGATGTTGAAAAAGTATTAGCTGGCATTGACTATCCAAAAACTAAAGATGGATTTGGTACAATATTCATCTTGGAAGGCATCAACTATTAGTAAAGATCTTTTTTGAATTAATAGAATCTCTTCCATCTCGCATATACAGAGATTCTGCCGAAGTTGCAATGACACTAGGTGAATTAAAAAGTGTGAAGAATGTAAGAGAGGCAAACGAAGTTGAATCAATATAGCAACCTAGTAAGCAAGGAGGAAGAACTGCGGCTACGGCTTCTGTATCAGCAGTTGCAATTGCAAAGCTTCTAACAGGAATACACTTTCCAAAGAGCAAAAGTAGTTTAAAAAATTATACAAAGAAAAATTTATCTCAAATTAATTCTAGCGACTCAAACAAAATTTTGGATATACTAAATAGTCTTCCAGATAGAGAATACCATGATATGGTAGACGTTGAAAAATCAGTTGGCAGCATGATATAGTAAGACCATATGAATGATAAAACTGATCAGAAAATAAGTGGCGTCAAAAACCAATAATGAAAATGACAATAAACCCAAAGCTATAGTAGAGGAAGTTAATTAATTTGGACTCTTTCGAGGACAAATAGATATTTAAACAATTAGAATGATTCTGATGAAATATTAGAAGAGGAAAAAGAGACAACTATTTTCTCAACATGATCTATAATGACATTTGTTCTATCAAATACTAATGCAACATAACTTGACTGACTTCAGGCTTGCCTTTTTAAAAATTGTATGGTCGATTTTTCCGGAACCTTCTGCATTATGCAGATATGCTTGGCGAACGTTATCCGTCCACCAAGCCTGCTGCTTTAGTAACTTCTGCGACATTATTATAGTCCTTTTCTTCTATTTGTTGTAATACGGATAGCACCTCATTACTCTCAGGCATGACTGACCGCTTCTGTTCAATGTGTTGAATTATGTTCTGTTTATTTGTTGGAAAGTCTAAATCCTTTAGAACTTGTGCTACTGCTGCCGCATATGGGAAATCATAAATAGTCTTATCTCTTCCTTCACCGGATATTCGATGTTGTTTCCGAATAACTCTTTGCGTCTGTTCCTCATTATACTCAGTAGGAATTTGATCTTTCGGTGGCTGGGTGTCACTGGTACTATCGTTAGTACTAGAATTAGAGTGAGAAGACATAATCTTTAAAACAACATTATTGCTTTTTAACGTTTCATACATAGATGAAAACCTAAATTTATTACAAGCTTGCATTAGCTGGCTAAGTCGTACTATAACTACATGTGTAAAATACATGGCCATTTTTAGATAGAAATATTAACAGCATAATCATCATGATCAAATAGATGTAATTTTGTAGTAGGGTCTATAATAAACAAATAAATGACTCCAATTTCATATAGGAGATTATCAAGGTATATTATTTCTTCTTATTGCTTTGTTGTATCCATCATTAATGAATATATTGTACTCTAGTCCTTTCTTCTCTCTATATCATTTTATTTTTTTATAATCCAATACTAGGCTTTTCCTTTTTCAAAATTCTGATGATGTACTAGATCATCCCTCGTTTGAAAGGGTTTGCCACACATATCACAAATATAATTAGACATAGCAGTCGGTGTAACTTCAGGATAGTCTTTTCTTTCTTCATTTAAATTTACAGCTTCTTTCTCTTTTGTACTACTGTCAATTGTTATGTCGCGTGTCCTAACGTCAGGGTTCTTGCGTGTACTATCTGTTATCTGATGTTTTGTTTTATTTGCATGATTATTTTCTTCAAGTGCTTTTCGCACGTGATATATATCTTTGAATCTAATATAGCCATCTAAGCTTTGAAATAATGATATTACATCCGTGTCATTACTTACACGTGAAATATAATCTAAAATTTCTTCTTTAATAGCTGGGAATTGCATTTGTTGTTTATTGTCAAGTAATTTTATTGCAGAGTCTAGAAACTTTTGGTCTTTGTTAGCTCTTGTCAATGCATGGTTTATTGCACTTGTATTATATGCTGGTTTGTGTGTAGAGGAGTCTATATCAATATTTTCTATAGTATCTTCTGCTTGTCTTTCTACCATAATGCTTTATTATATGACAACAACTTTCATAATAGTTTCATAAACTCGTCTCATCGACCTGGATAGATAGATTTTGTTCCTTTTCATATACCATACATCGTTGTCCTCCTCCTACTCCTCCAACAGGAATAAAAAAAGACGTACATGTGTCCAGTATACTCTAATCATGAATACATAAGCAAAATTAAAAAGTGTTAATAACCATTTTTAGTAAATAAATTTATGAATATATATGACGTAATGTGTCTGTAGATATTGTAGCTGCAAAAGATGACGTAACAGCAGTAGAGATCGCTACAAGGATAATATTAGAAGTATTTAACGGTCTACCCACAATTGATGACAATGGCATAGTAATTGGTAGGATCACGACAATAGATTTATTATGTGCCATACGAGATGGTAAGAGTTGGTATAAATTTTTCGTGCCTGAGCCCCTATTATGAACATTAAAGGATCTGAATTCTACAGTTAATTTTCTACATGGGTTTACTGTTAAAAACCGTTAGATGCATGCTATTTAAGGTTCAACATAGTGTACAATTAAATCAGTACCAATCTAGCCTGCCCAACTAGTCTATGGATTGGTCAATTCATAGGGCATTAAAGTCTATGAATACAAAAGGTATAAAAGTATAGATTCAGATAGTACTAGTAATCATGGCCAACCATTCATCGTCGTTACCAACCCAGCAGAGCATCAGGCTCCTGATCAATAATAGCGATGCAGTTTCCAAATACATCAAAAACGTCAGTATAATGAGCAAAGCAACAGCATATGCCTATAGCAGAAGATTAGCGTCCTTCGAGAATTTTCTATCAACTGTATTTGGTGCATTAGCCATAGATAAACTCATTAGAAGAATTAAAGAAGGTGATCAGGATGTTTTTGATGTTTTAAACGAATATAGTTCATACTTGAGCAATACTGGCATTTCAGTTGATACAATGAAACAGCGCATTATAACTGTCAAAAATTTTCTGGAATATCACGATGTAGATATTAGCCCAAGGAAGTTTGAACTAAAGGTAAAACTACCGAAATCAATTAGAAAAAATAAAGAAGCACTATCCAAAGAAGATATTACCGACATATTAAACGCCTGCTCAGATATTAGACTAAAAACATATGTAATGCTCGCTAGCTTCGACTGGAATGCGAGCACAGGAGGCTCTATCTCTCCGTATCAAGGATTTTGATCTAGAAGGTTCAGTACCTACGAGGTTTTCTGTAAGAGGTGAATATACTAAAACAAGGACAGATAGAACTGCATTTTTAACTAACGAAACGGCACACCAACTAAAGTTGTGGATAGACTATAAATATCGAACAAGAAGGGTATCTTATAATGATCAACATAATACAACATCAAAAAATAAAACAGTAACAGAATATCGAACACCCATCAAAGATGATTCTGACCTAGTGTTTGCGGTTTACCAAAACAAGGCCATTACGAAGACTCTTTCACTATATCAGGATTTAGTTAAATCTTTTGCAAAAACCTTAGATAGAATGGGCAAAGGTGCTAGAGAGGATGGTAACAGACGAAGACAAATTACTCTTCATTCATTTAGAAGGTTTGTAAAGACCACGATCTCCGATCTTGGTTACGCCGATTACTCTGAGTATTTCATAGGACATTCTGGTTCTACATACTGGCGCAAAAAGGATTCAGAAAAAGCTGAAATATTCCGTAAAATTGAGTCTTATCTAACATTCCTTAATGTCCATCAACTACAAAGGCAGGGCGCAGACATACAGACAAAGGTAGAGGAATTAGAGGAATTAAATCAGTCATTAAGACAGCGTGATAAAGTAAAGGATGATGCTATATCTCAACTATCCGATCAACTTGTGTCTTTATCATCTAGATTACAGGAGATAGAAAGGAGACAGGATGTAGGCGCGCGGTAAGGTTATGCTGTGAACAAAAAATAACAAACCTAAAAATGCGAGTATTCTTTAGCAGAAATATTGCTAGGGACTTTCACGCAGTATGGGCAAGGGTGTGTAAATCAAATTCGACCTAATTAAGGGCCCGTTAATTGCCTGACATGAAATGATGAAGCACAAAATTACGATTTGTACCAGTGACTGACTGCCAGTTAAGAGTGAGTTGAATGTGTCAATATTTATTACACCCCAGGATACTCTAGCGCCTGCTGATCTTTTCCGTAACCTACTAAATCAGCTATACAAATGTGAGGCAAAACATTTGAGCCCAATAGATGTTAAGCATCAGCACTTTGGCATGGATTTAGAAACAATGTTAACGGTGCAAATTGAAAGTATCTATAGATAGTATCAATTTAGAGAATGTAAAGCAAAGCATTCAGTTCATATAGCAAGTTTTTACATATAGGATAATATTTGATTCAAGTCAGGTTAGTTCGATAGTAACTGAATCATGGGCGTATGCTATGTCCTCCCTGCCTTTCATCAGATTATGCTAGGTTAAGACGTGATTCCTCATGATGGCGTGCCCATGCATGCGCTCGTACAGTTCCAACAATTGTCACTATTAGTAATTCAGTAGAACACACCCAAGCAAGAAGCAGGGGATACGGGTTAGTGGTCATTATCAAGTGTTAGATCCAATGTATGATTCACTTGTTTGGGGTAGTAGTCGATAGAAATGTATTTACTATCTTACCAATCTCAGTCGGATATTGATTCATTATTGCGTGACCCGCATTTTTAATCTGTACAAGCCAGGCTCCTGGAATTTTGCTTGCAAGAATTAAAGCATTTCCATGCGGCACGTAGCTATTATCGTCTGTTCCAGTTATAACTAACGTGGGTTTTGCCAGTTTCCCTTCCTTATCACAAGCACCACTCCAGTTGGGAGCCGTCCAAGCAAGTCCTACGTTGTTCTGCTTATTTGCTATATCAGGGGGCAAACCAGGCTTCAATTGTTGTAATGATGTAGTGTTGGCTGGAATGACTGCAGATTCAGGATGCAGTTTGATCCATCCTGATCCTAACGAGGCAACATTAAGCGCTTTCAATTCCTGAGTAACTGGAATATTATGTAGAGATTTGTTTACAATATCAGCTTGCAATTTCTTAAATTCAGGTGGTTTAGGTATACCATCTTTTCCGCCACATGATGAAGCAACAAGTATTAGCCTGTTAACCTTTTCTGGATAGCTAATTGTAAATGCCTGAGCTATATGTCCTCCCAAAGAATATCCCATAACATCTGCTTTTGGTATTTTTAGAGCATCAAGCAGACCAGCTGTATCGTTTGCTAGTTGCTGAGGTGTGTATGGTTTGGAACCAGCCGTTGAATTTCCAATTCCACGTTGATCAAACACAATCACTGTGTGATTTGAAGAAATACCAGTTAAAAAGGACGGATCCCAGGCATCCATACTATCAGAAGCGCCATTGAAAAGTATTATAGGGTCACCTTTGCCAAACATCTTGTACGCAACATCAATATCTCCTACATGGACTTTTTTTAATGGGATATCGTGCGTATTTACCGAATTCGTAGCACTAGAATTCGTTTGGTTTGGATCTGATTGACCATGCGCTACTTTAGTAATGCCAAAATAACCATAATTACTAATTGAAGGACCTGCGATAACAAGCATAGATATGACAGCAATTAGGACTAGATGAACTTTCCTAACAAGTCTGTGACTTGACACGCACCATATACTCGCTGCATAGTATTTAAGGTAAATCTGACCTTAGAGAAAAAGAGTTGTCTATTCGTAAACTAAAGATGTGGTTAGTTAATCACCTTTATTACTACAAATTCGCATCCAATCTTTCCATTGTTCTGATTTAACTTACAGTTCAACGGTTGGACTAAGCCTACGTCTGGAACGAATACTGTTGTTATACTATGTGAATCTTTCTCATGGACTGTCTTTGTCTTGTGAACAACTACTACTGTGTTATGACCACCATGACGATGACGACCAGGACCACCACAGTCTTTGCTATGTAAGTTATCACATTCACATTCATGAGCTCCAGAACCTGCCTTACAGAAAAAGCCTTCCTTGGTTCTACAGTCTTTAAATGTGCCATTACAATTCGAAACGTGTTTTGGTATCTTTATTGTTGGATTGGGATTTGGATCGGTATTAGGTGTTTTTGCTGGGATTAATGGATTTACTACAGGAGGGTTAGTATTTGTCACTTGCGCGGCGTTAGCATTTGCCGTTGCAGTGTCTGCTATTGCTGGTGTTTCTTCTTGTACTGGTGCTGATTCTGGTGTTGCCGTATTATCGGTAGAACCACTATCACTAGTTCCTGTATCGGCTGAACCACTATCGCTTGAATCTGTATCACCATTGTCACTTGAACCACTGTCTGGACCACCATTATCACTTGTTCCTGAATCACTACTACCGCTATCACTACCGCCGCCATTATCGCTTGAACCGCTGTCGCTACCGCCATTGTCACCATTATCGCTGGTTCCTGAATCACTACTATCGTCGCCGCCACTATCTGAATCCTTAGCCTCGACCAGACCCACACTAAAACCACTGGCCGAAACCATAGAAGCTGCCAAGCCAACAATCAAAAATAAAATAATAAATTTATTCATTATTTACTTTCAGCCCTTGGTGGTAAACCCTTCTTTGATTCCTCCACGAAACCCGTTACGACCTTATATCCAGAATTTCTTAACTCTACAATCACAGAATTTAGCACTATTGCCATCATGACTGTTGGCATTACGATAATTGATTTGGCCTTACTCCACATGTCACAATTGTAGTGATAGATGTTATTGAACATTCTGCTTAATATTTATAGAAGAAGATTCTAATTGCAGTTGATTAGAAACGAAGTGCCATTTCGTCGTCAAGACCTGTAACTATAATGTGGAACAGTGTTTGATAGTGTAGGACAATGTGAGACCATATCAATAGATATCTGTTGATAAGGTTATAGGCGTCCGAAGATTAGATGACCTTCGGTTCTATGTGGATCAATGAGTTATCGGAAACTGCCGAATTCTGGTGTGATAGGATAAAGCTTAGGTTCTGCTCTACTTCATTTACTTTCTGACTACTAGGGGGAAAATTTCTTTCTGTGAAGGGGGTGAAAGAAAAAATTATCCCCTTGTAAACGATCGCATCAGTAAATGCAGATGTTGCTGCTGTTCTTGAAGATAATGGTCTGAATATCTTACTATATTTGCAGAACTTAAGCGCGTGGAGCTATATTAATAATAATGTCTTGCTTTCTTATGATCCGATTAATGTCATTTGGAATGTCTATCATCGGCTGGCTTTTGCTTCGAATTACTGGGAAGCGTCGGCTACTGAAAATGATATGTGCGTCGGAGGAAAGTTCAAAACCACCATGGCATTGAAGCGGTCAAAAAAGAACTGGCACCACATACAAGAAAAAGGTTCTGTCCGATTTCCTTTGGATAAGCCAATCACATATGAACTTGTGAAAAAGATTATCAGATATATAGCGAGGGAAATTTTAGGAGAGGGGAAATAAATGAGAAAGACAATTGTCCTGTCTTTCATAACCCTTGACAACGTGATGCAGGCTCCGGGTGGGCCTGAAGAAGATCCTACTGGAGGGTTCGAACACGAAGGCTGGGTAGCTGGATACTTTGACGACTTTCTTCTTAGTGTGATGATCAAGCAGACGAGTAAACCTTTTGATTTATTGCTTGGCAGAAAAACGTACCAGAGATTTTGCAGCGTACTGGCCATACGTGAACGCAGATCAAAACCCATTCGCGGCCAGACTCAATAATGCCAAGAAATACGTAGCTTCAAAGACCTTGACAAAGCTTGATTGGAATAATTCAGAACTGATAAATGGTGATGTTCCAGAGGAAATTAAAAGGATAAAGGAGCAGGATGGGCCAGAAATACAAGTTCATGGCAGGAGCAATCTTGTTCAGACACTCTTAAAGTATGACTTGGTCGAGGAGCTTTGGCTAAAAATATTTCCTGTTACTCTTAGCACGGGCAAGCGCTTGTTTGCAGAAGGTACAATTCCAGCTGGGTTCAAACTTCTTGAAAGCGGGATTTCGCCAAGCGGAGTTATAATCGCCAATTACGAGCGCTCAGGAGGAGTCAAGACGGGGTCACTTGGGCTAGAAACACCAAGCAAGGCCGAACTTGATCGCCGCAACAAGTTAAAGGAAGGTGGATAAAATAAGTCCTGCAACTACATATATCTATGCGAATACACGCCAAGATGTTAGAGCCACCCTGGCTCACTACAAGCAACTGGTACCATAGGCAGCAGGGCAGTTTCTGACATGTAATATTAATGCAGATTAGCCGTTCATAAACTTCCAATACAGTTTTTTTAGACTGCTCTACTGGAAATGTTGTCATGATAAGGACACTCCCTCTACTTGCAGTTCTTCAGCCTATAGAAATCACTACCTACCTACAGAATGTAACAATTGCCCAAAACTAAAGAGAAGGAACTAACGGTAAAGGAGGTTAAAGATATGATATACAAAGCAATTCAGAAGAAGCAAAAGTCGGTAGACCAGGAAAAGTTCAACATGCGAATCGTTGAGGAAAATCTAGCAGAGGTAGAAGCCATGCAGCAAATATATGCAATGATATTGGACGAAGAACATCGAAGAAAGAGATAAATCATTTCCGGAACAGACAAACTAATTTAGAATTCCGATTAATTGTCAAAATTGACTATTATTTACACATACCAAGACCAAGCGATTTTTTATCTCAATCAACTAAGTTACAAATGGTAGTATCTTGCCGATCGAAACGTTCAAACATCATCTCAATCGGTGTCTGCTGATTGGTAAAAGCCCCATGTATGCCGATTCAGTAGAGTCTTTACCGTCCTAATTGACGCACACTTGAGGAGACGATAAACCGAATATGAGCGACGTCCTCATTTCTTCTTTAACTCCTTCGAGCACCAGGGATAGTACTTGAATGGTTCTAGCGACGCTATAGGTCTATCATATTGACTATCACGAATGTACCAACCGTCTTTTGTTATAGAATGATATGCGTCTTCACCGGCTTTGAAGTAACAAAAGTCGTCGTAATCTACCGCCTTCTCAAACTCTATATTATTATCCTAACTTTCCTATTTCTTTTTTGGTGTGGTAGGCGCGCGCCTCTAGACAAATGTACATAAATTTTTTGTCTTGACCCAGAGGCACAGATTTATACATCTGATCCGTCTTTTTTAGAAGTATTTATAATCTGGCACGCCGCATATCTGTATTGAATGCCAACTTTTCCGGTATGATTTTGCTGTACTTCATATGAATCCGACATTGTCCAATTTATTATAATTTGGATATCAACAGAACTAATACACTGACTCAAATCTGCTAACTGCTACTATCTATAGATATTATCAATTTGATGGGTTGATATGGCTATAGTTAATGATACATGGCTCCTCAATGACTTCAAATTACTCATGGTCATTAGTACAGTTGATACCAATCTACATCTAAGATGACTAGAGGAATCTATTCGTCCTGACGTAGTTAGAACCAAAATCTAGTTGCATTAAATTACGCCACCTATCAAACCAGTTAAACAAGACTTTACTGTTTAAAAGTTGAAATAGTAGATTTTGAATGAAACTTCAGCATGATATCCTACCCTGAGAGAATAAACGATTACACTTCGAGGTGAATCTATAATGGAGGATCAGAGTCTTCAAGTTTCAAGTCTTCCGCCAATACGAGAACGCGTTGGACTCATTATGGTCTCTAATGTGGCGATCGCGGTCAAAACTATTGTTTATAAAGAAGCCCGCTGGAGTGCGACAGATATGGATGGCCCAACCACCTGTTTTGCCAGATGTATTAACGACGTTCTGCAGCCTCAGCAACAAAAACGTCTACGGGACGCCGGGCAATCTTGATTACACCAACCTATCCACGTCATCCCTTGGTCCTGGCTCAGCAGGTGCTAGCTTTATATGATCTTGCACCTGGTCGATTGCGTCTTGGAATAGGCCCCAGTCACCGCTTTATTATAGAAGATATTTATGGTCTGCAACAGAAAACGCCGTTAGCCCATCTGCGCGAATATTCTGAAAAGGTACTGCGTGTCCTGCACTCTGGCAGGGAAAGGTCGATCATCATGGACACTTCTATAACGTTAAAGCCACATTACCACGCACGTCGCAGATTCCCATACTTATTTCAACGCTAGGAAAATCAGCATTTCAATTAGCTGGACAAATTGCCGATGGAGCCCTTACATGGGTATGTCCTGTTCCGTATCTGCTTAATACTGGAATTCCAGCTTTACGTACATCAGCAGCTGCAGTTGGACGATCACCGCCTCCATTGGTGGCATATGTACCGGTAGCAGTTACCGAAGATCGGCATGCTGTCCTAGCCGCAGGACATCAAATGCTTGACTTTTATGCTAAGATCCCTTTCTATGCTGCCATGTTCTCTAATGCAGGTTTTTCATTGACATCAGACCAGGCGGTACCCGATGCTCTTGTAGATAGCTTGGTTATTTCTGGAAATGAATCAATAGTGGTTGCTCGGCTTACCGAACTTCTGGCGGCGGGACTTGACGAGCTAATGGTATCGCTAGTGCACACAACAGGTGCAGGTGATGATGGTGATGATGATGATGGTGATGATGATGATGGTGATGATGATGATGAGCAGACGCGACTCATGCAATTGATCGGTCGGCTATAAGATTGTGAGCTCTTTCATCACAGTATAACAAGATGAACTCATTGTGGTTTTCTGTAAGGGCTAGCCCTAATCCATCGATTTGGAAAGTCGAAGATATTAAGTTCATCAAATCCTGATATTTTTACCTATCAATAGGATCCAGCTAGTTATGAGTAAGTTTGGACAATTTTAATAACTCTGATTTATGCGTCGCTGGATCTTTGTACTTGATGTGGTGCTCTATGGATTCCAGATGTACGTTCTTTATTTCAGGATGCAACCTACAGTAATAGTATCCATCCTTTATAGATATAATATGACAACATGGGCTCTGGTCCAATTCATGGTCTGGTAGCGCTACGTAAGGCATAGTTGGATCATCATAAAAGAAGTCGGTTACAGAGATGACTTTGGCTGCCTCGCTGTTTGTACTTGATAACGAAGCGTGGTGTAATGGGGAACATGAACTCGCGTACCCCTCGACTTCCCCGCCAGGTTCCCGTTTGTATCGCTAGCGAATTGAGCGTGATTTTCGCCAGAACGGGAACTCTGGAAAGTCGGGGAACTTACCGGTACTTCTAGCCCATTAGATGATGCCACTTCATTTTCATTTTCACCTGCCACAGATGAAGGCAAGTCCCCGAGTTTCCCGGTTCCCAGTTTGTGCTCAAATTGAGCGTGAATTGGACCATTTTCAGACGGGGAACTCACCGGGAAACTTTCTAATGGCATAGTTTCCGGTTCCCCGTTGCGAACATCTTGCTTTATCAATATAATGCTCTTGGTATGGCTTGCCCTATTCTCAGGCCTCTCATAAGGTCGTTATAGAAGAGGATATCAACAAAACAGGAATTTTAGATTCTGAAAAGTGACTATGTGCCAGACAATTCCCTCTCTTAAACTAGCAACTATTGCTTTCATCTGTTCCTTACTCTCGTCATATCCGTCTTGAATTAGCTGTCGGACCGTAGTTTTTGAAAAGTCAAATGTCTTATTTGAAATAGTATGACTGTCGTTCTTTCGTTCCAAGCGAGCAACAAAATCAATATCTACTCTACCCTTTACTAAATCAATATATCTCCCATGCTTGCCCGTGGCTAAAAAAGTAGCCTTAGCTTTTCTATTCAAAATTGTTTGGAGTGCTTCTTTACTCATACCATTCCCTTCGGCTAATTTAATTAGCTGGTCTGCGAGTGTTGCATAATCAGATATAAGAACTGCAACATATTCATCAAATTCTGTTCTATCATGGTATATGATATCGTTCTTCCTGTCAATAACGCCATCATAATCATAAGAAGGATATTCTTGTTTAATCGGATGGAGATTTATTATACCAAATTTGAGACTTGGTATATTATCTTCTAATTTTCTAACTCGCTGCCAATAATGCTTGTGAGCAAGGTAGGTCTGTCTTAGAGGTGTATTAGCTAATAGTCCACCGTCCCAGAAGATGCGTAAGTCGCTATTACTTTCATCATTTGATGAGGCCGATTATTAATCTCCATGGCTACATTTTTCTCGTCTCGTCCTTCTCCCAAGGCCAGGTTTCGGGTTTCCACATTTATCCTAGTATAGTCATAATTAACTGGAACTGAACAGCTGGCCAAAACGAAATCTGACTTTATGCCATCATCGTATCTTATAACGTGCTCAAATGCCTCTTTCTCCTGATTCTCATTCTGATTCTTCGCTGAATCTATAAATTTAACTCTACCATATTTGCCATATTCAGACTTCCTTGTTCCATCCTCTTTTTCGTAGCTATCGAAAACCACAGGAGTAGCCTCTTGTACATCCACAGCAACTAGCAAGAGTCTTGGTTCATTATTCTCGAAGCTTGTGGAAATAGGAAACTTGGCAAACTTTTCCAAGCTTTCTTTTAATGGTCTATTGTCATAGACATACCACGTATTTGAAGGATCAAAAAATCTATTGTCTGGCAAGGGTGTCTTTGGTATAAACACATGGGGAACTCCTCTAAAAATAAATTCCTTAGTGCTAAAGTATCTTCTGGCAGATTCTCCTGAAGCAATTCGTCTATCTAATCTACGCCAAGAATCCCAATAGTTTGTAAAGTATGGTATGTTTTCAACAGACGACTGAGTAGACAGATATTCCCAAAACTCGACAAGCCTTTCGCCTGATCCTTCCCATGTTTTATTTTCCTTTACATAGCTTACTAGTAAAGGAGCATTTATTGCGCCTATTGACGTTCCGGATACGATATGAAATATTGGCTCGTTTCCTCTGCCTACTGATCTAAAGTATGCTGAAAGTTCTTCATTAATAGCTTTATAGGCACCCGCTTCGTATGCACCAAGCGAACCGCCTCCTTGAAATATTAATGCTCTGTTGATACTGGAATTCATAAAATCCTATTCACATCATCTCGTATATTTATTATTGTCAGGAAGCGGCACTGCATTGTTAATAGCTTGAATATTACGGATATCAATCGTCTTATCAAAGATTTAGGAATACCTGCGGAAATAGTATCTCAATATTTGATACTTCCGAGCATTTACTCAACTATTGGTACAATTCAGCTTAGTAATGTCTAAGAAGAACTCGTGGATGGTCCCGCCGAGCCTAACACTCAACGATGATGAAAGTTTGAAAGGGGGAAGCATCGGAATCAGACGATATTTCAGTAGAAATGGGATATCCATTCAAAGTAACAACGAAGAGTGATATAGAAACGGCAGCAATCCTGAACGGGCATCCTCCTGGGGCAGTTGGTCACTACAGCATGATGCCGCTTATAGTATCAGGGGCAATCAAAGCGCTGACAAGGCATATCTATGAATTCACTGAGGAATGCATGAGTCAGGGAGGAACCACGAAGATATTTGATGTTGATGATACTGAGGTATTACTAGACAGTCTGCTTAAGAAATATTATATAAATTAGTAAGGAAAATACCCAAAACTTATAATCAGACCATAAAGTTTCAGTAGAGGGCTTATTGTGGGCAGGTGTTCCTATGTGTGGCCCCCAATTCTTCGATAAGTAGCTGGCTCTTTTACGCTTTTTGGTGTACTCGAAAAATTAGGCCGTCAGAGATGTCAGGGTATCCATAGTACTATATTGGTTTTCCATATTATGAATACGTGCTATTCCTTATAGAAATTAATTAATTTTGTTACATAGAATTGAAATATGTACTGATGGTTACTATGGATACCCTGACGGATAGAATATTACTAGTGGTCTGAGCGTGAAAATTCCATGAGAATAACTAGCAAATCTAATCCGTCAGGGTTGGTTTTCTATACATCAACAATGGCTATTCCATAATGACGGCGATATGTGTTCTATCCATGGTTACGGTAATCTTGAATATAGATAAAAAAATCTAGTCCATGACACGAACATGGGAAGACCGCTCTTTGACTGGCTCCTGGTTCGCCTCGTCTTGAATCACATCCCAGTGATCGACCAGGATCCCGTCCTTGGCATTTCTAGTTCCATGGTGGCTGGATGATTGTAGAAAAGAATACAATATAGAGATTGCTTGAGAATTCATACGCTTTGGATATGCACATAATGGGCAATTTTTCAGGTCCATAGTGTTTTAAACGATATCGGCCAGATACCTCTGAAAAATGAATGCTGAGGAAGCCAAGGCATTTCTGATGGATAGAGGAATACCGACTATGAATTATCCTCACGGTTACCTACTAAAGGTATCCAGAAGGGAAGGCAGTCCATCGCGCCGTATAGAGATGGATGAACTGGATACAATCCTAGCATTAACCAGAAGCTAAAAATCGATTGCAGTTGAGGACGCTGGGGAGACATCCTTATCGAAGTTGAAAGAAGGGACCTAATCCAAGACCAATGCGAAATAAGCATCATTAGTTACTATGGTAAAACATGGCTCGCCCAATATTGTCTAAACACTGAGATCTATCTCGTTTCTGTTCTAACGTAAAGGAATAATTTGGATACAATACTGCTCGTCGATATTGTTGGCAATGACTGTGAGTGTAATTGTTACTCCTTTGCTATAGTTGTAATAGGATGTATTTCTGCCCATTCACCATGTTCCTTATCTAATACATAGGATCCAATAACTTGAATGTGGCTACCTACTGGTGGAATATCAATGCCTTGATGGAAATTCTGACAAGCAGAAATTGCACTCGCTTGGGTTACTTTTCCTATACAAATAGGCTCTAGGACTAGATCTCCAAATTGGTTTTCTCATTAGCCTGGTTTACTAGATGAGAATGCGAAGGATCAAGCTTTAATCGTATATGCAAATCACCGTCTTGTTCAGATCTGATACTGTCGATAATACCAGTTACAGTTATGCATTTATCAACTATCTGCAACCTGCTTGGATTATATACATGATTCCAAAGTGAGTCGTCACATTTTCCTGGTGTTGATTCGGAGGCTGTTACAATTGATGGTGATAGTGGAATAGAGGCTGAGGTACCAGATGATGAGAATCTATTGCTAGTTGTATCTTTGCCGTTATTGGAAGGAATGTCGCTTAGTTGGTCCTCATTATTTATTGTTGCCATCATTACTATTATTATCGGCGACTCTCTCACAATCTCCATCTGGACTACGATGGAAACCATTTGGACATCTAGGCCACTTTCCTTCATGAGAAACCACCAGTTCACAATCGCCATTCGGACTTTTGTGATAACCATTTGGACATCTTGCCTCAACTATTTTGAGGAAATAAAACGTCAGGGATAGCAACGAGAACAATGACTAAAGAGGCAAACAAAAATGAGATTATTATGCATCCCCTCATGGTTGTCATAGGTTTATTCTATCTTCACTTTTGTTACCTTTTTCCAAGCATCCTTAATTTCATCAGGGGCAAATTCCAATAATATTTTGTCTGCTCTTTCATGCGTATCCGAAAGTTTCTTACTATTTGCTAGTTCCTCCAAATCTTTAATCAGACGATTGACAAAATCATCAGATAACTCAATTATAGTTTCAGTATTCTTATGTAAGGAGTATGTCATTTTATCCTGTTAATTATTAATCAGATCTGGTTGTATTAAAGTTGATTGAGTCTAGAAATAATAATCGCTGAACAAGATTACTTGATAACCAACTTCAGTGATCGCTACTATTCAAGACATATGATTAGACGTTAATACTTGCGCCTACCTATAGCAAGGCGTCCTCGCCGTCTTCTCTTCGGTTAGACCTAAGTGCTAAGCCTGACCAAATTGAGATCACGTTCATGAAAGCAGCACATAAGTATATTTCAATGAATATACAAACTCATTCGCCTCTCCCCTTGCGATCTATTATTAAAGAGAATGTAAACTATTCAAGATGATAATGGAAGTGTCCCAAAGATGAACAAAATGAAAATGGCAATGTCCATATCTTAGCTAAAGAGATCGAAACATGGAATGGCTTTACAGATGCTCTAAGGAAAGAAAATGCACTTCTATTTAATAAGATGCTCTCTCAATGTGGACAAATAAGTACTATTAGAACGGTTAGCTCCAAAGGCGAACCCCATTCAGCAGAATCATTATTCATGCTCTTAGTATTGCAGGAGCAAACATGATAAATGAATTGATTGTTAAAGTGTCCGAATGTAAAATGTTGCGAAAAGGAGAAAAAATAATTTTTATTGGTTCAAATTCTCTCTGGTCAGCATTGACTTAACGTTAGGTTTAAGACTTTAAGTAAATTCTATTACAAGGCTCGCCACACGTCACCACGATTATGCGGGGATGGACATCCATATCTACCCTCGAGGGTAGGTGGATTAGCATGACCGCCTTCGCGGCGCACATCAATTATGTATTTACCTGTTACCGTCAAGTGGTCTCCCACTTTAGGAAGATTAAATACCGGTCCATTATAGCCTTTACAAGATCCTATTTTGAAGGGTTCAACTGTGGTTAAATTCATTGGCTTTTCTAATATATTAATTCTACCCATATCCCTCCTTTCATTTTGTCATTGAAATTTCTCCTACCGTAACCATATTGCTATATGGTTTATCCAATGTTAAGGCCATAACTGCATCTCCATCGGCTGGAAACTGTACCACAGATACATTTCCTGCTACCGTGACACATGGGTTGAGCATTATCTAACCTTGGTGGCCCGGGTAGTGGCATAAAGTTCCATAGTGAAGGATTACAATTATTTGCAGTAGTGTTTGTTTCTGAGCGGTAGGGGAATTTGCAAATAACTCCTGGACCTGTTGGGCCTGTGATTTTAGTCTCAGTTGGTGTGCTAATTTTTGCCATTAAAATATTTAGTAAAGTTTGCTGCGTATACCAAGTTTTTTGTAAAAGAAATGTTTTAACAACTGATCTCTTTGAGTTTCGTTCATAGGATGCTTTAGGAGTTCATTTAGCTGAAGGCCATAGCATAAGGGAGCAGGACGTGTACCAAATTATATAGTGGAACTTTATAACCCACCTATCCACTCTATCCAAAGACTCTTAAATTTAAAACAGTTGGACTTGCATATACAAACGAATTATTATTAGAGGAAGTAACCGTTTCATTTACTAAAGAAGCAGATGGAAGAGATGGAATTGATAATGGTAGCGAAGATAGTGTTTCTGTAGTATTAGTAGACGCATTTGCTTATAATTATTCGAGTTGCTGATTACTGTTACTGCTACAATTGGAACTGAGAGGAGTGGTTATCAAGAGAGTTTTGACAAGTAAATTAATTTTGTCCATTATTTGTATACACTACTAATGGCCTTAAAATAGGTATTATGTAAGAAAAATCTGAATATTTATTCATTATATTTTACCTATTTTTCACCAAAAACAGTATTAGGCCTACTATGAAAGGGGACCATTTCTAAACCGACACACTTGACTATCTTAGGTGGGCAGGAGGGTGAAATTTGCCTATAAAAAACTAATTATACATACTCTAGATTTTAGGACCATTAATTTGCAAATTTTTTCCTTCGCTATATTGATTATCACCGCGGTCATGGTATTGCTTAGTCTTACTAATTCCTTTTATCTCCCCATCTACGAGGGGGATAGGCCAAGACTCTGAGTAGTCATTGCTTCTCCTGATATACCTGTTAGTCATCATGACCGCGTCTATACTGCGGATCAATTTTTCAAAAACTATATCTATTAGATCCAGCTGGCGATGGTAACGATATTCTGACTGGAGGCGCAGGACGCGACTAGTTTAATTGTGGACCTGGGACAGACACAATAACAGGCTTTCAGCCAGGTGTTGATACAAAAGCGAGCAAATTGCAAATCCATGATACCCAGTTTTACGTGATATTTGGCGCGCCTCATCATATCAGCATACACAAATTTTATCACCATCCTGGGACGTCAGTCTACACATAGGACACAGATTTTTTGATAATATTTATAACCTGGCACGCTCCTATCTTATTATAACGTTATTTCCGGGATGATTATGCTAGATGTGTTAAAAATCCGATATTGTCCGATGTGTTGAACTTATTGCATATTAACGGAATTAGTATGTTGATTCGCATCGACTAATTGCTACTATCTATAGGTATCACCAATTAATAGTTGACTGATATTAAGTTAATCACCGGTCTTGATAGTTTTACCTATCAATAGGATCACTACCATGACATATGAATTAGAGGATCACACGAGCTGACGTGTCTATTACCTGAGCGATGATGGCAATGTTCGTGTCATTATAATACAATTAAGGTCCATCTGACCTATCTGACCTATCTGACACTTTATAGCTGCGAATCTTGAACCACATACCGCCTTGATTGCATTTCAACTATCTGACCTATCTGACCTATCTGACCTCCCCAACCTTAATCTCGCATCGCATTGAACTATCTGTATCCAGCCCAACGACCTATCTGACATATCTGACATATCTGACATCATATCCTGAATAGGATTCATTTTGATTGGCTATGAGAGAAATTATAGTCAGGTTCCGATATGAAACAAGTCTTTTGAGATATGAATCGAGCCAGAGCTTGAATATTTGACTCTGACTCTTATTTTCGGACTCATGTTATACAGGATGTGTTGGAGCTGGTTTAACGTATTAGAAAAGATACCTTTGTCTTGATTATAATATTAACATCCTTCGAGTATCTTCAATGCATCTTTTTCTCCTTGTTCAATTAGCATCTTTATGGAATCATGAGTAAAGTCTGTAGCTTTGCTGGAATAATCCGCTTCCTTACCGGTAATAGCATCTACGTCAGATGCACGTTCTATTCTTATTACCTGTTTTAATGTGAATTTGCCTTTTATTAGATCTTTGTATTTTTCCCGCCTAACTTCTCGTGTTTTACTTTTTTCTTCAGCAATCGTTAGAAACTGCTCAAACCCATTTTGAAATACCATACCCTCATTTGTATTAGTAAGTTTATGTATTAATTGTATGGCGCCAAGCAATGTTTCTTCCAAATCATTGTAGTCTGTTACAATATCTGTTACCATTTCATCATAGCCAGAATTCCTGTCTGAATATGTTATATCATTAAATCTATCATTAACCCCATCATGGTCGTTAGGAATAATATTTCTTTTAGAAGGATGCACGTTTACTATATACACATCCAGATCGGGAATTTTAGCTTTGACATTATCTGCTACTTTAGTCCAATAATCCCTATGTGCCTGCAAGAGTTCTCTAAATGGTGTATTATTTAAAAAACCTCCATCATAGAAACTTCTTCCATCTATTACCCGGAACTTATAGAAGAGCGGTATCGTACCGCTAGCCATAATATGATCTATAGTAATACCATCACCTTCATACACTCCTTTTTCAAGATCATCTTTTGTGTGATAACTATCAAATGTTATTGTCTTCCCGTCAGATACATCAACGCTAATGACAAGTAACCTAGGCTGTCTATGTTCCCAGCTGGTAGCTATTTTCAATTTTTCAGTATTTTCATCTTTTGAATATCGCTCTATAGTATGTTGTAATGGATCGCTAATATACCAAGTCCATTGTACCGGATTGTTATTATTATCCCTATCGCCAAATTTCACATCACGTTCTGGTTCTGGATCTTTAAAACACACATTTGGTGTTCCCTTAGCTAAGTAATATTTTACTGAGTAATATCTTCTTGCAGCCTCTGATGAAGCATTAAAGTTTTTTTGTTTTTTTGCGTCATCCAACCATTTGTTAATATCTGGAGTGGACGAGAGACCATTTTTTTCATCCATCCAAAAATCTTCAAGCACTCCTACTGCTTCTTTCCAGCTCTTATGTCTGTTGACTACATTGCTTACAAGCACTGCGGCGTTCATTGCACCCATGGAACTGCCTGCAATAATATCAAATAACGGCCCATTTTCCGTGTCGTTTCCACCACTTTCAAGAAGCTTTTTACACAGCACTTTCAATACACCTACTTCATACGCACCCAATGCTCCCCCTCCTTGGAGTACTAATGCCCTCTGTTTTTCAGGAGTATTGTGGTCCTTAGATCGCTTTGAAGAATTTTCCTCTGTCATTTAATATTCCTTTAATAAAATTGCTCTTCTTATTTTATAGTACCGTGATTCTATGTGTTATTAAAATCGCTCGCTTATATTTCATCATTAGATCGAATGACAACTCTAAGCTCAGTATTGATGAAAAATGAGTAGGAGGGCGCATGCTCCACTATCTGACGTATCTGACCCATCTGACGTATCTGACCCATCTGACATATATGACGTTTCTGACCCCCTAGCAGCGGATAATCTCTATTCACCTAGAACTGTAACTATCTGACGTATCTGACCCATCTGACATTAGTATGGCCGACAGTCCTTAATCTTATGCAGCTCTCCACCTCTATCTGAGCTATCTGACCTATCTGACATCAGATATAATTATACAATCTCACAAATTATTATGACCGCCATGCATATGGGGTTAAATAGGAAAACCCCTACTGAGAAGTGTGGAATCAAGGTTGATGAAAAAAATATGGGTAACTATGATTCAAAACACTAAAAAAATGGATCAGAAGAATCGTAGTCTTGATTCGAAGTCACATTTACCATAAAGATAACCGTCATCTATCTGTACGACTAAGTCAGTCGCCTTTGATTTGAGCTCTAGAAAGCGTTTAATTAGTCTGTTTCCTTCATCACTAAGTTCGTTTTAGTACTTTTATTATATCACGTTCTTGGACGTCCAGTTTTTTCTTTAGGCATTCCATGCTTTGTTGATCTCCTCTACCAATTTCTTTCATGTCAGAAGCCCTGTACAGTTGATAATGTGAGTTCAATTTTCGTACCGCTAATTGGTAATCAGGTCTGCTGAATTTCTCGATATAGTAATGAATGATATGGTCTAAAACGAAGCGTGGTGTAACATCGGTTGCGAATTGATGCTCAGATATGCCTTCTAACCTACAGTCATTTTCTATGTAAACTGTATTTCTAATTCTTTGTTTCAACCCGTTAATAAAATCGGCAACTTCCTGATTGTGCTTTGATTCACTTTCTTCGATATCAGTTATTATATCATCGATTTCTTTATAAGATATCTTCAGATGTGATCGGAGCCGATTGAAGTATTTCGACCTTAGTTTCTCCGAAATTTGTGTATATAGAGGTATGGTTGTTTTAGGAAACGTATTTAGTTGTGAATACAGTTCCGCTTCATATTGAAGCCAGTGATCAAGAACATCTTCTCTTAATGTCTTATAGTGTTGTAATAATGCTTTTTTCCTATTTCTATTTTTCTCTAAAATGGTTTCAATAAAAAATGATCTATAGCGACTCCAATTATGCCAGTTATGATCGGATTCGATATTATAATCCAAGCGTGATCTAGATATTCCTGCGGAATCAGAACCATCATGTAATCGATTGAAGTATTTAAACCAATTGTAGAATATTGAATCTAGTGAGCGAATACAAATAGAAAACAATGATACAAAACTGTACATAATCATGAAGCTAGCAAGCCGTATTTCATACTTTGTACGATGACGATTAATACTTTTTTAAATTACTTAAATAGACTGTAAGGTAACAGGACCATATTTAACAATCTTTTCATAAATGGAGATAGAATCATGACTGGTTATTTTGCATCTCCACTACACAGATGTCCTCTCATGTGATGTACATCTCCTTTTTGTCTGCAATTTTCGCAAGCCCAAGTATCTGAGTGTCCGAGTCTATAGATATTACACGATTCTTGTTCCTTGATAATCTGCTGGTCTCCGAATGTGTCAGATATGTCAGATATGTCAGATAGCTGATTATTTTGTTCAGTCATAACATTGGCCGATTTATTGGTGTTAGTCTGGGCAGTGTCAGATAGATTAGATATGTCAGGTTGCAGATTATTTTGTTCAGTCATGAATGCGGGCAACTTTTTCATGTTAACCGATATCGTGTCAGATACGTCAGATGCGTCAGTTGTGGACAGTGCCACATTATTTTGACTGGCCTTGATAGTTGTGTCAGATACGTCAGATTTGTCAGATGATATTTCCTTATCGATGTATTGTAGTACCATTGGCTTGGCATTTACTAATTTTATTTTTCCGTGGTTTAGGAGCATGTCAGTTACAGCTCTTAGCTTATGATTATGTTCAATATTCCACTTCTCGCCCAAGTATTCAGCTATATGTCTATTTTCCTTGCATACCCTAGCACAAAGCTCTGTGATAGTTATGCCAATACTAGTATGTTTTAAGATGTCCACGAATGCATTATAAGCGGCATCGCGCGGGCTTCGGATTGTTACTACAACTTTACCGTATTGTGATATCATTAGGCCGATCCAATTCATTGTCTGAGTTGCGATATCGTCTGTGACTATGTTACTGAGGTTAAGTCTTGCTTGCGCTTCTGCGATCCTAAATATTGAATCGTATGCCCTAGTGGTAACTGCTCCCTGAATTTTACCCTTCTCCCAAAAATTGTTTAGTCTAGCTCCTACATCGTCTGTCACTACAGGCTCGAGGGTTTTAGTATAAACAAGTAATTTCCTTAGGAAATTATAGTTATGTGATGGACGGTTTCTAACCCTAGTTTTCTGGTACTGTGAATTCATTGATTTCATTTTCAGATTGAAAATCCATGAATCCATAAACTTGATCACATCTATCAAGAAGAGGTTTGAGTATTGGTATCTCGTCTTTTGATATGTTATAGCCCTTGCTCCAAGTTTGATTAAGTGGATTTGCTGTCGCTATGATGGTTGTGGGTGCGTCGATCTCGAAATGGGTGCCGTATTTATCTACGGTACATCTTCCTTCCTCAGCAATATCTAGCAAAAATTGTTGATCTGTAGGATTCATAGCGCCTATCTCATTTATTGCACAAACGGCGCCCTTAGCAAGTACAACTACTCCATACCTACATACTAGACTATCATTTTCTTTATCGACAATAGCAATGAGGCTTTTGCCACTAGCATGTTGAGCTGTTACATATCTGGAATTAGGTAATAAACGAGTAGCCTCTTTTGCTAATGTACTCTTTGCTGTCCCTGGTTCGCCTACGAGCAGTGTATTTATTCTTCCCCTTCTTCCATTATCATTTCCGTGATCTGATCTTGCTCCAACTATAGATCTTAGTAGTCCCAATTTTTTGTCGTTATGTCCTATTACATTAGGTGCAACCATTGCAACAACTCTATCGATATATCGCATTGGTTTGATCTTTTTTGCTATCTCTGGATAACGCTCTATGGTTTCAAGTTCACTTTGGTAAGCCTTTTCACATATTGCCTTGTGTCTCTTAAAGATTTCAATATCTTTATGGGTGATTATGATCTTTTCTCTATGTTTTGAGTTAAGTCTACTACTATGTAAAATACTGACAAGTTTCTTGCCATTGCTATTGATTACGCTTTGTGTCTTTGGCTGGACATGTAGATCACCTGTTATATCTACAATTTCGCCGGCAAATGCATGACTCCATGATTCATCATATAACACTACCTCAAGTGAATCATAGTTTTCATTATGGTTATTATCAGCATCAATGACTTGAATAGTCTTGGCTGTATGGTATTCATGGCTAACAGTAAATGCGGTGCTGTGACATTCAAAGCACTTTAATTCGGTACTTGATATATTGTCCAGGCGTCTTGGTGGGAGCATACGAGGTGGTATATAATTCTGGCTACCGACTTGGTTACAATTAGGGCATTCCCACTTTGAATTAGATATTACCCAGTATTGAGTAGAAAGTGAGCTTATGATTCCAGTAACCGTTATCTGCCCAGACTTAATCTTCTTTGCTTCAGAGACAGAGTACAATGTGACTGGCTGTTGAGGCCATGTTATTTATCCAACCTCGCACTTAGATTTCGAATAATACTACCATGAGCATATCTGGGACCAACAATATTTTCGAAAATTTTTATGACCGCTAATTTTAGCACTTGTTGTGATTCTTCATGACCTAATGCTTTGAGTTCTACCAAAATCCTTAAAGTTAGATCTGATGCGTTGATGACAAATTCAACTGGTGCCTTTGCTATGGGAATCCACTTTTTAGGCGTAGAGCCTGATTATAGTATTTGTAAATGCTAACTTGCTTACCGTTATGAGTAACTAAAATCCTCAATTGGGCAATTTTAAGGAAGATCTCCTCTACTAGATAGTTCAATGACCAATATTCTCTAGGTTCCTCTCCAAACTCTTTTTGATCGGCTTTTGATAGTGGCGTATTCAGACGGATTGCAACTAGCCTACAGAATTCTTCTTCTGGTAATCTAAGTAATTGATTTGTAATTGATTTGTTACTAAGGCTAGAATTAGTTTCCTTGTCTTGAAAACGTTTATTTTCATCTTCTGATAATGTACCTCTAGCGATCATCATCCTTGTTCTTCACCAGTTCATGGAAGTTGATATGCTTCGGGCGGTGTTGGCCTCGGGTTGCCCAACCTGTTCCAACACCAGCCCTTTTTGACTTTTGTGAATGGTGTTCAGCCTTTGACCGGTTTATCGTGGCCTCATATTGCATAGTGTGGCGCACGTTCTTGTCGTCAGCTTTTATGAGGGCCCTTTTTAGTCCGGCGATTTGTCTTTGATAGCGGGTGCAGTTTGAACAGCTACCTTTAGATGATGCCTTATTCTGTCGAATTTAATTTCGGTTTCCTATTAATCTGTTCAAAGGGAGCTTTCGTGTAAGCTTTGACAAAGATTAACCCCCCTTTTCCAGTAACTGTGGATTAACGTAATTACTCGTTTTCCTCCGGGTGAAACAACTTCACTACGCTCGACAAAATAGGCGTAATCTGCAAGATTGTTGAGATACTCTAAAGCGCTTGTGAGTGACAGTGTCCCGTATCTTGCAGGAATAATTATCCTCGAGCTATTTTGAGCTACATCTCTTGCCAGCTTAACGATTTCGTTAGCCGGGGCAGCTTTCAAAATCTTCCTGAATGTTACTTTGGATATTTTCAGCATGCCAAGCCTTTGGAAGTACCGATCAAAGTTTGCGTAGGACATAAAGAGTTGGTTCACAAGAGTGTTGAGGCTAATGTTGCGTTTCTTAGCCTCTTCCTCAAGAGCTAGGAAAGCGCTTTCATTGATCCTGAAGGATCTAGTAACTGTCCTGTCGGGCACTTTTGATCAAACACTGGAGCCTATATCCTGATTCTCCTATTTTCTATTCTTCTCTATGATAAATCCATTCTTGATCATTATTATTATTATTATTATTGCATTTACCCCTCTTTTAGAATAGCATTGAAGTTTTATAGTTTTAAAGATGCTAGTGAATGTTAAAAACCAGTCTCATTCATCTTTCTGTATATTTTGCATGACTGAATAAATTAATTAATTCCTTGCCTACGTAAGTTCCTGGGAAGATCTGTCAGAGGATGACTTCAGCTGCTACATCAAACTTCGTATAATACTTTTTTACCTCCCCTTCGCCATATTTGGATTTGAATTTCCTCACAATATCGTTAACAGTACCTACTATTTGTTATTGGTTTACCTCTTGCAGGTGTCTCTACGCCATTTAGCGAAATCTTCAATGTTGGATCGACTAGTATGTTCTTATACCGGTTGGTTTCAGAGCCCTGAACTGGAAGCAAATACAGAGTGTTATCCTCATGCACGAACCAGACTGGCCTCGGGATATCTCTGCCGGATTTTCTACCTTTGACGTTGAATGTTATCTCATTTGCTCTACCCAGTCTATGGTGAAGATCGGCTTTAGACATGACATTCTATGCTAGATATGTCAGTTATAGGTTTCGCGTATCTTGCCGGGTATATCTGAATGCTGCTCTGCGCTAGTTAACTACTGCTAATACTATTGGAAAAAGTATCAACTCACCTTGCAGCTTATTACAGACTTGGTACAACTTTGTATATTATTCCATCATTGATTGATAAAACATATAGAAAGCCATCTGTTGGTCCGATCTTTATATCACTAATTCTACCAAAACCAGTACCAAATGTTACTGCAGATTGTTGGTTATCATTGTTTACTACCAAACCAGACAATCCAATCTTCTTTTGGTTGATATCAAGATTTATTCCTGTTCTAGTACTGTTGACTACAAAATAATATAAATTACCATTATTATAATCACCAACAAAAATATTATTTTTGTATTTCTCTCCCAGCACTGATGATTTCATAAATTCTATATCTGTAACTGCAACAGGATTTTTCCAGCTAAATACAGGATCCGCATAATGAGAGCGTGGAAAATTAACCAATTGGCCCCACCTTAAAACCTGTATTTCTTGAAAGAGGTCCCATAACTTGGGTCCACCCACTATTGAAGGCTGGTTTTACTACATTAATTTCATCATATACATCAGGCCCATTTTCTGTCTGCACAAATTACCAGTTATGGGATCAAACGTAATTCCAAAGCTATTTCGTATTCCATAGGCATAGTATTTGTGTATTGCAATATTAGCGTCATTTATGAATGGATTGTCCTTGACAGCTGAACCATCGTTAAGATTAATTCTGAGTATAACTGAAGTATCATCAGGATCAGGTCCATCGTTAATATTCTGAAGCTTACCTCTATGGTTAAGGTCTCCTATTACTGCATAAAGGTAATGGTCTGGACCAATAACTAGTTTCCCTCCATCATGATTAGGACCTGGAAGAGCTGGAAGGTCTAATATCAGGGTAGGGTTGACAAGATTTTGGTTTTGTCCATTCCATTCATATCTGTAAATTCTATTTCTAAGATCTCCACCTTTCGATTCAGTATAGTACAGATATACAAACTTGCTGTTATTAGCAGCATTAGTCTTTGTACTATTCATAATAGCAATTCCAAGCAGACCACGTTCACTTTCTGTATCAACAGATACTTGCAAGACTGGCTTATCCTCTAGTACTCCATTTGACACGAGACGTACTTGCCCACCTTTCTCTAAGACCAGTATGTTGCTAGTATCAATAAATGCCATGCTAGTAGGGAGGAAAGACCCTTAGCTAGAGTCTCAACTTTCAGCTTTGGATCTTTGGTTATCGAAGGAGCTGGCCAACGATGCAATAACCACAGTCACTAAAGTTCTTCTCTTAAATGATTTTGCTCGGTTGATCATTTATTATAGTAGCTGATTGAAATAATATAAACTCACTTGGCTGAAGGATACTACAGAGAGAATTTCTACCTGGTTATATTGTCGAAATCAAGCCAAATCAAATGAAGTACTTTATAATTCGAACGGTACTGTCTTTACCATCCTTACTGTTTAACTGAATAAATCAGAATAGCGAATAATAACCGAATATAACTACTAAAGAGGAATGAAAGACTAAATCATTTGCCAGATGAATCCATTGTTAGACATAGTCGTGTCATCTCGACAATTCTGCATGTATGTATGCCGCTAATCCAATAAGAATTCAACCAATATTTATGTCAATTCTCCTGAATCATTATCGAATCCTCAAGGAATTAGAAAGTAAATTAGATAATAAGTAGCAGATAGATGGCAAAGTGGAGGTAGCTAGCAAGATAGCAATTTTCTGGCATAACAGTAACTGGTTGCTTATAGCAGAGATAGATATAAGATAGTTAGAATAACCTACGTGTATTTCTATATGTTCGTCCGGCATTTAGCTGACATCATATAGATATCTGGAGATTTAAGCTTCAGAATTAGTTATATTCCATGAAAATACCACATTTGTAAGAATAAAGTTTCGCAAGCTCATGGATTTAGCTTTGATTTGATCTCCTTTACTAACTCCTCAGTATTTATTGGCTTTCTGATAAACCAATCAACATTTAATGCAAGATAATTTTTCTTCAATGTTTCATAAGATACTCCATATGCGGTTATAAGGCAATATTTGACCTTGTCATCTATGTTTTTTAATTTTTTATACAAATCAAATCCATTCATCTTAGGCATCAAGGTATCAATAAGGGCAATATCGTAAGTACCTGGAGTGAAATTAGATAAAGCTATATGAGGATCATTAAACGAATCAACTTTGAATCCCTCACCTTCTAACATCTGTTCGAAAGTAAGTGTGATGTCGGGTTCGTCATCTACCAACAGAATTCTATATCTTGATTTTGGTGTCCTTACAGGAGGATTAGTTTCTTCTGCCAGATATTGCAAGATGTCTGATTTCTAGTATATATGTATCGCTGATAACATGCTAATATCATAGCAAAATACGTTAATAGTTTAATATTTTAGAATGTTCTTTGGTGAGTTAGGCTTCTTGTCCTTCTCATCTAAGTAGAACTCCTATATTGCCACTTGCAATAGAACTACAGATGCCGATTGTAATATGTACGACTACCAAATAAAAGGAAAAAAGAAGAACTTACTTTACTTACTGTGCTCCGTGACAGTGGTCACTTTTGCGATGTGAGTCGTGTGGATTGCCATGCTCGTCCGATTGTAGAAGTTATACCCTGTTCAACATATATCATATACCTTGGTTCACAAGCTTCCATCGAACAGTCTTTTTTCCGATTACCCGCCGGCTTACAGTCTTGAGCTAGATTTCAATTTCAGGATCCATTCAAGGTCATGGATTTTTGCTTCGACTTCTCTAAATAATCAAAAAGACATTGTTGCAAGTTCTATTGCAATAGCAGCTATTTCTGTAATGAATTTAGTTATGTAGGCTTTTATATTTGTAGAGCTAATTTGGCAACTGACTGTAATATAGCATCACTTCGAATATAAACTGATTAATCCTTTCTGGAAATCAAATTACTACTATTCTAATCTAACTCTGCTGATAATCTTTCAATTAAATATTTTATCGACACTGGCTTTTCGATAAAACATCCAAAACCTACATTACGGTATACGTCTTTTAGTGCTCGAATATTTACTTCTAATGCAGACATAAAACATACTCTCATGTTAACATCTAATTCTAATATCTTCTCACATAACTGAAAGCCATTTATGTTTGGCATATAAATATCAGTTAGAAGAAGATCATAATAATGTGGTTTGAATTGTGTCAATACCAATAAAGGATCGTTATATGTATATACTTCAAATCTTTTCTTGTCATTGTAATAATGACCGTCTAAACCCGCTTTGAAAGTTAATGTGACGTCGGGATCATCATCTACAAGAAGTATCCTTTTGATAAATGGTGATTTTGGTTGTGGTTGTTCTTTTGTTTCCGTATCTATAATGGCATCTAAACGCGATCCCTGATTTTGTAGGTAATTAGGATCGGTAAGAGAGGAAGACCCGGAAAGATATTGCTGATGATGACGATCACCATTGTTACTATAAGAATGACGAAATGAACTAATTCCATTATCTAAAATTGGATAAGAATAATGGCTTTTTGTTTGTGTAAGCAATATTATCCCTTATCATTCAACTTACCGGCCTCTTCTTATATAACTTTATATTCAGTCCTGCTGCAATCTTGGGCGCTCATCTCCTGTTGCGTTCGGGTAAGTATTGCGTGACGGGAGATTATTTGTATCCCGATAAAAAAGATGAGTCAGATTTATGGGTAGATATTACTGCTATCTTATTTGATAGGTATTATTCACCAGATAGGTGGCATAGTGGATACGTAGCAAACAAGATAGCAATTTCTGGCACAATAGTAAGGGTTGCTTATCGCAGAGTTAGATTCAACATAGTTAGAATAATCTATGGTGTGTCTATTATGTTCGCCGGCATTTTCGCGGACAGCATATGGCTATTTGGAAAGATTTAGGCCCCCGGTGTCTATTCTATTTCATATCATTCACCTCGGTGGAAACAACCTCTTTTTCTTTCTTTATTCTTCGACGATTCGGCTCCGATGCAATGAGAACGCAACGTTCAAAACACAGGAATCTACCTTAGTATGCCAGACTTTCGAAATGACTCTGACTGGCGATCCTACTCGAAGAATGAATTTATGAAAATGATGTCCAACTATTGGACTGTTTTTGGAGTAATATCAGCTCTTGTTGTTTGCCTAGTTCTTGAAGTGTCTATTGTGAGTGTGTCAGGATTTTCAAATCCCCACAATTCTGCTACCGATATCCCGATATATTCTGCATTAAGCGTATTTAGTATCATTGCACAACTCATCATCTTGAACTTTGTTTACACAAGAAATGTTCCTTTTGAAAAGTCGATACTAAGGATCATGTATAAGGCAATGGTGCTGACGCAATTGGCTATTATTATTATTATTCTACTAATAATTCTGATTGAAATAAACTTCGCGCTATCATATTATCTTGTTCATCTGGAATTGGTCTTCATGATAAGCTCTGTAACTGCCGTAGCAGTTATGGGCCTATTGTCGTACAAGTTTATAACATGGCTGAGGTTGAATAAGAGCAGGATTACATTTGCTTATTTATTAGCAAGCTTGAGTCTTTCGATTAATGCAATTATTGGGATGATATATGTATCTGATCAGCTCAGCTATGTCTCTGATATTATTCAACCAAGCCAATACGGAAGCTTTATTATGCACAGCCAGGGACAATAAAGTTTTGGATAATCATGCTTGTTCCACTACTCTACTTTCTAAGTCAATTCCAACCTGTGGTAACAAATGTATTGTTTGATTATAGTTCTGGAAATCCAATGCTCTATAGTATTGTCTATGTTTTGATGCTGGAAGTTAGCACTCCGATAGGTGGACTTCTCTTTGGTCTAGCTTTCGTGCTAGTAGCACGTAAGATCCAGAATACAAAGGTAAAGGGCTACCTGGTTATTTCTGGAATCGGTTTACTATTACTATTAATCTCGTACCGACCTCAGGAAATAATAACTGGCCCATTTCCTCCATTTGGGCTACTCTCAGCGTCATTTATGGGATTGTCTTCATATTTGGTATTTTTCGGGATATACTCATCTGCTATATCTGTATCTCAGGATTCCTAACTTCGAGCTTCGATTCGGAAATCGGTTGAAACAGAGGTTAATTTCATCGTAAACATTGCTAGCGCAGAAATGACTCATACAGTAACTGAAAGGGTTCTAAGAAAGGTGAAGGCTGTTTCAGATATGATTCCACGGGATACCGGTATCGCCATTTCCCTCACAGATATTGAAGTCAAAGATTATGTTGCTGAAGTGATAAATGAGACTAGAAATAGGAAACATTAAACCTTTTTGTCATCAGGGATGCCAAACGTACCAATAAATAGGCAATATAGATCGCTTACCGATTGTCACTTAGTCGTTGCGATCTCACTGATTTGTTTATGATTCTGTACAATAACTTCGAGATCAGGTAATCAGTTTGCGGTTGCAGTGATTGCATCATTATAGGCTATCGAACTCTTAGATCATATGATGTATCATAGTCAAAGTTAAATGAGGGATCAGTAGGATTGACGACCCTTGCTGTCACATGCAAGTTGTGTTCACCGACTGGAAGAGGTTTTAGAAAGATAAAGTAACCACCTGCGCCAGTCGGGTACGTGCCACCTTTAAGAAGTTCGAAATTACCATTAGGTACAGTCATATCGAAGATCTTAGTCATGGCATAGTTATTCTCCAGATTATTGAGCGGTACTCCATCCAGTGTCGCTTTGAATGTGAGATGCTGGTCCCCTATTGTAGCACAATTAATTAAGTCAGCTGGTTTAGAGGAATGCGCTTCTATCGAAGTGCACGAACCAGTCGATATGGGATCCATAATAGCATTCTTGGCAGGAATTGTACACGAGTAGTGTGAAGTGCCTTGTAAGTTTTGAACTAGAAAGATACTTGCCCAGATACCTTTGTAGCACAAACCGTTTTTGGATTAGTTTGCAGATGTTCTGTTTTAGGCACTGAGACATTCCATTGCCACCACTTCTTTATCCAATCCGCATAAGGTGTACCATAAGGTGAAGAATCCTTGAGATACAGTTGTGGTGTAGACGAAATGCCATAGGCAACCATGGACGTACTAAACAAAATTATGAGAGCCAAAGGAAATATTATCATGTATGACCTGTTTTTCATATTCACCTTCATATTCCTCTTTCAAATATATTTTTCGAATTCCCGGAAATATATTCCGTCATATACAGCCAAAATATCTATCTAGTCTTGTAAATACTCAGTGCTGTGTTTAGACATACTAAGCGCCACTCTTTGCCTTTATATAACCACGTAGTACTTGCCGACAATGGCAATAGTTATGACAAATATGGATTATAGATTACACTTCTAATTTTCGCTTTGTAATACAGTAATATTGATGATTCATTGCTGCGATTACCGTCTTCTACCCAGACCGCTTGTTCATAAATGGCTTTATACCATATCGCAGAGACTGTCATGACAACCACGCAATTTAGCTCTGAAGAACGTGGTCACTATAAAGCAAAGGCTTATGCTGCTGCGAATGCTAAATCGCCACTTGCCCCAATCACCATCCCACGACGCGATCCGGGCGAACATGATGTTCAGATCGAAATTCTTTTCTGTGGTATCTGCCACTCTGCCTTCACACCGTTCGTAACGAGTGGAGTGCGATACCAATTGTCTATCCATGCGTTCCTGGACATGAGATCGTTGGCCGTGTCACCAAGGTCGGTTCCGCGGTCACCAAGTTCAAGCCCGGTGATATTGCTGCAGTTGGCTGCTTAGTTGACTCCGACGGTAGCTGTCCAGAGTGTCAGGCTGGTTTTGAGCAGTATTGTCCGCATATAACACTCACCTACAACTCTCCAGATGAGCACCTTGGAGGCGTAACCTATGGCGGCTATTCAGATAGTATTGTAGTCAAAGATCATTTTGTCCTACGGGTTCCTTCTAACCTGGATCTCGCTGGAGCTGCACCTCTCTTATGCGCCGGAATTACAACCTACTCGTCCATGCGACATTGGGGTGTTACCAAAGGCAAAAAGGTCGGTGTGGTAGGTCTCGGTGGGCTCGGTCACATGGCAATAAAGATTGCTCATGCACTTGGAGCACATGTACTAGTCTTTACCACTTCGCCTAACAAAAAAGAAGACGCACTTCGCCTGGGCGCAGACGAGGTGGTTATTTCGCGAAATACCGATCAGATGCGCAAGCATGAAGGGCAGCTTCGACTTCATCCTCGATGCTGTTTCAGCCGAACACGATATTAACTCATACCTACGATTACTCTGCCGCGATGGTAACAAGACTCTCGTTGGTGCACCAGACAAGCCTCATGCAGTAGCGGCCTTTAGTCTTATATTGAAGCGTCGCAGCCTCTCAGGCTCGAACATCGGGGGTATTGCCGAAACACAGGAGATGCTTGACTTTTGCGACAAAAATAACATCACCGCTGATGTGGAAGTTATTCCAATCGAGAAGGTCAACGAGGCTTATGAGAGACTTTCTCATACGGATGTAAAGTATCGCTTTTCTATTGATATGGCTTCGCTCAAATCATATTAACTGGGCATGATAAACGATGGCTATTCAGGAACAACTCGGCGGCAATATGGCAGACTGGATGAAAAAGGTTAGCTACGAACAATACAGGATAACCAAAATCAATTATAAAAACGTAGGAACGCGATATTATGAAGAGTAGGACTTGGATTTAGGCAGAAAAATAAAGTAGTAGTTTATTTGGAAATAACGTTTAGAAACCTTTTGTTTACGAAAAGTGTTTCACATATTATGAACAAAATCGTCACGGTAAGTGTGGTTATCCTCGCAGGCTTGGTACTGTTGGGCGTTATGACACATGGTAACACAGTGTACGCAAACGAAAGCGAAAAAGAGCATTGCTCAGACAAATATCTGCCTCAAGATGAGACTAGATTTCATATACTACCCTGTGATGATATAGGAATTCCGAATAATCATGACGGACAGTAGAATCTATGACTTGTACAAATAGAAGAAAGAGAACCGTTACCACAACAATAGGAGAAGGTTGAGTTATCAAGGTAAATTCATTAGTTATTGATATCAACTTACATATGGAATTTTAGAAATCGAAATCTATTTTGATGGCTCAGATATAAGTTCTGTGACAGTCTTACTTTTCTCCATCAAGGAAAGGTGAAAGAAGAAGAAAAACTAACTATCCCATACATTCAATATCCAAAAAAGGCTCTTTATCTATGATTAATGAACAGATTGCTAGGATATGATAATTCAAATGAGCCTTTTAAAAATAAGAGTCAAAATGGACCTCACTAATTTCTCGTATAAGAGATTTTAAATAGGTCATATCTAAGTCTTGCATTTATTTTCATCTTTTTCTTGCTTATCATATCTAACCTTTATTATTTACTGGCCTTTGGCTCACCTAGGCCCTTTTCTTGGCTTGCTCTTTTTTACTCTTTGAGATCGCATTATTATATCTGCATTTGCAACTTCGTTCTTTGCTTGATTTACGGCGGCAGCCTTAGATTTTTTCTTCTTTGTGATTGCATCTCCTTTTTTTATTGTTTTAGTATTTCTTAGAGCAATTTTAGGAGCTTGTTCTGTCGTATCTTTGACATTTCTGCTATTTTACCAGCTATTGGTATTTACTCTGTAGGTCTTGAATTCCAGTTTGATGAATACTAAATACTTATCCATAAGAATCGTTTTTGTATGTTAAGACTGTGATCAACTACTATTGCCGCTTGGACAAGAACTGCAAAAACATTTCCTGCTATTTAATGGTCAGATTACTGATTAGAGATGTTGTAACGATCGATAAAAGAATAATGTGTATAATAAAGTGGGAACAGATATTATATAATACTAAGTCATACCAAGTAAAAAAATAAAATGTTTTTATTTACCGACATTAAAAATAATGTCAACATTTTGTGATATCGTCTGTTCACCTGCAATGATTGGTGTTGAAGGCTTTGAAACCATAGCTTTTGTGGCAAATTCTTGCTGCGATAATGGAGATGCTGTAAATTCTAAAAGCTTAATGGATTTCACTCCAACTATTTTTAATCCTAGTGCAGAGGCTGCAATATCAGCTTTCTCTACGGCGTTATCAATCGCAGGCTTGATCAACGAATTCTTGATTTGTTCTAGCTTCTTATCGGAAATTGTGAAATCTATACTGTTAATGTTATTGGCTCCTGAGGTTATTGCAGTATCGATCCAATTAGATGTTGCATTAATGTTAGAGCTTTCGATTATGATGGAGTTTCTCGCTGTAAATCCAATCAGATTACCTCTGTTTGATTGTGAGTAGTTATAATTTGGTGAAATGTCAAATGAAACTGTATTTGTCTCATTGTCCTTGACTCCTACTTTTTTTAATGCAATAAGTATTTTACCCATCAGCTTTGAATTGGAAACTAATGCGGCATCAGCAGTTTTATTAGTAGTCTCAACACCTAGTGAGAGTGTAACTTTATCTGGTTTTATTTTTATCATGGACTTTCCAGAAGTAGACAACGTACTATTGAAATCATGACCGGATACTATTATAGTGTGATTGCCTTGCGAGGGCTGAGCATGTGATGAAATATTCGACGAAAGACAGACAATAGTGGGTATTACCAAGATTAATGTAGTGATAAGAATCTTGTACATTTTGAATATTTCATGCGTACGGTATTATATTTGTATAAAGTGGTTGTGGATACCAACTTATTGGTAAAGCCTATTTCTTTAAACCTAATAAATTCAATTGATTGCTGCATAGTAATCTTCAATATTAAAGTCTATTTTATAATCTCACTCAGACATTTTAGTGCCACAACACTATAACTTACTTATAGTTGACATGACTCCAAATCTAAGGTTTAACTAATATTCAAGCCTTCTGCCTAACTACACGTATATTACTTTACATTATATTCTACTCCTTTTCCTCCAGCTTGATAAATTGATGGGCTATGTAGAAAACATCATCAATATTACAAGATTAGTCAGTCTATGCATATTGTAGGTGATACATCTAAATGATAACTCTCTGTTCTGCATTCTAGTCAATCTAGACATAAGATGCTCTCCAAATAGTCGTTTTATGACTGATATTATGGTTTCATCTTTGTTTCGTTGATTGTACAGCAATTTGGAGTAACCACGCTTCATCTGCTTTCTGTACTTACCATGTGTTCTCCACATCGGTACATGTTCATATCGAGCAGGAATAATACTGAATGCATGTAAGTCCTCTCTTACGAGAAGGTGATTATCTTCACTATCGTAACCCTTATCAGCTGTAACTACGGATAATGGAAGAATATTTGATGTCCTTGTTATAATTGGCCTGAAATCTACATTATCATGCCTTGTTGGAGCTCGTCTTATCTTAATTGTACATATGATTTGTTGTAATACATCTACTCCAATAGATAATTTCGCATATTTTCTTCTCAATTCTGTTCGATCAGTATAATATTGTGATGCATGAGTTATCTTAAATCCTGTTGAATCTATTCCTGCAAAGATATGCTTGGTACCACTAATTACAATGAATGACGAAATTATCTTTTCAAGCAATGAATTATTGATTCTATCTGTAAACTTTTGCAATGTTGTAAAATGAGGAATACGTGACAACCGTAGAAATGACCTTAGGTAATAGGCTTCAATTAACCACTCGACAAACATTCTATAACTCTTACCTTCATACTGTCGTATAGCAACTAGAACTATGTGCTGCCATATTGTAAATATGTGATTACTTTTCCTGTTAGAAAATAGAGGAATCCTTGCATGCTTCAAAACACGGAACATAGTACCTGCAAGTCTGACGTACATTGATTCTTTCAATAGACTATTGGTATTATACTCTTACAAAGCTTTGACTGTATGAGATGGTTTCTACACAGCCAAATTGATGATATATTCTACCAATTCTTGTCACTATGGTTCATTCATATTCTGTGGAACTTCATTGATTATCTGCCCTTTGTTTGATCGGATTTAGTCCTTTTATTGATTTTGGTTCCTGTTTCAATCTATCCTGTTTGTATGAAAACTCTGCAAAGATTTGCTTACTAATCATATATGACTCATACTAAAATATTAGAAGCAATAATCTTGAATATACGTAGGGTAGTAAAATGAAATGAAAGAATATTTTATTGCATGGTGGAATATTGAAAATTTGTTTGATGTAGAAAACTCTCCAAATAGAACTGACAAATTACAAAGAATAAAGATGAATTAGAGGGATGGACTGAAGATATACTCGACGAACTTTCAAAAATTTATTTCCAAAATGAATAATAATACTCGACCTGACATTCTTGGTATTTGTGAGATTGAAAATATACCTGTAGTTGAGAAACTGGTCAGTAGTTTAGCAAGCTTGTTTAATCATGACTACAAAATTATTCATGCTGGTACTCAAGATGAGGAGGGATTGATTTGCTCTCATTTATGATGGTGAAAAGTTTGATATAAAAAGAATCCACAAACTGGAAATGAAATGGTTTTCTCACACTTTACCTTGTAAAGGGTAGCCACACATGATATCTTACAAGTCAATTTTAAGACCAAAAACATCTAGAAATAGACTAGTATTAATTGGAAATCATTAGCCCTTCACGAAGAGAAGGTCAGTATGAATCAGAGTCATATAGAATAGTTGCAGGTGAAACTTTAAGTTATTTCCATCAACGTATACTAGAGGAAAATCAAGACGAAAATGATAAGACAGCAATTTTAGTTATACTGAACTGCTAAGCTTGGCAGCAATAGTAGCCGCTCTATTATTGCAATCACTTCATGCTATAAGGATTATTTATATTGTATAATACTTGTTGAATGTGTACATTTATGTATGTGCATAATAGAATTAGTCCGAGATTCAGATGAGATTAGAATGGACACCAAAGTAACTCTATTTTGTTGGTTGTCTAAAGATGGCAAACTTCTTTTAGCTGCAAGAACTCTAAGAACATTTGCATATGGTTTTCTAAATGTAATTCTTGCAATCTATCTAAAATTAGTCGGTATTGAAGATTTTTACATTGGCCTAATACTGACTGCTACTTTAATAAATAGTGTAATCTTTACTCTAATAACAAGTTTTTATGCAGATAGAATAGGTAGAAGAAAAATTCTGATCTTATATGCAGCTCTGATGTCCTTATCTGGAGTAATATTTTTTGTAACAACTAATTATATAGATTTAATTGCATCTGCCTTAATAGGTACAATTAATGTAACTGGAACTGAGACTGGTGCTTTCCTTTCAATAGAACAAGCAGTGTTACCTCAGACGATTAATGATGTAAAGAAAAGGAATACAGTTTACGCCCTTTACAATATGGTTGGAACCTTTGCAATGTCTGCAGGTGTTCTACTTTCTGGTCTACCACAGATCATTGCACAACAGTATGGATTAAACCAAATTGAATCTATTAGACCACTTTTTCTACTTTATAGCATCATTGGACTTGCGACATTAGGCATTTACTATTTGATTTCGAATAAAGTGGAGGTCCAGGTGAATGATGATAACCTATCTAAACCACTCAAACAGACACTATCACCAAAATCAAAGCAAATCGTTGGTAAACTATCCTCTCTCTTCGCTCTAGATTCTTTTGCGGGGGGTTTTGTTATTCAAAGTATAGTTTCGTTATGGTTTTTTACAAAATTTGGAGTTGAATTAACAACACTATCTTATATTTTCTCCATAGCTGGAGTTCTTACTGCGTTCTCGTTCCTTGCAGCTGCAAAAATTGCTAATAGAATAGGATTGATTAATACAATGGTGTTTACACATATTCCATCCAATATTTTGCTTATACCCGTTGCGTTTGCTCCTACTTTTCCACTAGCAGTCGCATTCTACCTTGCGAGAATGACTCTCGCAAATGGACGTGCCTACAAGACAATCATATCTGGTTGCAGTAGTTGGGGAGGATGAACGAACTGCAGGCAGCAGGGATCACCAATATTTCAAGAAATATAACACAAGCAGTATCTCCCTCATTAGCCGGCTATATATTGCAGTCACTATCACTCTTATCAGCCCCATTTATATTAGGAGGAGTATTAAAAATTGTATATGATGTTATTTTGTATTTTAATTTTAAAAGTATAAAACCCTCAGATGAATGAATGAATGAATGAATGAAACTGTGACACCAATTATCACATCTTGAGAGTGCTAGTTGGTCCTAACAGACAGATTTTCATTCATATTTTGATTATTATTGCCAAATGTATAATTCTAAACACCTAAAAGATTATTGCATGCATCTGATTCATAGGATAACACATTATCGTCGCAGTAAACATTGTAGATAACAGGTTTGATGGCGTTGAACAAATATATGATCAATCCTATTCTAAGCGATAATCTACAACCAGAAGTTCATACACATAAGTACCGATATTTCATAACAGGCTTTATTTAGAAATATGCAGAGTTAGTGGTAAACTAAACCCAAACTTCTATCTTATTAGAATTGTTTTCAGCCAAAATTTTTCCTCCATGTCCTTCAATAATGCTTCTGGAGATAAACAAGCCTAGGCCTATTCCGTGAAAGGATTTTGATGTAAATTTATCAATCAATCTTGGTAAAATCTCTGGGTCTATTCCAGTTTCAGTATCCCTTACAGTAACTATTGCAAGATCGCCATACTCCTGCAAAAGGTCCAAATATTGATCTACTAGTAGACCATTAATTGTATCTCAACAATTTCTAAAGTAATACATTGCAATAGCGGCCATAGCTGAACCCGAGGTGAGGTGCGGAACCTCTTGATGATAACCTCTTAAGTCACATCTAATCTCTAGTAAACCAGATTAATTGCACGGTCTACCTGGACGTCATAATGATGGAGAGAGGCGAGTATCTAATTATCGATTAATTCATCCCAAGGCGGCCAATCGAGAAATCGTTGATGTTTGAGTAATGGCGATAGTAAAGCATCAGGTGGGGTATGAAGTACTTTTGTTGTACACTATCACTAAAAAGTATATCACACGGTCTGCCAGTAAAACGACATTAAATGGAATTTTGTAAAACTTGTGGCCTTGAACTTGGTAGACCTACTTTGGCGGCTACACTCGACAATCAATTTAAGGATGATAAAAACCCATAGTTTGCCGGTAAAATAAAGTAATTTCTACCCAAGTATTGATAGATCCACAATAGATTCTCATTATATACATCAAGTAGATGATTGTTATCATATTGAATCAGTCTGGATAATTCGTGGGTTCACTCTAATCATGAAATAGTATGTATTGCAAAGTGTTATTGCGGATGTCTAGTAATAATAATAATAATAATAATAATAATAATAATAATAATAATAATAATAATAATAATAATAATAATAATAATAATAATAATAATAATGGTAAAGTGGCAGTAATAACAGGTTCAAGTAAAGGTATTGGTAAAGATATTGCTAAAGAATTTGCTAAGACTGGCTACTCTATTGTGCTAAACTCAAGAGATAAGGAAGATTTAAGCAGAGCCACCCAAGATATCGCTAAAGAAATCGGAGATAGCAATAATAATATGATTTCTTATGTTCAGGGCGATATATCGCAAGAACATGTCTGTACATCATTAATAGAAGAAGCTGTCAAAAGATTTGGTAGAATTGACGTATTAGTTAATAATGCAGGCATAAGTGGGTCTTCAACGAAAATAAATGAAATATCAACTAATGATTGGAATTATGTTATCGATGTAAACCTGAAAGGCGCATTTCTTTGTACTAGAGAAGCATTGAAACACATGATTCAAAGTAGTAACAATACTACAGCAAGCAGTAATATTAAAAATAAAAATTATTCTATTGTAAACATATCCTCTGTTCATGAATCCATACCTCAACCAGATGCAGCTCATTATGCTGCTTCTAAAGGAGGTATGCAGATGCTAACAAAAAATACAGCTATGGAAGTAGCCGACAAAGGGATACGAGTTAACGGTATTGCACCAGGGGCAATAGCAACAGAGATGAATAAAGACTTACTCGAAGACGATCAAAAGAAAAAAGAAAAAGAACAGACAATTCCACTTAAAAGAATTGGACAGCCGGAAGAAATAGCTAAAGTAGCATTGTTTTTAGCTTCAGATGATGCAAGCTACATCACGGGAACAACAATTTATGCTGACGGTGGACTAACATTAACTTCATAAGAAATCGATGTCACCCATCCTAGAGACTACTATTGCGCTCATTTCAGAAAACTGTTTTCTAATACAATTATGAAATACATTACACTAAAATCATTTCTCAATTAAGATTAAATGTATAGACTAATGTCTTATGTGTTCGTAGAAATCAGATATGAAATATGTGATGCCACTTTTTAATTTTACCTAAGGTAAAATACATGTTATTGAGCATAATCAAAATACGGTGGACAAAGTAATCATAATGTTGCAGAGATTTTGTCAGCGTAGAAAGCAATTGAAACCTACTTATATATTTTTGATCTCTTACGATACACTCATAGCAGTCATAAAATGTATGAGGTTTGTATTGATATTTATTACATACCAAGTATATCTTCGATACGAGAACTATGTTGACTAACATTACTACCACCGGTATTAGTTCCAATAAGACTACCAAATAGGGATTATATACATTTCGATCTATGTCCACTTGTTCGTTTAGTAAATTTACTACGCATCGAGTATATTGCGTAGCTCGAGCCAAATCTTGTATGCCTACACCACAATTAAACTGATCATTTCCTGGACCTCCAGTAAGTACATCCTTACTATTACTCCTAAATAATTGGTCGTTGCCGGGCCCCTCGAATCATATCATTTCCTGCGTTGCCATGCAGTTTATCGTTCCTGAACTTAATACGATCATCTTCATATCCACAAGATCATCTCCATTATATCGTTTGTTCTCTTATTTCCACCATTGCCTTTGAGGTCTGTTGCTGAACATCCTATCTGAATGTCATCTCCATTTGTACCCCATTATAAGCCTGCCATTTCTGCTGTTGGGAACACATGTGATATTTGGTGGCGGCGAATAGGCTATTACTTGCCATGTAAATGAGACAGAAGGTCCTCGAAGTGCTAGACCACATGTTACCCTAAGCCGTACTATGTACTTGCCTACAACTAAATTACAGTTATAGGCCGAGGATATGATTAAAGCAGCAATCTCCGCAACTTCTTACATTCTCTCATCCATGTTCTTCAATATTACTCCATGCCGGAACTGCTTATTCTGTGGTCTATCGAGTAACCTAGGTTGTTGCTTTTCTATTGCTAGACAACTAACTCTTTTTCTTGAGGTCTTTGAATATCAGATCTTTAAATGTCACATCTTGTGTGATTGTATTGTCGGCTTTAGCTCTACTGCAGATGCTAGCGTATATGTATTCTTCCAAATATTTATTATGTATGCTATTCAATTTGATCTTTTGTTTAATGCATTTTCCTACATACATACATACATTGTTATAATCTTACAAACTGTTCTATCTGTTTAGTCATTTTAGGAATTGATATTGGTTTTGATATAAAGAGAAATTTATCCTGAGAGTCTTTGAATACGTTCTTATAATTAGAAGCAAACTCTTCAGATGCTGTGAAAAAACAAACTTTGATTTTATCATCTTCTTTTTTGATCTTGTCTAGGAGGTCTAGACCATTCATCTTAGGCATTTTGACGTGTAAAATTAATAACTGATATGTTCCCCTTTTGAAATTCTGCAGTGCTAATATTGGATCTATATAACTGTCAACTTCAAACCCTTTGCGTTCTAATCCTACTTTGACCGGATATACTATATCAAGTTCATCATCTACAAGCAATACTCTTCTTGCCATGGCTAATTTCAGTCATTCATCACTAGATGTTTAAAATGTGATTTGCATAAGTAATAAGCATTGTAAATTAATATGTACAAGACTTTTGTTAACCAAAACTACTATTCCATATATGTGGATTCAGTGTTTGTTTAGAGTACAGATCAAATAAAGGATCACAGCCAACCGTGTTAGTACCAATAATTGTTGTTAGATTCAGCACCAAAGAAATAGGCACCTGAAGGAGTATTGTATTGTACTGTATATTTTCAGATGAGCATATCAATTGTGCTGAACATCGTAAGATATTCTGAAGGTTCGATCATAAAATGCAACTCAGTCTTATAAATGTCAGTCAGGAATCTTTTAATTGTTATTGTTAATTCTTTCGATCATTCTTACCAATATCGTTAGTATGTGTAATATGTCTTAATAATTTAAACCATAATAGATAGACTAATTATCATACTAAAATGAACCTTTGAGAGCAGACATGAATGATAATAAGTTAGTTCAGCACCCGATCTTATCACTATTCAGATTGGTACTATTACTAATATAGTAGTAAAAATTTCCTAAGCGAGGCTTAAAATAATTAAATCAATCTGTTGGTCATAATAATTGTCAATTGAAGTGTTTAGGGACTTGCGTTTACGATAAAAAAATAAATCATAAATGAAAACTGATTTGTAACGTTTAGTATGAGTTCCAGAAACAATAATAACATATTATAGAATGAAGCAAATAATAAAATGATAGTTGGAATACTTATCTTTGATCAAGTCGAAGTCTTAGACGTTGCAGGACCATTTGAAGTATTTTCTATAACGCGTTTGAATGAAAATCGCCAACATGAAGAATCCTCGCCCTTTAAGGTACTTCTCGTTTCAGAAAATTTACATCAGATCACTGCAGTCGGCGGACTTATATTTACGCCTAGTACGACGATCCACAACTGCCCAGATCTAGATTTGCTAATTATTCCTGGCGGTTGGGGTACGCCCAAGGAAATAAGTAATAAAATGATACTTGGATGGATTGCAGATCGAGCAACTAAGGCTAGGTTGACGGCATCAGTATGCACTGGTTCTAGTCTTCTTGGAAGAGCTGGTTTATTAAACGGACGAGAAGCAACTACTCATTGGCAGGCCTTTGATTTTCTTCGTACGTCAGCTCCAGAAGTCAAAATACGGGAAGATGTCCGATTTACAACTGTCGAACCAATCTTTACTTCCGCCGGTATTTCTTCCGGCATAGACTTAGCGCTAAGAATCGTCAGCTATTTTCTAGGTATCAAGGTTGGGAAGGCAGCAGACTAAATACATGGAATATCCCTATCCAGAAAGCGATCAGCGAATAATTACTAGATAAACACATAAAAGCTTCTAGACAAGATAGGAAAGATAGAAACAATGAAAAGTTTATTCAATATCCTACTGCAACTAAGTGCTGTCCACATCCTGCCCATAATTTTAATGTGATATTCCTTCTATCTATTGCGCTAGGAACATCATATAACATGCGCTTCACAGTGTCCTGATCTTGTTCTAGATCTCTAGTAAATTCATCTTTTAATTCTGGATTAATAAGAAAAGTAGGAAAAAATCTACCTCTAGGTGTATTTCTGACAATCGATAGCTTACTGTTTACTATTTGAACAAAATCAGCATTTTTCAAAGCATCAAATTTTAGAGAATTGCCAGATTCTCTAAAATTTTCGTAGTCCATAGTCCAACCGTAAATAGTGTCCATAGTGAGATCCGTGCCTTGTGTAGGTTCAGGAGTTAGTTTGTGAACACAGACATCGCAGAGGGACACATTCAGGTCATGGGCCATGAATATGTACTAGATTTTTGAAAAGTAGAATGATGAAATCCTGGCTGACATAAAGCCATTCTTTGCTTTCATCTCGATCGCATATAATTTTATAGGTCCTTAATTTTTATTGCAGATTGTGCGGTTTTTCCAAGATGAAATGGAATAGATGCATTTTATGCAACAAAAATAGATAATTCAAACATATACAGCTTTTTGTCAGGTATGTTGATGTCAATAACTTAATTCATAGTAACTGCACGATCAGTTTGTATATATATCATAA
>CAVXZB010000058.1:0-3585 GCA_963765895.1 uncultured Nitrososphaeraceae archaeon | reverse complement strand
TAGTAGAACCAGTTAATATTATGGAAATTACGAATTACCTATAAATGTGGCCTTTTCTAATTCCGACTTGAACTCCGAATATGAAAGCATTAACAATAATATAAGTATAGTGCATGGGACTTTACGGATCTGAGCATAAGAGAGATTCAACCTCCTCCTAAAGTAACATAAATATTCTATTTATAGTCACAAAACAACACCTAACTTAACGACTAGAGGAAACTTTGTAGATAAGCAATCTGACACACAACTCAACTAAGTGAAATTCAGGATAATTTGAGTCTGTTTCTAGAACATTGTCAGCATAATCCAATCTAGACGCCTACAATATATTTGCAAACAGTAAGTCAAATCAAACTTCGTGGGCATGAAATGTGGATGATGAAGACGGAACCGGTGTCGGTTATCTAATACACAACACCATTTTCGACTTGTCGATAAATCGATCCCATCAGCCGCTGGTTATAACTCGGTCCCATTATGTTTGGTGGATTGTTGGGACTGAATCCATTTACACAGCATCGCCAGTGACAACACGAATAGGACTCGTTAAGTATGTATCATTAATCGACCTTATAGGTTTTTATTTTGTCTATAAATTAAATGGTCGCTGGTTAATAGGTTCAGTGAATACAATAATCTGATTTGGATCCAGTTGTATGCTCCAGATTCGCCTTCATTAGCACCCTAAATAAGTTTTTTCCAGTGTAAATGAAGACATTGTCGTAAGCGATCCGCAAAATCTGATTGCAATATATTAATAGAAAATATTTTGAAAAATATGTGTTTCATATCTTCCGATCACTGAACTAGGAGATCGATTCATACTGATCCTGCTTCTACTTGGCGCTCTAACCAGAGTCTTGAGCTTGCAATAGATATCAATGTTTAATTAATCTTGAATCACTGCTTCAAAGATACGTACTATTAGCATCAAATTTATTTTTAATTCTTATATCATTATATTTAGTATAATTTATCAATTGAGGCTATTTAAATAAAAGATCCTCGTTATTCTTGTTATATCTTATATCAGACATAGATAATACAGTAAAATGATGATCATATAGATACTTCATCTCTCTAAAGAATAGATTTATGTCAGTGTCATACTCGTTTCTTGAATAGTTCATATCAGGAGTATTGGTAAAGCTATGATAGGTGATTATAGGAATTGCGTTTATTTTTCCTTCGTCATTGTATCTATCTTGACTATTTACTTCTTGTATAAATTGCTCAAACATTTGGGAGCTATTATATAATGAGTTATTTGCATAGTGAATATGATGTGTCCAGCTTCTAATTGAATACCGGTTTACCTTTTGAAGCGTATCATAGTATACTGCACTGCTCAAATTACTTTTATTGTTATTGCTACTATTATTATTGGTAAGGGTATTGTTATTAATGAATAAATTTGTTGGAACATGACTGCTGCTACAATATCCGTTATAATAAGCAGACTGATCAATACGACCCTTCTTATCTTCCAGTGTCAAGTCACAATTCAAGAATGCAAGTGGTTTATCTCCTGTTCTTCCAAGTTGATAATATTTAGCTACCGTGTTTATTACTGTGATATTTGTATGTCCTATATCAAAAGGATAAGCAAAGATTGGAACGATATTGTTGCTAGTATTTGTATTTGTGACAGCAGCATGGTCAATAATACATTGCTTTGATTGTCCTATTTCATAATTCAGTTGCTGCTGTGAAAGATCATCAAGTCGAATATGATTCATACTATGTGATTCTATATCATGGCCTTGTACCTCAAGAGTTTGAACATCACTCCATGTCATTCTATCGGGACTTTTTCCTACATAATTACAGACTATAAAGAAACTTCCTTTAAAGCCAAATCTATCTAAAATTGGCTTTGCATAAATGAACTGACTTTTCAAAGCATCGTCAAATGCAATTATCACGGCTCTCGTATTGTTATTGATATTGATATTGATATTGTGAGTATTATTAATGATATTTCTTTTAATATTGTTGTCTATATTTCCGTTATTCGTACTATTAGGCCAAACAAGAGCATAAGTTGTTACTGATAAGAACGTAGATCCTAGTATGAGAATACCTATTATCGCGATCCAGGTAATGATAAGACAATTAGAAATATCTTTTCTTTTTATCAACTAGTTATTATCTTATAAAGTGCTAATGACATGGTATTTTATTATAGACTAACGTTGTTAGTTGATATAGTTAACTCACCCAGATTGTATTAATTAATTTAATAGCGCTTGGCATAAAGACTTTATAAAATCGTCATCATCATCCAATTAATTTCTTTTTTTATTGTTTTGACCAGAGTTTTATATGAGCTAAAATCATTGTCACAAATATTTCTACATCAGTTTTCAATAATAGAATATCTTAGTATAAAGTTACAGCATTAATTTTCTTAATTTTAATATAATAATTGATAATCGAACAATCAGTACCACGAAATTTCATCGTAACAACCATAATAGCAGGATTATCCTATGGCCAGCATCGGCTATCTCTTTGATACTTCTGTTAACAAGTGTATTACCATTTTTTATAATATCCCAGATGAATGAAGCTTCTGCCAAAAGATGTAGTGATGGAGGTATGAGTAATGAGACTACACCATCATACGAATCTCAAGACCAATCAAGTATCACGTCATCATCTACCTCAGGAACCGATGATAACACAAAGGAAATAAATGATGGAGGGGCAGACGTTTTATCAGCCGACTCAACATCAAAGCATTCTCACCATGACAATAATTCTGGAGATCCAGAAAAGAATACCCCATTTAAACTACCCTTTCCATAAGTATTACAGCCATTAGAACTATGTATCAGTCTGTATTTATACAGGCCACAAAGTTGATTAATTCATTAACTCGATGTCAAATAAAAGACGGCTAGCATTGTCTAAAACAAGGGAAACAAAGACGAGGTACTAATCTGTTGTTTTTGACTATGGTTATTGGCGTTACTTTACTCCCAGAGAGAACAATAATGCCAGTTACTAATGTCTTGGCAGAAATTACAGACTGGACTCTGGTAATGACGTGCTGAGTGGAAACAAGGTGAGTATCATTGTCTTTCCAGTTGATGAATATTTAAAAATGTTAGGTAAGGTTTAATTTTGTGAAATAGCTCATCCTTTTCTGAATCCTTTTTATGTCAATCTGTAGAATCGGAACGTCCTATAAAATATTCGGAATAATTGGTACAACTAAGAACTGATGCCGGTTTTTACAAATTTTTAAACGGAGTCTTATCAGCGGTAAAAGAAACCTAAACGTGTGAAGAGCAAATTAAAATGGCAAAATTCAACGATACGACCAATACCAAAAAAAGTATAGAGGAATGCATTTACAGAGGCAATCATTTAACTATAATTGGAGTGGATGATAGTAATGGTAAATGAAGTTAACTAATTTAGCTAACTTTTTGCCATTTTTAGCCATTAATTAGTTAACTCTTTTAGTATATAACCCGATACTTATAACATTCCTAATTGGGATTGGAGCACGAAAAATTTATTCCAACTCTGGTATATAAACAATTTAAATTATTAGGCTATGTAGAAAACACC
>CAVXZB010000057.1:0-42121 GCA_963765895.1 uncultured Nitrososphaeraceae archaeon | reverse complement strand
CCCTGACATGAACTGGTCTGTCCTCCTAGTTTAGACTCTACTTTGGTAACATACTATCGGGGCACTTTTATGTTCGTTGCATCAAGGAATTACTATTAGGTAAGTTGATTATGAACACCGCCTTACTTGGATAGTCATTGAAAGTAAATAGGGGTTAAATTGGGTATGAGTAATATGCTGCCTTCAGGGTTAATGAGGTATTATCATAGATGCTATCTATACATTATGCATTAGTTGCTGTTCATTCCATTTTACAGGGCTTCCGATATTTTGGTTTCGTACCTTACCAATTACCGAATTAATATTGAGGTAAATGATCAGTCCTTATATGTTGGAAGTTATCAGTGACCGCCGGTGAACTGCCGGCCACGCTTGCAACCCGATGGATGAAACATCACGATTAGAAAGAATACTGCGCCAATGGATCAGAACTTCATTTGCATTTTAAGATAAGCTTTAGAGTTCGGTGAAGAGCGGATAGAGTGCAGGACTAATGGGATATGCATTCACCAAGAGCGTTGTAGTTACCTGAGCCTTCCGTGAGATCCAAGGCACTATAGCAATAAGACTGGCACATAACGGCTTTACGGTCGTGGTAACATATGGCAACGCGCCATCAGGGTATAGAGAGTGTAATGGAGCTGCATAATTCACTTATTTGTATAAATATTATAAATACTCCCTCCAGTATTGGTGTTAACATAACTCCAAATTTCTCGACTCATGGTAAGCTGTTCGAAAAGCGATTTTTGGTTGTCATCTATTACATCATAAACTAGTTGACCTATCACCATATGATTAGGATTGGCAAGTGCAGTCATTTTTACTGCAATACTTGTACTGTAGCCTAAAATGTCGTAAACTGGTTTCTTTATGAGAGGTTGTTCTTTTTTGGAAATATTGTTATTGTTACTAGTTTCTTCTACATTAGTTATATTAGGGTGAATGTCCCAACCGCTCTGTATTATTGCATTTTCACCAATGTCTATTCCTATCCTTATATTCATTACAGGGCAGTCGTATTGATTCAGAATTGGATTTATCCCTTCGTTGGCTACGTGAAGCATGCATCTTGCGCAGTTTAATGCATGGGTACATGCTATGCTTGGTTGAGATTGATGGTTAGGAACAAGGAAAAAGGCGAGAACAGCGTCTCCTACATATTTTAGAATAAATCCACCAAATTCTTTAACCACAAGTGACATTTCCTGATTGAAGGCTTGAATCATCATTGTGAGTTTATCTAAAGGGAGGGTCATAGACATCTTTGTTGATGCCACAAGATCGACATTTAAAATAACAAAATTCATTTTTGATTTAGCAACTTTCCTAGAATATTTTGGGTATCGGCAACAGAAATAATAAATTCTGGTTCTCCTTCTAGAGTTTTCCAAACTCTGGTTTGAGATCTCCTCATTATAGAATTTACATCAACTATACGAGTAGAAGATGACACTAATTTGTCCATACCATTAATCAGAATATAATTGCTGCACAATTATAGATTATCGATGATTATAGTTGTGGTAATGCAGCAATCACCAATGCTTGTCTTTAGATGTAATATGCTGAAATATTAAATGAGACAAGTTATTGAACTATTTACTAGAGTTAAACCACCGCTGCGTGAGAATTGATCTACACTGTTTTCTCCGCCAATTCCATTAAGATAAAAATAGAGATAGCGATATATTATGGAAATGCAGTTGTTGCAAATTTTACCCATAAAACCTAGTCAGTATTCTGAATATTGTGTCCACTATTCGGAGTATTGCTTCAGTCAACGATAAATAGCGCCAATATATAAGGATGAGGATCTTAGATGAACGATATAAATATAAAGGTATATTCTCACTGGATATAGACACACACCCTCAACCACTATTAAAAAAATGTCTAATCGTATCAAGAAAGTCCCAGTAGTAACAAGTATCTCCAGCGACATAGGAATTGAATCGTCGCTCCTGTTATCGAAAAATGGATTTCAAACTTACGCATCGAGGCGTAACTTGGAAAAATCCATAAACACATTAAAAGTGGCCGATATGGAAAATTTCTTACTAGATCGGCAAGGGCAACAACAACAACAACACGACTTTGTTCAAGAGAGTAGATAATCATGACAAGAAAAGGTAACATTAGAGGAATGGAAGATAGCAAGGAAGGAATTATTGTCAGCCACCGTGCGTGGTTCACTCTGGCAATACTTAGCTGCACCCTTCTGACAGTTTTTTTCTCCGAGACCATGCTTCTACCTGCAATCCCGGAGATCATAAAGGAGTTTAAAATTCCGTACGGAACTGCTCATGGATATTCAGTGCCTACTTGATTGTGGCTGCGGTAATGACTCCTGTCGCAGGCAGACTGTCTGATCTTTACGGGAAAAAGAAAGTATTGCTCATGTTACTTATTATATATATAGCCGGACTCACTGCTGGAGGCTTCGCATATAACATATCATTTCTGCTCGTCACGAGGATAATTCAAGGCTTCGGTTTAGCCGCAGTCCCAGCTGCTTTCAGTCTTCTTAGAGATACATTTCCACCGGCCAAACTCGCCATTGCTGTAGGAGTATTCGGATCGGCATATTCTGCAGGCTCAGTAGTCGGCCTCTTGACAGGAGCTAGCATTATTCAGAATTTTGGATGGCATTCAACTTTCTTGGCTATAGTTCCTTTTTCTGCCATGGTTACGCTAATGATCGCCATATTTGTAAAAGAAAATAGGGGGCCAGATCATGCAATTACTGTCAAGAGTCCAGAAAGTCCTTGAACAAAAAACAGACGTCGCTTTCTATAGACATTAAAGGTGTACCAGCCCTCTCTGTCACGATATCCTCATTCATAATTGCGCTTACACTCATACAGATAGGTATAAACTCTGAAAATCTGCCGCAGATCGCTGGTGCATTCGTAACATCAGCAATTTCGTTAATTGTCTTTGTTATTATAGAGAGAAGGGCCAAACCACCTTTCTTTGACTTGAAGTTACTAAGACACAAGATCCTTCTGCGATCATACATTATACTGATAGCCACCGGGATTACGATGTTCATGATATATCCATCCATAGTCCAGCTGGTTAGGAGCCCAGTCCCGTTAGGATTCGGAGGGAATTCTGAAGAGGCTGCAAACGTTCAGCTACCATTTATGGTAATGTTCCTGGTGTTTGCAAGTATTACTCCATTTATTATAAATAGAGTAGGAAGCATGAAGCCAACGGTAATTGGTGGGATAATCAGCCTGATCGGTGCCATTGGATTGCTTACTTTCCATTCAACTGAGTTTGCAGTATCTGCAAATTTGGCTGTAATTGCCAGTGGACTGTCGCTCACAATAACTGCAACATGGAACATGGTCGTATCGTCATCGCCAAAAGAGTTCACTGGCATATCAGTAGGAGTGGGAGCTCTCTTGTTGTTTATAGGTATGGCAATAGGCCCGGCTCTAGCAGGGATATACATGGAAAATCAGAGGACGGCTGAATTCGGTGGGTCATACCCAACACCTGGATCATATAATCTCGTATTCCTTACGGCGGGGTTGTTGTCAGCAGTCTCAGTTGTATTTGCCTTGGCGCTCAGGAAAAGACCAGCGTCTGTACTGAAATACAATAGATGATGAGTAAAATGACATCGCCATCATCACCTTTCATCTAAATGTATCTTGATTACCCAATCCCCAGGGATTTTCTATGACAATTAACCATGTGCCATCAGATTGCTGGCGTAGAACTACCGTGCCCCTACCAGTAAGGTTCACGGGTTTAGCATCGGATTCTATTCCCTTGATTGACCATTCAGTAACAATAAGAGCAAGGTTAGTTGCTTCAAGAACTTTCTTCACTTTGACTTCTAACTTGCATCGCATGTCAATGAAATCTTGTAGAGCTAGACGTATACTTCCTAGACCCTTAATAACTTGTCCTGATCTGGATGCAAAACATGCATCATTTTCATAGAGTGTCATCAAGGAATTCACATTTCCTTTATTGAATTCCTTCACCTGTAAGTTGAGCAATTCTTCAGGCATATTACTTTTCAACATAGACTAGGTTTCTGAGAATAAATTATATTATTTAACTTGTTGGATAAAGCTATTAAAGAAAATACTTACACGGTACATCTCAACCTATACATTGCCTCAATTATTCTACTCTATTCATAATAGACCCATGTCTAGGACACGTTACTTCCTTCTGGCTGTATTGCAGTTCATATTATGACTGTTTCATACATTGAGGCTAATCTTCTTAAATCTGACATATTAAGTGATACTGACAACGAGAAACCGGATGATTGTACACACTTCGTATAGTCCATGCAAGTAAGATTGGGGATGCTATTGGGCCTCGCCGGCATGTTGCGAGCTATGGTACTAAAAGACAAGACCATGGTGGATTGAATGACTTCACCGTGCTACTACAAATTTCATAAACTATGCCGTTTAAAATGGTACGCATGACATGACACGATGGCTTCCTACACACGCTAAAGTCCTATACCGACGGTGTTGGCATGCTATTGCCCTTGTCTACCTGTTGCGAGCCGTAGTATTGAAGAGAAGATTAGGGTGGGTCAGTCAATTCCGAGGATCCATAGCTAGCATAGCCTAAGCTACAATTTGTAGCAAGTAAAGTAAGCCCTACTCGACTCAGATCACTCGCAGGCAACGCTGACATGCTGCAAACCAGTAATACAAAAGAATAAGATTATGGTAAGTCCACAGACTTCACCATACCTGCAATTCTCCAAAATTGGTCTCTCGACGGCATCGTCAACATGAAGCTGCGATTCGCAGTGAAAAGGATAGTCGTACTTTACATCGGTCTCACCGGTAGTTAATTATCATAATCTTCATAGTGCCAAAGGCACTGCTCCAAAGCTCTCCAAACTTATGCATAATCTATTGATAGTGATACTTCAGATAACTAAGAATGGATATATCTTCACATCATACAGTGATGACAAGATTATAGTTGTTTTCATTTTCACTAATTGTCTTACTAGCATCTATCTTCTTAGAGCTTCTAGTGGAGATAGACGTGATGCCTTCCAAGCAGGGTAGACTCCTGCTCCCAAGCTTAAAGCTAGGGAAAGCAACCAGACATTTAAAAGATCATTTGGAAGGAAGATGGGTGCAAAATGAGGTGCACTTCCTCCTCCGCCTCCTTCAGATCCAGATCCAGATCCCAGCATACCAGAAGTTAGTACATATGCACCTGCAACACCTGTTAATAGTCCTAGTGTTGAGCCTAAAAGACCAATTATTAGAGCCTCACTTAGAAATAGAGCAAGAATAAATCTACTTTTTGCACCTATAGCTTTCATAGTTCCAATCTCTTTTATACGTTCATTAACAGATGTGTACAGAGTGGTAATAATTCCTACGGCTCCTACAAGTAATGCAATAAACGCTATACCTGTTTGAAATGAACTATTTCCACCCTGAGCTCCCTGTATTGTTTTAATTATGGCCTTTGGTGTTGTAACTCCAATATTGTTACTTCCATATAGACTAGTGATCTCCTGTTGAACAACATTAACATAATCACCAGAAAGTGCAATTACTGCCATTTGATCATACTTGCCTCCTTTTTTGAATAACGAGTTGCCAGTTGGTAAATTGATCATAATTGACCTATCTATATAGGAATTACCTGTAGGTTCCATTATCGCACTTATCACAAAACTTCGTGACTGGTGTTGTAGCTTTCCTGTACTAGGATCTGCAAATGAATATGTTGCCTTGATATTTTGGCCAACCGTTACAAAATTAGTTTTTCCTGGGGGATTTGCTATAGTATCACCTACAATCATACCTGATGGATTGTTTTCCTGTATAGATGAACCAGGAACTAGCGCCAATGAAGGACTAATCAAGTGAAGTTTAGTTGGATCCATTGCAAGGACTGGAGTCGTTAAAATATTTCCTTGAGCGTTGAGCTCAAACTGACCTTGATATGAAGGGATGACCTCCTGAACATATGGTAGAGATTTTATTCGATTTACTACCTCAGAATTAAAGATTAACGTAGAAGGTGGTGATGGTCCTCCACGAAAATTAATCTGGCCCGGACTGACAAACAGGACGTTAGGTGCCAAGATACTTAATTGCTTATTAATTAGATTAGCTACGCCTGCACTCATTCCATTAAGTGCAACCATTAAACCACCACCTGTAACAACCATTAATATTGTCAATATGGATCTGGCTTTCCTTTCTCTTAGTGCATCAAATGCTAGAATGAATATTTGTTTGAGATTACCATAGTGGTGCTTTTCTGGTTTCTTTTGATGTATTGTAGAAAATACGTTTCCTGGTTTTGTTGTCGATACGCTAGTTTCATCACCGTGTGCATTCTCTTTAAGGCTCAACTTTACCATCCATATCCTACGATCATGTTGCTATCTCTTCTTTGAAATGTGTCATCTTTTCTGTTGAGACTATCAAAGTGTTACCATATTCTTATTTAACTGATTTGCTAATTTGTCACTGTACTCTCGATAATCACGATCGACTTCCATAGCGGCTATTAGTATCTTACTTTTACTTCCGTTTGATGACTGTAAAAACATTTTAGTATCTTTTGGTAGACAATGACCACCTATTCCATCTCTTGGTTCAAGTATATTCACATTCCATTTTGTATTTAGTGCATCTCGTAGTTCTGCAAAGTTTATGTTATTTGCTTGACAGTAAAGATACAGATCTTCTGCAAATGCTATTTGTAGATATCTGTGAGCATTTTCAGCAATCTTTGTAATTTCAGCAATTTCTATTTGAGGTACTGCATGCATACGAATATTCATTTAGCTCTGTTGTTGTTGTAGTTGTTCTTCTTCTTCATCTATGACGATGTTATCATAATAATTATTATTTTCACCGTTATTTTCACCATTTTCTTTATCTATTATTATTATTATTATTTATTATTATTATCTAGATTGCCTTTCTTTTCTGATTCTATTTCTATTCCGTATGCTTGACCCTTTATTTCTCCATTTATTCGTACTCTACCATCATAAAACTCCATAGCTACATCTAGACAGCATTGACAGACTCCACCAAGTACTCGTAGTTGATTGACACCGTGTTCTTCTTGTTCTAATGCATACCAGCGATGAGGTGCATGAGCTACATGCAGTCTATGATTAAGCATTTCAAATACCTTCTTTGATGTACCTTTTGGAATGCTTCTATTGAAACTAGTGCTCCATTCTTTGCTTCTTTTGATATCTTTTCAATTATAGATAATAGACCATCTATTTGTGGAGAAAACATGTCATCTGGTTTGTGTGTAGAAACACAGATGATAAAGACATCAAACTGACTAAAATTAACTGCTTTTTCAATCGCTGCTTTCCTCGCCATCTCAACAGCTTTTGGATTTGAATCAAGTCCATAGGTGTCAAATTCTTTTTCTTTTACATACCGTGCTACAGGAAGGCCTAATTTACCCAGTCCTATGACCAGGGCCTTATCGAATTGCTTTAAATTGACGCTCCCTTTAACGTTGATCTTATAATCATATATCAAGACTATTCAGATCCAATAATACTAGGAAGGGTGATCTGATATTACTGAGTAAAGCCGCCGTCCATTCCTCGCAGTATGTTGAGTCACATCTAATAGATGTCCATGCATTGGAAGCTGAAGGATTAAATCTCTTGTACATTAAACAACTTCTCCCAAATCAAATTCTTTTCTCTTTTTATTTGCTTACAAACCCTCCACTTTGATCATTCTCAGAGGCTATGTCTATACCTCTGCATTTCATTATCTTTTGTTGATATTTGTCCTTTTGACAGTAATCGTAGTCTAACGTAAGCGTTCTGTAGTATTTAATGCTCATTACTTTTGTTATGTATCTACGTTATTTAGCGTTGATGGTAGTAATACTCCGAATAACGGACATTATATTTAAATAATTGACAGATGTCATAAATAGAGTTATGCAACAGGAACGGCATTTTCTTGACGAAACTGACCTAAAGATTATTAGCATTTTGTCAAAAGACTGTAGAGCGTCGTTTATGAGTATAGGATCTGCGGTCGGTATGACTTCTAAGAGTGTAAAAGCAAGGGTTGATACAATGATTTCGACCGGAGTAATAAAAAAATTCGTTGTTAAAGTTAATCCTGCGTCACTTGGATATGCAATGTCCTGTATGTTGATAGTACGGGAGCATGCTTCTCACACAGACGAAATAGTTAGTCGGCTTAATCTTCTTGGAGATGTATCCCTTCACTCTAAATGTATGGGAGGAATCTCCACATTCTGTTTGGCAATTAAAGAAGGGCAAGAAGATAAGCTTGAACTTTTGCGAGATTCACTCAAACCTGCCAATATCCATTTTATGTTTACGTCGCCATCGTCATATCTAGGTAGCAGATATGATCTTTCTGATATAGATCTGGAGATAATAAATTGCCTCTTTACGAATCCCAGGATGGATATGAACGATATAGCTAAAAAAATATCAATATCACCAAGAACGGTTAATAGAAGATTAGCGAGGTTAAGAGATAATAATGTATTGAAATTCTTTATTCTGTGTAATCCAGTCTCTACTTTAGGTTATTTTCAGTTTGTACTCGTAATAAATACTGTTGATAAGGCCTTCAACAACCAGATAATTGAGCGTATTTATGGGGGATTAAAAGACAATATTCTTTGTCAGCCTCCTATAATTGACCCAGACGACATGATATCTTTACTTTTATTCAGTCGGGACATTTTTACAGCAGATGGTATACTCAAAGAGATAGAATCCTTTACCGGTGTAAATAGAGTTGAATTATTTGTGCTTGCTGATACTACTTCCTACGATGGATGGATGATAAGAGAGATAGAGAAAAGGCTGAATCAGAAAAAGAAAATAAGACAAAAACAACAGCCAGAACAAGTATTGGAACTCAGCTAGTCCTGATAATGGGTAATGGCTATGGTTTTTTCTTGTTACCTATTATGATACTATATATCTTTTCAGGAATCATATAGATAAACTGCCAGTTGTTTCTAACCGCATAGAAGATATCGTGTCCAGCGTCCCTGTATAGATAACACTTTAACAGCTAGCCAACTGACACTTGTTGTCAAGGCATAATTTGTTTACATCAGGCCTGCTCATTTCATTTTCAGTAGTCTAAAAGACATGATAAAAACTATGAATATTACTCCACCACTAATTAGAAAAGTGGCTCCTCCAACTGAATTAAATAAAAATCCACCCAAAGTTAGTCCAACTATACTAGCCAAGCCTCCAAAACTGCCCGCAACACCCTGTACTGCTCCTTGAAGTTTTGATCCTGCGCGCCTTGATAGTATTGACATGAAAGATGGCCACATAAGGCCGTTACCAACAGCAAATAGTATTAGGGCCAAGCTGACTGAGACAATATTATTTGATGCAAATAGAACAAAATTTGTACCTAAAATTATGCTACCAATGACGACTAATTTCTCTTCTGAGAATCTTTTTATTGCCTTACGTAAAACCGGACCTTGAATCAAGGCCATTATTCCACTTAATACTGCATAAAATATTCCTAGCTGTGTTACTGACCATTTTAGATCGTTAGCGAGCATGAGTCGGAAAGGCCGCGTAGTAGATATTAAATCCAAGAAATATCAAAAAATATAGCACAAGTAAAAAAGAAATCTGCTCTAGTTTGAAAACATCTCGCAATCTAGGCTTTGTAGTAGTTACAGTTGAATAGCAGTCCCTGCATTCCTGTGAAAAAACCTTTCTAACAGTTGTTTCTTCCGGAACCACTATCTCTTTTGATGGGGGCTTGGATTCTTTTAACAGTAAGACTATTGCGAGTAATGTAACCAATGATAGAACTAGTGCTGCTAGAACCGGTAATATTGCTCCGTAAATAGTTCCCCCTAGAATTCCGGCTAGTGCAGGACCTAGAATAAATCCAAGATTGGAAGATATGGCCATTTTTCCAAAGTTTTTGCTCCTAGTGCTATCTGATGAAATGTCAGCAAGATAAGCATTAGCAATAGAGATATTCCCGCCAGTAATGCCGTCGATAGCTCTGGCCAGAAATAAGATCAGCAAAGGAAGAATAAAAACAAATGTTCCGAAGAAGATGATATCAATGCTAGATTTTTCAGCAGGCAAAAATAATGCAAAAAGAAATAATATCCAACCAACCGCTGTTCCAATATTACTTAATAGAAGAACCTTTTTTCTTCCATAAATATCAGACCATTTTCCTAATATTGGGGCTCCAATAAGTTGGAAGGCAGGATAAGTAGCGGCAAGCAGACCATAAACTATAGCGTTACCTCCAAATTTCATAACTACAAAAACTAGGAAAGGCAAAACAATACTAAAGCCAAGAGTTCCTACGAAATTAACCAATAATAGAGGAAAAAGTGAAGGCTGTTTTACTAGACTAGTCATTATTTAGGTAATTATAGCGTTCCATTTAAGATTTAAGATTTAAGGACAAATCCGAATTTCAAATTTGATATTCGAATACCCCAGTAGAACGAATTTGAGGCAATCTTCTCTGTCGACGGTTGCAACCCGTATGCTAGGCTATCTCTTCCGGAAAGCTGTTAACTTCTCTATCAGTAACTGAAGTTGCAAAGTGATTCTACAAGCAGTTACGTCAGATAATCTTGATTTCACATTCATAGTAGGAAAAGATGCTCCTGCGACCTTAAACGCAAGAAGGAGTATGTCAGATAGAATTCAAGCCTTGATCAAGAAACAGTTTAATCTGCATAACGTTAGCTAGCCCAACTCCAGATATTCTCTTCATTATAATGAAACTTCATCGCCAATCGCCCATAACCATTTTTGGTTGTCTCTTAGGTGCTTCTCAATTTGCTATTTTCCTCCTCTGATATTTGACAAAGATCTGTGCTGTCCAGCACTGTCTCATACTCTTGTCTTTCAAATCCTTTTGAATTTGCTACACCAGTCGCAAAATTTCCTTTTCTATTAGCAGGAGTCACTCTATCTAGTATCGTGGTTGATAAGTAAGGTGCTCCCATCGCCATTATCAATATTGTCTATCACCTTACCACCTTCTACTTTATACTCGATGTGTTTTCATTTCCTCTATTTTCAGTTGTGAAAACGACGAAGTTTCGAACTATAACTCTTATAAACTATATGACTTGTAAACATCATACTTTATTTATGACCATTGCTCTCTATCAACTATGAAAAAATATGAATTACCTCCTTTACCGTATGCCTACGATGCATTAGAACCACATATTGATGCAAGAACTATGGAGATACACCATACAAAACGTCATCAAACTTATACCGACAAACTGAATGCTGCTCTAGATAAAAGTTCTCCAGAAATTCAAGAAAAAGACATCCTTGAAATATTATCAAGCCTTGATCAAGTGCCAGCAGATCAAAAAAGTGCAATTAACTTTAACGGTGGAGGATTTGATAACCATCGAATATTTTGGAACAATATGAAGAAAAATGGTGGTGGAGAACCAGGGGGATCTATCGCAGATGCAATTAATACATCATTTGGAAGTTTTTCAGGCTTTAAGGAAAAATTCTCTTCTACTACTGCATTGATTCAAGGCAGTGGTTGGGGATGGCTAGTCTATAATCCATCTTCCAAGAAAGTAGACTACAAGTCCGTGCCAAATCAAACAAGTCCTAGGACGGAAGGTTTAGTCCCACTCTTAGGATGTGATGTTTGGGAACATGCTTATTACCTCAAATATCAAAACAAAAGGCCCGACTATATCTCTGCTTGGTGGAATGTTGTAAACTGGGACGATGCGGCTTCGCGTTTCGATAAAGTAAAATAAGTGCGGTGGCAGTCAAGGCCGAACCACAATTTCTTTATTTAGGCACTTCGGGCTGGAAGACTGGCAAGAAACATAAGATAGAGATTTGGTTTGTAGAACACGACGGAAGATATTATATAATTTCAGAACGCGAAAATAATACACATTGGGTACAAAATATACTTCACAATCCAAAGGTTTGCTTTTCTATAGATAACGCCTTTTTTCAAGGAACGGCACGAATAATTAATCGGGAGAAAGAATCTGGCCTGGCTGCTCAAGTCTCTATATTAATGAGCAAGAAATATGGATGGAGTAAAGGTGTAATCGTTGAACTCATCTCATTAACTTCACCAAGTACCTGACTTCATGTGGCGATAAGCCTACGCAAATTCAGAATAACCTACATGATAATCTATTTTGATTCGATTATAACCCGACTGTCAACCTACCATTGACACGACTGGGATACTTTGCAGGATTGCTCTTTCTTTTAGCAAACTATACCAAGTTATACCAATTTACTATGGAGATTTGATATGGATATGAATAAGGATATCTATTTTCGGAAATGAAAATAACATTAGCGAATATCTCAGATCGTTAAAATATTTTGTGTAACCAATATTCAAATGGTCCTTAATCAATACTGATTTGCAAATTTTTCATTACATTGCTAGTCAGTATGTCTGAATACCATATATGAAACCCATTTCTGGTATTTGTATATACCTTTAAAATATTATGTAAGCAATTGCTATAGGCCAATAAAGAAATTGAGTGGCGGTCTTGTGATAGTATATCGATCGTTTGCAGCATTCATAAATTATTTTATATTTCATATCATCAATAATAACTTAGATGCCCGCATAGAAAAGTGATGAAAATGAATTTACGTCATCCTAAAATAATTGCGATTCAGATAGGGTAATGGAATTAGGCAGGTGGAAGACTAGGGATTTTGATGGTTAAAATTTTTGTGCCTCTACTAATAATATTAATGTTAGATATATTTACGAGCTTGTATCGTATGGACCAAGTTAATGCTACCATCAATAATAAAAACGATCGCGGCATTAACTCTAGGAATATAAAGATCGAACACGACGGAATCAAGAATGTTACTAAAAATTTTCTGAGAAGTATGAATCATACAGTAGCAACAACCGTCTCTTCCTGCGGTGATCTATCATCCACTACTTCTAGTGGAACTCAAAATATAACATATGACAACAACCATTCTAATTCTATCGAAATCAATGACAATAGTATCAACGAGAGTATTAGTAGAGAATCGAATGTTGGTATTAATTATAATACTTTGAATCAAAGTATAGCATCAAGTAATAGCTCTATTAGTCTGAATTCAGCAAGGGATACTCTAACAGGTGACGATGGTACAGCGGAAAGCTTCGACGCCAATAACATCATTTCAGTTTTGGGTGGTAGCGATAATCAATCCGACCGTGCACTATGTGGTGGGCTAAATAATGATATCCTAGATGGTAGTCCCGGGAATGATATTCTTTACGGTGGTGCAGGTAACGATATATTATTTGGTAGTCCAGGAAACGATATACTTATTGGAGGCCCAGATGCAGATTACTTTGATTGCGGTCCAGGAGATGATACAATACGAGATTTCCATCCATTTGAGGGGGACACAAAAACAGACGACTGTGAAAATTATTAGTTGATTAGGCTAATAATCTAGAAATAATAGATGGTTTTAAAAAAAATATAACTACAAATCAGTTCTCGCGAATGAGAACTGAAATGAATCAGAATATAAAAAATAATAAGACCATGCTTTAATTTCGATCAAATTACATTTAATATTACATGAACTTGTACTATCGTAATTGTCAAATGACAATATCGCAGTCGATATCTCAGCATCTTTGATTTCTATGATAACTATTATCCACAAAGCCATATGCTGTTTTAAAGTAATAGAAATACCATCGCCATCCATCTGCTTTTCTCAGTATTGCAAAAGGAGCAGATTGTTCATTATGATGATCCAACAAAATCAGATTTCACGTAATTGAACCATATCGTATATTGACTATAGAGGTAGTACTTCACTCAGTATGCATCCGAGACAAACTAACGAACAACCATTTTATACGGAGATTTTATTGGATTAGCGTGCTTTAGGAAAATGAATCGAGCCAAATTTGCAACGAGTTATACAAACCTTACAGAAGAAGTCTGACAAACCAACGTAACGCTGGAAAAATTCGGCGGCATAGAGTTTTCCTGCAATTTTAGATTTAGATTTGAACCGAGTTGTATTTATGTTGCTTGTCCTCCCTTAAGAATTTCAACAACTTTTTCACCGACGTTTGTGGCTGATTCAGGATTCTGTCCTGTTATTAGCCTTCCATTACCGCTCACGATAACAAGTGGTTCATGTACGTATACCTTCTCATAGGTCGCTCCACGCTTAGGAAGTTCATTTTCTAGGAAGAATGGTAACACATGTTTTTTGCCAATTAGTATTTCAGTTATTGCTTCTTCTTCATTTGAAAAGCCAGTAACCTTCATTCCTTTTATTAGGTATTGTCCGTTAGATAATGTTGCATTTAGAAGAGCTGCAGGACCATGACACACAGTCTGCTACAATTCCTCCATGTTCATAAATATCAGCAACAATCTTATTTACATTTTTATCCCAAGGGAAGTCATATGTTGCTCCATTTCCACCTGGGAATACTACAGCAGAATATTCATTTGGATCAACATTGGAAATAGGGACGGTATGGTTTATCCTTGTCACGTCAGTTGGTGTATGCAGAAATTTATCAGTGATTGGATCATCGCTGTTTGTACCTTGTGGATTGGAAGGGACGCTATATGGATCTATAGGAACATTACCTCCCTTAACACTTGCAACTGTAATATTAAATCCAGCATTTTGCAATGCGAAAAATGGGTGGGTCATTTCAGGTAGCCATAAACCTGTAGGATAACCTGTCTTTCCTAATACGTTATAACTTGTTGTGACAATAAGTACATTTTTGTGTTGTATATTTTGAGCTCTAGCAGTGCTAATAGCGTAATTTGGGAAGGACAGAGAATAAAGAAGTACAGCTAGCACGGAGCTTAGAACTAGTCCAGCCAATAAAATAGATGAGGCGACTTTTCTACCATTGTATTTTATTTCATTCTGTTCTTTGGATTCCATCAATAGAATTTAGTGATATCCTCTATTATGTAGGAGGTTTACATTGACTACAGATGTTTATATTGTAATACATATTATTTGTTGTCTGGAAGTAGTGTGTTTGTCGGCTAAAAGTAAGACACTCATAAGGAGTATTAGGTTAACAAAAGAACTTGATGATATATTGCAAAAAGATGCCAGAGCAAAAGGTATTAGCATCAATTCTCTTATTGGAATCATAATGACAAAGTATGTTGAAATGGATAGATATAATGAGAGATACGATACTATCACCTTAAAACAAGAAAGTTTTAGTTCTATCATTCAAGGAGTTGAAGATGACAAACTTATACAAATTGCCAAAGAGATAGGCGCTTTGATACCCAAACAATTTCTATTATTTTGGTTTAAGAGGGCTCTGATCTAGAATCATATCTTAGATACCTTTCCTTAGTATGTAGATACAACGGATTTGGTGAATATGAAATTAATATTGACGAGTCTAAATCCAACTACACAATTACTATAATTCACAATATGGGACAAAAATGGTCAAACTTTCTTAAGAACTGGTTAGAATATGGAATGGAAACTACTATCGGGGTCATGCCTAGGATTGAGATCGGTAAGAATACAGTAGTCACCAGATTCAATATACCTTAATCACAGTAATATTATAATTCCAGCATACAGTCTGTGAGCCAGTTGTTCAGACCAGGCTGTCGATACTCCAGCAAAATGCTGAGAGAAGGCTATTGGCGCCACAAATGGGGTCATTAGCATGTCTGACATAAGCAATGAAGTTAAGGAACATGAACTGAGGACTGTCGAATATATCAAGAAAAATTCAAGTTCATCATCAAATTCTTAAATTGTACTTGATTTAAACAATAAATTACTCTATATCATCTTCACTCTATCGAGGACTGGAAAGCCTTTAAACTTTGAAAGTTATATCGTACTAGAGCGGCGTGGAAACTTATTTAAGAGCAGATCTATGTATGAATTTTCGCCGGATCATCATTATCAAACGCTTATTTTCAATGACAGTCTTATCTAGATGTATTTTGAGCCCTAACATAAAGTCAAATCTGATTCACACATCTCTGGGCCAGCCGTGTCACGTACTATGATAATTTTCTCGATACTATCCATATTCATAAACATTAACTAGTGTGTAGCGCATATGATTTGATTGTTATTGGAAGATTCCTTGATTAGATTTGAAATCAACTTTTGAGCATAAAGATGCAAACACAATTCAGGCTCATCTACGAATAACATGTTTACTTTAGTGTCTATTAGATATGTGATTAAGTGAATGCATTCTATGGTAGCTGCTGTCCCTCTGTCACAGACGCAACTACAATGATAACAACTATAACAACTATAACAACTATAACAACTATAACAACTATAACAACTATAACAACTATAACAACTATAACAACACAATATCAAGATCCTCCATCGAACTTTCCTTATGCATTGAAAGCCCCAGAGACTAGACGATAATACCCACGCCGATTAAAAGCATTCCTAGACTATTTGAAATTAGAAGGTCCATTAAAACATTATCTTTTAACCATACTGCCGGGTTCTATTCATACCAAGAGTTGCAGTAGTTTTATTCTGATGCGTTCAGAAGGACCATTTGAATAGGTTTCTAGGGCTTCTTTAACTTCTTTTGGCTTTCTTTACATTAAATTTTCCCTCAACAAAGACAGGCTCTTCAATTCCCCAACTCCATTTCTTGTAAGGAGTTATTCGAATATATTGATTATTAGAGTGTCCAGTTTCATCCATATATCCACCTTGACGGGTAACTATATCTGCAGTTCCGTAGATCTTTATACCACGAGGATCCCATGGCTCAATGGTTTTCAAGTCGTCAATGATGATGGCAACTTTGTTGTTTTTATGAACATTTTTGTATTTTGTAGATCTGGCAAGGTTCATTCCACCTACATAAATATTTTCGCCGTCGAAATCAAAACCGACAGGTACAACATCTGGTTGTATAGTTCCATTTTCTTCTGATGACTGGTGCGGCCGTGGCTATTCTTGCAAGACGTTGGGATTTCAAATAGTCAGAATCCTTCTGTGAAAAAATTGTATTAACCATGTTTACAAAGGCACAGCTAATTACTTAAACATAACACCTGAAAACTGAGTAGATTGGTAAAGATATATGTGATAGCTTTTATAGTGGCTGATATCTTAGCTTTTTGCAGTTGCAAAGTCAAATAATGAGCTCAAGGCGATAATTGCTAGCGCGTCTACAATAGTCGCTCTGGTTTCTTTACTCCTGCTCGTAATCATGAAGTAATTAATTGGTTACTTGAAAATGGCTTTCGAATTGGTTGCCTGCAAATCTTATGACTGTTGGTCCCTACCAAGAACCACTGATAGCTTTTCTTCCATCTTTGGCATACTGAGTTCAGGAATGGAGTTAAGATTGAAATCCTCGTCTGCGGTGAATTTGACTTGCAACTAACTCTATTCGATAATTTAGGAACATGTAGGCCAGAATGAGTACCCGCAATTATTTATTTTCTCGCATATATGTAGAAAGAGGCATGCGCACCAAACGATATATTCTGTAGATAAGAATTGATTTCAAGTTTGATGACTTTTTAACCATCCATATATTGAGTAGATCATGAAAGGTTATCAAGAAGCTGGATTGGAATTCACTTACATTTTTAACATAGTTATAGAACTTGATAATAACCCTATTATTGAAATATAATGTAGCTACCTGGATCAAATAGAATCTAAACTTAATTCTCTTGGTCCCAAAATTCCACAACCACTAAAAGTACCATCAGACGTTAAAACCCCTTCTGTATGGGTTCGGCTTGGAGGAGATAAAGCATATATCTCAGGTCATGGACCGCAGAATCATGATGGTTCTGTTGCTGCTGGACCTTATGGCAAGGTAGGAACAAACGATGTGTCTGTTGAGCAAGGATATGAATCTGCAAAATTAGCTGGTTTATCGATATTAGGTAGTCTCAAACGTGAACTATGTAGGCTGGACAAAGTTGGAGCATGGCTGCAGGTTAGAGTTATGATAAATACGGTTGAGGGGTTTACTAAGACAGCTGATGTAGCTGATGGCTTTTCTGAATTAATCCTTACATTGTATGGTCGAGAAGTAGGTGCGCATGCTCGCTCAGCTATAGGAGTACAGGCTTTACCAGTAAATCTTCCAGTTATTATAGATGCATTAGTAGAAATACTGCCTGATACATGAATCCCTAGGACCATCAATTCAAAATGTGGGCAGGTAGTCACAATCATGCAAAGGTGGGATGGTCAAAGGCCTGCGATAAACTATCTGTTGCGCTATTTCAGAAGATGGCTCATAGATGCAAAACTCGTACAATCTAGGTTTACTAATAGAGAGCGCGCCCAGACCACAAATTCAACTAAAATCTGGGTGGATAGAAAAACTGTTGCAAACTCCGTTGGTTGATTATAGGAAATTTGTTGTGTGATGCATTGTCACTTGTAGCAATGGCATAAGTTGGTCCTTTAGAAAAAGACATTTAAATGAATCGTTACTAATAAAAGGTCAGAATGAATTTTGAAATTCTCAATACTTGGATTCAGCTTTTCAGTAATTTGAGAACATTGCTTATGATATTGTTATGATCTGACTCTACCTCTGTTGTGACAAGAAGGAAATGATCGTTTTCTAGTGGAAACGTTATAAGCTTTATTTTCTCATATTCAGCCATAGCGTATAGACCTTTTCCAACTCGTGACGCAAGAGATTTACGCAATCCCCACATAGCTATTGCTTGAATGTTTGATTTTTTTGTTTCTTCTGGCATAAGCAAGTTCTTAACACCTTCGCGTTGTCCACCATATTTTATTTCGCCAGTATCATCACAGACCCCCGCAAAACGCATCCTTGGATCCAAGTTAAAAATGTCTTCACATAACTTACCGTAATCCATAATTATTGATTGGACGATCAAATATAAAAATAATTAAACATATTTTCTCTGATATTATTAAAAAATAAGCCCTTGTTGCACGGGCGATTAATTATCATTATAGAATGTAAAGGTAATTTTAGGCACTCATAACTTATTCTTGCACTATCAATCTAATTTAGACCAATATCGGATATTGTCAAGACAAGACAAGACAAGTGTATCGGGAGAAGTTCTACTATACAGATGTGGTGCGAATGAGTTTATAAACATCAGATAAAATGGGATATCAGATGTATAGAACAACGTGTGGATATACGTAGACGGTGAGTAGCAGATAAACTCGGAATTCCTCTATGCATATATATCATGAGGTGCGCCAAATATTGTCATATCGAACTCATAAATGATTAAAGGTGCGGGTAAGCCGCTGATAGATTCGAATCGTTTTTCATGATTATGAAATAGAATGACATAACGAGCCGTTAAAGGCCCTTTTTCGGAAAGAAAGATAACTTTGGATCTTAATAAAAAGCATCGATTCAGTGCAGCTACTATACTTTTGATCCCTTAACCATTTTTATACCAATCAAATGTACTATAACTTCATGAGCAAATTTGATTTAATAGGTGACAGTCTAGTTTCACATATTATCTACCGGGTTTCTAAAAACAATCATGACGCAATGTTGCAGCTATGCAATGAAGCATACAATATGCTGAAGCAACATGGCATTCTACACTATGACATTTTTATGTTAAGCAATAACAATGTACCAATGGATGGGTTTGATAACATTGCCAATACCGTTTCAGCAAACCAAGACGAGGAAGTATGGATTGAGTCAATCTATTACAAAGATCGACAACATATGAAGGAAGTAATGTCAAAGATGGAAAAAGATGAAAGAATGGGCGAATCGATGAAACAATCTATGGCCTTACTACCTCCTGATGCTAAGTTTATTATGGGCGAATTTGAACGCCTCAGATTCTAGACTATAAATGGTTACTTTCTGCAAGATACATTCTATGAATGAAAGCTTTATACTATAACACACTGAAGAGCTTTAAGGATTGTTCTCAGGTTTGACTCTTGCTATGATTGCTGTTGTTTGATTGCTTGATATAATTTAGTGAATTCAGGATAGCACTTAATCCTTTTCATCTTATGATATATACTTTAGGAACATATTTTCGTAATAGAATATATCCACGTGTTACTTCCCAACCAAACTATCTATGCATATAGAAGACAAAATTAATCTGAGCTCAATAAACGCTAAAACTATCAGTACTTATAACGGATTCACTGGCTCAGAAACATCTGGCGACAGTACAAATTCCGATACCTATAGATAGTAGCAATTAGTGATTGTAAAGCAAAGTATCTAGTTCTTTAGCAAGTTTTAACATAGGATAGTATTTGATTCAAATCCGGTTTAGTTATATAGGAAAAACTGTTCTAAGACGATATGAAGCATACCACATTATAAATATTTCCGAAAATGAGATATCATATGTATAGACTGACTGTTCAATATACATAGACATTGATGAGAACACATTGATGAGAACAGTTCATTTGTAACTAAGCCATTTGCGCGTGCGACGCCCTGCCTGTCATACATCAGATCATGCTAGGTTAATATGTGGTTACTCATGATGGCGTGCCAATTCATGCACCTGTACCGTCCAAACAATTGTCACTATTAGTAATTCAATCGCTAACACGCCCAGGAACTTTGCACTTTATTGGGGACCTACGTGGTTACCGAGACGGTGACCTTATGAATTATCTTCTTTAACACAGCGAGGCTCGATAACATTTTTAGATCATAACTCAAGCTTTTGCTTCATATATTATAATCGCTAAATTATAATACTTAGAATACATGTTTATATGTCTCGTCCAGTCTTGTTATGATCGTATTTTGAAAACAGGAACGGTTACTAGATCAGCTTTCAATTTAAATCCATCTGCTGATAGGCATACATGTGATAATGATGTATTATTTGACAGAAAAATCCAAGATGTCACTGCAGGTCTAATTCCATATTTTCAGAAATTGCTTTATAAGTTACCAAAAGAAAATGCTTGGACAATTGCAAATTATATTATGTCCATGAGAACAGAGATGAATCTGACTAATAATTATAGACGAGACGTTGTTAAGGTGCTGGCCAATCTTTCAATTTTTTGTAATAATAAATTATTTAAGCACGTAACAAAAGATAATCTTGTATCGTTTCTTGATAGTTTTCGCAAGCCAGAGGAGATAGATTCGTTGCATAAGTGGGTTGGTACATATAATATCTATAGAATTCATCTTACTAGGTTTTTCAAATGGTTGTACTACCCTGATCTTGAACCTAACAAGAGACCAAAGCCAGAAGCTATTGAGAATATATCAACATTGAAAAGAAAGGAACAATCAATTTACAAACCCACTGATTTATGGACTGAGGAAGATGATAGGATCTTCTTAAGATACTGTCCTACTAAACGTATAAAATGCTATCACACTATTTCGCGTGATACTAGTTGTAGGCCTCATGAAATATTGAGGTTAAAAATAAAAGATATTGTATTCAAAACTGCGAGCAATCATCAGTACGCTGAGGTTCTAGTCAATGGCAAAACTGGTACTAGGCACATCCCTTTGATAAATTCTATTCCATACTTGAAGGATTACCTTGATCATGAGCATCCTCAGAGTGGAAATCCAAACTCAACACTTATCTGTGGAAATGGAAAAAGTCTAGGCAGGAAAATAGGTGTTGGAACTATTTATCAGATATATAACAAATACAAGGAGGAGTTTTTTCCAAAATTATTAGAAAATTCTTCTGTATCACTAGAGGATAAGAGTAAGATAAAAGAGATACTACAAAAACCATGGAACCCCTATATAATAAGACATAGTGCATTAACAGAGAAATCAAAGATACTAAAAGAACATACCCTAAGACAATTTGCGGGCTGGACTACAGGCTCAAACATGCCACAAAAATACCTTCATTACTTTGGAAATGAAGCAAGTGAAAGTCTGTTGGAAGCATATGGTATTATCACAAAGGATCAGAAATTATCAGATGTACTTAGGCCAAAACAGTGTCCAAATTGCAATGAACCAAACAAACCAGATGGCAAATTCTGTGCTAAATGTAGAATGGTATTAACGTATGATGCCTATAACGAGACGCTTGAATTGGATCAGCAGCAAAAAAATAAGTTGGATATTATTGAGAAGAGATTTAACGACATGCAATCCCAACTACATAATCTGATGTCTGCACTCGGAGCCCTCAAAAACCAAAATCAGATAAATCAAACTGCAAAAATGCTTTACGAATCAGGAATATTGAATGTCACAGAGACCTAATAAACATAATTTATAAAGCTAGAATTTTTGTAGTTTTCTAAGTAGGTTATTCCAAAATTATCTTATTATTCTAGTATTCTGATACTCTGATATTTTATTTACAATGCCTTCTATTTCCTCTGTAGTACAACGACCCATATAGTCCTCAAGCATTGGATCTACATTGGGATTGGATTTATCTAGTGTGTAATACAAACCTTCGCAAAACGAAGTATTGATGTTCTCATGTAGTACATCATAGCTTTCTGATTTATTGTTTAAATGAATCTTTTTCACTACGCCGGTTTCTTTAAGAACCTCCAACGACAGTTCAATCACATCTTTAGTTTCGTTTCCTATAATTTCTGTTAATAATGTGGCTGAGGATGGTTGAATGGAGAGAATAAAGGCAATTTTAGAGCATAATCCTATTGTTGTATTATTCATTTCCTTAATTTGAGAATATTCATGTTTCGCTTTAAGAATATCATTTTCTTTGAATGGGCCGCATTCCTGCTTACCTGTGACCTGTGATTTTTTTATTCTCCTTTTTTGTAATCAGACATCCTTTTTTTATATATTTTTGAATCATAATGTCTGATATAATAATAGATGTATGAATAGATCCTGTATCCTTCATCGCGAGATTGCATCACAGTCGAGGTGATATTTTCAGCATATTTCTTTCCTATTTGCTTGCATTTTTCTGAAAGTTCAGAATCATTACTTACTATATTCATCAATCGTTTAAAGTATTCTACCATATCTGGGACAGTTTCCAACTTCGTTTCAAATTCATTTAGTAATTTTATTTTCTGCTTGATGTGTGTGGGAGAGATGTACTGACGTTTTCCGTCCTTTATTGAATAATACTTTCTGGAAGCAGCTCTATATCCCATGGTGTTTGCATATTCTCCAATCTGCAGCCATTCAGGCCAGCTCCTATCATATCGCCCATCTATAATTGGCTTGGAGTACTCTACAAGCAGTCTATTGGCGGCTATAAATTCTTCAAAACCGGCTCGTAGTTCAGGATATTTTTGAAGAAGGTACGGTAAAATATCAGTAATCGTCATAAGAGTTAATGTGATTCTTTGTATCTTTTGTATGAATGTGTTAGGGACTTTACTTATGTCGTTTTCAGATAAGTTCATAATTGGTTTTCGATCTTGGTCATCTAACCCAAAAAAAGTGTCATATTTGTACACATATGCATTTTTTTTAAGCAAAACAGCTTCTTCACGTAATAATCTATCGCCAAGAATATACCTTTTCACCTTCTTAGCTGGCATATTTTTTTCAGTTAAGGTTTCTTGACTAAGTTTGATAATCTTCCTTCTCAATGAGCCATTTTGGCATCCGCAGCCAGGGCATTTGAACCCTAAATTATGTCTTCTGAAAGGCATTGTCATGGGGGGTAAAAAATATTGAACTTATAAACGTTATAGCCTCTATATCTTATGCCTTCATTAGAAAATAATGCAACAACTATAGCAATATCAAGAAGGACAAGAGAAGCCCTCTGTGATTTAGGAAAGAAGGGACAATCTTTTGATCAAATTATTTCCAAAATATTGGATATAGCTGTTGAATACGAAGGAAAAGAAAAGGAAGGATCCCAACAACCAAAGAATAGAGTTGGCCGCTCGGCTTTGGTAGCTGGTTGTGTTCCTAGTATCGGAACCACAGAGGAGTGCGATTCAATACCTTGAATAATAGCGATTTACTGGGAAATAAGGTTTTATCTTCAGAAGATAATGACACTACCAACCAAAAAGAAATCATTACAATAACTGTAACTACCTGTTTGGCACCACATAATAAATGCAGAGGACGATATGAAAGCTGCATAGGTACGCATACTGTAATTTGTAGTTGCGTATGTCACAGCAGATCGAAAAGTGATGCTTAATGATCACATCAGAATATTTTTCCACGTTAGACTTTTGGTTCTATACTATTGGCGCAAATGTGTGTCCTGTAGATACTAGAAATAAGAGGGTATCTGAAAGTTGGAAACCAATGCAAAACTCGGCTATGTCATCTGAGGAATTTGAAGATTTAAAGAAAAATGGAGCATTCATCAGGGGTGCAGCAGTAGTTACCGGAAAGGTCTGGCGAGGTGATCATTTTGGATATTATCTTAATGGTATAGATCTGGATAATCAGAAAGCAATCGATGAAATCTGTAATGCAAGTATAATTGATGGAAAGACAGCAACACTACAAGAGCTTGCTGCATCAACATTAATAGAGCAACATCCCGACGATGCGACAAGACTTCATATTTATGTCTATTCCAAGCATCCATTCAAAAATAAAGACAGTGAAGCTGGCAGGATGTGGTTTAACAAAGAGACAATGCCAGCCATCGAAGTCAAAGGGCCCAATCGATTAATGTTCTGTACACCATCTATGCACAAAGGTGGACATCGATACAGTTTCCTTAATCAAATCATCCCTGGACTATCAGAAAACCTGGAGCAGATCATTAATGATATTCTTTCGAAGTATAGCATCGAGTATCTCACTAACGGTGACCTTCGAAGTAGGGGGATTCAAGAAAAAAATGAGTCTGCAAAGACTGTTAACGAAGGCTCACGACATATCGAACTGTTAAAAGAGATGAATGCAAAGCTTCATGAATTCATTCGAACAAAAACACTTGAAGAAATGAGACAACTATGTATCAAATTTAATAACCTCTTTTGCAGGCCACCTTTGGATATCAAAGAATTCGAAAGTATGTGGAGTGATGCAGTAACACATGTAGCAAATCAAGAGATGGAAATCGATACTATGAACTCTGTGGGTGCTAGAACAGAATTGATATCAGTTGCAGAAGCAATTAGACGGAGTAGTGGCAAAGCTGCAGTAAGTGGACTCATTGTGGGATTATCTTCTGTCATTCAAGTTATAAAGGAGACAGAATTCGAATGTTCTAACTGCGGCCAATCTGATACTGAGAGCCATAGCCCGCTATTATTCTCTTTGCCAAATTCCATCTCCAATAGTAATAAGCGAAAATGTATTTCTTGTAATTCAGCCAGTTATGGTCTCATACACCATAGTGAAGTTAGCGCGATGATTATTCAGTTACAGGACGTAGAAAAGCAGAATGAACTGGAAAATCTCAACGTGGTGTTATTTGATAATAATACATTCAATGTAAGGAACGGCGAAAAAGCTATGATCGCTGGAGAGCTCCATGTGATTCAGCAGAGTAGTGGTAAAAATGCAAGACGAATGACATATCTTTTTGCAAATCAAATTGAATATGAAACACCCCAAAATGAGAGTACTGTAGTGACTGAAGAAGATGTTTTAGAAGTTGAGGAATTTGCAAAACAGCCAGAGATGATAGCCAAGCTTGTGAATATGCTTGTACCTACCGTAATCGGTCATGAGGACAAAAAATTGGGAATAATTTTAATGTACATCGGTGCTCCAGAGACTGAAGATTTTCGAGGCAGAATTCATGGACTGTTTATAGGCCCTCCTGGAACCGCAAAATCAAAATTGGGACGAGCCGCCTACAAGTTAGGTCAACCCAATAGTAGATATTCTTCAACTCAGGGAGCTAGTGGCAAAAGCATTACGGCAATTATGGATAAAGAAAACGACTCGTATGTGTTACGAAACGGAGTACTACCTCAAGCAAGGAACTCTATGTGCATTCTAAATGAAATCGGTTCTCTGTCCATGGAGGATCAAAGACATCTATTTGACGTTATGGAAGAAGGAATATTAACTTTAGATAAGTACGGATTTCATAAGGAGATAGACTCTCCCACCACAGTGTTAGCAACAACAAATCCTGAGCATGGTAATTGGTATATGGATGTTATTGACAAAGGGCAGATACCTTTACGCAAAGAGCTTTTGGATAGATATGATCTCCTCTTTGTATTTAAACCACTAAGGGATAGGAATCAGAAGATAAGCTACGCAAAAAGGAAGATGGCTATTCTAAAATCCCAGGATATAAAGGAAGATCATACGTTTCTTCGTAAGGTAATACAACATGCAAAGACTTTCAAGCCAATATTAAGCGAGGAAGCAGAGGCTATGATAACTGACTATTGGTCTAGCCCAAATATCACGGTTTTTCCAACTAACAGGGTTCTTGAGACCATTATAAGGACGTCACTTGCCTTTGCAAGACTGCATTTTTCAAACATAGCTACATCTGAAATTGCAAAAGAAGCAATCGATTTCCTGCCCAAAATGTATCAGGCTTTTGACAGTAATGTAGTAGTGGTAGAAGATCCACGGGAGGCTACTTGTCACGAAATAGCAAAATTCTTGCAGGAAAGTCCCAATATGCCTTTTGAATTTCAGGACTGCATAAATTATGCAGCTAGCAAAAATAGCCTAGTTGAGACTTATTTAGGAAAAAGTCCTGTTAGCAATAACAGCTCAAAATACAGGGATATCGCGGATCGTTTCAAACAGGGCTTAGTTGGTGATGGTCTAATATCGATTGTAAACATAAATCCGCTTACTCTAGTATTCAACACGTCTGTTAAGGAGAGTAGTAGTAAGAATGTTCTATAAAATCCTGTATGCATTATACATGTCATTTATTGATTGTATCCGATTTTGCTTTCAAATATACTATTCTTCTGTAATACCTATACAGAAAAATCGGTGTTTTGGTGACAAAATCAAGACAAATATAAAACCTGCATGTATAACGCATACAGGATCGTCTAGTAGAATTCTCTATTATCTCAAGAGAAGTAAAACAATGGCTAATTCTTGCTATAGAGACGAGTTGTCAGAGAAATCTAGAAGACAAGTCAGGCACGACATAGAGCATATTCTAAGAAAGGAGACTGAATAGCCACATGAAATATGGCTACACAAGATCTAGTCAAGTCTGGAGGCAGAAATAGCTAAATTGACTACTATTAATCCAGAATTCAAAATCAATCCTAAATATCAAGTCCTAACCCGTCCTTATACTACTAGTGAATACAAGAGGTTAAAGGACTCTATAAGAGTAGGTCAAGAACTGCCAATAATCATAGATGAAGAAAATTGTATTCTAGATGGACATCATAGATTAAAGGTCTATGAAGAGTTGGGTATAAAACCTAAGGTAGAAGTGCGAAAATATCATAACGAAGAACAAAAGATTAGAGCTATAAACCAGCTTAACTATGCACGTCGTCATTGTAACAAGTGGGAATTGTATATGGCAGCGGAAAGAATAAGACATGAGTTTGAAGCCGAAGTCAAGGCTGACCAAGAATTAAAATACCAAAAGGGTAAAAAGGGCACACAGCCAATTGGTGTCAAAAATTTGACGCCAACTAGAATTATTGATGATAATAATGACATTATCTCAAACGACCTTGAGAAGAAAGACGGTAGAATAAATCGTAAAATTGGCGATATTGTTGGAGTTAGCTGTACAACTATTTGGCAGTGGAAACAAGTTAAGGATAACTCTAGTGAACAACAGTTAAAAGCTCTAAGTGAAGGCAAAATAGAACCTTATGACCTGTTTAAAAAGATTAAAGCTGCCAAGAAACAGGAGAAATTAGCTCAACAATCCATCGGAATAAATGCTAAATTTCAAATTCCTGATGGAGTTACAATTTACTGTAGTGATTTCCGCGACCCTTTAATACTTGCCAAAATACCTGATGGTTCAATTTCGCTGATACTTCTTGACCCTCCATATGCAGAAGATTTTTGGTACCTTTATGAGGCTATCCCACCAATAGCCATGGCCAAGCTAAAACCTAACGGTCATTTCGTCTCATTATTTGGAGACATAATGAAACGTAGATATATGAATATTTTGGAAGCAGAAGGTCTAATATATAATACAGATATTTCAGTACAGCTCCAGGGACCATTCAGTCATGACCAACATTTACATATTTCAAGGAAGAAAAAAGATCTGCTGTGGTATTATAAGGGCCCTGAGTTAATAACAAATGGTCAACTACAAAACCTTATTACATCACAAAGACCAGAAAAAGATCTTCATGAATGGCAACAAAGCACCAAAGAGGCAGAAGAAATCATTTCTAGACTAACATTCCCAGACACTGGCGATGTAGTATTGGACTTGATGATGGGGGCTGGTACTAACATAAAAGCTGCGCTAAACTATGGCTCAAGGAGAAAAGGGATAGGTATAGAGATTGATCCAGTTACCTATGATAAAGCTAGGGCAAACATAACAGCATCTTTTCCTAGAAATGCTGGTTAGTCACAGGCAGCAGGGGATCTATCTAGACGAAAAATTAGAAATTACTATTAATAAAGAATTGAACGAAAAAGGCATTTTCTCTGTCAGTTCCTCACAAAAATGCTCTCGCAATAAAAGAATATGTAAGTCTATTCCAAGCTATAAAATCTGCAATAAAAAGGAGTACAAAAACCGATATAGAAAGTCAAGAAGAGAAATTTGATACGGCTATAAAGCAAAGTCTGTCGAAGGCAATCATTTCGGACAGGATGATCGACATCTTTGAAGCCGCGGGAATACGTAAGCCAGAACTTTCTATTTTGTCAGAAGGCTTTTTAGCAGAAGTAAAGGAAATGCCTCAAAAGAACCTAGCTTTCGAAGCACTGAAAAAATTACTAAATGACGAATGAAAATTTGTTTCTGACAATGATTTATGACGAAAATGAATGAGTTGCTATACCAATTCGAATATCAGGCGATTAAGGGATAATCTGAAATGCTATTAAGTTCAAGATTTATTTATCAAAGAACTTGAAACAACCGCAGACATTGTTATTTTTGGGCGCTGGAGCCTCTAAGGCTTTTGGAATAGGCGATTTAAGTGATCTTACCACAATCACAACACAGATCATTAGGGATATGGGATATGGCGATTTGCTTGCTCATATCTACGATACACTCATTGGGAATCCTAATGATAGACGCTTTGAAAACGAAAACGATATAGATATAGAAGTAATCTTGTCAATATTAGACTTATTAACAGCACCGGAATTAATTCCTGCTCAGATAGGAATTTCTACACATTATATTTATACACTAGCACATCGCACGGGCACTACTTATTCAAAACCAACACCTAGTAGAGACGAGTACAATAATATTAGAACTGCCGTTGAAGAGAAGACAGTAGAATCATGCAACAGTTACAACTTTCGACTCGCAAATGAATACTACAGTCGGTTATTTACACTAGAGTCATCAATAACTCCAACCTATGTAAACGCCCTCAATGAACATCCCCGTGGTCTACTGTTTAAACATATTGTAACTACAAATTACGACCTTGTTCTTGAAAGATATGATCTAAATAGAGTAGCTCCTCCAAAGCATTCCCTGCAGAGAGCACTTACTACTGGAGATTATATTTGGAACGAGCCATATCTGGACCTGGATGATTCTGATTATGATTTATCGAAAATCCAGGACCTTAAGCTGCATGGTTCTATCGATTGGTGGATTCGGTCCCGAGACAACAAGGTAGTTGCGAGAGAAAGTCCGACATCTCTTGTGGGGGAGACATATCTCAGGAGGCAGATGATTTATCCTGTCTACGACAAACATGTCTCAGAGGATCCCTCCTCATATTTGTTTAATTACTTTCGCAAGATGTTGAATTATCACGATGTGTATGTTGTTATAGGTTTCTCATTCAGAGACTCGTCGATTAATAATGCATTTAGGAATGCGTTAAACAGAAGATCGGAAGCAAGAATGGTAATAGTAAATAGGACACCTCAGAATATTAGGAACAACATTATGGATTTTCCAAATGATAAGTTGGACGTTATTAGTAGACCATTCGGGAATAATGAATTGCTAGAAGAATTGTGCGAGACCTTGAATAGGCCCCCTCGTGGAAGGCATTGATAGGTCCCAACTTAAAGCGGAATTTCTAGAATACTTTGTTCAGTCAGACTGATGTCGTTATTTCAAGTATGAAATCTAGCGATGTTTCACCAGATGCAAAAGTTGTATTTCTGAACTCGAGCAGGTTAGCTTTAGGATCTTCTATCAGAGTTCTTATAATTTATTAATGATGTATTCTCAATGTCATTATTTTTTACATAAAGATATTTTAATGAGTAAAGATTGCCTTTTCATATATAGTTGTTATAAATGGTTGTTATTTTCCTTTTTTAGCTTTTTTACTTAAGTTAAAGAGCTGAATTTGGAGTCATAAAGAGGCATACTTAGCGAATTAAATGAATTCATATAGACAGGGAACATTAATTAGATTATAATCAGTTGGTATGCCGTACAATGCAATACATTCAGGATTGCCTGACGAGTTCAGAAACTTTGTATCGTACTATATTTACCATGCTTTCTAAATATTACGGATATCTTAAGCGCAGAAATTGAACTTTGTCTATGCAAGTAAGGATCGTAATGATAGTAAAAACCTATCCCAAAAATAGATAGACATATAGCTTGAGACTATCCTGCTCATATGTGTGGCTTACGATAGGGTCAAGTATCTTCCCACTGTCAAAAGAATTCCGGATGAAATATGGGATGAAATCAGGATGATCCTTCCACATGAAAAGCCAGATAATACAATCGGACGTCCAGCAGTATCATTTAGGAAAGTACTGGATGGCATTCTATATGTATTAAGAACTGGATGTCAATGGAAGATGTTGCCAAAGGAATATGGCTCAGGTTCTACATGTCATAGAAGATTTCAGCAATGGTCAATATCTGAGGTATTTGAGAGATTATGGACTAGATTGTTAAGAGTATATGATAATCTAGCAGGCATTCAATGGAACTGGCAGTCACTGGATAGTGTATCTGTAAAGGCATCTTTAGGGGGGAAATGACCGGCCCTAATCCTACAGACAGAGGCAAATTAGTTAGGAACAAAACGTCATGTATTAACTGATGGGCAGGGTATTCCATTATCTGTTGTTATTACTGCGGCTAATACGCACGATATGAAGGCAGCTATAAACACATTGGATAACATCGTAATTAAAAGACCGTCTTCTAAGATGTTTAAAAAGAAACAGAATCTTTGTCTTGACAAAGGATATGATTTTCAGGAGACTAAGGATGATGTTATCAAGAAAGGATACTTATCACACATTCGACATAGAGGAGAACAATCTACAACAAAACGCAGCAATCATCATATTAAGAGAAGATGGGTTGTTGAGAGAACTAACTCCTGGCACAACAGGTTCAGAAAACTTTTGGTCAGATACGAAAAGAAGTTAGAAAACTATTTTGCGCTAGTATGTTTGGGTTGTTGTATTGTTATATACAGGAGGATAATTTTGGGATAGGCTCTAAGTATAGTGTGATTGAAAATATTTAGAATAGATATTAAGCTCTATTATGGTTGATGATGTAGAGTCATTTTCTTGTTGTTGCTATTGCGTTTGTTCAATATTATATAATTAATCCAAATTTTTTTAGCCATAATAGATTGTCTTCATAAACCAATTTTTGAGTTCAGCAAAAATTGTATGATAACATACGAAAACAGGTGATAATAGATGACAACAACATGAAAATAAGAGGATACAACTAGGCTACATATGAAAAAATGCTGATAGCAGGGTGTACAAGCTGGTAATAGGTTATTTTCATTTTAAATGCAGCTTTTATAATATGGATTGACATGAGAACAGTTTTTGATTCAAATCGCATATTGGGCAAGAAAGAGAGAAGAACGTGTTTTAGACATGCACTTTAATCAGAACAAAAATTATAGGCAGATAGCTAAAGAGATGAAAATATCTCTTCGTGATATCGGGGAGATTATAAACAAGGCAAAGGAAGAAAAAGAGCGACAGGAACATAAATCCTTGTTCGTACAAGCCTATGAACTTTTTTCTAAAGGTAATACAACGCTTAAAGCAGCCATCAAGTTAAACCTAGGAGAAGCTCAGGTAACTCAATACTATATGGAATATTTGAAGCTACGCGAACTTGATGATATTACCAAGCTGTATTTAGAATTCAAGGATGACATATCATATTTTGTAAATTTGTGTAAAGCAGCAAAGGCTGCAAAAATGAATGTACCACATGTGGTTAACTTGCTTAAAATAGCTAATAATGATATTCAATCAATTGAACGAAAATGCCAAGACCTCAGACTTGAAGAGGCATCATTAAACGCCAGGAATTTGAATGCAGCTAGAACCTTTCAACAATTAAGCAACGACATATCAGAAGAATCACAGATAATAAATCAATATCGTTCATCCTGCAAGGAAGAATGTTTAGAGCTAGCTAAATTGCGATTGCAAAAAGAAAAACTAGAATCTGTTATTAGACAATTTCATGATAACAACGAAAGTCTTAAAAGGATTAAAGAATTAGTCAAACAAATAATTGAACAAAATTTAATGAATCATAGACATGTATTGCTAATAGCCCTTCAATCGATCATAGATTCATGTCGAAGAGATCCTGTAAAATTCAATATTCTTTATTATAATTTATCAGTGGCAGCATTGACAACAACTGAGACACGGGTAGCGGAATTTGATATGATTGAACAGTATAATTATGGACCGTCTACAAATGATCAGTTATGCTATCAACAAGAAAATGCTATTGATGACGTTGCTTCCTCGAAGGTTCTAGTAGACATAGCAGAATAATTCTTTAATAGGATGGTAAAAGAGATGGAGCAAGTATGTATTAACCGACTAATAGAAGCATTTATTTCTGGTTCAATGTCTTCACAGCTGACTAAAAAGTCGCTTCTAGCTTCAAAGGCTGTGCTTCCTATACAAACATATGGGAACGAGAAGGAAGATCCACTCCAATAAGCGGGTATAGTAATACCCTAAAATTAAAGTAAAAGGTATATGGAGATCTTCTTAGTATATCCCTATAGTTTTACTCATCTATTACCGTATGTAGTTAGCATATCGACAACTCGTTGAGCCTTTGCAATGTTATTGTCTGCCAACCTAGCAATTCTGATACATTCTCTTATATTTTTGCTCAATTTATCGAATACTAATTCAGCTATAAATTTAGCAACATCTTTCTCAATTCCTTCATCTCTCAAGACACTAACAGCAATTTCTACAAATTCTTCTCTAGCGTAGTGTTTGAGGTGTATGACCGTAAACCTTGTTAATAATGGAGCTAACAGTTTATCTGTGTTATTTGCACTAACAAAAACCCATGTCTTTAATTGAGTTGTTCTTTGTTGCCTATGTTTTAATTCAGATAGCAAGCCAGATTCCATTAAATTTAGTAGACTGGCTTGATCTCTTTTACTCATCTTTTCTATTTCGTCCATTATGAAGTACCTTGGTCTGTGTTCAAACAGATAATCAAATATCCCAGATCCAGTGGAGCTACTACCTACTGCATAATAAGATCGTTCCAACTTGGTAAGACAGCTCATAAATAACGATTTAGCTGATCGCAGGGGGTCCAACTAACAGGATATGAACGGGTTTGTCTGCATGTAAAGATAATTGAAATATCTCCTTTATGTCATCAAAGCCAATGACAGGATCAAATAATCTGTTAACCTGTCTGACTCCGTATTTAATGGGGCTATTCTCTTGGACCGAAATTTTCTGGAATACTTTATTTAATATGTTGAAATTCATACTTCCTTCAACCTCTCATAAATCCAGCAGTAACACCAACTGCCATACTTTCCTGCAAATGGAATAGTTAAATCAGGTATCCAAAAAGGAATGATGGTAAACTTGTTTCCTTGATATAATAGGATATTTGTAGTAGAATTTGCAATGGAATTAGTTAGAGCATAGGTAAAATGTTGGACTTTATCGTCATTCACACTAATTAGTCCTCGATATTGCAAGTATATTATAAATGAAAACACTCCGCCTAGAGCAAACAAAATAACTTTAATAATCTTGCGAATAACATAGCCAATCATAAAGCCTATAAGTCCTCCGACTATAATTGTAGAATCTAATGGATAAAAAATTTCTAGAATATTCATGCCACCAATTGTTCTCTCCCTTTATGTGGGGATGATTTATACATGCAATTCTTTGTCATACCTTTACATACGGGTAAGACAAATAAATACCTTACCACTGCATATGGGTAAGGCTCTTACCCAGAGCAAAAGGTAAACTATTTTTAATTGATTCAGCAATTAATAGAATAAAGGTTAATGCAGGATGGCAAGACAAGATTGGACATATATTCAAATTTCCAAGCAAATGGCTGAATCCCTTGACAAGTTTCTAAAGACCAATGTCGCAAAAAAGTATTCATTGAGTGATAAGAATCAGCTTATAAGATATCTGATTATACGTTTTCTCGAACGATATCAAAAAGAATATGGTATATTAGTGTCAGATGAGGTTATGGAAAGTATGAAAAGATAACTAGAGATAAACAAACCAAACCATCCTATGTGTTTCCGATTTTTTGTTTCTTCCATCAAGTTATCTGGATATATTTAATTGCTACAGTTGCAAGTATGTGTTAGTATGGCTAGGCGACAAAAAACTGTTTCTAAAGTATCATTAACAAAAAATACTTCAAAACAAAGAAAAAATATGGAACGAGTCAGAAAAGCGATTAAAACAAAAACACCAACAATAGATGATGTTAATATACTCCTTAGATTAGCTGAGCTGTATAATACGGCTATAGACTTTGAGGCTGCAGAATGGTTTTGGGCTAAAATGCATAGAGACGAAATTCCATCATCAATCCAAGAATTTAAGGATAAATACCCTCAGGGCAGCAGAGAATTCCAGCTTTTTGAAAGGTTTACTTCGAAATTTGAACTGGCAGGATTATTAATCAAATATGGCTTCCTTAATGAAGATCTTTATTTTCATAGATTTGGAAGTTTACGTACTGAATGGGAAAGATCCAAGGATGTTATTATGGGGATACGAAAAGAATGGGATGATCCACAATTTAGAGAAAACTTTGAACTACTATCCATTAGAGCCAGTAAATGGCTTGAGACTCATCCGCAAACAACGAAATGAACTCTTGTTAAGTGAATGCAGGTTTACTATTGCTAATGTATAGCAGATCTATTCCTTAAAAATACAAGATAACAAAAAATGAAATGTACCAGCGCAGTACAAGAAGAAATAACTCCAGGTGACATTTTTCAATCTAAAGATAAGACTTTAAATCCCATTATAACCCCAATCATCCCAATAGCCTTTAAATTTCTCTATGCAAAAGAGAAGTACAAGCTTGAAATTCGTATGGAATTAGAATGGACGCCAAAATAATTGCCTCACTTCGTTGGTTGTCTAAAGATGGCAAACTACTTTTAGCCGCAAGAACGCTAAGAACATTTGCGTATGGTTTTCTGAGCGTAATTCTTGCAATCTATCTAAAGTTAGTTGGATTTGAGGATTTTTACATTGGTTTAATACTAACTGCTACCTTAGTAAATAGTGTAATCTTTACTTTAATTGCTAGTTTTTATGCAGATAGAGTAGGTAGAAGAAAAATACTAATCATGTATGCAGCGTTAATGTCTTTATCTGGATTAATATTTTTCCTAACAACTAATTATATAGCATTAATCATATCTGCTTTGATAGGGACAATTAATGTAACTGGAACTGAAACAGGTGCTTTCTTATCAATAGAACAAGCAGTATTACCTCAAATGGTTAATGACATAAACAAAAGAAATACGGTCTATGCTCTTTACAATATGGTTGGAACCTTTGCAATGTCTGCTGGTGTTCTTCTTTCCGGTTTACCACAAATACTTGCACAGCAGTACGGATTAAACCAAATCCAATCCATTAGACCATTATTTCTACTTTATAGTATCATTGGACTTGCAGTATTAGGCATTTACTATTTGATTTCAAATAAAGTAGAGGTGCAGACCAATAGTATGAGGCATAAACCACTGAGAGAAACCCTATCACCACAATCCAAGCAGATCGTCGGTAAACTATCTTCTCTTTTTGCCCTAGATTCTTTCGCTGGTGGTTTTGTCATTCAAAGTATAGTATCGTTGTGGTTTTTTACTAAATTTGGTGTTGATTTAACAACACTATCTTATATTTTCTCTGTAGCAGGAGTTCTTACCGCATTCTCATACCTGGCAGCCGCAAAAATTGCTGATAGAATAGGACTGATCAATACAATGGTTTTTACACATATCCCTTCTAATATTTTGATTATACTTGTCGCATTTGCCCCTACCTTTCCACTGGCCGTAGCGTTATATCTTGCCAGAATGGCCCTATCTCAAATGGATGTACCCACAAGGCAATCATATTTGGTTGCAGTAGTTAAAGAGAATGAAAGAACCGGAGCAGCAGGAATAACCAATATTTCAAGAAATATCACACAATCAATATCTCCATCAATAGCTGGCTATATACTACAATCACTGTCAATTTTATCTGCCCCCTTTGTATTGGGAGGAGCATTGAAAATTGTATACGATGTCGCATTATATTTTAATTTTAAAAGTATAAAGCCTCCGGAAGAAAGAAACCGGGATTAGCACTCATCTCAATGGTTTAAGCAAACACACATTTCGAGCGGTAGTAACACGCATAGTCATAATAATAGGAATTATGCCCACGCATTCCAGTACACTATTCTAACTTGTTCATTGTCTGTTTGAGACAATACTCTAAATGTTATAAGAGCAGTTAACACGCAGGAAGATATTTATTCAAACATTTTCAATGTCACGTGGATGAAGCAAAATTGTTGATCATTTTGACTCGAAAAGGCCTCTATTTTGACTCATTTTAAATGTCCTTTCAGAGTAACGTATGGGGAGAGTGTCGTTTTCACACACAATTTAAAAAAGGAATATATGATGATGATAAAAATGACAGAATATGTTATCTTTAGGGTGCCGTGACACAGGCGCAGGAGCACTTGGCTGCGATTATGTGGTTGAAGGAGAAACGGAAGAAGAGATTTGGAGAAATGGCACAGAGCATCTAATAAAAGCACATGGTATGAAAGCTGAGGATATAACTCCGCAGTTTAAACATTACTATAGACAATACATCAAACATCACTAAAATACATATAATATCACCATTTTTTGATCTTTGTTCTATCAGGCCACTAATGGCATCAATCTCAATTTTTAGCCAGTCAATAATAGCATAATTATATTATTAGCTGGTTGTTTTATAGGAGAAATTACAAAACTTGATGAAAGGGTATAAATGGTCAAACTCGATCAGAATTCACAGTTATCATATGAGAATGTCAGTACACCTTATTTCTCTTATCATAACCAGAAATGAAATATAAGCAGCTGCTTTGAAAAGGTATCAAACAATATCACCATAGTATAATAGAGCCTAGCAAATATTATGACAATTACTATATGATAGAGCGAGCAAGTTCAAACAATAGCAAACAGAGGGCACTTGTTCTTCAGGGTGGAGGTGCACTTGGCGCTTATGAGGTAGGTGTCATCAAGGTGTTATGCAAAAAAGTTATGGAAAAAGATATGAAGAAAGGTACTACTAATGGGCCTTTATTTGATATTATTGCTGGGACCTCTATAGGCGCGATGAACGCAGCTGTACTTTTGGGTAACGTTGTGAAAAAAGGCAAAGCTTGGGATAAGGCCGTAGAAGATCTTGAAAAGTTTTGGACAGAAGGAATAGCCTTAAAAGAAGGTTCAGATAGGATTAATTACGACATTCCACCTGAAGATAATTTTTCAATGTACCCTTGGTGGGAACCATGGACGGAGGAGTTTCGAAACTGGAAACCTGATAGAAAAAAAATAGTAAGTATCGCTTCAAAGGAAGCTGCTAGAAGGTATTACTCTACAACAGAGTTTGTCTACGTAGGAAAAAAAGTGTTCTCAATTAAAACTTTCAGACCAGACGATAAATTCCTGAATAAAGAGCCATTTGCTCAGTGGATGGTACTTGATGATGCTCCCCTGCAATCACAAATAGAATTATTTGGAGACTTACCAATAGCTACAAGATTCGATAAAGGAGAGCCTAGACTTCTCATAACTGCGGTTGATATAGCAGAGGGAATAGCCGTAACATTTGATAGCTACAAAAAGGCAGATGGCAAAAGAAAAACTGTATACTATCCAGGAAGAAAGTATGGACGAAAAAATGATGAGCAGAATTCCAAGCCAATAGTCATAGAATATGAAGATGGCATTACTATTGACCAAGTCATGGCGGGTGGAGCATTACCAGAACTTTATGATCCAAAGGAGATTAGTGGACGTAAGTTTTGGGATGGAGGCGTGTTAGTTAATACACCACTTAACGAGCTCTTATCTGCTCATAAAGACTATTGGGTAAATGTTGAAAATAAAGATGTTCCAGATCTAGAGATATATATAGTAAATGTACATCCATCCAGAATAGAAGATAAGGACATACCTAATCAGTATGATGAAGTGAAAAATAGGAATATAGATATACTATATGGAGACAGAACCTACCGTGATCAATGTTCGTTCTCAACTATAACGGATTATAATGACTTTATAACAAGTTTACAAGATCTTGCTAGCGATCATATAAAGGATGATAATGAAAGAAATGCATTTCAACAAAAGTTTCAAGCACTAAAAAATAAAAGAGCAAAGAGTACTTCAGATACAGTTGGGGAAGATGTCAAATACGAAGATCTAATCAGAGGCAGATTTGAGATTAAGGTAATGCGAATAGAGCGTAAACATGATGCTGCTACTAGCACTTCATTTAATGGAGCTGATATAACGATACAAACAATAGAGGCGTTGATAAAAGAGGGAGAAGAAGACACAAAAGATCTAGTTATTTTTTAGAAACATGTTGCTACATCCAGTTTTCATAGACTAGTGGATCTTGCTAAACGGTGACTCTAAGACTATATCAATATGAGAAGAACTAACGAGCCGCCAAAGCTATGGCAAACATAGGTATTGTCCCCCCCACGTACTCTAAAAATGCATAAACATCACCTTCACTAATAGAATACTGCATAAACTAATCTTGGTAACGCATAAATTCAAAATTGAAGACAGGCACAGAAAAGTTGCAACTCTATTAGCTCGGTCAATGACAGAAAGTGAAATAGCACAGGAGTTGAAAGTAGATCAATCAACTATTAGTCGAGACATCAAAGTGCTAAAAGAATTATCGAATAATTATGTATTGTTATTATTATTCGATTCGCTATCACACAATACGGATATGCCAATCAGTCTGAGCTTGAAAGTATTTTTAACCCTACCGCTAGATAATCACATAATATAATATATGTTATCAGATGACGAGATAGAATCAAAAATTGCAGATTTAGATAATGGATGGGAATTAAAAGACGGAAAGATAGTGAAATCTTTTCAATTCAGTAGCTTTATGGATGCTATTGAGTTTGTAAATGAAATTGCAAGGATAGCTGAGAGGCTTGACCATCACCCAATTATCACCATTAACTGGAAGACTGTTAAACTTTCTTTAAAGTCATTTGATGTTGATGCTATAACAAAACGAGATATTAGTCTGGCTGAGGAAATAGAAAAAGTAATTAAAAGTAAGTAGCAATTCCAATCAAGAATACTGCTATTAATATTGAAGACAAGCGAGTCATCCCAATAAAAGTGCCTTTGGTCACTTTTGAATAGAATCTGTTATAAAATGTGGAATCCATTTCTTGCACCTGTAGCTCATGTGCTATCTCCACTTGACTTAAGCCCCTAGACTTCATTTCAATAACTTTGACCCTGCGCCATTTTAGTTGTTCATTCTTCCTGCTCAAAGTTCAGCCTGGTGTCTGATGATGATGTCTGATGAAGACAGATAGATATTGTGGTTAAAGACCTAGAAAATAGAAGTTGAAAAATGCATTATGATAATATATTGCTAACGATTTCTTCGAAAACAGAAGGTAAATACGTTTGAAAGCAATATTGTTGGCAGGAGGCAGTGGCAGTAGAGCCAGACCCTTTACGGACTATGCTCCCAAGGCTATGTTTCCATTGGATGGACGGCCCATAATAGATTATCTCGTGAAATACATAGCGCAATTTTCCCAAATTAATGAAATAATCATAGTATGTAACTTCGATAGTTATGGCAAACAGATAATTAACTATTTTGAAGGAAAACAATCTATTGTGGGTAAACCCATAACATTTGTTGAAGATAAAAAGAATGGCACTGGCGGCTCGTTATTAAAGATTGAAAAATATGTTATACAAGATGAATACTTCTTGGTATGGTTTGCAGATAACCTCTGTGCACTAAAGATAGAACAAATCGTACAAAAATATCATCAGGTAAATATGAAAAGTGAAAGAACAGGAAGCATAGGTATGGTTGTAGTTCGAAAGCGAAGACGCGAGGAAACAGCTCGAGTTATTTTGCAGGACTCCAAAATCAAAGAGTTTATGGAAAAGGAGAGAGTAAAGCTCGAACAACCAGAGGCACTTGGCATATACCTATTTAGCAAGAGAATTTTCGAATATCTACACAAAAGATCAAGGGAAGGAACAGCTAACTTTAATCTATCTTATGATAGACCTACTAAAAAGGTCAACATATCTACGTTTGATTTATCTCATGATGTATTAAGCAAAATTGCCGGTACTGCAAATCTATTCTCCTACGATATTGGTGATGACACAGAATGGTTAGATGCAGAATCACCAGCATATTTAGATAGAAATAGAGATATGGTAGAAAAAATACTATTTCAAATGCATTCTGTATAGTATTGCCACCCACCATGTCACATTCTTGGCTTGCTCTATCTTTTATGGTATCAGTATACAAGCAGGGTCATTTGAGTCGATGCGCTGACATATACCACTTACACATTTTTGCCCCTATTGCAGGGCAGGCAGTCCTCTATTTGTACATTGCCATTTTAAGTAGAAAACCTAGTCTTGGCTTATAGTTCTAAGCCTGTTGGAGCAGATAAGAAAAAAGTGCTATAATCTATTTAGAGAATGTGGCTTTGCTATTGTAAACGCTATGTAAAACTACAGACATTCTTTCACATAGTTTTGATGACCATATTTTTTAGTCAGATTATTCTTGTTACCATAATACAATCTTACCAAAAAGCAGATGCACAAATGTTACCTAGGATGTTACCGACCTTCCTACTAATGAGACTATTAAATTTACATCAACTAACGGATACGTAGACAGCATTGGTACTATGCACCTAGTAGGAGAATTGTTGAACGGAGGTCAGGAGCCAGAAAAACTGGAAAGCCAAATATAATAGTCTGTCCAAAATGTGGAAAGAAGGGTAGAGTAAATAGTTTTAGACCGTACCAGGAAAGACCAGATTTAATAAAATACGTGGTTAGACATGAAAAAATTGGGGGACATTGGGGCAAAGGCAAAAAAATATCCAGAATACGACAGTGTTATCTATTCAATGAGGAGCAAAGAAAAGCGGTCTTAGTGAAGCTAAGCCGATATATATAAAAATGGTATTGGTAATCACAAATAGTGACTCGAAAATCTTATTTGCATCTAGCTAAGAGCAGGTTGAATTAGGAAGCTGTGATACAGTTACAAATACTATCTAAGGTTGGAGGTTCTGTATCTCAAAATGTATAAACATAACCTTCACTAATAGAATATTACATATAACAATCTTGGTAACGCATAAATTTGAAATTGAAGACAGACATAGAAAAGTTGCAACATTATTAGCACAGTCAATGACAGAAACCGAGATAGCAGATGAACTAAAGGTGGACCAATCAACAATTAGTAGAGATATCAAAGTATTAAAAGAACTGTCACAGCGATTTGTATTTGATTTAGCAACGTCTGACTTGGTATATTATTACAAACAATGTATTGATGGAATTGAAGAGGTTAGAAGAAAAGGTTGGGAGATATTCAAAGGACAGAATAATGGCAATTTAACACCAAAAGACAAACTT
>CAVXZB010000056.1:0-43599 GCA_963765895.1 uncultured Nitrososphaeraceae archaeon | reverse complement strand
CTAAATTGTTCGAATCAATATTAAATAAGGTTCAGTTAAGATTTAAGAACAGAGAATGGGCCGCAAATCTGTTGGCCGAATCTCTAAAGGATGTAATAAAAAATGAAGAGATAACAAGCAAAGAAGTAGTTGTTTTAGGTATTCCAAGGGGTGGAGTAGTAACTGCAGATATTATTTCTAAAAAGCTTAAAACATGTTTTGATATTCTAATTCCAAGGAAATTAGGAGCGCCCCATAACCAAGAACTAGGAATAGGCGCGGTAATGGAAGACGGCACAGCATATATGAATGAAAATATTATTATGACATTGAAAATTTCATCAGATTACATAGCTCAAGTAAAATCCGAACAGATCAATGAGGCTAAACGCAGACGTTTACTATATCTAAATAAGAAAGATGAGAAGTCTAATTTGGTTTTTGATACCATAAATAATACTAAAACTGTAATCTTGACAGATTATGGAGCTGCAACAGGTGCAACACTGATAGCTGCAACAAGATGGATAAAAAATAAAAATTTTCATCCAAGACGAATAATAATTGCTACCCCTATTGCACCAAAAGATATCGTTTCTTCTTTAAAGAAAGAATCAGATCATGTTGTTGTAATCCTTTCCCCTTCGAATTCCGTCTTCAGATCAGTTGGTCAATATTATCAGGAATTTAACCCAGTTACCGACGAAGATGTTATTAAAATTATGAAACGTAGGAATATTTTATGATGCTGGATAGATTAAATCTATGAAAGACTTTCACTATTCCTTGCCTGAATCACTAAGCGTGTTCTCTATACTATCCGCAACCTGCGTAACTGCCATTTTCAACAGCATTATCTAACACTAGTTAGATTCTTTGGGCATATTGTATAACCTTCGTCATCTTGCTCATCTGCTGGGTTTACTCCAAAAAATATAGCATCAGTTGCTCTAAGGTAGGCCCCCTTGGAGTTCTTTAATCCATAGTTATCATAAAGCGTGATGTTCGGAGATATAAGGGGCTGAACATAAGAATGAAATGATACATTGACTGGTACAGTATCAGATGTAAAGATGTTTGATTCAATAGAATTTGATCTATTTTCAGGTTTGGGGTTATCCAAGTTTTGACAGATGGTTTGCGGGGATCCACTATTGTAGGAAAAGGTTTGATGTCTGTTGTTGCTTTTCAGAAACAAACCTGATGGCGTCATCCGTCACTGTAGCATGAGTAAGTAATTCTAGTTTCATTCCATAGCAGTCTTTTGCTAATGATAATGTTTGTATTTTCTCTCGCTTGTTTTTTGCGTTACTAGTAATATTTCATGCTTTCTTCAGAATTGAAGTTAGGCCAACAAGACACTTCTCATACTCATCCGGCAACTTTTGGTTAATGTATTCCTTCATCTTCTTTTTGGCTTGCCTTCGTAAGTAGAATAAATCCCTATTTACAGTTGGTTGGCTTATGCGTAGTATTTTGGATATGTCTGACTGGCTATTACCTTTGCTTGCCAGTTCCAATACTTTATTCCTATGCCATTCCAATTTACTATTCATTGACTAGCTCATTTATTCCTCATTTTCCTCCATGAAAAATGAGGGTATTCGCTTTTATACTAGATACATGCTGCAACTAGGTTGTTCATTATATTAATTATAATACATAGCTTTATGCATTTTCAAGCACTCATGCATTAATAATATGAGATTGTCGTAGTTCAATATTATGGGGTGGCGATGGCAATGGTAGTGTATATCCAAATGGCTCTGTAACTGAGTTACAAGTCTCTGCAAGTAGTTCTGTATATCTTCTTATGTCGTAAGTAGTATTGGCTTTTTGCATATCAATTAACTCAATAGGAACAGCTCTTATTCTGGAATACCTTTGATAGAAATCTGTAATGATATACCTTGAAAGTTCTCCAGCTTTCAGAGACTTACCCTCATTGGCTAGTAGATTTATCGCAGTGCTTTCCACTGTATTTCTTTTTATTTGATATTCACTATAGTCTTTTGAAAGCCGTTTAGTAAATATCAGTTGCTCAAGTGGGACCTTTCTTTCCTTTAGAATCATTACATACTTTTTGAAGGTATCCTTAACTTTTGGCATTAACGCTATTACTTCATTAATGGTATTACCAGTAGCCATAATTTCTAGTATTTCATTTTGGAATTTAGAAAAGAAAATCGGTGTATCATGTCTTCTTGCTTCTATTCCTCTTATTTTTAATTTGTTGCCATCTTCAAATGTACCAAAATAACGATTTGGGACTGGCAAAATATCATTTTGTTTAGAATTAATAAAGGCGATCCATTTGTATATTCCTTCAAATGATACTTTAAAACCTGTTTGCTGTTTTATGACTTCTTTTAATTGCAAATAATCAGCTTTGTCATTTTCTTTTGCTTTCATTTTATCTACTGTTAATTTATTGCCATCATCATCGTTGTTCTTCTGCTCCTTCTTTATCCATATTGAATCTACAATCCCATGCAAAACTCTGAATCCGAGTCTTTCAGCTATTGTAGTCGTCTGTAAAAGGACCTGTCTATCGAAGGCACATACTGCAATATGAGCATCAATTCTTCCAAACTTTGCATTATTAAAACCAAGATATCCAAATGAGGTTACAAGAACCCATTTTAATATTGAATATCTAGCATCATAAATTGACTTTAGTTCAGAGTTGTTACTACTACTACTATTACATGATTTTGGGTTATTTCTTAGCTCCTTATACTTGGCACGCTTGTATAATAATATCTTCAAAGAGGTCGGAACTATTCCAATCCTTCTTTGACATAGGTGATAGCCTAATTCAGGGATTCTTAGCTTTGAATAGATGAGGGCATCATCATCATTGTTGTTGTTGATGTTGTTGATGTTGCAACAATTACATCTTATAGTTTCAGCTGACAAATTATATTTTCGCATAATATTTGGATATAGTGATTCAAAGTCAAATTCAGCTACTTGTTCATGAACTCCTATCTTGGGTTCAAAGATAAATCCGCCTCTGTCTGCTAGGAAAAGCTCTGACAGGGTTTTAAAATGTTCTGCAATAAAAGGCTTCCATGGTATTAGTATATCTTTTCTAGTAGCGTAATAGCATTGTAAACTGCTCAAACACTTTCCTATCGAAGCTCTGGCGGCAGTATGAAGTGGCATTCTACAAACCCTAGCTATTTCACATAGACCTTGTAATCCTGAATCATTCAAAATGAAAGAATTTGATATGTCAAAGTGTATTCTTCCATGTAATTTCATAGTAGTCGGTTTGAAGTAAACACGGCCATATGAAAAATAGGATATACCTTCTCTTGCTGGCTTTGTCAATGGTATTTTTTCTCTGCTAAGAATTAGGTTATGTTGGATATCATTTTTCTCGGCTCTATAAATCAAATATGGAAATGTAAATGAATCACCATCTTCAGAAAATATGAAGTCTGGATCTATCTTTAATATTTCAGCTACAAATTCCTCGATTATGTCAGCCTCAGATTCAGATTCGATTTCAAATGATTCATGTTTTTGTTTAATTGATATAGAATTAATTCTATCAGAATATCTAGGCATCTTTGACTCCTTTTGTAAATTGACTTCTATATGGGTAGTCGTAAATTCAGGTATTTCGTAATCTGTAGACCATATGTTATCATCTCTGATTACCCACCTTTTTACAGAATGATCATCATTTTCCTGTTCATTGTCAATTGAACCATTACCATCTAATCTTACCTCAGATAAAGCAAGCGGAAAAATATCATGTTCATAGAAATAAGATTGTGCTGGTTGTATATCCACATTATACAATCTATACTTTCCAAATTTACCTCCATCTAACTTTTCGATTCTTCTAGCTAAGGTTAATGCCTTTGTGGAATCTAATAATGTTAATTTTAAAACATTTGATTTTGTATTATCTATAATTTTTTCATATCGTGATACAAATTTATGATCTTTAATTAGAGACAGAATATTTTTGTTTTCTTTATTTTCTACTAATATCGACTTTAGATCTGATTTATAGTCTGATGCAACATATATAGAATGAGCCCAATTATCAACAAGTCTAATCGCAGCACCATTCTTTTGCTTTATCCAAAAAATCATTTTATCTTCTAATGGATATATGTCGAATAACCAACCAGATAATCTCTTACTATTACTTATCAATGCTCTTTTTAGTCCAATCACTATTACACTTGGAAATCTTAATGATCAGAGAATCAACTATTTTCTGTTGTAAAAGTAACAATGTCATGAGTAGTGATTCAGTTGGAAATGGTTCACCTTTAGCATTAATTGCAGCAGCGTATTTGAAGCAATCATCTAACATTTTGATGAATAAATTTCTATCATCTTTTCGCAAACTATCAGCAAAGCCTTTCCATGATTCTATTTCTTTTGTAAGGATATCATTTTTATTTGGAAATAGACTCATTCTAGGCAGAACCCTCTAACTATTACCAATTTCCTTCAGAATTGGTGGGTTGTTTATAGTAAGAAAAATAATGGGCATAAAAATTGGCTGCATTCTGAAATGATCGACAGGATAGGAATATGATGGCAAAGATTGTCTTCTGTTCTCCTTATCATACTGTTGCAGCCAATGCTAATGCTTCCATTCGTTCTTCAGGGTTTTTAAAAAGAACTGCATCACAATTCGGACACTCTTCTTCTGTATTGGTTGTGAGAAGACTTTGGTATGGATCTTCTGCCATCTTTTTTAGTATCATCACACAACATGAACAAGAGTATTGTAAAACTTGATAGGCCATTTAGGACGGGACGATTACCGTATAATACCATATAAGAAATACGGTGAGATGCCGTGAGGGAGGGCATAGAGGTAGTCTGCAACTACTACTATTATTGCAGCTGAAGGAATCAAGAGTAAATAAATAACAAATAATGAGCTCAATTAATAAACTCAAAATATATAGTGCATCATCATTGATCTCTGAAGATATCCAAATAGGCCCCACTCTTAGCATAGGATGTTCTGGCTGGATTGTCCGGATACTCCCGACAAGAGCGGAGGATGGACTGAGATTTTCTATCCAGATAAAGAAACCAAGAGATTACGCCACTACTCATAGTTCTTTGATACTGCAGAAATGGATTCCATCTTTTATAACGGATTCCTCTATTGTATGGCTAGAAATAGAAATAAGGTAAGGTTGTGCTTTCAAATCGACTAAATGCTACCAGTGCTTAAAATTCCAGTGAAGAAATCTACAAAAGATTATTGCTTATAAGGATGAAATTGTCACTATATGCCACTATCTCCGTAAGTTAGCAGGATTACATTTGGAAATCGTTAGTTATACATAATTTATTTAAATTTTCTCTCATACTATATATTTAGACATCATATTATGAGTTAATAATAAAATTAGGAAGATTGGCGTTCTTAATATTAATATATTTGCAGTAGCCGCACTTAGGTCTAAATCAGACAGAAAAGTAGCTTGTGATGATTACACATTGGTTATCAATGTTAAGCAAGGTTCAATAGATAAAGAATTTTGATATTTTCAGTTCATGAAGAGGGATTAGGTAATATTAGATTCATAACAAGATTGGGAAGAAAAAAAGGTCCATCAGAATCAAATGACAGCAGCAATACTAGCAATAGTCTAAACTTTAAAGGAAAATCCATTATTGTTTTAGGTATAGTTATGGCAGTAATCGGTTTTACTGGTGCTATATATTATGGATCACAATTTGTAAAAGAGGAAGTAAGTGGAGGCGCAAGATTACCCTATACTACTCCACCCCAAATGAAAAATCTATCATCTATGGACTTTGAAATAGTGTTTGTTGTTATTGCAGTAGTAGGATTCGGATTGTTAACTTTTGAATTTGTTGGAAGAGTAGATAAATCACTTGATTTCTATCCAAAATGACTTAAGGAATAATGCACAAACAACATGTAATAGAATTCTCTTACAGATGTGAAGAATGTGGCAAGTCATTTTGTAGTCGAGGAGAGCTTGTTAATCATATTCATTAAATCCATTGAATCTAATTTGTAACATGACAAAATAATAACTGAGTCAATACCGATTGGATATAAGAAGGCGAGTATACCATCGTCTCTCTAATACTTTTCTAAATTTATTAGCAATTCAAGGACCAAACCCAGCATAATGATTATTTGCTGCTACAATTGCTAAGTTTAGTCTATCTCATTGTTCTTCTCGGGCTCTTCAGAAATCTAGTCCATTTATTCATTTCCAGACCCTGTCTTTTTGTATCTTGCCAAAATCATTTTCTTGTATGGTCTTATCTTCAATGAATCTTGTGTAAAGTCTGTTGTAACTATTGGAGTGCAGTTGAGTCTTATCTGACTCCTTCTATGGTACTATAGACCTTGTTCATCTAGAACAATTCAATCCTTCTAATGTTCTTGAGATGGAATTTCCTACTAGTAGTTAAACTTAGTTAGTCTTTTATCAATTTTACAGTGAGTTATCATTAATCTTATAGAGATATCAAAATTGGCCAGAATTTCTATTCTAAATCTCTATCCTTAAATTGCAGATAAGCCAATCAGGTGATTAATGATAAAGTCTGAGTTAAGAAGAATTCTTGATATCGTCGCAGACTTATCGCAAAAAGACGTTAAAAAGGATGTAATTGAGACTGAGATAATTTCGTAGAGTGGACTTTCAGATTTAGAGGTAAGGGATCACTTGAATGAATCAGAGTGGTTGCATATAGTTAAAGAAGCACTACCTAGACCAAGTCACGGAGAGTTTAGGTTATGGAATATAATGGAAAAAGGATTACAGGAACTATCTCCTCAATACCCTAAGCACCTATAACCCTGCCTGCCTACCTATCATCTAAAAAAACTGATGGTTTACTGTAGAAATATAGTACCAGAAAGTGAATTTGAATATCCGGGGTACTGACGAAGGTCTAGATCGTTATACGTACTAATCAGGCATGGGTATCTTATAGTTGAATTATTTATTCTTGTCTACGCTTGCATCAGTCTAGCATTTTACTGGTAAAATATTGTCATTATCAAAATTGTTAGCCCATAACCTTCATTCCTATTTTTAAGTAAATGATATCTTATGTAACATAGCGCATTATGCAACAACGCATCATCCTCATTGATTGTTATGCCGATAGAATTTTAAAAATGAATATAGAAAATATCCCAACTCCCCACCGATAGAAAACGATGTGATCAGCTCAATAGTTAATATTTTTCTTTCTAAGGGATGGGGCGATAAACAGACCCAAGGTTGCACTATGGTATTTTTCGACATATAGGTGGAAATGCAATAAGGGAGCCATTTGAGCGTCTAAGGGTTACCATATCTTTGATGATACTGGATATTGTTCATAGATATACGATTCTTTCTCATCCCAGCAAATTTTCTTGACGGATATCCGAAACTTACGATAACAGCAATATCTAGATCTTCAGAAATATTAAAATCTGTCCGTAGTTTTTTCCCTAATTCCAGTAAACAAACCCGATCCAACACCTTCGCTCCATGCAACTAGCTGCATATTTGAGTGCCCTACCGGCATCAAGCATCTTAAAACCATAGTCAGATTTTGTGAGAACCATGATCGCAAAGTTTGCTCCAGAGACCTAGCCTCCGCTAGTACTATCTTCAGCTAACAACTGAAGTATTCTTTACTGTCTATTAAGACAAATCTCAAGTGCTGTGAGTTAAGGCCAGTACCAACCTGTCTGGCAGATTCTAGAATCTTTAGTCGAATCTCATTTGAAACATCTATGTCCTTGAATTGTCGGATATCAAGTAATTGCAAGTACATTGCTAGAGAGATACTTGACCTGAAACAAACATTACTAACTTGAGTACTTCATGAAGAAAATACTTGGTTAACATACCTATCAGGAATCACCTCCGATCGTAGTCATCTGAGATAAATCCGTGATTCGTCTATTACTCCATACTGCAAATACATCTGAAATTACAGATATATCAGTGATATGAAGATTAGCCTAAAATTACGAAAGGTCGGCAGCAGCTTTATGATTGCTTCCTCTTCTCAAGTCATAAGGGATTTAAGACTAAAAATTGGTGATAATATGTTGCTAGATATTAAAGATTCTAACCTCATAATCAGAAAGGAAGTAAGATAGTTTTTATGGTTGTTTAGCGATGCAAAAGAGGTGCCTCAACCACAACCACAAGCAGTAAGGAATGACAAGCTGAAGGCTTTAGGAAAGAGGGATGATAATAATAGAAAGATGATCACAAGTGGACAATAATAATAATAATAGGAGCAGCAGCCATAGTCCATCGCCACTAACTATATCGAATCTTATCAATAACTTTCCTTTTACATCCCAGCGATATAATCAGACGACAGTTCTAAATCAGATATGCGCCTCTTTCAATTCAGGCTACAAATACATTATATTAGAAGCTCCTACTGGATTTGGTAAAAGCCCTGTAGCCGTAGCAATTGCAATGACTTTGGGCTCAAGTTACATATGTACTTCCACCAAGGATTTGCAGACTCAATACTCAAGAGATTTTCCATATCTTAAAGTAGCAAAGGGAAAAAACAATTTTCCATGTTTAGTAAAAGAAGACTTTATTAAAAATGGTACATATCAATGCGGGATTTGTATTTCAGATAATGCAAATGAATGCTATCACACCACAGTAGAATATGGTCCTTGTATGACTAATGAATCCTTCAAAGATAGTGGATGCAAATATAGGTCCTTTCTAAAGGATTATAAAATAAGCAATAAGGGAACAAAGAATGAACAGGTATTCATTGATGAAGATAGCAGAAATTATTATCAAAAGGAATATTCACAATGGTTACACCTAAGGAACATGAAAGAAAAAAGAAGTCCCTGGAAACCATGTGAATATTTTGACCAATTGAATACAGCCTTAACCTCAAGTTATTCTATATTCAATTATTCCATTTTCCTAGGACTATTGCCAAACAAGAAAAGTCTACCTGAAAGAGAATTATTGGTATTAGATGAGGGTCACCTCTTAGAGACAGAGATTGTAAAATTCAGAGGACTAACTATATCCAAAAGGAGATGGAAAAGATATATTCATGATTTAAAGATTATTGATTATGGTTATGATGACATAGAAAATTGGATTGATTTTCTTATAGAAGTTGAAACAATGATGCTTGACTTGACTGGATATAGTTATTTGGCAGAATCGTTGGCTATAGAACGAAAAGTCAAATACAATTATTATGGTAAGGTAAGTAAAGTTTCATCAAAAGAAGAAGATAAGAAGAACAAGAATGACTACAACAGCAAAAACAACAGAAAGAAAGTAGTTTGTGCATCAGATTTATTTGATAGTGATGAAGAAATTGCACAAAAATATGCAGACGATGAAAGGATATCAAAAAAAATAGCAGCAAATCTAGGAGATGAGCTTGCAATTGATTCAATCAGAGATACAGAGCGACTCACAAGGACAATAAATAGCATTCTTGCAAGTCCAAACAACTGGATAGTATCTGAGATAAAGAAAGAAAACTATGAAGTAATTAAAGTTGAACTAAAACCGTTAGATATATCGACATACTCTAAATCTCTATTTGACAAATGCCCAAAAACATTGATTATGAGTGCAACTATATTAAACTATAAGGCGTTTTGCAGAAACGTTGGTCTAGATCCCGATGATGTCAAATTTATACAGGTTCCATCAGATTTCACCTTAGAACAAAGACCCATCATCCCTCTAAATGTTGCATATCTTAACTACAATAACTTACAATCTAATGAGTTAAAATTAGCTATTGCAAAGACTGTTGACACTTTAATGTCATTGCATAAAAATCATAAGGGAATAATCCATACTACGTCTTATGAGCAGCTAAATTTCATAAAAGAAAATATATCACAAATTAATGCAAGAAGATTGTTAGTAACTGATCCAGAAATACAAAGAGATGATGTCATATTTGAGCATACAAAGAGTACTACAAAACCGACTGTTCTTATCTCACCATCATTGCACACCGGTCTTGATTTAAAAGATGAACTATCTAGGTTTCAAATAATAACCAAGGTGCCTTATCCTAACAAAAATGATAGATGGACTGATGCAAAAAGAGAACTAGATGCAGAATGGTATTACTGGCAAACAGCATTAAAGTTAATACAAGCTTATGGTAGATCTGTAAGATCAAAAGAAGATTGGGCAAAGACATACATATTGGATTCAGCATTTGGATATTTTGTAAAGAAGAATAAGGGTATGCTTCCAAGCTGGTTTATACAAGCAATCAAAGGAAGGCTATAATAATATTAATAAATTCCCAACAAATTCACATATGAAGTAGCTTCCGGAGGAACGGACGTACCGGAGGTAAGTTCTGGGCCCTAAGAGGATAGGCATCACGAAAATTCACAAATCATATAACAATATCATGCCCGTGCTACAACAAATCGTATGTTTCTTTAACTATACGTTTATGTTGTTCGCCGATGAGTCTACAACTAATACTAACCTCTATGCTAAGGTTCCTACCAAGGTCTATGAAATATATGGGATAGACCACACACAGGAATATATGAAAACGTAGTTTGGTTCAGATTTTACTAGAAAGGATCCACACCTGTAGGTTCCTTACACTCAATTCACTCTTGGTTTCATCTTTCGATAGGCTTCAGATGCTGCGACTGTAAATGCTCCAGCAACTAAAGCCAAGGGAATTGACAGATAGATTGCGTGTTTATAAAATATTAAATCAACTGTTTCAGCTGTAATTATGCATGCGGTTTCAGCTGTAATCAGTATAGCGATACTTGTCTTTAATATCTGCCCTAGGTTTGACTGCTTTGGCAATTCTTTCATTTTCCTCAAGCCCAAGCCAAAGTTTTTGAATGTTATTACTACATTTGAAATAAATCCATTATTATGATCTTGTTCTAATACGGAACAGCAGCTATCAATATTACTATTACTTGAACCGTATTTATATCGGCCAAGAATTGTTGCAAACGTAGTAAAAGTGGCAAGGCTATAACCAATTACGTAGACAATTGGAAGACCAATGTGATTGAATCCAAGGATTTACAAACTGGTATTTTCCCCAATTTCTGCTGCAGCAATACAGAGAATCTCAATGCCAAGAGCAGGCAGCATACAAACGTTTTACATGTCTGAAGAATCAAGATATTGAATTTCCATTTGTTATTGTTGTTCTTGGTGAATTTGCGATTCCACTATTGTTCCTCTCGTTGTTGCAAGATTCATCATTAGAGCAGCAGCTGCTATAATCCATTGGGTTACGATTCAAGCTTGTATGGTGGATACTAATACAACAGCAAATTTCTTTTGAACAGTTTTGGCAGAGTTGATTAGCGCTGAAATTGAGGCATTTTCGTGGAGTACATTGACACTCTGCACACTTGACTGACATGGTTCGCATAGATAAAGGATCTTGTTGATATTAAAATCTACTATAGTTGTCTATTTGTAATACCCTGCGATTGTTTTCCAGTAAGACTAGTATCGGCAAGTACGCTGGATTTGGACGAAGAACCATCATCCTTAGCCGCCAACCTACTGAAATGGAACCTAGCTTAAGACGTCTAAGCCGGCGAGTAGATCAAGAAATACTACTTAGATAGAGATTATTGTGATCGTAGCCTTCGTAAATGAGTGAGATTCACAATGCCGGTGATAGTTCTAACTACGCTGTATGGCTTTACATGGTACTAAGTTAACGTACAGGTGTAGATATATAAAATCCCGCAGGGTCTGGATTCTCTGTTGTGATAAGGATCCATTAGCAAATACTAGAGCGACGCATGTATTGCAGCGTAGCATTATGCGGCCCGTCTTGGTTGGCTTGAGCGTGGCCATAGCATTAAAAGACAGCATATCGTTCGTTCCCAGAAGTCAATAACAGACAATTTACTATATGCTGTATGCCACATCTTAGCTCTATATAGCGCCAAGCGAATTTCGCGAAACCATGTCATGCCTATCCATTACAGCCTGATTGAATGTGGATTTAAACTCCGGCGGAGTTGCTACTCGGCTTTCCGGATTTAATGTAATAACGTATTCTCAGTGTCATTATTGGAGAATAATGCTCTCCAATCAGAATTATGTGGGCTCCAGTTCAGAAATTTAGTTATTCTTTATGAGCTGGTAATATACTTTAGTGATTCGGGATTCTCAATAGTTGATAGATCTTGATTACCAATATTTTCTCCCAACGCTTTAGCCTTAATTATTCGTCTAACGAGCTTTCCAGTTCTTGTCCTAGGCAAATCTTTTACAAATATAATATGTTTGGGACAAGCAAATCTTCCGACTAAACTTTCAACGATTTTTATGATTTCGTCTTTTAAAATTTTTTCCATATATTCAGAAGATGGAGATACTTTCTTTAAGACTACGTATGCAGTTACTGATTCTCCTATTATCTTGTCTGGCACTCCAATCACTGCAGCTTCTGCAACTGCATAATGAGACGAAATAGCACCTTCTATTTCAGCAGATTCTATTCTGTGTCCTGAAGCCTTAATTATATCATCTGCTCTACCCAAAATATACCATAAACCATCAGCAGGATCAACAAATACGATGTCCCCATGATACCATATATCATTATCATATTTTGACCAATATGTTTCAATAAATCTATTCCAGTCTTCCAGTATTCCTCTGCTCATTGAGGGCCAAGGCTTTCTAATGATAAGAAAACCATGGGCAGTATGCTTACCTTTATCGTCGAAAACATCTGCATCAAATCCAGGCACTGGAAATCCCACTGTGCAGGGCTTGAGCGAAATAATTGGTGAGGCACTAAGTATAGCTCCTCCGATCTCTGTACCTCCAGATAGATTAATTATTGGACATTGTTTTCTTCCTACATTTTCAAAATACCATAACCATGCATCTTTATTTATCGGTTCACCGGTAGTAGCTAGAATTCTTAATGAAGAAAAATCGTAATTATCCAAAGGCATATTTTCTCTCATAAAGTTCCTTATTGCTGTAGGAGCCATTCCAAAAATTGTCACTTTATATTTTTCAATTAATTTACACCATGTGTCAATCTCAGGATAATCTAAATGACCATCATATACTAACGCTGTTCCTCCAATCAGAGAACTGCCATAAACAACCCACGTTTGACCAGTTATCCATCCGATATCTGCATACCAAAATAACACATCCTGCGGTTTCATATCGATAAGATAAGATGTTTGTTGTGCAGACACAACCATATATCCTCCATGTACTTGCACAGTTCCTTTTGGTTTACCTGTTGTGCCAGAAGTATAGAGTATGAAAAGTGGATCTTCCGAGTTCATGACTTCGGTCTCGCAAGGCATTCCATAGTACTTTTTGGTAAATTCATTATAGCCGACAATTTCCATATTATTGTAATTATCTGTTTTCCCAACGGTGATTATCTTCGAGATATTTGTTTCTTCTAATGCTTTAATCCATCTCTTTTTAAGATCTATATGTACTGACTTTCGTTGCATTGCATCAGCAGTAATTAATATTTGTGCGTTACAATCTTGAAGTCTTGAGCATAATGCTTGACTACCGAAGCCAGAAAATACAGTCGTATGTACTGCTCCTATTTTAGAACAGGCAAACATTGAAAAAAAAGCTTCTGGGATCATTGGCATATATATCCCAATGGCATCACCCTTTTTTACGCCTGCATGTTTCAAAGCAATAGCCAGAGAATTTACTTCATTAGCAAGCTGCTGATATGAGATTCTTTTACTAATCCCTCTTTCATTTTCGAAAATATAAGCAATCTTGCCAGGATGCCTCTTTGCGTGTCTATCAACTGCATTGTAAACTATATTGCATTTGCCATCTAGGAACCATTTTGTTCTTGGGAATCCTTCTGATGAATCAAAAACTTGATTATACTTATGAAACCATTCTAACCTGAGGTCTTCGTTTACTGCATTCCAATACCATTCTATGTTATCAACAGATCTCCTTAAAAGCTGCTGGTAAGTAGCAATTTGATATTTTTTCATAAATTGTAAAATATTACTATTATTATTGCTACTGTTACTTTTCTTAAAGGATTCATGTTGTGTATTTATTCCATCAATAGACAATACCATTATCTATTATCTATCAGTTTATAACGATAGTAGCCATAGCTTTAGTGTTAAGACTACCAGTCGCATTTAAGATGAGCTAAATGTGGAAGATAATAGAGGAGTCAAAGCTTAGAGAGAATTCTAATGATCTTACATGAATAACAGTTGAAATATCAAGGTTCATGTCATAATAAGGTAATCAAGGTATGGTTAGAAGGTGTTAGAAGAAAATAATGCTCAAGTCACTAGTGATACATTTCTAAGCGGTATTGACAAGCAATCTAACGATCAAATTGTTGATTCTGATGTGAAGATAGGAATACTATAGTTAAGAGGTCTCTGTGTAAAACGAAAAGTGACAGAACCCTTTTCCGGCTACTTTTTCTTGTTTAAATTCATCAGATATGTTTGATACATATTTGATGGTTTTGTTCCCTTAAGAGTTTTGAAAGTAAATACATTACGTCTGTTTATAAGTCCACTATTATTATTATGCTATTGATATCGACAGCGACAATTCCGACATTTATCGTCTTCCCCCTCTCCCCCACAGGAGTCTATCTTTAACTAGTAATAGCATTCACTTCAATTCCAATGAATTTATGGTATAATCTGAATAAAACGCCTGAATTTGAATTAAAAGAAAGTAAGATGATTCTTCATCCATTTGCTGTAAGAGATTATGAAGGCCTCACCATAAATCCATATCAAGGCTGCCAGCACAGATGTGGTTATTGCTATGCTACCTATGAATGGTCTCCTGAATTTTATGATAGAGTATATGCAAAGAGTAATTCTCCACAAATATTAGAGAAGCAGCTAAGATTATGGAAATTCAAAAAACAAATACATCCTGTGATGATATCTTCTGCAACAGATGCGTATCAAGCAGCAGAACTTAAGTTCGAGCTTACGAGAAAATGCATCAAGGTTTTACAGAACTATAATTTTCCTTACTACGTATTTACAAAGTCGACTATCATAAAAAGAGATTTCGAATTACATAAACAATATAAAGATAATTGTGTAATAGTGTGGTCTATAACTACATCTAATGAAAATATAAGAAGATGTATTGAACCAGGCACTCCCCCTACATCTGCAATGTTTGAAGTAATAAGTAAGTTTACTGATTTTGGCATACGTTGTTGCATAAACATTGATCCTATTTTACCTCTTATTACTGATTCTTCCGATAATATTGAATCTATAATAGACAGTAGTCGAAAAGCCAATGTTAAGTACATTTCTGCTGCAATATTAAGACTGAGAAGAGACATATGGGAAAGAATGAAAACTATTCTAAAATTACTCGACATAAAAAATGGAATAAAAGAATACAATAGGATCTTTCAGTTTACAGATCCAATCAATTCAGGCCGAAATATCACAGCAAGTTATTCATACGCTAATTTGATACTTGGAAAGATAAGGAAAGCAGTATTAAAAAGTGATATGAATTTTGAGTTTCCTAGACTAATTGGTGCCAATAACACAGGAACAGAAAACAGATCCGATAAAGATGATCAACTTACACTAATAGACTATATATAACTATCCAAAACTGATTTAAAGGAATTCAGTAATGATAGAGATTCCTCGAGTGAATCGCAATTAATAGGAAGAGACCATAGTAGTGCCTAAGATTTCTTGATTTATATCCAATATTCTAAATAAAGTGTTGGCTTAAATCTCATTACCTTGCATCACTCAATACTGCATCTGCTTCTATCTCGACTAAGAGTTTTGGATTGATCAAGCTGCTTACCTCTATCAGTGTAGCGGCTGGTCTAATTTGTTCAAAGTATTCTGAATGAGCATGTCCTACTTTTTCCCAATTATTAATATCGGTTATATAAATTCGAGTTCGAACAACATCTTTAAGACAAGCGCCTGTCATTTGTAATGCACTTTGGATATTTTTTATAATCTGAATAGTTTGTAAATACGGATTATCTAATCCTATAATGTCTCCCTCTTTGTTAGTCGCAGTTGTTCCTGATATGAATACAAAATCTCCAACTCTTACAGCTCGCGAATATCCAAACTATGGATTCCCAACGTGTCCCTGAAGAAGTATTTTTCTTTGCATGATCTGTTCTACAATCAACTAGTTCAAACAAGCAGATAATACATTTGATTTATACACCAAAGTGATTATTTGTTCAATCCTACTGTCTCAAGGACGACAATTCCGTACAGCACTTTTTAGCCCATATTTGCAGTCTTTGCATTTATGGATGATATTAATACATCCTTACCATTATTCTAAATTCAAAAAGAAGGGCAATGGTTTCAGATCTCTTAATCCTTACCATTATCATTGCTTTTCAGTAATAGGTTGACAATACATCAAACCGTTGTTTGTCTTATCCCGAATTCCTGTAAGATAACCATATGGTCAAAGTTGGTCAGACAGACGTGCAAGCGCATCATCACCTATAATCTTATCATATCTCATTAATTCGATTCAATTGCCCTAATTTTCAATCTCGGTTTATTTATCAGCGGCAATCTGAACTAGTTATGAACAGGTATTACCAATGTATATAATTTCCATTCTATAATCTTAAATAAATTAGAATGATGTCCAAAGTAAGCCTTTCATCTCTTTGCAAACATATACTAGAAGCTGATAATTCTATCAGATTCGCAGGGATTGCAAACAAATTTGGTAGCAAAATCGTGTCTAAATATAGAAAAGGTTTAGTACCATTGTTAACAGAAAATGAGTCGACATTATCCACCATTGAATCGGTAATAAGGATGAATACCAGGATAGGAGAAAAGGACATAGAAGTAAAGCTTGGTAAACCGATCTATTCCTTTACATTATATGAGAAAATAAAACGAGTAACATTCTTGCTAGATGATCAAGATTATCCTATTCTTATGATATCTCTAAATAGAGAAGCAACCGATCAAGAGTCTATAGTTTTCAATAAGATCTTATCAATTGTGAAAAAAGAAGCTTTCCCATAGGAATTATGCGTACACTGTTTGTATATAATTGAGTTTCTACTCGCCTATCAGAAACTTTGCGATTGGATGTTTACAGTTACAACAATAAAAGTTTAGATATTCTTCTTCAAACATAACCATCGGACCTCCTTCTACGGCAAAGTAAGTCTTGCAATCTTGGCCACAGTTAGGACATTTCATTTTTTCCTGATACTGTTTGATATATTTATCGCCACATTTATAACATTATGTCTCGTCGCAAAGGTTAAGTCATAAATTACTAATGAATTTTTATTATATGTTTTGATGCAATGGCTAGTAGAAGGATGTAGATCTACGTCTTTGTGGATCACAGTCTACTATCAATCCTATAATCATTGTTTAATCAGCAACTAATCCTGCCAATTTGCATACGTTTTTATTCTGTATTCGATCATACTCTGGACATTTCATTTTCAATAATACTCTTGTCTCACAGCAACGATCGAGATATAATTAATAAGATGCTGCCCAATAAAATAATTAATTTGGCTGTCATTGGAACTCGTAACATCAATGGAAGTTGTTCCGACTATTGTACTTCTATTGGTCCATCGGCGGCATAATTAATCGAAAGAACAGGCAATACATACAGATATTGTTATCGTTATATGGAATATCACATAAAACAAACATGGTGATGCAGAATTCTACTGTTACTGCTAGCCTCTTACTATATCTGAGTAGATAACTGACATAAATAGCCCAGCGACTGTACACTTCTTATAGATAATCATCTTTGTTAGAATGCACCTTTAAACTGTGTTCTATCATATATTGGTTGCCACTGCTGATATATTTCTGGCAGTACGATACTGTCCTAAAGACTAGCATTTGTAGACAGATACAAGGAGTAGAAGAAGTTCGGAAGCCGTTTACGTAAATCAGATAGAAGATGTCTTTAGTAATATGCATCCAATATGCCACATGTCACATATATTTTGGCTTGAATGTATATCTCTATTCCTATAGTGATACAATCTATATTCAGGTCAGATTACACCTTGATCTCCACTAACAGCTTAGAGGCACAGATAGAGCTGCTAATCAAAATTGTGCTAACCGTTGCCTGTAGAGATATAAGCAAGAAGGTGACTTTCGTATCGGAAGATCCAGGTGGCAATCTCTTCTGTATATTCAGATTGAGGACGAGATCCAAGTCCTCAAAGGAATATCTTCTATCGTAGAATCGATGAAAAATATGGTATTGCTCGTCAGTCCAAAAATTATCGTGGAGTCGGAAAATAAAAAAATATACTACTTAATGAGGAAATGAAAAATATGTATAGATATGGGCGCTTGCCGTATGCCTGATCTTGGTTACATTGAATTCCATATGCATCGAATGCAACATGGTCTTTTCGTTTTTGTATTGCGTGGTTGTTTCCTACTCTTTTTTTCAACTACAACTGGCTTCGAGATTTTTTTATCTCTGATTCAATTTGTTTCATTGTTTGCGATTGCGTATCTATTAGATTTCGTATCTGTTTCTGCATAGGTTCGAGGATAAGCCTTTCTACTATTTTTTTATCCCCTTGGTCATGATACAATAAGGTATCGAAAATGTCCGATCTTCTTTCTGGTTTAGAACTATGTTCATATTGTTTACCTTTAGTTACTGGGATGTCTTTTTGTTGTTTGAGAGATGTTACCTTTACCTTGGTATATTTCTGTTTCTCAAAGTTTTTTTTCTTAAATCTGAACCACTCTCCAATGTCGGCATGATCATCCTTAATAAGACCCATCCCTATTCCTGCCACGATTGCAGCAGCTGCCAGTTGGAACAGGTGTTGCTCTCAAGAGTAACGAAGATAATGCTAACACTGTACCAATTTCACCGTGATGCACTCTCCTGTTTAGAACATGAACCTTGCTAGGTTGGGAGGCGTTATCCCTTAAATATCTGCGATTCCAATAGGACGTTAGAAGCTCGGCTCCCACATAGCCAAGAGTCAATCCGCCTCTAATACCCAAAGTACACAAAAGTCCATATAACACCATTAATAAATATTAAAAGAATGTTATAACATATTAATGATACTGAGAATACATTATTGCACCAACCACCAAACTTGCGACACCATCTCTTATAACATGTCAGGTTTTGTAAAGCCCGATATGACTCAAGACTACATTTGTTACTAATTTTACTGTATTTGATGATGCTATTTTGTTTATATCATCTAACAAGTTTAGAATGAAACTATTTGAACTGTTCAGAGTATCTATGTGATAAATAAGATATCAGTAATTGGACAGTGCGCTGTTCCAAAAGTTCATGAAACTATTACGATACGTTCGTCGAATATATCAAATCATTTTTATAATTTAGTCTGATATTACACCTAAGCATGAAATCTATAATCATGAATATTGTTGGTGCTTCAATATTAGTAGCAACACTGATTCTCGGCGGCACGTTTGCCGTCGCCAACATTCAGAAAGTAAATGCACAGATGGGCAATAGTAATTTGACTGGAGGAGGTATGATGGGTATGATGGCAAGCAGTGGACCTAACATTACAGGTTCTATTAAATTATCTACGGTTATGGGAAATGCATTATCTTCACAGATAAAAGTTGGTCTAAATCAATCTGCTATGACTGCAGAAAAAGCTGTAGGTAACAATTCTCACGCAGTTGCGGCACACCTTGGAATAGAAAATGGATATTTGGTATACACTGTATGGCTTGTTGATGGAAGTTATAACTTTCATAAGGTAATAGTGGATGCAGGAAATGGAAAGATATTATCTAGTCAGCCTGTATCAAAAGGGGGATCAATGATGATGCACGGTATGGTGATGGGAGGTAGTATGATGAAGCACGGATCTGGTGGCATGATGCGTGGCGATGGTCCTCCTAATATGATGAAGGGTGGACCGGAAATGGGTGCACCGTGGCATCAATGGTGATCGAGTAAAACGAGTCATAGGAGTCAAACAAGGATCACTCGTTTTTTTACAATTTAAGGGAGATATAGTTAGTGCTTGCATATATCGACGACAGTAACACTTGACTTAGACTAAACAAGTATGATTTTAGGATACCAAAACCGCTCAAATGATTAGGATTAATAAATTTATCCTGTAATGGATAGTAAGAGAAATTGACAGCAGAGTAGATTAGAATAGAATCTAATTCCAATCCACGAATTCCTAATGTTGTTGGTCGCATGATACCTCTTCTGTTTTTTGTAGACTTTTAATATGTGGATATAAAAACAGCTAGACTGATGCAAAATATGTATGATATTATGCAACATTTTTCATGGTCAGAACTTGAGGGAAAGATAGTATGGAGTAGGTTTATTACTAGCCCCATTACTATCCTGCTTTCATAACAATGACAGAATGTAAATTTGAGCGTTACTAGTAAATATGTTCGCATGTGGGGATCTTGCCATGGTACTCTTTTGCCAATTCAAAACAATTTGCAGTTATGAAAGTCATGTTGTAAGTGAATTTCTATAACAGTAATGGTCTAAACGAAGAAAAAGAATTGAAAAGCCGTAGTTGCATGAGTTATAAATTCATACATGGATTCTTAATTTCCTTAATTGTCCTAAATAATAACTAGCCTTTCACACGAAATTTGCGTTGGATTTATGAGCATGGTATCTGAGGTCTATATTGAAATTAGCCTCATGACACCAACTTCTACTGCATTCGACGATCGAAGCACCTCACATCCTGATTTACTGTTATTATATATTCGCAGACCGTTGTCGACAATTTTTTGCTAGCTCCATACATAGTTTTATCAGGTTCTCTTTGTCTTATAGTGAAGCATAACTATTCCGCAGTCAAATGCTATTGACTTAACCAGGGCAAATTTGTGAATCTCATTTGTGTCGTTAAATATAGTCATGCCACTTCCAATTGCAGCCGGATTGACAAACAAATGAAATTCGTCGATCAGTCCTGCTTTAATCAAGGAAGAATCAAATGAGGCTCCACCATAAATAATGATATCTCTACCATTTTCACTCTTTAGCTTGTTGACTTCGTGTGTAAGGTCGCCCGTAGCAATAACCGTATTTACCCACTTGGAATTTTTTAGTGTTTTAGTAAAAACTACTTTTGGTGTTTCTATCATCTTTTTGGCAAACGCATAGAAAGGATCATTAGGTAGAGTCATTAGATTTGACCAATATGAAACAAAGCCATCTGTCATCTTTCGTCCTAAAATAATAGTGTCTACAGGCTCAGTTAATCCAAATACATGTTTTTTGAGTTTGTCATCCCAATTCCAAACCATCCAATCCATTTCACCATTGGATCCTGCAATATAGTCGTCTACTGAGATTTGTACCTGTAACTTTAATTTTCTCAAGGTCTTCTATTAGCCCTCCGTGTACGCCTTCCTCAAACCTTGTATATCGATTTTGTTCATTTGAAGCATTGCCTTTATGACGCTTTCCAATTTTATTGCATCTTTATCCTGTACCATTTCACCCAAGATATTGGGAACGATCTGCCATGAAATACCAAACTTGTCTTTTAGCCAGCCGCATTGTTCTTTTTCTCATCCTTCGGACAGCTTTTCCCATAAGTCATCTACTTCTTCCTGTGTTTCACAGTTAACGAGAAATGATATAGCAGGCGAGAATCTAAAAACTGGACCTCCATTTAAGGTCATAAATTGTTGTCCTTCAAGTTCAAATCTCAAGGTCATTACCGTTCCCTTTGGTCTTCTGGAAACCTCCGCAGATGATTGTCAGTAATGAGTAATACCTGTGATTTTTGAGTTTCTGAAAACAGATGTATAAAATTTTACTGCATCTTCTTCATCGCTATCAAACCACAGATGCGGGATGATCTTTTGCATAATGAACTTATTCATACATGCATCTATAACAAATAATATAAAAGGCATACTCCCACGGGGAATATAATTAATTAGAATACTGCATAATCAATAACTTTCGAAACTAAAGGAAAATAAGATGAAGATATATAACGACATTCTCCACGCAATAAATTTGGAATTAACTAATGGTGAAGCAAAGCCTACCATATTGCAATCCATTATCAACCTCGCTTATACAAACTCATAAGATACTTGAATGGATTAAACGATGAAAATAATTCTGCAAAATCTTCTTCAGAACCCAATAGGGCGGTGGCTTTCGAAAACAATGCTACTCGAAAGTGGAGAATAGCGATACAACATTCAAAGATATAAGTCGAGCAGTGAATTGATAATCCGAAAAGATGATGTTATGGATCCCATAGTTGTTGTTCTGTAGTCAATAACAAATGTAAATTTACATTCTTATAGATGCAAGATAATAATGCATTCTGTGGATTCGGCTAGTTTAGTTTTTCAATTTTTATTCACCAATTACTTTCACGAGTACTCTTTTATCACGTTGGCCATCAAACTCTCCATAAAATATTTGTTCCCATGGACCGAAGTCTAGTTTTCCATTAGTAATGGCGACAACAAATGTAATCCAAAAGGCCGAGAATGTTTCATGAATGGTTAATGGCGGTATTACATTTATTGTTAAATTTCCATTACTAGTTATATGGCAAGTTGTTGGATACTTTTTGGATACTTGAAACTCTGGATCTCCAAATCCAGTTACTGTGTCATTAAACATAGGGAATTGTGATGATGTTGTTGAAATTAACAATGAAGCCACAAACGGTATAGTATATACGCCTACTTTGTGATTGTGGAGAAACCTTTACCCTAAATAATGGAGGTTGAATTTTTTCGGTATACACACTTAAGCCGCTAGAATTGTAGTGTGCCATTATTGAACTTTATATTAGTAACGTTATTAGAAAGTGGCGTTTCTATCTCAGATGGAATTAAGTGCTCCTCTCCTTGTCTTATGACTATGTCTTTTGGATGTGTTAATACTTTTATGGTAGCTGGAGGAACACCAACCCACCTTGTAAAATCTCTAACTTCATTTGATTTGAAGTATTCTGCTGTATAAAATGATAAGCCGTAACTGCTAGGAGAATGTATAGAATCTAGGTCTAATCGCAGTTTAACATATCCTGGCCTTATTATAGGACCACCAAAAGATTCAGTATAGTTTGTCTTAGAGTATACAAGCGAATGGGTGCCTGTTGATGATAATTGGTAAAGATATTCACTCCATTTTCCATTAACGGCCTCAATATAAAAGTTGTAATTGGTTCCGTTATATCCTGAATTTTGAGGCAGTGAAACAATAGCAATAAGCATACCATACCTAACATGTTTGAGTGGTTGACTATATATAGAAGCATTTTCCGAATTTGATGCTAACCAAAATGTAGTATCTAGAGTTTTTCCATCACTATCATAATCTACTGCCAGTATGTTTGCATAGTCAGACCTTAAATGAGTACTGTCATTACCATAAGTTTGAACCCAATCATTTTTCTGATTGCTCGTTTGTTCATCAGTTATCAAAACTTGATCAAACGCAGGCGATGCAGCAAAAACCTTATGAAAAACCTGATTGGAGATTAATAATAATGATAATGATAACATAAAAATGGTAATAACAAATGAAGCAAGTGCTAAAGATGAGTATTTTTGTAACAGTAAATCCGTATTATATAGCCCCTTATATACTCCATATCGTATAGATGTAAATAAGGTTTTGTTATACTATTGGTAGTAGTTAAGAGGCCAACATCTATGCAAAATGGCATATTTCAGAAGTAATTGAAATGCAGAAACGATATGGTGGAATATTGATGTATTCTCAGAATCTTTTTTATTTTATCATATAACTTATAACCATTCATCAAGGCGAATTGCAGTGTACATCTTATCTTCTGATGGTTAAATAACCAAAGCCATTTTCTTCCATACAGATTATTATCATCATTTAGTAGAGCTCCATTTTCTCATCCATTGCAGCAAATTAACTATAGACTCCACAAGCTCTTGACCCTTCTTTGTCAACTTATATTCTACTCGTGGAGGGGTTTCGTTATATGACCCCCTCTCTAATATGCCACTTCTTTGGAGTTCCTTAAGTCTGGAGCCAAGGTCTTACTACTAAAGCCCTTCAAGGTATTTCTGAATTTAATATATCTAACCGGATTTGTAGTGCAGCAAAGAGGTATCAAGATTTCAAGTGTTCCTTTTTTGGTTATTAGTTTCCTAAGTTTCGAGGTCTCTTTCATCAGTACATCTGCATCATATCCTCTAAAGTCATACAGCTGGATGCTATCTTCTATTACTGGTAATTCTCTTGTGTTTCTCCCTCCCCTTGGCCGTGCTTCTTCATTTGTTTCCATAATTACACTTACTTTACTAGCTTCTCTTGACAACTTAAATAGTTTCTTTTGTAAACATAAGTGTGAAAGAGGAATTAATCAAGCTGAAAGTAATGGAAAAATATGGAAAGATTGCGTCGGCAGGAAATTTAGATGGCTGTCGTAATGCATCTGCTGAATGTTGTGATGGTGGCAATAATAGTGATAGTTCAATGATGTTGTCACCTCTGCAAATTGCAGAAAATATTGGTTATGATTTTAACGATTCAAATTCTATTCCTGAAACTTCTATTCTCGGTGTAGGATGTGGTGCACCAGTTAATTTTGCAAATATCCATGAAGGAGAAGTAGTCATCGATATAGGCTCAGGTGGAGGGATTGATGTATTTTTGTCAGCAAACAAAGTCAAACAGTCTGGAAAAGTAATTGGCATTGATATGACAGATGAGATGTTAGAAAAGGCTGGATATCACGCAAAACAGAATAGATATACAAATGTAGAATTCAAGAAAGGAGATATAGAAAAAGGGATTCCAATTAACGATAATGCTGCAGATGTAGTCATCAGCAATTGTGTTATTAACCTAACTATAGACAAAATAGCCGCATTCAAGGAAATTTACAGGATCCTAAAAACCAATGGTGGCAGAATGGTGATATCAGATCTTGTAACAAGTAAGGAAGTAGACCCAGAATCGACAGATTCAGATAAATGGTGTAGTTGTACAGATGGTGCATTAACAAAAGAACACTATCTTGATAGTATTAGAGAGGCCAGATTTTCTAATGTAGAAGTATTGGAAGAGAAATTGTATATGGATGGGAAGAATGCGGAAGGCAGAAGAATAACTAGTCTGGTGATAAAGGCGATAAAGGAGTAGCATTTACAAGTGAGAGTTCGAAAGTATGAAATTTTTATTTAGCTTTAATAAATCAAAGACAAAGAGTACAATTCTATTTGTATGTGTACAAAATGCAGGCCGTAGTCAGATGGCTGAAGGATTCTTTAGACATGATGCTTCTATGGACTAGGAACCGATAAGCGCAGGAACCAGACCAACTTCAGAAATAAACCCACTTGCAATTGAAGTAATGAAAGAAGTCGGAATAGACATTAGCAAATAGAGACCTAAGGACATAACCGAAGATATGATGAGAAACTCTACCAAGATCGTGAACATGGGATGTATGGACAAGGTTTGGTGTCCTGCAACTTTTCTTCACAATCTTAAAGACTGGGGAATAGAAGACCCCAGGGGTAAGCCAATAGAAAAAGTCAGAGAGATCAGGGATGAGATTGAACAGAGAGTAAAAGAGTTGACTACAAGTCTAGGTAGAAACACAAATCAATAGATCCTCATCTTCATTATCAATGGGTTAGACCAGGCTGACTTTGGCAAGACACCGCTTGACGCCTGCGTGATTGAGATAGAAGGTCAAAACAAGTGGCTTACCGTGATCCAGACGCAAGCAAAGTCTCTAAGATTCCAGTCTAGTCTAGTCCTTCTAACTTTATTAGCATCCTTTGAGTGGAGCATATATTGAGTGGCTGGAAAGGCGCAAATGAAAGACAGACTACAATTACTAGTTGGTTCATCGGCATAAGCGCGATTCTGCTAGTATTATACCTGACAGCACCCAAGCCAAATGCCGACAAAGAATGGTTCGATTATTATTTTGAAGCATTTGCAGTTATCTTGCTAATCGTCTCAATACTTTTGTACATGTTGTCGGCAACATATCTCCTTCAACCGTTCTATCAGGATAATGAGCCCACAAAAGAACAATTGAAACAATCAGCTATCTACACAAGACGAGTACAAATTCCCGGAGCTTTCATGATATTTTGGGCTATTGGATTTTTGATCCTCCTTAAATTAGAATATTCAAATGCAGTTTTGACTTATTCGATGGTTGCCTTCGCTGCTCCAATAGTATGGTTGGGGTTAAAGAAAATTGCCAAGAAGAAGCTATAGTCTTTTGAATATCATCACCCGACATTTGACAGTCTTTTCTGTCACCCTTTAACTTGATAGTACCTATGACTTAGCATAACCCTAATGAAGCCGGCGATAACTCCAATTAGTAATGCCAAGCCTAGATCGACCAAACTGAAAGAGACGAAGTTAGGGAAACTGTATATACCGAGATATGATGTATGCAAAAGCGAAGTAAACACCATATAGCGTTTATCGATCTCATATTAGTTTTATCCTCTATATGCATAGCTAGTTTGGTTGGTAACGGGGAAGATGAGCTCGCGTGCGCCTCTATTTTTCCGCCAAGTTTCCCGCTTGTATCGCTAGCGATTTGAGAGTGGTTTTCGTCAAAACTGGGAACCGGGAAAGTCGGGGAACTTACTGGTACATCTAGGGAATAGACGATACTATCTCATATTCATTATTTTCTCTCACAGACACGTTAAGTCCCCGAGTTCCCCGTTCCCCAGTTTATGCACAAATTGAGCGTGAATTTGGCCATTTTAAGACTGGGAACTAGCCGGGAAACTCTCTAATGGCATAGTTTCCGGAAAAGTGCAAAGAACAATTATTACTATCTGTATTTGTCAAAGGTGGCCATGAACATAGAATTTACAAGCTAGTTATTAGATATTGAGTCATTAACACGAGTTGACATTCTAGCAAATATGGAATCCCCTCTGCCTCTCCCTTTGCGGCTCTGTTGTTAAAAAGAATGTAAATTCGAGATGATAATCGAAGTGTCCCAAAATGAACAAAATGAAGATGGCAATGTTGATATCCTAGCTAAAGAGATCGAATCATGGAAAGACTTTAGATATGCTCTAAGAGAAGAAAATGCACTTCTTTTTAATAAGATGCTTTCTGAATGTAGCCACAATAAAGATTACATTGCAGCTGTTAGTTCCAAAGGCGAAAACTATTCAGCCGAATCATTATTTATGCTATTGATATTGCAGCAGCAAAAGATGATAAATAAATTGATTGCTAAAGTGTCCGAATGTGAAAAGTTGCAATAGCAACGACAATGATTGTACCCGTCGTTCAAATCTGTGGGCAGCCACAGACTCTAATGGGTCTTACAAAGCCCCACTTTTTTAGAACTACTGAAAACCTCTCCTGTTACTAGAACAAAAGCGTGATTACTCGACACGAAACATTGGTATTATGGAGCATATAAGGCAAATTTGGTATGTTTTATTAAATAATGGCCATACTGCCTGCGTCCAATTATTAATACTAGTAATTAATTAAAAGGAATCATGGACCAGTAGTTTGGCATTTAGACTGGTAAAGTTTTACCACTTGAAAGTATTTAATTAAATGGCGTTTAGAGGATTAGAAGAATATACAACAGAAATTAACTTTCCTGCATAAGCAAAAAAAGGCGTTAGTGCATCATAAAAAATTGTATTATTACTATCCTCCAGCTACCCCTGCACCTGCATTCCCTGTTGGACTCCCTGTTAGAAGCATCTCGTCCTGCTCTAGTGTATCTTCCATCTCAGTAGCTAATCTTTGAATGTTCTGCGCGTTATATCCTTTCGCAAGCTCTTGATTCACATGAAGAACAGCACTATTTATCGCCTCATACGGACTTCCAACTCTGGATGGTAATGCATCTGCCTGCGCTTGTGTAGTTACAATAGTTCCGGGTGGTACAAATTTATTATCAGGGATTGTGACACCGTTAGTTATTGTACTGGATACTCCTATTGCTACTCTATTGCCAACTTTTGCATTAAAGATGAAGCTATTCATACCTACAAATGTGTCATTTTCAATATATACAGGTCCATGAACCTGAACTCCATGTGCTAAACTGACCTTATCACCAACATATATGGCAAAACCATTCCTAAATTCACTACTATTACCTTTCAACAGAGATCCTTCTGCTGAATATCTCCTATCGTCAATATTCTTACCATGGGATGTTGTTTCAAGAGCATGTAAAATTACACCATCTTGCATATTAGAATAGTCTCCAATATGAATAGGCGTTCCTTCATCACCGCTACATACAGCAAATGGTGCAATCAACACTAGCCTTCCAATTTCACAGTCACCAATAAGAAGTGCAAGAGGATCAATATATGCAAATTTAGATACTCTTGGATAGGTCGCATTTGGATTGAAATCTGTCTGAATGTTAGGGCGGATGTTCATGGTAGGAGAAGGTGAAGATGAAGAAGCAGGTGACTATATTGACATGCTGTTATTTCCGTTAGTGTTATTAGTGTTATTTGTTATCGTTGTGAGTTGTAGTTGTTGTTCTTGGTTTTGTGGAGGCTCTGCTGAAGCTATATTTGTGATCGTTTGGATGGAAATGATTGTGATTGCCACAATGAAAGCCAGTAATGCCATTACCACTGGTCTTGCCGATATAATCATATTGCCATTAATTCGATAATCTGTATATTATGGCTAATAATGTTTAATTATTTGAATAAAGATGTAAAATTCTCTCCATTTTATTGTCCGATTTTCATCGCAGGTATTGTTGTAACTCATTTCACACAAAAGATATTGAAGTACCAATAGAGAAATTAAGTATGCTTAGATTATTCAAGCTTTTCATCTATGCACCATCTCATTACAGCGGACTTCGAGGTGCTTTTTAAGCAATACCAAAAGCATGGGGGCGCGCCCTTGCCACTTAAATAAGGCGAAAACTATTGTTACGTTAGCTACTTCTTTCTCGAAACAATGATATCCACAGTTGACAAATTATACCACTATCTACGTTTATTTGGAGCGCGTCTCACGATAGAAACGCACTCAAATTTCATCCTGCCAAGGTGTCACTCTATACCTAGGATGCAGCATATTCGATAATATTTATAATCTCCCGTGCTGCATATCGTTAATACAAGCGCAATTTTCGAAATGAATATGCGGGACTTCATAGGAATGTGATATTATTCGATTTGCTGAGGCCCGCCCGTATTAACAGAATTAAATACACAGTTCACTTAGACTAATATGATACTATCTATAGATATCAGTCTATAGGTTTGTATTTGACTCCATGTTATATCTATAGCCATCGTTACTTGACGCAGATCTTGCCCTGCAGGGGTTCTGTGAGCTGTACATAAGAAATATTTGTTATTAAGAAAAAATCGTGTACTGATGGCTCCGGTCGGATCACTCAGAGGTATATCCCTTACAAATATGAACTTCCATATAGAATTTGTCGCCAAATAATTTACAATGCCTACAATGCCTACAATGCCTACAATATCAATTATTACCAGACCAGTGAATTTCACCTGTATTTCGAATAGTTTCTGACCTTGTTTGTTGAAGAGCTTTTGTAGGAGGAAGAGCAGTCTGTGTACAGATAGGATTATTACCGGTCTCCCCAACTGTGACGGCTGTGACGGCTCCTAGGGTAATGCCTTGTCTTTCTTCTACGGTATTTATTTTAACTTCTGATTGATTTGATGCAGTTATTACTATGGCATTTTGTATCACTAATGTCACTGGCATTGTCTCTAGAGCCGTCATAGCCATCACTGCCGTCACCATCATTTTCGGAAGTTACATCATAATAGACATTTCAAATGCATTATTACCTTCGCTTTCCGTATAAGTTAGTCTATATCTTGATTTCTGCATTTTACTTAATTCTACTTGATTCTAAACATTATTTCAAAAAATCTGATAGAGTAGTCTGTTTTGTTCTTCTAATATGTATGATCTATCTTCATCTAATTTGGCCATATTAATATCACTCCATGTCACTTCTGATAAATCCAACATTTTCCTGAATGTATTAGCAGTTCCTGGACCAAACCCGGCATAATGATTGTTTGCTGCTACAATTGCTAGGTTTAGTCTGTCTAGTTGCTCTTCTCTAGCTCTCTTCAGAAATCTCGACTACTTTTTCATTTCTGAAACCCTATCTTTTTGTATCTTACCAAAATCCTTTTCTTGTATTGTTCTATCCCCAATGAATCTTATGTAGAGAAAGTCTGTTGTAACTATTGGAGGTGTTCTTATTCCAGCTAGTTGACTTCATACCAAGCACATATTGTTATTTGCAAAAAAACTATATGCCAAATCCTAAAACCACGAACTGTCTCTAACTAACTTCTACTGCATATCTGAATCTTTTATCTAATTCAGGTATGATATCTCTTAGACGATTCATACCTTCAACTATACCCATCGAAGGTGGTAACCGTATCAATAATGCTAAAACTTTGTTTTCAAGATTCTGTCATATTGTTACTCATTACTATTGATACTGTCACGACTTACTTTCTGTTATCACATAGTTAGAACTACTTTACCTCTTGGATGGACATCCTTTTGGTAGTCTAGTGCCTTACTAGCCTCATCTAGTAAAAATGTCCTGTCTACATTTATCCTTATATCATTTTGATCTAACCACTCTGCCAACTTAGTCAACTGTTCTCTATCTGCTCGGGTGAACTGAAATATTGCCTTGATATCGTATTGACTCATCAGCTCCAAGTTTGGCTGCTCTAGCATAGAAATAATTATGCCACCTTTCTTTAAAACTTTGAAAGACCTTTTGTATATTTCTCCACCTACAGTATCAAAGACTGAATCATAGTCATGCAGCAGATCTTCAAAGTTCTGGCTCTTGTAGTCTATGACTTGATCAGCCAGATAAGGGAAACACCATATCTGAAAGAAATCATTCAATTGAACTACCACTTGCTACCTGAATTTTGAAGACTTGTGATAATATTATGATTAGAATGATACGCTTGTGTTAACACAGAGAAGGGACATTCGATTACAGTTATTCGAGACCATTCTTTCGATAATTCTAGTGCGTTTAGTTTTTCATTATTTTTTGGTTTAGTGGACTGTCTACAATTTCTAATAAAACTCTCGTCATTTGGCCCAAATTAAAAATATGACAGCACTTTTTGAAATACTGTAAGTTAGTAAATCAAAATGTTGGCTAAGTGTAGAATATTAATAGATATCGTTTAAAATTGATATTGTAGACTTCTCAATGCTTCCTTTAATGCGATCAAACGAATTTTCCCCAAAAAGGAATTCATTTATTTTATAATCTGAATGGAATATGAGTAGTTTCTTAAGTAATGTCTACATAATATTGACATGATAATTGGATATGCTGACCGCTCGGGAGTGAATCCCAAGAATGGACACCAAAGAGTAGTGCAAGATAGAGATAGCATCAAACACCTGGAGGTTTTTATGAATGGTCGTTGGATGCATGATAATAAATGTAGGGAATTTACGAATAAGGAATGTAATAAGATAAAGCGTTAGTCAATTATTTGTTAATGCGCTGTAGTAATCATTATAGACTATTTCTCTTGACTCGACTAGAAAAAATTAGTATTTGATCCCGGAAAATAATATATCGATCGAATACATCAGATAATCAAACTCAGTTATTAACGAGAGTGTGGCCCAGGAGTTAATACCATTAACTCTTGTCTCTATAGGTTGCTGCTGAAAATATTTCTCTAATTCGCACAATCTTTACATGAAGCCAGGATTATCTAAATGAAGGCTATCGTTTATTGCATTATTAATTTACTTGAATCGAACTAAATTAAAATGAATTTGTTCATTTCCCATTATTTTTACGTTATTCCAACGATAGATACGTTCAATATCAGATTCGGTGTAGTTAAGTCCAATTGTGTTCAGATTGACGTAGTTTTGATTCATATATGAATAAGCTTCTTTCAAAAAAGTATAACCATATCAGTAAGATATGTTGTCACCAATTTTTAAGAATACAAAAATAATTAAGCATTTTATAGAAAAACTACTGTTCGCTATCTTACTTGTTTTGCGCATATATTACAGTACTTCTCTATTACAATAACACCTTCGCCGACATCGAATAATGCTTCAGTAGTAGCTATGTTGGCACAAATTATACACAATCTGTTCTTGTGCTTGTGGGAATCCTTAGCCGTAGTATAGGCTCTTAAAGAAGTAAATATTTTTTCCAAGGCTTAGTTATGGCCTTCTTTACAGCTATTTGATGAACGTAGGAACCTTAAAGGTTTTAATACACTGGATGATTTTACATTACGATTCTGAAAGTTTGCCTTGTTTTCCATCTCTTCGTGGAGGCTTAGTCTCTTATGAACTTATTCTTCTGGTCCAGCAATGACAGCACATTCTTGAAGTATCTTCTATAAAATAAACAGACCAGTAAAAGTTCGATTTTCGTTTGACATGAACAAACAATTATCAAATCAAAAAATGCAGAACACAAGGACATTGTACAATAGTACAACAGTTGATGGGCTTTCTACTTTCTATAGGAGAAGCTGGCGATCCGTCCAATCCGAAGATGGTATTACTTCTGGGCATTCCTTTTTCTTCTCACCAGTACTTCCTGTAATCTAACGGTTATAACTACAAGTTGGTCTGATAAATGTGCTATTGCATCATCTTTCATCTTATCATGACCTCTCATTGATTGGTTCAGCTGTTCCAATTCTTCCAACTTTGTCTGTATATCTCCACCCTGCGTTTCTAGTTGATTAATATTGAGAAATGTTAGATAAGGTTCAATTCTACGAAATATCTCAGCTTTTTCTGAATCTTTTTTACGCCAATATGTGGGACACTAGGGACAGAAAATATATCAATCCTGTGTTTGTTTATGAGCTTTATGTAAGGTATGTAAAGTAAAACTTGAAATTAATGCCAAGTTGAGTAGGCCAGAGAGTTCATCCTCAGTAGTTAACTTTACTAATTGTGCTCCACATTTGTTTCATTTGAGAATCTGTCAGTGCATAATGAAGCGATGAGGGTATGCTATTCTCTTGTTCTTGTACTTTCAGCATTGCCCAGCAATAAAACTATATTACATCATTCATCTACAATGTGTATCTATTCTTATCTGTCTTCTTTTTCCAGTTTAATCTCTTATAAAGGTAATGTGAAGATGAATGTATGGAATTAAATATCTTATAGTTTAGTTACTGTTGTTTTCAAGCAGATGATAGATAATAATGACGGTCATAATAATATAGAAGAATCAGTTATTGCCAAGTCTACAGGAAAGCAAGAAGAAGAGGACATAGCGGTAAAAGATGCTGCATTATACAATGTCCTAAATTCAAAGAAAAAGATGACAAAGCAAGAGGCAGGCTACAAGGAACAAGATGGAAGGAAAGCCAACAACAGTAATCATAACAACAACTACAACCATGCTTGTATAAAATGCAAATTCAATTTACCTGACGAAAAATTGTCATATTGTAGAAGGTGAAATAAATAACCAATATGGCATTTCAAACTTCTTTTCTCCAAAAGGCGATGGTATGTTGCCGGGAGATATTGTATGGGATTTTATAAAGAAAACAGGCAGAAAACTCGAATATGAAGAGGGTCATGTTATTGGCAAAGATGCAGAGGGATTCCAATGTAAAGATTGTAAATATTATATGTATGCCAACAGATGTCTATTGATAAAAGGAGCTGCTTTTATGCCTGAGATGAGCTGCGCTTTTGTTGTAAAAATTGATAATGGAACCGAGGTTTAGAACTACTAGATTTGCGCTTTACAGTGAAAGTGCAAGTCAAAATCAGATTGTCGATACTTGAAGTAGATAAATTCCATGATAAAAAATATAGTTGAAGCTATTTTTTATAACCGTCTTTATCGTGAATTTTGTTTGTCCTTGTTAAGCTGTAGGTGGAGGTTCGTTATCTTGTATTTCAGATTTGTTTCCCTCTTCTTGTAATTCCTCTTCGTCTTCAGTTGCTTCTAATTCTTCTCCTTCTTCTTTTGGTATACTGCTCAAGTTGTTGTGGACTCAACTAAATACTATAAAAGAGCTTACGTTAAAACTACATCTAAACAGATGAGATTGATTGGTTTTTTAATAGAGATACTACGCAAATTTCCTAAACATATGATCTTGTAGCATCAACCACTAATAGTCTCTTGAATTGGATTTGTAGAAATTCAGGAACAACACTGAAGGCTCTTTTCAACAGTCATCCTTTGACATTCAGGCAGTTTCTTTAACTTTCATTGCCACTAATGCACCATTTCTTTAGAAATCGCCCTGCTGATTTGGTATCTTTGAATATTCTGTCTTCTGATATCAAGTCTTTAAAATCGTCTATAGCAAGAGGAGATATATTCAATGTAACAATAGACTGAATGCCTGCATCCTTAGCTGATTTTATCCCAAGCGGTGCATTCTCTACTACCAACGCCTCATTATTGTCTAAATTTAGCTTTTGTAATGCTACTTTAAATGGTGCAGGATCAGGCTTTCCTTTTCCTCCAAGTTCATCACCATTCATAATTAGATCAAAATTATCTTTTCCAAAATTTCGTTCTATAATAGCATCAACCTCTTGTTTTGCTGCACCACTTACAACAGCTTTCAAGCAGCCCCTAAAATCATCACTTATTAATTCCCTTACACCATCGTATGGTTTTGGTATTATGTTCATTTCTCTGAATATTTCTTTTTTTCTTTTTGCTACCTCTTCTGATTTCTGGTTGGATATGTTGTCTTTCTTGCCGCTATCATCAACAAGATATCCTTTTAGTTTGAATATTTCTAGGGCCAATTCTTCAACAGGCATTCCTTCAAGTAGATAAAATGTCCTTTTATCTAAATCAATACTAGTTATTTCTTTAACTGCAGACTTCATTGCTTCATAATGAAATGGCATTGCATCTACTAGCACACCATCCATGTCAAAGATTATGGCCTTCATATGTAATAGAAAAACAGTAAAAAGACATTAATAATAATCAACTGATCGTGTAATTACTAACTGCATTCCAAATGTTTAATGGTATGTCTAATCATGCCTTGAATGACAAAGAATTTGGATACCTTCAACAAAAATATAGGTGTTATGAATGAAATCAAAGACAAGCACCCAGATGATTTTAAGGTAGAAGTACTATCTGATTCCATTAAGTTCTATTTACCCAGAGTTGAAGGATACCTTGAGGTAGTCAGAGATATGGCTTCCAAATATAGAGGAATGTCACTAATCGAGTTTGACGGTTATTTTGAAGGCAAATTTGAACCTGTCAAGTATATCCGTGCTGAAATACACACATCGGATATAGATGAGCAAAATATGATAAACTTTGCAAACGATATTCGTTCTAGACTAAGACAAAAAAGCCTTGCTATCGAATTTAATAATAGACTAATCCTAATTAGCGAAAATTGACTTATGGTATTATAATGACAACTTAAAGCATCTCTATTATAATGTGAGTTAGCTCGATTCCTGCTGCTGACGAGTGCAAAACTAAAGTCTAGTTACCTTAAGTTATGACATATGTCAAGCCGGTTTCTAATACATTAGAAGCTTCATCAGTAAAACATTTTCTATAGTAATAAGATAAAGTGCCAGGATACGCCACACTGCAAATTTCCTGTAGTCACTTGATGGAGTTTGTAGTAACTTTTCGATCCACCGAATTGTATTTGAACGTGCGGTCTTAATGCGCGCCTTCCTACCACTTGCTAGTCTCTGCTTCATCTTTTCATTAATTAGCCATCTTCTAAAATCACGCAAAAGATAGTTTATTGCAGGTCTTTGACCATACCATAGTTGTATAATTCGGACAGCTTCTCCACATTTAGAATTTATTGTTCCCAGGAACTCTCAAGACAGGAAGAATCTGGCCATCAGTATGTTACAACAGTATGATGATGAGTACATTTCCTTTACATTGTACCGATCACTATTAAATTATATAGTCTAATATTATTTTCGTACATATGCGTTCGGCTCAAGTTTCTAAAGCTAATGGTCCATTTGAAACTGTGGACCGAGATATTCCAGAACCTAGTGGGGGACAGGTACGTATCAAAGTTCAAGCCTGCGGGATCTGCCATGGTGATTCTATTACTAAACAAGGGTTGTTTCCAGGCATACAATATCCAAGAGTTCCTGGACATGAAGTAGCAGGTGTAATAGATGAAGTAGGCAAAGATGTTATTGGGTGGAAACCTGGACAGACGTGGAGACTTTCTTAAGTGCAAGTATGCAGTTGTATCTGGAATTTCTTACGACGGTCTTATCGTTATAGGTGCTGGTGATGAAAACATTGAAGTATCTCCACTCTTATTGATATCTGGACGTAGATCGATTATGGGTTGGCCTAGTGGCACTTCAATCGATTCACAAGATACACTCTCCTTCAGTGTTCTTTCTGGTGTAAGGTCAATGAATGAGGTCTTTCCGCTTGAATCTGCAGCAGACGCCTATGAATCTATGATGAGTGGCAAAGCCAGGTTTAGATGTGTACTTACAACAGGCAACTAGCAACTAGGTAAAGAAGGATCAGACGTCGTCCGATTTGATAGAACTTACCTGTATTAACAGAATTAACAGAATTAAATACATTGGTTCACATCTATTAATTGCTACTAACTATAGATATCATCAAGTTGCAGAGTCGACAGATTATTTCTGAGTGCAAATCCATTACAAGTGCTGATAGTTTTAGCATTTATTGAACCCGCAGGCTGGTCTTGTATATGTATAGCTGATTTGCTTGGCGGCTGGAAATATGAGCAGGCTCGCCTCAACATCTCATTAGCTTTCTCATCGTACCGCTAGGGTCTTACTCCTCTATAGAACACGCTATTGGGCGCGCCTCATGATAGCTACATACACAATTTACCAGCTCTGTGGGTCGAATAAATTAACACGCATGTTTTGCCAATCCTTATATTAATTCAATAATAGAGTAGTTTGCTATTAATTGAATAAATTTGACTTGGAAAAATATGTGATAGGAAAGAATGAATATAAAGTAGCAAATGTGAATGGACACAAAATATTCTATAGTGAATCAAAGAATAAAGAAAAGCATGTTTTGTTCATACATGGTATTGGAGCATCATTGGTCGGTTGGCGAGATATTCCTGATGCGCTGTCAGAACATTTCCACACAATATCTGTTGATTTGATAGGGTTCGGTGGAAGTGAAAAGCCAACAACTGCAGACTATTCTATCAAAGGTTTTAGCGGGTTTATTTTCGATTTTCTTCAGGCAATTGATGTAAAGGATGAGAAGATCTGTATAGTGGGTCATTCATTGGGCGGGTATATTGCATTACAGTTTGCATTTAAAAACAAGGATCTAGTAGAAAAACTTGTATTAGTAGATCCCTCAGGAAAGTTGGATGGGCCAACTCCTCTGTTAAGTTCATATCGTGATGCTGCAAATGAGCCTAATCCAATATTGAAATATGAAAAATTGAAAAAGGTATTTGAAGGCATGTACTCATTATCCTCAGCTTTGCTTCCCATGGTTGTGGGAATATTTCTTGATACTATTGAAAAGCCAGGAGCGCTATATGCATTTAATTATGCATTCGATGACAGTACTAGAAATCGGATTGGATCTGATCGGTTAAAGGTAATCGAAGATGTCCCATGTTTAATCTATGGGACGCTAATGACAATTGGATCAGTCTCAAGGAATATGCCGAGAAATTTTTACGGGATCTCCGAATGCTCGCCTAGTAATTATACCTGACGCTGGCCATGCACCATTTATTGAGAAGACAGCTATCGTATATGAAAGAATCCGTACCTTTCTAACATATGATAAATTTGATAGATAAAGTGCATTTTGTGCGCGCCTGGCGATCGAAATGCACATAAATTCTATCACCAGCCTGGGACATCGGTCTATATCTAGCACGCAGCATTTTCAATAATTTTTATAATCCAGCGCGCCGCATATCGTTGGTAAGAAACATTGTTTCCGATATGGTTACCCAGGATGTACTAAAATCCGATATCATCAGATATATAATATTAGCGAAAGTTAATATGTTGATTCGCATCCCTTATCAAACTTTTTATTTCTTTATCCCACATACAATTGTTATTAAAAATGTCGTTTAAAGAACTTTTATGAGACATCAAATAACAAAAGTAGGGCTGACTGCTGCAATCGTGCTATTCGCAGTGATCGGAGTCGCGTTGGCAACAATTACTAACTCGGTCTCGAATGCGCAAGCAGATCCTCCTACTAGACATCATTGTGGGGATTTACCAAACTGAAAATTATTCACTGGAAGGCCCCCAAATTATCCTCCAGGTCTAGAAAGACAACAATAACGACTAAATGATTATTTGAGGCAAAAAATTGCGCCCTTTTCTTTTTTGTCAGATTGTTCTGAATATAGCAATAACGTGTTATAAGCTATGTCATTTGGTAACAAGATCCTGTATTCATGATATAATCTTATATCCTATTGTAAAACCTACTATTACTAACAGCGATGATAGAGGTCGTTTTTATAAATTGTTAACGACGGTAACCAAATACCGTTAGATAATAAAAATACGTCTATATTGGATATGAAGTAACACATTGTGGTAAGCATGCCTAGTATTTAGTAAGCCTATACTTATGAAGGTATAAATGGATTGATACACCAAATCTATATCTTTTGAATTTTGATTTTAGCCAGATAATATTTATATAAAATATTGAGAATGGTTTTCCTAATGAGAAAGAACACTGTATTGTGTGTAAGTCTCCTGCTTTCAGTAGCACTCGGTTTCTCTATACTAGCCAATGCTGGTTTCAGCGGCGCGCCGTCAGTATTTGCACAGACAATAACACCGAAAATGCGTTTGGAGGAAGGGCTTAAGGCATTAAAAAGTGGCGATAATCAAGGAGCAATGATGCACTTGAATGCAGCAGATCAGGGTCTTACTAGTGCTTCCGATCAATCTGCAAAGATGCACTTGGATCAAGGAATTCAAGCGCTAAAGAATGGAGACAATCAAGGAACAATGATGCACTTGAATGCAGCAGATCAGGCTCTTAAATAGTATAAATTAGTCCAAGAAATAGAGCTTATTTCAGGATGAATTTTTTTACATTTTTATTATAATACTAAAAATAGACAAGATCAAAAGTATAATATAGCAAGCCTTGAACTTTTACTCCTTCTTATCCTGTTACCTATATAACTATTTTCGCAAAGTGTCATCCCAACCTGATAGAATTTGAATATTAAAAATGATCCTTGATGGTTACTTAGCATTTAGAAATGAAAAATAAAGGGGAGGATTAGAAATCCTTTTAGACCATCTCTACTTGGTCATATTTCCTTGCATGCTAGCCGATGATGGTAACGGACTGATTTCATTTACACCTATTACAACTGTACTAGCAGGTGGTAGTGTCATCGTATTTCCTGTAGGATTTTGTATTGCAATATCCGTAATTGGATTTCCAGGTTTAGAATTCACATCCACATGGTAAATACATAATTTACCAGGACTTGATAATGGCTTTACTAATTCAAGTTGAGAAGGTTTTACATCCGGAGCTTGTCCTATTAATATCTTTAATGGGCTGACGGAACTGGTGTCACAAGGAATATTTGCGACTATATGCACATTTGTTATCATATATGGGGTAGTATCGTAAAGGTGTATGAAACCTTTAGCAGGAATGGATTTTCCCTCTAACAAGATTGTCGCAGAATCTCTTACAACGTGCTTTGATGCTGCGGTTGTTTGTTGTGCATTTGCTATCGAGGCAGTACTAATACCACTAATGAAGAGAGTCATTGTGGCTCCTAAGAAAAATAGCAGTTGCTATTAATCCAACTGTAAACATTTTTTGATTGATAATATTGTTAATACATGTGTTAGGAAGCAAAGGTTTTAAGCATTGAATTTGGAAAAGGGGCTGTGACCCAGGCCTATGAAGAATTTATCTCATACTCATAGACATATTCATACTTTTTCTGTTTTGCTGCTCCGGCGACTGTAACTTTGTTGGTGCTAGCGTCTTTTCAATCTTCTCCAATCCTGTACCGTTTATTAATGTACCAAACATTTCATGAGTACTTGCAAAATGATTTTCCGTTTTGACTGTATCTATGATAAGACCAAGTACATGCTGTCTTCCCATAAGATGCACAGTAATAGGAACCTGCTTGAACTTTATAGCGCCATCAGAATAAATATTTCCAATTCCAGTAATTACCAAATCGCCACCACCAATTATCACATCATTTGATACGAAATTATTAATTGAATGCATATGAGATTCGCCACCATCAGGTTTTACCATAGTAAAATTAGCTGAAAAAGCGGCTTTGGGAGATGGAGTAGGAGCACTTGTATTTTTAGAGATCTGGTTAGTCATATTAGTATCATTACGTACTACGAGATCCCATAAACCACCCCTGTATCCATGTTACTGAACCATTTTGTATTTGATTATTTGCAAAGTGGCCTGACGCTTGTATTCCATTATCTTGTTGTCTAGACTTAACATTTTTTGTAACTATCTCGATTATTTTTGCTTTTGAACTCAGAGCGTAAACAGGCAATGAGTTAGTAATTTTAATGAGATTTTGTGCAGATATTAATGAAATAGATAGGAAGATGAAAAGCAACGATAGAGTATATAAATTTCTATTCTTGTTCATGTTTCTTATTAATTGATATATTCCTACATATAACATTGTCACATGAGACAAAAAGAGCTTGCGACAAATTTTTGAGTGAGATTTCTGCCATAGACAGTTAGCATGAATTTTCCAGTTTTGTTTGGCTCTTTGTCATCATCTTCTCACTATTACTCAGGTTATCATGCTCGTTCATACCTACAATTTCTATATTATCTCTTGAACCCCACCTGTGGCACATCAACATAACCTATCTGCTGTATTGTCTTTATTACAATCCCAGACTATTTTCATAATTAATTCTGTTTCTATGCGTAAAGCATAAGCAACTATTCTTCATTGACACTTCATTTTGACAGATATATTTTTTATTCTTGAGTTTTACATATGCATATTTCACTAGTCTTTTGCCCATTTTTTCATCCAGTTTAATAGATAGATAACAGATTCTACTAACTCCTGTCCCTTGTTGGTTAATCTATATTCTACTCTGGGTAGAATTTCATCATGTGTTTGTCTTTCTAGAATTAACGGAAGTTTGATCTAGTTCATGTGGCTATCCTACCAATTTGCTAATGCCAACTGTACATTCATAGTCTCTCTATAAATCTCGCCACCATCAGTCATATTTTTTAATTTATTTAGTGCATTGGTACATTTGACTGATGCCATAAATGTTAAGTATGCGTTAGGATTTCTACCAACCTCTTTATTACATTCTTTTACAAATTCCTGTCCTATTTTTATCCTGGTCAGATTAACTTCATTTAGTGACTGTGCTTTTACCCCTATTGTGCTAGTCCTTATTAAGACAGTTATTGGTATTGCAGGCAGCAATAATAACCAAAAATAGTAACTTACTACTCATATTATATCACTAACCAAACCATGTCTTTAGTTAGTTTACAAAAAACATTACGGTATACATACAAGTGGTAGCCAATTCGAGTTATCCTGTAGCAATCTATTAACTTTCGCTAGGGCCTGCTCCAAATCCCTGAAATTAGGCGCTTCCTCGAAAACAAGGAAACGGAAAAAGACTAACGCCGACCTAATTACTTTCAATTCATTCAGGCAAAATTCAGGTAGTATTCCTATTGCGGTAGGATAGTCCTTCTGATTTCTAGGTGATATAATCCCAGTCTTTGTTTTAAATTTGGCATTCATGCCTATTCGCTCACTCCATTCCAAACGTACACTGTTTTTACTGCTTATAGTAACACTTGTGTTTTTCGTGTACAATGCCCCTCGGTGGAATTGAATATGACAAAAGTGGTTTCTTTTGGTGCGTTTTGCAGGGTTTCGATTAGTTGTTTTAATTCTCCAATGTTAGCGGTTGGTATTGTACGTATGCCTACCTTATCTTTAAGTCATTTCTTTTCTATCTCCATACACTTTATTCTCCTACTAGAGGAATCTGGAAAGTACCTCAAAGGAGCAACGCTGCCAGTAAAATCGATAGCAGCGACTAGCCCACTAGCAGAGTGGTATAGAAATAGGTAGACCAGTTTATAGATCCGTTTGAAATAGTTTAGAAAAAGGGTAACTAAACCAACCAAACAGGCACAGCATTACACTGTAGACCCACTCACTATATCGTTGCATATGGTATTATACTATTGAGCAAGGAGAGAAGAATGGCAAAAGTAACCATACTACTGGAATCAACCACGAGGGACGAGCTCAAGGTTATCGGTAGGACGGGTCAGACCTATGACCAGCTCCTACTCCAGCTGATAGAAGAACACCGCCATCAGCAGCAACAGCAGGCAACAGGCAGCAGGGGTAGTGAGTAAGTAAGATGCAAGCGATGATGGCTATTGAGGAATGGGGCCAGATTAGGGTAATTCATGGTCCAGTGACTGTGAAACGTGAGACACTGATGGTTATAGAGACGCGAGCACGGAAAGGCTTTACAGTGTACCTTGAGCAACTGAAGGAGGCGAGATAGCAGTAGCAATATGTCTGTACTAAACAAGATCCTGACCACAGGAGGAGCAGCGATAGCAACGGTAGGAGTATCACTGGGAGCAGTAGAGGGTAACCCTGGCCTTCTTGCTATAGGTCTCGGCTGCCTGCTGTTTGTTCTAGGTGTCTTCAAGGACATCAAGAGCGAACTACAAACCCCAGTTTTTGTGGGTTGGTGGAAGTAGTAGGGGGATGAGATAGTAGGGTCATGGTGGACAAAGGCGTTAAAGCGCTTATTGCATGGGACAGAAACGGTATACCTACGCTGTGGAAGTGTCCTGTTCCGGCAGGAGGAGGGGAGTGAAAAACTCCATGATGGACAGCAACCTATCAGCGATAGCAGTGGAAGCAACGACAAGGGTTCTGATCCTGGAAGTGGCAGTGATACTGACAGCACTGATGGCGGCACTAGCAACGGTAATAGCGGCCAAAGTCAAGCGCCTGAAGATAAGCAAGTAAGCGGGTAGTTCATTTCTTAGTAACATCCATTTTCTGTAATTATTGAGTTCGGTGACTCGTTCCATAACTGTCCAGATCCAGGGTGCTATCTCTATACCTTTACCATACGATCTATTGTTATGATTTTTAATAGAAAAGAAGTTCGATTTCAGTACTCTTCTTATTTCTGAAAACATAAAATGAAGCTGGTCTTCTGAAAAGAAAATACGTATAAAACTAATAAATCAGAGTAAATGTGGCATAGAGATTGTATACAGCAATTGTCATAGTTCTGCCAAAGATTGTTGTTCTTCTCTGTCTTAATCAATTTAGCTGCCAATAAAAGTGATTCTGAGATATCAAGGTCTATGCTAATACGAAAGATTGGTCGAGGAATTGGAAGAATTGAATCAGTCATATAATTTTTGGTCTCGGTCTTTATCAGGGGCTACATCCGGATAATACTAGTATTATATGCT
>CAVXZB010000055.1:0-8635 GCA_963765895.1 uncultured Nitrososphaeraceae archaeon | reverse complement strand
GCTACTGTTCAAATAAAAATAAACAAGATCTTTATCAAGCACTAACAAATCGAAAAATGTTGGATACGGTGCCGGAACAAGGACATGATTACATATATCGGGGCAAAGAGGCATTCATTGATGTATCTAGATTCGATCAATCACAGAAAGGTAAAAAGGATAAAATTATAAATTATTTTATTAACATTGAAAACAAGATAAAATTAGAGGAATTAAGATTTTATTAATGCACAGTTAACTAATTTGTTGCTGTTGAAAGATTTTATTGGTCTCTGGTCCGATGTTAAAAGATTGTTTAGAGTGCTTATGGCCATAAGCTGAGACCTGGGTTATAACGATCATGCAATAACTGCATCAATAACTTTCTTATGATAAAAACCAAGATATTTGCGAAATGGAAAGGTAAACCATTACACTCTAATCCGCATCACACGTCGTTTTTAACTTCTTTTACAACTAAGTCAATATACTTCCTTAATTCCTTTTCATCCAATTCTATATCTTCTTTACTCATTGCTAAACTGCTTTATTAGTTGTAATTTTAGTAACGGTTCTTTGAATTTCGTTTTCTATTTCAGCATCTCCAATTAAGCTCAGCATCCTTGATTCTAAGGTATATTTTCGAATTGACTTACGTAAAAGATCATTATGTGAGACAAGTTTTGCAGAATTATGTACGTGTATTTACTCCAGCTGATGTAAGAATTTATTCCAGGTTAATCTATTATATAAACTAGTATAGTTTATAGCCTTACAAGATTAGCTAATTGTCGGCGGGATTACACTATTTGTATCCCATAACTATCGACTATATCTTAAATTCAGTTGTAATTTTTCTTGGTATGTCATTATAAAATTAGAAAAGAATCTAGTCTTTCCAACTTAACAGCGTACGTTAAATAGTGATTTATAAATTCCTGTGATTTTTAAGAATGTGTATTTGAGAACGCGTAGCAGATTTGGTGAAACTACATTTGATAATTGTATAACATTTATGGTTGATGGAGAGGAAATTTTAGATTAATATATCAAAAGATGAATGAAGCAAAGGCTATGTAGAAAACATCATCAATATTACAAGATTAGTCAGTCTATGCATATTGTAGGTGATACATCTAAATGATAACTCTCTGTTCTGCATTCTAGTCAATCTAGACATAAGATTCTCTCCAAATAGTCGTTTTATAACTGATATTATGGTTTCATCTTTGTTTCGTTGATTGTACAGCAATTTGGAGTAACCACGCTTCATCTGCTTTCTGTACTTACCATGTGTTCTCCACATCGGTACATGTTCATATCGAGCAGGAATAATACTGAATGCATGTAAGTCCTCTCTTACGAGAAGGTGATTATCTTCACTATCGTAACCCTTATCAGCTGTAACTACAGATAATGGAAGAATATTTGATGTCCTTGTTATAATTGGCCTGAAATCTACATTATCATGCCTTGTTGGAGCTCGTCTTATCTTAATTGTACATATGATTTGTTGTAATACATCTACTCCAATAGATAATTTCGCATATTTTCTTCTCAATTCTGTTCGATCAGTATAATATTGTGATGCATGAGTTATCTTAAATCCTGTTGAATCTATTCCTGCAAAGATATGCTTGGTACCACTAATTACAATGAATGACGAAATTATCTTTTCAAGCAATGAATTATTAATTCTATCTGTAAACTTTTGCAATGTTGTAAAATGAGGAATACGTGACAACCGTAGAAATGACCTTAGGTAATAGGCTTCAATTAACCACTCGACAAACATTCTATAACTCTTACCTTCATACTGTCGTATAGCAACTAGAACTATGTGCTGCCATATTGTAAATATGTGATTACTTTTCCTGTTAGAAAATAGAGGAATCCTTGCATGCTTCAAAACACGGAACATAGTACCTGCAAGTCTGACGTACATTGATTCTTTCAATAGACTATTGGTATTATACTCTTACAAAGCTTTGACTGTATGAGATGGTTTCTACACAGCCATGAGGATAGTCAAGACATTAATAAGATCGATAGGTGATAAGATAGACTAGTCAGTTCACTCAAAAAGCAATCACTGTAATAATTTACTAGGTATTTCTATAGAATTCTATCTCCATATCTCTAGTTACATTACTATCCATTCTAAATGATTTGTTTGCTGAAATGAGTATTAGCTCAGTATCGTCACGGAGTTTTGGAACCGGTTATACCAATAAAATGCACCTACTATAAGAATATAGTCTGTCATGTAAAAAAGATCCCAGGTCCACATTTCTTCTGTGCTGCCCTGTAGAAAATGATGCACAAATCCCTGGTCAGCAATGGCATTTGTAAGCAAAGAGAGTGAAAAAAGCATCCATGGTATAAAATTATAATAGTCTTTTCGACTTGCAGTTAAGATGATAACAGAGGATATAATAAAGATCAAATCTAGAATGACGTACAAAATTGAACGCGCTAGGTCAATGAAACCAGCTCTAGTCTCTCCTACGAGGAACTCCTCTGCTGATACAAGATGTTCTGATGAGAATATTATATGATAGGCGATTGATAATCCACAAATTACAATAACTACCATGACAGTTAGTGCCATGATCTGAGTGCGACGTACTGAGTCTGAGAACGCTAAAAAGATGCAACGACAAAAATACATATCCTAAGATCCAGAAAAGATCTCCAAATGAAACTACTAACATTTGCTCCTCTTCGAAATGAAATACGAAGTGTCCATATGCAAGAGTTAAGTCAGCCAAGAACCATACAATTATCCCTATTGTCAAAAATAGTAATGATCGACCGTGCCTCGGAAAGTATGATAATAGAGATACTACAATCAGATTAGCAGTTATGATAACCGATCCTAAGATTATACCAAATCATATTAATACGCTCTTACGCTGGTATGGGTGAATGCGTTTATGCATCAGACATCTCAGATCATCAATGCTTTTTATTTGAACTTATATTGGGAGTAGGGAAGCCAAATGGAACCAGAAATTGGATATCTGATGCTTGCTTGCGGGTTAGTACTACAGTAATTTGGCTGCTTACACAAAGTTGGCATAGGCATCGGTTGCGATGATGGTAGTAACGTCGACGCTGCCGTTGATAGCGACGCTGCCGCTACTGCTGATAGAAGAGTGAATAGCAACATGATCGCTCCCGTGATGATTGATTTTTTCATTCGTTTGAGCTACCTAGTCTAGCAGCTCGCAATATTTATAGATGGTATATGGACTATCTAATTAACATTTGATATTATCGACAATATTATGATGTCAATAGCGGATGAACTAAAGCTCATAGCAAGAGGTGAAATACTTTCGGATGAATGGAACAGGAAAGTATATTCTGTCGACGCTAGTCATTATTCAATTAAACCATCTGTAATATTGTTCCCCTTAGATGAGGATGATCTTGCAGAAATTTGTCGATACGGATATTCAAAAAATGTATCTATAACTGCAAGAGGAGCAGGGACAGGACTGTTAGGACAATCACTTAACGATAACATAATTATCGATTTTACGAAACATATGAACAAGATTTTGGAAATTGAATCTGATCATGTACTAGTCCAACCTGGGATAGTCAAGGGTGTATTGGATAAAGAATTAAAGAAAAAGGGCAAATTTCTACCTCCCGATCCGGCAAGTAGCAATTATTGCACTATTGGCGGTATGATTGCTAATAATTCAAGTGGCGTTCATACTTTAGGATATGGCAGCATAATTGATTATCTAGATACTATCAATGTAGCATACTCTGATGGTAATCTCAGAACCATTGGTAGTGGAGATACAATTGCAAATACAAATACAAATATCAATTACGACAAAAGGTACACAGACGATGACAAGGATGACAAGATAGAAAAATTGTACAGATTACTATCATTGTATAGTAATATAGAACTAATCGAAGATAAATATCCAAACGTTACAAAGAATTCATGTGGCTATCGTCTTGACGAAGTAATCAAAGATAAAAAATTCAATGCACATAAACTATTTGCTGCTTCAGAAGGAACGTTAGGACTTGTAACTTCGGCAAAACTGAGGATTATAGACATTCCGCTTTATAGAACTACAATTGTATTTGGTTTTAATGACTTGTTATCTGCAATGAGGGCTGTTCCGTTCATCTTGAAATTCTCCCCCGTCGCCCTAGAAATGATGGATGAAACCGTATTACAGAATTTTCAGGAATCATCTTACAAAGTGACAAGTAAAGATGGTAGACATCAAGGTAATGGTTGTTTATTATTTGTAGAATTCGCAGGGGACAATCTTATGGACGTCGAACAGAAATTTGCTGGCTGTAAGGAAAAATTGTCATCTATGTCTACTGTGTTAGAAAGTGTATCAGACGAACAAAGCTCAGAAAGAATATGGAGAGCGCGAAAAAATGCATTAAATAATATCACTAAGCTGACTGTGGGCAGTAGAAAACCTTTGGGCCTTATAGAAGATACAGTAGTATCTCCGAACGTTCTTTGTGATTATGCTGAGTTTATTTTACAAAAATATATTGAAAACAAACTAGATTATGTAATTTACGGTCACGCAGGTAATGGAAATCTGCACACAAGACCAATGATAAACATAGAATCTCAAAATGAGATTAAATTATATGATCACCTAGCAGAGGAAGTTTTTACAAAAGCAATCAGCTGTGGTGGAACAATAACCGGAGAGCATGGTGATGGAATTGCTAGAACTAAATATATTGAATTCATGTATGGTTCCCAAATAGTTTCAATTTTTCAGCAAATCAAAAAAATATTCGATCCCAAGTTTATAATGAATCCTGGTAAAAAAGTTGTAAATCGACTCTAGTCCGACTCTAGCAAGGAGGGCAAATTTATTCTTCTAATTGATAGACTAAGAAAACAAAGACGATATAAATAAGATAAATTCAAGATTATGAATTCATGCATTCAACAAGCATTATTCAATATAAATAATCCCTTGTAACCTGAGAAATGATGGTAATGTACAGCTGCTGCCAAGCTCTAGTAATTTCGGCATAATTTCCATATTTATCAGATAGCATTAAGATATATAGTTATGTTGATTACTCATTTTATAAGATATCCCGTCACTCCTTATTTGCACGAAAATGACAATGCTGCGCCGCAACACCTGTGGAGCATTAATATTTGCTCATTGCATTTTCATACACCATGGAAATATTGATAATCCTCTGATGAGTAACATAACAGCAAATTTTACTCCCACAAGTGGGTCTTGTCAAAAGCCAGAATAAAGAAGGAATACACTACCACATAAGTGCTTGTCGCCGATGTCAATCTCTGATGGAAGATTTGACTCTAATATCTTGTATCAAATATATATGATAGCAAGAAATGACAAATTGTAAATGAACCCGCATGAAAACTACTGATATGCTAAATTGGGATGTACGATAATAATGAAACGTCTAATAATCCTAAGAGGACCAGCTGGTTCTGGGAAAACCACTGTTTGTGAAACCCTAGTATATAAATTAGGGGAAGGTAATACTTGCGTTTTAGATCTTGATATTACTTATCCCGATGAAAACCTATTCTAAAGAAACCTTGAAAAGTGTTTAAAAGTAATCACGTTATTGGTATGATGTTTTACGGTAACTCTCACACAGCCAATCCTCAATGGTTAAATCAATTCAGAGCACGAGAATATAAGATTGTTTCGTTTAATTTGTTGGCGAGTAAAGAAATTTGTTTTCAAAGATGTCTTAATGATAGTAATACAGGGCGTCATCCTATTAATAAAGATAAAGCCATGATTTACAAATACCATGATGATTTCTATAAGCGTGAAAAAGAAAGTCCGTTTTCTGTTATGTGGGTATTTATGAGATAAAAATAAAAACTGAAGGAAAATCCTAGATTTAATTACGGTTGGAGGAGGTTTCTTGATAGGTGTATTAACTGGATATTTTCCTCGTAAAGTACTCACTTGTATTGTATGCTTTAGGTGGATTACTCTCTTTGTTAGTGTACCTACAGTATCAAGGATTAATAACAATGAATCTAGATAAGATTGACAAAATAGCAAGCACGATACCGAATTCAATCTCCATTATCTCTTAAGGCCAGTTCAATATTGTTTCACTAGGCATAGATAATCTGGACATTCCGTTTACATCTAGCATGGCAGTAGGTGTTACTGCTGGATTTTTGAGACGAAGTCAGTTTGAACCTGGCATATTAAACAAAGTAATTGAGAAAATAACCCCAGAAAATAACTTCACTAAATATAAAGTGGGAGGACCGACAGAATATTTGATCCTGTCATGGGTTCTGAAGATTTAAAGGAGATATTTCAATTATCGATAAATTCAGACAAACTGGTTCATATTCTGTTATGGGGCCGCCTGCATCAGCTAAGTCATTGTTTATGAGTTGTCTCACTAAGATGGAACGATCATGTTATGCAGCAATAAATAATTAAACCAGTACTGAATATGTAAGAATGGATATTAATGCATAGGTTTTTAGTCTCTGATGTATCAACTTTTAATTCATTGCCAATAGAATGTAGGGATTGGGTAAGGAATCCTTCATGTAAACTGGCAATTAGATATTGGCATATCCAGAATTAATGAATAAAAACTCCAATGAGAACATTTCCAGTTCCCAATCCAGGGATAATGATCGGAGTTCTCATACCTGACTTTGTGGTTATAATTGCTGGTTGAGTCTGGCCATTCAATCCATTAATTATTAATTTGAATTCACCTCCACTTGACTGGCTTAGGGTAAATGTCGCATTTCCGATTTCAGTTGCGACATTTGTATCCACACCAATAACTAAGCAAAGTTCTAATGGTTGAGTTTGACCAGGCGAATCACTGAGAGTTACTGGTATACATCTGCGTATGTTGTTGTTATTGTTGTTATTGTTGTTATTGTTGTTATTGTTGTTATTGTTGTTGTTGTTGTTGCTATCTCCGCTATGTTTGTTATTTTGATCATTATTTCCATTATGACTACTACCATCGTTGTGTCCATTACCATTACCACCTCTACCATTGGTACTACCATGATGGCTTCCGTTTCCTCTGTCACCATCTCCTGTACCTGGATGATTACCTCCATCATAATGGCCGCCATCCGGACCATCATGGCTATGACTCACGAATGCTGGCATTACATTCCCACTACTATTAACATCCCCTACACCGGAAGCATTATCACTTTGATTAAGATCACCGTCGTATCCTAACTCATCTGTTCGCTCTTCATTATAGTGCTTTAGAAATGACCCAGCAAGAGTGTTGGAATTATCGAAATTGAAATCTTGCTCGCTCATCCTGTCTGTATGGGTACGAATATTTAGATTGTAAGTAGGACAAACAGTATTAGCTTGAGATATTTGATATCTACACAAGTTATCTTCTGTAGGCATTCTGTTTGCATTATAATATTTCGCAAATACATTTTCAAATATTGTTGATCTAGTTGAAAGAACAAGTAATACTGATAAGACTATGATAAGAAATATTGTTTCAGGGTGTTTATTAGCCAATCATCATGACCACAAACAATATTTTCGGTGGTGACTTATTTTGATTAGGGTAATTAATCCGCCCCAAAATATCTTGATTTATGTTATTGAAGATTGGCTGAAAATTTCTAAAAATAAGACTACGGCCTCTAAATTGGCTGTTTGTTAACTAGGGCACTTGGTGAGCTTCTTTGGTTCTAGACGGCAGTTTTGGAAGCGAGTACTCGAAAAATATGGAATAAAACTATGCGGATACGATATGAACGTGACACCGCATTTACTTTAATTTTAAATTGTTACTATATCCGCTTATTAGAATGGATCCTTCTTCTCACGCTCATATATTTGAAGAGATGTTACAGCTTCTGAATTTAGATACGATGTTCTAGTCAATTGCCACGATTTAGATGCAGAAATAAATAATTCAATTAATCGGTTAATAGACATTTGCTCCCACTCTTTTACCCTTTTCTAAACCAGGAATAATTCCAATTATGTTTTATATCTGGTTCTCTGTCCTGGTCAGTTAGGGGTTCGGTTTCATAATGTAGCTCAGGAGCATCAACACCTTGAAGTCTAATCGTTATCTTATTGATCTTGATCACTTTTTTTATCTCTTATCTTTGCATCATCAAACGTGTATGAAACATCATGCCATGCCGAATTCCCGTTATGGTTAAATCTCATCGACTCGACTAGTAGTTTTATTGTATCTGCATCAGATTCTCCTCCTTGGTAATAAAATTGTTGAAAGGGTATCGTTCCGTAGACTTCTAGTAAACCTTTGTGTTTGATCTTGTTAGAAACTCCATTCATTGTTGTGACCATAATTATATGTCCTTGTATCTCTATATTCTACTTAATTATTTTTTAGTTTTAACATATGTAGCTTAGTGATACAACTAATAATACTAGATTCAATTATAAGTTTCCTCCACCCTTGATACCATTTATCGAGCCCATCGACAATATCCAGCCAGACCACTTGGTCGAGTCGCCGATCCAAGTATATGCTAGATGCTTTATGACTGACTGGGTACATTATACCGACTCAAACTCCGCTGTAGTTAGTTTGATGGCAGATGACAAGCCTTTTTAGGAAGAATGGCAGATCCATCAAGACT
>CAVXZB010000054.1:0-6356 GCA_963765895.1 uncultured Nitrososphaeraceae archaeon | reverse complement strand
TATCCTCATATCCTCGTTCGAACAGAAAACGATATTTCTGCATTGCAACGAGCTTTGCAAATCAGTACATGCGTTTGCTAGGGAAATGGAATTACATCAGTCGAAAGAGCAAGGTGTCGCTACTATGATAGAATGGGATGGTAATATTTTAGGCTACGCCGACTGGAATAGGTATATTAATCATGCAGTTGAAGTCAAACGAAGAGATGAAGACATTAATTGCTAATGCTTCTGTAATACTTTGCCCGGTTTCCTTGTACCTGCCAGAAACTATGAATCACATAAGGAAAAGCAAAATTTCTATGATGACCAGATAATTATAGATACACTCAAATGCATATTGTTATGTTTAGTAAATGCAAAAACTGATGTGGACAAATAATACGACTAACACTCTGGACTCTGTATTCACCGAAAGAGTATTCAAATAACGGTCTGGAATTAGTTGTTAGGAATGTTCTCTGTGGTAATATCAGTATTGTTACGGACAACGATATAAGAATAATAGTGATACCGGCTTTGCCAAAATAATGCAAACACTAGAGCAAGATAGCCAGCGTAAAAGAAAAGTCCCAAATCCATTCTTGATTTATTACTGTTCCTAAAACTGCACCATATCCAAAGCCAATATCTCCAATACCATTAAATATTATAAACAATGACATTAGAATCCAATGTGTATATGCTAAATCTCCTCTTCTTAAGCTCCAAAGAACTAGAATTGCAGGTACAAATAATATGCCATCTAGAATAGGTAAGCAATGCTTAGTGCTGTTCCTAAGATATTTTTATCATCTGTCAGCAAGAGCCAGTACTTTATAGGATGATCGTGATCTAAATTCTATTTCACAATACAATAACTACAAGAGCATGCTACTGAAATTCAGGAGTTGTGTCCACAGTGAGCCTGGTAGAATTTAGCCTATTTCTCTCCCAGGAATCTATCATCGTTCTGCGCAAAGAACAGCATTGAGCTATAGGTAATACAAATTGACAAAAGGTAATAGACTTTCTTCCAACCGCTGTAGAAGTCAGACAGTAGGCAACTCTCTGAGAATTCAACATCTATACGACGCTGCAGGAAATCTAAGGATTAAAAATGAAAATACTCCAACTGTTAATGTTGGATATAAGTATAAGTACAATTCAGCACGGTAGTTGACAAAATTTTTCAGAGATACACCGGCTCAATTTAATCCAGCAGAATTTCAATCTAATGACACTCCCAAACCAGAAGAGGAACTAAATTAACAGTTATCTATTAATGCCTTAATTGGCTCTCTTGACGATAATCCAGCAGATTTTACTTACAGATATGATTTGACAGGAAATAGAATAGGGGACACACAACCAGAAGAACCACAATTCTATACTACAAACGATCTTAATCAGTATGCGAGAGTAGAACAGGATTTGTTTTCCTGATCTAAATGGAAATTTAATTGATGATTGTCATATCCATTACATATATGATAGGGTATTTGCATATCTCGGTCTAGATTATTTTTCTCGGATGACGATCTCAACACTCTAATCTATTGCTTGTTAAAGGCATTTGACATGTAGAGATAGATTTTATTCTTCCTCCGCGATTCTTGTTGGAGGAACTTACATAAACAGGTTCATTCTAAGTTGATATTAAGGTATTTTATAACTCTTGTTTATTATTCGTATAACGATCATATTAAGAAAATTAATGAATAGGGATTTAGGTATGTTGTCATAATGTCTGAAAGAAATAATGTACCAGGTACACAGAGGGCTCTTGTCCTTGGAGGTGGAGGAGCACTTGGCGCTTATGAAGTAGGTGTACTTAAGACTTTATGTAAAAAACTCAAAGAAGCAGACAAGGAAAATCATGAAGAAGATAGATTGCTATTCGACATAGTTGCTGGGACTTCCATAGGTGCGATGAATAGTGCTGTTTTAGTGAGTAGATATTTAGAAACTGAAAATTGGGAGGATGAAACCAAGCGCTGGGAAGAAGCAATAAAATACCTTGAAAAATTTTGGATAGAAGATAATAAGGGTTTAGCCTCGAATATAAAGATAGATACAATTAACAAGTGGAATATATGGAACACAGACGAAGTGGAATGGTATCAAAAAGTTTTCTCAGTTACTGCTTCAAAGGAGGCTGCTCGGCGATACTATTCTGCACAGTATTTTTTTGGAGCTGGAACGCCTAGGGTAAATAAGCCTCTTCCGGCGAGACCAGATTGTAAATTCTTTGATGACGAATATAACAAATGGAGTTTCATCCACACTATTGAGCCATTGAAAGAAAGCATACAAACCTATGCTAGTATTCTTCCTATTGCTACAACATTTCACAAAAACGGTCGTAAAGAACCTAGACTCTTGGTCTTCAGTATAGATGTATTGGAAGGAGAGACAGTAACATTTGACAGTTATCCTAAATCTGATGGTTCTAGAAAATCAGAATATGGGAAGTGTGAAAAGGAAAGTGGAATATATCAACACGTGATCAAGTATCCAGGTATTATTATAGAACATGTTATGGCGAGTGGAACACTTCCGGAGATATATGATTATGCAAAAGTTCCTATGGATCAGAGCGTGAAAAATAAACATTCGGATAAAGGAAATAATAATGGAAACGTTACTTTTGGGACGGTGGTTTATTAAGTAATACGCCATTTAGGGAACTATTACAAGCTCATGAGGATTATTGGACAATAGTAGAAAGAAAAAATATAATTCCTGACTTAGAAGTATACATAGTAAACTTACATCCGTCAAAGATAGAGGCATTTATTCCACCATTCGATCATGATGGAGTTAAAGCCAGACTAAATGATATTACCTTCTGTGACAGAAACTCTCATTATGACGAATACTCCGCGCACTTAGTATCAAACTACAAGGATTTTGTTACTAGGTTGATGGACTTCTCTAAGAATGCCCTTTCTAAAAATAATGATCCTGATTTAGAAAAGGAGTTTAATAGTATTTTAGAGACACCTTTTAAGGATGATGACGGTAAAGACAATAGTGGAAGATACAAGGATCTTGTGAATGGTCGATTTAAACTCAATAGGGTATTTCGGGTCGAACGTAAAAATGATGCTAATGACATATCTAATAAAGTGGCCGACTTTACTCAAGATACAATAAAGCAACTAATAGAAAAAGGAGAGCACGATGCATTAGAATTGTTTGAATCCAAATATTAGCGCTGTGCATTACCTCTGGTACAAAGTAAATCAGGATAAGGTCATCCTTTCCATAATGGATCCGCGGTGATGTAAGAGGACCTGTAGGAGTGACACTAATGTTATAAAAGATCGTATGTTGGCCTGGTGGTAATGATTTCAAGAATACATACCATCCTTGACTTCCTGCCTGCCAGGTTCAGGTTTTATATATTCCATATTCTTCTCAACAGATGTATTATAGTGATCGAGAAGTGTATCTGAAATTGATTTGCAAAGACTGGTAGAGACTAGTCCTGTTTTTGAAAGCACAGATTAATCAAAGAAATTATTTCAGAATAATTGTTCAATATGCAGTAAAGTAGCGAATATGAAGATAGATAAATCTATCTTTAGACAATGCCTCAGAAGTATGTACATCTACAGAAGGATATTACGGAATAAAATAGTGTCACCAACTTTCAGGGAACTATTTAGTTGTACTAACTATGAATCATCATTTTGACCTTTAGGACTTCGTTCGTGTATCTCACGATTTCTTCGTCTTCAAGAGACGTGGCAAGTCCGGTTTCTTCTTTCATAACATTTTCATTTCTTCTTACTATCTACCTACCTAGCATACTCCTTGCCATTTGGTTTGTTTTATACTCTTTGGATAACAATATCTTGAATAACAATATAATGACAGCTTCCATTGAACTGGCCAAGCTGGTCATTTCTTTGCTTTCGATGGTATGTTTGTTTGTCCTTGGTTATATTTATTGAAAAAGTACAAGATTTTGATTTATATAGTCTTAATAAGACTAAATGACAAGTGAACAACGACAAGAATCTGTAGTGAATAATAAAATAAATGAAATTGAGAAAATATTGAATGCAAGCAGCCAATATATGAGTATAGGAGCAGGAAAAAAGTGATCAGAGGGTGAAAATGGTCAAAGATAACAATGTGTAAAAACTAAAAATGAAGATTAAGGTTTGGTGAGGGTATAATGTGTTCTAAACACATTTACTGATTTATTTTGTGCTATAAATAAAATAATAATTTCAACTTATCAGTTACTTCTTGAAGATAGAATGAATCTGCAATAATATAATTGCACTGTACTCTTAAAGTCCATTATTAAAGACATTGACACAAAAAAATCCTAGTTTTTTTATACCTTAATCTATATAATTAAAAATATTGAATCGGAACAGGAACCAGGTTATTGCTGTAACTGAAACATATAATATATGTCTGATTCATACAGACCAAATAAGGAAAAATATTCGTTGAAAAATCCTTTCAAAAAATCACATAATAATAAGACACCCGAAGGAGAACCTCTTGAAAATGTAGGATCAGGCTCATTTCTGGGGTCTAAAAAACTATTAATTATTGCAGCGATCGCTACATTTATCGTTATTATTATAGTGATGTCTGAATCAGTAGTCATAGTACAAGCAGGACATAGAGGAGTTGTATTATACGTTGGTGCAGTAGAAAACAGAGTATTGGGAGAAGGTGTACACTTTATAGTACCATTTGCAGAGCAAGTCGTACCATTAGAAGTTCGTACATTAAAATATCAAGCTGAATCAACTGCTGCATCTAATGACTTACAACAAGTACAAACTGTGATAGCATTGAATTACCATCTGAATCCTGCTGATGTAAATAAGGTTTACCAACAGTTGGGCCCAGACTATGCAGATAGAGTAATAGCGCCTACAATACAAGAATCAGTTAAGGCAAGTGTGGCAAAATATGATGCTGAAGAGTTAATCACAAAAAGAGAGATTGTTAAGGGTGTCATAGCAGATGCAATAAGAAACTCCTTGTCTGCAAAAGACATGATAGTAGAGACCATATTTATTACTGATTTTAGGTTCTCGCCAGCATTCTCCAGTCAAGTAGAAGACAAAGTGGTAGCTTATCAAAAGTACTTGACCGAATTGAATAATCTGAGAGGAATTCAAGTAGTAGCTAACCAAACAGTTGTACAAGCTCAAGCACAGGCAAAGGGTAACATAGCAAAGGCTAGTGGAGAATCACAAGCAATTAAAATTATTACATCGCAGTTAAGACAAGATCCTCAATATCTTCAGTGGCAAGCAATCAATAGGTGGAATGGACAGTTGCCATATTCTTTAGGCGGAGGACAGGGAGGAGGCGCAGTCCCATTCTTCCAATTGCCGCAATCAAGGTCGTCTTCATCTCCGTTGCAGCAACAACAAAATCAATCAAAATGAATTAATAAAACGAGACTGCTTTTGTTATTTCTTACCCTTAAGTAAGCAATGACATTCTGTTAGCATGGGCGCGCCAAATAATGTGTTCTAAATATAGAATTATTATAGGATCGAAGTATTTCCTACTTTTCTAAAATGGGGAATTATGGCACCATTTAGTTAAAATCGTGAATTATTTTATGAATATTAAAGACAAGATAAAATTGGAAAAATTAAGATTTTATTAGCACATTTGCATTTCACTTTTAGTTTTACGTCTTCGATATTCCGCTGCCAACAATCACTTCTACTCCCATGCTTTGGATGACGTATTTCCTAACTCATCTGTTTCATATTCAAATACTCCTACCAAGTTGTTAAGAAATGCTAGCTTTCCAGTCGAAGATGTGCTAAAGAACAACGAGCCTGTTAATCTTATCTTTCCTAGGTTAGTAAATCGTCCCATGCCCTGTCCAGTCCAGGTTGCCATTTCCTGTCTATCTTTACTCATCACAACCACTTTACCTTGACCGTATATCGCTCCACCAGGTCTGGGAGTAGACCAATATGTTATAGTAGCAGTTGTCTCTGCACTTCTATAGTTCCCTGTTTCTGAGAAAGAAGTTTCTGTTTTTAGGATTCCTCCTTCAACATCCAATACTAGACCACTTAATAGCGGTTTTTACATCAACGTTGAACCAGCCATCCACCTCAGTAACTTCAATCGGACTATAGATCGTGTAAGACAAATCCAGAAACCATCAACTGTCTCTAACTACCTTTAGACACTATCGAGCTCAAAAATTTAGTTAGTCAATAAGAGCTACCCAATGTTAATTAGAGAATGTGGTATATGTAATATTTGGTTAATTTGCTTAAATATTAACCGAAGATTTATTATCACAACAACGATGATCATGCATATGCATATGACTATCAAGTAGAAAAGTATTTCATAGCATACTC
>CAVXZB010000053.1:0-21738 GCA_963765895.1 uncultured Nitrososphaeraceae archaeon | reverse complement strand
TTAGGATGGTTAAGTTAGAAAGCGATTTGAGATAATATTCATATATAGAAATGAGTAATTTTGAAAGAGGCGTTCAAGAATGTCATGCTGATGACATCTAGAATATACCATATCTACAATAATAGCACTAGAGATTACATCTACTCGCAAGTTGCTAAGCAATTACGGTAGCATACTTTGAAATTGCAATATTAGAGATCTAATATTTCACTAATATTATACTGATTTAATTTTTCTTCTAGTAATAGTTTAGATATTTATTCAACGTTCTACTTGTAATGCAAGTGGATACCAAATTAGATTCCAATGGTATATTATCAACACAAGAGCGTATGATCTTCATCTCAGTTGGAGTCAAATCAAGCTTCTTGGTTCATCTGACGCGAACAAGTATCAAACAATGCTCGTATTGGCCTGATAGAAATCTTCTAATTTATAAGACCATAATATCTCGTTATAGTATGAACGTTTAATTAGATAGATAATAATTGATTTTAGTCATTGAGTGGAAAGACTTATGAGAAGGAAATTGAGGTAAGAGGACACCTTATCGATTCGATGGTTCTCACAAAAATATTCGACAAGGTAATGGATCTTAAGGGTGATTTCCAAGTCGTGGAATTCAGTATAGGTAAAATGAAGAAAGATTATAGTTATGCCCGCCTTTTGATTCGCGGTAACACTTCAGAGCATTTAAATGAATTATTAGAATCATTATATATTGAAGGAGCACAGCCTGCGTCGATCGAGCAAGTCAAACTTGAACCAGCAAGGAAAAATATGGTAATGCCTACTAGTTTTTATAGTACCACTAACAATACCACTCAGGTTTATTATAAAGGTTCATGGATCAATGTTGAAAATATGATGATGGATAAGTGCATTGTAGTAGATACCAAAAGTAACAAGGCTGAATGTAAAATGATACGTGATATTAAAGAGGGAGAAATGATCGTGATTGGAGAGAGCGGTATCAGAGTAATTCCCCAAGAACGACCAAGGGAAGGAATGGACATATTTCAATTTATGAGTAGCACTAGTTCAAGTGAGCGTCCGACTCAACATATTGCTCGAAAAGTTGCTTCGGATATACACCGAACTAAACATCTAGAGAAAGGAAAAATCATCGTGGTGTCAGGACCAGGTACTAATACATTCTGGCGCATCTGAGGCTTTAGAAAAATTAATCCGTATGGGGTATATAGATGGGCTTTTGGCTGGTAACGCCTTGGCTGTGCACGACGTAGAGAATGCTTTGATGGGAACATCACTAGGTATGCGAGTAAATGATGGGACACTCGTGATAAGGGGTCATAGAAATCATATGCAAGCAGTTAACGAGGTATTCAAAGCAGGATCTCTAAATGCCATGATTAAAGAAAAGGCTTTAACAAGAGGAATAATGTATGAATGCATCACTAGAAGTATCCCGTTCGTATTGGCAGGTTCGATAAGAGATGACGGACCAATACCGGACGTGGTAACAGATATAGTAGAAGCTCAACGTCAGTACAAACGAATACTGAAGAATGTAAAAATGGTTTTGATGTTTTCTACGATGTTGCATTCTATTGCTGTTGGTAATATGTTGCCAGCTTCGGTTAAGGTTGTTGCTGTAGATATAAGTCAATCAGTTGTAACAAAGCTCCTTGATAGAGGGACTACACAAGCTATTGGGATAGTAACTGACGTCGGAACCTTTCTGCCGATGATAGTACAACATTTAGAAAAACTAACATAGTTTCAAGCACATTTGAATAATTTTCGTTTTTTCCTGTTAGAATTATAACCAGTTTTGTATTAGAGCAACAACTAATGCTTATTATTATAAATAAATCAGGTTAACTGAGTGCTTTGTTTTATGAATGATTTATGATACTATCATACTGCACTATTTTCCTGATTATTCATGTTAGGTAAGTTTAATGACTTGCTCAATATATAGAATTGCTCGGTTTCGTCTCCATATGGGTTGAGACTATTTCGATTAGACAATTGAAGACTTAAGTGATTTTTGATGAACGATTCTGCTTACTATAATAATTAATATAAAGGTATCATAAAATTAAATACCTAAATGGCACTACTTATTTCAAATCTGGCAAACAAGATTGACATATGGCACCATAGCGGGATTGTTTAATACTCAAACTCTAAATGGCATAATTATGATATCCTATTAATAACATAAGCATGCATGAATTCATCTCGAGCATCACATTAAAGAAAAATGACTGTGAATCTTGCCCCGCAGGTTTGAATTAAATGTAAAAAATGTAGAAATTGTTAGGATTGTCATTGGGAGAGAACAAGTTCAAAATACTGAATATTGGCTGCAAATGTTTAATTCCAACCAAAGATATCTTCTTTTGAGCAATTAATTGCCTTCCCGTATTCAGTCTATGGTCAAAGAAAAAAGATCATCGTTATTAACAAAAATCCTTGAGGATAAAAAAATAGTCGATGTGTTTGGATCAGAAAAGGAACCAATTTGCAATTATCTTGGATGTCATCATAAGTTCTCATTTCATAATTCGAAAGCGCATAAAAGAATCTGTACATGTAAACATCCACAAAATTCGATAATTGGTATAACCAAAAAAATACAGGCAATATAGCAATCTATTACTCAACCTAACTTGATATTATATGATTGAGATAGTTGACTTCTAATTATCATAAATTAATAATACCAAATAATCCCATAATATAATTCTAGCGCAATTATATTATGCCTAACTTGACATGCCTATTAAGTTGTCCCTATAAGTTGTGCAGCATAAATTATATGAATTGCTTCGATCTCCAGATTATTTATTAAAATGCGTAAATCGTGATGGGGCTAATAGTATAGGATAAACATGAAGAATATAAACTAGGACAACACCGTCTTAATAAACTGAATACGAAACAGAGCCCTTATACACAAGTGAATAGTAGAATTTGAATACAAACCGTATTTAATAAACGAAGATTAATGATTTTATTGTGAGTTGCTTCAACAAAAATTTAATTTGTATCATATACTCCTATGCGATAGCTGTTAGTTTAAGTTGAAATGTAATGTCGAGATTACAATATGAGTATAATGTTACTGCTAATTAGAAATTCTATGAGAATAGAAATTGTTTAGGATTTATTCAATAGTAAATGAAGTTCATTAAAGATCAGGACGCATATAAAAGTAGTGTTCAATTAATGTTTGATCATGTAAATCATTAGCTCTGGATTAAAACTTAAATATAACTAAAATGTTTCTATTATAATGAGCAAAGATTCAAACAGAAAATATATAACAATCTCTATGATTGCAATAATAGCGGCATTGATAGGAACTTTGGCGATAAGTCAGGTTTTACAACCTTTGCACGCCCAAAATACTAGTGGTCAAATGGGTCAAAAATTAGGAAACGTATCTGGAGCTGCTACCAACAAGACTGGTAATCAGTCATCAAATCCACTAGCCAAGATTCCAGTAATAGGAAAGATATTTGGTGGTAAATAGCATACCTCGACCGTAGTTTGGTCGCTAATCCTGAAAACGAGACCAAATTTTTTTATCTACTTCGGTAGCTCTATTTCATTCATATACATAAAAATTGGTCTTCCTCGATTCGTCAGTATACAAAACTTCTCAGGAATTTTAGATAACAAATATAAGGCAAAAATAATAAATACTCTTAGAGCCCGAGCCTGATTCTTATCTGACACCCATGGTTTAATTTTTGTTAAAATCGATTCTATGCTTGACCTGCAGATAGCAATTCAAGGCCATATATGACTATGTACGATCTAAACCATTGTTTTCAAACAATACTGCATAACCGGTATAGTCAATTCTAAATTCTGTCCAAGGTAATAGTAAATATCCTACTAGATGAACTCACCTTTTTGATTGATTTCTCATATCCAGATCATATTGCAGTGCAATCTTCCAGTAAATTGCTGTAGTATCAAGTATTTATCAATCAAAAAATATGAATATAAGACTGATCGGATTAGAAACAGTCTGGTTGCGTCCACATACTGACATATTATTCTTAATTCTCAAGCTTCGGCAGTTTACTTTCCAAAGTCGAGAATACTAGTAATCTTAATAAGCAAATATATATCGACAATTCGAATACAAAGTGCTCGCCAATGTCAAATAGTGTGGAAAATACTGACAACGAAGAATATGCAGAAAGCGAAAACTTGCCCAAATTATCAGCAGACTTCCAATGTTCTGTTTGCGGATCGATCTTCACTACTGATCAAGATAGAGAACAACACCTGAAAAAAGAAGCTGAGAACGAGTTGCATGAGGGTAATACTTCGGAAGATTTTAAAATTGCCAGAAATCAGCAGAAACTGAACGAAACTCGCATACACCATGTATAAAATAAGACCGATTAGTATTGGACAAACAGAATGCTCTGAGGTATAGAATCCGTCTTCAGTTGATCTTTATGATGGCTTTTACCGCAATCATGGTTACTGTTGCCTTGATAGTGATGATGTGAATTCGCACTGCTTTATGAGATGCTCGAACCTCAATGTGGTTACGTCCGGCTTAGACTATATAAAACAGGATCATCTGTGGACACATTTACTTTTACTTAAGTTTGTGATTTTCTAACTTAAGGTATCATCCATGAAAGGTCATGGATTCCCTTTGAGTTCCGGGTACAAATTAAACTTATTTTGTATCAGACTTTTCTTGATCTACAACTGTTCCATTAATTTGAGTATATTCTATATTCTATATTATTACTTGAATTAGGATCGAATACCACAAGATGGAATATTTAAGGCTCCATCATGGTATATGAAATTTTAGACACATCTACTGACACAACCCGTTCTGGATGAAATAGGATTGTGGCGGTATAGGTAATTTTGTCATAACTCTATATATAATGAGCAATGCTTATTGTTGCAATTAGCGGTTCATAGATTTTCGACATCACGCGTAAAGATAAAGAGGGAGCTTGTGGATGACATCTTTTGTCGCCATAGACGCATTTGCATTCAATATCCTAGAATCAGCATTGATATTTGATCATATCTCCACATAAGCAGCTGGGTATAGGAACAACGATACCACAAAAACGATGTAGGCAATCACAAAATGTATCTCCCTTATCGAAATTACTGATATAGATGACAGTGATATAATTAATAATAGTATATATAAATTATCTATGTGAATAACGATTAATATTTAATACGTATAAAATATAAGAACATCCAGCCATGTAAATCGAATTTTTTAGTGATTAAACATAATTTTCTCGTGCCAGCAGATGAGACTGATGTACCTTATTGGCTCCACATATTGATGATAGTAAAATTAATAATCATGAAATTCAAACAATTAATTGAAAATGAAAAGCGAGAAATTCGCAAAAGAACAGACAGAGAGATGAATTAGTGTAGGGATTCATCATAGTCTTGAAATCGTTTTTCTACATAAATTGGCACCTATTATCCAGAGCTGGCCTCAGCTCAAATAACAAGCATGACTGATATAAAAAAACATTTTACTGCAGGCTTGAGAAAATATCCAAATTTACATTTCACCTCCTTGGTTATATTACGAGAGATCAAATAGTAGCATTAGGATACAATGTCACACCAGAAAACAATCCTCGTTAGTCAGTAATGGAAAGTGTGAAATCAACACGGATTAATCAATAATCCAGCGCATATTGTGGTGTACAATATTAATTTGAAATTAATTACCTTTAGGTCCAGAAGTAATTTAATAAAGTTATAATAAAATTAGGCTTGGATATGTAATATTAATCCTAAAGGAACATTCAGAACGGTTTACACAGTCTTGTGATTTACGCTAATCGTTAGAATAGAAATTCATAAAGACGGTATCTGATTCAACTATTTAACAACAAATAAATAATTCATCTGATCCGAAACTCAACCGTAATCTGGTGCTTTCTTCGCGCCCAATTTATTGGTTGAGCCGATCGCAGTCTATATTGATTGTACAGTGTTACTTACTCAAATATCATTATAGAACTGAGACCTAGAAAATAGGTAATAGAACTTCCACACAAAATCTAGGCACATCCTGTTCTAAATGAGCCCTTTTTAGTACATTAGGTGTAACTATCTATATATCCATTTGGATCATTTCCATTAGAAACTGAAACGCTTGAGATGTAAACAAAGGTATTTGAAATTATAGGAAATGATAAACTGAAACTGATAACAAAATACAACTCACAATAATATTATATCAGGACTTGAACCTAATAATAAATACTCTTTAAGGTTAATCAAACTGCGGCAAATATTATTCCATACTAGAACAATAAAGACCATGGATTTGATTCAATGCAGGTTCTTAAACTTATTACAACAACTCAAAAAATGATAATGACTCATTCTTAATTTATGAATACACAAGGGATTTGGACTATGGCTGAATATGTAAATATCTTAGGAATCAAATTGTAATTACTAAACAACATTTGACGATTAATGAAAAAGCCAATAATTTATTCGATGTGTATTTTTCTTGATTAATTTGATAAATAATTCGAAACCGAATTTGAATAGAATAGTAAGGTATAACTTCCTCTGGTTAGTAAATACATTTGTTTGTGATAAGCAACGAGACACAGCAACCAGGACATAATATATGCCCATTATGCGGAAAAGTCTTAACTAGTGGCGAAGAAAAATCCAAATTTGTAGAAGTTTCAATAGATTGGGCTAGTTATAGATTTGACTCCAAAGATTGTGCGATTATGTTCAAAAGATTTTTGAGTGTATACGGCGACGATTTTAAGCGTTATTCTGGGCAGCATCAATATATTTCAGATCCTTTCTGGGACAGGGCAATCCCTAAAGAAGATGAACTTAAGGAGATAGAGGCAGAGCAATTGAAGAACATTTCTGATACAGTACACGAAAAATCTACACGGGACATTGTAGTTATTTCAGATGCTCTTGAGATACAACAGCTTGGTTTTGATCTTCTAAGATCCGCCAAAGAAGACATCACGATAATATTCTCCACAGGTAATGCCTTTCTAAGACAGGTGCGTATTGGAGGAATTCAGCTGTTAGAAGAAGTAAAGAAAGCCAGGAAGGATTTGAGTATTAGAATAATAACGCCTACAAATGAGGACATTAGAAAGATTTCAATAGATAAAAAGACGACTAGGGGTTTATGTTAAACATATAGTAGAGTTTATGCAATCAAAAATTACATTGTTGATGGTTGACCGAAAGTATTCTTTGGTGGTAGAGCTAAAAGACGATACCATCGATAGTATTTACGAAGCAGCAGGGTTAGGAATTTATTCAAATCATAAGTCAACGGTCTTGTCATATATTACAATATTTGAGAGCCTTTGGAAGGAGCTGGAATTAAATGAACATGTAGCTAATCTATGTGAGCAATTGAGATTTAGGGAGAAGATGCAGACTGAATTTATCAATATCGCGGCTCATGAATTTAGAGCACCTATCCAACCAATCCTAGGATTGGCTGAGATTCTCAAAGCTAGAGATAAAGTTGATATTGAAAAACAACAGGAACTTCTAACTGTTATTATAAGAAATGCGAAAAGACTAAAGACCCTCACTGAGAATATTTTAGATATTACGAGAATTGAAAATCGGCCTCTTATCCTTCATCAGGAACTTCTTAATATCGAAGATGTCATATCTGATGCTATACAGGACATCGAAAGTCAATCAGAATATAAAAGATCAATTGTTAAAATAATATACAATCCATCTGGAATTAATGATAAAATTGGACTTGTGAGAGCCGGCAAAGGAAGATTAATACAAGTAATTTCAAATTTGCTTGATAATGCTATCAAGCTTACTGAAAAAGGAATAATATATATATAAATCTAGATAAGAAAGCAAACGAGAATGAAATTGTGGTTAGTATTGTAGATAATGGAATTGGAATTAGTTCAGATATCGAACCACTATTGTTCACAAAATTTATGACAAAAGCAAACAAGGGAACCGGTCTTGGGTTATATATTTCGAAGAGTATCATCGATGCCCATGGTGGAACGATATGGGCTGAAAACAATAAGAAAGGCAAAGGTGCGACATTTAGATTTAGTTTGCCAATAGAATCCAATAAATAGAATTATTACAAATTAATATTAATCTACATACAAGTTCACTAGGTTGATGATATAATGTGTTCATTTCTTATTTTTACCCCCCCTACGTGATTAATGGGACCATCGCTTACGAATGGATTTGTTCCAAAAAGGCTTCAAATTGAATTAGGGCTCCTCCACAAGATTCCCATAATTTCGCTATTGTTCAATCTACAAATAAACTCAACCAATTCAAGACGTACTTTTTGCATCGCTATCTTTCATACAAGGGAAATAATTGAAACACTCGATCCTATTTCTTCTGTACTCCTTTGTCTTTCCTAGGAAGCTTTTTTTGATTGAGGAATAAATATGATGTTCAATATTCAGGAATCTATATGTGTTTGTATACAAATATCATAACCTATTGAAATATTTTGTATTCCGTATCTTCTAATCAGATCTTGCATATCTAAATCTCTTGTTATTTCGCATAATGAATTGGGACCTCCTAGAACGGGATAGCTATACTTGTTTACCACACTTATCTGTATTAATTCTGGTTACAGGTTTACTTGTAAGTCACCCACATCCAGTATTAGGATGACACACCTGCCTATTTGAGAGCTGGTCAAGACGCAACGTTGTTAGAAAATAGATTCATTATAAGGAAATAAAGACTGGGGCAGATCTTTGTTCATTGTCCCTTTTGTGTCAAGTTTGCCAGGCATATAGTCTGTGTATCTATAGTAGCATATAGTCCGACAATACGAATTGTTCAGATAGTGGATTGTTTTTGCTCTTTCAATTTGTCATATTAAAGGGAGATATGGATATAAACCCACTATACTAACTGTGAGTTTCTTTATAGCACGTAGAAAGATGGATAAATCTAAACAAATAGCATTTAGGAATAAATTCCGAAAATATATTGTTCATCTAGGAGATAATACGCAGAATCGAATATCCTAATAATTTTTCATGAGGGCGACATTAACGTAGCGAAATCTAGACGGATGATGTTATCAAATTCCTTACTGCATTAAGAAACTGCAGTTGGGTAATTGGTTTTCTTATAATGTTATCAGAGGTCATATCTGGAAATATTTTTACTAGCTCTTCAGCTGCATCAAGTGCAGACACAAACAGCACCTTGACATTGTCGTCTATCGCCTTAAAGGTTTGATATATCTGTAAACCATTAAATTCTGGCATCCGAATATCCAATACTACAAGATCATAATAAAGGGAATTCCCTACGTTATTTTCAAGAAAAGCCTTTAGTGCTTCATACGGATTGGTAAATCCATCTACAAAATACCCTTCATTAATTAGGAAGGACTTGTAGGTGAAAAGTATATCGATTTCATCTTCTACAATCAGGATCTTGGGTTTTTGTCCATGTTGGTCATTCCTATTAATACTTTGAGAATCTTCTTGAATCGCCATAGTCTTATTTGAGACATGATAATTATCTTCAGTTGAAAGAATTTCCCTAATTATCTGGTTCTTACCTATAATGACATCGATAAACCTTTCTCGATCTTCCTTTGGATATTCATCATATAGTGAATCTATTGCCTTAAGTTTCAAGTGATTATTAGCAGCATTTTCGCCTATTATTTGCAGATAATAGAATACCTTGCCCAATGAAGTTAGGGAATATTTTTTGTTCGTCTTGCTGTTCCTAGTTCTCTTTACTAAACCTGTATCCAGTAATTTTGATAATGTCTTATAATATTGCTTACGAGTAAGATTTAGTTTGGTTCTTATAGCTTGACTGTTATATTGCTCAGTCTCATCATCGCGTCGAACAAGAGTATTAAGCAGAGTATAAACAACGGGATTAGAGAGGACCTTATAGATATTGGTGATGACAGTGACCGTGTTCTGCATATTCTCACTATTGATTATAGCGTAAATAATAGCAATACTATTACATAAGTTAGCGGCTTTCAGACTGCATAATGTCGTATAGTAGAAAAAATATAGACGTAATAAGATCTTATTTTGGAGATTCACCTACGTTCCCTTGATAAGTTAGGTTACTTCAAATTCTAAATCTAAAGAATTAGGATCCTGAAGCGAAGGAAGAAAATATCGTAATTAATCGTGCATTTGGCCGATCTATCGAGATCCAAAAGCATTTTGTTGTTTTATAAAATCTGGTTATGCTATGTAGCTAAATGCCCAAACCACGCACCAGGTACGGTTAGAAAATGAAAATGGCATTAATTATTAAGAAATAGGCTACAGGCCAACAAGATATAAAAATTTGGTATTTTATGCTATGTGGCTATCGTGTTACAAGGAATCAGATCTAATATTAAATACGTTTAATTTATAGGCCGCTAACTACAATATTAAAGGATACCGCTAAAAGTTTACAAATTCCAAATAAAAATGATGGCAGTTTTTTGGGTATCACTGTTATTAATAGGACTGTTAAAGAAGAGCTTTAGAGTCGGACCAAAGGTCTTTTCATCATCTGTGCTAATCCTAAACACAGGTTCGTTACTTGTGGAATTATGTTCATACCATGCAATATATACTCTATCCCTGGACGAATTTACCTCCATTTATTGACTCGATGCAGAATTACTCATTAATTTTATCTCCAAGGCATTCTCCATGATCCGAAGATAATCTACACATGATTTCAAAATTTCCATTCTTGTTACTAGACCAAGACTCAGTCTAAGTTAATTCCCAATGTAGCAATCGGTGCTAGAAGAACAGGTGTTATTGCTCTGATACGAGAGAGGTAGAGTGGCCTTTACTTTGATTGCACAATTGCACAATCTTAGCAAAGACGTTCTATAATATATAATAATATCCGTCCTATTATAATTGGTTACAAAGACGACATGAATATAATTGGACGTAGGTATAGTAAGGCTAGGTCTATTGTCAACATCATTATTTTATTCATGTATACTATTCTATGAGACTGGTTATTACACATACTACTTGTTTTCTCTAGATGTAAATGATATTATAAGACAATTCTAATTCCATACCTGAATCATATGATTCTTTTTAGATATGAGAATGAAGAAATGTCGAATACAATACAATTCATATCTCTCTTTAACTTTCTTCCGCCGTTTCGGGTAATTAAAATGTAAGTCGAAAAGACGCCTATGAATCCTACAAGAAGGATCGAAATTGCTGTCCAAAATTTCCTGATCTTTTCTCCAATCTTCGTGGTGCTAATATAGACACAGTTTGATTTGTTTTTGTATTAACACATCCCTATGTCTGTACTAATAAGTTAAATCCGGTAGATTAATAAATTTAAAGTGAATAATGAACCGGTCGAGATATTTACTAATATTGTATTTTGTATATTGACCTACTCGAGCATTCGCTGGAACTACGAATCTATAAGGTGCGGGGCAGGGCATAAACTTCACATGAAGAGGATTTATTTATCCTATCAGGATTAAATACAACTTTATATTTGAATAATTTTTGCAGGGATAAAGCCAACTGCTGTTGTAAAACACCAGCACTTGACCTCAACTGAACTCCAATGTCATTTTGACCTTTCTATCTTAACACTATAGGATATGATAATACAGAGATAGTAAATTCTGGTAGAGGAATGTCAACCCAGTTAGTAAGATCTAAACCTATCTTAGAGCTATTATTATAAATTACTGTCGCATAGAACAACACTCTATATTTATTTGTGGAAGTTATGGAATTGAGATCTAGTAAAAGAGAAATGTAATTTTGGTTATCAAATGTTATGCCTTTTTTTCTATTACACAGTTATGAAATGATCGGGAGAGGAATACTCTACTAGGGAACCACCCCAGTTTCTGGGTTTTATATTCCACTGAACCTTCTTTTAGTAATCGACACCGGTTTTTCCTGTTGTAAGGTTATTGTCTGCATCGACTAGTATCCAGTAAGCTACATCACTTGCTCCTAAAACAGAAGGTATTCCTCTTATTTCACGATCTAGCAAGAGTCGCGTTAGGCGCTTTTCCATTACTTGAATATGTATTTTTGTATATCGCTTGAGTTGTCCAGTAAAGCCTAATAGTCAGCCTTTAATTGTGTGGGTCTATACATTTACTTTAATGCCGTTGTGAATGTCTGCATTATCTTCTTGTCGAGGAAAAGCAGACATAGACATCGGTTGAACCTGGAGTTGAGCAAATGTATCTTCATAAATGAGTGACGGCACAAGACCAAACAATAAGATAACAACAAATACATCTTGAAATGAAGAATGATATTCAGATGTCATACTTTAGCGAAAATACTATTTCATTCTGTATATATTCCAATGTTAAATAATTGTAGAACCCAATAGAATAGACAGTGTTTCGTCTATAGATGCAAGTTACACTATCCATGAGGTCATAGGAATCCTCTGATAGTAATAATCTACAGTATAGTAGTCGTCGTTTACAAATGTCATATGTAAGAATGCCTAGTGGCAGTTTAGCACATATCTAATATGATAGCAGCCTAATTATCCCGTAAATAAGTGCCCAATTTGTTCCTATGATTATTTACCTTATTCTCAGTTCAGTGAATATTATATTGTATTGAAGTTAGTATATTAGGACAGAAATGTGATATAAATTTGTTGGTTGATGAAATAAAGATTTATATAATTATCAATCTAATCAAAGGATAGGAAAGTTCAATAGACAGGTTTACATTAGATAGGATATCCTTGTGAAATAAGATTGTGACAAGACATCTCGATCGCATATTATCGCATGATTCGTCAATATTTGTTCCTAAATATGAAACCCTAATTAAATATACTCTTGTACCTTCTATCCCACTGTGTATTATCGCTATAATATCTTTAGATTCTAATACTTGGGTGGCGTCGGAGATTCATCATTTCTATATTGAATTAATTGCAGTAATATTCGCCGCAATCTTGGCTTTTTATTATATGTCTAGGGCACATACACTAAATGATAAATTTAGTCTTTTTATCGGAATAGGATTTCTCGTCAATGCTGCTATCGATTTTTTGCATGTTATAATATCATTTAGCTTTGCAGATCAGCCCATATTTTTAAAATTTTTTATACCCCAAACATGGTTTGCTGGCCGAATATTTCTTAGTGCTATGCTGGCTATAGCAATTGCAGGTTATCCGATTCTAGCCAATCCGGATTTTCCTGACTCAAACTCCTCAGGGCAACGACGACAAAAAGGAAAAGACAGAAGCAAGAAGCTTCCAAAACTGCTTGTAATATCCTTGATAGTCCTTGCTATAGTTTCTGTTCTACTAGCACTTAGCTCATTTGTAATTATTTTTCCTGGCGTAGTAATAGATAACCCTCCTATACATCGGCCTTATGAAATCCCATCGTTCATCCTTTTCTTGATAGCCTTAGTTTACTTTTATAAGAGAGGGCTTTATAAGAAAAAGGATATTTTCTATAAGGGAATACTTCTGGCTTTACTTATTGATATTTTTGGACAAATAATAATGGCATTTTCAGTCACATCGTTTGATACTGCACACAATGTAGGACATGTTCTCAAAGACGTAGCATATTTTGTCAACATAATAGCATTGGCATTATCAAGTATCCAATATAATGCTATACTGAGTGAGAGAAATGCGGTGATCCAAACTCAATTTCAGAAGCTAAAAGAGTCTGAAAAAATGAAAGATGAATTTATTAATGTGGCTGCGCATGAATTGCGGACTCCTATACAGCCTATTCTTGGACTGACTGAAATTATACATTCTGAGACGACAGATCCTAGACAACTTGATTATCTGGATGTTGTTATACGAAATGCAAGAAGGCTTAAGCAGCTTACAGATAATGTATTGGATGTAACAAAGATCGAAAGTAAATCATTAAAGCTAAACAAAGAGCCGATAAATCTCAATATTGTAATAGCAGAGGTTCTGAAAGAATATACTAACAAGATACAACATAGGAATATGAGTGGCGAGAGAAACCGACAATATCCTGGTCAGGTAAAAATATCATATGAATTGAAACAGAAGGATGATGACATTATTGTGGAAGCAGATAAAAATAGACTAGCACAGGTTATGTCGAATTTAATTAGTAATGCCTTGAAATTTACTGAAAAAGAAAGCGAAGCAAGAATATCCATAGTTGTAGAGAAAAACGACCCAGAGGTAGGGAGAAATCAAGGCATAGTTGTGAGTGTAAAGGATTCTGGAGAGGGCATTAATCCAGTAATATTTCCTAATATGTTTTCCAAGTTTGTGAGTAGTTCATATTCTGGAACAGGATTGGGATTGTATATTTCAAAGAGTATTATCGATGCACATGGTGGCACAATATGGGCTGAAAATAATAAGAACGGCAAAGGGGCAACCTTTTACTTCACGTTGCCTCTTTCTACTGATAAACAGCTCAATTATAAGCTGCAAGAAAATGAACAAGAGATAAAACGTATTACAAGATGACCGGAATAAGATAAAAAGTAATGGCGATAGAAAATAAGATGAAAATTGGCGGCTCAAGTCGGTGGTAAAGAAAATGTATTTCGAACCATTTAGTATAATAAAAAGCGACTTAAAGTCGACACATGCACTTCATCTTTATGAAAGATAAGCCTAAAATTTATGATAAAATAATGAAGTCTCGTTGTCATAGATGAAAGGCTTGAATCTATTCAACTAGAATGATATTAAAATAGCAAAGATGATGCATGTCTACTAACTGAAGTTTACTATATAGATATAGAAAAAGTACTTTTCCTGGTAGAGTATCTTGACCGCTATTTCATAAAGAAACATCTTAAATAAGATAAATCGTAGTATAGATTGCCGAGTCATGCCTAGCCTCCTAACAAAATACATGGATGTTGAAAGATACATTCTACTTGAAAAAATGGTCTGTGTCGTCACTGTAAGACGAAATTTGATAGAAAAGAAATGATTATCAGTTCGGGACGAGTTCACAAAAAATACTATCATAAAATATGTGCGGATAAATTAAATATTATCTAAGACAAGCAGACTCGTTGTGAAATCTGAATTATAATTGTCGAAAGCATTATTAATGAAACTATTCGATCGTTAGTCTACAATACGTTTTTCAAAATTTCGACCTGCGGATCTTAATGTTTTAAATAAATTTCTATTTATCTTGTGAAGTTTGGTTTGAAATCACACTCATTATCACCAATGAGCCGGGACAAAGGGGGCTGAAGTCGGTAGAGCAAATTTGAGATCCTACAGGGTCGATTTTGTATTCTGATGAAATATTTCCTTCTTTTGCCACCATCTATCCACCATAATTTGTTCGTTTGAGGATTTTAATGGCTAAGGTTTGGCAATATCACAATCCCTTTTGATTTGCCATAAGCAAAACATGTCTACTTATATACACTAAACACTGGCTTGACATAATGGTTTCATATCACTGATTCTAGACCTTCAATTGATTTCAAGCGAAAATATAAATCAGCTGCAGTTGACTCAAATAACATCAATTTCTTGTAAGATTAGTAGGACTCTTCTATAGAAGTTACACTCGGCTCAAGCCAAGCCATTGCATTCAACTTATGCATAAGAAACTGGTTATATGATCGCACATAGATATCTAATGGTGAAGTATATTCACTGCAACCTAATTCGCGTAAATATACTCTCTGAATCCTGCCTTGTCTGCTGTGATTCCTCCAATCTTTATGAGTACAAACTCGTGACGATTATGAAGAATAGATTCATTCAACGTCAGTACTCGCCCATCGTGGAGTCTCTCATATTCTTCCATAGACAATTTGGTACGAATTCCGATTTCTTCTTCCAAATTCATTTTTTTCACAACCTCTTTATAATTAGGTTGTATAGTGCCACTAAACACCATAGCACTACTCCCGCTACCATACGATCCAAAACCAACTCTCTTGCCTTCTAGTTCAATACCCTTCTTGTGTTCAAATTCAAGGAGGCTTCTAAATCCCATATACATAGATGCCGTGTACAAGTTTCCAATGATGGCAGAAGCCTCTAGCGAACTAGCCATTTTCTTTTTGTACACCTCATTATAAAATGAAGTCTGCATGAATGCACGTCTAAATTTTTCATCAGCTTTCATAAATTCAACATCAGCCAATATGGATTCGATAGTACCCTCTAGGATCTTTGGGCAATGGCTCTTCCATACCTAATTCTCTTATAACCTCCTTCCAACGTGGAAGATATCGCCATTCGTGCCGCAGTAGATAAGCCAATGCCTTCTCACCCATTTTCCTATAAGGTAGATGTACGCTGAAGAAGTCTATATGGTCTATAATGGACTCTCCAACCTTTAGAGGAATTAAACCGGTTTTGATGGCCTTTTCTTTATAACTATCGAATGCCTTTCTTACTTGGATCAAATACAGCAAATTTGAATAATTTCCATTTACTAAAGGTGTTTCTTTTCCAAACGGCCTATAAAAGTCATACTCGTTCTTTATGATAGTGGATGTAACCTTTTGATCAAAGCTCAGCAATCGAGGATTCTGCTTGACGAGAATGGCGACTGCCCCTGCTCCTTGTGTGTACTCGCCTGCAGATCCTATATCATATTTTGCTATGTCACTTACAATTACAATAGCGGCCTTACCATTGTTTTCATCAGCTCTTATCCAATTTGCGTTATCATATATAGCATAGGATCCGCTAACGCAGGCAAATTTGCATTCAATTCCGCCCGCGTGTTCAAAGGTATCCTCCCCATAGACTTGCTCTAACATACCTATCACGAAAGAATTCATAGCTTTAGACTCATCTAGGCCAGACTCAGTAGCAACATACATACGACCAATGTCTTCAGGATGCAAATGATTTCTCTCCATTAATTTTAAGCAGGCGTTAGCAGCCATACATGCTGGATCCTGATTGGTATCTACCAAAGCCATCTTTTTTATCCCAATGCCGTATTCTAGCTTTTGTGGATCAATACCTCTCGCCTTAGCAAAATCCTTATAGTCGACGTAAAGCTTTGGAATATAGATAGCCAGGTCGTCAATTCCTACTGGCATATAACATTGCTTTAAATATTACCAATTTAAAGTTATTCGTAACTAGATTTGATAAAATAGGTAATAATTTGATTAGTGCTAATCACATATCCTATACCAGATGAACTACCGGTAATTAATGCCACTTTCCTAGTTTCATCAGAATTCATTTATTAATGACATACTATGATAAACTAACTAATTATCTAAATTAACTAATATAGCGGCGTCCAATAATTGACTGGTCTAAAAAGCAGCTAGTTGTATGATGCAGCACTTGTTACTATTAATATTCAAATGAAGGAGTATTTCGTGAAGAACTCGTGTTGAAACGTGTAATCTATTTCACTCTAGCGCGGACGACTAATTAATGTGTCTATTCATTAGATTGATTGTGAAAAGAACAATTTGATTGATTGTAAAATATAGGAGCTTTTGATAGACGGTCTGTGCGCAAGATAGAAGCTAATGTATTGATAGAAAGAGAATTTGCCGTCCGTTCATAGACCTTCAATATAATCATACACCTTGAACTGAAGCACAGAAATAGCTCGTTTTGCAATAGATCATTTATTTATCGTTAAATTACAGATTAGAATGTCTTTTTATGATCTAGGATAAAGCTCTTATAATGGATTTTACGAGCACAGAATAATAATTTTCATATTAGATTGATATCGTAGCAGAAGAGATAGATGGTATATCAAAGTAATCATAAATATTTTCTGATATAGGTTTTTGTAGTATCTACGGGATTCTATTTAAGACGTAGTCTAGGCGGCAATATGGGCATCGAAAATGAGAAATACATATGCAAGAAAAATGATACTTCGTTGTTTCGAAATCTTGTTACATAAATCTATATAGCACTCTTCAAATTCCAGCGTGAGCCTTCAGCTCAAATAAACTAAGGGAATGGCAAGGGAGAAGGATTTGTTGCTCCTACACTGTTATAATTTTCACGACCTTCTGAATCAGAATTATAATTCGCGCACGTTATGTTTGTTGGCAATAGTTGGTTTCCACAGTTATTAAGCTGAGCAAGAGTCTTAGTCTTTTTGTATTTTTTTGCTAATGCATTATTATCTGTGTCAATTCCTATTACCACAATTAATAACCCTGCAGAAATAATAGATATAATAATCATTAAACCGATTATATTACTGTTCATTTATGTGATAATAGCTAATCTATTGTATCGTTTATCTGTATTCGGAGAAATTTTATGACATGTTAAATCTGATATTTCTTCTATACTCTTACTCTAATATCTTGTCAGTAGTTTTAAATTAGTCTCAGACTAGATGACAAGTATTTGCCTCGCAATAATGTTATTCTGACTAGTTGGACTCAACTGACAGAAATTTCCGAAAATAGTTGAGGAAATCAATAGACCAAAATAATATTACCTATCAGTAGCAACCCATTGTCTTTATAATCCTTATTGGGCTGAATCCTTGCAGATCCTCATATTTATTCACGCAAAGTTGTAATCTATGGTGATTGTTAGTCCGTCAGTTACACTATTGGCAATAATTTGATCTGTAGCTGAATCACTACTAACCCAGAAACTTAATCCATTAAATGAGCTTGTAATGTTATTATGTACTGAATTAGTAAATGGATTGTCGAATAGATAAATTCAGTTGTTACAGTTATCTACTCTATTATTATACATCTCTTTATCGTGACACTGCGATATGAAAGCGCACATGGATTCATTATATACAATATCATCTTTAGCTATTGAATTGTACATGTTTCTACTAAACATTAGGTGAACCAGCACTATTGAAAATGGTGTAATAACCCAGATCCGTATCACGGACAGTATTATTCCTAATTGCAATCGTGTGTCCAGGTATGAAGATCTAATCGATACATAAAATTGTGGTGGATAATGTTATTCTCTATAAACATATTGTATGTATTTACTGATTAGTAACCAAATCTATTGTTATGAATTTCGTTATTCTTGATTATATTTGGATGATGATCATTTTTTCATTCGTTTTGTCATAATAAGACCTAAGCAGGCCCACCAGCACAATCATATCCTAAATACAATTTATCCTAGGATTGGCTATATCATACTCACATAAATTCGTCAAATCAATCAACTCATCTACTATTTGTTTAAATGCTATTGTAGTGACATGGAAACAATCTCGTTCTACGAAATTTACTGATTTCCCCTGTCGAGTTAGAAAATTGTGCAAAATATTAGTATAGATCATCTTGCTGCATTAGGAAGAGATTTGCTACTACATGAGAAAGAACGATAAACAATCAAATTCCACGCTAATAGAATTTAGTGAGCGTTTAGTGTGTTAAGATATTGGCAAGGATATCAGTAACTTTTATCTATACGACGCACTAACCCTGTTAGAAGCTAAAGTGCATAGTTAGTATAGCTACTCCTGTCTGGATTTGAACATTTGGCTATTAGTCTGAAGTGATTAAATATAATCTAATAAAGACTCCTGTTTAGTTGATTTTTTTTTCTCTATCCTGATCAAATTTGAAACCCTCAATCCAATCTTTCTAACTAACACAGTCGAACTGTTTCTCTCGAATTCATCAAAAAGTGAGCATCGATCCAAAAGGTTTCCGATCACAGATGAAATGCTCTCTTTGTTATTCTGATAACTTGTAAATGATCTCTCTCTAGTTACGATTGTGAAGTCAGCATTAACTATTTTTATACCAACTGTTCTAAATTCGTAACCATTTCCGTGTATCTTCTCGTATAGCTCATCGACCAGACTAGTAAGGCCCTTGAGGATCACTTCTTTGTTGCTGGTAAATTGTTCTAGAGTGTATTCATTGCTTAATGAAATATTATCTTCTCGTGGCACAACAGGCTCGTTGTCCTGACCGGTTGCTACTTGCCACAGCCATACCCCCTTCTTACCAAATCTCCCCATAAGTTCTTGAACATCATGGCTAGCTAACTCTCCTATCGATTCGATACCCATTTCCAATTTTAGTATCCTTTCTGTCTTGGTTCCAACCCCTGGAATTCGTTCTACTTCTAATGGCTTGAGAAAGGCCTGTAATTTATCAGGATGAACAATCGTAAGTCCATCAGGTTTTTGATAATCAGATGCAATCTTTGCTGCTGATTTCGTAGATGCCACCCCTATTGAGCATAGGAGATCACATTGTTCTTTAATTGCATTTTTCATAATAACAGCATATTGCCCAATAGTAATGTTAGATGAGGCAATTTTATTAGTGCAGTCTAGATATGCTTCATCTATACTGGCTTGTTCTAGAATATCAGAATATGTCTCTAAAATATTCATCAATTTTTCTGAAATTTGCTTGTAATATTGTAAGTCAACAGATTTTAAAATCAGACTAGGACATAATTTGATAGCTTTGGAAAGTGGCATAGCAGATTTAACGCCCGTCTTCTTGGCCTCGTACGAACAAGATGCCACGACGCCTTTTGTTATTTTAGCATTTTGTTTGTCAGTCATAATTACAGCATGTGCCTTTCCTTTTAGTATTGGATCCCGTAGTTCTTCACATGAAGGATAAAATGAATTTAAATCTATATGAAATATGATCTTTCCTATCCATTGACCATTTCGGTACGATATATTAGACAATTTTTAATGATTAGGATTTCATACTCCCATGAACGTACGCCATTATATCGCTAAGGCCGTGCCATTTTTCATTATTAATGCCCTACTATAATTCATTTCCTTACCTAGCATTATCCTTAGCCAATTGTTAGGGTGATTCATATTAGTTAAATTTGTATATAGGAGATCAGACATTATATACTGATCTCGGTATTTATTGAATCATATCAATATCCTTTTATGCTTTTATGCTTTTATGCTTTTATGCCTCTATGATAATAAAAGCGCTAACGTAAATGGCAAAGAAATCCCTTTTCGCTATCCGTCTCCTCTCTATCTATAGAGTGATGGGGTTTTTAATAAAAGTGGCATTACTAAAATGTATAGGTCCTTATTTTACTCGCACATGAGGAAGACCATGTTTTTAGTATCTTGCATATAGTTCGAGTGCTTAACGACGATCCAATGATTATTTCTGATTAAAACTTGATTCTGTTACATCCAAATCTTTTGGTTATACCTAGATTGAGCACGGCTTACTCTACTTCTGATATTACCTTCTTGTACCCAATATTATGAGGTCCTCAAAGGAGATCTAATAATCCATCTATCTTTTTCTGCCGGTTCTGAGATTTGCTTATAATAATAATACTCCGGCATGTCTAGCAAACACATCAAAGAGATAATAATAAGAAACATACTTGCTGTTTTCTATCATAAAAGTCTGCCACAAATCTGATTCTAAGATTATGTCTCCGTTATGAAGATAAAATCGGTGTCCTGTCTGAAACTTTTATTTAAAATGGAGTTCAATTAGATTCTAATGTCAATTGCCAAGATTGAAGAAATTGTAGGAACGTCTGATAAAGGATGGGAAGATGCTGCTCAAGTTGCAGTAACTGAAGCCGCCAAAACAGTACGTGGAATACATGGAATAGAAATAGTAGATCAGACTGGGCAAGTAGATCCTAATACTGGTAAAATAACTAAATATAGGACGTGTATTAAATTTTCGTTTACGGTAGAAAGATAATTAAAGAAGACAAGGAAAAGCGACAAGTTTCATAATAAAGGCC
>CAVXZB010000052.1:0-28987 GCA_963765895.1 uncultured Nitrososphaeraceae archaeon | reverse complement strand
GGAGTTCTATTAATGCCATCGTATTTAGTAAATGAAGGATAGGCATTGATCCTACAATCTTCATAGTTTGATGCCTTAAAGTACCGAGGACTTCCTTTATGTTGAACACTTCCTTCTGATATTCAAGATATCCGTCATCATATTCCTTGGGAAAATGGGCTCCTGAAAATGTGATAGCATGAAATTTAGGTTCTGCTCTAATTCCTGACTACTAAGGGTCAAAATTTTCTTCTCGATTTAGTAGGACAAAATCTTTAAGTCTCGCTAGCATTTGCAAAATTCTTTGGGTCTAATACTACGTTTTATGCCTGTTCTTCACACACAATAGATTTAACCGACTACCAATTTCTAGTGCATGGTAATTGTAACAGGCCTTTACATACTAACTAATTCTTCCTTAGTGCAAAGAATATGAAAGTGTAATCAAGGCACGTAGCATTCCAATGAACAACTTTTTCCCCATGCGTGAAATCTATTGGTTCGGTAAGAAGGAAACCGTTCTGTTCTGCAATGCTAATTACGTCTTCCTCTATTTCTCTTCTGCTGAATATATTATCAGGCGAATTCTTAGGATTTACATCCGTATTTATTAGATTAGGTATCTTCTCAGGCCAGTAGTCTGTCGATGTCAAAAGTAATCCATCTTTTTTTAATATTCTATTCATTTCTTTAAAATAGTTTTGAATATTAATACCGTGCTCGATGACTGATAGTGATGTAACGAAATCAAATGTATTGTTTTGAAATTCGGTTTTTTCTAAATTTTGAATTGAAATATCAAATGTCTTGTACATTTCGACTGTGGATGGTATTCCTTCTTCTAGGAGCAAATCACATCCATATAGGTTTATGAAACCAAGTCTACTTAGCAGGGTCAAAATCGGAGAACCATTACATCCAACATCTAGTACAAAAGCGCTTGTGTCTGATTGCTTAATTATATCAACCATCTTATGTGTATCCCATGACTTTACTCTATCATGATGTGGAAATAGACCTAGAGAACGAAGACAATAGATTGCATGATATATTTCAAAGGAGTTTTTGAGAACTGAATTATATCCCATAATTTCAAAGCACTTTGCGAAGTAATTTAAGTTTACGAACCGGTAGCAGGACTTGCAAAACTTTGATTATCGTTTGGAGGTGCGCCATCCACAAAAACAGAAAATTGTGATTCATGCCAAGCACGATCCGTTTACGTAAAGTGTTTCCTACAGGTATCATAATACTTGGTTATATCTGGGATAAATTCTGCAGGTATACGCTCAGAATAATTTATTAAGTTAGACAGTGCAACATCCGACGCTCTAATATCCATGAATACATAAGGTCGCATTAAATCTGGTTGAGCTATCATTTTCACACGTCGCATTTGTGCTCGCCTGGTCCTATCAATTCTTGATAATCCTAGACATGCTTTTGGACAAAACACTAGATTAAACTCCCTCATAGTATCGGTCATGTCATCATTTTCAATATACGACATAAGAAATATATGGTCAAGTGTCGCGCTTATCTGACTCCGGTAATGATAATGGTTATCACCATCTTTGATACCACCAATCCAAACCCCCGAATATGGAAAGCAACTCTCAGGAATTACCAACATTGCGGATACTCTTTCTGTATTTGCAATTTTTGAGTCCTCAGTTATAGTGAATGGTACCGCCTTATCTGTCTCAGGATATGGATTCCATCTGCATATTATTTATTATATATATCTTCAATTAACAGTGATATTTTTCATCTGTATCTATAGTTGAGTGGCAAACTCAGACTGAAGAGGTTACTATGGCAATGTATCAGAGAAATTATTTTAATTGGTATAGTATTGAGGCTTTAATAAGCAAACTAAACATATCACAGAACATAAACTTGGTCTTCTTCAAATCTCGTCAATATTTATGCAACTTTTTTATTCCGTGTTGTATGATGGAAAGATTACATAGCGTTACGTATCTTTGTAATTATCTCTTGATTTGACGAGGCAGACTCTAAATATATACAAAGATATCTATCGTTCCTAGCCGTTAGCGAAGCTATAGCTATTTTTAGTAACCCATGGATTTGTACAAGTCCGACTTGATGAGCCGAATCTTGCTCTTTACTATCTGAATGTTGCATGTCATCTTTTATTCTCTTCAATGTACTTGCTAAGTAATTTGTATAGAAAAGATAATTCGTATTGTAATGACAAAAATGTAGCTGAAGCCTTTAGACTATGTTGCCGATACTCTTTTGCTTCTGCAGAAGATAATTGGAAAAGTCTAGTTTTGATTAGACTGTTATTGATATTACCATCCTTACACTGTTTTCCAGCGAGTAGTTTCCCGTTAGTATCTGTAACAGCCACAAACCTTTACATCTTTGCTTATGTCAAGAGCAACCAGACACATTTCATCAAAGTCATATTCTTCCAATTTTTATCGTAGATAGAGTACATTACGATATATTAACTATTTGGAAGAAATATTACATGCAGTACTCATATGTATTCATTTTATACTAAAAGAAAGAATAACAAATAATATTTTGATAAATATAGAAAATAAATTATGAGATATGTTTCCATCAACTAGCCTTTTCCTGCCAAGTACAATACGTAAACAGTAAAACGTCAATTAATCGTCAGTAGGATTGCAAAATGACTTGTAAAGGCATATGTATACGTCACAAGGCACAAAAACCAGCTGGCTATGGCCGTTACGCTTTAGGACAGAGGCGATGCCAAATTTGTGAAATATTCATCAACTGGGTTGGATTGTGGTGTCCTTGCTGTGGCTATAGACTAAGAACAAGGCCACGAAATTTGAAGTATAAGGATAAGCTTAGAGAAAGAAAGAAAAGAGAGGAGGCAGATATGCTCATTCAACAACAGCCAGCGCCTCAGATACAAAAACCAGGTAAGAGTATTATGCATAAATCAGGTTCAGTTAAAAAATTAAGGTAATACTTCGCGAGGTATGATTGCTACTAGTTTAGCATACGTGCCATTCTTGTAATCTCATCTTTATTGAGAGTAGTAGACCTAGTCCGTGAACATGACGGGAAAATAATGAAGGTTTTTCATAGAATGGATTATTTGGCGCGCCTCATCATATACGGCATATATAAATTCTATCACCATCTTGGGACGTTAGTCTACATCTAGTAGGCAGCATTTTTGATAATGGTTAAAACCTAGCATCCCACCTATCGGGTTATAACGCTTTTTCCGAGATAATTATATCGGATATGTTAAAAAGTCAAATGCGTTAAACTTGTTGCATATTAACGGAATTAATATGTTGATTCGCATCGACTAGCTACTACTATCTATAGATATCATCAATAAGGAGTCAACAGATGTTAAGTTCACCACGAGTATCGGATTAAGGTATCATAATTGATAAGTATAACCATCCTTTTTGCAGAATTGATATTATACTTGATCGTATAATTGGGATTAAAACTTTTGATTTCTGGGAAGAACTTCAGTAACCGCCTAATTTCATGGGGAGGTGAGGGAGAAGTTTTCCTTGATGAATCTCATTAGTCTTTGTGCGTCAGCATTACTTACAAGTATATCATCTTTGAATACATTCTTCTTTCCTCTAAATGCCCTAATTTCGATGGTAGAAGCTCCTTCTACTGACTGTGATGAGACTAGCTCCATCTATAACTCGGATCCCTTCGCCATCATACCTTTCACTCCCTGAGCATTTACAATATCTTCATTATTTCTATCTTTAGTCGGTACAACAAATTCAAGTCAATCAAGTCAAGAGCTGGGACAGCTATGAAATTTGAAACTTGCTGAAATTGGTTAATAAAGTGGCTCATGTTTAGAGCTGGAAAAAATCATCAAGTCTCAATCCTTATCTATAGAACACACTATTTGGCGTGCGCCCATGACTGAGATATACATGAGGTATTATAGATTAGTCTATGTATATCCGGAATGCATGTGAACTAACTATAACTATACTCACTTCATGTAGTAATTCGAGCTTCGTCTTATCCAGCTTGATATAACTGCAATCGTTCGATACATCCTAATTATCGATATGCACATACTACTATCAACGACAAAAGTGATAAAATAGACATGCAAAATAAATGTGATAAATGTAACATTACGTTTCATCCAAACTTTATAGGACATCATAAATGTGGTTATGCCAATTGTCCTGTATGCAAAACTGCGATCACAAATTCAGACTACTGGAATCATATTAGAACACATTCAGGGCATGAGAATGATAGTCCTCCTCCGCCACGGAATGTTGCTTCTTTTGATAAGAGGAGAACTAGCGACAACCATCATCATTATCGCTCACACTAGATGCTTCTTGATTATCTATATACTATATTAGGTTCTAATTAATTTAATGGAATAGGATAGGCAACCAATGGAACGTCATCAATCATGGGATCAATCATAGAGAAGCACAGATAAGAGATGACAAGTGAAATGATAAAGGAACCTAAAATAACAGATCGTTATGCATCATCTGTCTGGAAACGCAAGTATCCAAAGATCCAAATCTTGACAATCGATCAGTTACTGAACTGCAAAAGACCTAATCCACCTACAACAAGTGTTTACCAAGAAGCACCATTAGCAAAAAGAACGTCCAATCATCAAAAAAAGGACTTTATTCATATAATTACTTGTTATCCAAATCATCTAGCCTCTTATTGCTATATCTTCTGGGGCCCAAGGGTGTATGAATCAAATTTGACCTAATTAAGGGGCTCTACTTTAATGAGTAAAGGCGCAAGGTCGTATAAAAACGCCGACTCACGGTCTAAACAACACATTAGGAATCTTAAGGTATCCATTTATGCTAGTGATATGAGGTAAAGAGAGAAATGACATCGTTATTCTGGCGACTATCCTTGTAGTTACAATAGGACTGGCAGGATCTGCCTCACTTGCCTCGCTTTGTAAATGTGAAGGCACTTGGAAATGATACATTTACGACACACCCCCCCAACTAGTAACGGCGAGCAGTAGTAGTAGTAATACATCAATGGCTAAAATCTTTCAGCACGCCACGGATGAGATAAAAAAGGATAAATGATTAGTTACTTGAGACGTGGAATTCAATGACAGAAAGAAAGCGTTATAGTTTCAAGATATCTGGAACTTTCGAGTGCGAGAATAGGGATCAAGGCATGGACCACTTATACAATATCATAGTAAGACATGTCGATGGTTCAGAGATAACAAACCTCATTGTTGAAGAAGGAGAAGTTACTGAAGAGAGATAATTAAATCATGGTCGTAGTCGTTCCAACTGAAGTTACACCCGTAGCGGCAATACTGATAATGTTGCCGTAGTTTGTAACAACTATCTGGACTATTGTCTATACGCATAACAAAACTAAAAAAATGAAAAGCAATAACAGCGAGAGCGATGGCAGTGGCAGCAAAAACGTCATAGATAATTCGTAATGACTATATTGGCTGGAGGATATTGTTGTCGCAAAATTAAAAAAAGCGTGGAATATGATATATCTGTTACTACAAGGCTAAGGAGGATTCCTATAACGCTATAACAAAAGACGGTTGGTATATGCAATGATGCACAATTTGATAGGCCTATAGTGTCGTTGGCGCCCTTTCTGTTCTGTCCGCGGTGTACTAAGAAACTAAAAAGGAGTTCATAAATTCCCTCGTGAAATCACCAGAGATTTTTTTTACTATATAAATGAAAAATATGCGATTTTGTTTAGTTTATAAATAAAAATAAAAAAAAGTTAGTTGCCTGCGTGTTCGCTGCCTGGGTTATCAATTAAGCCCGGGGGACAACCTTGGTCTCCTTGGCCTGGAAATGGTCCCCGTTCGGCAAGCTACATTTATGGTGCTGTGCCTGCGCTGGCTGAATTGTCAAGATTGTAGTCGCTGCGGCAGTTCCTACAATTAGCAAAGCCAAGCCTACTGCATAAAATATTTTATTCATTGGTAACATACCCTAAGGAAAATATATAATTAACTGGACACAAATTATGGCTTGTTCCATTATTTGGTTATCTTAGTGACGAGAACTTGCCAGATGCGGATTACAATCCAGCAATAACGTAATAACGCCTACTTACTGGAGGTAAAGCCTCTTTAACATAAAAAATATAGAAAAGGAATAATAGTGTCAGTTAGTTCGTTGTAAACACCGCATGTGCCATCTGCGACACTGAACCTAGTTCTACGCTACAGTTCGCTAAGAAACTGCTCTCTTGAAATATCAGCCTGGTCAAGAATAGCCCTTAACGTACCCTGTTTTAGTGTGTCGTGTTTTGGTCACCGTTATCCTTCTTCCATCTACGTGTTTTAGTAGGATATGGCTACCACTCTGCCTTTCCATATCAAAACCATGACGACTTTGAACCCTAACTACCTCACGCCAGTTATGATTTCGTAGACTCAATTAGTCAGTCAATAATTACTTTGTTAGACAATTACTTCGGTTATCTGCTCATGCCTTAGTTCTGCCTCTTCCTTGATAGACTCTTGGACTAACAAGATTGCTTCTATCATGTTCGCTCTAAGTTCTTCCATGGTTTCTCCCTCAGAAATGGCTCCAGGTAACTCTAAGCACTTTCCTGTAAAGCCTCCCTCTTCGGCCTTCTTAAATAGCATATGGTATGGCTGCATTATTCGTGTATAATTTTAAGGGCTATGGTCGATATAAGTGGTATGGATAATTATTCACTCTTTAGTTGTTTTAGTTTCTTTGTACACCATGGACTATACTTGAAAGGCTCCAGACTAGCAGTGGGACGCTGATGTCTCAAAGAATGTAGGTACCAACCTGCTTTTTTACTGCGTTAAACCTATCGTCCTCAGGTCGATAATATCGAATATCATTATAGTCAACTGCCTTTTCAAATTCGTTACAATTGCAATAGTCTTTCTATCCACCAATTTTTAGATATATTTGTGGTATGGACGTGTGCACTACAGTGATTTAGACTTAAAGACATTGGTTAAGATATGCAAGGAAGACCTGAGTCTGTATTTAACCAATTAGTGCAGGCTTTAAATGCCATACCCCCTGTCGCGAAGGCGCTCAATAAACCTATTAAGGACGTGGCCCCTACTACTGCTAGCGAGGGAGACGCAACAACCTGCCTCGTGGAGAAATCAGACAAAAACGCCAAAGACTATAAAGACGATATTAAGAATTATTACCTTAATAAACCCAGTGTATCAGGTGCTACGCAGCGACCCTGTAGTAAAAGCCGTCGCTGATGTAGAAGCTCAGACAGTAGCGAGCTAGTGCTACTTATTTACCGACCTCTAGAATTGCCCACTCAGCGGCGTACCCACTTTTAAAACCCGGACACCATCCAGGATATTGAGTCACATCATATCCGTGATCTGCGCGCCCCCCTTCTACCATTAGTCAATCTCTGCATTACTTTTTATTTATGAGCCATCTTCTAAAATCGCGCAATAGATAGTTTATTGCAGGCCTTTGACTGTCCCATCTTTGTATTATTTTAACATCGTGCCGCTTATATATTATGGATATCTTGAAGCTATGCAGTTATTAGCTAATCTAGCCAGCGTTAGAATAGGAGACCTAAGACGCATTCAGATATCGCATTATGACCTTTATGATAAACTACCAATCAGAAGATATCATCCTTCGTTATCTTCACAAAAAGATCATGAACCTGTAAAACATCATACTGTCCCGCGGAATCGATAACCAAAATCGCCATAACGAGAACTTTAAAACCTGACTCGTTTAAGACTGAATCAGTAATTTGAATATCTTCATAAATATAATACTTTTTATAATAATTATTCAGATATCCAATTAGAACAAACAAATAAACAATAGATTAAATTATAAACATGTAATCCTCATATGGTAATTAATGGAATGTAATAAACAGCCTTTACAAGACGATAATATCAGCTTCAAGTTAGCAGCTATAACCATGATTGCAAAACAAAGATATATTTCTAATCCTTTCAGGTAGGAGCTAATTTGTATGCTAGACTATTTTGAAATGGATCGTGTAATTGAAGAACTCGCGAAAGCGTATCCTGCTCAATGTGCAACCACATGGTTCAAGATAACAAAAAATCACAAGCCTACCAAGGAAGAATATCGTGATAAAGTAATAGAATACATGAAACAATTTGAATACTTGCTAGCTACTTATCCGCAATGCCTTGAAACAGACAAGCTCGAAGAACGAATTAAGAAATCTCTGGATAATACAATAGAAAAGGTGCTTCAGGGGAATAATTACGAGGTCGAAAGGCGTTACAAACACTACGTTGACAATTCTCCGTCAGAACCAAAAAATATTTTGGAAAAAGAAGAAACTGAAAAACGTCTCAATAAAGATGCTACTTTTATAGAAAAAAGTCAAAAACATGAAGAGTATACAGGCCAAAAGCGGGAACGACAGCAGATTCAATATGAAAAGAGTGTAGAGGAGCGTCGACGTAAAAAGAAGATGGTGGTATCAGCTTAGGCAGAGAATAAGAAATACCAAAGGAAATTGCTCCCAACTATTTTCTATTAAGAATTATTAGAGGTTATGGACTTCAGTTCATTTATACGAGTGGACAGAGTGGACGTTTGAGTGGACCAGGTTTGTCACAAGTGTAGTGTAACAATGGTAATTATTATGGTGGCAGCAATTACTAATGGAATGTCCGCCTCCTACAAGAAAGAAAATGAGAGAAGAGGAAACGGCTAGCTAAGCTTCGTGTCGGGAACCCTACTTCCATTCCCAAACCTTCAAATGGAAGTTACCTCCTTCGTCAATGTCCAACTCCCACACTCCTGGCACGCTATTCAACCTTGCAAATTGCGGCGAGGAAGCCTGCCAGATAACTCCACCTCGCCAGCTCGCCTTTAGGCCACTTCCGGTAGGTCGCCCCCTTCCATGAGCCCACACACCAACAGTGTCCCCATCTTTGGTTGTGCAGATTCCATTGAACTCTGCAATCAAGGTTCCTCCATGCGGGCTTGCGACGCCGGTATAGATAGATGAATAGTCTACACCGAACAATTTGCCAGTTCCCTGATATGTCGCTTCCACCTTTCCGTCGGGGAGTGCCCTTATTCCTGCAAACTTTCCAGTTTCTTCGAATGCTAAATCTCCTAGAGCCATGTGACCGTGGAATCTAGGACTGCCATTTATGCGTTCTCAGTTCCCGAAAGGCTCTGTAGTTAAAAAGAATGTACGTTCAAGATAATAGAGTGTCCCAAAATGAACAAAATGAGAATGGCAACGTTGGTATCCTAGCTAAAGAGATCAAATCACAGAAAGACTTTGAATATGCTCTGAGAAGAAAATGCACTTCTATTTGGTAAGATGCTTTCTGAATGTGGACAAAATAAAGACTACATCAGAGCTGTTAACTCCAAAGGCGAAAACTATCCCGGTGAATCATTATCTATGCTCTTAGTATTGCAGCATGAAAAGATGATTAATGAATTGATTACTAAAGTATCCGAGTGTAATTGCACTTAATATAATTCAAACTAGAGGTATAATGTGCGCGCCTCATGATAGACATACATACATACTGTATATCCGTCTACGAAAACTCCCGTCTATACCTGATGCACCATTTTTGATAGTGTTTATAATCTGGCATGCCGCATATCCAATCATAACACTATTTCCGGGATAATTATACTAGATGTCCGAGGTGTTAAACATATTGGGTATTAACAGAACTAAATATGTTGGCTAGCATGAGACAATATATGCTACACTGCAAATTTCCTGTAATCATTAATGGAGTTTGTATTGCTTTTTAGTCCCTAAATTTTAGTTAAATTGATCGTTTGGATGCGTGAATCTAATATGGTGGATTGCGATGCATTCATCATATTATTATATCAATTATTATATCATAGTTACGAATTTTTCTCGATAGATATATGGCTCTTACACTTGACTCTGTCGCTAAGCTGTATGAGAATCTTTCTAATGAAAGGCAAAGGGTCTTTTTTGATAGCGTAGCTGATGACGTACAGTGGACGGTGATGGGGACACACCCGCTGGCTGGTGTATATAACAGTAAAGCTGACTTTTTGAAGCATACATTTGAGCGCTTAGCCAGGATTATAAAAGGAGGATCTGTAATAATGAAGATAAACTACATATACGTTTCAACTGATACTGCTATTGTAGAGATGACTTCTACTTCAGTTGCTCTGAATGGACGGCCATATGCTCAAAGATTCTGCTGGATAACACGGTTTGTTGATGGTTTGATTGTCGAGGTTCGAGCTTACTTGGATTCAGTGCTTGTTCAACAACTGATCGATGAGAATGAGTGAGTGAGTGAGTGAGTGAGTGAGTGAGTGAGTGAGTGAGTGAGTGAGTGAGTGAGTGAGTGAGTGAGTGAGTGAGTGAGTGAGTGAGTGAGTGAGTGAGTGAGTGAGTGAGTGAGTGAGTGAGTGAGTGATCACTTAGGAATTGCTAAACATGTACTAAGGTTAATATGAAGACTAATTGATGAAAGTGATTTCATCAGAAAAGAGGAATAGAAATGAGAATCATGAGTCTGAAAGTAATGATCTTCTGGGACAGTCAGCAACAAGCGACTAAGACTCAACTAGAACAAATTCACGCATATTCATTTCGGAAATTATATACTGCCTGGATATAATCAATGTCCGAATAAACAACTCATAATAGGTAGTGCAAAATATGCAAGTTTGGTCTCACTTGATAATTGTAGAATCACTAGCTTAAGTAATATAATGCATAGAATGAGTAGTAATACTAATGGCTTCTTCCTCTTCATCCAATCAAAAGGTTGCCGTTGTTACGGGTAGCTCAACTGGGATAGGATACGAAACATCTCTAATCTTGGCAAGGAATGGTTTTCTTACTTATGCGACAATGAGGAATCTTAACAAAAGTGAGAGTATAGAATCGATCACTACTAAAGAAAACTTACCTATTCATATTAAACAGCTTGATGTTACAGATGATACATCTGTCAAAAATGCAGTAGAAGCAATATCGTCTGAGACAGGACGTATAGACCTCTTAGTAAATAACGCAGGATATGGACTTAACGGTGCCTTTGAGGATCTTGCAATGGATGAGATAAAAGCTCAATATGAAACTAATTTGTTTGGATTGATAAGAACAACTCAAGCAGTCCTTCCGATTATGAGAAGACAAAAATCAGGAACGATCATAAATATTAGCTCTGGCGTTGGAAGATTTGGTCTTCCTGGGAGCTCGGCTTATGTTAGCACAAAATTTGCAGTTGAAGGACTAAGCGAATCTATGTCATATGAATTGGAGCCATTTGGTATAAAAGTGGTTTTAGTGGAGCCAGGAGTTATTAAAACGAACTTTGTAGACGGCATGGTCATTGCAAGAAAATCTCAAGATCCAAAATCTCCATATTCTCAAATAATCCAGAAAATGGTTACTGGCTTGGAGGAAATGATGAAAAATGGATCTTCTCCTGATCTTGTAGCAAAGATAGTGCTTAACGCAGCTACAAATGAAAATCCTAGCCTCAGGTATTTAGCTGGAAATGATGTAGAACAATTGTTGGGGAATAAAAGGAACATGTCTGATGAAGAGTTTTATAAAATGATGAAGCAAAATCTGATGATGTAGAGCATTGTCCAAGTATACGTAGATATTACTCCATACGTGAGATGCCTCATTTTAGAAATATTTATAATTTGGCGCGCCGCACATCTGTATTAGAAGATATTTTTCCGATATACATATAGGACATGTCAAAATCCTGACATTGTCCGATGTGTTAAAACTTTGGCTATAGACTGAATTAATATGCTGGTCCACGTCAGCTAGACGCTACTATATATAGATATCAATTTGTAGAGTCATCAATTCTGTTATGGAATTAGCATCTAGGCGTGAAGATTTACTTATCCATGGAATCAGTTAGTCATGAGTAACCTTGGAATTTTAATAACTCATTTATGCTTGTCAGGATCTTTGTGCTTTACATGATGCTCGACAGATTCTAGATGTACATTCTGTACGTCAGGATGCAGCCTGCAGTAATAACAATCCTGCTTTAAAGCAATACTAGGACAGCATGGACTCTGGTCTAAATCGTGTTCTGGAAGTGGCGTATATGGCGCGTTTGGATCTTTGTAGAAAAAATCGGTTACAGAGATGACTTTGGCTGTCTCGTATCCTGTACCTACTGATGAAACGCCATCTAACGGGGGATATGAGTTTGTGCGCGCCTCCGCTTCACCGCCATGTTTTCCATTAGTAGTCCTAGGAATTTGCTAACAACTTAGTGTCTTTGCGAAGATAAAATGGTAGATTCTTTAAAGTCTCTGACTGGATCTGAAAGCCAGCCAAAAAGGCCTTCCAGAACACTCTGTTGTATTGGTCCGATACCAGTCGACCATTGAGACGAGGGATAAAAGTCATGTCCAAGGTTTGGATATGTTAACAATGTATGATCAGGATGTCTTACTTCAGTTAGTCTTTGTTGTAATAGAAATGCTTGCCGTATTGGGGTTTGTGAATCATTCTTTCCTTGCATTATTAAAATGGATGTGGTGGACGGAACTTTACCTATGATATCCAAATTAGGTATCGAAGAGCAAAACGATGTAATCCAAATAGGACACGGAACTCTTAGATCGTTACACTTCTCACCTTTTTTTACAACTGACATTGATTTGAGATGGTCAATTAACTGGGGCTTAAGTTCATCATTAATACTTATGAAGGTGTCATTGTTAATATTATATTGGGGATTGAGTCGTTCGGCTGTTCCATTGGCAGTAGTAATGTTTTGAGCAAGAACTAGAGTAAGATTTCCGACCATAGAGCTGAAAACAGGATTCTTTGATGCTTCTTGTACTGATAGTAATCCATTGTGATTATGGTCTAGAACCTGCTGAGCGTAGAGTAATGGGAGCGTAACTGCCTGGGAGTCTCCTATTTTACTAAAGTTCTGGGCCACTGCCCCCATCAGTACAATTTTATCTACTATATTTGGATTGTTGATTGCAATTGCAATTCTTGGGACAATCACTGTACCCTCGCTATGTCCAACTAGAGTTACATGGTTAGAATTAACCTCTGGTTGCTGTATTAGAACGTCTAGGGCTTTCTCTGCATCTTGTGTCAGATTGTTAGATGTTATGTTTCCCCATACATTGCTATCCAATAGTGTCATATTCGCGCCAAAACCTCTCTTGTTATACTGTAATACTGCAAAGCCTCTTTCTGAAAGATATTTAGCTATATCAAAGAACGGTCTAGCTGGCGGATAAATAATTGAGCCTGTTTTGTTATCTATACGAATATAGCCTCCAGTTTCATTCATATCAGTGGTTCCAGAACCAGGGACAAGAAGTACACCTGGAAATGGTGACTTTTCCAAAGGCTGGAAGATTTAGCCTAGCATTTGTCTTTAAACCATTACCCAAATCTATAGCTATATTTCTATGTTTAGTTGTCTGCAAGTCTGATTGAGCTTGAACTGTGAGAGCTACACCACAAAATAAGAAGCATAGAGCACAGGCAGAAAGAACTATCGCTACTATCTTTAATGACATCTTTGACCATCCCATCGTTGCATTACCCTAACTACCTGTCCAGACTTTGAATTTATCGTTCCTGGAATCCTAACCAAACATGAGTTTATGGATGGTCTATGTTGCCGATCTCCTTTTTTATTCGTAAGAAAATCCTCTGCAAATTGCATGAATTTACTGGTGAGGTCTCTTCCATTAGGATCTATAAACTTTGCAAACACTTCTTCCTCTTCTAAGATAAATCCTGTCACCGGTGGTAAATATGATAGCCGTTGCCAGTCCATAATACTGTAGGATGGCAGTGTATACTAGTTTTAATTTTCTAAGATTCTGATCAACGCCCTATCAAGTTTATCTTTCGAAACAAAGTCCTTTAGATCTATATCTATAATTAGAAAAGTTGGTGGAGTTCTATTAATGCCATCGTATTTAGTAAAGGAAGGATAAGCATTGATTCTACAATCCTCATAGTTTGATGCCTAAAATATTCAAGGACTTCCTTTATGTTGAACACTTCTTTCTGGTAACCAAGAGCCTTTGGTCATTATATTTCTTGGGAAAATGGGCTCCTGTAAATGTGATATTATGAAGTACAGGTTCTGCTCTAATTCCTGACTAGTAAGGGGGAAAATTTCTTTCTGTGAGGGGGTGAAAGAAAAACTACCCCTTTGTATATCATTATTTTCGTTTCGAAGCTGGCCCAGTGTTTATTATAATCATTACGACTAATATTAATCTGATTAAGTTTCATTTTATCTATATGCCTGAATTACTAGAACTAAAAAGCATACTACTAAGGGGATAAATTTCTTTCAGTCCAGATTCTAGGGACACTATAGCTGAATGAAAAATTCCGTCCTTGTAGTGATTATCTGTTAGAATGCTACCAAAAGATGCGCATGCATTATTTTCAGGTTTTTATTTAGCAGTAGAGCTAGAGGATGGCATAGAAATAGTAGCCAGCCGCGTGGCAGCATGATTTGTAAATCCAGAATGAGTTGCAAGCCATGAATAAAGATCTGCCAAAGCATAGTCCTGCTGCGCAGGCCAGGACTCGAAACAATAATGATAGTAGTAATACACTTTGACGTCTCGTTTTTAGCACCAAGATAGAGATTTCTCTTCAGGATTAGATGTCAAATTAAAGCATGTCATATTGTTTGTTTGTCTATATAACTAGTGTAAGGTGTAAGTAATATTATACACTATATCTTATATTAGTAACTATTGGTGCTAACGTTAATCCAGCCAAATCTTGCTCTTTTTTCAAAATCTGGGTTAACATAATCATTCTGACTACAGAAATGGTAATAATGAGAGTTATAATCAAAATAGTTTGCTACTACCTAATGATATCTCACATTATATTTAATTTTTACTAAAATAACGGCCATGTAGAAATCATCACAAAAATGACAATATTCGTTAGCCTGTGCATGTTATAGGCTATGCATCTGAATGATAGTTCCCTGTTCTGTGTTTTTACTAGCCTTGAAGAAATATATTCTCCAAATAGTCGTTTTATGACAGACATTATGGTCTCATCCTTGTTTCGTTGATTGTACAATAGTTCGTTATATCCACGTTTCATCTGCTTTCTATATCTGCCATGTGTTCTCCATATCGGTACATGTTCATATCGAGTCTGGAATAACACTGAATGCATGCAAGGTTTCTCTTACCAACTGATGATTATCTTCATTATCATATCCCTTATCAGCTGTAACTACGGATAGTGGAAGGGATATTTGACGTCCTTGTTATGATTGGCTTGAAATCTACATTATCATGTCTTGTAGGAGCTCGTCTTATCCTTATGTTGCAGATAATCTGTTGTAATACATCGGCTCTAATAGATAATTTCGCATATTTTCTTCTTGCTTCTATTCGTTCATCATAATACTGTGAAGCATGAGTTATTTTAAATCCTGTTGAATCTATTCCTACAAAGATATGCTTCGTACAGCTAATTACAATGAATGACGAAATTATCTTCTCAAGCAGTGAATTGCTAATTCTGTCTGTAAACTTTTGCAATGTTGTAAAATGAGGAATACGTGACAATCGTAGGTACGATCTAAGGTAATATGCCTCGACTAACCACTCGACAAACATCCTATAACTCTTACCTTCATACTGTCGTATAGCAACTAGAACTATGTGCTGCCATATTGTAAATATGTGATTACTTTTCCTGTTAGAAAATAGAGGAATCCTTGCATGCTTCAAAACACGGAACATAGTACCTGCAAGTCTGACGTACATTGATTCTTTCAATAGACTATTGGTATTATACTCTTACAAAGCTTTGACTGTATGAGATGGTTTCTACACAGCCCTAAATATCTAAATATCTAAATAGATCAGGCCATGGGCTATGAAACGTGTATAAAGCGCTATTGAGAAGGTGCGTTAGACATGACTGATGATCATACTCTAAAGGTATTGGAAGCCTATACAAGAGATGTTGGCCGTGGCGTAGCACGTATTGACTATGACTCTATGGATTCTTTAAGCGCCTCTACTGGGGATGTTATAGAGATTAGAGGCAAACGTAGAACTGTTGCCAAATGTTTACCTCTCTACCCTTCAGATGAAGGTAAAGGGATTATCAGAGTAGATGGTCTGGTGAGGAATAATGCAGGAGTGGCAATAGGAGATACTGTAGTAGTAAGAAAGATTAAAGCAGTTCCAGCTGAAAAAGTAATAGTTGCACCTTTGGAAACAATACCTTCTATAGATGAAAGATACCTAGCAGATGCCTTGGAGAGCGTTCCACTCATTAAGGGAGATAACGTGATGGTTCCATATTTTGGTGGAAGACTTACTTTCCAAGTTATAGGCGTAACTCCAGTTGCGGACGCAATTTTGGTAACGCAAAAGACAGTGTTTCAGATATCAGAAAAGGGTGAAGTAGCAAGAGGAATTACTAATGTGGCATATGAAGACATTGGCGGATTAAAGGAGGAAATCCAAAAGGTTAGGGAAATGATTGAGCTTCCGCTAAGACATCCAGAAATATTTGAGAAACTTGGGATTGAAGCTCCAAAGGGAGTCTTGTTATATGGACCTCCTGGTACAGGTAAAACATTACTAGCAAAAGCTGTAGCTAACGAGACAAATGCTCATTTTATCAGTATTTCTGGTCCTGAAATAATGAGCAAATTTTATGGAGAATCTGAAGCTAGGTTGAGAGAAATCTTCAAAGAAGCTAAGGAAAAAGCTCCATCTATAATATTTATAGATGAAATTGACTCTATAGCCCCAAAAAGAGAAGAAGTAACCGGCGAGGTTGAGAGAAGAGTGGTTTCTCAATTATTATCAATAATGGACGGTTTGGAGGCAAGAGGTAAAGTAATCGTGATTGCAGCTACAAACAGACCAAACGCGTTAGATCCTGCTTTAAGGCGGCCAGGTAGATTTGACAGAGAAATAGAGATAAAAGTTCCTGACAAGCGAGGAAGGCTTGAGATATTACAAATTCACACTCATAATATGCCACTGGATACAGATGTTGATCAAGATAGAGTAGCAGCCGTGACTCATGGATTCGTAGGTGCAGATCTAGAATACCTGTGTAAAGAGGCGGCCATGAAATGCTTACGAAGATTGCTGCCAGAGCTCAATTTAGAAGATGAGAAGCTCGCACCAGAGGTTTTAAACAAGCTAATAGTCACTATGAATGATTTTGAAAATGCAGTAAAGGAAGTAATGCCATCGGCTATGAGGGAAGTTTATTTGGAATCTCCAGATATTCCTTGGACATCTATAGGCGGTCTAGAAGACATAAAACGTGAATTACAAGAGGCAGTTGAATGGCCGTTGAGATATCCTGATCTGTACAAGGAACTTAAACACACTCTTACAAAAGGCATACTATTACATGGTCCTTCTGGAACTGGTAAGACATTGCTAGCAAAAGCTGTTGCAACAGAGTCTGAAGCTAATTTTATCAGTGTAAAGGGACCTGAATTAATATCAAAATGGGTAGGTGAATCAGAGAGAGGGATGAGGGAAATATTCAGAAGGGCAAGGCAAGCGGCTCCATGTGTAGTATTCTTTGATGAGATAGACTCTATTGCTCTTACAAGAGGAGGCATGGGCGGAACAGATAGTGGTGGAGGATATGGTGGTAGTGGTAGTTCAGATAGAATGCTATCTCAATTATTAACGGAGATGGATGGAATACAAGAGTTACAAGGAGTAGTGGTAATTGCCGCTACTGAATAGAGTAGACATGATTGACGCTGCATTACTAAGACCTGGAAGATTTGACAAGATAATATTTGTACCAAACCCTGACATGAATACAAGGGAGAAAATTCTTCAAATACATACAAGGGGTAAACCTTTAGGACAAGGTATAGATTTTAGGAAGATATCTGAAATAACAGAAGGATTTAGTGGTGCAGATATAACAGGGGTGGCTAATACTGCTATTTCCATAGTACTACATGAGTATCTTCAAAAATATACTACGCCAGAAGAAGCAGCCAAACATGCTTCAGATGCTCTTATTTCAATGCGACATTTTGAAGACGCAGTTAAAAAGATAAAGATACAAAGGGAAAGAAGGCCTGAGGAGCGTGTAACGACTTTATCACATTACAGATAGATATGGTAATGACAGCTAGAGTAATAAGAGTCACCTCTGTCATTAATATAGTACCCTCCTTAGATTGGACTCCGATTATTATGTGAATAAGACATAGATAAACTCCTAGTCAACAAAATAATATAATTGAGAGTGATATAAACTCCCTGTGAAGAGATATTGAATACCGACGCACTAAAGCCACATATATCTATTAATCCAATAACTACAAACTAGTCCCGTCATAGATGGATAATGACGTATTACAAATACTAATCAAAGGTCATCATGCTTAGCAATCCTCAAGTCGTATGTCCACTAAAGAATTAAGTAGGATATTTTCTTAAAATCAAATGAACAATAGTTGGTATCTGTATGGGAGGAAACTGATCAGTGGGGTCCAGAAAAAGTTCTACAGGTTTATGATCCCGATACTGGTATGAAAGGTGTATTGGTTATTGATAATACATCTACAGGCCCAGGCAAAGGAGGAATACGATTTGCCGAAGGTACCTCACCGTTAGACGTTTTCAAACTAGCTAGAACTATGACATGGAAATGTGCTGCCTGGCTTGCCTTTCGGAGGAGCAAAGGGTGGCATTATTGCTGATCCCAACAGTGTTGACAGAGTTGCGTGGGTTAAATCATTTGCAAAAATGATCAGACCGTATTGCCCAGGACAATACATAGCCGCAACAGATATTGGAACGACCGAATTGGATATGGCTATATTTGCACACGAAATAGGTGATATGCGCGCATGTACTGGAAAACCATCAGAACTTGGCGGTATTCCACATGAATTGGGAACTACGGGCTATGGCGTGACCACAGCACTTGAAACTGCTCTCGAAGTGCTATCGGAACTAAGAGCTATACATATTCAACGAGATAACATCAAAGTATCTATCCAAGGATTTGGTAATGTTGGATCATTTACCGCAAGATTCCTTGATTCAGCAGGAATTAAGGTGGTTGCCATAAGTGATGTTTCGGGGCTTGTGTGCAATAAAGATGGACTTAACATACCACGGCTAATGATAGACATGAAAGGTAAATCTATCTTGTCAGATCTGGACGGTTACGATATCTTAGATAAGAATCAGATTTTTGAATTTAACTCAGATATATTTATTCCGGCTGCAATGGAAAAATGTTATTATAGATAAAACGGTAACAAAACTACTTAATCATGGTGTAAAAATAGTTATAGAGGCAGCAAATCTTCCAACTTCATCGACAGCAGATGAATATTTGAATAAGAATGGCGTTTGGCTTATTCCTGACTTCCTAGCAAACGCAGGTGGCGTTATTGGGTCATTCGTAGAATATCAGGGAAGAACAGAAAAAGAAGCATTTGAGCTTATCAGATACAAAATATCTAAGAATATAAAAAATATCCTTACTCAGGCTATCATGAATGAAGAGAATCCCAGAATACTAGCTCTAGAGATGTCAAAACAACGAGTATATCGGGCTATGCTGTTAAGGAAGGGCGCGATAAGTGTTGCATGCGAAGCCTATTCTAGGAAGGATGCTATTTCGGTATAGACTAGTTGAATATCAATTTTATCTAGTTTACATTCCAACATTTTAAGGCTACAGTGGATTACAATAATTGGGGAATGTGTGCGATAAAACTAAATTATCACCTTCGGCACATGATTGTTACACTAAATAGTGGCACTGCTTTAGCATTCTATCTATTGCAGGAGGAATTGTAGTTGTACGAGACCACAATATTATACCTTGAATATATTAATCAATATGGAATAAAAGATAATGCAGTTCAGAGGATAAAGTACAGTAAAGTTTCAGGCCAAATCGAAATTGATTTATCACTATTAATTTTTTTTAAATTACTGAACATTTCTTGATGTATTACAAAATTGACTGTTTATGCCGTAGTCCCTGTTTATTAGAACAGATCGGATAAAGTTCATTTATGTCTATGTCCATGCAACATTTTAAAGATGTGCAATATTCCTGGAAAAATACAATCTAATGATTCTAAAACAGCATTAACGCTTCCTGGTAAATTTATTATCACTGTATTTCCTCTGAGGCCCACAACCCCTCTTGACAACATAGATAGAGGAGTCCTCCTTTGGCCATGGGCTCTAATTGTCTCAGCCACGCCAAGCAACTCTTTTTCTAAGATCTCTTTTGTCGCTTCGGGAGTAAAATCGCGTGGTCCAACGCCTGTTCCTCCAGTTGTTATGACAATATCTACATTCAAGTCATCAGAAAACCTTTTGAGTTCAGATATTATCGTCGCTTTATTGTCAGGGATTACTACGTACTCCACGATATTGCATTTAATTCCTTTTAACTTTTCAATAATGATTCTGCCAGACTCATCTTCTTGCTTACTTCTAGTATCACTAGCAACCAGAACTGCAGCCTTAATCTTACTGCAAGAACTCTCCTTAAAGTCATTAATGCCGCCTTTTTTTTTGATTAGTCTAATAGATTCTATTGATAGATATGCGTCGATAGGTTTTAGCATATCGTAGATCGTTAATGACGCTATACTAGCAGCGGTGAGTGCCTCCATTTCCACACCAGTCTTCCATATGCTTTTTACTTGTACTAGAATCTCTATCTGATTCTCTCCTATGGAAACATCAACTTTAACATAATCAATTGGGATCGGATGACAATAAGGTATCAAATCATAGGTCTTTTTTGCAGCCATAGTGCCAGAAATTTTTGCAGCTTCGATTATATTGCCTTTCGGAGAGTTACCATTATCAATACGATGTATAGTAGTACTAGAAATCCTTAGAATGGCCCGCGCAGTTGCTGTCCTAAAAGTATCTATCTTCTTACTAATATCGAACATCCCGGTCATTTCAATTATTCTAAGAGACCTCTACTATCTATAATTTAGTGGAGATTCTACTTATTTAGTCGAGACATGGCATAGCCGCGTAAATCTCAATAACAGTATCCTGGCGAGTATTTCTTAATGTATGGTCCCGAACACTATAATCCCTAATTTGCTATATTGTATGATACACGCTATAATAATTTAGCCGATTATTTTCTACACCATATTTCATTCATAAAACTATTATGAGTCGCGAGTAGATGATTGGTTATTCCGATCTTCCCTGAGAATTTCAAAACCAATCCTGACCTCGGTTTGGTACTCCATCTTTCTTCCGTCTTCCACCCTAAACGTTATACGGCCTAATTCTCCCCATTTAATATTCTTAACAGTTTTGGACGCCTCTTGGAAGGCATTATTCACTGCATCGGTAATATCTCTATTTGAAGTACCCACGATATCGATATATTTGTACGCCATATCTGACAAAAAATAAGTCATTTATATATATTTAAATTTACACTTATAACGAGCTTCATAAATTTAGACAAGACGACTAGTTAAAGATAGCATTTTATACTTAAACTATCTGAGATAGTCTTATTTATACAATATACCCATGCTTTAGGCTCCAATTAGACACCTTTAATATATAATTTGTCCACGACAGGCATAATAAATATTCAATAAGCTAGGTAGAATCTTCCACATGTAAATTGTTGATAGGGATAACAAGGGTTCGACAAAATGTGCATTATTATTAATTCGTACTGCATTAGTTTACTTTAATATCTATCATTATCCTCACTATATTTAGGTTAATATTTTTCTCCCTACTAGGCAGCAATCTAATAAAAAGTGTATAAAAGTCTATAAAAATCAAATACTATTGATAGTTAGTTGTATACAATCATAGTTTTCCTCGAATAGATGGAATAGTCGTGATTTGATTAGAGATTGTCACTAAATATTAAAAAGGCGATCAGAGTTCTCTTTAGATAGCAATTAATTTATTCGCGTCTTGATTGTCCTTTACTATGATTCGTTCTAGTATGAATAAATCTTTGAATGACGTTGATTTTACGAAAAGGAATGGACTCTTACCTGTAGTCGTACAAGACAAAAACACGAAAGACATTTTAACTCTTGCTTACGCAAACAGGGAGGCACTTGAAAATACCATTAGGACAAGAAATGCTTGGTTCTGGAGTACGTCACGCAATAAATTATGGATGAAAGGCGAAGAGTCTGGTAATATACAACCTGTAGAAGATGTATTATTAGATTGTGATTATGATGCCTTATTATATCTAGTCGATTCTAAGACCCCCATATGCCACACCGGAAATCGCACCTGTTTCCATTATTTAATAAAAAATAATGTATGTAACTAAGTACATTAACCTTATCGTTGTTATAAGATACGGCTTGAAATATGATACAATATAAACTGTGCTCGCAATCGATGTTTAGTAATACTAAATTATATCTTAGAGAGCTTTATTTATATTAATATCCGAAAGATGGACAGTCATAAATATGGGTGTTATAAGATGTCTAAAATGTAGAGAATGTAATAAAGAATATGGGGCTCAATTTAGGTATATATGCGAAGAATGTTTTGGTCCGTTGGATATAATTTATGATTTACCTTCCTCACTGAATAGGGCCTCTTTCATGTCTAGACAAACAAAGAACTATTGGCGATATTTTGAGTTACTACCGATTGCCAATCGTAACAACATTGTAAGTCTAGATGCGGGGTTTACGCCTTTACAACATGCGAACAGAATAGGAACGACATTAGGTGGATTAAGAAATTTATTTATCAAGAACGACTCTGTAAACCCGACTTTTTCATTTAAGGATAGGCCTGCAGGCATAGCTGTTTCAAGGGCAAAGGAAATTAAACTAAAGGCAGTAGGTTGTGCATCGACTGGGAACTTGGCTTCTGCAACTGCTGCGCATGCTGCCAAAGGCAGGATTGCCATGTTATATTTTTGCACCATCTGATATTGAAAAGGTAAAGATTTCCCAAGCTTTATCATACGGCGCAGAGTTCGTAGCAGTTGATGGGACCTATGACGATGCTAACAGAGTAGCTTCTGTAGTTGGCGATGCAAAGGGAATAGGCATAGTTAATATAAATATGCGGCCGTTCTACGTAGAGGGTTCAAAAACACTTGCTTATGAGGTAGCTGAGCAGCTGAATTGGGAAGTTCCAGATAATTTGATAATTCCAGTAGGAAGCGGAGCAATGTTGAATGCAATATGTAAAGGATTCGAAGAGTTATGTGAAATTGGATTATTGGATGACATATCAAGATTAAAAATTACAGCGGCACAGCCTCATGGTTGTTCTCCAATAGTTGATGCTTTTAAGAGAAGAAGCGATGAAGTTATTCCGATTGAAAAACCTGAAACAATTGCGAAGAGTCTTGCTATAGGGGATCCTGGAGATGGACGATACGTTCTAAAAAGATTGCAGCAGTATAGAGGAAGCGCGGAAGAAGCTACTGATGAGGAAATTATAGACGGAATAATGATGCTTGCCAAGACAGAAGGCATCTTCACTGAGCCGGCAGGTGGTGTATCTATAGCGGTACTCCGTAAAATGGTAGAAGAGGGTAAAATTGACAAAGACGAAAATGTTGTTTGTTATATTACAGGCAATGGGCTCAAGGCTACAGAAGCTATTGTAGATGTGCTTCCGAAACTTAATGCTGTAAAGCCGGATGTACAATTGGTTTCTGCCATGATTAGATGACATATATATTAGCAGAGGTAAAGAAAAAGCAAAATGGCAAAGGTAGAATTCGTAATTCCTTCAGTTCTAAATAAGAGTAACGGAGAGAGAAAAATTTCTCTCGATGCAAACGATCTAAGTGACGCATTTACTAAAATTACTATTGAAATGGGGGAGGAATTCAAAAGAAGAGTCTTTGATGTCAACAGCAAACCACGAGCACTGATCAACATCTATCTTAATGGAAAAAATATTCGTTTTAGTAACGACGGATTATCAACAGTGCTGAAAGATGGCGATTCAGTTTTCATATTACCAGCAGTAGCTGGAGGTACAGAATTAACAAATGAAGATATCCAACGATACTCTCGGCAGCTTAATGCTCGAGGAAATTGGATTCACTGGAATGGAATATTTAAGAAACGCGAAAATTTGTGTTGTAGGAGTTGGTGGTATCGGAAATCCGGTTGTAACCCAATTAACCGCAATGGGAATTGGGAACCTAAAATTGGTAGACAGAGATGTTGTTGAGATATCTAACTTGCACCGACAACATCTGTACACAGAAGATGATCTTGGCAAAGTTAAGGTTGAAGCTGCTGTTGATCGCTTAAGAAAAATAAATTCCGCAGCTAATATCGAAGCTATCCCTATATCCATAACCAAGTATACTGCCGATAGGGTTGTCAAAGGTGCAGATGTAGTTATAGATGCGCTTGACAGCGTAGATGCAAGATATGCTCTAAATGATGCATGTATAAAACATGATATTCCATTTATTTATGCTGGTGCATTGGGGACTGTTGGCTCGGTTTGCACTATATTACCAAAAAGATCTGCATGTCTACGATGCATATTCCCTGCTTTGTCTGAAGATAATATGCCCACATGCAGTACTGAAGGAGTACATCCGTCCATACTCTATATTGTGGGCTCTATACAAGTATCTGAAGCTATAAAGATTATTACGCACAAGCAACCCTCATTAGTAAATAGGTTAATGTACATTGATTTAAACGATCTATCTTTTGAAAAGATACAGATGTTTAGACAACAAGAATGTCCTGCATGCGGTTCGTACAGTGAGAAAGTAACTGAAAATATAGTAGTAACTCAGAATCATCTTATTGTAGAAGAATTATGTGGGAGAGATCGAGGGAAGAGGACTTATACATTAACTCCATTGGAGCCATACTCACCAATAAATTTGAATAATATTGTAAAAACTGCCGAATCACTAGGATATAAAGTCAAAGCTAAAGGCAACCTTGGGGTGACCGCTATAAATGATAAGACATCGATCAGTTTCTTAACGAGCGGTGCAGCAACGATCGTCGGGGCTACCGGTGAAGCTGAGGCACTTTCAATATACAGAATTTTTGCACAGGAAAGCTAAAAATGATGAAAAGGTCATCTTTTAATCGATTAGAAAAATATTCCCCCAGTAGTTAGTGTAGTTTTTTATTTTCTTGTGTTATAGAGTAGTTATTGCCAATCCAGTAATTGTGTCCTACTACACCATATCAATACAACCCATTCAAGCGGTTTGTGATTGCATCAGCATTTTGACTGTACGCCGCGTTTCGGCAGTGAGGGACTGGCAACGGCTATCATATTTACCACCGGTGACAGGATTTATCTTAGAAGAGGAAGAAGTGTTTGCAAAGTTTATAGATCCTAATGGAAGAGACCTCACCAGTAAATTCATGCAATTTGCAGAGGATTTTCTTACGAATAAAAAAGGAGATCGGCAACATAGACCATCCATAAACTCATGTTTGGTTAGGATTCCAGGAACGATAAATTCAAAGTCTGGACAGGTAGTTAGGGTAATGCAACGATGGGATGGTCAAAGATGTCATTAAAGATAGTAGCGATAGTTCTTTCTGCCTGTGCTCTATGCTTCTTATTTTGTGGTGTAGCTCTCACAGTTCAAGCTCAATCAGACTTGCAGACAACTAAACATAGAAATATAGCTATAGATTTGGGTAATGGTTTAAAGACAAATGCTAAGCTAAATCTTCCAGCCTTTGGAAAAGTACCATTTCCAGGTGTACTTCTTGTCCCTGGTTCTGGAACCACTGATATGAATGAAACTGGAGGCTATATTCGTATAGATAACAAAACAGGCTCAATTATTTATCCGCCAGCTAGACCGTTCTTTGATATAGCTAAATATCTTTCAGAAAGAGGCTTTGCAGTATTACAGTATAACAAGAGAGGTTTTGGCGCGAATATGACACTATTGGATAGCAATGTATGGGGAAACATAACATCTAACGATCTGACACAAGATGCAGAGAAAGCCCTAGACGTTCTAATACAGCAACCAGAGGTTAATTCTAACCATGTAACTCTAGTTGGACATAGCGAGGGTACAGTGATTGTCCCAAGAATTGCAATTGCAATCAACAATCCAAATATAGTAGATAAAATTGTACTGATGGGGGCAGTGGCCCAGAACTTTAGTAAAATAGGAGACTCCCAGGCAGTTACGCTCCCATTACTCTACGCTCAGCAGGTTCTAGACCATAATCACAATGGATTACTATCAGTACAAGAAGCATCAAAGAATCCTGTTTTCAGCTCTATGGTCGGAAATCTTACTCTAGTTCTTGCTCAAAACATTACTACTGCCAATGGAACAGCCGAACGACTCAATCCCCAATATAATATTAACAATGACACCTTCATAAGTATTAATGATGAACTTAAGCCCCAGTTAATTGACCATCTCAAATCAATGTCAGTTGTAAAAAAAGGTGAGAAGTGTAACGATCTAAGAGTTCCGTGTCCTATTTGGATTACATCGTTTTGCTCTTCGATACCTAATTTGGATATCATAGGTAAAGTTCCGTCCACCACATCCATTTTAATAATGCAAGGAAAGAATGATTCACAAACCCCAATACGGCAAGCATTTCTATTACAACAAAGACTAACTGAAGTAAGACATCCTGATCATACATTGTTAACATATCCAAACCTTGGACATGACTTTTATCCCTCGTCTCAATGGTCGACTGGTATCGGACCAATACAACAGAGTGTTCTGGAAGGCCTTTTTGGCTGGCTTTCAGATCCAGTCAGAGACTTTAAAGAATCTACCATTTTATCTTCGCAAAGACACTAAGTTGTTAGCAAATTCCTAGGACTACTAATGGAAAACATGGCGGTGAAGCGGAGGCGCGCACAAACTCATATCCCCCGTTAGATGGCGTTTCATCAGTAGGTACAGGATACGAGACAGCCAAAGTCATCTCTGTAACCGATTTTTTCTACAAAGATCCAAACGCGCCATATACGCCACTTCCAGAACACGATTTAGACCAGAGTCCATGCTGTCCTAGTATTGCTTTAAAGCAGGATTGTTATTACTGCAGGCTGGATCCTGACGTACAGAATGTACATCTAGAATCTGTCGAGCATCATGTAAAGCACAAAGATCCTGACAAGCATAAATGAGTTATTAAAATTCCAAGGTTACTCATGACTAACTGATTCCATGGATAAGTAAATCTTCACGCCTAGATGCTAATTCCATAACAGAATTGATGACTCTACAAATTGATATCTATATATAGTAGCGTCTAGCTGACGTGGACCAGCATATTAATTCAGTCTATAGCCAAAGTTTTAACACATCGGACAATGTCAGGATTTTGACATGTCTTATATGTATATCGGAAAAATATCTTCTAATACAGATGTGCGGCGCGCCAAATTATAAATATTTCTAAAATGAGGCATCTCACGTATGGAGTAATATCTACGTATACTTGGACAATGCTCTACGTCATCAGATTTTGCTCATCATTTTATAAAACTCTCATCAGACATGTTCCTTTTATTCCCCAACAATTGTTCTACATCATTTCCAGCTAAATACCTGAGGCTAGGATTTTCATTTGTAGCTGGTTAAGCACTATCTTTGCTACAAGATAGGAGAAATCCATTTTTCATCATTTCCTCCAAGCCAGTAACCATTTTCTGGATTATTTGAGAATATGGAGATTTTGAATCTTGAGATTTTCTTGCAATGACCATGCCGTCTACAAAGTTCGTTTTAATAACTCCTGGCTCCACTAAAACCACTTTTATACCAAATGGCTCCAATTCATATGACATAGATTCGCTTAGTCCTTCAACTGCAAATTTTGTGCTAACATAAGCCGAGCTCCCAGGAAGACCAAATCTTCCAACGCCAAGCTAATATTTATCAATCGTTCCTGATTTTTGTCTTCTCATAATCGGAAGGACTGCTTGAGTTGTTCTTATCAATCCAAACAAATTAGTTTCATATTGAGCTTTTATCTCATCCATTGCAAGATCCTCAAAGGCACCGTTAAGTCCATATCCTGCGTTATTTACTAAGAGGTCTATACGTCCTGTCTCAGACGATATTGCTTCTACTGCATTTTTGACAGATGTATCATCTGTAACATCAAGCTGTTTAATATGAATAGGTAAGTTTTCTTTAGTAGTGATCGATTCTATACTCTCACTTTTGTTAAGATTCCTCATTGTCGCATAAGTAAGAAAACCATTCCTTGCCAAGATTAGAGATGTTTCGTATCCTATCCCAGTTGAGCTACCCGTAACAACGGCAACCTTTTGATTGGATGAAGAGGAAGAAGCCATTAGTATTACTACTGATTCTATGCATTATATTACTTAGACTAGTGATTCTACAATTATCAAGTGAGACCAAACTTGCATATTTTGCACTACCTATTATGAGTTGTTTATTCGGACATTGATTATATCCAGGCAGTATATAATTTCCGAAATGAATATGCGTGAATTTGTTCTAGTTGAGTCTTAGTCGCTTGTTGCTGACTGTCCCAGAAGATCATTACTTTCAGACTCATGATTCTCATTTCTATTCCTCTTTTCTGATGAAATCACTTTCATCAATTAGTCTTCATATTAACCTTAGTACATGTTTAGCAATTCCTAAGTGATCACTCACTCACTCACTCACTCACTCACTCACTCACTCATTCTCATCGATCAGTTGTTGAACAAGCACTGAATCCAAGTAGACTCGAACCTCGACAATCAAACCATCAACAAACCGTGTTATCCAGCAGAATCTTTGAGCATATGGCCGTCCATTCAGAGCAACGGAAATAGAAGTCATCTCTACAATAGCAGTATCAGTTGAAACGTATATGTAGTTTATCTTCATTATTACAGATCCTCCTTTTATAATCCTCTAAGCGCTCAAATGTATGCTTCAAAAGTCAGCTTTACTGTTATATACACCAGCCAGCGGGTGTGTC
>CAVXZB010000051.1:0-7114 GCA_963765895.1 uncultured Nitrososphaeraceae archaeon | reverse complement strand
ATCTGATTATCACACTTTTTAGTCCATATTTTGGTTGTTATTTTGGTTGTCATGGTTAGTAACCCAAGACTGATTGAATATAATAATTGTAGGTCTATTTTATATTGTAATGTTATCCTAATCAATTTACTATGAGTAACAATTACAAGAGTTGAATTGTACTCTATGGTTGTATATGTTTAATTCATCTACTAACTAGTATCTTGAGTAATGACGGACGAATTCAACCTGAATATCTAAACATTAGGATACATATTTCTAGTAAGATATTATGGCCTACATTTTGAGACGATGAAAATAAAGTATTTCATACTAGTAACAATAAGTAAATGAAAGACTAGAAGTTAGTAAAATATCAAATAAACAAATACTACTTATTACAATTCTATCTGTCCGATTGAATATTTAGTTATTAGTTATTAGTTATTGTTCAGCATTATTCATATTAATCCATTTCTGGATTATTTCATATGTCTTTTCTTTCAATTCCTCTATTGTTAAATTGTTATTAGATATAGATTCATCAGATAAAGCAATCGCTTCACTGATACCTACTGTCAATTCGCGCTTATCTCGTACGACAAAATCTTCCTCATTCAAAGGTTTGTCTGATCTTGCCCTCTGTTTAATGTGTTTAAATCTTGTATCTACTGATGCATGGATAGCTAGTAATTTAACATTACCAATATCTTTTAATATCTCAACTTCATGAATACTTCGAATACCATCAATTATAACAATTTTACTCAAGTTGTTATCTTCACACCTAGTCTTCTTTGCGATAAGATGAGATATGGCGCCCGGTCCCATTTCCTTTCTTAGTTTTAACATTATATTGCCCAAGTTGTTATCTGTGAGCTCCATATTTTGTAATCTTGCCTCTTCTCGTACAACATCACCCATAGATATTACGTAAAATCCCCTTTCTTTAAGTGAATCTGCAACTGAGGATTTGCCAGCCCCAGGCATTCCTGTAAGACAGACAAAGAATCTTTTTTTAGCTCTTGTATTTTTTCTGGACACTTTATTTAGTCCCAAATACAATCATTTAAATAGATTTGAACAGGAACCCACGTAAAATATCTTGGAACAGTATGATGTCAATATACAATCCCTGCACTAATGCTGTTTACCTTGAAACTAACTACCAAATTCGAGTATTCTAGACATAATTGTGGCGCTGATATATATTGGGAATATTAGTAGATAGAAATATACAACCGTTGCTTCATAAATTGTAATAGCTTATTCTATTGCTTACTATCTTTTTATAGTGAAGATGAGGAATTATATCGGTAGATTTCGTATTGGCTTTCATCAAAGTGAGACTATGGCAATATCATTCCTAGATAAATATAATGTATCTGCTGTTGCTATAAGGCATCTTGAGAAGAAGATTAATAGTAGGTTTGTCGGGGTTTCTGGTACCTTTACCAGGTACTATAGATCCTGGAAAAGGCGTCGACCTGGGATTCCGCGACATGTTCGGTTCATGCATCCTTCGAGTTTGAGCTTATGTCAATACATAGATATGAAACTTGTATGCGGCCATGTTCGGAAGGTATCAGAGCTCTATTGGTGGACGAATGAAATTTTTGTGGAAAATGTGACGATAAGGTTGACATGATCGGACCTGTAGCAGAGAGGGCATTCACAGTTTAGGTAGAAGCATTGCTACCGGTGTAAAGATAAACATGCCAATTCTGCGATCTTTCTAGAGCACACGTAACTGTTCTCGAATTGAGAAACTGAAATAGCAAATAGCAGCAATGGTTGGAATATAATAGCGATCAACCGGGAAGGACCCGAAAATAAGTACAAGGCCAAGGGAATAAGATAACCAACCAGTGGTACTAGTCTGGCCGACAGATAAAACGAAGACTGGTTACATTATCCCATAATAGATCAGTGTGTCCTACCCTAGCCATTAAGCCCAGATACTTCTAAATTTATAAGGATTGATATTCCTAAACTGTTACTCCGTCTCTATCGCGGTCGGGTCTTCAAATTTGAAAGTCCTTCGTCAATAACTACAACTTTCGCGAGAGATAGAGGCGTATTGGTTGCAGTTGTCGATTTAAACTCTGGTATGTGGAGAGTTGCTCGTGAAATATTCGAAGTACTACAAAAGGAACTAGGAACACGTAAGAAAGGAGTGAGTGAAATTAGCATTGATGTTATTCGGGAAGTCGCAAATGATATTGGCACATTAATAGGCCAGGCAGCCAATATTAAGGTAAAGAACGGCAAAATCAGGTCCTATTCAGAAGGAATAAATGATGACCTCGATGAAATAAAATTGATTGTAAACAACTATCAACGTAAGCTGAAATCCGCAATTGCAGGAATAGGAGCTACCAACGATGGAACAATTTGATTTACGTCTTCTTTGAACCCACGTAATCGTGAATAAATGTGTCTTAAGAAGAGCATTCTGAACGAGGGTATATTTGGTCATATAGGCACGGCAGAGAGCTATAGACAAGTAGAAAATAAGTTAATTAATGCAGCAAAGAAACAGTCTGTATCCCTAAGAGAAACAAACGGGATTGAAACGACCATTCCTGAGGAAGAAATAAAGGAGTATATCAAAACTGTTCTTTCGGAGACTAGGAAATCTGATTCTGGTATTTAATTTAAATGAGATTAGGAAGATGAGGCAAGTACTCTCCTTCCCTTCTGAAGGGAGCTCCTACTCATGATTGACAATCTACAAAATTAAATGCAATTATACACAATCAAACCAGATTTTAAGTTTTGAAAGTATTTTGGAGAAAACGACTAGTAACTGTGCGGCAACAACTAGATCGACTTCGGTGTCTGCCATTGTATTGTTATTACAATGGCTAAGACCTTGTTTTAGCAATAACGTGTCCACAAATAATAGATGCTGCATCCCCCAGTGCCATCACAGTTAAAGATTTTTTACTTATTTAATGAAGATATCTACTATTTAACATAGGTGGTCCGTGCCCAAATTTAAAGAATACAAACTATTAGAGAGATGTACTAAGGAATGTAAATCTTAAATACAACAGCTATTCACCTCTCCGTCATGAAAAGAATGTTGGCGATACTGTCTGCTTTGATAACTGGTGGAGAAAAACTAGTGCACTTTACTACTAATGCAATATCACAAACATTAGGAAAGAAAGTATTAGCTTTAGTAGTTATCACATTGATAATAATAATTAGTGTTGGTTCCTCATCGCAATTTTCCATTGTTGTATATGCGCAACAACAGCAACGAGTACAATTACAGCAATGTATCGCGCCTCCTGCTGGACTAGTTAATTGGTGGCCAGGAGATCGAAATGCAGCTGATATTGCAGGTAGAGACAATGGAAAGATAAACGGCACTGTATCCTTTGTACCTGGCAAAGTTGATCAGGCCTTTAACTTCACTGGGGCTGGTCATATTGCAACTTCATTAAATAACCTTCATGGAACAAATGGCAGTGGAACTATTGATACTTGGATTAGGATTCCATTTAAACCTAATTCAACTCAACATGTAGCTGGTATTCCAAACCTTATGAGACTAATTGTTGATAAATTCGGTCAGATTAGTGGATTAGCATCATTGAATACCTCGCCTGATCCCAGCGTCCCCGTAGTACTTACGGTATTTCCAGTAGGGCCAGATTATCACCATGTCGCTTTGACTTATGACTCTGTTATAGGGATAGTTTCTCTTTACCTTGACGGTAGATTGGTTCAACAGAGTCCACCAAAACCGGGGACTCCGCTTGTTTCAAATGGATCAGCTGGTTTTACTATAGGTAATTATTATGATGGCTCACAGACATTTATTGGCTCGGTAGATGAGTTAGAATTATTCAATGTTGCCTTATCATCAAGCCAAATCAAAGCCATCTTTGACTCAGATAGTGCAGGCAAATGCAAGCCGCCAGCTAACCAGCCACCAGATTCAGCAGTAGCCTTCCAAGTATAAGTCAGCTATGGCCTCCAAATCACAAAATGAATAGAATTACAATACAAGGAATAACTGACCCTGATGGTGATCCAATAACAGTAAATATCACGAGTATCCATCAAGACGAACCTACTAAAATAAGCCCTGCTGACCCATCACCTGATGGTGCTGATGTTGGTACAAATACAGCTCAGGTAAGAGCTGAAAGAGATGGAAATGGAGATGGTAGAGTATATCATATAGGTTTTACAGCAGATGATGGAAAAGGCAAAAGCTGTAGTGAAGAAGTAATAGTTTCTGTACCACATGATCAAGCTCATAGGGCGATAGATTCAGGAGCTAGATATGATTCAGCACAACCATGATTATAATAGAAAATACCTACATCATTTTTTTCTTCATAATAATTGCACCAAACTAGCACAATAGAATGGTTGTCATTCCAGCAACCCACAACTAATCATTAATAATATGCTATGATAAACAGACTATTCTAACCTAAACTGACCTAAGACAAGCAGAAGGTGTTAGAAACAGCTAACATCGCATCTTACTAAAATATAACCTAGTGACTTTCAAAGACCTAAAGAAGATAGTTAGTTTAGAAACTATACCAATTAATATAATTTCTCTAACTAAAGCCGGAACGTGCCGCCTCTCTTACTGTGAACGGGCCTGAATCCAATGTAATAGGCTGGCTAACTCCATCAGTAAGAGAGAAAGATGTTGGCTGAGCATTATTACCTGTAATATGTACAGTTAAAAGAGGGAGTACCTGGACATGACCCACCACCTCCAGATACTACACAAGATTTTCTAATTAACAGAACACCTGTTGATGGATTTCCTGACGTTCCAATAGTTCTTGGTATACCATTACTAACATTATTTGCAGCTCTTTGGTTACATGAATCTGATATATGACTATCAGCACCTACTGTATCACAATTTGCATTCTGTTTGGTATTTGCTTTAGGAGCTTTGAGTCAGCAAATACTGTTGGTAAATTTGTTGTGTATATATCTGTTAGTAAGGCAGAAGTTATGACAATTAATATTACTAGATTTGCTTTGCGATTCGAATTAGTATTATTCGCTCGAATTATCAGTATATCTGGCTTGGGTGTCCTGATTCTGAGTTAAGTACTAGGATTTGTTGTGTCCATATTTGTATATTAGATAGCATTGAAATCGATTGTCTGACCAGCTGGAATAATACTCTTTACGACGGGAGCCGAGCTCATATGTCCTGTACTAACTTCCGGCGCTTAGGGTTTAGTTATTTTCTTACTACACCAAGGACAATACTTGAAAGGCTCTAGACTAGCAATCGGACGTTGATAAGCCATATCGTAGTATACGAACCTGCCTTTTTCACTGCGGTAAATCTATCGTCTTCAGGTCTATAAGACCGGATATCATTATAATCTACAGCCTTTTCAAAGTCGTTACAGTTACAATAATCTGGGTTCATAAAGTCACTCAGGTATTTTCACCTCTTACAGAAAACTTCCGGTTTCGATTTTTCTAGATCAAAATCCTTGATACGAAGAGATAAAGCCTCCTCTGCACGCATTCCAGTTGATGCCAGTAACATAACATATGTTTTTAGCCGAATGTCTGAGCAAGCATTTAAAATATCGCTAATATCTTCCTTTGAAAGTGCTTCTTAATTTTTCCTAATTGACTTTGGCAGCTTTACCTTTAGCTTGAATTTCCTAGGGCTAATATCTACATCATGATATTCCAGAAAATTTTTGACAGTTATAACACGCTGTTTCATTGTATTAGTTGAAATAATTGTGTTACTCAAGTGAGAACTATAATTATTTAAAACCTCAAAAACATCTTCTTTACCTTCTTTAATTTTTATAATAAGTTCATCTACCGTTAATCCGTCAAATGCATTGGATATAAAATTCTTGAAAGAGGTTAATCTTCTAAGATATTCATCTGCTGTTGATTTATTCATAATACTAACATTTTTAATATATTTAGAAATTACGTCGATACGGTTAATCAGAGGTTTGCTGCTTTGTTGGATTGGTAGTGACGTTAAATGATTTGCCATGTTTAATGAATATTGTTGAGATGATGATATATAGATTATGTATTTATAGATTTTAATACACTATGAATCTGACAGTTTGTAGATTTACATCATCTATGATTATTCTTATTTTCTCTTTTTTCTTTAATGTCTGACACGTGATAACTAAATCAATATATACGTAGACAAATAGGATTTTGTAGTATCTAGTTACAAAGCTTTCATACTCTACAAGTTAATTTTGTTCGTATTTTTTATTGCCTGTAGTGCTTTCATTTCACCTTCTTTGATTTCATTCCTGATTGTCTCCGGTGAGAAATCTGCATTTTCGTACATGTGAGGAAATGGCTCCTTGCGTGTTATGTAAAAGATCTCTTTTATTTCAGCTCCATGCTCTTGTTTATATTTTTTTGTACTTCAGACGGATTCTTTTTAGTTGTTGTTTATCTATTTTTGCTGGTTCGATGTGTTCTTCGACTATTTGATATAATTCATCTATATACCTTAGATATTGTGTTATTATTTTAGATAATGTAATATTGTGTTCAGTTTTATCTGAAAAGATAATGTCTCTTGCCCTGTGATGAACCTCTGGCAAATTCTTTGGTAATGCATCAACCTTTTTGGGATAATTTTCTACCAAAAATATTATTTTATCATTTATTGGTGATACGTCTAATACCTCTCTTAAAGGAGTGTTGCTTAATAAGCCACCATCCCACGCGAATATACCATCTTGTACTTCTATCCATGGAAAGTTATATAAAGGATAAGCGGATGTTGCGAGAATATGTTTTGGAGTTATTTGTTGCTTATAACTATCAAATGTTAGAGACTCTGCAGTTAAAATATTCACTGCAGTTAAGATCAAACGCGTATTTGGATTTCCCTTGGGCCTTAATTTATCAAAATCGATATATTTTTCAAGAGTTTTTGCTAGAGGTGAGTGATCATACATATACGTCCATTTTGTAGGTGTAAAGTCCTCTGGATCAGCTAATGCATTATTATGCATCCACCTTGGCCTGAACATTTTATCGTTTCCAAATATGGCAGAGCTATAAAATGCCTTTAGCTGTTTAATTCTACGCTCATATTCATTTGCATTTGTCAAATAGATTTCTTGTT
>CAVXZB010000050.1:0-10317 GCA_963765895.1 uncultured Nitrososphaeraceae archaeon | reverse complement strand
ATAGTCGATAGTTATGGGATACAAATAGTGTAATCCCGCCGACAATTAGCTAATCTTGTAAGGCTATAAACTATACTAGTTTATATAATAGATTAACCTGGAATAAATTCTTACATCAGCTGGAGTAAATACACGTACATAATTCTGCAAAACTTGTCTCACATAATGATCTTTTACGTAAGTCAATTCGAAAATATACCTTAGAATCAAGGATGCTGAGCTTAATTGGAGATGCTGAAATAGAAAACGAAATTCAAAGAACCGTTACTAAAATTACAACTAATAAAGCAGTTTAGCAATGAGTAAAGAAGATATAGAATTGGATGAAAAGGAATTAAGGAAGTATATTGACTTAGTTGTAAAAGAAGTTAAAAACGACGTGTGATGCGGATTAGAGTGTAATGGTTTACCTTTCCATTTCGCAAATATCTTGGTTTTTATCATAAGAAAGTTATTGATGCAGTTATTGCATGATCGTTATAACCCAGGTCTCAGCTTATGGCCATAAGCACTCTAAACAATCTTTTAACATCGGACCAGAGACCAATAAAATCTTTCAACAGCAACAAATTAGTTAACTGTGCATTAATAAAATCTTAATTCCTCTAATTTTATCTTGTTTTCAATGTTAATAAAATAATTTATAATTTTATCCTTTTTACCTTTCTGTGATTGATCGAATCTAGATACATCAATGAATGCCTCTTTGCCCCGATATATGTAATCATGTCCTTGTTCCGGCACCGTATCCAACATTTTTCGATTTGTTAGTGCTTGATAAAGATCTTGTTTATTTTTATTTGAACAGTAGCAGTATCGTTTCTAGCTACATCTAAGGCAATTTCTACTCTAAAAGCCATTCTTATCAACTCAAATAGATGATCCAAGCTTCGCTTTCACAATAGGCAATATTTTATTTAGTATGATGTTATCATGATCCGAACGAGTGTCAAAGGATGCCATTAGGACTGGATAATCATTATTTCCAATGTATATAGTGGCACGTTTAAGGTTTTCATATAGTGTGAATGAATAAATCACCTTACCGAGCTTCGACTCCATTTCCTTCCTACTATTCATTCTCATTACAGTATCAATGGAGTAAATCTCTGACTCTGTCTGATTCAAGTAAGGAACAAGACCGTCTCGATACTTAACAATTACTTGCTTGCCATATTTGTCTGCGATACCTACAAATCTTATGGAGTCATCGGATTGGACAATCTTGTTGCAGAGATCCTCTAGTTCGGTGCCGGTCATTCAACTACCATTTGTGTGGCGCATTTAATAAATGAATATAAACTAATTCCTCGGAATAAGTCATATTGAAAAAGGTAGACGCGATCGTAAGAGCAGAGAGAATGCCTCACATAAAGGAGCGTCTAAGGGATATGGGTGTCTCAGGAATGACCATATCAACTGTGATGGGTTGGAGCAAGACTAGAGAGCTTCACCTCCAGTGGAGGGGTCAACTTGTATCTTATGACTTAATCCAGAGGGCCAAATTTGAGCTAGTCCTTCCTGATTCCCAAGTCAAAGAAGTCATAAAGACTATAATAGAATCTGCAAGATCCGGGAAGAATGGTGAACAAGGAGATGGAATAATTTTTGTCTCAAATGTTGATCATCTAATAAATATCAAGTATTTGGGATAATGAATAGCGTTAGGTTATGTTATCTTATTGACTACTCATTTTTGATGTTAGCTCACGATATGAGCATCTTATCAAAGATTTATCTTATAAAATATTCTTTCGCTTTTCAGACCGTAAACTAGATTATATATGAATGGGCAGGCTTTAAGATACTCTATTAATATGTACAAGACAGCAATCATCACTGGAGCTGGCAGGGGCATTGGAAAAGAAACTGCCCTTTTATTGGCTAAAAATGGTCTAAATATTGTCGTGTGTTCTAGAACTCAGGGTGAAATTGACTCAGTAATAAAGGAGATTAAGGGATTGAAGAATAATAATAACAATAATAATAACAATAATGCTATTGGTGTGAAATGTGATGTTAGTAAACCACTAGAAGTAAGCCAACTGGTTCAGAAGGCCATTGATTGTTTTGAAGGTGTAGATGTTTTAGTGAACAATGCAGGCATAGCATTTATCAGTAAATTAATTGATACCTCAGAAGAACAATGGAACAAAACTATCGATATAAATTTGAAAGGGACCTTCTTATGTACCAAAAGCTGTTCTGCCTTTAATGTTGAGAAATGGATCTGGTGTAATAATTAATGTGAGTTCAGGAGCAGGAAAAATGGGTTTCCCTAATATTTCTGCGTATTGTGCGAGCAAATTTGGTATGATAGGACTGACTGAAAGTCTAGCATGGGAAGTGAGTGACACAAATATAATTGTCATGGCAATATGTCCAGGCGAAGTAAATACCCGGATGCAGGAAGATTTAGATAAAGACTATCACAGAGAAAATAAGAATAAAATGTTAAAGCCGGAACAAATCGCGCAAAGAATTGTCGAAATGATATTTAATAATCGGCATAAATACATCAGCGGTCAATCGGTTATAATCGATAAGTGATATTACGTTGTTGTTCTGATCAAATAAATTCAGAACAAGTATTATATGTTTGGCTGCAATACTTGGTCTTTTTTTAAGATATACTGATTATGCTACACATAAAAAATAATAATAATAACAATAATATGAAGATTGTGACTAGTGAACATATCTTATTGTTGTAATTATGATTATGGATATAAGGGCCATCCTAATCAGCTATTTTTGATTTACTTTTATTTTAGATTCTTTAGATAATATTGCCACAGTTATTATTATGTAAGCGACTTGCCCTAATTCACATATCAAGGCAGTAATATCTACACTTCCTCCTTTTCTTGTAATAGGATTATCGGGAAACAGTGTAATGACATAAAGTATTATAAAACCTGCATTTCCTACGATTCCTATATAATACCAAAGTCTTCCCCACATTTTTAGCATAGGCAATATCCAAAATACTTGAGCAATTCCGGATCCTAAAAAGAATATTGCAACTGCCAGATTTTCAAATACCATGGGAAATGCAAATGGTATGTACAGATGTACTATTCCAGCAGTTGCAGTAGCTACAGCAGCAGCAATAAAGTAGTATCGGTAGTGTTGAAATGAAGGGTGTTGTTGTCTAATATTTTTTGACACGTTCTACCTGTACTTCTTATTTTACTTTATATTTATATCATGTCTTTTCTTTAATCAGCGCAATGCGCCACTTAAATGGATTTTTAAATACCAATTAGCGTAAAAGGAATACAGTAACACCAATAGAGAGTGCTGTTATTGATACGAACCATAAATATCATTTTCGATCAATAAAATGGGATATCTTAAACAACAATAAAAACATGTGGCATTTCCCGAATTATCCTACCACTCTCTTTTTTCCGATCATCAACTAGCCTTTAAAGGTAGTAAAGTGTCACCTCTGAATAAATAAAGCAGGTTATTGATAAGACAAAATTAATATCAGCCAGCCCTATTTGAAATATTTGTGAAGTCATTCCATATTCGAGTGATTATTATGTGAGGCGTTTGATAAGATCGCTATTAGGCATTTATTGCAAGTCATGCCCGATATTATCATAAATAAATGTCGGCGTAATCAGTCTCGAGACTGATGGGATCACAAATAGCAATCAGGCTAGATTTAGACCGTTATATCGTTACAGTTTTTAGCAGGGACAAGTCAAGAGTACAGAAGATCCTTGCATCCAGTACAACTAATTTAAAAGCGGCTAGTTTACCCAAAGAGATAGGAGATACTTGCTATATGGCCATAATTTGTGTAAAAGACAATCAAGCTGTAGTAGATGTATCGTTTTCATCTGGAGGCACCAAAACGGAGTAACAAACCTCTAATTATATCCTATCTAAAAGGGCATTCTAAATCTGTGCGCATTATCTATAGCCATATATCTTCTTATAACTAGATTTTAAATTAGATATACAGCTTCACGTACTTAGATAAGACGCGAGATCACATTCAATGCTTATTCTTGTAGCATGTTCACTTGTTTACTGAAGTAGGTTAACGAACTGCAATTTATATGTCAATTTGGGTGATATCATTAGTATGGCTCATTACCTGCTGGCACTATTGTTGTTTATACTCAATTCAGTAACATAAAGCCTTAGCTTGTCGTCGCAGTAGGCAGCAGCTTCCTCTGTCTTTCGCTTTTTCTTTTTAGCTTCTAACTGCTTCGTCATTAATCGTCTAGCTATTCTTGGATTATTCTTCTCTAGCCATTTTGCAAATGCTTCCTCCTCTTTCAGATTTTTTTGTAAAGCTTTGATAGTTTTCTTTTCTGTATTTAATAATTCAAGTGCTTGAATACCACCTTGGTACATAATTGCCTCCGCTTTTTCTATTATCAGATCATTTAGTGATTCCCAAACTTCTCTTTCATTAGTAGAACTTCCAGCTTCTATCATGCTTTTCAGAGATTGGGGCGGCTTGGGTATAGGCAATCTACCACTCTCAGTGACTGGTTCTCCACCCATCGCTATTATTCTATCCTTTAAACGTCCCTGTTGTTCTCTTGTCTGGACTAGATGGCGACCAAGTCTTTCTTTGATTTCCGCATCAATAGTTTCAGATAATCTCTTCTCCAGCCTATATACAGAGCATTTTCATATGACAACGCAAGGTTAAGTCCAGCTAAGGCAATCATATTACTCCTATCAAATTGATACATCATCCACTTTCTTATAGCGCGTCGCCTATAATATTGTACTCGTGACATATAGATAAAATAATTCTAACACACTATCGTTTGTTTTTGAAATCACTCTCATAAAATAAGGTATTTCCAGAATAAATATTACCTTTGACTCACTTAAATTGATACTCGTAACCAGTATTATAAAATACTGTACATTACTTTGGGACCCATATATGGTATTACCTAGCTACATTGAGAATCCACATTTACCCTTGATAGATAAACTGTCTGAGTTACAATTCGCCAAGCTATCTCCCTCTGTATAGACCATGTATACAGATTAAGAAGGTTCAGATCTGCACTTCATGTGAAGCTGGCTTGATAATCTAACAGAATCTTAAAGTAATTTAACACACATTATTTAGAGCATTATTTGGATCAAACTAGCATTCCGAGAATCTCACTTACTGCAAATATTTGGATTGTTATACCGATATCCGCACTAATAGCAGCGGTCGTAACTACTAATTTCCTTTTTCTTAATTATGTCCACATTTTTAGCTCCATATTATGGACTGGGACGGACATATTTATGGCCTTTCTGTTGGGTCCTGTACTTAGAAGGATCAGCCTTTCTGCACGTAAAGAAGTAATTTTTTGGCTTATGCCAAAAATGGTGTTTTTTATGCCAACTATGGCTGCTGTTACAACTACAGCTGGCTATTTTCTTGCCTCAAAAATGGGTTTGATTACTGGAAATCCACCGGTAGTTTATTGGATTTCCGCTGTATTGGTTATTGTTATTATAATGATAGTACTCGGACTTGGTATATTATTGCCAATTAATTTCAGAGTGTATTTTGAGCTTAGAAAGAACGAATCTGACATGTCAAGAATTCAGAAACTTATGAAAAGGTACGTGACAGTAGTTGCAGTACAAGCCGCATTACAGTTTATTATAATCTTTATTATGGCAGAATTTGCTACGGGATTCTCACTTCATCTTTGAAAAATTATAGACACGTGAAATTAGCGTAAACCAACTTTAAAGATTCGAAATTTTCCATTCTTAATCATTAGATTTAGTTTAATTATGCTGATTCTTTAAAGTAATTCGATGCCGGTCTAGACTTAAGTACCCGGTCCAAACATTGTATTGGTCTAATGTGAAAACAATCATTTCAATCTATGATTTGGATCAAGCATTGTAACTATAATGTAGAACATGGTTGATAATATCTCATAATGTGGCGCTCAATAGTGATTCAAAGTCAGTTATTTCACAAATGACATTCTATGTATGATATTGATTGATCGCTAGTCTTATTTAATTGATATTTATCGTTAGTCCAGTACCTTATATCTACGTCATTAACCAAAATTTGAAGCTAATTTAATTCCTCCTTCACTCTTAACAAAGTCATCAATTGCAATCGGTTTTGAAATAAAACATCTTCCATCCCGATCTAATTCTTGGAATGAGGTCTACCAAATTTCATTGTACTTCTCAGATGCTGTCAGAAAACATACCTTAGCCTTATTGTCTATCTTTGTTATATTCCTACATAATTGTAATCCATCCATCGTAGGCATACGTATATCAAGAATAATGAGCTCATAAAATCCTGGTTTAAAGTTTAATAATGCTAATAGAGAATCATTATACACATCTACCACAAATCCGTGATCTTCCAAAACTAATCGAAATAATGAAGTAAGGTAAGTTTCGTTATCTACAAGTAATATCCTTTTTGATTTAACGTTGCGATTATTGCTGTTCATTCCTATTTTTCTCGTCCTTTATCATATCACGCTACCATTAATACTAATGGATTTGGACAGTTAAACCCGACTTCGGTAGTAGTAGTAAGGCCGCATGAATTCAAACAAATTAACGGCCGTTATAGAATCCAGTCTGTCTTGGAATAACTCCTGTGACATCAGAGATTCGCTCTAACTGCTGGATTGATCGGACAGGAAGTACGGTCTGGATCCTTTGTATTATATGTTGTATATTATATGTTGTATAACATAGTTAACTCTGGACAAAATAGCAGTTTAATTATATCTGTAGTTGCGATTCTGATCGCTGGTACATCAACCTCAATCAAGTTATAACTTGATTGCAAGGATCCACCGACTTTTTTAATGATTTATTGACCTACATATTATATCCCTGCCTAGTTTTTAAATAACAATTTATCTCTATTTTTTTAGAAATGTCGCTAGATTCTCTCCATGATGGTGGTAGATGTAGACTAAAACACTAGTGACATTATGTTCCATGGAGACAATAGCAATCTTTGGTAATTAATACACTTGTTCATAATGTTATATGATGATAATATAACACTTGCACAGACCGGCTCTGTAGAAACCATGTTCTGAATACCGTTAGAGCTTTCTAGACGTATGATCCAATATGGATGTTGAAAGAATCAAGATATGTTAGGCTGGCTAATACTATGTACCGTGTCTTGAGAAATTCAAGGATACCATTGTTTCTTCACAGAAAGAGCAATCATGCATTTATGATATGGCAGCATTTAGTATTACTTACAATAAGACAGTACCGAAGGTAAGAGTTATAGGATGTTTGTCGAGTGGTTAGTCGAGGCATATTACCTTAGATCGTACCTACGATTGTCACGTATTCCTCATTTTACAACATTGCAAAAGTTTACAGACAGACAGAATTAGCAATTCACTGCTTGAGAAGATAATTTCGTCATTCATTGTAATTAGCTGTACGAAGCATATCTTTGTAGGAATAGATTCAACAGGATTTAAGATAACTCATGCTTCACAGTATTATGATGAACGAATAGAAGCAAGAAGAAAATATGCGAAATTATCTATTGGAGCCGATGTACTACAACAGATTATCTGCAACATAAGGATAAGACGAGCTCCTACAAGACATGATAATGTAGATTTCAAGCCAATCATAACAAGAATAGCTGAAATTCTACCACTATCCGTAGTTACAGCTGATAAGGGATATGATAATGAAGATAATCATCAGTTGGTAAGAGAAACCTTGCATGCATTCAGTGTTATTCCAGCTCGATATGAACATGTACCGATATGGAGAACACATGGCAGATATAGAAAGCAGATGAAACGTGGATATAACGAACTATTGTACAATCAACGAAACAAGGATGAGACCATAATGTCTGTCATAAAACGACTATTTGGAGAATATATTTCTTCAAGGCTAGTAAAAACACAGAACAGGGAACTATCATTCAGATGCATAGCCTATAACATGCACAGGCTAACGAATATTGTCATTTTTGTGATGATTTCTACATGGCCCACAGACCGAAATAGATAAAATCTATTTAGTGGTCTTCTGGCTCTAGAATTATCACTCTTTAGTTTTTTTTAGTAACTCGAATGTGGGTTAGGCCTAGCTCATTGCAATCGCAATGGTAAATCAAGTCATTAGTTGACAGACATTTTTATCTTCGACTGCTAACAGGTTAGTTCAACTATATAAATTCTATATGCTATATAATTCTCTGATCACACTATACAGATTTTTTAATAACATTTATAAATATCATAAAAAATTATATTAATTAAAGGTATAAGATTCGATGAATTCCATTAACTTTATAAAACCGTTTCTGCATGAGTGCAATTGCCATTTTGCGCTTTGTGAAACATGCTTTTGGTGCGCAAGTTATTTTTTGCCCAAATCAAGTTCGGAAGATGTTTTCGATAAGGTTTTGATTTGCCCTCACTGTAAAACCACACCCTCACTTATTCCATTAAACAGTAATGAAAGTGATATCATATCAATGAATGTCCGCTCGTGGACTTGAAGTCCAGTTCTCCAAATTAAGATAGAAAATTACCTTTTCATTTTATTTAGAGTTATAATTAATTAGGTCTATGTCCTCAGTTATAATGAGATATGAATTAATAATTACGCAAAGGTGTTTAAAGATATTGATATGTCAAGAAAACAAGAAAAGTATAATCAATATCAAATAAAATTGGTACCGTTACTACTTACCATTAGCGAAATATACTGAGTATAGTATCTAGAAGTAGAGACGGATATACTTCAATAGAATACTGTTTTTGGAGAGATAAAGTCAATAAACATAAGTTTTCTATCATCTCAAACGCATTGAATGTTGTGTTATAGATTCTCTAAGTTATTACTGCTACATATTTTCTACAAGGTTTTTGATAATGTATCTATGACAATGGTCACCAACTATGGTGGAATCACAATAGCATAGTAGCGTGATATCTTTACCATCATTTACTAATTGTTTTAGTTCCCTAATTCGTTCTTGGGCATCAGTAGATTTCATTTCCATTAGAAATCGCTTTTTGTATTCAGTCCAGTCAATTTTCTTATCCTTCATGTAATCCTTATGAAGATTTTTACTTGGTGCCAGTTCTTTCCACCATTCATTCCAGGTTTCATTAGATTTGGAGAGATATCTTGGCCTGTAGCGTGCTATTAATATTCTAAGACCGTCGGATTCTTCTACAGTCTTTTCTTTCAGTGATTTAACTTTTAACGTCATTACTATTTTTCTTCCTTCCTTTGAATATATCACTAGTCATCTTGTCCACCGAAACTCTATTGTAGGCAATATTCCATTACTTTGTCCACTAAAATGTTCTGCGCTATTTATATCATAATATCTACTAGGCTATGTAGAAAACACCATCAATATTACAAGATTAGTCAGTCTATGCATATTGTAGGTGATACATCTAAATGATAACTCTCTGTTCTGCATTCTAGTCAATCTAGACATAAGATTCTCTCCAAATAGTCGTTTTATGACTGATATTATGGTTTCATCTTTGTTTCGTTGATTGGACAGCAATTTGGAGTAACCACGCTTCATCTGCTTTCTGTACTTACCATGTGTTCTCCACATGGGTACATGTTCATATCGAGCAGGAATAATACTGAATGCATGTAAGTCCTCTCTTACGAGAAGGTGATTATCTTCACTATCGTAACCCTTATAGCTGTAACTACAGATAATGGAAGAATATTTGATGTCCTTGTTATAATTGGCCTGAAATCTACATTACATGCCTTGTTGGAATTTTGTCTTATCTTTAATTGTACATATGATTTGTTGTAATACATCTACTCCAATAGATAATTTCGCATATTTTCTTCTCAATTCTGTTGGATCAGTATAATATTGTGATGCATGAGTTATCTTAAATCCTGTTGAATCTATTCCTGCAAAGATATGCTTGGTCACTAATTACAATGAATGACGAAATTATTTTTTCAAGCAATGAATTATTGATTCTATCTGTAAACTTTTGCAATGTTGTAAAATGAGGAATACGTGACAACCGTAGAAATGACCTTAGGTAATAGGCTTCAATTAACCACTCGACAAACATTCTATAACTCTTACCTTCATACTGTCGTATAGCAACTAGAACTATATTGTGCCATATTGTAAATATGTGATTACTTTTCCTGTTAGAAAATAGAGGAATCCTTGCATGCTTCAAAACACGGAACATCGTACCTGCAAGTCTGACGTACATTGATTCTTTCAATAGACTATTGGTATTATACTCTTAGAAAACTTTGACTGTATGAGATGGTTTCTACACAGCC
>CAVXZB010000049.1:0-12550 GCA_963765895.1 uncultured Nitrososphaeraceae archaeon | reverse complement strand
GACTTTTGTTTCTGGTAGTATAAAAAATCTGAACCTATGTCGCATTAAAAATGCTTATACTACCAAAGTCTATCTAAGATTATACTGTAGTCTTAGTTCGGTAAAACAATCATGTTGCAGATGTTACTTGGCTGGAATATATAAACATCACGACAGTCTGGCTTGCATGTCACTCGTGCATCATGGACACCCCATTTGAAACCTGATTGATAGGCAGATTGTGGATTCTTAGAGTGTGGAGCTCCGAGTTGTGCAAATACAGACGCCGTTAGGCTCATGAAGACTACAATGGCAAGCGCGCTAATTACTATTGTTTTCATTCTCATCTCTCCAATTTAACCTAGCATCTTCGTACAGAAGTCAAAGTCTTTTGTCCCTTCCTTTAAATGATTATCAGTAATACAGGCGTCGTTTACAGAAACATCGTCATATGTTGGTCCTATCCTACCAAGGATCTTAGGAGAGGCATAATAGTAATCCTCAGGTATTGTTTGACTGTTACACCAATACCAATTATGATAGCCGGTTTGGGTACAGGCCTGAGAGCAGCAGTCAGGTTAAGCTTATCTGACACTACGAAATAGCCCACGTCTAGTATACTATCATTAATTTGTGATATTTCACTTTCCTTTATATGATGGCAGGCAAGCGGTTTGGACATAGACGAAATGGCATTAAACTACTTGACATGCATTATTTAAGGAATGCGCATTTGGAGATGTAGTCTAAATAACTATTATCTATAGAATATCAGATTTGGCGCGCCTTTCGATAGGCATACATATTTTTATCTAGCCAGACGACAGTCTATACATTGATTTCTCGATCCAGAAAACGTTTTTAATACGATATTTTTCATAACGTACATCGAAGACATTGTTTCCGAGCTAATCAAATCAGACTTTTTCAAGATTCTAATGTTGTTTGCCATGATAAATAAAATGGTGACTGTAGTCATGCCCTGTATGGGTTACTTAGTTAGTAACTAGGAGATGAGTCTGCACGTGTGCATGACCTAAGTGCCACATATGATTAGCTGCTACCAACCTAACTCCTTAGCAGACTTCGGCAGCTGCCTCTTGTAATGCTTGATTAGGATCCTTATTTTCAAATTGAACTTCGTAGATCGCCTGTCGAATATTATTTGCAATTTGAGGATATTCTGGAATTGCTGGTCGTGCTAGTCCAGATGGAATCATGGAGACTAATTGTTTATAATATGGATAGGACGAGGCAGTTGAATTTAATAATTCACTTTCACCGATAGATATCTGAGTCGGAAGAAATCCATTTTGAAGAAGAAAAGAATGAAGTAACTTTGGCGTCAGCATTAATTCAATCAGCTTCCATGCAAGTTCCTTATGACTAGAAGTCTTAGGAATGCTTAATTCCCAACCCCCCATCAACGTTGAAGTTCTATTATTTTTATATGGTACTGGCAGCGCTGGAATAAAACCAATCTTGCCTTCAAAGTCTCTAGCAGACTGTCTTTGAAAAAAGGATTGGGGTAGCCATGAGGGTAGCCATGAACCTTCGATCATCACTGCAAACTTTCTATCAAGAAATTCCTGCCCCCAGTAGTGATTTTTCTGTGGTTTGATACCGGCATCGACTTGCTGCCTAATAAATTTCATAGCTCTTACACCTTCAGGTACTATTAAATGCAGGAAACCAGTAACTGCCTTTTGTGGGATGTCCAGACTTCATCTTCAATATTTGGCCACCAAGCATCCAAAGATATGGATACCATAAGTCAGGAGAATGACTAGCACCTGTAAGATGTACTCCTTCTATTCCTTGGGGTCTAAGAACTGTGTTTAGTTTTTTTGCTGCTGCAATATATCCATCCCAAGTCTTTAAGGAATCTGGGTCAACATCTGCCTTGCTTAATAGATCTTTCCAGTACCATATTCCTCTGATATCTGTCCATGCCCATATTCCATAGACTTTTCCACCATAAATCCCACCATCCCAATTCTCTTGATACCAGTCATTTTGTCTTCCCCAAATCTTGGTATAGTTTGTAAGATCAGTCAAGAGTCCTTTCTGAGCAAACTCTCCGAGCCATATTTGATCCAAGGCTATTAAATCGATGGATCCAGGGGTTGTTGTTGATGTTGTATGATTCAGCATCTTTACTAGCTGAGATTGAAGTTGATTGTATGGGTACCCTAAATATTTTAATTGAATATCCAAATTTGGATACATCATTTTCAAATTGGTGAGTGCTCGATTAAGCGGAGGTTTATTGTCCTGATCGGAAATAGCAGTTAGGACAACCTTTTCTTTTTGTGCCGGTAACTTGGCAAAAATTGGTTGAGCTATAACCGGAGTAATAATTACAGTACTTGCTATTAATAGCATAAGCGACAGGGGAGTATAGTCACTCCGAATTCTAATTACGAAAGAAATGCCAATGTCCTGAGGACTAGATCCATCCCTAATCCGTTCATGCATCATAATAAGGCAGATCGAGTCTTCTAATTAACATTTTTCACATATAGACTCAGTACAGCGATTCATATTGTCAAGGTAAGAAAGATGAAATGATTTCTAGTGCTTTGCAGTGTCAAAACAATGGGGAACGGCTTCAACGAATCCAAATGGTCTAATCCGCTCTGATGGAAAACAGCCGACTCCGAAAATTGGATTGACTTTAGCTAATTGTGCAAGTCTTAGTGATCATGATAAGTTAACTTCATTTTCTTATCACCTAAGTGACTTGCCTCACGCACCAGTTGAGATCATCTTCCGGATGGTTATGAATACAATAATCATATGCGCGCGCTACGTTGTATATGTCATTAGGATAAGACACGGAATATGGATCAAATCCCCCCATTATGGTCGCAAGAATACAGATTACGGTAGCCAACTTGGACGCATATGTTAGCATCACTTTCGTTCAAACTACGCGGTACTACCAAAAAGCCCGCGTCTACTACGCTATCATTTCTTAATGGTATTTCACTCTCCTTTATTGGATGGCAGACAGCCGCCCCGGAGTTGTTACGGTTAGTGGTGAAATCCAAACAGACCTAACATTTTGGTTTACCAATTCAGCCCCGATAAACTTAGATGAAGGATATGTCCCAACCAAAAATAAATGATATGTCTCCATATGTTCCGGAGTACCTGAGTCATTCGCTGTCCAATATCCCTTACCTGCATATGCATTCTGCGCGCCTATCATTAGTATTAGAATAGCAATTGCGTGGCAGAATTGACAGGGCGCTCGAAACATTCTCAACGCACTCCATCCAATAGCCCTTCATGAAAATCAGTACAATAAGCATCTCCGCGTACCGGACTGATTAGCAAGGTTAGAACAATGCCGACATACTGATAAGTGTTAGTGAGATGACATCTCCGCTGCTCACTACTTACTGAACTCCTGTGCAGAAGGCTTTGCATTGAGGTAGTTGACCCCTGTTATCACCATTGCCGCCATTGCCACTATTTCCATTGCCAGATTGTTCTTGTTGTAATTGTAGTTGATTGATTGTATTGTTATTTCCGTTGATGTTATTGACCGCAAGGTTTTGCGCCTACTCCTAAATGAAACGTAAAGCTCTTTTAATGAATTCTCCACATTGATAAAGTCGTATAAAATGTTCTTTTGTTCTACTAAATTATTTTATAAGAACTAAAATTTATCCACGGCTGAGATTAGTCCTATCTAGTTATCCTCAATTACAAGACCTATTGCACCTATGATACCAGTCCGATTTGTTTGTATAAACATGGTTTTATTGATTTGTCTTTAATTTTGCAAGCTGTGAAGTGCCAAGCAGCTTCAAGAGCCAAGAAGGCAGTTGCAAATCCAACACTTACATATGCTATATTTTCTAACATACTCTAGATACTTTCTTGATAAATATAATGTTGTCTATGACTTAGGTAAATATCTAGCAGGACTTCTTTATTTTAACTTAACAAATGATAATAGACAGCCTTGGAAGGCATGAACAGCATTACAGACGTAAAACACGAATTCTGTACCAGTTCTGCTATAATTCAAGCTACATTTTTCGATTTACTCTTAACTGATATCTATATACTAGCGGTGAGCGCAACGTTCAATAAATTGGAATCTACGCTAGTAGGTTAGACCTTTTATTCTAAGACTGAACACTCCTTCATCATGATATAGTTCGCCTACGACTTTGAATTCCGATCCTTTTCTAAGTAATTCTCGTGGACCTTCATAATCATAGTGATTTAATCTAGCATGCCATTTTTCATTTACTATAACTAATGCTCCACCAGGTATTACTTTTTCAACGTATACATCAATTTTGCTGCCAGTGATCTTTACCAAATTTTCGGAGAGGATAACTCTAGTACCATCAAGCCATTGTATAGTATGAAGTTTTGCAAGCTTCTTTAATGCTTCTAGTAAAACAGAATCTTCAAATGCAAAGGTCTCTTGAATTGTATCTAAATTTAACCCTTGTCTTCCACTCTTTGCTATTAATGTATGAATTCTCCTCGCTGCAGAATCCACAGCTTTTCTAAATCCATTAGTAAAGGTGTGAGAACCAGGCGAGAGCAATCTGTCTCTTTCCTTATTTTTTTGCATCCCCTTCTCCATCACATCGTCATCTTTTATATTGTCCATAGGGGATGATAGCATTTTATCAGCTCCTTTGCCTAATGTTGTACGCTTGGATTCAAAAGATGATATCTCGTCAGCTGTCATGGGATCTGTTGGGATCCCTGCTCTCTGAACAGGTTTGAGCGTCATGCTGATGGTAGAAAGTATCTGTTTCATCTTCTCCATACGTCTCTTGCTTGCAAAAAGATACCGTTCGTCAATAGTATCCTTTGCTGCCAAGTATTATGACCCTACCAGATGATTTTCGTCCAGTTCTTCCCCTTCTCTGTATATATCTTATCTCACTAGGTATTGGTTCATAAAATACAACTAGATCTACTTGTGGGATATCAAGTCCTTCCTCAGCAATGGAAGTCGCTACTAGGACATCAAATTCTCCATCTCTGAAGGATTCAAGTACAGCAGATTGTTCAACTTGGTCCATCCCAATATCTAGCTCTCTTTTTGCCTGGCCTACAAATCTTGATGCTTGTATCCCATTTTCAGTCAAAATTTCGACGACCTTTCTTGCAGTATCTCTATAATGAGTAAACACAAGAGCCCTTGGTCTCTTGCTAGTTTGGTCAGAGGATTTTCTAATAATTGAATTAGTATTGTTACTATCACCAGAAGCATAATTTTGCTTTAATATCTCTACAAGATATTTTGTTTTAGGATGCTCTATCTTTAGACTGTTTAAAAGTGCCTGAATCTCTTTTATTCTATTATCATTAAGCAGGGATTGATGAGCCTTACCGCCGTCCCTTGCAATCCTTTCTAAAAATGCTTTTAATGATGCAGATCCTTGGCTTTCTATAAGTTCTGCACAGTACATAAGGGTAAGGGCTGACGACTGTTGGATCAAGGCTGAATAAAGTGATCCTCTTAGTTCTTCCTGGCTTGAATTTATTTTATACTGGATCTCTTCTCCTAGTTTAAGAAGATCGCTTTTAAATATCCACTTTGGATGTTTTTTAATCAGCAGCCCTCTTTTTATAAGAACCTCAAGTTTGTCTTCAAGCATGGCACGAAGACTTGTACTAATATATTTGTACTCCTGAGGAATAGTAAACCATTTCCAAGTGGTATCGATAGTATTGATATACTGTTTTACATCTGAATCATCTTCATTCCTATATTCAATCTTTTCAATGGATAAGTTATTACAGACTTCCTCAATCTTGCCTCTTTCTGATCCTGGGCTTGCTGTCATTGCCAGAATTACAGGATGTGAAGATTGCTGAACATAGTACTTGGCTATTAAAGTATAGGCATAGTCCTTTACAGCCCTATGAGCTTCATCAAAGACTAGTAAGCTAAACTCACCAAGTGATAACCTTTTCTCTACGAGGTCGTTTTTGACTACCTCAGGTGTAGCAAAAACAAGTCTTAACTCTTTTTGATTCCAGATGGCCCTTCTAGTTTGAGGGGAGTTCTTTCCTGTAACTACTGTTATGCTATATTCAGGTATCTTCAGCACTGATAAAAATGATGTCATATGTTGGGATACAAGCGGTTTGGTCGGAGCCATTATCAAGACTCTCTTTGACTTGTAATTATACAAAAATTCTGCACAAACATGTATTGCGATAATAGTCTTACCCAGAGCAGTTGGAAGAATTACTAGGGCGTTCTTATTTTTGATAGACTCAAATATGTTATTTTGATATAATCTAAATTCAATACTATCCTTTTTTATCAAAGGATGGCTGAAGTATTGTTGAGGTTGAGGTCTGTTCCGTTCAGTAACTAAGTTTACCACTTTTCACTCGATAACATGAGATTACAAGAATGGCTAATATTTATTTAGTATCTCTCTTTTTAAAAAGTCGACATTCCGCATCATCTTTCCAGTTTAGATACATAGGTGAACATCTGGAAAGACAAAGAGTTAACTGGTATCAACGTATTTATTGTCTGTTGAATATAACCTCTAGTATTCCATTCTTATATGTCGCTTTGGCAGTCTCGAATTCGATGTCATACGGAATATCCAGGGTACTGGTGCATCGTTTTCCCTCATAATTCAGATGAGAAATTGTAACTGAGTAATCATCATTCGCAACAACCTTGATATTTTCTTTCTTATTGTTAATAGGAAGTTGTAATACCACTTTGACCTTCTTGTCAGATGCAACTACATCTTCAGAAGTGCCTTTTCCAGACCTAAGGGTCTTGTCAATGCGACCCTTAGAAGGTATGGGTATTGGTTCGATTTTCCTTCTGACTTTCCTTTGTTTTGGTCTGACATCAGAATAAGAATCACGTTTTAGAACAACCACCTCCTCTCTAAAGATTTCACTTCTAATGACCATTTGCAGTTGCGAGTCTACGACCGACTCATTCAGATCATCATCAAGGATACCGTAGAATTTCTTCGTCAAGTAGTCAAATTGCCTTACTAATTCTAGTCCTATTGAATCAGCTTCGTCATCTGAGAAAATATCCATCCATCTTTCTATATCTCGATTCCAGTGGTTCAGTCTCAACTGTTTTTGAGTCGATAAAGGACAAAATAAAGGTTGTCACATAGAGGTCAACTTATTAAATGACTGACCTCAAGGTGCATCTTGGATGAATTATTGACAATTCAGTATTAAAATTAAATTTAGAAGATTATCTTTAAGAACCCGCAATACTAATTTTCTATCTTCCGCCGATATTTATTATTATATTATCTATTAACGAAATGGTCATAAAAGTCGAACTCTAAAAACGTCACATTGTGGCATATTATTCGACCATATTATACATAAAAGATGCAAGAGTCATCCTCTTTTATACAGTATTTTGATGCGTGTTACCTTAAAATGGAAAATTAGCCATCACTTCAATCAAGTACATTATTACTTAAAATTATGATTGATGCAAGTATAATTGGGAGCTTTCTATAACATACTACCTCTACGTTAAATATATAGTGGTAAACTTGTTTTTTGACTATGAAGCCTATAAAGTCGTTGACGCTTGCTTTAATTCTCTGTGTACTAGCTACTATTTTCTCGGTAGTTAATCCTTTGTTATCATCTATTATTATAAGCAGATTCTGTGATTGCTACTATAACTGTAGGTACAGGCCCTTATGGCGCGATTTTTCATCCAATTACAGGTCATGTGTATACTGCAGATATTGCTTCCAGTACGGTGTCTGTAATTGATACAGCGTCTAATAGTGCACTTACAACTATTCATCTACCAAATAATTATACTCCACGTGAACTTGCTATTGATACAAAGCGTAATTACATTTATACAGCAAATGTATATTCAAATACATTATCTGTAATAGATGCAGCAACTAACGATGTAATTGACACGGTACAAAGCAGTGGATCAATAGTGGATGGAGTGACTTAAGATCCTGTTAACGACCAGGTATATGCAGTTAATGCAGGCAGTGGAACTGTTTCAGTAATAGATGGAGCAACCAGAGCAGTCGTAGATACCATAACGGTTGGCGGAGATCCAAAACAGGGAGTATTTGATCCAGATAATGGACTAATGTACATACCTAATCGAGGTTCAGCTACGATATCAGTAATAAATGGGGCATCTAGGACAGTAGTAGATACTGTGTCAAATGTGCCAAACCCGGTATTTCTCACATATGATTCAGCTAATGGGAACATATTTGCAGACAAACCATGACACACAAGTTGTATCTGTTATTGATACTTCAACGAATAGCGTAACAAATACAATAACAGTAGGATCAGACCCAAGTGGTGTAGGCTATGATCCAGATAATGGTGATATTTACGTAGGTGTTCACGGCGGAAATTATGTCTCTATAATTAATGGGTCTGACAATCAAGTCATAGGTACTGTCAACGTGGGTTCAGGACCAGTTACTCCGGTATATGACTCAGGACATCGGAATGTTTATGTGACTAATTATCAGACTAATGAAGCACCCGGAAATACTGTCTCCGTGATCTCTACTACACCTCCGGCTCCTCCAAGCACTATAATATCTTCCGCTATCGATGGAAATAATAACCCAGTATCAAACGGAGGCTCAATCACATCTAACAAAATAACATTTCAAGTAACTACTTCTGGAGGATGCACGCCATAACACTACAATGTCAGCCTAGATAACTCTCCATTTTCAGGCTGTTCCAGTCCTATTGTCTACAGTAATTTAGGTTTTGGACAGCATACAGCTCCACTTTAGGGCTACTGATAGTACAGCACTTCGAGAACCTTCTGTATCATTCACTTGGCAAGTAACTACCCCTACTCCACCCCCAGATAGTTCATGTGTTAGTAACAGCAGAACTGGCAGGATTATAACGCGTACAAATGGAGATGACACCCTAATAGGAAGTCCAGGTGTTGATATCATTAATGGCCGAGGTGGAAATGACGGAGTAAATGGATGCAATGGGTCTGACATTATTAACTGTGGTAACGGAGACGATCGTATTGCAGGGAGTCAGGGAAATGATATTCTGAATGGAGACACAGGAAATGATGTGATACAAGGCGATTCTGGCAACGACCAAATATATGGAGGTAATGGTAATGATATCCTTACTGGCGGTCCAGGTAGAGATCACTTTAATTGTGGTGCAGGTACTGACACAATTACAGACTTCCAGCCCGGTGTTGATACAAAGACAGCAAATTGCGAGTGACTATGACACTTTTAAGATCGAATGAAATATTGATAGATGGGACAACGTGAACAGGCGCGCACTTAATATTCCGTCAGACTTCCCCTCCTAAATCCGTATCGATTGGGGGTTGATACTATCAATCAAAATTGCAAGGCTATGTCTATAGAATTGAATCCTGTGACACCCAAGATACGCGAGCCATTTTCTAACCTAAAGAAGGATTGAGGATAATTATATATGTATTAAACAATGCATAATGCTAAAGTTATAATAGAATTCAAAACTATGCTGGGTATCCTGGATGCAATTAGTCGACCAGCGGCACGTCTTACCTATAGCAAGGCATTCTGCTGTCTTCTTAGGTTAAACCTTAAAACTAATTCTGACCAAATGGAGATCACGCTCACGAAATAATACGTGGTATATTTCGGTGAATATACAAGACTCCCAGGCCTCTCCGTTTGCGACTCTATTGCTAAAAAGAATGTAAACTCAAGATGATAATCGGGGTATCCCAAGATGAACAAAGTGAAAATGGCAAGCGTAGATATCTTAACTAAAGAGATCGACTATGGAAAGACTTTAGATATGCTCTAAGGGAAGAGAGTGCAGTTCTCTTTAATAAGATGCTTTCTGAATGTGGACAAAATAAAGACTACGTCAGAGCTGTTAGCTCCAAAGGTCAATACTATTCAGATAAATCGTTATTTGTGCTCCTTATATTGCAGCAGCAAAAGATGATAAATGAATTGGTTGCTAAAGTATCCGAATGTGAACAGTTACAAAAGCAAACACAATGATTTATGTTGGTTCAAATCTCCAGGCAGCCCTCTCTGCGGAATTAATATTGTGTTTGATAGTGTTGTTAGGACTAAAGTCCAGTCGCCTCAGGTTACGACATCTGTCTAGCCATTCCCTGATAATATTGGATGCTTCATCGGCATAACATCTGCCAGCTGGCTAAATGGATTGGCCGTCACGAGACATTTGTATTCATATAGAATCTTTTTTCCAGATTCTAAGGTACTGATTATTTTTATATTTGAGAGCCATTCATGCGGATTGAGCAACATTCTTTGTATTCAAATTATAGTACCAATTTAAAAACTGGCTACGATAGTGTTAGCATTGCTAATCTTCAATATCTTCTTTGAGTTTGTCGTTAAATGTCTTCCCTATACTCACTTTCAACAAATATGCTTTTGCGCAGAAGAACCCGGTATCTACCAAACTATAAAGGAGATTACCGAGCTAACGAACCATCTAAAGTGGCCGATAGTCGAAACAATTCGACTTCAAACGAGATACAACCTACAGCCTCTTGCTCATTACCACCCCATTACTCCAACTGTCTTGCATTACTCGAGCAAATTTGATAACGGAGGTATGAACAGTATTCCAACGTTAGGAACGAGCACAAATAACCTAACTAACTCTTATAGTCTGGTGCAGCCTGTTTCGCTAGCACACTATCAACCTATTACTCCTGCAGCTTCACAGGATCCCGCTAGCAGTACTGGCCAAAGCGACTCTGGCTCCCATGGATCATCATCGGATGCGGATAACGGTAATAATTACAATGAAGATAGTAGTTACCATAGTAGTAACGACAATGGTAACAATGACAATGCTCACTATAATAACGACCACCAAAAATCATCGTCATCAAATCATACGCTTATAATAATCATAGTGGAGGCGACGGCCGTCACAATGTTGGCCATCACGGAAGCACTCATCATCGTAATGAGGAAGATGGAAGCACAATTATTATCTCTTCGAGTAATAATCGAGAATTTCGGAGACAACAATCACGGATATAGCCATTATCACGGATCTGATAACGATAACGGGGATGATGCGGCATTTCTATAACGTCTGATGGTGGTGCGTTTGCATCACATGACGGAGGGGGTGCGTTTGCCTCCGTTGGTTGATTGGAATTTTAGATTCAAAACGATCTTTGAGAACGTGATGGCGCGAGTTTGTATTTTTGAAGAAGCGAGGAGCAAATTCCTAGAAATTTATTTAACATGGTATTTTCCTAATGCGGGATTCGTAACTATTATTGACCCTTTTTAGACAATTTGTTAAAATAGTGTCCAGTGTAATCTTTATATTTTTGAAAGATAATTAAATCGATGAACAAATCGATATTAATGGCTGTAATTGCATTTGCAGCAATCACCGTCAGTCAGTTACCATTGTAGCGTCAATAGAACAACCAGCAATAGCAGTGACGCAAGGTCATAACGGAGCAAATCATCGCGGTCAGCAGGGTACAACACAAACAACGGCGCTAGCGGAGGAGTTGGCGGTCTAGGTGGAGACAGCGGCGTAGGCGGAAACGGTGGCACTAATATCGGCGGCTGATTTGATGTATTCACTACAGTGAGATCACTATCATAAACATCATGGGCACTACTTCTAGACGCTGTCACAGCCATCACTGTCGTTACCATGATGGTCTGGATTTACGTTATTCTCATAACGTCAAGACATTTTAGACTCGCTATGTTCGCTTTCCATAACGCTTTTGAGCGTAGTATTTACCTTGATCTCTTCATTATATGATCTGATTATTCTTCTAATTTATCTGGACTAAATGTTAATACACTTCCTTTGTTAGTGTGCAATTTAGTAACTCCAAATTTATTGCACAAAAGTCTTGTAATTGTATTATTATATAATTTCCAATCTAAGGTAGAACATACTGGAATGCTATTGGGTCAAAAATTAGAAACAGCATCAGAAATGGTTAGCTAGAAAACTAATAGTATTATATCTATTGTGTGGGCATACTACAGGATCAAGTGAAAAAGGAAGATTTCCAATATCTCTTGTCTATAGAACGTGTTATTTGGGTATATAATTCATTGTCATCATATTCATTTTGACTGCGATAAAATTCAACTGCATATACATGTTTGCACTTGGCATTGTGGCGCGCATAATCTGGACATGAACAAACCCATACAGATTGGATTGCAGTGACGGTATAAGTTTTGTTACTAGATGTTGATCTTATCCTTTAATTTGATTCATTGATCATCAAAATAGCGCCACTTGTTTGAGATATCAATTTACCTTGCTCTTCACGGTTAATAAGTTGTATAGATATTTTTAGCAATTAGCGCGCCTCATGATAGTATGAATGTATGGTCAAAAAAGAGGTTGTGTTTATTATATTACGTACTTTCTATTAATAGCTCGGATCAAGAATTGGATGAACCTATTTCATTTTGATATGCTGAGATACAAAATTCGGTCATTGCTGAGGAGATTTCCTTGATAATTTTCTGCATTTCAAAGATTGGTGGTATAAATCCCA
>CAVXZB010000048.1:0-163473 GCA_963765895.1 uncultured Nitrososphaeraceae archaeon | reverse complement strand
ATGTATAAAATCTATTTTAATCTTCCAAAAGTAAATTCTATAAGTAGGATCAGTAATTCGAGAATCATATTTGAGCGCTTGAATTTGTAATATGGACATTAATCGGTGACATCCTGATGTTAAAACTAATATTTCCAATTTGTTCGGTGCAATATTATCGATATTATTATTTTCTCTGATTTTATATAGTTGCTGCCTGAAAGTAATATTAACTAAAAGGCTTAATTCACCGGGTATTGGCAATTTAACAATTTCTACCCCATTTACAGTAAGGCTTTTTGATGTTTTTATATCCTTAATAGTGACATTAGCACTCAATCAAAGTGGAGATTTAAGTAAGCGATACTGGGCAATAGTAACGATGACCATTCAAGATCTCTGAGAAGTCTGTGTCAATTAAGGTTCCAGTGATATCGTTGTTACTCCATATAATAGGTAGATTCCGTTGATTCGAGTCAGGGCAGGAAGCCATAATCTAATTCTATGAACCGTAGAAAAGCGATCATGAAATTAATTGACGATTGTGTGTACATCATATATGTTATAATATATGCCTTTGGAAAGAAACCTCGATACATAAGACATACTGCTTTAGAAATATTACGAGTTTAATAAGAAATTTCTGAACGCAATTTACAAACAAGTAATGCAGAAAATATGTCATATTGAGTACAATTATACAGTACATATAGTAACTAGGTTACTTAACAGTTACTAACAACCGTAGTGTACCGCACTTAACATAATGACGTAGAGTTTGTCTGCAATGGCAATAATTATCGAATGAGGAGAAAAATGTAAATGAATAGTATTATTAATGCCGTAACTAGTTTACTAGGAGATAGTTACTTCCTTTACTTAACTGTTTGTCTCTCATAGTCGTATGCTTGAGACTACTTCTATTATTGGAGAAAAGACCCTGTCAAAACAAGATGTTATATTTTGAAATAATGCTTCGATTGACTTGCTGTGAAGTTTAGGTGCAAGCAATTTCCTCTATAAAAGTTATGTTATCACTCGGATCCTCTCCATTCTTTACTGCTATAGGAATCCACGTAATTGATCAATTGTAATTACTGTGGGAAAGATTTTAGGAAGACGTAACTAATGTGCTAGTTCATGAACTAACAGCAATAGAGATTGACGTAAATCATAGACTCATTTAGAATTAAATAGATATTAGTGGATAACCTAGTGCGAGTTGATGAATAAAGATGCCTAGTCTAGGTGAGGAAGAAAAGGAAGAAGAGGGCCGTAGCTCAGGATGGAAAATACTAATCATCCTTGACCTCCCTAGGACTTATCGTTATGTTTGACGAGACTATGATTTTGCCAGCCATTCCGGATTTTTATTCATAAATTTAATACCTCATACAGCACATCATTGACTGCTGTCTGCCTATATAATTGCAACAGCAGTTATGACGCCAATTGGAGGGAAGCTGTCTGACATCTATGGCAAGAAAAAAATATTGCTCATAATAATGGCAGTCTATACAGTTGGTATCTTGGCAGGACGATTTGCTACTAATATAGAATTTATGCTCGCAGCAAGGGCAGCGCAGGGAGTCGGAATGGCTATGTTCCCGATTGCATTTGGAATCATTAGAGAAGTACTCCCTGAGAAAAGACTTGCGATAGGCCAGACTATATTTACCTCGACTTTTTCTGGGGGCGCGGTAGTAGGTCTGGTTGGTGGTGCAGCCATAATCCAAAATTTTGGCTGGCAGGCAACATTCCTGGCTATTCTTCCTGCTCCAATGTACTCTGGTTTATAATAGCAAAATTCATACGAATTGCCGATCCCGCATCAATTGATACTGGAATTAAGGTTACTAATGATGATAATAACATAAAATCCGGTACTGAATTTGATCTAAAAGGAACGCTGGCTCTAGCGACCACGATAATCACATTTCTGGCTGGTATAACCCTACTTGAAGGCAATAGTTACGGTGAAGTGTACAAGGTTATAGGACTCTTTATTGCGTCTGGAATATCACTCACAGCATTTGTAATTATTGAAAAAAGAGTGTATTCACCCTTGCTTGATTTCAATTTAATGAGAAACAAAAGTTTCCTGGCTCCAACTATTATTCTAATGCTGGTATTTATGTCTATTTTCATGGTGTACCTGACGATCCCTATCATGGTAAGAAGTCCGCATCCATTTGGATTTGGAGGCAATGCAATTACAGTCGCAAGGGTACAGTTGCCATTTATGACTGTTCTATTAGTTGGAACAATCATGTCAGGCTTTATTTTAAATATAGTCAAGAATACTAAGCTGATGCTATTTGGCACCGCAATCAGCACGATCGGATTCTTTGTCCTACTGTTATATCATTCCACCGAAAATACAGTTTCTATTGGACTTGCCATACTCTCTGCGGGTCTATCTCTTTCGATTACAGGCGCATTTAACTTAATACTTCTTTCAGTGCCCATACAAATGACTGGAATCGCATTGGGAATGACTCTGTTACTCAACCTTGTTGGAATGTCAGTGGGGCCTGCCCTTTCTGGAGTGTTCCAGGAGGCATATAAAGGAACAGCGCCTGGAATTATTGGCCTTTTCCCAACTGACCATGCGTACAACTTGATATTTATCACTGCAGCACTAGTGTCAATAGCATCTGTTGCTATGGCACTTTCTGTATCAAGAACAAGAATAAGAACATCCTCGACAACAATTTCTAGCGACCAGCGAGAGCAGAATGAAAAACGACATAGTTGATTATAAAATCAATATAAATACTAGACTATGTAGAAAACGTCATCAATATTACAAGATTAGTCAGTCTATGCATATTGTAGGTGATACATCTAAATGATAACTCTCTGTTCTGCATTCTAGTCAATCTAGACATAAGATGCTCTCCAAATAGTCGTTTTATAACTGATATTATGGTTTCATCTTTGTTTCGTTGATTGTACAGCAATTTGGAGTAACCACGCTTCATCTGCTTTCTGTACTTACCATGTGTTCTCCACATCGGTACATGTTCATATCGAGCAGGAATAATACTGAATGCATGTAAGTCCTCTCTTACGAGAAGGTGATTATCTTCACTATCGTAACCCTTATCAGCTGTAACTACAGATAATGGAAGAATATTTGATGTCCTTGTTATAATTGGCCTGAAATCTACATTATCATGCCTTGTTGGAGCTCGTCTTATCTTAATTGTACATATGATTTGTTGTAATACATCTACTCCAATAGATAATTTCGCATATTTTCTTCTCAATTCTGTTCGATCAGTATAATATTGTGATGCATGAGTTATCTTAAATCCTGTTGAATCTATTCCTGCAAAGATATGCTTGGTACCACTAATTACAATGAATGACGAAATTATCTTTTCAAGCAATGAATTATTGATTCTATCTGTAAACTTTTGCAATGTTGTAAAATGAGGAATACGTGACAACCGTAGAAATGACCTTAGGTAATAGGCTTCAATTAACCACTCGACAAACATTCTATAACTCTTACCTTCATACTGTCGTATAGCAACTAGAACTATGTGCTCCATATTGTAAATATGTGATTACTTTTCCTGTTAGAAAATAGAGGAATCCTTGCATGCTTCAAAACACGGAACATAGTACCTGCAAGTCTGACGTACATTGATTCTTTCAATAGACTATTGGTATTATACTCTTACAAAGCTTTGACTGTATGAGATGGTTTCTACACAGCCAAATACTATAAAGGTTACTGCAGAAACTATTGATTAGAAAGCTTACACTGGTTATTATGTCGCAAACATCAGCTCAGATAAGGATTGCTTTCTTATCTGATAGATTCAGAAAAAGACCAACACAAAATTATACAGACATTATTTGTCGATTAAACTATAATCAAAACATGTTTAAACATTATCACTTGTGATCAACTGATGGTAGAGGACGACTGAGGTTAACTTATGGACTTGAAGTTGATAATGAATGGCCTCACACCAGAAATAAGAACCCATGGATAAACATCTTTGGGACTCTTCCGATCAAGTGAAAAGAAGCAAAGTTATTGATAAATTAAAACGTGAACTCATAACTCGAACCCCTTTATGACAAGTGTACCTGACTGTAGTTCACCATAAAGTCTACTGAACCTAATGGAATCTGGCTTGCTATCTGAATTAAAACATAGGCAACAAAGAACAACTCAATTAAAGACATGGGTTTTTGCTAGTGCTAATGATGCAGACAAATTATTACCTCAGTTACTAACAAGGTTTACAGCCACTCATCTTAAACCCTATACTAAAGAGGAATTTGTAGAAATTGCTGTTAATGTCTTGAATAGAGATGAAGGAATCGAGATAGAAGTGGCTAAATTTATAGCCGAATTAGTATTTGATAAATTGAGCTCAAATATTAGGGAATGTGTCAGAATTGCTAGGTTGGCGAACAATGACATTATAAAGGTTCAACGAATTGCTGACATGCTGACGACTTATGGTAATAATTAGATGAGGTTGTTAGCTACGATCCAATATTATCTGCGAATAACGATAAGACTTTTCATGAACAAATTGATCTGGTATCATTAGCTCTTAATCATATCTGAACATAACGAGAGGTCTTTGTCTTCAATATTGTACATCATTAGTTGTTGATATATAACATTAAAGGCAGGTCCAAATAAAGTGGCTAGTTTGATATGGGCCGAAAGGGTTGTGAATCAAATTTGACTTAATTTCGCAGCTCCTAAAATTACATATAACTAATTGTAGAGATAAGTAGTCTTTCTACATTTTCTTCATTTCTTTTATATTCCAACTACATTAGAAGATTTTTAGCCCAAAATTTTCAACTAGAGTTAGGCTTTTCCATAATAATTTATAAGGGTAATCCTTTGGAATATATGAAATCAAGGACAAATGAAATTCTGAATATGTCAGATCCTAACGTGATTACTGCTTATTCATGGGCGGCAGGATTATTGTTTCAACAGGAATTACCTCCTTCTTTGACAGATGTGAAGAAAAGGGCAGAGTTAGTAATTGAAATGAACACACAGTTAATCCAGGGAGAAGGCACCTCTGCAGGTGCAATATTGATGGATTTAGACAACAATGAAAAAAGCCATCGTTTGAGTAATATATCTAAGGTAAGTGTGTCTTATTTAACTGAGCAATTAGATGATATGATAAGAAAGAATATTCTATTACGCCTTTGGACTGGTTGCATTGACGCAGCCAAGGCAATTCGTTTCACTTATGTGGCTGGGCTTAGGGAGGGACAAGTAATTGAAGCTCCTATAACTTTAGAATACCGACAAAGTATATTTACTTTGATTGATCTTTTATCCAAAACTGATTTGATATATAAGGCAGGAATAGAAGCAGCTCCTGCCTATAAAAAGATACTAGAACAACATTATTCATTTAATGGGGTACCGCTAGATTCTGCTGTGAGAAAATATCCGAATGAATATCTAAAAAAATGATTGATATATTATATATCTAATCTAATTTGTTCAGAGCACATACAGAATGTAATAATTGCGTATTAATTTGAATTGAGCTCGTTTATAGGTAATCTGTTTTCTCAGTTTTTGTTATTATTGTTGATGATGTTGCTAGTTCTCCTTTTTTATTCAGGTCATTCAAGAAACTTTATTCGATTTTTTCCTCTATTAACAATAGTATTTAATTATAATGGGATTACGGCAACCAACCAATATAATGCAGAGGGGCCACTAAGCGTGTATAGACTTAAGTTGATGACGATCATATTATAATGAGTTAGTATCTTTATTAGATATTGACCCCACATACATTAACTATTACTATGCACCCTATTACTACTATATTTTTCATAGTGAACCAATGCATCTATATCAATCCTTTCAAGCTTTTCAGGTTCTTCTGCAGGATAGCCTATACAGATAATACCTATGGGTCTGACGTCTTTCGGTAATTCAAGTATTTCTGATACTTTATTGTCTTGAAATGCTCCGACAAAGCAAGCACCAATTCCCTCATTTACAGATAAGAGCAGAATAAGCATAGAAGCGAAAGCACCGTCTATTATGCTGTAGAATTGTCTTCCACGGCTACCATAACGGCCTACCGAGCGAGAAGTATTAGAACACACTATAATTAATAGAGGAGCTTTTTCTACATATTTCTGGTTAACAGCTGCTTTTCTTAATTTCTTCTTTGTTGAAACATCTTTTACTATTATAAATTCCTGAACCTGTGTATGACCGGCGCTAGGAGCTTTATGGGCTTTTTAATTAGCTTTGTAATTATTTGATCTGGAATTTGTTGCCTATCCAAATCTGTACTCTCGTATCATCTTTCTTCTTTTTACAACTTCATCAAAATCCATAGCTATAGATCAGATTTGTCTAATATCAAAATTTTTTCCTCATTTCTCTCAGATACATTTGATTTCTCAGCACTTTTTGTCTGTTCGGGCTTAGGTCAATTCATATCTGATATTGCAAAAGGCTCTACAGGACCATGAATGGTTAGGTTTCCCCTTGTTTTCAATTAGAATTCATTTCTCCATTGAATTTGATGTTACCATTTGGAAATTATCATTCCCCTTTCATGTTTAATAATGCAATAGGAGTATGACTTTCTCACTAGTCCTACTTTTTGTGTTTGTGCACTAGGCTTAATTTTTATTATTATAGTATGAGCAGTCAGATATAACTACACAATAATATTAAGTGAGAGACTATCAATATAGGAACAGCTCTAATTGTAGAAGATTTTTGATAGAAATCTGTAATAATGTATCTTAAAAGTTCTCCAGCTTTCAAAGTCTTCCCCTCACTGGCAAGGAGATTTATTGCAGAGCCTTCCACTGTATTTCTTTTTATTTGATATTTACTATAGTCTTTTGAAAGCCGTTTAGTAAATATCAGTTGCTCAAGCGGTACATTCCTTTCCTTTAGAATCATTACATACTTTTTGAAAGTATCCTTAACTTTTGGCATTAACGCTATTACTTCATTAATGATATTACCGGTAGCCATAATTTCTAGTATTTCATTTTGGAATTTAGAAAGAGGCGTATCATGTCTTCTTGCTTCTATTCCTCTTATTTTCAATTTGTTACCATCTTCAAATGCACCAAAGTAACGATTTGGAACTGGCAAAATATCATTTGTTTAGAACTAACAAAGACGATCCATTTGTAGATACCTTCAAACGATACTTTAAACCCTGTTTGCTGCTCTATGGTTTTATTTAATTGCAAATAGTCAGCATAACCAAGATCAGATATGGTAGTCTTTACAAATCTTCTAAATGAATGCAGGGTTATCTGCCTATGCCGTTCGTTACCATCCTCTCTTGTACCCTTACCAATACGATCTAGAGTCATTTGAAAAGACTTAAGCAAATCGCTATAGAGCCACAAATAATTGGTCTTTCAATATCCTGGTAAACTGCAAATACTAAATCAGTGTTAATCATAGTGGGACTTCGGTATACTGAAATAGTTTTGCCATCTTGCTTGTCTTTGTAGCATACTCTCCTGGTTCGATATTTATAATCTAGCCACGATTTTAATTGATGGGCTCCTTCATCAGTTAAAAAAATAGTTCTATCTGTTCTAGTTTTTGTATATTCTCCTCTTATAGATAATTTTGAAGGATTTGAATCGAAATCCAAGTCCTTTACACGTATTGACAAAGCTTCTCCTGCGCGCATCCCGGTAGCTGCTAACAACATGATGAAAGTTTTTAGCCTGATGTCAGACGCGGCGTTTAATATCTCTACGATATCCTCTTTAGATATCGCTTCTTTATTTCTTCTGACTGTCCTAGGTAGTTTTACCTTTAGTTTGAATCTACGTGGACTAATATCTATGTCATGATACTCAAGAAAGTTTTTTTATCGTTACGACTCGCTGCTTCAATGTAATTGTTGAAATTCTGTTTTCACTTAAATATCTAGCATATCTATTGAGAAGAGAGTAAACATCTTCTTTATTCTTCTTGATTTTTGAAATCAAATCTGCTAAACCCAAAGAGTATTTATCCTCCACAAATTTCTTGAAAGGTTTAAGCCTTGCATGGTATTCCCTTGCGGTCAATTTGTTCATCATGCTTACATCTGAGACATATTCTGAGATTAAATAATCTGAATTCAAAACTATATTTTATTACGCTCAAACTTATATATACGTTCTATATTTACAGTTTAATATTCACCATCAATCACTAGATTTTCGGATATCAATTATCAACTATTAACTATCATCATAAGGAATGAAGTAACATTGAAACATTTTCCATCAGTAGTTTAAATAAATTGCAAGTGAAAGAGAAATAAAGACACTGTTTATTATCTATGAATTATTATTATCCATTAAGAATATGGAACCCATAGATATTATGCCTGCTGAAAAAGTCGCTTTTATTGCATATAATATTGGAGTATATGAATCTGTTCAGAAGTTCGGAGGATTAATTACGAGTGGAAAAATAACCAATAGTATGGATGTTGGAAAAATTGCGGAATTACTTTCAGAGTCTAGTACGTTTTATGATTCAGAAATGATATCTTCGCTTATTAACGCAATGTTATCCTATACTAAAAATTTAACTATCCATAGAATAACGCCTAATCAGGTCAACTACGTAATGAATCAATTAAAAGCTTCTGGGATCTCTTTGCCATAATTCGTATAATATGCATATGACAGCAACGAGTAGGATCGTTTTGAATATCATTAAACATTAAACTTAGACTACTGACTAGACAAATGTTAATACATATTCCAAGTTGAAATCAGATATTTTTATAAAATATAAAAGAACCATACTTTTTAATAAAAACCTACTTCTATCAGGAAGTGTATCATTTCTTATTGGAGTAATAACTACCCAAATTTATACAAGATTAGACAGCAATAACATCTCAAATGTAGTTATTACACTAATAGTGGGATATTGTATTTATATTCCGTTCTTCACATTTCTTTTTTATAGGGATAATAAAGCAAGATATACTGACCCAGTAACAAAAAAGAAGAAGTTTAAGAATATAAGGGAAGATGTAATAAAATTATTTGGAACATTTAGTATCTCTGAAGTCGTTTTCATAGTAACAAAACTATACATTCATTATTCATTATTGGAATTAAATTTTCAACCGTATCAGGCTCTAACAATTGCAGAACTAACAGCTTGGGTAATCTTCCTCGTGTTAATTAATACAGGTATTAAAATAGTAAAGCTCTTTAAATAACTGTTATAATAGAATCAACAATTTTCCCAGGAACGAAGTAGACTGATAAAATGAATATACGTGAAATTCAGTATGAGGGTGCTGTAGAGGAAAAATTCTACACTAGGCGAGGTGATCTTATATAACCTCCATTACCCATACTTAACAGGTCTTAGGTATTGAACAAATGCTTGCATAAGAAGGATAATGATGGATTGCAAAAAAGAAGAGTGGCTTCTTTTCTGCCCAGTTCCACTGAAATCTTATATGAGCTTGATTTAGCAGATCAAATAGTAGGTGTAACACATGAATGTAATTATCCTGAAGAAGCCAAAATAAAACCCAATCTAATCAATTCTTCCTTCGACACTGCAATCCTACAAAGCATTGATATCGATAAAAGAATAGCAGAAATGATGAGAGCAGGTCGAGATATTTATGTTATAGATGACGAAAAGCTAAAAAAATCAAGACCAGATATCATTATTGCCCAGGGTATTTGTGATGTTTGCGCGCCATCTGCTAAAGAAATAGATCGTGCCGTCACCATTTTAGGATATAAACCAGACGTTTTAGTTCTCGATCCACACGATCTTGACGATATTTTACAAAGTATAATAAACATTGCAGAAAAGATGAACAAGGCCAATAAAGGGCATAGGGTGGTAGCATCTTTACAAAAAAGAATCGATTATGTAGTCAAAAGAGTCTCTAATCAGGCGAATAACGCCGTAAAAAATCTAAAGACAAAAGTGGTATGCATTGAATGGATCAATCCATTTTATACAGCAGGTCATTGGATTCCTCAAATGGTAACTATTGCAGGAGGGATAAACGGTATAAGCTCGCGTGGAAAACCATCACGTCTCATGTCCATAGACGAAATCAAATTATTTGGTCCTGATAAAATAATTATTATGCCTTGTGGATTTGATTTGCATAGAACCTTGAGAGAAGCACAAATATTAGATAAGAATGATGACTGGAAATCACTACAAGCAGTTCAGAATAATGAAGTCTATTTGGTTAATGCCAATGCATATTTTAGCAAGCCAGGACCTAGGACAATAGTTGGTTTAGAAATACTGGCAAAAATTATCAATCCAAAGCTTTTCAAAGATCTCTATGTACCTTCAAATTCATTTACAAAATTAGCACACTAATGATGTGTAATTAGGTTATATAGATCATATTTAATCGAAGATTTGTCGATCAACTGCAATTGGCTAATAAATAAAAAGGTAAGCCATAACTGGCAAAACCAACTAATTAAATCAGACTCATTCTATTTCATCTAATATAGAATCGAGATCTGTTTTGCTAAGGCCAATCCCGCGTTTAGCATCTCTTCTTGATGTAATTTCGCCCATGTCAAAGGCTATCATAGTCGGAACAGCGTTTATAGAAAATCTGTCCCATAATGGATTATCATCATCATTTACTTTAGAGCCATACATTTTGTATTTTTTCCGAGTAGTTTTTTTATGCTCTTGCTTTGCGACTGATTCAAACATTGGTTTAAATTTTTGACAATAAGGACACCAGTCTGCGTAAAACATCACAAGCGCCTTTTCATGCGAGGACAGTAATTTGTCGAATTGAGATGGTTCAAGATCTTTCATATATTAAATGTATAAATGAATCATAATATGTAACAATTGCTAATTTTCGATCAAATATAAATTGATTCTATAGCATCGACAATTTCTCATCAAATAATTTTGGCCATAATACATGTACTGTCAGAGCCATAATCCTTGAATGCTTGCGACCCAAGTCTGGTTGATAGCGCGTGCCAATCCCAACAGTAATTACAAGTAAATCAAGAACCAAAACCTGATGATAGTTGCTTATTTCATATAGAGCAGGAAATGCAAGCCAGATCAAATAACTGGCAAATATCCATTGGGACTTATAAAAACGAGCTTTGTTTTCCCTATAAGCCGAGTCCGCAGCAATTCGAAAAACACGATGACGAAACGGGTGCTTGTTATCAATAACCCAACAAGCAAAACCATACTTCTAAAAATAACTAACGGCAAATTACAGGTAGAGTATTTGTAAGCTGGAGCAAGAATGGGGAGTATCCATCAATCTCAATGTCGCGTCTCTCAAATGTCATAATTTTTGAAAACTTGGGCTATACGTAAGCATCCTCTGAAAAATCAACCCAGAATGCTTCCCACCCCATGAAGTACATATAATACATGGTCATAAATATCTGGCAATTCTGCCTGGCCGGATCAGTGCTGATATTGATTGATTTTTAAATTATCAGTTAATAAGATTAAGGACAGATATTATAATTTGTACGTAAATATTGAGTACATTACCTATTCACTTATGCGAGTAAGCAATCTGAATCTTCAGCAATAGCGGATATGACAAAAATCAGTAGTTCATTTCTTATACAGAGGGCATGCAGACTGCAATTAAAGTTGTTTATCATCAGTGGATATAGTGTGTTGGTTTTGTCTAACTATTGTACTGTTTGTTTGGTTCCTTAATCTCATAATGCCTATTTATTGAATGGTATCACGATTACATGCTTTTATATCTCAACCACGTATCTATAAGCTAGATCAAATGTCAAACTTTTCAAGTGAACAGATGGACGTTCCTTCTAACCTACTTCTTGCTAGCTGGACAGACAGATTCCTTGCTTGGCTAATAGATTTTATTATTGTATCAATTGGCCTTGCAATACTTTTTGCTGCATTATCCTTGCCATTTTGGTTTGATAATAATATGACTAGGGCATACAAAAGTATAGAACCCTTACATTACCTCATTTCAAGTATTGTATTTCTGGGATATTGGACTTACTTCGAATTTAAAACAGGACAATCCATTGGTAAAAGACTATTGCATTTAAGGACAACTGATCTATCAGGCAAGCTTATAGATGTAAAGACTGCCGCAATAGAAAGCTTTGGTAAATCATTTTTACTTCCTTTCGATGTAGTATTAGGATGGATATTTACTAACAAGAGGAGACAGAGGATATTTAGTAGAATAAGTAATACAATTGTGATCAAGCTTAAAGAAGATGATTATGGCATGTCTAATAATGTTAAATATTTGAAGGATTAAAGTTTTTCTACTAATAGTTAGGCCCTGTTAACTCAAATATTTCCACCTCCTTAAATTAGCAAATTTAGTAGCGTATTTGACTACACTATTATACATGAAGACAAACAGAATTAGCCATTTGCGAACATGTCTAAGATTGCATAACCCATCTCTTATACATGGATAGTAATCATTAAATGCCTAAGTTCCATCTTTGAGATATTCGAACATTCTTTCAAACTATGCTCTTTTCATATCGTGAATGCAACCTATGCTCAGGTCCTAACGATATGCATTCCTCAGGATACCAAGTACCTCCATCTGAATATACAATCTGTTTACCATAAATCATGATCAACGTTCGCAAGAACGATTCTGCTACAATCATATTCCTATGTCTTGAGATGTACATAAACTCCAAGAATTTGTCTGTGCACTGGTTCTACAGCAACCCATAACCACGCTTGGTCAGTGCCAATCTGCAACATGGTTTCATCAATCAGAAAAGTAGATACTCTTTTACAACAGTATAGACGTCTAGGGTTGAATCTCTGAACCCATTTCCATATAGCAAACATGACTCCTTCCTCCTTCGAATGGTTGGATTGCTCTAGATGTATTTCTGAAACTCAGACCTAGAAAATATAAGTACAATGCATACAGCATCAGCTCTGCGGATGTTCTCTCACATTCAAATAAGTTCATAGGATATGAGAGAATGTTCGCAGCTATAGCTTTATCGCTAAATTAACAGGACCAATATACTATTAGCTACATATTTATTCAACTGTGAATAGCCTGGAAATTAGTTTGCACAATTATTATTCATGAAATATTGAATCATTTTATCATAATACGTTTACTTTCAATAGTGAAATAATAGCCTAATTACGAAGGTATGGATAGCAAACGAGCGTTACATAACCTGACTTACGCATATTTGCAGACTAGTTTAAAGAGATGTTGTAATAATAGTAGCAGCAGTTGATAGGCATGGAAGAGTTAAACCAATTAAGGCAAAGCCGACAATTCACCCTGCAAGAGTTTACCTCAAACTTTCCATTTAAACATATTAGACCCAAGCAACTAGATATACTAAGAAAGATCTGTGAGGCATTCAACCAAGGCTACAAGACTATAGTACTCGAGGCTCCAACTGGATTTGGTAAATCACCAGTAGCTGTGGCAGTGGGTAAGACATTAGGCTCTAGTTATATCTGCTCGGCTACAAAAGATTTGCAGACACAGTACGCTAGGGATTTCCCATTTATACAGACCGTGAAAGGGATGAGTGAATTTCCATGTTTGGTTAAGGAAGATCTCATTTCAAGTGAATTGTTCAGATGTAGTAAATGCGGCAGTGATGACCAGAGCACGACCGAATGTTCCCATACAACCACATTATACGGTCCATGCAGGCAAGACCGCCAAGGTTATACACACGATCACAAACAATGCCTGCATTCTGGCCGCTGTGGCGGACATTGCAACTTCCACGAGGGATGTAGGTATAGAACCTTTGTAGACGACTATGCATTACCATCATTAAATCTTACTCCTGAACGATCTCAGGAATACCTAGAGTATAGTACCAACACAACCAAGAGCCTAAGAGGCTGGCTGCACCTTGCCAATCTAACTCCAGACGTTTTATACCAGAGAAAGCAAAAATTTGTATCATGCCCATATTATGATCAGCTAAACAAAGGTAAAGTAGCAAAGCATTCGATCTTTAACTATGCCAACTTTCTATTACTCTTGAGAATATCACAGGCTAGCCCAAGTGCTTTACCATCTAAAGAGCTGCTGATACTCGATGAAGGACACCAGATCGAGACCCAAACAGTAGGGCGCGTGAGCATATCTATATCAAAAAGGATATTACAGCAGTATATTGCGCCATATAAGTTGGAGCAGGTGTCTTATGGTTATGACGATTCCATGGATAAGTGGATAGTCTTCCTTGGAACTCTAGTAAAACAAATCGACGATGCAATTCCAGATATGAAATCTGAAGAAATTGCTCAGGATGCTAAAGACGATGTGGAGAGAATTAATTCTGTTATAGAGAATATGAAGTCAAACCCTAAAAATTGGATTGTATCAAATATTACAAGGGATAGTGTTAGTAACAAGGTAACAAAACTAGAATTTAAACCTCTTGATATCTCAAGTCATTGCAGAAAATTATTTGAAAAATGCATCTATAATCTCATAATGAGTGCAACTATATTAGATGAGAATACATTTTGTAGGAATATAGGACTTGACAAAGAAAAGGATAAGGTAAAATTCATACAAGCAAGCTCAGACTTTCCACCAGAAAATAGACCAGTATATCCACTAAACACGGCGTATCTAAATTATCAGAGTCTTCAGTCCAAGACTACACAACAAACAATTGCCAACGCTATAGACAAAATAATGTCAAAGCATAAAGATGAGAAAGGCATCATACATACTACATCGTACGCTCAACTAGAGTTTATAGAAAAATTCCTTAGTCTGAAAAATAGACGAAGGCTGATATCTACTGAGCAAAAAGAGAGTTATAATAATAAATCACGAGACCTGTCTAGATCTAGAGATCAAGTCCTACTCGAACACTTTGAATCAACAAAACCAACTGTCTTAATTTCGCCTTCTTTACACACTGGCCTAGACCTAAAAGATGATTATGCAAGGTTTCAGATATTAGTTAAAGTTCCATACCCAAGCAAAGGTGATAGGTGGACTGATACGAAACGACAACAAGACCCTAGTTGGTATAACTGGCAAACTGCCTTAAGACTTGTACAGACATGTGGGAGATCTATTAGGTCTCAAGACGACTGGGCTATAACTTATGTGTTGGACTCAGCATTCAGTCAATTTGTAAGAAATAATAGACTACCAAATTGGTTCATGGAGGCGGTACAAGGCGTAACATAATGAGTAGCATTAACCACTTGATGCTGCTTTAGTAATTTCGGCTAAGATTTGCTTTGATGAATTAGTTATTGTTGATGCCATAAACTCGTGCATTCGGGCAGCGGTTAGCATCCTCATGTTTTAGTATCTGTTTGATTATACGGCATTCTTAATTCGGTCGGTTTGCACCTTTGCTCGAATTTTGAGACAAGACTATCAGAGAAGCCTTTACATGTTGATGTCCAAAATAATTGTTCACGATAGATTTCTTACTATTTTTTATTTGCGGGATTAAACAGAGGGCTCAATGGACTAGGCTGTATGATATAAATAATTATTAGAAAGTTCAGCTACTTCAAGTACATATGTCTTATAGCTTGATTTATCTTAAGTAATGCTATAATTGCTAAAATTCTAAACTAGAATATCTTCTCTGTTGTTATTGTTGCTCTTTATTTTCATACAATTTGTTGATAGTATCGGCAAATTTGATATCATATGTACTTATGCCTCCAAGGTCATGAGTCACCAATTCAATTTTTACACGATTATAAACATTAAACCACTCCGGATGATGATTCATCTTTTCTGCTTCCATAGCTACTTTTGTCATAAAACCGAATGCTTGAACGAAATTTTTAAACTGAAATTCTTTACTAATTTTTCCAGTTTCAGTAGTATTCCATCCTTTAATCTTAGTAACTTCAATTCCTATTTCATCTTGGGATAGCTTTCTATATTCTATTTTTTTTGAATCATGTGACATACTAATATCATTACGTACATATGATGTTTAACTGTTATTTGTCGTCATGTATTGTGCGACAAAATTTGAGCGGGAGTCCTGCTATAGATAGTTGGCTAATTTTGTCTGGCTTTGACTCATTCTGATTCCGGTTTGGTTTTTGTTTTGGATTTCCCTTTGAATGCTTTGCCAACGTGCCATCCCTGCTAATAAATTAGTCAATTCAAACCCAGAACATACGATATACATTTATGGTAAAGAATTTGTGCAAAGACTCCATACTTGGATCTAGTTGATTACCAAGTAAAAATAACACCCTAGGACTGATGCATGTCTTGTTGTTATTATCTGATCTAGACGAATACCAGAACCATCTCTGATTATACCTCTGTTTATAGACAGTGTTTAGGATCTTTCTATTTTTAGAGCCTTGCCATGATGTTTAATTAATTTTTGCTTTTGCTCAACTGAGAATTTGTCAAAATCCTTTTGGTGGTATAGACAAAACCCTTTCATATCAACATCATACTTTAACGGCAAAGACAGTTCATAATCGACAAGATTATCATACTTGGATCTGTGAGGATAGGCGCCTAGATCACCCAGAATTGAAAGACAGCTTTTTCCCATTTGTTTGGCATATTTAGCTAGGCTTTTCACAAAAAGTATATTTGGTTGTTGTTGACTAAAATACACCTTGAGAGAATCAATAATTACAAGCATTTTTTCTTTTTCATATTTGGACACATTTACGCCGTTCTTAGAAAGAATTTGCCTAACAGAGTCAGTAGTTTCATAAAATGGATTTATAAGAATCATTTCATTGTTCTCCTCAATTTGTTTTTTTATGTAATTGGAATACAATTCTCTTAGTGTAAGTAAATCTGGGTAAATTATGATATGGTGTGCGCCATATTCTGCTTGGTTTATCTGGCTTAAAGCATCAGTAACATGAAAGTTTATTGGATCCTGTGTCATTTTGACTGTTACATAAATGCTGGACAAAAAACTATAATAACCGTTGTGAATAGTAGCCTGCAATAAATATTAGCATCATTTTAACCCGATTTCATCTGATTTTCCTTATTATATCACTTAACTCTGTTATGGAAAATGGCTTTCGAAGAAAACCATTTATCTTGATTAATGGCAGGATGCTGTTAAACTCCTTGTCTTCTATTTCAAATGCAGTCATAAGGATTACGTTTACTTTTGGGTTGATTTTCTTTACTTGTTTTACAAACTCATAGCCATTCATACTAGGCATCCTAATATCTGAGATTACAAGTTCATAATCTGATGGTTTCTTTCTAAACTCTTCTAAGGCTAACAAGGGATCGGTAAAAGAAGACACAGAAAGACCCATATTTTCAATACAGATCCTAATTAGAAATGCAATATCATAATCATCATCAACTACTAATAACAAGTCATCTATCATCTACCCAATAAATATAGAATTATTTATGATTTCCTGACTACATTACGAAATAGTCGTTGATAAGATTAGCAGATCAGAATACGGAACATAGTCAGATCTTGGACAGGATCTTATTTAGCTAGCTATATGATATGGTATAAGTATTTTTATTCGATTCATATGTCTGTGGTTTTTTATCTTTCTTATCGCCTGATCACTTGTCTCCTGTTTAAATATTTCTTCAATCATTGGATGATGCGTCTTGTGCCTTAACTAATACCTCTTTGACTACTCGTTGCAAATGATTCAATTCACTCATTTTCCAGTTTTCTGATTTCTGCTAGGAGCTCCTCTGTCTGCGCTTTATACTATCAGATAAGTTTTGCTTATTGACACCTATAATATTGATAGAATCCATTATAATATTGTCATTCGAAACTACGGTCGTTGACTGTCATGAATTCAGCCATATCATCTATCTACTACTGTTACACAGGTAGAGACAGATGCTACCACCATACTATACTAATTCTGCCGGAAGAAAGGCTGAATTCTATAACGACCGTCCGTTTATATTTTAACTAGAATGCAGTCGTTAACTAATTTGACCTTTAATCAATCTGACTAGGTAAAAAAGGATTTATTATAAATTCCTCTTTATTTGTTAAAGTGTAAACCCTTTCATAGCGAATTTCGTGATATACTTATTAATACAATAAAGCTCAAAAAATGCTAGGCTAGTCATGTCTGATCAAACAATGCACACCAAAGGTGTCCAAAATGATAATACCATATAAGATAAGGAAGAAGTGAGAAAAGTCAAACAGTTGAACCAAGAAATTATGTTTGTTTTTGAGAAACATGCTGCGCCCTTCGGACATGCCTCAGCATCGTTACTTAGCGTATTATATTTTATTTCAGAAAGATATGGAAAGTCTCATCCAGAGAATAGAAAGATGATGTTAGACTATTTTAGAACAGAGTTTGACAAATTTTTGAAGAAACTTGTTGAACAACAACAATAATACTCCACCGAGCACTACAAAAGAGTTTTTCGTAATTCTTTATTATACTCTTCCAAATTAGATTGTTCTTAACCTTGAGGTTCAGTTTTGTGCAATATATTGCATAAATTGTGCATCCCCTGACAACTTAATAATTACTTGCAGACTATATTACTATCAAGGGTAAACAAGATATTAAGAAAATCAAAGAAAACGTGGAAGATTGCATTATCAGGTAATGTTGATTGCTGCACCTAGACATAGAGTATTGATTCTGACTTTTTCTGAAGATCTAGTAGCGCCGGCACTAATCGCAACATGTCCACCAAATGGCCCAGTATTGGGCCAGTTCTGTGGGACAAGAACAATTGGGAAATGTAGCACTCAACTTACATAGGAATAGAACTCAAGCATCATCTTATCGAAAAAATAGATCAAAGACTAAATAATGTGGTAACTTAGGTGACAATCGGAATGAAACGTTGTATATACTGTTCACTACCACAAGCGCCGCTATTGAAAAAACTTGACGACGGTAAAAGTTATTATTGGATCGACCTGTGTGTTCCTGGACATAACCATGAATTTGTAAGTAAAAGAATGAGGGAGTAATTAATGAAAATTTATATCGTTGTGTTCGAAGAATATGCACACGGGTCCAAGATACTAGAAGACTCAAAGGTATTTCTTGATAAAAGCCAAGCCCAGCAATTCTGCAACTCTCTTAATGCTGAACCTAGCGATTGGTGGGAAGATAACGAACATTACTTCGTAAAAGAGATGCTAATCTCTGAGTGAAAAAGTGCATGAATGACCACTACTATAGTATTTTTCCATAACACATGAATCTCATAGAAATGACTGAATATTGCTGGAAACTGCTGACCAGATTCCTCTATGCTGAAGTTTACTCGATAGTTATATACACATGTGCATGCCGAAAGGATCCTGACAGACCAGAATGACAAATAAAAGAAAAAGTCATTTAGAACAAGAACAAATAGACATTGCTATAGTAGGAGGTGGACCTGCAGGTTTACAAGCTGCACTAGTTTTTTCTCGCACAAGAAAAAAACTATAGTTTTTGATGATTCAGAATCACCTAGAAATGCAGCTTCTCATGGTATTCATAATTTTCTTGGCTTAGATGGACTTTTACCAATAAAAATTCGTGAAATTGCATGGGAACAGATTGATAAATATGATTCTGTTGAATTCCGCAATAGAAATATAGTAGATGTCAACAAAGAAGAAGAATATGAAGATGGAATATTTGTAATTACAGACGATAATGAAACCTCGATTAAAGCAAAGAAAGTTGTTCTATCGGTAGGATGCCGCGATGTATATCCAGATATCCCTGGATTTATAGAATGCTGGGCAGATTCGATTATTTCATGCCCATTTTGTGACGGTTACGAAAATAGAGACCGTGTTTGGGGTATTGTGGTGAATTCCAAAAAGGAACTTAGCTGGTTTCCGAAGATGGCACAAAACTGGACTTCTAAAATTAAAGTTTTCATACCTCCAAACATAGATATAAAGCCTTCCTACCAAAAGGAATTATCAAAACTAGATATTCCTGTTTATAAAGGAATTCCCGCAAAAGTAAATCTTACTAATGCCAAAGTAGGATCAATCTCACTTGAGTCTGGCGAAACTATTCAGATTGATACTCTCTGGTGGATCCCCCCAGTAAAACCATCTAAGTTGATACAAGGACTAGTTGAGAACTTGAATTTGGAATTAGATGAGCAAGGCAATATTAAGACAGATGAAAGGCAAGAAACAAATGTTAAAGGACTTTTTGCAGCAGGAGATGTTCAGGGATGGGGGTCGATAGGCGCACTTACCGCGGCTTATCAAGGGGGAATGGCGAGCAGTTTCAATGGTGCATGAATGGTATGATTAATCTGAAGTAATTTTTGTGTGAAGAATGAGAAGATATTATGGAATATAAGTAAGGCCAGTTGATGGAATTATAACCTCATAATTTGATCTGGGCATGTTATGACTCATGAAAAGCAGTCTAGGTCTTTTCATTGCCGACGCATTTTCTAAAGTTTAGAACCGTGAGCCATCCATCAACTCTTAATAGCAATACTGTCTACAGCAATATTTAGAGAGAAAAATCTAAAATGGTAGATGTTCTTATTGCAGAATTCATATACCTCTTAATATAATAATGTCCAAAAAAATAGTAGATCATGTCTGACCAGATAACATATACTACTACAGATACCAAAAATAACGGCAATAACATACCTACTGACAGACCATATCCAAAGCTGTCAAAGGCTACTGCAGGATATTTAGAGAACGAATATTTTAAAAATGCAGATTTGAATGCTGGATATTTTTGCAATAACTGTATATATTTTATTAAGGATAGTCACTGTGCCATAGTAAAAGATACTGGACCTGATGTAAATGAAAAAGAATCTGGTGTCATAGCACCAAGCGGTGTGTGCACGTTATGGTTTCCAAACGCGGAGACTCGCTAGCAGAATGAAAGGAGTAGGAGTGATTATTCAGATTGACAAATATAACAAATAAAATTAAAGAGGCTGCTGGTGCAGTAGACAATATTATCAAATTTAAAAAGTTCAACAAATTAAAGGCATCATACATCGAATTTGATAAATTTTCTGATTCTAATTTGCATGAGGGATACTTTTGTTATAACTGTATATACTGGATAAATACGAGTGGTGGAAAATGTATGCTTGTAGAAGATGATGGTCCAGATGTTATGGGAAAGGTTTCTGACGTTATTGCACCACATGGATGCTGCGCTGGTTATGAACCTAACTATGATAAATTACATGACACAAGAAAATCTAGTGCATCTTCATATACTACTGACACTGAAAAAAATAAGCAAAAAGTGATTAGTGCAGATATTACCTAAATTTCTACTATTCTCAATCTTTTATAAATTGACACTTTAGGAAGAAAATTTCTATTTTTCTCTATTAAATAAATATAAAGCGAATACAAAAGGAAATATTTAGCATTTTATAAACACATTTATGATTCTCGGATTTGCACTTGGGTACTCTACGGATTCTAGATGTATATTTAGTACGTCAGGATGCAATCTCCAGTAAGGGGGTATCCCTGATTTATGGTGATTATTGCATGACATAGACTTTACTCCTGATTGTGTTCTTAAAGTGGCACACATTGTAGATTTGGATCATCGCAAAAGGAATTGTTTATTGAGCTCAACTAGTTTTGTCTTGAATTTGTATAGCTGAATTGGTTGATGACATGGAACATCAGTAGGCCCCCAGCTCAACACTTCCTTAGCTTTCCATCTCACCGCTATGTTTTACTTATTTTTGGAATACGTTATATAGCTCCCCATAACAGATACGCTCCATTTTTCATCATTATCTATACCAAAATGCCAATCTATAAGTCTGAGGCCTCATTTTAGAAAATATCTATAATTTGCAATGACCCCACAATCAAATTTACTATTTTATACGTTACACAACTACTACTATTATGATGGTCTTGTATATCTAACTCAATTCTGAAACGTAACCGTTATGTAATATAAAATTAACTTGATAGATAAGCAAAGTTGGAAAGCAATAATGAATTAAAAATTCTTGGTTTTGCAGGAAGCTTAAGAGATGGTTCTTATAATAAGGCTCTCCTACGTGCTGCCATAGAACTGTTGCCAAAAGGTGTTAGTCTAGAAATTTTTGAAATTGAGGGTATTCCTCCATTCAATCAAGATATTGAGAAAGATATGCCAACCAAGGTAAGAGAATTCAAATCAAAAATTAGGGAAGCAGATGCCATACTTATTGCAACTCCGGAATATAATTATTCAGTACCAGGAGTATTAAAAACGCAATTGATTGGGCCTCAAGACCTTACGGAGATAATGCATTTGAAGGGAAGCCAGCTGCTATAATGAGTGCCTCAGTGGGTATGCTGGGCGGTGCTAGAGCACAGTATCATTTACGACAGATATTCGTATTTCTAAATATGTATCCGATAAACGGGCCAGAGGTGATACTTTCATTCTCACAAGATAAATTTGACGCGAATGGTAAGCTAACGGATGAGAATACTGAGAAATTCTTGAGGCATCTGCTACAAAACCTTGCTGATTGGACTAGAAGACTGAGAAAATGATTAGGATATGGTGAGTTTTTTAACTGGTATCTACAGAATATAAAAGCAAATCATGTTGTAAGCCTATTATATAAATAAGAATAATCTATCTTTAACTTCGCTAGGCTTATCGATAAATAACCACTCCTCTTTGCCGTCTTAATATTATGTTTAATTTATAATTAGGATTAGCTGTCGTAGAGAACTACATCGAGCCAATTCCCTTATTGTATTAGAAGCTTCATCAGTACAAAGATTTTCTAATGTTAATAAAATACAGGATCAAGACACGCCTCATTGCAAACTTCCTAGAATCGTCTATTGGAGTTTGTAACATCTTCTTAATCAATTGTAGTCGAATTGATCATTGCAGCTTATAACCCCTCTGAATGAACCTCGTATAGTATTCAAAAGAAGCCTATTAATAAGTATAAAAGATTCACAGTCTTATTCAAAAACTGTAATGCATTAGTATGTATCATCGTACTTGTAACTCCACATTGTAATATTTTTATCTCCACTTATGGATCGGTTTAATTTAACGTCTATACAAATTCTTCCAGAGACTGGTTTCATAGGCCTAATAAGGGAATATTTGATAACAGAAACAATTAGAGGTAACATATTTTATTCCATAAATAATATAAATAATGATAAGTGATTCAAAGTATTGAATATATTATCTTTATAAGATGGACTATTCTCAATACTTTATGTCTGGTGCAAATTTAATTTATGTATATCTATATTAATTATTGAAGCAGAAAATGAGATAAAACTGAATAAAACCAATCATTCTGCAATTGCGAGATTGCTATTTGCTAGAGTGATATATGCGATAAATTGGTTTAATATAGCTTCTATATTTTCACATATAGCTTCAGACTTTAAACAAGACGTCACTTTGCTAGGATTACTTACTACGAGCTTCTTAATAGGTATAGGTCTATTTCAGGTACCTGGTGGAATTCTTGCTGCAGTACAGGGTTCGAGGAGGACTGCAATATATGGAATAACAATAGCTTCGTCAGCAGCATTACTTTGTGGTCTATCTTCGCAAATACAACAAATGGAAGTACTACGGTTTATCGTTGGCCTTGGCATGGCATTATTTTTTGGTTCAAGTGTCACTTTGATTACAAGATACTTCGGAAGAGGATCAGAAGGATTCGCAATAGCATCACTAAACTCGGCTCATTCAATAGGGGAATCATAGGGATATTTGGATGGGTAATTCTTACAGAAGTAGTAGGATGGAGACAAAGCTTATTGTTAAGCGGAGGCTTTGGTTTGATTAGCGGCATATTCTTAATTGCTTTTTTACCAAAAATGCAGGATTGGGATAGAGAAGATCAGAGAAGTCCACAAAGTGCAAAAGGAAAAAGTTTCCAAATTAATATGTCAGACATTCGCAAAGTATTATTTAATAAATCCCTATTTATTTTTGGATTAGTATTACTTGGAGCACAAATAGCATGGGGTTTACCTTTGACGTTCATAGTATTTTATTTGGAAGATTATTTGAAAGTAAATTCATCAACTGCTAGCTTTATTGTTGGTTTAGGTTTAATATCTGGTGTCGTATCAGCACCTATCTTTGGAAGGATATACGATACTATAAGAAACGTAAAGAAACTCTTGTTTGTGTGCGGCCTAGTAATGTCCGCTGGTTTAGCAGGGATTGCTATTGCGACAACACCATCAGGAATATACATAATTGGAATATCAAATGTTTTGGTGGGAGCCTTTTCAGCTGGTGTTTTTACTATAGCATATACCTCAGCCAAAGAATCATACAGAAAGACTAGAATGGCAATGAGAAACGAAGAAAACACAGGGGCAATAACAAAAAGATCATATGATACCTTGGCGATAAGCTGGGTTAATGGGTTATCATTATTTGGAGCATTTTGGGTCCCAATTGTATTTACATATGTTGTTCAACATATAGGTTATACTATTGCATGGTTACTTGGAGGTATACTCAGTCTTTTATTTATACTACCCTCACTTCGAATTACAACATATAAGATCAAGAACGGCTATAGAGACTAGTTACGCTTCTTCTATATCTGTCAATAAGGTAACAAGTATTTGATAATATATGTGCTGCAGTAGAGTGTAGTAGATTAAATGCTATTCATAGATAGTATAGGAATCATGTTTAGACGCTGGTCGATTTACAGCTTTAAATCTTAGACTGCATCATAATGTTGAACTAGTGTTCTTACGAATTTAAATCGGCTTTTAATAATGTCAATATAAACTTTAAATTCATCATATATGCTCTAATTCATACTTCGTCATAAGGTTGCCATAGTTTTATTATAGAATGAATGGATTATTATCATTATTATCATTGTTGAGCGAATTATGGGATTTTTGATAATAAAAATACATAATGATTAATCATAAAATATTTTCTAATAAGTAATGCCAAAGAGTAGCATATTTTTTATAGAAGTACTTCTATTATTACATAAAGAATGGACTATAAGCAAATTTATGAAAAAATTATGAATACAGATCCAAATGTAAGATTGGTTACTATTTGCGATCCTAATGGAAAGATAATGTATTCAAGTCATAGAGAGGGTATAAAAAATCTTCTCACTCAGGATGAAAGTAAGAGATCACTCGAGCTTGCTGTTAATTCATGGAAAACACGTAGCCAGCTTGAATCAAAAATAGGAAAAGGTAGGTATGTTTTGGCGGAATATGAAAAGATAAAGCGGATAACTATGCCATTAGCTGATAACTATCTTTTATATATAACAACAGAAGTTGGCGCTGATCATTCAAAAATAATTAGCGGCGTGAGAGAATTAAATCTATAGTGACATTATGTTGGCCTGGCAAATTTGTTAATATATAAATCAATAAGAAAGATAACTTTGAGAGTAAGTAAAATAGAAATCTACTAGATCAAGTATAATAGAAACAAAAATAACTAAATATAAATATCATGGTATTAGATTAAAAACAAGATAATGAATAACGAAATATCTAGACATAATATATGGTAGGGATTTCTTGGCCGTCCTTGCACAAAAATTGGAATAGTGAAGATTATATCTTGATATTGTGTCTCTCAAAAAGGAAATCTGTTAGTTAACTAGCAATATAGAGATCTCTGTCTGGATGAAAAGATTAACTTAAGAAATCAATAGAAATGTTCTAGTCCAAGTGTAAAATCGCTAACGACGTACATGATTATCTCGTTAAATTAGATTGGCATAGAGATGTGAACTAAAATATAAATACAACTAAGAGACTTCTATAATAATGTACAATAACCGAGAGAATCACAAATATTTGACAGTGTCCCTGCTTACAATAATAATTGTGATGGCAGGGACATTGGTAATAGGTCGGATTCTACAGACAACACTGGCTCAGACTACTGCTGGTCCTATAGGTCAAAAAGTTGGACAGGCTGCACAAAAAATTGCGGGACAGGTCATGAGTGGTAATCAAACAGCTAACAAAACAGTTGGTGGAGGCCTCAAAAGTAAGGTGGGTGGTTAGTAAAATATATATCCACATTTTTTAATTGTTACTGCAGCCATGGTAATAAGGTACTGTATCTTTCTGTCGTCAGGTCTGGGTTCGATGGCTTATTTAGCAGTCCTCTCTAATCTTTTGCTTGTCTTCAAATGAAATGTTGTTTCTAACAATATGAAATAATGATTTCTTGTAATCACTAGCATAATCTTGTAAAGAGATTAATATCCAACTCTTCCTAAGCTTTTTCCAATCCCACAAATGAGAATAGCATTTAGATTTTCTGATTGTGTGTATTCATGGTCCAAGTAATCATTGATATATAGTAGAATATATGAATAGTAATTCGTTTGAATCAGCCTTTCCGTTAACTAGATCTTCGGCGTACTGTCTATCTCAGATAGTCTTAAAAACGATAACTCTTATTCTTAGTTTTAATAATTCATGTTATATGTATCTAGTATCATGTGTTATGGCATTAAAAGAGTCTGTTCTCTCTTGTAGGATAGTCCATAGAAAGAGAAGATCATCTTATATAGCCCATAAATCAAGTATATAGATTGATTTTTCTTTTCAGATGGAGAATATTCTCTATAACTTTTGGTTTAGATTTTTTGCTATATTCTGCATCAGATAATATAGCCATCTAATAAATTTTTAGTAAATGAATCTGTATAGAGAAATCCTTATCAATTTGTGCAGTAAATTAGAGTCTCTTTTCTGTAAACTGTCTAAGAAGACCCAGGTATTTTCTCTATTTATAATATCAACTGATGGTCTTTATGATATTTGAGCATTCGCATTCGCGTGATATTATAGTTGCCGAGTCTTTAAGAACGCATATATGAACATGTTCTATTGTAAATAATCATGATTATGATATTCAAAATCCAGTCTTACCAATTAGTCACGATTTTACAAAATGGATATATCAATATAGACATTTTTTTAGATTAGAACACAATTTTTTCACAAGATAGATTAGAGCGTTTGGTAATAGCCAACCTATATTGCTTACACAATTCTGTGTAACTACAAAAGCATTTAAACAGATAGCAGATGTGTCGATTGATTGATTTGACCGAATTTAGATTAAGATATAAAGTGATTTTGACTAAGATAGCTATATATGAGTTAATATGAGTTAATATGAGTTAAATGGTAACTGCTCAGCTTTGCAAGTAGTTCTTGGTTCGGCGAAGAAGATTCTAAATATATACAAAGATATCTATCATTACTTTCAGTCAAAGGTGTTATAGCTATCTTAAGACTACCATGAACTTCTGCGAGTCCGAAATGAACAGTCTCTGTATTATCTGCATTAGATCGTTTTCCATCGTTAATATTTTTTATTGAGGGAATTAAGTACTTGGTATAAAAAACGTAATTAGTATTATATTGACAAAAGGCGGCAGTTGCTGTTATATCGTCTGATAGCCGGGCTGGTTTATTTTGAATTTTCTTTCTATATCTACCAACAATTAGTTTTCCATTATTGTCTATAACAGCCGCGAACTTTACGTCTCTACTCATACATAACGCAGCTAAACACATCTCATAAAGGAAGTCCCTCTCTTCCATTACTTCTTTTAAAATTAATAAACAACAATATTAACTATTGGGTTGAAAATAACAGTAAAAGATAACACTTCCTATATATATTTAAAAAGAGATTACATAATATTGAAAAATGTATCATCTTTAGATGTGAAGAAATATTGACTACATAATCTTATTTAAACCGCAATTTATGGTGCGAATACGATTAAGATATTCTGCAAGCGTGAATTTTCAATATATCAAATAATCAACAGGTACATGCATAACAGAATAAAATAATAGAATTATGGAATCGCCACACCTCAACCATAAAGAAACACGACAAGGGCTTTTTATAGACTCCTGATAGTTTCTCTACTTTTCTGTCCGCACCTACTACCCATTTGTAATATATCCTCTAGGACACTAGATTTTTTACAAATATTAGACACAATATTAACCAGTCTATTACATTTCGTGTATGATTGAACTTTATTTTTATATGAAGACACTTCTATTATAAGCATAATCCATATAAGAGCTAAAATTGTACCGCATGCTGATGTACAACAGCTAGTTAAGACATAAGATCTAGTGCAGTTTTTAATTCTCCTATTTCTGATTCAATTGCACATCTATCAGTTTCATCTCTAGAATATTTTAATAGCTTTTCACATGCTTCCAATTCAGCTTGTAATATATCCTTTTTATCGAGACAAATTGTGTAATACTGATCTACAAATGCGTATGTTACTTTTCTGACCCTAGCTTTGCAACTACAAGTTCTGGCTATCATTACAGATGGTATCTCAGTATTAGCAATATTCATCTTAATTTATATCACTACCAGATCGATCATGCAACAATTTCTCTTTTTTGTATTCAACCATCAAAATCTCCTTGATTCTCTCATTACATGCAGAACGATATACTTTCTTAACGACACATTAATATTTTTTAGACGCATAACTAATAAACTTGAGTTAACAACGTTAATCATTAATCATTACAACTTAATAACCCGCTCTTTTGATGAACAGTAGATCTTCCACTGTTATCGTGGGTCGAATAATTCATTAAGAACCTTTCAAACTCGATCATGCATCTATCTTTTAGCTTCAAACAATTTCAGTATCAGCTTCCGCACAATATGTCCAGTCAGTATTCTGCGCTTCAGCGAAGTTAAAACTATATCTGCCACTACCCTAGATACGAACTATTTGTAACTGCTACCCAAAATAACTTTGAGGATAAATAATATAATATTCTAGTTTTATTCTTTTCTTATTACAATAGACTTCTTTTCTTTCTTTGACTTCAAAATTTGCAAGTTAAGTCTCGTTTGGCAGATCTATGTACTGTTTCTATATTAGTTAGAAGAAGTTTTTCATACAATTCAGATTCAGTAGTCGATGTAAGAACTTCAGAACAGCCAATGCGGCATTACAAGCAAGATTACGCGTATCAAACAATATAGCTGAAAAAAGATTGTTAAGCTTTTATACTCACAAATTCAGAGATCATGGCTTGTTAATACTAAATTGCCTAAGTTGGCATTTCAAATAATCTTACATTGTGTTCTTTATTCCATTACATTCCAATTTAATTATGCAAATGTATACGGCGGCTTATTATATTACAGCTCTTGGCTATTAAGAAATAATAGAAATACTAGATGTCATTATCATTATTCATAATCTATGACTAGTTAAGATTCGCTCTATTATAATGATCAATAAACTTGTTCCACTTTTCATTAGGTAACTTTATCATGTATCACGATATTATTAAAAAATAAATAAATGAAGAAAATATGACTCATCAATCAAAGTAATGGTCTGATCATAAACATGCTTTTAAATTATCCAGAGGCAGCAGATGATATCCGCACAGATCCGCACATGAAGCAGTTTTAATCGAACATATTTCTACAGATGTCAAAAAAGTTTTTGGGCGATTGATTAAATTGATAAAGGCTAGTTTATCTCAGAATATCGAGGTAGTTGCATTAGATATATCTCCCATTATGATTAAGGCTATGAAAGATAACTTTCCGAATGATTCTACTGTTAAGTCATAGAACACAATCTCGATATTCCATTGCCTGATATAGGATACTTTGGTGCAATAATATCACGTTTTACAATACATCACTTGACGGATAAAAGAAAACACCTCTTTATGAAGAAATTTACGATATGCTTTATCCTACTGGTGGCATTTATAATTTAGATCATGTATCATCACCTTCAGTGGAACAACATAAAAATTCCTCAAAGCTATACGTCATGCCAATAAAAGAGACAGCACCAATAGGTTCTTACCTGTAGAAATCGGCTTCAATGGCTTATGAATATTGGTTTTGTAGACGTAGACTGTTATTGGAAATGGCTTGAATTTGCTTTATTGGTAGGATATAAAATGTGATTATAACAAGAGTATGAATGCTATCCAATGCCATAATAATCAACAACTTCAAGTATCACGAGAAATCACTGGTAATTAGACAATCGAAATTTATACTCATATCATACTAGAAAGTATCGACTGGTTAAAATATCATAAAAGCCAAAGTATTGATATCGATATGACAGAAGATATCAGCCAACGAAGAATAAAAATAACAAAACGCAAAGAGGAAGTAGTTAAGGCACAAACTCCTGGGCCAGAGACAGCAGAAGAATTTAGGCAAGAGACAAGTAATAAAAGACTAAAAACATAGACATAAACATCAACTAGAGCACAGATGGCTATATCTATCCCCGGTGATAGCGATGGTGCACTATAAAATGTCAGAATGAGAGTATAATAATAATAATGGATTCTAATATTGAAAATTTACTATACAGTGGTCAATTGAATTTATTATCTTTAAAGAAATAGACATATCAATAAATTGGTATCCACGACCAACTTATACACAGATAAACCTAGTCATATTATATTATGAATCAAAATACAAACTAACTGAATCTGACATTTAATTATTAATAATGTAATTATCATCTCAACTGACATGCATAATTCATGCCATCTTCTAAATCGAATAATATTTCTTTATTAAAGTGTCTTTTGTAATAAATAGCAGGTTTATTATGATCTACATAAGTATCTTAATACACATATAATAATCCCACTTTAGGATATAAGATTGGCTTATATCTCTACAAATGGAAAATTGTTTATGCTAACGCTAGTGGCATTATCTTTTGCGGCGTCTTTATTACCACATAACCTTACTACTCCGCTATATGCGAAGATCGTAGAAAAAGACGCAAATCACTCTGATTCATCTTATCCTCCAATTACACCAACTTCATCAGCATCATCTAATAATGGAGATAATCAACCTCAACATCACATTACCAGTAGTAATAACAATCAGCATCATGAACATCAGGGTGGTGGTAGCGGTAGTAATAGTGACGATAACAATGCAATTATTGAAATCAATACCCAGTAATTACATCCAGTAATTACAACAAGAAACGTCAAATTACATTCTGCAGGAAATTATAACTAGGATATAGTTAATTGTTAGTTGGTAACAGATATTCTGCATTTCTGCAGTCTAAATGGACCTTTTCGTCTTCTATATGCCCACAGGACAGACAACCAAATTTTAAGGGTTGATTACACAATTTACAAGTAGATATAGTAATGTCCAGTTCTGAACCACATCGTCTGCAAATTGTTTCTGGCATATTATATGAACTGAACTTAACCAACGTTTTAGAGATATTATAATGCTCAGATCCTATTTTTTTGTAAATCCAATTACAGATAGGTCTTTTCTCAAACATATATTGTATTGTATATAGTTATCTTTTAGGTTACGAAGGGTTTTTTGTGGCAATTTAACAGAATATTCTGACATGAATCCTTTACATCAATTCATTATAGTAAATTAAGCTCATTCTATAGGATTTCTATAGAACATGAGTAGTCCTTTCTAAAATAAGGGTCAAAATAGATAAAAGTAATAAGGATTGGAGCATAAAAACCCGCTAATACTACTAGACAGAACGTATCTGGGTTACAACTAGGTTAAGTGATCCCAATGAAGTCAGTAATTGTGGCAGCCTATACATGTTACTTAAGTTGGCTCATTATAGCATAGTACGCAATTAGAAGACTTACATGCTACAGATAGTTGCTTTTCATAACGAGAAAATTCCTTGCAATACTGTCTGCCTTGATTGCAGGCGTATTAGGAATTGCAGTATCTAGCTCAGTTCAAGCAGCACATGCTGCTTCTCTGGTCACATACTATACTATGAATGAATGAATAAGACTTCATTTGTGAACTTGATTATAATAACAATAACAACAACAACAACAACAACTAATAATAATAATAATAATAATAATAATAATAATAATTACGAGCTCTAACCGCACTTGGCGCTATATAGATCAGACATAAATAGTTGATGTTAGTAAATTGCCTGTTATTGACTTCTGAGCACGAACTGTATATTGTCTTTCTATAATTCTATGGGTACATTAAAGATTAAGAATATGAATAATGCTGCTCTGCAATAGCTGTATTTGCTAATGGATCTTTATCAGAACAGAGAATTACAATATTGAGGATTTCATATTTAGATCTTTACGTTGACTAATGCTTTCAATGATTTACATCAAGTGCATCCAAGTTTGATGATATCAGGCTGCAAATCAATAGTAATCTAATGGTCGTACGACTAATTCACACGATACTCTTTTCACAAGAGGTCAATATGAAATGTTTATATCTTGTAAGAGATGTTGGCCAGACATTATATTATAGTTGCTCTACAGGTACTCGCCGGATCATACTGATTTTGTCTTATAAGGTTACTGTATTTAATTCGATCTCTTATCAAGGACAGTCGTAGGTTTGAACCTACTAGTAACCAGTATCACACATAGAGGTGTGACTTGTGCAGAGAATGTTTTATGGTATGCGACAGAACATACTTGGATAAGGTATAGTGCCGCTATGCTCGATCTTCTATCTGTACAATTGTAGAGATTTGGATCTAGCGGCATTTCACAAGAACAGTAAAGATAAATTAGATAATGAGGAGGTGGCAATTAATGGGGCCCCAGGAGGTCGTCACCGGTGAAAATTGCTAGCATTTAAGGATAATAAAGCAAAGGATTGACGTAGTCCAGACAAACTATGATCTACGATTGGTGACATTTGTATTGATTTAATTGAAGACAATTCCGTCATTTCTTATGTTATATCATAATATCAAAGACTATTGCTCTAGCTGGCGATCGGTCTAAATCCCAAAATAATAATAGTAAGCAGATAAAAAAATTCTTTTAACCACAAATCTTCGTAGATTCGAGTTAAGATTTTCAATTATTCCTATATCATGAGACAACAATTTTTTATGTATTATTCCTTCAGTGAAATCCTCCCTTTCTATACTCAATATATCTATTCCTACGCATTTTATGTTGTGGTTTACAATCCAGTCTACAGCAGAAGGTTCCAAATATATAAAATTACTTCCTGTCTTTTCATATTCATTTTTATTGCTATTTCCACACCGTTCGAATACAATTTGTGACTTGTACCAGTATAAAGTAAAACAATATCTCCGGATTTTACTATACTTATATACTTTTCCAAATCCAAACTTGTAATTCCATGCCCATTTTAAATTGTGGACATATCTAGGACAACTGCTTCGCCAATAAATTTATCTGGAGGCTCTGTCAATTTCAATTCCATTGGGTATAAAGTGTTTGTGGGCATCTACATGTGTTCCGGTATGAGCCTATCGTTATGCGTGTAATATTGGCATTTGCATCTTTTCCTATCTTTGTAACTGACTCAAATATTGTTTTGGGATCACCTGGATATACTGATATATTTTTATTTATGATATGAGTTAAATCAAAAAATTTTCTTGAGATTGTAATAAAATCATTATTCCAACACTTCTTTTCATTCATATTAAATTATTTATTTGTTATCTTCAGTCCATTATATCTAAATTATCGTTTGTGAAGAATAGCCGAACAATTTTGTGTTTTTTATATATTAATGATTCATTATTATTGTCTGGATATACAATTGTAATCAAATTCAAATTCCATCATAATAATTTGGCCAAGCTCAATATTAGAGTTAGAATAGTATTGAAAATCCCTAAATTTGTAACTATGGATATTCGATTAGTAACTTAATATGATTAAACCTCTACGTAAATAGTATCATTTTCTAACGTAATCTTATATGATCCGAGCGACTGAAGTTTCTGTGGAAACCAGATTAGATCACCTGTAGTTACATCCCATTTTGAACCATGCCAGGGACATGTTAATTCCTTACCATTAAGCTCTCCACCATCATGAAGTTCAGCTCCTGCATGAGTACAAATGTTATTTGTAGCATAATAGCTTCCATTTACATTGGCAACTAGTATTTCTTTGCCACCTGCGGTTATATGGGTAATTTTTCCTTCAGGTATGTCAGAGGTTTTTCCGACAATTACTTTTGCCATAAAAGAACATAAAGCTTTGCCTTATTTTAAGATCTCATTAAAACCGGATACGAAACTTGTTATAAAATATGCTACCTAAACAGTGATCATCAAAGTGTCAACACCTTCGAACTTAGTCGATATACCATCAACACATATTGTACTGTTTAAGGAGTTATCAATCTTAAGGAAGATTCATTAGATAATATGTGATAGTCTGCTTTCAATTAGGAGTGGCTAAGCGGATACAGTTTATGGGAAATTCATCAAAAAATAGGTATAATAAACGAATTGGCTTCCTTAATTCTAAATATAATTCGTTACTATTGTGGCTACGAGCATAGTAATCATCGGCATTGCAGGAGCTATATATTATAGGTATGAATTTATAAGATCAGAAATAAGGCCAACTGCTCAGTTGTCTTATACTAATTTCTATCTAACAGTAATGCAATATCAATGGTAACAGAAATAGGATTTGTTACTCTTACCTTGGTAGGATTTGGAATGTTAAGTTATATCATAGCTAACAAATTAGATAAATTGTCCGAATTCAATCAAAGCTAAGGGAGTTTGTACAAAAGGCATATACTGCTGTTGGATCTCTACAATAGCTATAAAAAATCAGCTGATTTATATCTATTTGTAGGGCATGAAGTTGAATTGCTCTTAGAAATCAATCGGTACCTTAAATCAGATACAAAAACAGAAATTGGACATTTCATGTTCCTAATTATAAAGATATAGTTTGGCTACTAACATTTCTATTTACATACAATAGTTTATTGCTACTGCTATGACGATATTTTCTTAATTTTTCTAAGACCTGATATATGTATATCTGGACAGGTAGAATATATCTTATGAATAAACATTAGATAATTATTATGGTATATCTATCTAAACCAAACGAATCTAATCGAAAAAGCTTCCCATCTTCAATATATCTTCCGTTTGGACTTAGGTTGAATTTAGTAATTAATACGAAATTATTTAATGAGCAGAGAAAAGACATTTGTACCGTTTCATACCATCAGTTTGTCTACTAAATAAATTTGTTATACTGGTATTGTTAAACATGCATTATCTCACACTCCTTTATTTTCTTTTAGAGAGTAATACATATTGACAGTATGGCATTTTATATATGATATTAGCTTAGTAGGATAACAATGACATCTCTGATTTCTATTGAATAATAATTTGTACTATTTTATTTTCTGAAGTTGGTGGATTATTCGTACCAATTAGTAAATTGCTCTTTATATTTCTGGGTGATGTTATTTTGAAATTGTAGCATTTCCTTATATTGTTCTATAAAGCGACTGAGTCTGGCCTCGACCATATTTAGATCCTGATAATTAGATTCTACAAAATGTATATAAATTATATTTATTAGTAACCTTTGGAAAAACTTAATTTTCCAAGTTATAATTAATTAGTTTAGGTAAAGTTAGGGAGAATCATAATGGTATTCTGATGTTACACGAATTAATTAATATGATGAATTACCTAATAGTTATCGTCTTTGATTTAGAATTTTAGTAGATGTTTAAATCTAATAAAAGGATATAAAAATTGGTATTAATTGCATATCTCAGAAGACGATAATAATAAAAGGAAATGTCTAAACAACGGTAAAAGCGGTATCAGGAGCGAACAAAATACTGAATCTCTAGTTAATATGATTATGGGTAATGATGAAAACAATATTTTAAAACATAGTATGGTTGATACTGAAACACTTGTATCTCAAACCCAGAATAGAATTTGGAGTGCCTTAAAAAGGCACTATCAATATGATTCAACATTAAAACCCGGACAAAATTTTCTCTTAAAACATGTGAATTCAAAAATTTCATTAGTAGTCATGTATGCGGATCTCGTTGGCTCAACTAATATGAGTATGACTCTACCTATAGATAAGCTAGTAACTATAATAAGGGCATTTTCATACGAAATATCCTCAATAGTTCAGAGTTATAATGGTTATGTATTAAAGTACGTAGGAGATGCTGTTATTGCATTCTTCTCATCAGACTATAATAAATTATTAGCATGCGATAAAACAGTACAATGCGCTCAATCTATAATTACTGTAATCAGAAATGGAATTAACCCTATATTGAATCAATATGATTATCCTGAACTTAGTGTCAAGATTGGAATTGATGAAGGTGAAAATGTAATCGTGCAATATGGACATGACAAAAGTTCTCCTATTGATGTTCTTGGTTACTGCATGAGTATAGCGGCAAAAATAACTTCATTAACCGATCCAAATACCATTATGATAGGCGATGATGTATATAATTCACTCCATCCACAAATGAAGTCTAAATTTAAAGAGATTATGTACAATACTGAGGAATGGAAGTATACTAATAGACAAACTGGTCAAGTTTATAGGCTTCATGCAATGTAGTTTCGTTATAATTACTATCTTTTTAATGCATTTGTTTGGACGTACAATAATGAAAGTTTGCAGAAAACACTAAATAACGTGTTAGTATAAATTGAATAAATGCCGACAGCATATATTTTAGTAAACTGCACCTTAGGTTCTGAGGAGAAAATTATTGACGAGATATCTAATTTGAATGACGTAAAGGAGGTAAGAGGAACTTATGGTGTTCATGATGTATTTGTTAAAGTAAAATCTGATAATACAGAAATAATGAATCACACTATAACAAATAAGATAAGAAAAATACCAGGGATTACATCTACTGTAACTTTGGTTGTCATCGAAGAACAAGGCGGAAAGGAATAAGATAATTTTTACTCTTTTCTTAACTTCTCTTTTTCTTCTTGTTTTATTCTTTTTATCTCGTATATTATCAATCCCGTACTTATTGCAATGACAACCCAACCGGAGGTTCCGACTATTACATATTGTTCGTATACTGGGATGAAGAAAGAATACGCTGCAGCTACTGCGCCAATCCACCATATAATAGTTAAAATTTGAACATTAATTCGGTACATAAACATTATTTATCCTATACAATATTATTTATGATGATAGATCTGCCTATTCAATACTACATAATATATTAATTTGTAGTTATACTTTATGATGTCCTACCTATAATTTTGTTACTAGATCATTTGGAGCGTTAGAACTTTAATTTAAGACACATGATCTAAACATAATAAGTGTAATATATTAGATGTATGAAGACAAGTGAAGACAAGAATGCAGTTACAGTCTAAATCCTTTCTTATAAATTGCATTTATAGGTACTTTATCGTTTTCAAAAGTTAAAGTTGTAAACTCATATCATCTTTATGCAAGTGATAATATCCAAAATCTAATAAAGATAAAACGATGATTGTCTATGAATAATATTTAACACTATAATAAAGTCACTTTAACCTTCTTTCCAATCCATTTTCCTGGCAGATATATACGACCGTCCTTACCGCTCTTTCCCACAATCTTTTCCAATTTGATGACTATTTTTTTTCTCTGCTCCTGTTTTTTCTTTGTTTTTTTCATATGATTACTACTTAATGGGTATAGATACAAATAGTTACGGTCTCATAGTTTTTACTAATTATTATTAATAAATTGATATGAGAAATTTTCTATTAGTTGGAAATTTACATTTCAAGACTGAGTATTATATTTCATATCTAATAGAAAATCATGTCTTTCGCTTGACTATCGGTAATCTAACTCATTTTTGAATATTCTACTTTGATTGCTTTTTTTACAGAATCTTACTATATAATGCTATTATTTTTTAATAACTCCTTCTTTACGCAATTCTGTTAATATACTCATCAAAGTGTCATAATCTATATCTACCTCGTTTAAAATAACAGAATGTTCCACTTTACCAAATTTCTTTATGAATTTCTCGATAATTTGTTTTTTCTTTTGATACTGTCTGGTCTTCATTATCCTATATTAGAAGTGAATTAAAATATCTTTATTGGCCAAAAGTTATAATGATCAGATTACGCATAGATAATTTTAAAAGTATATGACTTGTTATCTATTAAAAGTCGAATCGCAGGTTATATATGGTCTAGCTTCAGATTTATTATTTTATTATATTACATTGACTTATAATACATTGATTACTATCAAATTTTTGGGTTATTATAAATATAATGAATTTATTATATAAATAAAATAAAAGTTCTAAATAATAAGAACTTATACATTGTCAAACGACCAGTGATACAAAAACTTTTAAAATGGTGCCTTACAATAGAAAGAAATGGATAAAATACACCTTAATTATATTTTGCAATTTAGTATGATGATATTAGCTCTCTTTATAGTAACTACAAGCCAGGTCAAAGCTCAACAAGGTCAGGATTCGCACGGACTGACTCCAGAACAAGTAAAGCAGTTCTGTAGATCAGATAATCCCAGGCTCAGTTTCGTCAATAGTACGGAATCTGAAATTTGTGGATTGCCAAAAAGCACTCCGTCAACCCCAGCATTAAACTCATCAGGGTCATCCCCGTCGTCATCAGGGTCATCCCCGTCGTCATCAGGGTCATCCCCGTCGTCATCAGGGTCATCCCCGTCGTCATCAGGGTCATCCCCGTCGTCATCAGGGTCATCCCCGTCGTCATCAGGGTCATCCCCGTCGTCATCAGGGTCATCCCCGTCGTCATCAGGGTCAGATAACGCCGCAGGTTCCTTGATATAAAATTAAATAGTTTATAAATAATTAGAAAAACTTCATTATTATCGTTATTTTCAAATAGATATAATTTATAGAGCCCAATCTATTCTCATTTTTTGATCGAGATGACGTAATTTAGATGATTCGCCCAAAACTGGATACATTCCAAGGTTATCGTTATTATTATAAGAGAATGAACCTAATAAATAACGTGCCTGTATCGGCTTTAGAGGACATTTGCAAACAAATACAAGAACTGGACGCTTCTATTAGATTTGCAGGTATTGCAAATAAATTTGGAAATCTGAGAGCCTTATCTTATAGAAAAAACTTGATTCCTTTGCTGACAGAGAAAGAAACTTCAGATTATGCTATGAAAGCTGTTCTTCGTGCTGCTACCAGAGAAGATTATGAATCAAAGATTGGCAAATTACAATATTCTATAGGAAAGTACGAAAAAATGATTCGCGCGACAATTCCAGTAATGATTGATAAGAAAGACGATGAAAACAAGCTTTACCTACTCTTATCGTTTGATTTGGATTCTGATGTCACTCATACCATTCAAAATAAAGTATTACCCTTTATATTAAAAAACAAAAATGCATTTACATAATTGAAGTACTCCACAATTGAAACAATCCGTTATATAACAGATATAAGGTAAATGGAAGAAATACATGTCTGCTGCTTAATTACACCGAGTATCTTGGAAAATTCATTCTACATTTTGTATTGCCAACACGAAGTTTTAACATTAAATAAAGTTGTTTGCTAATAACCAAAAATACTTCATTCTGAAATATTAAGCTTCTATGATCGTTTCTAGTCGCATAAAGTAACCGATTAAATCTTATATATTGTCTAATATTTGTCATGAATATCAGTTTGAGAAGAACAGAAAAGTTATGGTATTCCGATTCTTCTAGTCTTTACGTTAGTGCATCTTTTTACAATTCTATGATGATAACCAGGCTATTAGTGGTTTTAGTTGAGATATATCTTGTATGTTATAAAGACAAGGAGAAATTTGGTAAATATTATTTCCGACTAGGAAATTGCACAAATCCTGCGGTTTTTTTATGTAGCAGTAGAAATGAAGCAACTTCCTCAGATAATGACAAGAGTGTAAAATTAGTACACAATCATACAACATACTTCTCATTCTTGTACATAGGAATAGAAATGTGGTGTAAATATTAGAATGACTCTTGATTTTTTCGAGATTGAACGCGTTATTGAAGATCTTGCAAAGGCCTATCCTGCTCAATGTACCACAACGTGGTTCAAGATAATAAGGAATCATAGACCTACTGCAGAACAGTATCGCAATAAAGTAGTTGAATATATGAAGCAATTTAAGTATTTGTTAGAGACTTATCCACAAAACCCCGAAACAGATAAGCTCAAAGAAATTGTCAACAAAGCACTCAGATGATGAGATAGAAAAGGTTCTTCAAGGAAATAATATTGGGGTAGAAAGACGATACAAACATTATATAGATAATTCTTCATCAGATGATTCAAAAAATATCATGGAGGAATCTGTTGTTGAAAAATGTTATGATAGCACTACATCTATTGATTTAGTAGAAGAGAAAAATAATCAAGAATCCGATGATAATCTGTTCCATGATCGTGATCATGAACAACAAGACATTCAATATGAAGAGAAAGTAATTGATAATAATAAACGTCGACGCAGGAAGATGATCGAGTACAACAATTAATAGAAAAATGGGAACATAATGGTTAGTATATCTAAAATTGTAGTACCAAGTATCTGTGTCCTGATAGTAGCAGGAATAATTAGTTTCTTTATTGTCTATAATTTTTATCCACAAAAACACGCAAATGTAAATCTATATGGTGTATGCTATGAATTAGTAGGGTCTGCATATCAAAAGTATACTAATCTTGCAGCTCAAAAAGAGCTTACTATGCTAAGACTTCAATCTTATGCAATCAAATCACCTGATTTATCTATACCTATAGTATTTACTGGAAGTAGAGAACAAATAACTAGCTTTCTAAACAAGTACACTAGTGGACTTTATATAGTTTCAAACGAAGGAATTGGCCCTAGTTTTACTAATATCGATATGCAAATTGTCAAGGCAATTGTGACAAAGCCTACGCTTCAGAAAATAACAAACGATTTAACAATTGATGATTTCAATCTCTTAAAGAAGACTGTTGGAGGAAGTATAGGATTACAGTCAACAGCATATATATCATCAGGACAAGAAGAAAAGATCATGACGTACGTTGATGAACTCGTACAAAATGGTGTAAAAAAAATTATAGCTGATGGCGAAAAACAAGGAGAAGTAGGAGGCGTAAAGCCACGCGAATGTCGAAATTAAACTGCGGCAAGAACGATTTCCAGAAGATTTTTCTACAATATTTACAGCACAATATTTTTCTACTCTATAAGTAATCTGTTGCTAACTAATTGTTAAAAGCACGCAACAAGGTCCAGCAAGCAAAGGAATCAAACATAGGGACAAAAATCGCAGCTGTGTACTATTAGTAGCAACAAGACCTCTAGTACCATGACTGGTGGAAAACCCCTCTCACGCTTTTGTCTAGATGAGGCATTCAAAAAAACAAGCCATAGGCTTATGACGTGAATGTATCCTTTTGCTTGCCGGTGCTATAATATACATAAGCTAGGTAAGAATCTTGCTCAGATCACTCGCTAAATAAATTAATCTATTATAAGGTTAAAGAAAGAAAAATATCATTCCAAAATATAACAGGTGGTAAAGGACTTTTGAATTATAAGGGATCAATACTTCGCCTAGTCTCATTTTAACACAATAGATACTGGTAGGAATCAAGTACTACACATCCGTGGAACTCTTTTTTTACTTCATTTAGACTGATTTTGTTGTTGTTGTTGTTGTTGTTGTAATCCAGATGCCGAAGATCTAGACTGGGATTGTGGCAATTGGAAAAATGGGACTGCTCCTTGTCCACCTAAAGAAAATGGCAGCTGTCCATTCCACCTATTGATTGCTTGCCACTGAAGATATTGAGGATCTTGTCTTAACTGCGATGTAATAATTTTAATTGCTTGTGATTCTCCACTAGCCTTTGCTATGTTAGCTTTGGCCTGTGCTTGAGCTTGTACAACTGTCTGGTTAGCTACTACTTGAATTCCTCTCAAATTATTCAATTCTGTCAAGTACTTTTGAAAAGCTACTACTTTATCTTCAACCTGATTAGAAAATGCATCAGAGAATTTAAAATCGGTAATAAATATTGTCTCTACTACTATGTCCTTAGCTGATAAAGAATTTCTTATCGTATTTGCTATAACATCCTTAACAATGGCTCTTTTTGTAATTAACTCCTCAGCGTTGTATTTCGCTACGCTTGCTTTAACTGATTCTTGTATTGTAGGTGCGATTACTCTATCTGCATAGTCTGGGCCCAATTGTTGGTAAACCTTATTTACATCAGCAGGGTTCAGATGGTAATTTAACGCTATCACGGTTTGTACTTGTTGTAAATCATTTGAAGCTGCTGATGCTTCGGCTTGATATTTGAGTGTACGTACTTCTAATGGTATGACCTGTTCCGCGAACGGTATTACGAAATGCACTCCTTCTCCAAGTACTCTATTCTCAACTGCGCCTAGATATAGAACAACTCCTCTATGTCCTGCCTGCACTATGACTACTGATTCAGATATTACTAAAATAATTACAATAAATGTCACAAGAGCTGCAATAATTACTAATTTTTTAGACCCAATGGCTGGACCTGATCCTACATGTTCAAGAGGTTCTCCTTAGGGTGTCTTATTTGATTTTTTGAAAGGATTTTTCATAGATTATCATATCTTTACTAAATCGTATGGATCAGATATAAGTTACAACATATTCTTGTACTAGAATGGACACTGAAACAACAACATTCAAAGCTAGATCATGGCGTAAAAGTATAACATATTTTCTCATGCTACGCCATTTCACAGGACAGTCACAGAGCTCTACAAGTCAATTTTCTATTGGAATATCAAAATATCTAAATATCTAAATAGATCAGGCCATGGGCTATGAAACGTGTATAAAGCGCTATTGAGAAGGTGCGTTAGACATGACTGATGATCATACTCTAAAGGTATTGGAAGCCTATACAAGAGATGTTGGCCGTGGCGTAGCACGTATTGACTATGACTCTATGGATTCTTTAAGCGCCTCTACTGGGGATGTTATAGAGATTAGAGGCAAACGTAGAACTGTTGCCAAATGTTTACCTCTCTACCCTTCAGATGAAGGTAAAGGGATTATCAGAGTAGATGGTCTGGTGAGGAATAATGCAGGAGTGGCAATAGGAGATACTGTAGTAGTAAGAAAGATTAAAGCAGTTCCAGCTGAAAAAGTAATAGTTGCACCTTTGGAAACAATACCTTCTATAGATGAAAGATACCTAGCAGATGCCTTGGAGAGCGTTCCACTCATTAAGGGAGATAACGTGATGGTTCCATATTTTGGTGGAAGACTTACTTTCCAAGTTATAGGCGTAACTCCAGTTGCGGACGCAATTTTGGTAACGCAAAAGACAGTGTTTCAGATATCAGAAAAGGGTGAAGTAGCAAGAGGAATTACTAATGTGGCATATGAAGACATTGGCGGATTAAAGGAGGAAATCCAAAAGGTTAGGGAAATGATTGAGCTTCCGCTAAGACATCCAGAAATATTTGAGAAACTTGGGATTGAAGCTCCAAAGGGAGTCTTGTTATATGGACCTCCTGGTACAGGTAAAACATTACTAGCAAAAGCTGTAGCTAACGAGACAAATGCTCATTTTATCAGTATTTCTGGTCCTGAAATAATGAGCAAATTTTATGGAGAATCTGAAGCTAGGTTGAGAGAAATCTTCAAAGAAGCTAAGGAAAAAGCTCCATCTATAATATTTATAGATGAAATTGACTCTATAGCCCCAAAAAGAGAAGAAGTAACCGGCGAGGTTGAGAGAAGAGTGGTTTCTCAATTATTATCAATAATGGACGGTTTGGAGGCAAGAGGTAAAGTAATCGTGATTGGCAGCTACAAACAGACCAAACGCGTTAGATCCTGCTTTAAAGGCGGCCAGGTAGATTTGACAGAGAAATAGAGATAAAAGTTCCTGACAAGCGAGGAAGGCTTGAGATATTACAAATTCACACTCATAATATGCCACTGGATACAGATGTTGATCAAGATAGAGTAGCAGCCGTGACTCATGGATTCGTAGGTGCAGATTTAGAATACCTGTGTAAAGAGGCGGCCATGAAATGCTTACGAAGATTGCTGCCAGAGCTCAATTTAGAAGATGAGAAGCTCGCACCAGAGGTTTTAAACAAGCTAATAGTCACTATGAATGATTTTGAAAATGCAGTAAAGGAAGTAATGCCATCGGCTATGAGGGAAGTTTATTTGGAATCTCCAGATATTCCTTGGACATCTATAGGCGGTCTAGAAGACATAAAACGTGAATTACAAGAGGCAGTTGAATGGCCGTTGAGATATCCTGATCTGTACAAGGAACTTAAACACACTCTTACAAAAGGCATACTATTACATGGTCCTTCTGGAACTGGTAAGACATTGCTAGCAAAAGCTGTTGCAACAGAGTCTGAAGCTAATTTTATCAGTGTAAAGGGACCTGAATTAATATCAAAATGGGTAGGTGAATCAGAGAGAGGGATGAGGGAAATATTCAGAAGGGCAAGGCAAGCGGCTCCATGTGTAGTATTCTTTGATGAGATAGACTCTATTGCTCTTACAAGAGGAGGCATGGGCGGAACAGATAGTGGTGGAGGATATGGTGGTAGTGGTAGTTCAGATAGAATGCTATCTCAATTATTAACGGAGATGGATGGAATACAAGAGTTACAAGGAGTAGTGGTAATTGCCGACTACTAATAGAGTAGACATGATTGACGCTGCATTACTAAGACCTGGAAGATTTGACAAGATAATATTTGTACCAAACCCTGACATGAATACAAGGGAGAAAATTCTTCAAATACATACAAGGGGTAAACCTTTAGGACAAGGTATAGATTTTAGGAAGATATCTGAAATAACAGAAGGATTTAGTGGTGCAGATATAACAGGGGTGGCTAATACTGCTATTTCCATAGTACTACATGAGTATCTTCAAAAATATACTACGCCAGAAGAAGCAGCCAAACATGCTTCAGATGCTCTTATTTCAATGCGACATTTTGAAGACGCAGTTAAAAAGATAAAGATACAAAGGGAAAGAAGGCCTGAGGAGCGTGTAACGGCTTTATCACATTACAGATAGATATGGTAATGACAGCTAGAGTAATAAATACGAATATCTTTATTTAAACCTCTTAACCATGCAAGAAGGAGTTAGAAAAAGCTAAGATATTTCGTAAAATCTGGCCTTATTTAACGTTCCTAAACATACCTATCAGAAAGACTGTGGACTGATATACATACAAAGGTAGAGGAATTGGAAGAATTAAATCAGACAAATACAGCGTGACAAAGACGATATTATGGCTCAACTATCAGATCAACTTGTGTACCTATCAGACAGATTGCAGGAAATAGAGATGACAATCATAAAGATCTACACGTTTATCTGTAGATACAATTGTACTGATTCATGTTGTCTAGAGTTATGATTTAATCCGTTGCCGTAATTCCTTACTGGTATCAAAGAGTAATAAGTCTCGAATTATTGTGTATTGCTTGCATGTTGAGTACAGTCCATATACTTTTTCACAGCAGAAAGACCAGATCACACCCCTATTTTACGGCTATTGAAGACTTGATTGTACCATATTCTAGCGATCTGGAAAAGAATCAATCACTTATACTATTGGTAACTTGTCGTCAAATCTATAATATTGGCAATATCACAATCATCTCGGGCGTGCTACCGCAGAAGTTCGGCGCGGAGATGCTCACCACCAAGGGAACTCGCTCATCTGCACAAATTTGTCGTAGGAGTTGAGGATGGTGCTCGAATTCCAGTATATACTATCATGATTGCGATCTGGGCTGAGTACCAAAGGCCATTATTGAAAAAACTTGTCGTGGTTTGAAGATGAGGGCGTCTATTACGGCGCGAATTTTGTGGAAGTGCAATGATGTGGTGGTGAAGTAAACTGGGTTGGCGGAGTAAATTTAGCGATCAGGCTACCGTATTTTTGGAAGCCAGTAAAGTGTGTATATGCCCATCAGGTCGGCCCGGTTTGGCCTAGAGCATGTCGCGCTATCTGATTCGCAGGAGCGGAGATCGTTACTATTGTATTCCGGTTTAACACTGATATCTGGGCAATCACCTCCAATCCGTTCGTGGCGAAACAGGTAAATATGCCGTAATTACTCTAAACAAGCTTGCCTAGAGGTTTTCGTGGCGGACGACGCGCGGGGAGGCAGCATCAAGTGTGCTGCGTACTCGGTAGGCGAAGGATCAATTGCTATTTCATTTGTTCATAAAGTGCTCTAGGAATATGAACAGATCGAATCGGCCCAAATTTCTATTGATTTGAGATTGGTTCTTGACTCCCAATTACTACTAAATAATAATCTAGCTCTAACTTCTGCTGTCCCTTAATTGTACCAATATCTTATAGATAATAATTACAGATCAAGATATTATAATTTATGTTCATAATCTTGGTATACTCAAATCTATTATACATTATATAGATATGAATCGAAGTTATGTTATCTCAGGAATAGCAATAGCGACAATAGCTCTAGCACTAGTTACGACAACGATGTCAGATCAGCAGTCCGCGTTCGCACATAGAAACTACTATCATTATGGTCATCAGAATCATCATCATGGTAGTGATGGCGCAGCGGCAGCAGCGGCAGCAGCTGGCGATAGCGCAGCATCAGCGGCAGCAGCTGGCGATAGCGCAGCATCAGCGGCAGCAGCTGGCGATAGCGCAGCATCAGCGGCAGCAGCCGGTGGCAGTGCAGCCGCGGCAGCTGCAGCAGCCGGTAGCAGATAATTGATTGATGTTTGTGAGTGAGATTAGGGAATATGTGGATAGAACGCCTGTACTCATTTGTTGAAGAAATCAACAATAGACAAAAGTATGTAGAGAGATATGTATAGTATTAGAGATGAAGATTATGAAAAGAGAACCCAAGTTTCTACTTATTATTAGTCTACTTGTAGTCTTGACTATAACATCACCTTCGGTATTATTATCTAATTATTCAATACTTCCCGCAATATCATCATCATCACCAGTATCACTCTTACCTACTATCATTCAAACTGCCAGAGCTGACGTGGATATTGATACTTCTGGAAATGGAAAAGCAACTGCCTTTGATGGTAAAAATAGTATATCCTCAGATGGAAAGGGCTTTTGTAATACTATTGATAATATTGCTGGAGGAAAGTTTGCACCTCTGTTTAGTGGAATAGTTAACTGCAAGTCTTCAAAACAGTATACCATAGACTATTCTATTATAAAAGACCCCGTAAAAGTAGGTGATACAACTTACATGAGTGTAACTGTCAGAGATAAATATACGGATCAACCTGTCTCCGATGTACTTGTTCTACTGACCATAGAACCACCGAATTTCAATCCATCCATAGACAAAACAACAACAACAACAACAACACTCAAACTGCATACACGGATAAAGATGGACATGCGACATTTACTGTACAAATAGGACCTCGATCAAGTAGTGGAATTTATAATACCAATCTAGAAATCAGAAAAGACAATTACGATTCAAAGATACAGAAATCCTTCCAAGTAGTATAGACAGTCCTTTATTTATTTGACTACGATTGTCAGTTTATTACATGGTCTAAGATTGATCATCAACATCAGATAAGTCTATTCTGACATATCACCTTGCCGAATTTTCTGAATATAATAAAATGAGCACCCTTTGCTAGGTTTGTAAGAAATCGAGTCCAAAGTTCGCAGAACTATTGATCACTGTGAAATACTGTGACAAGACACAAAAATAATAAGATACGATACGTACAATTTCTTATATCCTTGCGCCAACTTCCCAGTAGAAAATAAAGTTCTATGCCCTTACTTTGATTAATCTGATATGTCCAAGAGTACAATTTTTGGTGATATTTACATGCGTCTTTTTGAGTATCTTTGCCTTCTCCTTAGATAATTTTTCTACTGAAATATATCCACAATTGCTACAATCTACAATGTAAAGCCAATTAACCAACTACTTGATTATAATTTGATATATTAATAAAGTATCAGGACCTCTTCTATGGCCATCAATTTAATCTATAATCCTATCCCTAAAGATTTATCTCCCATGTGGAGGCCAAGAGGTTAATACCACCACTTCGTTCTCTCTAGGGGTTGCTGCTGAAAGTGTTTCTCTAACTCGGCTAATCTTTCTAAAGAACCATTATTACCTCGAAGACTAGAAAATGAGGAATCATTCCGGATTCTTTGTAAAAGCAAGAGAACTTGATCATAAGTAGCACCTTGTTTTATGTCATAGTTTATTTGTCTAGCAACCTTATTATTCTACCATAACGTTTATTCATTCTTTTTTCCCAAGAGTTGCATTTTCTGCTAGTCCTGTTACAAATTTCAAAACTACCTTTTCCAAATGTTTCACATGCCACTCCATCATTGGAAAACTATTCTGAATCAAAAGTTATTACCACGCATATTCATATAATATACTTATACAGATATATATATGTACTATTACCAGTATCTAGATGTTTAATATTTCAAAATGATTCTAAATATTTTCCTACTATTATATTATATTGTTCTCTTTCCTAGAAATAGTGATATGTAGGATAAATTATTATATCAGATGATCAGATATCAAGATATATCTTAAATGCACTTCAGCTTTATAAGCAAATTCATTTAGTACCGTAATAATGATGATTGACCTCATGTTACTACTAATCTAATTTTTGTTTTCAAACTGAACACAAAAATCATCATAGAAATTAACTGTCTATTTTAATAATTCAATCTGTCTGAAACAAACATGACTTGATCTCCATCGATCTTGCACGTTGTAAAGCCCCGCTCGACTTCAAGGACCAGATTCGCAGTTGTAAATCTAATGCGTGATAAAACACCAGGCTTTTTGATCATAACTTATAATGCTGGGATATTACTATATTGATTTAGGAAATAGCAATAATTTACATAGCTAATTATTTGGTATTTGTTTGCAAAATGAAATTCTCTGTAACTACTATGCATACATGATTGTTGAGAGCGATCAGCAAAATATTTCGCGTTCATAAAAAAACTTTAGTCCGAATACCACTGACCTAAATCCCTAATTGTAGATAGTTCTTACAAGCCATTTGCATTTCTAAAAACTCTTCTTGGTAGATTCCAGTTATATTTTATCGCGGCTATACGAAATGAGGTGATAACGATGATTCCTATAATGGTTGAAATTAGTATGTTAACTCCCAGGTAAAGCAAAATAAAGAACGATAAAACTCCAACGAAACTTACAGATACGTATAATTCCTTCCTGAGAACCAAAGGAATTTCACTTACTAACATATCCCGTATAATACCGCCACCAACAGCTGTAATAACTCCTGCAAACATCATAATGACGAGGTTAAGGCCAAACATACTGAAGGCAATATTAGCCCCTAGTAGACTAAATATTCCTAGACCAAATGCATCAAAAATCAAAAATAGTCTCATTAGATTTTTTACATAACGATAAAGAAAGAGAATACCGATCCCGGTGATCGATGTTATTATTATATACAAAGGATCGACTAAGGCTGATGGCGGGGTTCGTCCTATGACTACATCTCTAATGATGCCCCCAGCTAATCCAGCAATGCCAGATAGGACAATAACTCCCACTATGTCTAGCTTATGTTCGATGGCTTTCAGAGCACCAGTAACTGCAAATATCATAGTCCCAAAAAGATCCAAGAAGTGGACTGGGATCAATGATACAATGGCGACATCTAGCAATATCTGTCGGAAATTAATAGACTTTCGTCTACATATACTTGATCTAGATACAGTTATAATGAACAAATTCATTGGGACTACCCGTACTGAGGAATATACACCTATTAGGAGTGTTCTGTTAACTTATCGTCGGGCTGAGATATAGCTGAGTGTGCTGTATCATTGGATTGTGGATCAGCAAAATTGATGTACATACATCGCACAGTAATAAATTATTGTAACAAACTATCTATGAATAATTTTATTTTTGTTTTATGATATTTATAGACTGACTACTTATAAAGAATACATATATGACAATCTTAATGAATACAAATACAGCATTAATAATGGTTAGTTTCACTCTGACATTAATTATGTTGCTATCAAATAGTATCATCAATATTGCATTAGCAGAGCCTATAGTTGCAAATCCAGATACAATTATGAAGAGTACTTCCCGAGGACAAGTTATACTCCTACCTATTAATACTGGTAATCCAAAACTTGACCAGGATATACATAGTTTTTACAGTTGTATAAAGAAAACAGTTAAAGAGAGCAAACCTACAGATCTAAGCGAATATAACTACTTTGCAACAGAGCCCACTAAAGTGGAAGTTAATAATTGTTATCATAATGTATTTGGATAGAATGTATAATTAGTCGGCGTACCCTAACGTAACTCATTGTTTTACATATTGATATTAGTTATAAGAATATTTAACATTCAATACATGTAAACTTATGTAGTGTTTGCTGCTAGAAACTATAGAATACATCCAATTTTGCTATACTATATTAGGATCAAGAATCTCACTGCCTAATTCTAATGCTTATTGTGATGATACTATAGTTTTACTGGTTTTTTGGATTATCCACCAAGATCCTTTTTCAGATACGATTAGAAATTTTTTATCATCCACTTTAAAGATTTCAACACTTAAAGATCTTGATTAAAGGATTCCAATCAATGCGCTGAAATCCAATAGGATCTTTTAATGGGTACTTTACCCATCCTTTAACAACTGAAAACATATAGGTTTCGAGTTTACTCTCAGAACTAAACCTGACTTTGAGTAAAGTACCCCAGCGTTTCTCCTCCGTAAGGATATCAACAATCCTATCATATGGAATTTCCAAATTCTTATTACTCATTGCAAGATCGCTTGCCAAATTTTTTATAGTATATCCAGATATAGGTCTAAATACATCTTCGCCGTCTTTGAATCGTTTAAGTTGTTTTAGAGAATATGCATCGTGTACTCTATATGTCATGCTAGTTTTTGTAATGAATGCAATACGTCTATTGGTGATTATCATCATACCTTCAATGCCTCTTTTAATAAAACCGACCTTTTGTCCCCATATCCACATCAAGTGAGCCTTAATGTGTTCATCCTGTTCCATCAAGTGTGTTATGCAGAATTAATTTAATAATTTAAAAACCTCTCGCCTTGAATTATAGTTGAAGTGATTCTTTATACGTTTGAATAGAATATACTAGATTATGTTTCTAAATAGCCGGCACCCAGTTATCCAAAAATAAGGTTTGATCGGTGATAGATTATTTAGCTTACTATCCTCGGAACGAGATTAACTTTACAATATGAGTCATAATTAAATGCTCATTTTGGATATATTACAATAATTAACTATAAAATATTTGATTGGCACAAAATGTTCAAATCATTTCAAGATTTGATTTAATTAATGTAACTACAAACGAAGCGCTAATAAGTAGGTTATAATAATTCAAAATTGAAATTTTATTTAATCCAGAGCACTTAATATTAATTAATTAAGAAGCTCACCTGCGATTACGGCTGTCGAATAACAGTGTTAATCAACCATTTTATACTATAAAGCTAAGGCTTAACTGTAAACAGCTTCGTTCCAAACTATGACGGAGGATCAGAATTTATAATTTCTCATCCTCTGTCATTAATGCAATCTCGGATATGATGTCTAACTCTAGGATAGACTAATCTAGAAATGAGTATTATGATATTAAATGAATAAACGCTGATTCCTAAGTCAGTTATGTAATCGTTAAAGGCGAAGCTATGTAAATCATTATAATAAAGACAAGGATCGTAAGTTATATACATCACGTCATCTAAATATGTTCTCGATCTTAACATGTGATAGCATATTTGATATAGACATTATTATATTCTCTCTGCTACGCTACTAGTTGTATTCAAAAGTTTAACATATTTTGATTCTTTTACTAAAATAATATTATTGTATAGTATACACATTTAGAAATATGGTAATCGATAAAACCAAGACTCAATTAAGGATTTATATAATTAGACCCTTAATATAATTTTAGGTTATAAAACTGTAATTGATCATATGTTCTATAATCTATAGTAATTCATATAAAATGTCTTATTATGAATGGAATTTAATTAAAGCAATAATACAAATATAATTCTAGAAATGGAAAAGGTAAAAATTCAGTTCATGCGTAATTAAGATAATGGGTTTAGATCTTAGACCACTTGTTGAGGCATCATCTATAAATATAACTGAACTCTCTGACAAGATAATTGCAATCGATGCATACAACTCTATATACCAATTTCTTGCCACAATCCGTGGGCCAACCGGAGAATTACTTACAAACAGTAAAGGCTGTGTGACAAGTCATCTAAGCGGCCTCTTTTATCGTAATGTAAGCCTATTGGCAGAGAATATTAAGCTAATATATGTTTTCGATGGAGAACCTAATAACCTGAAATCAAAGGAGATAGAACATAGACGACATTTAAAACAAATAGCGTTTGAAAAGTACGAAGCGGCATTAACAAGCGGTAAGTATGAGGATGCACGAAAATATAGTCAAGCTACATCAGTCCTGACCAGTGAAATGATAGAAGAATCAAAAACGATCTTGATGTTACTTGGTATTCCCATAGTTCAAGCAAAATCAGAAGGAGAAGCATCGGCGAGCTTATTTGACAAAATGTGGAATTGCATTTGGTTGTGCTAGTCAAGATTATGATTCATTACTATTTGGAGCAGAGAAACTGATACGAAACATTACGATCAGCGGCAAGAGAAAAATTCCGAACAGAAATTTATACATCGATATAGAACCAGAGATTATAGATCTCAAGCATTTTCTCAGTCACTTATCATTAACGCGTGAACAGATAGTAGATGTAGGAATTTTAATAGGTACTGACTTTAACCCGGAAGGTTTTCCAGGCATTGGTCCTAAAACAGCCTTAAAATTAATTAAGGAATATAATAAACTTGAAAATATAGAAAAAATTAGAGATAGATTATCAGATGTCCCATATCAAGAAATACGAGATATATTTTTGAGATCAGAAATCCCCGATATTGACAACATTTCATTCAACGAGATAAAATATGATCATATTATTAACTTTCTGTGTGTTGAAAAAAATTTTTCGGTTGATCGAGTGACAGGATCTCTCGATAGATTAAAAAAATCAATAACAAATCGAAACCAGTCATTGGAAAAATGGTTTGAATAAATTAGCCCTGTCTTTTCCTTTCTTTATTTTTTTCCTCAGTGAATCTCGCAAGTTCATTCGTGTTCAGATTTACAAAGTGCATTCCTTTTGCAAGTATTGGATGTATATTTCTTATCTGTCTATATATCTTCTGGCATACGCTACGATAATCAGAATGCCCCTGTGGAACTGTTCTAAGTTCAATCATATGAGTTGCTTCTCGTAGATTAATCTTCATAAAATATGGGTATCTATAAGCAAGATTGACAACATATTGTGCTTGTTCAGGTAATCTATTTGATATAAGAGTGTAGGCTTCATTAGATTTATACATACAATCTTTAAAATCTCTAACCATTCCCAAATCAAAGATCTCTTTAGGAACATCATATCCATGCTTTGTAGATAACAATTGTCTTTCTAGAGTAAGAAGTCTATGACGATGAAGGTCACGGAACATTCCAAAATTTGTAAATAATTCAAATGTATATTCTACCATTTCAAAGGCTCTGCCTGGTCTATGCCTCCTATTTGTCCTGAATTTTGTATACTCACAAATGATTTTGTGTCTCTCCTTCGGTTCAAGAGATCTAACATATGTCATGATATCCTCCAAAGATTGACCTACAGCATATTCATAGAGGATTGCAGAAGACACTTTAACCTCTGCATCAAAATTGTCATCAAAATTTAACAACTTTACAAATTCAGGATTTTTTTCTAATTTAATATTTTTTAAATGGTGTTGGGATAGCTCCAAGATAGCTTTCTTTGTATCAGTAACATATAATTGAAGAGACTTGCCATGCCTGTCATTTGAACGTTTTATAAAAGATGGTATGACTGTGCTAATTTCGGCATAAAGTAGATCAGCTATCGATCTTATTTCATTTAGATCTGAAACAAACATAGTTGATAATAGGTACTCGTATGCTCTACCATTACCTGCTATACCTAAATTCGTAAGTGTAGAGGCAGGTAAAAGACCGCGAAGAACATCAAGTGCCTTGGCTTTAATTGTTGCACGATAAATTCTTTTTGCAGATTCGATAGATGTATCTGATTTCAAGCTCGCTATAATATAACTCACGTCGCGATTCAGTATCAAAAAAAAGAAACTGATCGATTGGTTCAGATTCCGAAATAAATTTTTGCATTTGTAGAATATTCTTACTATATGTATCAAAGCTATAGTCACATACTTCTTTATATAGATCAGCATAGGATGAAGACATAATATCATTTTCTAAATGGTATTTGTATCGGCCATTAATCTTCTGATCAAATGCCACATATCGAGAAGATTTTTCAAGGTATGACAGTCCTATTCTATGATCTTCTATCTTCTTTGCTGCGATATTTGAAATCCATTCTACTGCTATTTGTGCGTCTCCTAGTTCGGATACAGAATCATCCCCATATTCTAATAGTATTTTATTATAAAACTCTCCTCCTCGATTTGGGTTATTTACAAATTCATCTATGAATATTCGTCGCATGGTTTTATCTGTTCTAGAATATCTAGACATTAATGCTCCTCTATCTACTTGTTTAGGCGTAATGATTGCAAAGACTGATTTATCGGTATTTGAAAAATGCGAATTAAGAAGGAGTTTTTCTTTTTCTGAAAAGTGTTCATAATTAGATAATGGGACCAAAATTATTCACCTGTTATGTAATTAAATATGTATAATGCAATTGAAATAGAATGTTAGCAATATTGTAAACCAACTTTGCAAGTACCCGGTGCAACATTATAACAAACGCAATCATCTCTAATCTTAACATCATAGAATGAAATAGGATATTCTATATTTGATCCTTCATTATTAGGGATTAATGCATTATATGGTCTATAAATAATTGATTCAGAATCAGAGGGATTGTCACATAAGCCATACATTAATTGTGATATCTCTACACTATACTTAATAGAATACGGAAAATTGCCCATTTTATTCCACCATTCTATTCCAGTAAACTGAGTCTTACCTTCGAATACAAAATCTCCAATATTCAGTAAAGATAGCTCAAATCTTTCAATTTGCTTTGTATTCTGATCCTCCAAGATATAAATAATGGACTTTTTCTGATGAGCAATAATAATTTGACGAAGGTATGCATGACCCAGTGTGGGTAATATTTGTTTGAATCTATATCTATTTACACCATTAAATATAGCTTCAAAGTAATCTTGATTATCAAACTGGCATATAAGATTTAGCTCGATTGCTACATTCTGGATATTGAAGATTTCAATGAGATAAAGCATCCAAGATTTATCTGGTATTTGGTTACCCATGTCTTCTACTAAGGTTATGACATCAGATATTGCAATAAATCCCTGTGGAGCTATTGGTTTGTTATTAATACCAAGAATCGAACAAAATGATCCTACCCAAAAATGCAATGTAGTAAGTTTATTATGATAATTGTATTTATTTTATATTGATCATTAAACTTGAGTCAGGATTGTCTGGTTCTCTGGAATTAAGACGGTAAAATGGTTTTGCCAAATAATACAACAATTTTGACAACGTTGCCATTATATCTACTTATTAAACGGATTACATGAGCGAATTTAAGCTCGAATTTGTAGGCAAGGAAGTCAAGGATATGTATGGCACATTCATGGGAAAGGTAGTTGGCGTTATAACAGATATTGATGGTTCAATTGAATCTGTTGGTGTGGACTGCGGATCATCTGGCCTAAATCAACTAGCGTATGAGCAATTATTAGTTCAAGGAGATTATGTAATATATATTCCAAGATGGAGACTTGATGCACAGAACCTATTAAGACAAAAGAATCTTACTTTACAAAGAATAAAAGCACTACAAGAAATGGTTGCAGCGAATGATTTGATGAAAGATGATGCTGAATTGGTTTATATAAAATATCAGAAGAGATTACATGACCTTGAAGAAAAAGAAAAAACCATTATTGAATTATTACAAGAGAGATTAAATCAATTAGATGCAGAAAACAAAAGTATCAAATCAGTACTATTCGATGCAAAGCTGCAATATAGAAGTAGCGAGCTGACAGAGGAAACATATCAACAGATCAGTATACATACAAACGATTTGATAGAGCACGTTAATCTTGAGAAGGCTGAAATCAATAATGTCAAAATGAGATTAACACAACAGACCTTGGACAGTGTAGATTTAGCAATTAATACCCCACATCAGAAATTGCCAGGCTCTAATTACACAGAATCCCCTTCCAAAATTGAGACAAGTAAACAAAATGAGGCGGCCCACATCATAGTTGCGGATGAAGGAAAGAGGACAGAGGAGAAAGCAGTTCAAAGCAATACCAATAATAATGAAACTGATGAAAACAGTTGGCTTAATCACGTAATCCAAAATGAATAAAGAACAAAAAACGTTTCAAGAAAAAGGGTGGTAACTTATTATTTACCCTGTTTTATCTGGGTTTGTAAAAGTTCACCTATCTCATTATGCATCTTGAGGAAGTTTAATCCCTTTTCTGTTGTTTTATATGTTTGAGAGCCTTCCAAATATTCTAATAGATTATTTTCAATAAGTACTGAAAGATATTCCCTTAGTTGTGCATAGCTAAGAAAGGCTTTGTACATTATCTTTGTCTTTGTCGCGCCTCCATTTGCAGCCTCTAAGATCATTGCTACTATTTCTGTTCTACTTCTGTATTTCACAAGTTAGATACGCTGGATTTCTTTATTTTAATATATTGACACAAACTTCAGGAACAAAGTTCGAAATGAATACTACATTTGATCGTAGGATATCACAATACAATCGGTAAGTTTGGGATAATAGTTATGCATCACAACGTTTAAAGTTATCCCCGACTTATAGTAGAAAATGTCTGAAGCAGATTCTGATGAATTGTCAAAGATTTACAAAGATAGCGGAAAAATCAGAGTAACCCTTGCAGGCAAAAAATTTGAAAAAATTAAGATAAAAGCATCAGAGGATCAAGAACAGTTCTGGGGAGAACAGGCAAAAAATCTAATCTGGTTTAAAGATTGGGAAAGGGTACTAGATTGGAAAAACCCTCCCTTTGCAAAGTGGTTCGTTGGCGGCAAGTTGAACGCATCTGTCAACTGTCTTGACAAGCATATAGATTCTGGTATAAAAAACAAGGCAGCTATAATTTGGGAAAATGAAAGTGGCGAGACTAAAACACTTACTTATTTCCAACTATATCATTTTGTTAATAAATTTGCAAATGCATTAAAAACCCTTGGAATAAAAAGTGGCGATCGAGTAATAATTTATCTCCCTATGATTCCAGAGCTCGCTATTGCAATGCTAGCTTGTTCAAGAATAGGTGCAACACACATTGTAGTTTTCTCCGGATTTAGTGCCAAGGCATTATCTGATAGAGCTAGAGATTCAGATTCTAAAATAATTATAACTGCAGATGGCACATTTAGAAGAGGGAAATTTATCGAGCTGAAAAAAATAGTAGACGAGGCAGTTCCATCTATACCCTCAATAGAACACGTCATTGTCGTGAAAAGAACTTCAAACGATTTACATATGAATGATGATATAGACGTATGGTGGCACAAAGTCATTGAAAGGGCTGATTCATTTTGTGAACCCGAGATACTAGATAGCACACATCCTTTGTATATCCTTTATACATCTGGAACTACGGGTAAACCAAAAGGTGTTCTACACAGTACAGGTGGTTACCTTACATATTTATACGCAACAGCAAATTGGGTATTTGATTATAAGAGTACTGACATTTTCTTTTGTACTGCTGATATAGGATGGGTTACTGGTCATAGCTACATTGTGTACGCGCCACTTATGCATGGAGTTACACAGTTGATATATGAAGGGACACCAGAGTATCCACAGCCCAATAGATATTGGGCAATGGTTGAAAGACACGGTGTCACAATTTTGTATACTACTCCTACAGCCCTAAGAATGTATATGAAATTTGGAAACAGTATTCCTAGTTCATTTGATCTATCATCTCTTCGCTTATTGGGTACTGTAGGTGAACCGATTAACCCAGAGGTCTGGGCATGGTACTTCAAAACTATCGGAAAAGAGAATTGTCCTATTGTTGACACATGGTGGCAAACAGAAACTGGTGGAATTATGCTAAGTGCTTGTACTGGTCTAGATTCGGATATACCAATGAAGCCCGGTTCTGCCACATTTCCTTTACCTGGAATAGATGCAAGCATAGTTAATGAAAATGGAGAACCTGTAGTTCTTGGCAAGAAAGGGTATCTGGTGATAAAAAAACCTTGGCCTGGAATGTTAATGACGCTTTGGAAAGATGACTTAAAATATCAGAATACATACTGGGAAAGATTTAGCGGTGTTTATTATTCTGGTGATTATGCCTTGTCAGATACTGATGGCTATTTTTGGCTATTAGGAAGATCAGACGATGTACTCAAAGTAGCAGGACACAGACTAGGCACAATGGAGTTAGAAAGCGCATTTGTGTCACATAAATCAGTTGCAGAAGCTGCTATTACAAGTAGACAGGACGAGAAAAAGGGTGAGACAATAATTGCATATTTAGTTCTTCGTACAGATTACTTTGAATCTGATCAGCTACGCCAAGAGCTTATCGATCATATTAGAAATACGGTAGGTCCCATAGCTACGCCTGAAGAAATTTACTTTGTAAATAAGCTTCCAAAAACAAGAAGTGGAAAAATAATGCGCAGACTACTTAAATCCATATCTACTGGCGAAGAAGTAACAGGTGATATAACTACATTAGAAGACAATTCATCAATAGAAGAAATAAGACAAGCATACAATAACATACATAAAGCAAATCGATAAGCAGTAATCATAAGCCTGTTATTATAAATAATAGACTAATAAAATAGAAACCAAGATTGCAGACCAGAATAACGAACATCAAGAAATCTTTAAGGATGGCTGAATATCATGGTATTGTACATTGCCAAAGCGTTTATACACTATCGGAGTCGGTCCTGGATCAATAAAATATATTACAGATATTGCTAGGGAGGCAATTTACAAATCACATTATATTATTGGATACAAGTACACTATATCGGCTGTTGAGAGTCTAATAGATAAAAATAAACAAGAAATTTATGTGATTTCTCTAAAAAATCAAGAAGAACGATATCAATATATTTATGATAGGATGAAAGACGAGGAATATTGCGCCGTGCTATTTACCGGTGATGTAAATTTTTCCGAATCCGAAGTTGTTGATAGATTATTAGAAATTTTCGGTGAAAAAAATGTTGAAATTATTCCAGGTATAAGTTCAATTCAGATTGCAGCAGCAAAATCAAAGGTACCATTAGATAAGGCACATATAGTTACTTTTCATGTAACCACAGATATTGAACAGAAAAAGAAGGAATTAGTTAGATCTATAATTCTTAGAAAAGATGTAATCCTACTACCTCGGCCTTGGCCTAGTGATTCAGAGAAGAACTTTATGCAATCAGAAATAGCGATATTTTTAAAAGAGAATAGGATAGATACTTCAAACCTAAATGTCTGGGTTTTTGAGCATCTAACTAATGATAGCAAAGAGACTGTTTTCCGCGGCAAAGTTAGTGATTTAGAAGGACTGAAATTTAGTGATCTCTCAGTAGTAGTAATTAATCATATAAGATAACAAGCATCTTTTCCTTCCTCAATATTAGGTTACAATGAATCTGCAACAGTATATCAAGGTTCTAAAATTTCATTTTATTTCACTTATAAAGACTCGTCCACAATCCATAAATTGGTTCATTTAATGGTATTACGTTACTACTCTAACATAAGATATCAAACTAGTGCTGATATAAACTAACGCGAGACGAATGTAGACCTCCAAATCGCAATATTGTCTGCCATTCTATTATTGCTCCTACTAATAGGACTACTATTACAATCGAAGACTCTATAAGTAAGGGAATTGTACATTCTTTCCATGATTTTTTCTTTATTAATTGATAAAATAGTATTCCACTTCTAGATAATGCTAAACCATAAGCAAAAATTTCCAAAAGTCCAAACGGAGTAATCAAGATTAATAACGGTGGAATATTCTTCAGAAGAGGAGAAGTTATAGCAAGTGCATTAAATACCATTCCTGTTGAAAAACCAGAAAATATTCCCAGACCTATCCCAAGTACAGGAATGAACATCCCAAGTGCCAATTTAACATTATTGATAAAAATCCCGAATTGATTAATATCCTTTATTTGCTCTGAAAATTGTTGTTTTAGAATATTTGTTTCTCTTGTACTCATATGAATTGATGCACCGGCAGAATAAGCAATTAGAAAAGTGACTATACCAAATGCCAGATAGATTAGACGGTATTTAATACTGAAACGCAATACGAAACTTAACGTTATCTTTATTGTTATAATTAGTTTATCAATTATGGAAATGTAATTAAAGATGGTATTCATAGAATGAATAGCCAGTACCTTGGCTTTCCAAAAAGAAATTCTTAATGCATTAACGTTAGCCACTAGCAAGGGCTATCAAATCCATCCTGACGCTTTTGCTATGCTTAAGAATCTAGAAATCAATGCTTCCGAAATTATAGGAGATATAATCAGAACTAAGCAAAAAGGAGACACTTTGATTGTATTAGAAGACATACAAAATATCATCATGAAAGACAAAGACAAAATTACAAATGTAGTAGTCGACCCTGAAGTAATTTATGATGATGATACAAATTATCATCCATCCCATTCTGATGAGCACGTATATAGAGTAATTTCTGACCCGACATCCAAGATTAATACAAATGAGGGTGTGGAGGGTTATACTGCATTATTTAGAAGTAGATTTGAAAAATTACTTCATATTTTAGCACTACGCCCTTCCAGTAAAAGAATAACAAGAATTGCATCTTTAAAGCAGACGGCTAGATCAAAGTCGCGTGGTACTACTGAATATCGGGTTACAAATTCTGTTTCAGTAGTTGCTGGTTTGTTGATGTCTAAACATTTTAGAAAAAATGGTTTAGAAATGGTAATTGATGACTGTACTGGAATATTAAATGTGATTGCAACTAACGAAGAGTTAAGGAAACAGGCATCAATACTTGCACTTGATCAAATGGTCATGTTAGAACTTGAAAACCAGAATAATAAAGCAATGCATAGTTTTGTTATAAAAAATATAGTTTCTCCAGATATTCCAGAACACCTTCCTACTAGATCAAAATCTGAAAGCTATGCAGTATTGATTTCTGATCTACACGTCGGAAGCAAATATTTTATGGAAAAAGAATTTATTAAATTTTTAATGTGGCTCTCTTCTGATGCGGACGATATAGTAAGGAGGATCAAATTTCTATGCATAGCAGGAGATCTAATTGATGGTATTGGAATATTTCCGCATCAGGACAAAGAATTACTTGAGACGAATACGGATAAACAAATCATACATGTTAGTGATTTACTTACCAAAATCCCAAAACATATCAAAGTATTTGTAATCCCTGGTAACCATGATCCAGGTAGAAGGGCTCTTCCACAACCGGCCATTCCAAGAAACGATTCTAACAAGTTGTATTCTTTGAATAATTTCACCATGCTTGGAAACCCCAGTCTTATTGAATTAAATGGTGTCAAAATATTGATGTATCACGGACAAGGTTTAGATGATATCATAGCCGCGACACCCGGTTTAACATACTCAAAACCTGCAGAAGCAATGAAGATATTACTTAAGGCAAGGCACTTATCACCAATATATGGAGAACATACTCCATTAGCTCCGGAAAAGGACGATATGATGGTAATTACTGAAATCCCAGACATATTCCATTCAGGACATGTCCACGTCATAGACGTTCAGAATTATCGGGGAACGCTGGTCGTTAATTCGGGGGCATGGCAAGCACAAACCAATTTTCAGCGTACAATGAATATAGTTCCAACTCCAGGGATTGCAATTCTAGTGAATCTTGCTACACTTAGGCCTTTCCAAATGGATTTTAATCAGCAAACAATAATGTAGAGAGAATCTGATCATCTCTTAATGCAGATGTAATAGTAATTGACGGAATAGTAACTTTAATTCTCTGTGATCTGCCATATCTACCCTGGCTTACTACGTCACTCCTTATTAAGCCAAGTTGATCAAGTTCGCTGATTATTTGAGTTATACGACGCTGAGTAAGCGGTTCCTGTTGTATATGTCTACAAAAAGATGAGTAAATTTCATATACTTCACCAGTATTTCCATTTTTTGATTTAAGAATTGCAAGTATTAGTATTTTAGTATGTGTAGTAGAATTTTTTAAAATCTCGTAATTTGTGTCTTTCTCGATTTTTTCTTGGGATAGTCTAATATGTTTTTCTTCAACCTTAGACGCTCTTTCTCTTTCTGCGATTTCAGCCGCAACTCTAAGTAAATCGATTGCACGTCTAGCATCGCCATTTTCTCTTCCAGCTATAGCTGCGCACAGATTTATGGCTGCATCCGAGATACAATCTTCGTTAAACGCAACTTTGGCCCTATTTAATAAGATCTTTTGCAGCTGCTCTATAGTATATGGATTAAATACCATTTCTTCTTCACTAAGGCTACTTCTAACTCTAGGATCAAGTTTATCTTTAAAGGTGAGACTGTTAGATATACCAATCAAGCTAATGAATCCTCCGATAATTCTTTCATTCGCTCTCGTAAAATTATATAATATATCATCTCCATTTTTATCAACTAACGAATCAATTTCATCAATTATTAAAATAACATGCAATTTTTTCTTGTTTTTTATAAAATCTAAAATTCTATCTGTTGCTTCACCCATTGATAAACCTGTAAAGTGAACATGAAATTTCTTTTCTTCTTTATTAATACCCATATTTTCAGCAATTTCATATAGCACTTTATAGCCTGTATTTGCGGTCTTTGCATTTATGAATGGCATTAATACCTCGATTCCCAGATCGCTTGTTTTCGTCAGGAGACGTTTGGTTACATTTTTGACTACTGCAGTTTTTCCAGTACCAGGTTTACCAAATAGTAGGAGATTTGACGGTCTTGCGCCCTTTAGCACTACAGATAGTGCTTGTGCAATCGTTCCTGTCTCATCATCTCTAAACGGAAGTCTTTCAGGAACATAATCAATCGTAAGTGTCTTGCGATTCTTGATTAAGGTTTGTCCTGCTGCGGCTTTTTCAAAAATGCTATCAAGTATATCGTCACTCATCCATTATCACCATTATCACCATTATAACTCCCACCCCAGTCTTTCCATTGTAGATCTGAGTTGTTAATATAATATTATAACATGATATTAACAAACCACATTTAAACACGTTAATCAATATCTATTAATTAATTAATCAAATAATTATTATTACTATTATTGTTTACGAGAAAATTTAATGGACACGAAACAACGGGGTGAGGTAGCCAGGTTTAAGCTATTAGATATTATCAATTGTTAACATGCAAGAGAGATATAGGATAACGGCACCTAACTACCCCATTATTTCCAGTGGAGTGTTAACGTCAGATAGATTATGTTAATCGCTCTATAGTGAACCCCTTTATTTCCACTGGACACTAGAAGCGCCTATTTACTACTTGTTATAATTTGATCCTTTCATATATCTCAAGTGTATCATGATAAGTTAACACATCTAGTCTGTTTTTGTTAAGAAGTTAACGTGTTAAAATGTCAGACACTTTGTTAATGCAGCCAGTCATTGTATATTAAAATTACATATATGTATAAATATTGTAAATCTTATGAAGATTATTACTGCATTTTTCAGTTTTTGGAATGATTAATGCAAATCATCTATCTTAACAGTTAATGTCTTGTAGACTTGTCGTGGATGGAAACAGTAGATTCATCGTCAGATAAAACATGATCGTAGGTTTGCAATCGGCCCAAATCGGTTATATTATACCTAAATGGCTTGTGACTCATGTCACGATCAACATACTTCAATTCGTAAAGCTTTTTCATAACACGTGAGGTATGTTCACGAGTTCTTCTTATGCCTCTTTGTATCTCCCTCGATGTCAGAGGACCGTTCAAAAGCAACCTTAGAATTATTTCCAATGTGTTACCAGTATGTAAAAGTTCATCTGATGCAGCCATTTTAGCATTGTTGGAATCTGTAGTCACGTGACTAGGCTCTAATAATTCATTGTGTTTCTCAGAATATTGTGATATTTGTTGTGATGTAGAGTCGTCTATGGCGTGATTAACGGTCTTTAGATTATTACCTGACTTAATTATCTTTGATTCAAGCAATTCAGTCTTGATTTTCAATTCATTGATGATATCTTCGTATTGATCTAGCCGATGATTATATTGGCTAATAATCGCATCAATGATCTCTATATTTGCAAGATTACTCGTTTTAAATTGTGATTTGATTCTATAGTAAATTATCATTGCTAATGCTCCTAAGAGAAATGATATAAGAGCATATGTCACAATAGCGGTATCAAAAAATTCTAACATCACATAATATAGTGATTAATAGGTGATTTAATCTTATATATCATAGTTTAATTGATGTTAGAAAGACTGGAAACAAGCTGGTCCATCTTAAATATCACAGTAGTTATATCAATATCACGTATAAGATCACTGTCAGACTGACTTATCCTTGCAAGGCGATCAGACAACTCATTAATTGTGTTGAATGCTTGTTCGTCTAAAATATTAATAATTTTTAGCAACATTATGCTGTATACGACACCGAAAATCTTATTCTTACACTGTCTTACTTGCCTATAATACGCTCCTGAACTTATACTATCCAATAATTTTTGCTTTTCTTTTACCTTCGAAATTATATATAATTGCCTGTCAGTAAATAAAGAATTCTTAACAATGTGTTTCAGAAGATCATTAAAATGCGAATCCGTTGCCGACATTTACTATACAAATTTGTATAGTCCATGATAATATTAAAGCTATTCTCTGGCATCTGAATTAGATTAAGGGATCGCGAGGTAATAATATATTACTAAATGGTACTGCGCAAGCAATGTGAAGAATGAAATTGAAAAATACATTCAAAAACAAATAAGAGAACATGGCACGATTTGCTTTCCTCTTATAGATTCGGAAAATGTTACAAATGCAGGCATTATCGCTGCAAAGGTAGAAAGATTGGGAGCATCGGCAGTTCTGATTGGTGGATCTTCAGTAGTTGATCAGATCGACTTGGCTAAAGTGGTGTCTGATATTAAGATAAATGCTAAAATCCCGGTCATATTGTTTCCTGGGAACGTTACGGGAGTAGTTCCTAAGGCTGATGCCATACTGTTTACTTCGTTGCTTAATTCTGAGAATCCCTATTTTATAACCGAAGCTCAAGCATTGGGATCTATGTCGGTTAAACGATATAATATCGAACCATTGCCGACTGGATATTTGATAATTGGTGAGTATACTACTGCCTGGTATGTAGGAAAGGCGCGTGGAATACCTTTCGATAAAAATAGTATAGCCGTTATGTATTCCTTGGCTGCTCAATATTTGGGAATGAGGTTTTTATACTTGGAAGCTGGTTCTGGAGCTGCTCGGAATGTTTCGTGTGAAATGATAGCTGCTGTAAGGAAGCAATATGAAGGAGTAATTATCGTAGGTGGTGGAATCCATAGTCCTCAGACAGCGAAAGAAATGGCAGATGCTGGTGCGGATATAATTGTAATCGGAACCATGCTGGAAAAAGAAGATTGGGAGCAAAATTTTTCCTCAATTGTTAATTCATTAAGGCAGTGAGTGAGTGAGGTAATATTTCCGTGACGATAATAGAGGATTCTGAAATTTATTTAAAGGATATTCAAATGCCAAAATATTATCTGAACAATCAACGTAATATTTTGAGAAATATCCAAAATAACTTCGAACTTGCAACTAGAGCACGCAAGAAGGGATTAGATGTTTCAGATAAAGTTGAATCCAAAATTGCTTATGATTTGTCGGATAGGGTCGCAAAAATGCACAATATTGATATAGCAAATCGATTGCGTGTGTTACTTGCCCAAACTAGCAAAGAGAACGCAACACTAAAGATTGCCGAAGAAATTGCCTTAGGAGAATATGGTACTGGCGATCTTAGAACTAGATTAGATAATGCTGTTCGTGTCAGTTTAGCAGTAGTCACAGAAGGTGTAACAGTTGCTCCATTGCAAGGAATCTCTGATGTTCAAATAAAAAATAATATAGACGGTAGTAAATATCTTTCAATTTCGTTTGCCGGTCCTATTCGGTCAGCAGGGGGCACAGAGGCAGCATTAACGATGTTGATAGCAGATCATGTTAGAAAAGTCGTCGAGTTAGATAAATATGTAGCAAACTCTTATGATGATGAAATAGGAAGGTTTCTTGAGGAATTACGAATTTATGAACGTGAGGTAGGGAATTTTCAGTTTAAAGTGTTAGATGAGGATGTAATTGGGTGTATAACTAATTTACCAGTAGAGCTAGATGGTGTAGATACTGATCCAGTAGAGGTCGTTGGTCATAGGAATATGAGAAGAATTTCTACTGACCGAGTTCGTGGAGGTGCCTTACGAGTAATGAACGACGGCTTAATTGGGAGAAGTAGAAAGTTACTCAAAATTGTTGAGCTATTAGGATTAGACGGTTGGTGTTGGCTTGGAAATCTCAAAGGTGCGATCCAAACAGGTAATGAGGATGCCGTAAACCATAGAATGTCTGAGGTAATTACGGGAAGACCGGTGCTTTCTATGACAAAGAAAATTGGAGGTTTTAGATTAAGGTACGGTAGGTGTTATAATACTGGTTTTGCAACTGTAGGAATTCACCCAACAATACCCATTTTATTGAATCATGCTATTGTGGTAGGAACACAAATTAAGATGGACGTGCCAGGAAAGGCGTCCACAATAGCACTTGTAGATGCTATAGAAGCCCCAATTGTTAGACTTAATGACGGCAGTGTTTTACAAGTATCCTCATTAGAACAAGCCATAAAAATTAGATCGAGTGTTGAAAAAATACTTTATCTCGGAGATATACTGATAAGTTATGGTGACTTTCTTGAAAACAATGCACAGTTACTTCCTGCTAGCTATGTAGAAGAAATCTGGGCTTTAGAATTACAGTCAAAACTTGGATCTATTCATTCATCTTCAATTAATAATGAATCAATCCATGAACGATTAATTCAATTGTCAAGGAAACCTTTAGTCGTACTTCCTACTGTTGAAGAAGCCTTTGACATTAGTAAGAGACTTGGCATTCCTTTGCATCCAAAATATTCCTTCTTTTGGGATTCTGTTACCATAGAAGATGTCATATTCTTGAATGAGAAACTAGAAGAAAGTCAAGTTTCTATTGATGATAATACTCTACATTTGCATAATACTAATCCTAGATTAAAGGACATTTTGGAGCGACTTGGAGTTGATCATTCAATAAGGAATACGATCTTAGTGATCAATGACTTGGAGCAAATCTATTCTCTAAAAAATCTATTGCTTTTTAAGACAAATAAAACGAAAAATCCGATCTCTTCTATTAGGAATAATATAGAGTATACAAAAAATGCAACTGAATTTGTGTCTAAGATCTCTGGTGTCACAGTTATGCCAAAATTTGCTTCCTCGATTGCAGTAAGAGTGGGCCGCCCTGAAAAAGCCGCTGAACGTAAAATGAAACCTCCTGTTCATGTACTCTTTCCTGTCGGATCTAAAGGCGGTGCAACACGCGATCTTCTGAAAGCATTGAAGGATCAATCATTTTATGCAGAAATTGCAAACAGATATTGTATTAACTGCAAACTTCCGTCTACTGGTATAAGTTGCAGTAAATGTGGTGCAGATACTCCAATACGGAATTTATGTATAGTTTGTAAAGAGGAAGTTACTGAGAATTCGAGTAGAATGCGATGTCGTAGATGTGGTAAAGATTGTAGAACTTATTCCCCAGTTAGCTATCCGCTAAAAGTAGTGATTGAAAAAGCACAACAAAAGCTTGGTATCAAAGTATCTGAGCCGCTGAAAGGAGTTAAGATGCTTATGAGTAAGGATAAGGCTGCAGAACCATTGGAAAAAGGAATTTTGAGAAAAAAACATAGTATATATACTTTTAAGGATGGCACTGTCAGATTCGATGCAACAAATGAACCATTGACTCACTTCAAACCCAAATGGATAATGACTGACATAGAAAAACTGAAGGATTTGGGATATACTAGAGATTATCTTGATCATGAATTGATTTCCCCAAACCAACTGGCTGAACTATTAATGCAAGATGTCGTAATACCTATTGATTGCGCCAAACATCTACTCAATGTAGCCAAATTTGTAGATGAAGAACTTGTAAAAATATATCATTTAGAGCCTTGTTATAACGCATCCTCTATTTATGATCTAATAGGCCAACTTGTTGTTGGATTGGCGCCACATACATCCGTAGGCATAGTCGGAAGAATTATTGGTTTTACCAATTCTCAAGTATGCTTGGCATCTCCAATCTGGCATTCTGCAAAACGTAGGGATTGTGATGGTGACGCAGATTCTATAATGCTATTGATGGATGCTTTCTTAAATTTCTCAAATGATTTTTTGCCTGATAAGATTGGTGGTCTTATGGATGCTCCATTATTGATTCAACCAACAGTATTGCCATATGAAGTACAAAGACAGGCTCATAACCTGGATATCTCTCAAATCTATCCATTAGAATTCTATGAGGCTACATGGAAACGAGGCAAAGCTGGAGACTTTGTCTCTAAAATAGAGACGGTAAAAAACAGGATTGGAAAGGAAAATCAGTTCTTTGATTATTTGTTTACACATATTACAGACTTTTTGACAACTAGTGTATCTCGTAGTGCATACTCAACTCTTAATACTATGGATGAAAAATTGGATATGCAAATCGCAACTGCAAAGTTGATTAATGCAGTAGATACTGATGAAGTGGTATCAATGGTACTGACTACACATATATTGCCTGATATTATGGGTAATATGAGATCGTATTCTTCACAAGGTTTTAGATGTAGTTATTGTGGAGAGAAATATCGTAGAGTGCCACTTATTGGTAGATGTATTAGATGTGATAATGAATTATTACAAACAGTTACCCGCGGATCAGTAGAAAAATACATGGATATTGCTGTAAATATGTGTAATCAATTTAAAATGAATGATTACCTTCAAAGTAGAATAGAATCCTTGATGACAGAATTGAAACTGACCTTCAAAGAAGAGAAAAAAGAACAATCAACGTTAATGGAATTTATGGATTGATTACGCTTATTACTCTACATTTTCTTGAGTTATACAACTCCAACAATCTGAAGTCAAAATACTAAACATGTAAAAATGTACACCAGCTTCAGTACAATGATCACTTGTACGATCAAATATTTATGATCGATAAAATAGCTAAATAATTTTAGTACTAATATAAGCTTCCCATAAATACCCGTTTTCCATTCTACTAGTTGATTCTATTATGAAATACAGAAGTAGAACTGACATAGTTAAATTGATACTTGAGGCCGCGAATGGAGGTGGGGCTAATAAATCAAAGTTGATGTACAAAGCATTCTTATCGTTTGCACAGTTAAAGGAGTATGTGACACTTCTACTTGAAAATGGCTTATTAGGACACGAAGAAGGCAATCGTTTCTATAGAACAACCGATAAAGGTATGCGTCTATTGCAAATATATAATCGAATGGAGGATCTAACCCTAGTTATTAAATCTGGTAAAGAGGCACAAAAATCTGATTACCACACTTTTTAATCCATATTTTGTTCATTAAAAAAAAGATTTTGTATTCCCAATACAAAATCTTGAAATCTCCAGATTCTTCTATATTCTATGCACTATTACTAATTCTGCTATGTGGATTTACAAGCATCTGGTAACCTCTGATACAAAGTTTTCGAATATTATCAAAGCCCTATAAAATTGATCTGCAAGAGTAGATTGCGTTTCCTTGAAGGGAGTGTTGATCAAATGAGGTGGTCCCTAACGAACTGTTCGATTTTAGAAGATGGAGAATATTGCTATGATCACTAATATCTGAATATTGGAAAAGACATGTCAGCAAATTAATCCTTTCTTCCTTCATTCTCTTCATGCCTCTTTTTTCTTTTATCAAACAGCATTTTAGCGTATGCTCCAACAAATCCGCCTGCAAATAATCCTATGAATTGTCCATATGTTCCCCAAAAGTCTTTAAATTGTTCGCTAATACTCATAGGTGTTATTACTGATACTGTAAAGTTTATTGGCTTGGTTAGATAACTAACTGTTGGATATTTTTTAGATAGTTCAAACTCAGGATCTACTGCTCCACGTGTCGTGTTAATAGATATTGGATATTGGCTTTGTTAGTGTGGCGATAGATGGTTCGCGTATTGTTACAATCAGAGGTATTGTGTAAATACCTAAAGGTGTTTGTTGAGGAACAACTATCCTAAATAAAGGTGGCTGGTTTCTTTCTATAGTTATATGCAAATTACTTGAGTTAAAGCCTGAGGCTGTATCATAATTATTATTATTATTATTATTATTTGTTATTGTTACTGGCTAGAGTTATATTAATAACATCATTAGAAAAGCCCGTAGTTGATTTTATCCTAGCCGGAATTATCTGCTCTTGTCCCTGTCTTATCATTATATTGCTTGGGTGGAGGAATATTTACCAAGCTAGTAAATTGTCTAACTTCATTGGACTTATACGATTCTGCTGTATATCATATACTAGAAATAGTATACTAATGGCTGTAGGAGCTATGGCTCTTGGGCTACCTACGCCTCTCATTATTGGAGGGCTAATATCTTTTGCCTATGCTCTTCAATATTCCTAATCCAGAAGCATCTCTTCTGAAGTCTCTCATATAGCATAGGTTGTGATACTTCTAGATTACCTCTCTTCCTTAGGTCATTGAAGGTCACTAAGTAAACTTTCACAAGATAAGTTTTAACTTTTTCTACTATTGCATCTTATCGTGTAGTATTATTTTCATATAATTTTCCAAATGATGTAGTGATGTTTGTTAAGCAAGCAAGTATTGTGTATGTACAACTCTATATGCCTTTGTTTTAACCCACCTATGAATTTATTATTCTATAGCTGTTTTTTAATACGTATAGAATACTTAAGCTTTATACGTTTACAAAGTATTAATTGGTAGCAATGATAAATATGGTGTATATATGGAGTTAGCATGAAATTAGCATCCGGTCAAGTTAATTGAAAATAAATTCTCTGTTTATCATGTCTATTTGTATGACCATCCAACGCCAATTTGTACAAGCATAAGTTCTGATTATTGGCACTACGTTTTATTATTGTAGTCTACGCGACGTACTGATTTATTGGCGTTAGCAAAATGTACTTCCAATAATACTAGATTATATTGAAAAGTTTTTTATTTGCCTCTCAAGCAATTTAGATCATTAGATAAGCTAATGTGCAAACACAAATCGAAAAATTATTTTTTTATTAGTCCGATTATTGTGATCATTATTTTGTTATTATTGTTATCCTTGGATCCTTTTTATAAACAAGCTCCTCCTTTATCACCTTCTTTTGGTCTTCAAGAAATAACTAATGAAAATCGTCATTGGATTCAAGCTTATGGTAATAGTGATGCACATCTCAAATCTAATTATACGGATATTTCTAGCAGTTAATTATATCAGTGATGGAAAAATTCTAAATGCCACAATTTGGTTGGCTTCGGGTTTTGAAAATTCTTCTGCTCCTGTCTATAATCAACCATTCAGAAAGATTAGTTATGGAATGCTCATTGATGCTGATTACAATACAAAGACAGGATACAATGGAGCTGATTATGATCTTTATGTAGTAGTTGCCTCAGGAAAATTAAGTGGATATCTTTATCAGCTGTCATCAACAGGTATTTATAAAATATTAAAATCAATAAATCTCACACAATCTTTGGCTGACCCTAACGCTTTGCGAGGTGCTGTTAGTTTAGAGTTACCCCTAAGCTTTATAGATTATCCTAGCAAATACAATCTACTATTCTAATCCTAGATCTGCAGAAACGAGTATTAGAAATGCTCCTCTCCCAATCTATCACAGACGTTGTTCAGGGCTTGCCACTCATCTTCACTAAAAATCAACATTTAGGCCAGTATGTTGGTTATATGAATCATAAACTCTTATATATGGAATATATAATTTAGTATTCTTAAAATAATTAGTTCGTTATGGTTAATAATTCAAGACTGGTTGTATATAATGATTGTAGGTCTATTTTATTTTGTAACGTTATCCTAATCAATTTGCTGTGAGTAACAATTACAAGAGTTGAGTTGTACTCTATGATTGTATATATTGTAATTCGTATACTAAATAGTATCTTGAATAACGAACGAATTCAACCTGAATATCCAAATATTAAGGATACATATTTCTAGTAAGATATTATGAATCTGGATTTTGAGACGATGAAAATAAAATTATATACTACCAGTAACAATAAGTAAATGAAAGACTTGAAATTAGTAAAATATCAAATAAACAAATACTACTTAGAACCTATCAGAAAAGTAGTTGATTTTAATTGAGTTATATGCAAACTGCCTTTAATCGATAAAGCTAAGCTGTACTGCATTTCCTTTGAGATGTATTGATATCAGAGGACACAGGAGTTGATTTCTGGTACTCCCTACCTGACGTTATATGGGATAGGATCATTGCATTGCTACGGTCACCATCAATACCTAGGAAGAAAAAGACTGGTCGTCCAAGAATGGATGACAGAAAGGCTATGGGTGCTATTTTCTACATCCTACGTACAGGCTGTCAGTGGAATGCTCTACCAAGAAGTCTTGGTGCTTCAAGGTACCAGTACATGATAGATTCCAGGAGTGGAGGAAAGCAGGTGTATTCAAACGTATGTGGATCGATGGATTGTCAGTGTATGTATGATAATACTAATAGAATAGACTGGAAATGGCAGGCTATGGATGGTGTTATTACAAAAGCACCTCTTGGGGGAAAAAAGCACACGACCAAATCCCACAGACAGAAGTAAATAGGGTACTAAGCGTAGTGTATTGGTAGATGGTAAAGGAGTTCCTATTGGCGTATCTATAGATGGTGCTAATAGACATGACATGAAAATGAGTAAAGCAACACTTCAGAGCATAGTAATCTATAGACCTGAGCCAACAATCAGATTTAAGCAGTACATGTGTCTTGACAAGGGTTACGACTTTCCGGAAGTATACGAATTGTTATACCTGGATACAAAGCTAGACATTGGGTTGTTGAAAGAACCCATTCTTGGATGAACAGGTTTAGACGGTTGTTAATTAGATGGGAGAAAAAGGTGGAGAATCATATTGCAATGTTACATTTTGCTTGTGCTTGGATCACTTACAGAAGAGGAGGAGTTTTCGGATAGGTTCTTATTACAATTCTATCTGTCTGATTGAAATATTTAGTTATTTAGTTATTGTTCAGCGTCATTCATACTAATCCATTTCTGGATTATTTCATATGCCTTTTCTTTCAATTCCTCTATTGTTAAATTGTTATTGGATATGGATTCATCAGATAAAGCAATCGCTTCACTGATACCTACTGTTAATTCGCGCTTATCTCGTACGACAAAATCTTCCTCGTTCAAAGGTTTGTCTGATCTTACCCTCTGTTTAATGTGTTTAAATCTTGTATCTGCTGATGCGTGGATAGCTAGTAATTTAACATTACCAATATCCTTTAATATCTCAACTTCATGAATACTCCGAATACCGTCAATGATAACAATTTTACTCAAGTTCTTATCTTCACAGCTCGTCTTCTTTATGATAAGATGAGCATATGGCGCCCGGTCCCATTTCCTTTCTTAGTTTTAACATTAGATTGCCCAAGTTGGTATCTGTGAGCTCCATATTTTGTAATCTGGCCTCGTCTCGTACAACATCGCCCATAGATATTACATAAAATCCCCTTTCTTTAAGTGAATCTGCAACTGAGGATTTGCCAGCCCCAGGCATTCCTGTAAGACAGACAAAGAATCTTTTTCTCAGCTTTTGTGTTTTTTCTGAACACTTTATTAATCCCAAACACAATCATTTAAATAGATTTGAATAGGAATCCACGTAAATATCTCGGAACAGTGCTCGATGTCAATATAAAATCCCTATGCTACGAGATCAATAACTACTTTGACTAATGCTGTTCCCTATTATATATGGTGTTCAACTTGAAACTGAACTACCAAGTTCGAGTATTCTGGACATGATTCATGGCTTTGATATATACTAGGAATATTAGGAGATAGAAATATACAATTGTTGCTTCATAAATTGTAAATAGCTTATTTCTGTTGCTTACTAGCTTTTCATAGTGAAGATGAGGGAATGATATATACTATGGCTTTTCAGCAATGATATTTAACCTAACGTAATCTAATGACCATGTAGTCTGAGATTCGTTACTACTCGAACTATTATTCTCAACTTCATTCAAGAATGACTCCAAATATTTATTCTTTATTTTTTCTTCAGGAAACTCTCTAGGAAAGGTTTCATTATTACGGTTTTTACAAATCTACCATATAGTTTACGATTAGTTAGATTTATGCGATCATTATGTAAATTAACATTTGTATTTGTAAAACCTATTCTTTTTAGTAGCTTAGACGTGTCATCAGGTTTTGTAAAATACCACAGGGTACCCATATTTGAGAAATGCTCCCTGAATTCTTTTAACTCCATATTTTTTGCACACCAGCAAGAGTTCTTCGTAAGTTTCCATATCCTCCACACTGGATTAATAGTTCTGTTTTTTCCAAGCCGTTATACTTTAGCATCTTCCAAAAATGATGAAAAACTTGGGTGTGATCATGAACCCAGCGAAGTACAGCATTAGAAAAAATGATATCTAATTCTAAATCAAGTTTTACTTTAGTAAGAATCGGCCAATACTATCTCGACATTTTGTAAATCCCCCAGATTCCTTTTTGCCTGTCTTATCATATTGACGTCAATATCTACAGCATAGACTTTTCCTCTAGGAACTTTCTTCGCTAGCAATTTGGTAGGAAGACCAGAACCACATCCAGCATCCATGATAATTTCTTTTCCATTCCATTCTTGCCATTTTAAAACCTGCAGACCCCATTGATATTATACTAAGCGTGAAATCTCGTCATATGTCTGTGCATCCCAGCAACCTCTACTATCATTCAATCATTAGCTAAGAGCATTATAGGCAATATTTACATTAATCAGTATTCTATACTGAAAAATGAAGGTTATTCCTAAAATATACTATAATGTGGTTTATAGAAATGGAGAATATTGTTTTAAAGCTGAGTACTTCTTTGTTAAGTTTGAAAAAGAAGGTCAGAAAACAAATAATCATAAGATGTCTCAGTTTGTAGATTTACATCATCTATGATTATTCTTATTTTCTCTTTTTTCTTTAATGTCTGACACGTGATAACTAAATCAATATATACGTAGACAAATAGGATTTTGTAGTATCTAGTTACAAAGCTTTCATACTCTACAAGTTAATTTTGTTCGTATTTTTTATTGCCTGTAGTGCTTTCATTTCACCTTCTTTGATTTCATTCCTGATTGTCTCCGGTGAGAAATCTGCATTTTCGTACATGTGAGGAAATGGCTCCTTGCGTGTTATGTAAAAGATCTCTTTTATTTCAGCTCCATGCTCTTGTTTATATTTTTTGTACTTCAGACGGATTCTTTTTAGTTGTTGTTTATCTATTTTTGCTGGTTCGATGTGTTCTTCGACTATTTGATATAATTCATCTATATACCTTAGATATTGTGTTATTATTTTAGATAATGTAATATTGTGTTCAGTTTTATCTGAAAAGATAATGTCTCTTGCCCTGTGATGAACCTCTGGCAAATTCTTTGGTAATGCATCAACCTTTTTGGGATAATTTTCTACCAAAAATATTATTTTATCATTTATTGGTGATACGTCTAATACCTCTCTTAAAGGAGTGTTGCTTAATAAGCCACCATCCCACGCGAATATACCATCTTGTACTTCTATCCATGGAAAGTTATATAAAGGATAAGCGGATGTTGCGAGAATATGTTTTGGAGTTATTTGTTGCTTATAACTATCAAATGTTAGAGACTCTGCAGTTAAAATATTCACTGCAGTTAAGATCAAACGCGTATTTGGATTTCCCTTGGGCCTTAATTTATCAAAATCGATATATTTTTCAAGAGTTTTTGCTAGAGGTGAGTGATCATACATATACGTCCATTTTGTAGGTGTAAAGTACTCTGGATCAGCTAATGCATTATTATGCATCCACCTTGGCCTGAACATTTTATCGTTTCCAAATATGGCAGAGCTATAAAATGCCTTTAGCTGTTTAATTCTACGCTCATATTCATTTGCATTTGTCAAATAGATTTCTTGTTGTGACAATAGTCTGAGGTCATCATAGTAGCTTCTAAATGGCATAAACTGTTCTATAAGTTGGAATATTGAATCAGAGGGATGAGGAAGGGCTGTTTTGTCTAAATCTATATAGCTGTCAGCTAATTCGAGCCAGAACTGTTCTAAGAGTTGCTCCGGATGTTTCTCGTCTTTGCTACCTACCATAATTGCAGCATTTATTCCACCGATTGAAGTACCTGCAATAATATCTAGATGTATGTTATTCTTTGTAAGTTCCTTGTAGACTCCGCACCCGAAGGCTCCCAAAGATCCACCACCTTGAAGTATTAATACATTCTCAATTCTTTTGTTGTTCTCTGCTAATGCTAATGATGACAATTTATCTTTATTGGCGTTGTTATCTCTGAAAGTTTTGTTGCTAGTTTTCGTTACCATTTTGAACATTTATTTATTTATTTATTTATTTATGGTATTCGTCTACTTTTATTGATTATTTTTATTCTACATGATGATTATAGAGAAGTTGGTCGTAAAGTCGAATTGATTTTATATTTACAAATTCCAGCATACCATATCTTGATAATTCTCTACCAAATCCACTTTTCTTGACGCCACCGAATGGAACTCTTGGATCAGATACTACCATATTATTTACGGTGACGATTCCAGATTCCATCATCGCAGATAATTTTTCTGCCTTTTCAAGATCTTGTGTCCATATACTTGCACCAAGGCCAAATTTGGAATCATTTGCAACCTTTATAGCTTCCTTTTCATCATTAGTGACAATTATTGGTGCAACCGGCCCAAATACTTCTTCTTGTACTATTTCCATTTTAGGTAATACTTTCTTGAGAATAGTTGGACGATAAAAATATCCTTTATCTTTTACTTTCTCCCCACCTGTAAGCAATTCCGCTCCTTCTTTTATAGATACCTTTACAATCCTATCTATATTCTCAAGAGATTTAGCATTAACAACCGGCCCCATATCTGTATCCTCCAGCAATGGATTATCCACTCTAAGTTTTTCAGCCTTCTGAACAAACTTCTCAGTAAACTGGTCTGCTATTCTTTTATCTACAATAAACCTTTTAGATGCTATGCAGCTCTGTCCACAATTAATGAACCTCCCTTTAACCGCCCCAGTTGTAGCTTTTTCAATATCTGCATCCTCGCATACTATGAATGGATCGCTTCCTCCTAGCTCAAGTACAGTCTTCTTTAGTTGTGACGTGGCTCTCTGTGCAACTTTTGCGCCAATAGGTACGCTGCCTGTAAACGTTACGGCATTAATACCCTTAGAATCGATAAGAGTCTCTGCAATGGTTGAGTCTCCAGTTAACGTTTGAAAAACACCTTCTGGTACTCCAGCCTTATGAAAAGTATTCTCAATCTCAATTCCACATTGCATTGTTGCACTAGCTGGTTTTAGTACAATAGTGTTTCCAACCATCAATGACGGAGCTGCAAACCTTATTCCCTGCCAATATGGAAAATTCCATGGCATTATGCTACCTATGACTCCAATGGGCTCAAATGATATGGTACTTTTTCTTGCATCTGTATTAACAACTTCAGCGGTTGAAAAAATTTTTCCATTATCCGCGTAATACTCTATTACCCATGCACATTTTTCTATTTCTGATCTTGATTCCTTTATTGCTTTTCCCATCTCCTCTGTAGCTGTTTTAGCAAGTTTTTCTTTATTCTTTCTAAGCTCTTTTGCAAATGCATAAAGAAAATCTGATCTTTTATCAATATTTCTCTTCCATTCTAAGAATGCATTTCTTGCCTTTTTTATTGAGTCGTCTATCTGTTCTTTGCTCATTATTTCATATTCTTTGAGAACTTGTTCTGTTGTAGGATTTATTGTCTGTAGTTTTGATTTTCTATTATTTTGTATTTCTTCTTTGTTATCATTATTATGAATATTTTCGTTAGTAGATCTCACGGATTTAAGACCCCCCTTCCAATAATTTTGCCCTCTTTTAACTTAGACAATGCTTCTGTGGCTTGGTTAAGTTTAAACTTATCAGATATTACCGGTTTAATTATTTCTCTATCTGCCAACGATATCAATTCAGTCATATCAGCTAAAGTTCCGGTATAGGAGCCAATTAGTCTATATGCCCTTGTTGGCATTGTTACCAAGTTTAGTCTCAGTTCACCTCCAAAAAGACCTACGAGTACAACTTTAGCCCGCCTTCTTAGAAATTTCATATCTGCATCCACGGTTTTTGACGCATTTACAAAATCAACAACTGCATCTGCACCCATATTATTAGTCAATTCCATTACAGATTTGGTAATATCAGTCTCTTTATTAGTATTGATTATCTCATCTGCACCATTGTCTTTTGCTACCTTAAGCTTTTTATCATCTAAATCTAAAGCAATAATCTTTGCTCCAGATACTGCTTTAGCCAGCTGCATAGCCATTAAACCTAATCCGCCCGCTCCTACAATAACTACATTATCGTAGGGCTTCATATCAGCATTCTTAACTGCACCATATGCTGTGAGCGCGGAACACGATAAAGTTGCTGCTACGTCCATGTCAATATGCTCTGGTAACTTTACAAGATATCTGTAACTTGGTATCAAAATATATTCAGCATATCCACCATCTTTGTAAATTCCTAGTGATCTTGGATTGTCACATAGATTCTCTTCACCTAGTCTGCATGCAGGACAAAGTCCTTCGCCTATCCAAGGATACACAAGAACCTTATCTTTTTTAAGTATCCTTCCTTGTTGTTGTACTTCCTCGCCAATATTTTCTACTATTCCAGATACTTCGTGTCCAGGTGTTAGTGGATAAGTTACTCCTCTATCAGTTGTCTTTAAGAACTGTCCTCCTGGACCTTCGTATCCGCCTTGCCAAAGGTGTATGTCACTATGACATACGCCAGAAGACTGGATCTTAACAAGGACTTGTGACCCTTTGGGGTTAGGTATCTCAATATCTTGTATTTCTAACGATTCCTTTGGTTTAATGATCCTTGCGGCTTTCATCATAATTATTATTTACCATTCCTAAAAGACCATTCTATTACTATCTCTGATAAATGTTTTCTATTATTTGGATATTCTTTTTCTATTCGAAGGAAAAGAAATCACAAATCACTAGCGATAATGGTTATTCTATCTTAATTTTGTACTTTTATATCATGTAACTAGGGATCTGTAAGCCACTTCGACAGACTCTGACCACCATCGAGCTAAAAGAGGCAATCTGATTTACACTCAATTCATGTGACCGATTTGTATTTTTGTTAACAGGAGATCCATTAATCTTATCCTCCCATCACTACCTACTGAACCTAATTTTTGTATTTCAACTAAAAAAATGCGAAATTTGATAATATGAGCAAATATGATAAATCAGTAAATCCGAGTTGAGGCTTTTATGACTCCAAAAAGAAAAAACGATTTGCTATGCGTTAAATTGCTATTCGTCCTGAATATTTAAGAATCGTGCGATTAATTTTCCTAACATACGCAGTATTTTATTGAATCGGTCCTACTTACAGTCTATCTCTCAGATTTCCGAGCATCAGCAAAACATGATTGTTCCTTTATTTTGTAAAGTTCACCGAAGTGTATTAATGCCATTTTAGATAACACAATTGTTTTATTATTAATTTTGGTAGTAAACTAATAGGTGTCCACTCTTCGACCATATCCATCGAGGATGATAGCTGTATTAATAATGCTAAAACTTTTTTCTTCAAGATAAACTATAGAAGAAAAGAATAATTTCAGATCTTTTTTTCAACATCTTTTAATCTTTATGAGTTATGATTTTTGGAAATTTAACAGCTAATCTAAATTGTCTGTAGTCTTCATTGACCAATTCTTTACTGTAAATACATTAGGAATCCTGTAAAAATAAGAATCAATTTCGAAAGTCAAAACTTGAGAATAATAACTTAACGATTTGGAATAGGCTAGATTGATAGTATAGAAATGTCCTTGTCATGCTGAATAACTTCCTCCGGAGCAGCCGATGAGTACTGCAAGTATGATGACTATACTACGGCACTATTTGATGTTTTCAATTAAGCTCATTATACATTACATCATACATTTCTGGCCTTTCGCTTGAAGACAAACAATTAGACCTGTTTCCTATGGGTTTTAGAATTGTATTTTTATAATAATATATCATAGTTTTAGTAAATAATAATTGTACACTTTTGAACTTTAACTACGAAGACATAACCAGTTTGTTTTCAGATCTTTCAGCATAACGTAAACTACCGATCGCTCTTGCAATGTGATGTTTCTAGAAATATATCTCAGAAAGATCTACATATCGGATGGTGCTAAGAGAAGAGATGATAGCTTTATTTTGGTCTATAGAAGTAATAAAGTAACAGTAACAAAAAGGGAATAATAATGAAGTCAAATCATAGAAATCAATCTCATATTCGAAAACCACTAATTTGCATCTATACTAATCAAAACAGAAATGAATTCGCTATTGGTTTAGAGAAAGATGAGAATTTTATGGCTATCACAAAAGTTGATGAATCATTTACAAGGTTTGTAGATGCGTATGATCAGATAATAGATGATGAAAATGAAATCAATTGGGAACTAGAACTAAAAAGCTGGGTTGTCGCTGCTAAGAAAAATGAATCAATATTCATTGAGGTTGATCTTAGTGGTTGGAATCAAGAAGGAGAAAGGATTAACTAACCACGACATGTAAACTTATGTCATAATCTAGATTTCATCTATAAATGCAATTCTGATAGTAGAAGTGTAATCCATCCGAGTAAGATGCTGTCACATATATGTGTTGAAGTATTATAACTATTCAACATTTTTTGTTATCAGTGCTAGATAGAAGTACATTAGTTATGTAGACATAAGATATATTTGAGTACAATTACATCTCTTCACCAGTATATAGTTATGAGGAAGATTATTGCTGTTGTATTCCCAGATCTCGACGATAAAGTGATTAGAATAGAATTAGATGATTCTCTTGCGCCAAAGACCTTCAAAGCAATATTTGAGAATCTACCAATTGAAGTTAATATCAATAGATGGGGAGATGAACTCTATACTGATCGAACTATGATATCTATAGGACTAGAAGACAGTGCAAAGATCGAAGTTAATAAATTAGATGTTGCTTATTGGCCCGAAGGCAAAGCATTATGTTTATTCTTTGGACCGACTCCCATAAGTAAGAACGGAATGATATTGGCGTACTCTGCTGTGAATATTGTAGGGAGAATTATAGATTCTGATAAAGATCAGATATTGAGTCAAATTAAAGATGGAACAAAAGTAATTATCAAGGATAACATATAGGCATCACAAAAAATTTTAATACAAGATGAATAAATATCAAGAATTAATTAATTAATATTTCTATTTCAGTATAACATCTCCAACTGGAGATGGTGGAGCCGACTAAATTGCTGCTGATCAAGGTATTCGATTGCATCCAGATCAGCTGGATTATACCTACGCAATATCATCGTGCAACTCTAAGCCTTGTTGGTAAGAGTACTTCATTTATTGTCATTTTCTCCTTAGTACTAAAAGACGTTTCTCGTTATGGAAAAGCAACTATTTATAGTATATGAGACTTTATCTCTCTTAATCCAATATGTCATTATTCATAAATACCGAATACCAGAGATTACTAAACTTCCATCTTTAATACACCTAAAGCGTCTTCCAATTATCTTCACTAATTTTTTCTCTCTAGTAAGACCAAAATATTCTGTTGTATATCCACTACTCTCCACATAGATAACTATTGTTTCTCTTTCTCCATGAGACAATATTCGCGAATCATTGAATATCTACTCCAAACTTTCTATTATTTAGTGTGAATATATGGTTAATATGAGACCACGCTCGATCATCAAACTTAAATAATTGACTACCAGGTCTTTATAGTTATGCCAAGAGTAATTCATTTTGAAATTGTGGCAGATAAGCCGGAAAGAGCAATAAAATTCTACAAGGAAGTTTTTGGTTGGGAGTTCAACAAGTGGAATGGCCCTCAAGAATACTGGCTTGTAAAAACAGGAGAAGACAGCCAGCCAGGCATAAACGGCGGACTTACTCCTAAAATGAATCAAGGTAGTAATGGCAATACCGGTAGCAGAGTGACAAATACGATTGATGTGCCTTCCGTAGATGAATTCTCTAAGAAAATTACTATGGAAGGAGGCAAGATTGTGAGACCCAAAATGGCCATTCCGGGTATTGGATATTTAGCGATATGTGAAGACACTGAAGGCATTTCGTTTGGTATTATACAAAGTGACCGAAATGCTAAGTAGGTAGATAGATAGATAGATACAAGTTAGATTACTATACTAATCTATCTTACGAATACAATAGCAATATCAGTGATATAGTACTTTTACTTAGGTTTATCATTTCATTTAATAAATGGCTTTTTATTCTATTATTTATTATTTGAATGGGTTTATCATGTTAACATGTATAGAATAACGAAGTCTCAAATCGAGGGCTAGAGCATTGACAGACTTTATATAGAAATCTCATATTTGATGCAACTATAAAGCGATTAGTACTTTGATTGTTGCTGTGACAGTGGTTATATGCCTGTTAATAGTCTGACTTTTATCTTCGTTATGCGCTATTGCTTGACTAATTTTTATGCTGGAAAGAACCGCTTGAAAAAGATTTAGTGCATTTTGTGCAGCGTCAGCATAGAATTCGTCTGGTACTTCACTGTTATATACCCACATCGACCTTTTAGTCATTTTATTACATCTAACACGTTTATGCAAAATTTCTTTACAGTTTTTACAATTCGACGTCTCAGTATCTCCAAAAATATCTATAGGTTCTTTTAACAGTCTATCAACTTCTGTACTACCCTTGCATTCAAAACATTTCTTGTTACTATATTCTCTTTCCTTCTAATGTAGGAAAATGTAAGAAAATTCGCCAAGACAGCGTGACAGAGTAAAAGATGATGCTATAGCGCAACTATCAGATCAACTTGTGTCTATCAGATAGGTTACAGGAGATATAGAGAAGGCACCAACCATCAGTTATTGAGTTATAAATACATACAATTTATCATAAAACTAATAATTGATGCAATTTCTGATTAAAATAAATAAAAAAAGATATTCTCTTTCGTCTGGTTAAACAAGCTTTATCCGACTTGTGTGCCAGTTATTTCTATGAATCTGTTATTATTCCCGAACGCAATACCTAATACTCGATCAGTATTTGTGCTTTGGATTTGCTTCCAGCTCGCTCCATGGCCGTCTATTGTAACTTTAAAAGATATATCCTGACCTTGTGGATTTTTGGCATCGAGGGCAAATCTAGGTATTTGAATAGTCAGCATTCCGCCAGTACCTCCAGGATTAATGATTATATCTCCTGCTTTTAATTCCGGGTTTGGAACTATTCCGACTAGTGTCCCGCCAGTAATGCTATATTTGACTGTAAGATCTCCTGCATGTTGTGTCCTTAATACATATTGGTTAGTATATCCTGTTTTTAAGAGACTTTGTAAAGTTGTAGGATTGAGTTGTGCATTTACCGCCTGAAGTGGCATAGTAGCGATCAGAATTGCAAAGAACGACCCGATAGATAACAATGTTATCATGCTAGTTCTGTTACTCTTTAGATATTCGGAAGGTTTTTCCTTTTTCAGCATATGTGTACCTAGTAAGTTGCAGCGTATCTTAAACCTTTAGTAAGCCATATTAATTCTTGTCAAAATTATTTCTAGTTAGAGCATGGATCAAATAATAAAATTAATGTAATAGGTCCCAACACAGAAATAAATTTTTAATTTATAACTTTATTACTCTCATTCAGACTCGGTTTATTATGTACCTAAAGCTAATACGAAGATCTTGCTAGCGAGCAACATGTGGACCTAGATACAAAGATCAGGTTAAACTGAGAAGGTTTGATACCAATAATTAGGAACGTTTAACTACAACAGTCACGTATACTTATATGATGTTAATAATCAAGGAGTTGCATAATTTTTGCATATGAATAACTTTGAAAACTGAAGCCACGATGAAATCTACTAAAGGTATTCGAATCTCACAAATTGTACTTGGAGCTATTGCCATAGCGCTATCGCTTGCAGTTATCTCAAGTCCTAGAGTTGGTATTGCAACTATAACTATCCTTCTTTCTATTACATTACTAGTTGTAGGAATTGAGAGGTTAGTTACAGGCTTTGCACGATCAGAACAACAACCTAAGTCATCTAGATATGGAAATATCGGTCTAGGTGCTTTAGCTGCTTTATTAGGAATTGCAGTTTTAGCATTTCCTCTGTTTACAACAGGCGTGTTAGTTACTTTGCTAGCTCTTGGTCTGCTTTTCATAGGAATTGCTAGAATTGTTCATGGCATCTCGGATAAAAATATTTCAAAATGGTCAAAGGGCTTTCTCGTAGGTGTAGGTATTTTGTCTTTGGCAGTATCTTTTACCGTATTTGCATACCCAGCATTTGGTGTATTTCTTTTGACGCTAATATTAGGTATTAGCCTACTAATAATAGGGATACAAAGCGTTGCATATGCTGTATCGGGTCATCAGAGAAGAACATATAATTCAACTACTGCTACTGCTACTACGCTAGAACACGGGAGATAGAAAGGCCAGAGATCTAGTCATCATTTTTTGTGGATAATCATGGAGTATCTTAGATGGAACCTCAAATGTGAGCCATTGGTTTGGAGATAGATAATGCTCCAACGATGGTAGAAATTTGCATTCGCATGTTTTGTTTATGAAAACATTCTATATAATAAGAGTAGATAAAACAATTGAAAAGATTATTCAAATTTGATCAATTTGCCGCCAATGGAGTCAAAGAGATTGGCTATTGATTATGAAGATACATTCCTTTAGCCTGATCTATATTATCGTCTGAGCTTGGACCTTGTGATTGCATATAATGATTTACTCCTAATTAGATTAAACTGATAAATGTACCGCCAGTCTTGGCTGTATCTTCTTGATAACAGGCAGAAGAGCGTCTAAGCACAGAATCCAGTCAAATACTGATTATAGTATATTTGAGAACGCCTATGGACCGGCTACGTAGAAAACATCATCAATATTATCAGATTAGTCAGTCTATGTATATCTGTATATATTGTACGTCATGCATCAGAATGTTAATTCCCTGTTCTGTGTTCTAGTCAATCTAGACATAAGATACTCTACAAACAGTCATTTTATGACCGAGACAATGGTTTCATCTTTGTTTCATCCCACAGTTCATAAGGGATTCCTTTTACTGTTGGAAGCCATTTGATCCTACTGTAAGCCACACTTAAACGAAAATCAAGCTACATGTCTATCTATCTATTTTTTGATGGGTTCTTAAATGCATAGGTTTCTACTCAACCATCTTGATACCAAAAATAAGAAAGAAAGGAGTAGACCAGACGTCACTGCCGATCTGCTAGTGCACCTGGCAGTTAGCCATGTGGATTGAATGGTCCCCTAATGTATTTATCTAAATCTGGATAGCTGAGTAATAGGCTGATGGAGCTTTGGGATTATGTACCGCAGTATATACAAAAATAGTACCATTCGTTATTGATCCATCTGATCTGGCTGGAAAGGTTAAAGAATTCTCTAACTTAGAGGATGGGTCCACAGATAATGTATAAACAGATGTTGTTGAGAGAATATTCGATGGCGTCTGTGAACTACACATGAGATTAAGAGATATATCATACCTTAAATAGATGAGACTTGAGATGACATAACTCTTATCTAAATATTCTACCCAAGTTTTTGAGTTGGTCACTGATAAGAGATCTGTATTGATCGCCTCGTCGCATCCTCCAAGTTTTGAAGTCAATGGCAGCAGCGAAATTACTTCTGTAGGAGGGAATTCTATTGGAATAGTGTCAGACAAGTAAATTGGGGAGAGTGTATTAGAATTATCAACTAATGATATTTATGATAAAGAGAGCCGACTAAAGTACATATAAACAGGACTAGAAGATCCAAGGTGGGCAAATAGCCGTTTGAAAGATGCGGCAGGCAATATTTAGGACTGGCGCCTACAATACCTTATTTATCCTATCACTATATATTATCTCATCTTTGATCTATTTTTTGTAAACTTATTAATCCCAAATCTAATAAGATGAAACAATATATAATCTAATATTAAAAGAGTTTTTCGTGTTATAATAGAAATAAGGAAATTGCTACGAAGCAGACAAAGGAGGAGAAACAATAACAACAAAAAAGAACCTATTCAATTAACTTCAACCTAGCATTAATGTACTAGCAAAAAAAATCTGACTTATGCGTTTGGATTTAACAGGATTTATGAGATTACAAATGAAAAACGATCATCTTATTGATATGACGCTAAAATACAAAGAATCGAGGAAATTAAAGCTCAATAATAATAAAATTTGATAACAAATTTAATATAATAAGAATTTGAGGTATATGGCTCTGTAGAAACCATGTTCTGAATACCGTTAGAGCTTTCTAGACGTATGATCCAATATGGATGTTGAAAGAATCAAGATATGTTAGGCTGGCTAATACTATGTACCGTGTCTTGAGAAATTCAAGGATACCATTGTTTCTTCACAGAAAGAGCAATCATGTATTTATGATATGGCAGCATTTAGTATTACTTACAATAAGACAGTACCGAAGGTAAGAGTTATAGGATGTTTGTCGAGTGGTTAGTCGAGGCACATTACCTTAGATCGTACCTACGATTGTCACGTATTCCTCATTTTACAACATTGCAAAAGTTTACAGACAGACAGAATTAGCAATTCACTGCTTGAGAAGATAATTTCGTCATTCATTGTAATTAGCTGTACGAAGCATATCTTTGTAGGAATAGATTCAACAGGATTTAAAATAACTCATGCTTCACAGTATTATGATGAACGAATAGAAGCAAGAAGAAAATATGCGAAATTATCTATTGGAGCTGATGTATTACAACAGATTATCTGCAACATAAGGATAAGACGAGCTCCTACAAGACATGATAATGTAGATTTCAAGCCAATCATTACAAGAATAGCTGAAATTCTACCACTATCCGTAGTTACAGCTGATAAGGGATATGATAATGAAGATAATCATCAGTTGGTAAGAGAAACCTTGCATGCATTCAGTGTTATTCCAGCTCGATATGAACATGTACCGATATGGAGAACACATGGCAGATATAGAAAGCAGATGAAACGTGGATATAACGAACTATTGTACAATCAACGAAACAAGGATGAGACCATAATGTCTGTCATAAAACGACTATTTGGAGAATATATTTCTTCAAGGCTAGTAAAAACACAGAACAGGGAACTATCATTCAGATGCATAGCCTATAACATGCACAGGCTAACGAATATTGTCATTTTTGTGATGATTTCTACATGGCCGAGGTATATATAATAGTATATCTATTTTCTATGTTAAGCAAACAAATTTCTAATTGATATAGATCTAACAAATATTTAACTTATACAAAAATTAATAAACACCAAGATATCATATATGAGAAATGACTATATTTCTGCTGGTCATTGGATCTTTTATATTATCAACATTACTAATTGTCAGTACATCTGTGGTACATGGCCAGACTATTTCAACAATTACGATACCAATGAAAGTTTATTATAATTCTACTTATGGCGTGGTTATTCAATATCCAGCTAGCTGGAATGCTAGTAATATATCTAGTAATAATTCGCCATCTCCTTTTCAGGGCATAGTTTTGATGACGCCACCAATTCAAAGTACAGGTAATGAGTTTGCGTCAGTTGTAGTAGGGCAATATCCTCAATCAGTAAATGCAACGTTACAATCTTTTCTAGATCATAACAAGGAAATTAGGATGTCGAATTCTAATACCAAAGACTTTAATATTGTTATGTCAAGTGCTAATTCACTACTTGCTGGCAGACAAGCATATGGGTTACTCTTTACAGATACCTTTCATGGATATTCCCAAAAGAGTTTAGAACTTGGAACATTCGGGCTAGAACATAGGGGAATTAAATATGGTTACATTGTCACTTTTAGCGCTGATCCAATAACATTTACAAAGATATTGCCAATAATGCTTCAAACAATTGATTCATTTGGAATTTCAAATATTAGCTGATATACCTATTGTACATCTACTTCTCTTCTGATAGTGAATTAAAAATTTTGCAATTTTATTTTTTAAAAAGTCAAGCATAGACCTACAAAAACAGCCAAAATTGATTTAATTTGATTTATGCTATGTTGATTGTAGATGATGGGCAACAAATAGGCCTACTAAAAAGCTTTTTCATACTTGGCCGACCCTAATCTTTAATTTCTATTATGATACTACAAACCAGTTCTGAAACTTATTCAACTAAACTTATCGAAGATAATCCGTCCGTCACATAAAGAGAACAGAATAGATAATTACTACAATAGAAGTAGATAACATAACATAATATCCTCAGATGTTCAATCACTATTTCTTATAAGTCTTAGCTATAAGTTTATTAATCTATAGCACATAATGTGTAGAGTATTTCATATCACCCAAAAGTTTAAACAATAATATATTGTAGAAATGATCATTACTAGCCGGAAGAAAAGATTAAAAGAGAAATTGATTAAGATGTGTTAATTCCTTCTTATTGTTCATATATTTACATGTCATATGACTCTATCAAATTGTCTGTTTTAATATTCTTCTAGTTTTAATGAAAGATAGTCCAAGTGTAAAAGTCAATATTCCGAATATTACTATTAGAGATAGCGTAATGGGAAATTCAATAAATCCTGTTAGACTCATCTTCACACCAACAAAAAGTAATATTGCAATAAGACCGTACTTTAAATAATAAAACTTGTTCATCATACCTGCAAGCAGAAAATACAAACTTCGTAAACCCAAAATTGCAAATATATTCGATGTTATTACTATAAATGAATCTGAAGTTATAGCCAAAATCGCAGGAATAGAATCTAGAGCAAAAATTAAATCAGTCATTTCTACTATTACAAGAGCAATCATCATAGAAGTGGCATACATAATTCCATCTTTTCTGACAAAGAACTTGTCTCCATTTAATTGAAAAGATACTGGAAAAACTTTTTTCATCAATCTGACCGCAATATTTTTTTCAATTTCTATCTTTTCATCTCTTTTCCTTATCTGTATGAGCATGCGTATTGCAGTAAACAGTAATAATCCTCCAAATACGTATATCATGAAATGAAAGTTTTCAAGTAGTGACACTCCCGCCAAAATAAGGAATATTCTCATTAGAATTGCACTTAGTATACCCACCATCAAAACCTTATATTGATATGTATAAGGAATAGCTAGAAATGAAAATATTAATAGGAAGATAAACATGTTATCTATACTTAAGGATTTTTCTATGATATATCCTGTTACAAAAAGTACTGCTTTATCATGTCCAACTGTAACAAATATTATTCCAGCAAATATTGTTGCAAGAGAAATCCAAATAATTGTCCATATGAGCGCATGCTTGAATGTTTGCTGCTGACTCGATCCTTGTTTTCGCTTTATCAAAGATTTGATATTATTATAAAGACCGAAATCTACTGCTAACGCGATTCCAATCATGATACTGAAAATTATCCACAAGATAGAATAGTGATCACTACCACTAATAATAGTAATATTGGAAATAATGTCCATTAATATATAGATCAAGTATGTCATCATATTTTACAAACATGTTTTCAGTGTGTTGCATTGTAGACGTGTTAGTTAACTGCTTAATTTGTTGTTATCTTGATCCAATTAAATATATTGCTAGATTTCTGAAGAGCTAGAGAAGAGCACAGGAAAACTAATCTAGTAATAATAGCAGCAAATTTTTAATTTGTGAACTATATTAAGGTTAAGTACAGGTGTTGGTAATCCCAGTTATCTCCCATGCTATAAATAGAATATTCAATCTGAATTTTCGTATCACATAGAATTAGCGTCGGATATCGCAAATTACAATGCAATCAGAAAAATATTTCTTGAATTCTTGAATAACCTAATAGATTTTGTGAATCACCCTTATTTAAGGTCATACTAAAATGTTATGATAAATAGGGAAACAAGTAACTTTGATAATAATGATAATATACCCTCAGGAAACTAATCCTTATGTAAATGATTTTATTGATTACAGAATAGAATTGACGATTAAGAGATCAACTCAAAATTATATTCCCCCTATAATAAAAGAAACTATGAAGAAAAACTATCCTGGTTGATATGGAGATTTTGAAGAATGGCTAGACATTTTCCCTTATCTTCCCGCTATATGCTAAGGTTAGAATAATAGGTAACTACGTTAAAGTTAAACAAAACGCCAATCGCTGATAGGTCACTTTCAACTAACAGATTGCCTGTTAGCGTTAAAGATTAAGGATTCATCCAGAAATGCAATTCCTAATAGCAGAAGTGTGCATGTATATATCTATCATGCCCCCTATGACTAGACGTACAACAGTTAGCAAATTGATAAAACCTAAACCTTATATCTATGAGCAGTACCTATCAAATTACATAGTAATAAAATATCATTTATATTGAATAATGTCTGTTGAATGCACGACTCTGTATTACAAAGTAAACGTTATAATTAAATGATATTCAAAAGTATTTGATATCGGTTATTAAGAATCGCAATGTCCAAATTGCCTAAATCAAATGCAATTAATACATAGATAAGTGTAGAAGTTGATCTTTATCCAACATGTAAAGGTGTCTGGTTGGATAGAGGAGAAATTGATGAAGTTGCAAGAATTCAAAGCCTATATGTAGACAAATTTTATAAAAAATACCAATATATACATAAAGGAAATGATCTGACCGCGCACCTTCCTATTATCTGTTAACCTCTGCTTCATCTTTTCATTAATGAGCCACCTTCTGAAATCGCGCAATAGATAATTTATTGCAGGTCTTTGACCTTCCCATCGCTGTATAATCCTGATAACTTGCCCAAAATGTTGTATATCCTCTGGCTAAGGTGTCTGTTTTTCCGGTAGCTGGAGGAGGCCCAGCCATCTCACGTGCTGACGGCTGGTATGTTATGTTAAAGCCCTTGTCTCTAGGATCTCATACAGTTCATGTTAGTGGGAGCACTCCACCGTCAGAGGTTGACCCTACAGGCTACGCAAATGATTTAAGGTACCATTTAACAGTAAAATGAATATTTGATCTCCATATCGCAAACTTCGATTCCACATCATATCGATCTCACATAGCTATGAAATAGATTATTTATCGCAGCTAAACCATGACGTTTTATACTTAAGCAGTCGCAAGTGAACAAAACTTTTCTCTTGGTCCTTCCATCGGATGTGATGGAATAGTTGATTTAAACACTGCTCAGAACTCCCCCGATCTTCAGCGTCTTGTACAATATGCGAGCAATGCGACACAGTGAATATCTGTGTACGTGTCTCTCATCTTATATCATGTTTGACGTAGATATCTTCAAGTAGTAAATGGGGTTCAGTTTGATATGATTGTGTATGATTATACTTTGCTTTGCCGGCATTTGGCTCTAAGCAGTCTAAACTAGTTTCATGTCTTCATTTCATTATCTTCTTGTAGCTAGTAAACCAATTTGGAAGATGGCTCATAGATGAATAACTTGAACAATTCAATAAATCGCGCGCCTGGACCACGAATTCTACTAAAATCTAGTGGATTGAGAAGTTATTGTAAACACCGTTAGATGACTATAGAAAATTTGAAGTATGGCGTAAGTTATGTGCAAATCTATCATAAGGCGCGCCAGTTTCTTATACATCTAGTCTAAATTGCATTATAAGGGGTAACTAAATTTGGATACTTTGGCTATCAATTCATTTATCATCTTTTGCTGCTGCAATATTAAGAGCATAAATAATGATTCAGCCGAATAGTTTTCGCATTTGGAGATAGCAGCTTTGACGTAGCCTCTATTGTGCACACTCTCAGAAAGCATCTTATTAAATAGAACTGCATTTTCTTCCCTTAGAGCATACCTAAAGTCTTTCCATGATTCGATCTCTTTAGCTAAGATATCGTCGTTGCCATTTTCATTTTGTTCATTTTGGGACACTTCGAGTAACATCTTAAGTCTGCTTTCTTTTTAACAACACTGTCACAAAGGGAGAGGCGGAGGGGATTGTATATTCACTGGAATGTACTAGATGTTGCTTCGTGAAAGTGTTCGCTATTTGTTTATGGCTAGCACTTATCTGTCCTAAGAGAGACCTGCTTGATCCCTTGTACAGGTAGGCGCGCGCTCGCTTCTCGGCGACTTAGCCGTCTATCCTATGTCATATTTATTAAAGTTACATATCATGCGATTCAAACTTGTTGATTGTTGATATGTTCATTCGTTCTTGCAGGATTAAATCTTGAATCCGCTAAAATTATATTTTCTGCACCTTCTTTATAAGAATTCTTAGGGATCAGCACCTGTGATTGGATTACCAACGGGGATATAATCACTTGGGCTGCTACCCTGATCATTATGACCATTATGGCCGTCATTACCATGATCAAACCCACCGAAGATACTACTTGGCCGAATGCCTGTCATATTGTCTGCATTATGATCTCCGTTAATCTGGTGGCCTATATTTTGACAATTAATGTCTAACGACATGATTCCGTTTCCACAAGCATTAGTCTGTGTAGCTGTTTGCCGAATGGATTCAGAATGGTGATGTCCACATGCAAATGCGATCTCTGAAGACATAAACACACAACCTGCTAACAATGATGCTAATATTGAAATAGCAACGATTGTAAGATTTTTGTTGTCCATAATTTTAAAAAATGAGCTTGTTACTTTATCACCGCTAGATGAGAATTTGTAATGCTATTAATCTGATAATATCTATCTAAAAACTTGTTAATTGGTTTGTTCCACTCCTATAGTGACACGCCTGTGTATGATGGTAAAATTTTTGTAGATGTCTACCATGAGGTGCGCGCCCCTGACTACAACTTCTAAGATTTGGATGGACAGAAAAACTAGTGAAAACTCCGATAGATGAGTACAGAAAATACGTTATACGGCATATCCTAGCACAATACCTTATAATATTAGAAAATGTTTTTGACGATGAGGGTCTCAGAACATATTTGACATTCTATCGATCCAAGATAAGGTTAATGAAAGTTTGTCTTCGTACCAAATTTACTTTTAATATTAGAGATCAATTGCTAGTAATTTGTAATTGAGTTTAACTATACGGCCCATTGAACAGAATGATGTAGAATCCTGCGGCATGATCGGGTACGAAGCGCACAAGACCATTTCTTCAGCCCATGGTTATCCCTCAGAGCAGCCTTCTGAGGAGTTTGGTATAGAGCTTATCAGAATGCTTCTTGGTAATCCGAATTCATGGGGAGTTTTAGCAGAGCGTCAAGGCAAGATATTAGGAAGCGTATTCCTCCATGAATTTCCGCCTTCGCCTGTGGCTGTCATAGGCCCGCTTACAGTCCATCCTACTGCTGAGGGTGGCGGTATAGGTAGAAAATTGATGGATGCTGCCACTTATTCAAGCTCATAGACATAACCATAACCAGATTATGTTAGTACAATCGCCGAGTCATATTCGTTCCTTCGTATTGTATACAAAGTGCGGATTCATTCTACGTGAACCTTTATTTTTGATGCAAGGGCAACCACTAAAAAGCGAAATCAATCATGCAAGCAATCGCAACGCGCGCCTAGTTCTAGATGATAATGATATTTCCTTGTGCAACGAGCTTTGTAATTCAGCATATGGATTTTCACGGGAAATGGAATTACGCCAGGCAATAGACCAAGGAGTAGCATTTATGATAGAACAAGATGGTGCTGTCACTGGCTACGCAGCAGGTATAGGAATACTATGTCATGCGGTTGCTAAATCAAATGATGATCTAAAGACATTGATTGCTAATGCTTCTACAATTCTTGGTCCTGGCTTCTTAGTACCTGGCCGGAATCATGAGATAATTAACTGGCTACTTGAAAATCGCTTCCAAATAGGTTGGCCTGCAAATCTCATGACGATTGGTCCTTACCAAGAACCACGACTGCCTTTTCTTCCATCTTTGGCATACTGAAATCACGTATGTAATTAGGTTGAAATCTTCGTCTGAAGTGGATTGGATTTGCAGCTAGACTCTATTCATAGTTTAGTGACTATGAATCCGGATTAGAAATAGCAAATACTTCTTTTAGCGCATATATGGTGATGGTGCTGCTTGCGCTCTATCTTCACTCTAGACCTGTTGCATCAGACAAACACTATACCATCATTGAATACAGTACCAAGATAGGTATATATATCAAATTGACAATGATTTCCAAAAAGAAAGATGGCTCACTTCATTATTCTATGGAAGTTCACAGAACAAGGAATAAGGACTGTGAAGGATTCTGCAAAACGTTCTGAAACTTTTAAAAACAGTATAGAGAAAGCAGGAGGGAAGTTGGTTAGCACATACTATACATTGGGACAATATGATGGTGTATCCATTGTAGAGGCTCCTGATGATGCAACAATTATGTCAAGTCTATTATCATATGAAAGCCAACAGGGCAGTTCTACGACTATGACTCTCAAGGCATTTACAGCTGAGCAAACTGCCACGATACTTAGGAATTTGTGATCATGATGCTAAGTATCTATACTATGCAGAGTTGTCCTAAGAAATGGTCGTGAGGGTATTAGTAAAGGATTTAGCGAGATATTTTATTACTATCGTAATCGTTGATTGTATTTCCAGACAATTAGTCAATGCGCCAGTCCAGACACTTTCAATTTTGAATTTCAATAGTGTAATAGGAACAGTAATGTGTAGGACATGCCAATCTGTAGCAAACTATAGGTAATTGATATTTATGATACTTGAGAAACCATAGATGAAAGAAATTTACTCCCTTAATTGCTACTTTTTGGTTTACACTAGTAGCTTATGTACAATGCTAAGAATAACAGTAGTAGCAAGGATGCTAATTTATTATAATTACAGATCAGAAATTCCTAGAATAGCTTACAATATCTTAATAGTCAAAACTCATGATAATTATAGTATGCTAGGCGCAGAATTAGGACAAGAGGTTGGCCGTATTATCGGTCAGCGGATAGTTGATGCTGAAGGACCTAAAATAGAAAGCACTTTCTCCGCTGAGGGAACATTCCGAACTATAGCAGTTACAGACTTGGGAACTTATTTGAGTATTCCAAGGCCGGATGGAGCTTTGTATGGACAAGGACAAGGTGTTTTAACAACTATAGATGGTCAAATTGCAACATGGATTGCGCAAGGCCTTGGACGCTTTACCACTCCACATGTAATAAGATTTCGTGGCTCAGTAATATATCATACTGATTCAAGCGGAAGCCTTGCTTTTATTAACAATATTGTGGCAGTCTTTGAATATGAAGTAAATGGAATTGGCAATACTTCTGCCAGAAATTGGGAATGGATCTATTAGTTAATTGAGCTTGGGATAAATCCAGTCATTATCTATGTCAATCATTAGGAGTGCCAAATTCCTAATAATATACGGTCTATAACCCCGTCAGGTATATTATTCTGGTCATTATGCATAGACCATAAGTCATGAAATCGAGGTTGCCGATGATATAGAACCAATTCAGGTTAGGTCACATGTATCTCCTATAGGTTATTGGTTGGGCCTTTCCTAACCCATCAACCGGTTTAATCCCTTCAAATTAAGGGACGAAACTTAGCCTCATATTTATCTTAAATGAAGCTCTAATTGGATTTGAGGGAACAAGAAGTATAATATAAATAGAAAAATAAGAGCAACAAACCCGAATTCCATAAGAGTCAAACTTATCGATTTGACGCGGCGCACATAAGACGGCTTCATGCGTTCTAACTGAACTACCAAAACTGCAGATACACTAAACGGAATTAATATAATGGAGACTAGGCTCGCCAGACCTGTAAAACTGGTCTTGCCAACGCCAGATCCAATAAAGCCTGTAATGCTAAGCATAATTAGTATACCTGTAATTATTGTGGCATCAACTTGTAGTATATCTTTGTCTTCTAGCACCAAGCCTTAGTCTATCTTACCAATGAAATGAGTTTAACCAGACTAATAAGTGGAGTTAAAGAAACTACGGGAGTTTTTATACTGCCATATGAACCCTCTTTCCTCTTGACATAAGATCGCGAATCTAGAATAACCGGGATATTATTGAATTCTAATACAACTACTGCATTATCTATTGTGTTACGATACTATCATACACCTATATTCTTCATTAGGATAGAAGATAGCCCGGGATACCCCGGAGTTCATGAATTCTATTCGATTGTATAACATAATCTTTCAATACACACCAAATCACTACAATAATGATGTACGCTTGGCCGGAAAATGTAAGGGCATATGTTCGTGCCACACTATCCAATAATTGCTACAAAGCAGGAGACTTACGTTGCAAATTATATCTAAATTAATGAACTTATCCGGATCCAATAGAGCATAATATCATGTACAACGATCCGACTGCGAATAAAGAGTTATTAAAAATCCAAACTGACTCAGGACCAGCTGATTCTATTGATAGGTAAAACCATTATGACGGGTAATGAACCTTAGATCTGTCAACTCCTTGACGATATCTATAGATAGTATCAGCTAGTCTATGCGAATCACTATACTAAGTCTGTTAATATGTAATTAGTTCAACACATCGGACAACATTTGACTATTTAACCACGCGCGGCTCGATCTGACTCTTTGCAGATCTTGCAGCATAATCCAAGTACACCGATACCGCAAAAACCACCACCACAATTTGTTAATCGAGCTGTCTCCTCCCTACAACGTCTACGCCTACTACTAGGCCTACAAAACTCTTCACTACACCAAATTACGCCTATGCCCTTAAATCAACTGGAGCAGATGAAGGGAGGGGTGCTAACCAATAGGCCCGGCGATGTTATGAAATATGAAATTACTGGCTTTGGTAACAAACTAAATGAGATACTAGCAAACAATTCAATAGTCATTATAAATATTACTTCACCATCACCAGGGAAATTTACCTTGGAATTGCCTAGAGGTTTAATCGATACTGAGGATTCAAATACATCTTTAATAGGATTCAAATACATCTTTAATAGGATTTAATAACAACTTTAAGGTACTAATAGATGGAAATCTCATAGAATCACTTGACGAGACTTCAACTACGCTAGATAGAACAATAATCTTCAGTTTTCCTAAAGGATCTCAGCAGTTCGAGATAGTTGGTAGTACAACTATACCAAATCATCGACCGTCAGATAATTCATCATTATCAATTATGCGGCCACCATCAATTCCAGCTGCTTAATTGACATAATGAATAGGGCAAAGTAGGACAAGATAAGTACAGTTCAGCCCAAAGAGTAATGTGGAAAGACTGCTTGGATCTCGATTTACCCAATTAGCGGACTTAACTGAACTCCTCAGTAGTATATTCTATGACTAAAAACTGTAAGCATTAGCCCCTTCAATCCTTTTATATCCGCGCTCAATTGACGAATTCAGAAAATTTATACTGACAGATTAGAAGCTGGAACTATAATTATATAGATTATGTCATTATATAAAATGACCATTGAAAACTTCCATTATTAATCTGCCCCTGCATGGAGGACATGCTCCGCAGTACTTAATTAGACGAATGATTAAGCTTTCTTATTCCATAGCAAAAGTAATGATTGATGAATATGGACAACAGGAATTTTTGAGAAGGTTATCTGATCCTCTTTGGTTTCAGGCTTTTGGTTGTGTACTGGGGTTTGATTGGCATTCGTCTGGAGTTACAACTGTGGTAACAGGCGTTCTAAATCAGGCATTGAAAGAAGATGTACATGGAATTTCTATTGCTGGAGGAAAAGGAAAGAAATCTACAACAACCAAAAATGATATTCCAAAGCTTGCCGAAAAGCACTACAATCTATCTTCTGTAAAGATTAATGATTTGTTATATGCAAGTAGAATGGCAGCAAAAATTGACAACGCAGCAGTACAAGATGGTTACTCCTTATATCATCATGTGATCTTTTTTGACAAAAATGGGAATTGGGCAATCATTCAACAAGGTATGAACCAAGTTAATAGAATGGCAAGAAGGTATCACTGGATTTCCGATAAGATCAAGAGTTTCATTTTAGAACCACATTCTGCAATCATAAGTAAATATAAAAGTTCTAATGTTCTCAATATGACATCAATTAATTCAAAAGAGAACCAAAGAATCTGTGTCGATTTGGTAACAGATAATATTGATAATCTAAGGTCATCAGTTCATAAAGTAACAAGCATACTTACTTCGGATACAAGAAATACATTAGATACTTGGCTAATTCCAGAAATGTTAGTTTTGAATAGTCAACAGATTGATAATAATAATTTAATTGAGCATTATAAGATGCCTCGTAAGTTGGACTGGAATCTATTCAGACGAATTTATGATATCCACCCACAAAATTACGAAGAATTGCTTTCTATTCATGGAGTTGGTCCTGCTACAGTAAGATCTCTGTCATTAATTGGAGAATTAATTTACGGAACTAAAGCATCATGGCAAGATCCTGTAAAATTTAACTTTGCTCATGGCGGCAAGGATGGAGTGCCATATCCTATAGCGCGAAAGACTTACGATAGATCGATTAGCTATTTAGCGTCTGCGATTGAAGGTGCAGAAATAGAAAGACATGAGAGAATTCAGGCTCTAAAAAAATTGTCTGAATATTCTTGCAGAATATTCGAACATAATTAAATTGAATTAGCTCACTTGTTGACGATGATCATCTTGGGCTTTCATTTTCCAAACGAAACTATAAAGCGACATTGTAGATCTTCTCACTCATGTAGATACCAGTGTTATTATTGTTATCTATCCCTTCCCACCATCGAGATAATAAAGTCAAGATCATAATCTTTCATCTATTTCAATTAAATAGGTGAAATTGTCTATCGCTTTGATATTGCCTTTGACTAATCTACTTAAACTATTTCTATCTACTCTTAGACGCAATGAACATGATGTTATCAATCTTTACAATTCCCTTTCAGGCTTAATGCAAATTACAACTGGAGGAAATATGCTCAATTTTGGATATTGGGATGACAAGACTCAATATCCTTTGCAGGCACAATATAGACTTTCTAAAATGATTGGAGAATTTGCTTCCTTGCAGACAGCAACAAGATTAGTAGATGTTGGGAGCGGATATTCTGCTCCTGCACTTCAATGGAAATCACAATATAGTTTCCTGAAAATCCTATGTATAAATATAAATTTAGAACAATTAAAGATTGCTGTCGCTTTCAAGTCAAATAGTCAAACAATAGATTATGGCGTGGGGTTAGTCCCACTAAAGAGTTTAAGAAATAATAATATATTTCATATAAATGCGACCTCCACAATGTTACCAATTAGAAATACTTCTGTAGATAGAGTAATTGCTTTAGAATCTGCGCAGCATTTTAAACCATTGATACAATTTATACAAGAATCAAATAGGGTCTTAGAACCCTCCGGACTTATGGTATTGGCAATGCCAGTTATAGCAAATGCCTCTAATCTGTTATCATTACCACTTTTTATAAAACTTGGAATACTATCTGTAACCTGGGTCTCAGAACATTACAAGTTAGAATACGTCAAATCGATAGTTAAAACACATGGTTTCGAAATCAAAGATATCCAGTATATAGGCCAAAATGTATATGGGCCATTAGCGAACTATTATATTCAGAACAGAGATAAATTAAAGAGTATGATAGTTAGAGAATACCCAATATTTCTTGAAGCTATTCTTTACAAATCACTTTTAGAAATGAAGGTTGATTCTAGTCAGGGACTTATCGACTATATATTATTGAAGGCTAAAAAAGTATGATTCCATAAAATATCGTACTCAGCGTGCAATAGATACTTCAAATACTCCTTCAGCAAGATTAAAACCTCTTATCGTAGCATTCCTGGAATGATAAATTCAAAATGCGGGCAGGTAGTCACAATCATGCAAAGGTGGGATGGTCAAAGGCCTGCGATAAACTATCTACTGCGCTATTTTAAAAGATGGCTCATAGATGCAAAACTCGTACAATCTAGGTATACTAATAGAGAGCGCGCCCAGACCACAAATTCAACTAAAATCTGGGTGGATAGAAAAACTGTTGCAAACTCCATTGGTTGATTATAGGAAATTTGTTGTGTGGTGCATTGTCACTTGTAGCAATGGCATAAGTTGGTCCTTTAGAAAAAGACATTTAAATGAATCGTTACTAATAAAAGGTCAGAATGAATTTTGAAATTCTCAATACTTGGATTCAGCTTTTCAGTAATTTGAGAACATTGCTTATGATATTGTTATGATCTGACTCTACCTCTGTTGTGACAGGAAGGAAATGATCGTTTTCTAGTGGAAACGTTATAAGCTTTATTTTCTCATATTCAGCCATAGCGTATAGACCTTTTCCAACTCGTGACGCAAGAGATTTACGCAATCCCCACATAGCTATTGCTTGAATGTTTGATTTTTTTGTTTCTTCTGGCATAAGCAAGTTCTTAACACCTTCGCGTTGTCCACCATATTTTATTTCGCCAGTATCATCACAGACCCCCGCAAAACGCACCCTTGGATCCAAGTTAAGAATGTCTTCACATAACTTACGGTAATCCATAATTATTGATTGGACGATCAAATATAAAAATAATTAAACATATTTTCTCTGATATTATTAAAAAATAAGCCCTTGTTGCACGGGCGATTAATTATCATTATAGAATGTAAAGGTAATTTTAGGCACTCATAACTTATTCTTGCACTATCAATCTAATTTAGACCAATATCGGATACTATCAGATCCAAGATAGGTATCGGAATAGTATCTTCTATTTATGTTGTGAAATCAATCACCCTCTATGCTACCCATCTATGGTCTAATAGTAGCATCCTATATCTCTTGTAGATCTGCTGCTATCTTACTGTTTACTAATTTCCTTCATATGCTTGCTTTAGAGTTTTTATGTCGAGCTTATGCATCTGAAGCATTACCTTCATGACTCTCTCTGATTTCTCAGTGTCTTTGTCCTTTAGCATCTGGATCAAAGCTATTGGAACAATTTGCCACGAGACTCCATATTTATCCTTGAGCCAACCACACTGCTGCGCTTTTTCATCGCCACCCTCAGAAAGTTTCTTCCAATAATAGTCCACTTCTTCTTGAGTCTCACAATGAATCTGAAATGAAATGGCTTCGTTGAACTTAAATACTGGGCCACCATTGAGTGCTACAAATTTTTGTCCTTCAATTTCGAATTCCATAGTCAAAACTGAACCTTCTTCTCTTCCATGAATCTCGTATCCCTCTTTCCCATAGTAGGTAACGTCACCAATCTTTGAATTTTTGAAAATGGAGGCATAAAACTTTGCTCGCCTCCTCTGCTTTATAATCGAGCCACAAGCATGGAGTTATTTTCTGCATACTCGCAATAATATATAGAGTGCAGTTTATAAATATACAAAGGATCAAAAGTATACTGATTGTCGTTATCGCTTTAGTAACCCCAAGCGTTTCTAATTATTAATCATTATGAGGTAAGAGAAGAGACTAAGATCTCGAGCTTCTAGATACGAAGGCCATAATAAGCAAATGAGGCATATTAAACTCCTTAAAATTTTTCACTTGCTGAGTCAAGCACAATAAATGTCACTTTGGTTAAGCAAGTTTCACATTCTAATTTGATTATCACCACAAATTATTGAAACAATATATGGACCGATAATAACAGACTGGTCAGTGAACTCTTAAACTCTGCAAGACAAATTTTCGCGGAGGAACCTGCTTTACGTTTTGTCCCTGGTTGGCATGCGTACCTAGGTAGGCTTGAGCCATTTTAAACCGCTGGTCAGATTGCGCCGGTCTGCCCGAACGTTATAATGGTGGTGACTGGCGAGTATCTAATTATCGATTAATTCATAGGTTGCCGCCAATGGGTATAATCAAATGTACTAACCATTCCTGGATGGAATTAAGGAATAAATATCCTACTAAACGGATGTCATAGTAGACCATGGCTCCCAAGCAAGTTATTGTAAAAGTCCTAACCGTTAACAAACCTGCAAATCATGTATTTGAATTCTTTTCTTATGTGAAGAATATGGAGAAAGGAGGTGCAATAAAATCAGTTACGAGAGGTGATGATGATTGGTGGCAGTTTGATCATATTGTTTCAGGTAAATCAAAGGTAAAAGTCAAACCATTTCAAAATCTGGGGATACTTGACCATACATTTGTAGGTGGAGGATTAGAATGGAATGTATACATGAGAGTAGTCCCTAATGAGGAAGGTTCTACGACCACATGGATGTTTATGAGACCAGATGGACTTTTAGATGATTAGTTTCAGGAACAACTTAAAGGATTTGATATAGAAGTTAACAATTTGAAGAAGTTTTTAGAAGAACATTGAGTTAAATTATATTATAACCTAATAATCTGTCCTCTAATTCAATCTATAGCCAAGTCTTAACACATCGGACAGTATCGGATTTTGACATGTCCCGTGTAATTATATCGGAAACACTGTCTTATAATACAGATGTGCGGCGCGCCAGATTATAAATATTCTGGGTGACTATGTTAAGTCCTCGGATGCCGAGAATACGCTTTTCCTCAATGGCACTATTCATATTTCAATTTGAAAATCGCCATTTAAGGCGGGCTAGACGGCTACCTAAGAGAATAATACATGAATAATAATGACAGTGACAATGACAATAACATGACAGTGCAAATAGCAACGCTTGCTAATGGGTGTTTTTGGTGTAGCGAAGCAATCTTCAAAAGGCTCAAAGGCGTCAAATCGGTTCTACCTGGATATTCAGGAGGAATAGTAGAAAATCCTTCTTATGAGCAAGTATGTACAGGAAAAACAGGGCATACAGAGTCAATTCAAATAGAATTTGATCCAACAGTGATACCTTATGAAAAAATCCTTGATGTTTTCTGGCATACTCATGATCCAACTACTCTTAATAGACAAGGCAACGATGTTGGCACACAGTATAGATCTGCAATTTTTTATCATGATCAAAAACAAAAAGAAATTGCCGAGAAGTCAAAAAGGGATCTTGAAAAAGCGGATGTTTACAAAAATCCAATTGTGACTGAAATTACTGCTTTTAAAAACTTTTATGTTGCAGAGGATTACCACAAAAATTACTATGAGGAACATCAGGATGCTCCATATTGCAGTGTTGTCATTAATCCCAAAGTACGCAAATTAATTCAGAAATATGGAAACGATCTAGAAAATAGATACAAGTAATCTACTACACTGACATTTCGCCGCACAAATAGGCTAGATCAAGTAACGTTATCAAATAATATTTTCAGTGAATTACCAAATTAGGATCTCGAGCTCTATCGTTTCCTACCTTGCTATACTTCTGGTTCGACTTTCTAATGTATTAACTTGTGTATAGGCGACGCTACGATATATAGAACGCGCCCTCATCACTGTCATTGTCATTATCATCCATTCCAGATCATGATTCTTGGATTGTCACTATCTGGCATTTTGGTTCTGATTCTTATAAGGAATATGCTGGTGAGAGATTCGAGAGAGATTCGAGAGTACATGGGAAGATGGGCAAAACGCTTTGATGCGCATATACACGAAAGACCTGAATGGAGTGACTAGAATCAGAAGAGAATGCCAAGAATATCCTAATAAAAGATTTGATGAGGCAATAGACGAGAAACTAATTCCTGCGGTTAGGATGCGCACGGTTGGCTAAACATGCCTAGACGACTCGTCAACCGTGAAGAGCAAGGCAGATTGATAGCCCAAACAAGTGGCGCTATTTCGATGATCAATGAATCAAGTTATAGGGTAAGATCAAAATCCGGCTATAACACTTATACTGTCATTGCAACTGAATCTGGATGGGTTTGTTCATGTCCAGATTACGCTCGTCACAATACCAAATGCAAGCATGTATATGCAGTTGAATTTTATCATCGTCAAAGCACGACATTTAATCATTGAATCAAGCAGTAGATGAACTACCATCTCTCCTACACCAATAAACAGTCTGTTATACCTCTAAATCCCGGGTCCAGTCATCTAGGAATAGTGTCTTCTATTTACGTTATGAAACATATCGCATTAAAAATGGTTTTTTCTGAATTGAGAGATCAAATGTATAGAACCGAGTCTGGTTAGGACAACAAGAATTCATTTACATATCTATCAGGAGGTGCATATAGCAATTACAAAAAGAAAAAAATCCCCGACTTCTGTAGTGTAATTTCCCCTCAGAAAATAATATCGCAATTACAAATTACAAAAAAATTTTTGAATCAGAGGATAATCAACACTAGCAGTGTGGCTTGAATGAAGGTAAGCCACAGCTCTCTTGAATATAGAGAGTCAAATAGTTTATCAATATAGTCGCAAGCATAATGATTGAGCAGGAAAGAATAGAGTTAATGTTATGTGAACAGGTTTGTCTTCGCTAGGTCTACAACTTCATCTCCTTTGCCATTCAGTACCGCCTTTATCATATAGAGCGTGAAGCCCTTGATTTGTTCCCGAGTAATCGTTGGCGGCATCGCCAACTCTTGCCTATTCACGATTACATCAACCAAGGCTGGACCTTCATGCTCTAAGGCCTGACTTAGTACCGTCTTTACCTGCTCTGGTCTTTCAGCTCGTAGCCCCAAAATTCCAACCGCTTCAGCCAGCCTTGAGAAATCGGTTTCTATCAAATCAGTTGCATGGGAGAGGAATCCGGCTGCCTTCATTTCAAGTTCTACAAAACTCAGAGAGCTATTATTAAAGATAACTACTTTGATAGGCATCTTTAATTGCTTTAATGAGATAAAGTCCCCCATGAGCATAGAGAACCCACCGTCTCCAGAGAGGCAAATAACCTGACGACCTGGAAAAGTTTCTTGTGCTCCAATTGCTTGTGGCAGAGCATTTGCCATCGAGCCATGTGAAAAAGATCCTAGCAGCCTCCGCTTACCATTCATGCGTAAATAACGCGCAGCCCAGATGGTAGGGGTACCTACATCACAGGTAAATATCGCCTCAGGTGATGCCAGCTCGTCAATTAGCTTTGCCACGTACTGAGGATGTATTGGCTTCTGCCCTATCTTGCCGATTGCATGCGCGTCCAAGTCCTTCCGTGCCTCTCTGTAGTGGTCAAGGGATTTCTTCAGATGACGATTACCTTTGTCTGGCTCTTTCTGTTTAAGCAATGGTATCAATGCTATCAGCGTCTCACAGACATTTCCGACTAATCCCAAATCCACTTTTGTACGCCTACCTATCTGTTCGCCTCGAATGTCTATCTGAACTATGTATGCATGAGAAGGATAGAATTGCTGATACGGAAAATCAGTGCCAAGCATGAGCAGCAAGTCAGAATTCATAATGGCATAGTATCCTGAAGAAAAACCGAGTAATCCAGTCATTCCCACATCGTATGGGTTTTCATATTCTATGAACTCCTTTCCTCTCATAGCATGAACTATTGGAGCCTGCAAAATGCCTGCAACCTTGATCAGTTCCAAATGTGCCCCAGCACAACCCGCACCACCTAGGATAGTCACCTTTTCTGCCGAATTGAGAACTTCTGCAAGCTCCGCAATTCCTTGCGGACTGGGACAAATTACTACCTTGGATTGTTTAACACGTGTAATAGGTCTAGCAGATACAGCCTCTTGTAGTGCGACATCGCCCGGAAGGACAATGATAGAAACTCCAGAGAGTGAAAGGGCCGTCCTTATTGCGATATCAAGAATGCGCGGAATTTGGTCTGCATGTGAGGCAAGCTCGCAATAGTGACTACACTCTTTGAACAAAAGCTCTGGATGTGTTTCTTGAAAGTATGAGCTTCCAATTTCTCTGCTTGGTATATGTGCAGCAATTGCCAAGACCGGAACTCTGCTCCTGTAACAATCGTATAGTCCATTTATCAAATGCGTATTCCCTGGCCCGCAGCTGCCAGCACATACCGCCAGCTCTCGAGTAAGGTGAGCCTCGGCTCCGGCTCCGAAAGCGAGCTGTTTCCTCATGGCGAACATGAATCCAAGAGATTTTTTCTTTGCCTCGATCTCTGACAGCATCTGTAATCCCATTTAAAGAATCTCCAGATACTCCGTATATTCTCCTGACTCCAGACGCTATTAGCGAGTCGACTATTATATCTGCGACTCTTTTTGCCAAGGCTATTGATTCACTCTCTTATGCTTATGATCGACCCAACACGTTGATAAAGATCTCCCCTCTTTCCATGATATTCTATGGACGCTATTTAGTTTCATGATGATCGTCAAACCAGAATGTAAGAACTTGTCATAGGTTAACCTACCCATCATAGTGGTATCCACTGATTTATAGAATTGAGTATAGCCATAATCGTTGTCAGTATACAGTCATTCTGTAGAACCATTCTCTCTAGCAATGTAGCAGTCAAGGCTTGAACCAACAAACTTAGCATGTGAAGCTACTTTTACACTTGTTTGCTCAGTTTGACTGTTTTATAACTGGACAATAAAATCAGACAAATATTAGAAAATTTACACCAAAACTAATCTTAGCTTGCATAATACCCAAAAACAATCTTATCTTTATGTTAATACATGACCTCTAGTAGAATAGGAAACTCAACAGTGAATGCTATGGATAGACACGTGTACAGTAGTAGAATTAGAATTGGACCTCCATTATTACTCGTCAAGGATATTAACAGAGAATTAAGGCTTTATGGGGGATATTTTGATTTACAGCCAATCAGAAAATACCAGGACCATCATGGAGGTTTCATCTATGACCTGGGTTTCAGACATCTCTCTGGTTCATCTGAGTTTACCACTAATTTCACTCCAACACAGTTCAGATGCAAAAATTCCTTCTCCTAGATCTGCAGGACTCTTTTACTTTGCAATACTCCTTCCAGATAGGGGCGATCTCGCTGCCAACCTACCTTGCCCTCAAAGGGTCTGGAATGCGGTTCGATGGGTTTGCAGACCATTTAGTAACTGAGTCGTTATATCTACGAGATCCTAAAAATAATGGCATAGAAATCTATCGCGATAGGCCCTCCGAAGAATGGCCACGAGATACTGAAGGGCGGCTGGTTATGGATGCGTTGCCACTCAATTTACAAACATTACTATCTGAAATGAATAAAGGGGAATCAAATAATAAAATTATATTTTTAACATAGTTCCAGAACTTAATAATAACCCTATTATTGAAATATAATAGTAGCTACATGGATCAAATAGAATCTAAACTTAATTCTCTTGCTCTCAAAATTCCACAATCACTAGAAGTACCATCAGACGTTAAAACCCCTTCTGTATGGGTTCGGCTTCGAGGAGATAAAGCATATATCTTAGGTCATTGACCGCAAAATCATGATGGTTCTGTTGCTGCTGGACCTTATGGCAAGGTAGGAACAAACGATGTGTCTGTTGAGCAAGGATATGAATCTGCAAAATTAGCTTGTTTATCGATATTAGGCAGCCTTAAACATGAACTAGGTAGACTAGACAAAGTGGCAGCATGGCTCCAGGTTAGAGTTATGATAAATACAGTAGAGGGATTTACCAAGACAGCTGATGTAGCTGATGGCTTTTCTGATTAATCCTTACATTGTATGGCCCAAAAGTAGGTATGCATGCTCGCTCAGCTATATGAGTACAGACTTTACCAGTAAATCTCCCAGTTATTATAGATGCGTTGGTGGAAATAATACTGCCTGATATATTCCTATCTGGTACCTAAGGAACACAAAAGTTCTAATCTAATTATTAGGGGTTTAAATCGAAATCGCAGCGACACTTAAGTCCAACATAAATGATGTCAGAAAGTGTCTTCTAATAACAATATGGAAGCATATCACAAGTTTTAACTGCCAGAGTAAATGTAGATATGGATTAGAAGTACAGAATGAAAAGTAAAGGTGATCCCAGAGCCAGCAACACAGACACCTTACTAAATCTATATCAAATATATGATAACCATAGAAATGCTATCTTATGATTTCTGGAAGGACTGGATGCAAAGGACTATGAATATTTGGAATAATATCCTGGTGCTTCTAGTGAACGGTCCTACTTCATAGCTGTATGTGGTTTTTTTGAATTATCGGGTGTTCTTGTAAGTCATGGTTTGATGGATCAAAACCTCTATTTTGATACATTCAATCCTACTCCTTTTTGGAATAAAGCCAAACCAACAGTAGAAGGAATGAGAACCAAGAGACCTCATATCTATGAAAATTTTGAGTTATTGAATAATAAGAGATTAAGTTGGACAAAAAAGAGAAGTAAGTAAAGGAAATGAAAATTTTGTATCCTTTATAGATATAGTTGGCATACCGCATGTTAATAGTATAAAAAAGAAAAATAGATGATTATATTCATCTAAAATGATATCCTTGATAATATTTTTTATATTACTACCAGATTCAAAAGGTGCTTATAGGTATGAGAGTGTACTATATCTTATTGATTAATATGATCAAATGAGTAGAGGTATTCATTGAAAAATCCGTTCAAGAAATCAGCTAATAATAAGAGGACACCTGAAGGGGAACCTCTTGAACCTGTAGGATCAGGTCTGGTTAGAGGGTCTAACAAATTGTTAATTATAGCAGCAATAGTTACATTTATCATTATTATTTTGATAATGTCTGAATCAGTAGTCATAGTACAGGCAGGACACAGAGGAGTTGTACTATATGCTGGTGCTGTCGAGAACAGAGTATTAAGTGAAGGTGTACACTTCATAATACCATTTGCAGAGCAGGTCATACCATTAGAAGTACGTACACTCAAATTCGTGGCTAATGCTTCGGCTGCATCTAATGATTTACAACAAGTACAAACTGTGATAGCGTTAAATTACCATCTGAATCCTGTTGATGTAAATAAGGTTTACCAACAGTTGGGCCCAGACTATGCAGATAAAGTAATAGCCCCTACAATACAAGAATCAGTTAAAGCAAGTGTGGCAAAATACAACGCTGAGGAGTTAATTACAAAAAGAGCCATTGTTAAGGATGTTATAGCAAATACGATAAGAACCTCCTTGTCAGCAAAAGATATTGTGGTAGAGACTATATTTATTACTGATTTTAGGTTCTCGCCATCATTCTCTAGCCAGGTTGAAGATAAAGTGGTAGCTTTTCAAAAGTACTTGACAGAATTGAATAATTTGAGAGGAATTCAGGTAGTAGCTAACCAGACAGTTGTACAAGCTCAAGCACAGGCTAAAGCTAATATAGCAAAGGCTGGTGGAGAATCACAAGCAATTAGAATTATTACATCGCAGTTAAGACAAGATCCTCAATATCTTCAGTGGCAGGCAATCAATAGGTGGAATGGACAATTGCCATATTCTCTAGGTGGAGGACAGGAAGGAGGAGCAGTCCCATTTTTCCAATTGCCACAGTCAAGGTCGTCTTCATCTCTCTTACAGCAACAACAAAATCAATCAAAATGAATGAATTAATAAAATGAGATTGCTTTTGTTATTTCTTATACTGTTGAAGAACGATGATGGAGGTATAGAAGAGATATTAGCTGGTCAAAATGCGAGATTTATGACGATTATCAAATAAATCATAAAAGTACCGTCAAATATTGTGATTAAAATCAGACGCATTTATGCATAAGTTTAGGTAAGCAAATTAGCGAATTTATGTTGGTGATATCGAATGCTAATAAATCGTATGATGAATAGCAAAACTCATCAGAAACTAACCAGAGATAATTTACAATGTGGACTTACAGGATTGTCTACATAGCCCTTAAGTAAGCAATGACATTCTATTAGCATGGCAAAAAATATACGCATTTGCAGGAATTGCGGAGTCGTTTTTGACTTGGAACGAAGGAGAGACAAAGATTGTCCACTGTGTCACAATGGAGAACACCTTGCATTCAGATATAATAAATAAATTTCATATAAAAAGCAGAGGATCACGGGTGCTAGTCACCAGATGGTAATTTGCTACCTTATGTAACCTAATATTCGTGCTTAATTTGAGAGATTTTCTGCATTACTTCTCTATGAATTGCATTCAGAAATTTCTTATTGAACTTATACTATCACTAAAGACTAGTATTAGGCTTTTAATATAATAAAGAATTGGCTTGACAGATGTGATTCCTTAAGGAGATTAGACTTTAATCCCAATTATATGATCAAATATAATATTAATTCTGCAAAAAGGATGGTTATTTACTGATAAGTCTGGGGAAAATTAAAGACAGAAAACAGTTATTGTATAACAAGGCTCAGGCTAGTAGTGATTAGTGAAGTTGGCTGTTAAATAGTCCCATTCAGCAATTATTTTCTGACTCAATCGCTTTAATATAACTACTTGATAGTAAACAGCAATCCCAAATGACATACTCATTACATAAGGACAATGAAACGATAATTCAGTTATCTGATGATTTTGTCACTCGTCTGATTAAAAATTTACAAGAACTAGCAAATAATAAGGAATTATCAGATGCTCATGAAAGGGCAGACAAGATATTATTAGAATTCGTGCCAGATGAAATTAAGAATGCTTGGCAAAATGTAACCAAAACGAGAATAGATAGAGTAAATACATGACAACCATGACAATGTGCGTAATCATCCTTTTTGTTTACATCTTTAACCATTATTCTTACTACTGTTCCCTATGTTTTCCTTCCCCAACAAGCTGACGGAAGGTGTCCAAATGGTTATCATAAAAATCCAAGTGGAGATTGTGAACAAGTAGTTCCTCATGAAGGAATGCTACCTAGATGCCCAAACGGCTTTCACCGTAGCCCTGATGGAGATTGTGAAAGGATCGCGGATAATAATAACAGTAATGGTGATAACAATAATAATAATAATGACGATGAACTAAGCGGTATTCCTTCTAAAAATAGCAAGGATACAAGAAGCAATAGTTTCTCCTCCTCATTAGCCGGTACCACAACCTCTGCGCCATCGTCGCCATCAATTGTAATAGCTTCCGAATCATGCATAACCGTAACAGGTATTATTGATAGCATCAGAACCGAACGAGATGGTGACCTGCATATACGATTAAAGCCTGATCCCCCCCATGCACATTTAGTAAATCCGGCTAATCAAGAGAACCAATTCGGGGATCTAGTCCTAGAGCCTATTTGTATAGGAAAAGTAACCCAGGCAACTGCAATTTCGGCTTGTCAGAATTTCCATCAAGACATAGATATTCAGCCAGTAAGTAGCCACGTTCAAGTTACAGGATCATATGTATTGGATAAGGAACATGGTGAATGGACAGAAATACATCCTGTTACAACTATGGCAAAGAAGCCATAGGTGCATTTTTGATCATCGTTACCAACAATACTAACGAGAAATATGGCCTATACCTCGGCATATCATAAACCTAATTTCTATCATGAGGCACGCCAAATAATATCCTGAGCTTATTAATGAAGTATAATTATATAATTATATGATGACGAGAGACAGAAGCGGCCCCGAAGTCCTAAGTGCACGCAGTTCGAAACGATAATAATTACTTTAAATCTCATTCTTGCTTTCTTAATTCCAATATACTTGACGGTACGTTAGAATATACTTCAGCTATTCGTCTAAAGCTGTTACTACGATTGGTTCCGACCGAATATTTTGTCTCAAAATAAGAACATATAGTTAAACTTTAATAATAATTTGTTATTTCCATTATAAATGCATATAAAGCAAATCCTTATATCCAAAAGTATGGAGAATAAAGGCGCTTTTGTGAGAATCCTTGTTTCCAATGTAGAACAATCACTTAAATTCTATACCGAAACACTTGGATTCATTTTAGCTCAGAAACCTACTTCTGAATTTGGAGTTGTAGAAACACCTGTCGGTTCTAGATTCCCAATAAGGATAAGCCTGACAACTCAAGTATATCCTGGACAGACTCTCGGGAAATGTGAGAGTATTTCACTAGGAATTCTTCTTGAGAGTCAAGAAGATCTGGAGATTGCTGTAAAAGAACTCAAAGAGAAAGGTGTTGTCTTTACATCTGATTTTATTAATGAGGGATTAAGCGTATTCATTTTTCTTGTTGATCCTGACAAAAATCCGCTTTATATGGGTGCAAATCGTCAGATATCTGCATGATTGAGAACTAAATTCTCTCTTTTCTCGTGAATTTGTATAAGGGCAGTCCTACCGTACTAGACAGTTGATTAACGGAAAAAAATGTAAGCGATAATCTAATTTGAAATTCTAAAAGTAAATTTATTATGTACGCCACTCTAAGAACGCCTTGGAGCGGTTTGCTACATGGATAAAAAGTTAAATCTTTGGTTCTGTCTACAATTTAATCCACAACTACTTCGATAACGAAGATTCCGAATATCAGTTAACATGAGAGAAAAATAAAGTATGATTCCAGACCTCGACATTTTCGAGCGGACTTTTAGACGTTACTCATTCACGTTGTCATCTGCTGGTTTTGATGGCGGAGGGTCTTGGTTGTTCTCCACTTTGCTCCCCAGACAGCATCAATCTAGTCTAAGAGGCTATTTCCATTCTACACTTACCAATATATGTTTAGATGATATTGCTAACAAATATCAAATGACGCATCTTGAAGTAAGATGACCTAAAATCAGTGAACAGTAATTGCACTAACGAATCGCTTAAAAGAGAAAAAAGAATGTCTGAGCCCTGTCAGTTCAACAAGAAAGAATTACAGATTATAAAGGATTCAATAAGATTCATGATGGTTAGCCTTGAGCGTGGTTCTTTGCATCAAGAGATGAAATTAGTACTTGAAAAAGTAGAGCGTATATTGAAGCACTGAATAAGGTGTCTAAAGAAATAGTCTTTATTTTTTAACTGGCTTTTTTGGTCCATCGGCACCAGGATCGTTAACTGCCAAACGGCCTCTCCTATGTGATTAGTACTACCAGTCTTATTTTCAGTAGCCAAGCCCTTCTTACCAGTAACAGTACCTGAAATGGCTAAATACATTGGCAGCTATGATGACCATAATCAAGATGACAACAGTATTACCGACAGATTGGAGATAGTACTCACTATAAAAATATATGATAAACATATACATATTATATATGGACACTTTTGATAGCGAATTACCATAATTTGGTAATACTATTACTTATTCATTCAATCGTTCCTGTTCTTTATCTATAAATTTATGACACTCACATTCTAGACAAAATTCAATTGGCATGATTTTTCCAGTTCTTACATTCGTAATTGTTGAAAACATATGATAGAGTTTGGAATGGTTGCATCTGCAGACCATCACTTCATTCATTTGATTGGAATCTATCTCTTGATTTATTTATTCTTGATTATGTAGATGCTATATAGTATTCCGATCATATGATATTAAATTATGGCTAAGTCCATGAAGAAAACAATACTCTATAATATAGACAAAGATGTAGATGATTTCTTTCCTGGCAGGCAGGCGATAAATGACTATGAAGATGGAAATGTGATAGTAGACTTTTTTTCTAGGCACAATGCTTTAGAACAATACGTGAAACTATTGAATGAGGCATTGAAGAAATAATTAACATCATCCATCTCGTCTCGTCCTTATTGTTTTTAAGGTTTCTTTTATATTCCTACTCATGGATAGTTAATGCTTCAAATTCCATGCACCTTGGAATATATGAAATGTATAGGCTGTTAAGAAATTAGTTACCTACCTGAGTTTGCTTCTACATATTATGCCTAAATCTCAATACGTCAACTTGACCACTATTTACCCAACTTCTCAATTCTTCATATCTTGGCTTGGCATAGTAGATATTTGTCGATGCTGGAATTAAACCACAGAAGAATCATTTCGGGGGAGCGGAATTTTTAGACAGTGAGTTTGCAGTCATGATTGAAGGATCATGGCTACCTGTAACATTTCTTCAAAGCAAGTCTGGAAAGGAATTTGAAGACAAGATTGGTTTTATCCCAGCGCTACCAGTTCCATATAAAAATAATCAAACTTCAACATTGATGGGAGGCTATGCATTAGGCATACCCAAGGCATCCACTCATAAGGATCTTGCATGGAAGCTAATTGAACTAACCCTCGAGCCCAAGATACTTGGTCCTTATCTTCGTCAAACTGGGGTACTGCCAACTCAAATATCCATGGGTAAAAGTGATTTATTAAATTCTACTGCTTTATCTTATCCATATTATAGACAACTAGTCTCCATGATTCCGTTTGCAGGAACACGGCCATCAATTCCTGAATACCCTCAAATAGCTGATAATATTCGACAGGCGATCTACGAAGTTCAATTTGAAAATAAGGATCCTAATCAAGCGTCACGAGGTGCAGCTGCAAAATCTGCGAAGGTGTTGGGTTGGTAGCACCTACTTGTCGACTGCACCTAAGACATGGACGCGCGCAAGCACATGTTCCACATTACCAATTGAATATGCTATATAAAAAGACAGTATTCATTTTAAAAACCATGCCGTTGATATGTACAACTAGAATATATTGCACCAGAACATAATTAGAAAATAGGTCTTAACCACGAAGAAGGTTATGAATATTGGCGCAAGAAAAACTGGATGATACTGTTTTTAGGTTTAAAGACTATTCTATTGTAGACGCTACTACCTCATCAAATTTATTTATAATTGCTAATTGTTTTCGAGTTTATAATTATAATATAGATTAGAGTGTCATTTAATGAATAGGAACTATAATCCTAATTTGTATAGAGTGGAGATATAAGGAGTTGAGTGGCGATGGTTAAACTAGCAATTTAAGACTAAGAATAAAGTTTGAAGTAGATTTCGATATAGATGTAAAAGACTATTTTGTTAGGAGACAAAGTACATGATTTTTCAGAGACTACAAATCGAATACGATCATTTGGAATGAAGTTAGAACGCAAGAGAAATTATGAAAAATTTACTATGCCTACTACTGATTGTGATGAGATAATGATAATATGCAATTGTCTTGTTTCATTCTCTATTGCGAACACAATCTGCTCGCTTTTCCTATAGTGAAGTTATAAAATATATACTAAACTGAGTACGGTCTAACAATGCAGAATTTACCATAAATGCTATGTATTGAAGGTTTAAAGAAAAATTCTCAACTAGAAGTGAGTTTCTTTCATGTCTTTGAAGTTATTCATTGCGATACTTAGTATATTCCGACGGATTTTTACGATAAAAACTATTATGGAATAGGAGAAGATAAGTAAGAATGGGCATGAAGAGAATAGACAACTATAAAGATGATGATAACAAATCCTCTATTTTTCGTTATCTCTGTACAATTGAGGAATTACCAGCTGGTAAATCAAGACAATTTGTAGTAAGCAATGACGAAGGAGCTAAAATCCAAATCGCTGTATTCAATGTAGATGCAAATACTACTGTATATTAAACAAATGCCAACATCAAGGGGGGCCGCTAAGTAAGGGCATATTAGATGAGAAAAAGAAAGTTGTAACCTGTCCGTGGCATGGTTGGAAATATTCTATCATTGATGGCAAGGCTCCGCACGAGGGAGGAGATAGTGTTGACTCTTATGAGACTAAGGTAATTGAAGATAAGCTCTATGTGAACTCCATTCCTACTAATATTGGCAAAAGGGTTACACAGCCACACAAAGAATATTCTGACTTACAAAATTCGGTAAGAGAATATTTGAACCATATGGATAAGAATAGTAAGCTGCAAATTATTAAGGAAACTAAAAAGACCACACGAATACTAGGAATATCGACTACTAACTCAAATGATAAGATTGCCCTGCGGAAAAGTACATCAGAAGATGCCTTAAATTATGCGTTAGATTACGCGAAACATGAATTTGGTGCCGAAACTAAGGTGATAAAGCTTAGGGACTTGCACTTCAAACATTGTGAGGGGTACTACTCGAAAAATGCTAGTGCATGCATATTTCCATGTTCAATATCGGAGATGGATAAGGAAGATCGGATGATAGAGATTTATCAAAAAGTTATCCTGTGGGCTGAGGTCGTAATCATCGCTACTCCTATTCGATGTGGTAGTGCCAGTTCACTTTATTATCAGATGGTTCAGAGGATGAATTGTGTACAAAATCAGAATATTACTAATGAGAGATACCTTATTCGAGATAAAGTTGCCGCATTTATAATTACAGGAGGTCAGGACAATGTACAACATGTTGCAGAAGAGCTTCTCACATTTTGGTCCCAGCTTGGTTTTGTGTTCGGCAAATTTCCATTTGTAGGGTGGACAAGAGGTTGGTATGCTGAAGATACAGAGAACAACTTTGATAAGATGAAAGATAATGAACATATGCGACAAGATATCATAAAGACTTTAAGTGCTGCGGTTGAGATGTCAAGACTAGTAAAACAAAATCGGTATGATGAACGCGTTTTAAAACGAGTTAGTACCAGGCTATGAAGATGAGCTTATGGGAATATTGAGTGGCGTTGATACATTCTGTAATATCTTAACTATATTATGGCCAGTCGTATAAGCATGTGCTCAAGATGAAAAGCTGCATGTCCATGATTAGGCGCGCGCCATATAACACGTTTACTAAAACCTTGATTATCTTCACATCATGTTCAGTAACTAAGTTTATTACTCTCTATAAGAATGAGATTACAGTAATGGCTAATATTTTTATGGTTACTCGACAATAGTCAATGAATTTCACATAGATGGAGTGATAAATATAATGGCTGCAAATCTGCTAGCTAACCTATTTAGTAGTTCTATAGTTAGAGTAACACATATTCTGAATTAGTAGCAATCATACATACATCGCTGAGTATTACTTTAACTTATTAGCGGTCAACTGATTTATGCATAATACTCTTACCTGGTTTTTGTATCTGAGACGCTGGCTGTTGTTGAATGAGCATATCTGCCTCCTCTCTTTTCTTTCTTGCTCTAAGCTTATCCTTATACTTCAAATTTCGTGGCCTTGTTCTCAGTCTATAGCCACAGCAAGGACACCACAATCCAACCCAGTTGATGAATATTTCACAAATTTGGCATCGCCTCTGTCCTAAAGCGTAGTGGCCAGAGCCAACTGGTTTTTGTGCCTTGTGACGTATACATATGCCTTTACAAGTCATTTTGCAAACCTACTGACGATTAATTGACGTCTTACTATTTACATATTGTACTGGGCAGGAAAAGGCTAGTTGATGGAGACATATCTCATAATTTATTTCTATATTTATCAAAATATTATTAGTTTTTCTTCTTTTAATATAAGATAAACACATAAGAATATTGTATGTAATATTTCTTCCAAATAGTTAATATATCGTAATGTACCCTATCTACGATAAAATTGGAAGAATATGACTTCTTTGATGAAATGTGTCTGGTTGCTCTTGACATAAGCAAAGAAGTAAGGTTTGCGGCTGTTACAGATACTAACGGGAAACTAATCGCTGGAAAACAGTGTAAGGATGGTAATATCAATAACAGTCTAATCAAAACTAGACTTTTCCAATTATCTTCTGCAGAAACAAAAGAGTATCGGCAACATAGTCTAAAGGCTTCAGCTACATTTTGCCATTACAATACGAATTATCTTTTCTATACAAATTACTTAGCTAGTACATTGAAGAGAATAAAAGATGATACGCTACGTTCAGATAGGAAAGAGCAAGGATTCGGCTCATCGAGTCGAACTTGTACAAATCCATGGGTTACTAAAAATAGCTATAGCTTCGCTAACAGCTAGAAATGATAGATATCTTTGTATATATTTAGAGTCTACCTCGTCAAATCAAGAGATAATTACAAAGATACGTAACGCTATGTAATCTTTCCATTATACAACACGGAATAAAAAAGTTGCATAAATATTGACAGGATCTTGAAGAAGACCAAGTCTATATTCTGTAACATGTTTAGTTTGCTTATTAAAGCCTCAATACTATACCAATTAAAATAATTTCCCTGATACGTTGCCAGTCAGAAATAATCTGTAACTTTGTCAATTTGCTAAAGCTGCAAGGGAGATTCTATAGGCAATAAACTATTAGGTAAAATGGCTCTTTATTTTCCAAAACCAGTTGCCGACTCGACAATTTGTGTGGTTCAGGTAATAGGAGATGCTTGGGATCAAAAGGTACTTTCTATACTGGAACAGATAGAAAGTAGACGATTTTATATCTTCCATCACCTTATCATCCAGACCTAATGGTTAGACCTCGAATTATCAACTTATATAATTACAATTCTTAATGTAGTGATAAGGAGTGGGTTGTGAATAATGGATAAGGGATAATGGATGATCTCCATAAAAGAGGAAACGGAATGCCTCTATCCATGTCAAAAAAATTAGAGAATAGAGTAGCTGTCATTACAGGAGCGACCAGCGGTATGGCGCTTGCTACCGCGAAATTATTCATCGAGAAATGTGCGTATGTCTTCATCACCGGCCAGCAGCCAAAAGGCTTGATAATGCAGTCGAAGAAATTGATATGAACATCACCGGCGTGCAGGGTGATGCCGGCAACCTAGCTGATCTCGATCGGTTGTTTGAGACGGTCAAAAAGGAGAAGTGTCACATCAATATCCTCTTTTCGAGCGCGGTTTTCTATAAGTCTTAGTGTTAGTATATAAAGAAAATATACAATTAAAGGATTATATGGCATAGTCTTCTATAGAAGAGTGGTATATAAAATTGACAATACAATGCCGACACTGCCATGCACTTATAGATAACGACAGATTGAATTTGGACTTGATTGAAAAATGTCCTTATTGCGAGGGACTTTTGCTGGAGACATCATCTATTTGAGTTTGTAAATTAACTAATTTATTGTACTTAAAGTTGAAATAATGACTACGGCTAGTTAACGTCCTTATGAAGATAGGTATTATTTCGGATACCCACGATGATCTTGACAGTCTTAGATCAGCCATCAGAATATTCAAAAGAGAACGCATAAGCCTAGTCATTCATGCAGGTGATTTTGTATTCCCTGGAGTGGTAGATGAATTAAAGAATTTGAAGGACGTGTTACCGGAGGTTAGAGTCATCGGAGTGTTGGGTAACAATGATGGGGAAAAGTTAATGCTATCCAAAAAATTTATAGAAATAGGTGGCGAATTGAAGGCTGAATTTGATGATAGAGAGATCTCAAGCTCTAGGTTTGGAATCTATCATGGAACAAGCGAAAATCTCAGGGAGGCCGCTATTCGGAGTGGAATTTATGATGTCTTTATTCACGGTCATACACACAAGCGGCGTAATGAAACAGTTGAGATAGCTCTGAAAAATGAGGCAGCTATCAAGAGAATACAAGTACTCAATCCTGGTACAGCACATAGGAACTTTCCAAATATAGAAAATAAGATTGAGAATACGCCAAGTATAATAATTTACAATACTGAGGATAAAAGATATCATTTTGTCAATTTAATCACGGATGAATCTATAGAAGAACCTCTTAAGATAAGTAGGTACTATATATGTCGATGAAAAAACAAAATAGCCTTTAACCTATAGAACAGGAGGATTCAATATATCAAGTGGACATGGTAAGAACTTGCTCTATACCAAATTGAGATATCAAATGTATAGTCTGATGCCTTGGAATGTTGATACAAATTAGATGCCTGTCTATCAGGACGATCCAGATAGATTGGCAATTGCCACTTCACAAATTCTGGTAAAACATTCTTTATATTCGACAGAGCGATGTTATAACTTCCTTCCCTATTTCTAACCCCACCTGCTGCGCCACTTTATTCATGCGCTCTAGTCCTTTCTTGAAGATGAGAATGTTAGATAGGCGATGAGATTCGCTCATATCACAATAAGATTTTGTGTAGAATATTTGTATTCATCATAAACAGAATTGATTAATAACTAGCGTTTGTTACCACTTTTATCCTTATTATACCTATTATAGATAGCCTCACCTGCTTTAAACTATACTGATATGATATAATTGCGCCCGAGATGTCCTGGATAGATTTGAATTCTATTATAAATTAAACTTTATTCTGTGTCTTCTATATATCACTAAAATCTTTCAAGAGTCAAAATAGCCGGGTATCTCGGGTGTTGATGATACTAGATCTTCTAATTATTAATTTGATCTCGCTGTTACCCAATTGATATCATACCTCCAATTATTGGAGCATGAATCTTCCAGTGTAATATCTGGGCACTATAGTCTGAGTTCTCAATTGGTATTCAAAATTCCTATTATCGATATCACCTCGATTTTTTCTATAGTGTAATAACATCTATAACTAGAAAAGATAGAGCGACCGGGCCAGTTGTCCACCCGGATCGCCCTATAATGTCAATACCGAAGAGAAATCGCTGGGGATTCCTAGCTATAGTGAATGCACACAATTTTATAATGTGTTCTAATCATATTCACTGTTTATTTTGTATTAATAAATAAAATAATCATTCTAGCTTATCAGTTACTTGGTACTTCTGACTGTATTTATTGCGTTTTATAAAAATTCAGTATGCTGCAATGCACATGCGTGCGTACGTAAGATATACTCAGAATGCATCTTCCCTAGATTACCTTATTGAATTCGTCCGAGAATAAGCCGGACATAGTCTAGACTAAACGGCAGGTGCATTTCCAGATACATCGCTCGATGTTAATGGTGTACGTGCAACACCATATTGGAATCATGGGAAAAATTTGCAATGTGCATATTTTCGTTTCATATCATATTAATATTAGAAAATCTTTTCCTGATGAGGCTTTTGGTGCAATACCGAATTGGCTTGACAGATGTAGTTCTCTGATGAGACTAGACTTTAATCCCAATTATATGATCAAATATAATGTTAGTACAGCAAAGATGAATGGTTATCTACCTATAAGGTTTGGGAAATTAAAGATAGAAAATAGATATTTGTACAATGTGTTGGCTAAACCGTAGGTAGATAACCGACTCTCATATTAGTAATCCGAATCAGACTAAATCGGATAACATATCAGATCCTGCATAATTATATCGGAAAAGTGTCTTCTAATACAGATTGCAGCATACGAGATTATAAGCATTATCTAAGATAAGCCGTTCTCTGTATAGACCTCATACATAGACACTAATGAGGTTAAACTTCATTTGTATGTCAGTTGTCGGCGTACGTCCAAAATGAAAAAAATTTATCCTGAAATAAGCTCTATTTCTTGGACTAATTTATACTATTTAAGAGCCTGATCTGCTGCATTCAAGTGCATCATTGCTCCTTGATTGTCTCCATTCTTTAACGCTTGAATTCCTTGATCCAAGTGCATCTTTGCAGATTGATCGGAAGCACTAGTAAGACCCTGATCTGCTGCATTCAAGTGCATCATTGCTCCTTGATTATCGCCACTTTTTAATGCCTTAAGCCCTTCCTCCAAGTGCATTTTCGGTGTTATTGTCTGTGCAAATACTGACGGCGCGCCACTGAAACCAGCATTGGCTAGTATAGAGAATCCGAGTGCTACTGAAAGCAGGAGACTTACACACAATACAGTGTTCTTTCTCATTAGGAAAGCCATTCTCAATATTTTATATAAATATTATCTGGCTAAAATCAAAATTCAAAATCTAAATAATAGTCAATTGAATAGTATTTCAAACTACAGCCTTTTCTTTATCTTACTATTAATACAGATAGGCTACCATTTTTTACTTACTTTTGATGAATGTAGGCCAACCTAAACTATGAATAATTATAGATGTAAGGGTTATTCGGATGATTTTAAATAAAATAATAATATATGATGTTTGAGATCCACTATTTGATGATGACTGCTCGAGTCTATTCAGGAGCTGCCCATTTGGTTAAGCTAACACTCCTCGATATTTTATCACTTAACCATTCAATAAGCTTATGTTGTGATAGCAGCAATGTCATAATCAAAGGCTAGTTAGGGAAAGGCGCGCCCCTTCATTAATAGTATAGTATATTTGTGACAATCGTGTAATACAACATCACTATCTACAGTGCTATCTATTGCAATGGATTAATGCTATGTCCGACTACCTTATTTCCTTTCATTATAGTACAACATGCACATTTTTGATTCAGACATACTCCTGCTTGTTCATGTTTGCAGATAGGACATATACATTGCTGTTGTAGTTGGTGTTGGTCAGGATTATTACTACTACCAAGATCACTAATTGTCTTCCCATCATTTGGCTGCTGTTGTCTTGATTTATCACCAACATATAGCCATAATAAAATCAAAGGTATTCCTAACGCAAAAAATATGCCTATTGTTCGTACTGGAATTCGCAACACAAATAGAAATATTCCAAAACATAACGTAGCTAAGCCAAGAGCTAAAAGCCAGCGGGTTGTAAGGCTTTCTACCATCTATGGAATTCAAGCGCCTCTATAGGATATATAGCCACTATCTGATATATGGGCTTTCTTCTCATTCGGATGTTCTACTTCTTCTTCTTTTTCTGTACTATCACCTGCTGTTGAGAGTAGTCTTTTTCTTTTCCTTCGTAATTTCCTTACTTCTTCAAGAATTTCTCTTAATTGTTCCTCAGAGATCTTTGATATTTTGGAATCACATTCCATACCTTTTGTATCTAGAACTTCTTCTGTTAGTTCAACGATCTCATCCTTATGCTGTTCTTCTTCTATAGTTAGCATATTATGACTTCTAAATCGGAAGAATGCAAATTCGCTCATTATTATGATCACCACTATTATTACAACAAGCTTCTTAATATTGATCTTGTCTTGCGCTTGCGCTGTATCTTCGAAATGATAAAATTGTGGATGTAATAGTGACAGCTGTGCCAAAACTATAGCGCCTGGGTTACATATCAGCCCCAGAAACTGCACCTGGTACCAGATCCCCCATGATACTAACCAACCTGCTAATGGCTTTGCCCCTCTACAATAGAACCTAAGAGCCGACTGACCAGTTAAATTTTAGCTCTGATTTGCGAGAATCTGATATCTATAGATAGTAGTAACAATTAATCCATGTAAACTGACTAATTAATTATGTTAATGTCCAGTAATTTTAATACGTCTGAGTATTTCAGATTTTGCAGCAGATCTAATTTATTTATCTCGAAAATAGCGTCTTCTATTACAGATGTGCGGCGCGCCAGATTATAAACCTTTTCTGAATCGAGACATAAAATGCATAGACTGACGCCTTGTTGTGATGACAAAAATTAGGTGCATATCTATCATGAGGCACCCTCATTCAATATGTTAAGGACAGTATCTGTTTAGAACATTAGGTTTGTCCAACTTACCGCCGGTGTTGATCTATGCGAATGACAAACATGGCTCAGGATTGGGTCCTCAACTGTTCCATCAATGACTTCATATCTACCACATTCCAACGTTCTATGACTTTTGCATTACGGAAAGAAAATACGGTCATACCATTGACCCTGAATTGTTTATCGGTTGGCCGAAGATCCTCAAATTGATCTTTGTGGGTTCCAGATAAGTTGTATCTGCATGCCACCTTATTTCCTTCGATTACGATATCATCAAAAGTGATTATTATATCAGGGAATGCTTTCCATAGGAGATAAATAAACTGTTTAAAACCTTCCTTGTTGGCTGGTTGATTTGGAGGAAAATCATGAAAAGTCAAGGAATCATCATAAAAATCAAAATAAGATAATTCTCTACGCTGTGGATCGTTAAACGTGTCTTCCAATCGTCGGACAACTCCTCTTAAAGACTCTACTGATGACATCAGAGGGATATGTAAAGGTATTTTAATAAGTTTTTCTATGCTTGCATTGCCTTCCAAAATGCCTAAAAGACTATTACTATAGGTTAGAAATTCTCTGGAATGCTTCGATAATTGTTCTCTTTTAAAAATTAAACTATGTGTATACTATATTTAGAGTGTTTATGGCTGGTTCATTTAATACTATACATAAACATACCAAGACATGGTAAGACAGAATCGGTGCGGCATATTACGGTTATTAGTCACCAAGTGGTAACCTGCTTACAATTTGTAGTCTAATAGTCGAGCTTAACAAAGGTTTTCCGCATTACTTGTCTGTGAAAACAATTCAAAAATTTCTTATTTAACTGGTGCTATCAATAATGTCGGAAACAATGTCGTCTAATTTACGTTATGAAATATATCACATTAAAGAGGTTTTCTGAATTGAGAGATCAAATGTACAGACTTGGTATGTTCATAAAAATTAGATGCATGTCAATCATGAGGCGCGCAGCTGAATACATAGATGTCTAGACAACCCGTTAACTGTGAGGAACAAGGCAAACTGATAGCCCAAACAAGTGGCGCCATTTACATGATCGCAATGTAGGTTCAGAATCACGCAACAAAGCACTTCTTTAGATAAAGCGATTGTCGATAACGATTCCATTCATAGTCTACCTTTTAACATCTATATTAAGATAAAAAGGGAATTTCTTCAATTTTGCTGAAAAATCTGTCCCTCCGGCTTGGAAGCAAGTTCCTACTTGGTACCAGGTCTCTGAGAGTGACCCCATGATCCCTCCTGCTGTCGAACACATGTTCACAAAACAGATGAATGCTACTACTATCTCACTTCCGGCTAGCCATGCGTCACTTGAATCACATCCACAAGAGATTGCCCAATTAGCCCTCAATGCAACAGGAAAATGAAGTAACAGTATAGCAGTCAGATAGAAGAATTTTTGTTCTATCTGATTATTCTAGGGTCAATTCAGACCTTAAATACAGTATACATAATCAGTTTTAGGTGGGACATGAGTACAAAGTGATTATCGAGACAGTAACAATCTCGGATTCAAATACATATAATTATTTCTGAAATAGCCGATTCTATTAACAATATGCAGCACGGGAGATTATAAATACTATTGAAAATGCCGCTTCCTATGTATAGACTGACGTCTCAATATTTTCTATCTTTTTATTACCTGGTAAAAACCTGCTCAACTTCTGCTTATACTGATAGGAAACTTGACTAATGTTGAGAAGACGCACCTAAAAGATAATGTCTAGGAATTATGCTCATTCCATAATCATTCTGGATTCATATAGAAAGATTAATTATCATGGCACGACCGGCTTACGATGACGAATTGATATGAGAGTATTAGTTAGAGCAATGATTCCAACAACTGCCGGCAACAAGGCGATCAAAGATCCTAATTTCTTGAAGACTATCGAAGACTATATCAAGAAGTTCAACTGTGAGGCTGCATACTTTACTGAAGTAAATGGAAACAGAACTATGGTTTTTGTCTTGGATTTGCCAAGTCCAGATATGATCCCGACTATTGTAGAACCTTTATTTCAGGGATTCGATGCCAACGTGGAAATACATCCTGCAATGAATTTGGACGATTTGAAGAAAGCGATTTCAAAAATATAAGAAATAAAAAAAAAATATTCCACTTTTTTGATGCGCATAAATTTGAGTAATAGTCATAACTATGACAATTATTAACTCTATTTACCAGATTAGCAATGAACACGCACTCAATAATGTGTTCTTTTACACAGATAGGACTATACTTAGCTATGGATAAAATTTTTTGTTCTTATAAAATAATTTAGTAGAACAAAAGAACATTTCATATGACTTTATCAATGTGGAGAACTCGTTAAAAGAGCTTTACGTTTCATTTACGAGTAGGCGCAAAACCTTGCGGCCTCTGGCTTAAATGCAGAGGCTAAGCAAGGATCATATGCGAGCATACCATCTATTGGTCCCTTTCAAGAGTGAATATAGTGACTGATATAGAAAACGAGAAAATCATACCACCATTAAAGTTAATGACCAGAAATGAGGTGATGAATGACTTGCTTAAACTTCTAGATCTAGTCCAGAAACATGCCGATAAGAAAAGATGTCAACATTGCCTTGATCTACTAGAATCTGTTTTTTGGGCACTAAAAATAAAGACTTTTGGCTAATTGGCCTACGTTAGTTGGTACAGTGCAATATAAAAGCGCATTAATGTTACTCTTAAATTGATATCTATAGATAGTAGCAGTTAGTGGATGAGTCCTTCTATTTAATTCTGTTAATTCTCAAAGTTTCAATAACGACAATATTGGAATCTTGTAGATCCCAGTATAATCATATTTGAAATAGCGTCTTCTATGCAGCGGGAGAGATTATAAATATTATGGGAATGCTGCGTCCAATATAGACTTGCATCTCTATGATGATAAATAATTTATTTTGTATTTCGATCACGAGTGGCAAGCGCCAAATGATGTGTTGTACCTATAGGGCATATCGTGTAAACCGATGACATCTTTAGACCGACTGGGGACACAATCTGTCATTAAATCTAATCCATCCATTTAAGACAACAAGGCAAAGGATAGATATGTACAATAACGATACGCCAAAGATAAAATATTATGAAACGACCACAAATAAACACAAAATCAGAATGGAAGATGCATGTATACTACTTGGATGCTTGTAATTGCGGCTGGGGATGTCCATGTCAATTTAATGCAAAACCGACCTACGGAAACTGTGATGGGCTAAGTGGAATTCATATAATAGATGGTAGTTATCGTCACCATAACAATTCTATTAGACTAGATGGACTTAATATGGCATTTATTGGTTCTTGGCCTGGACCAATACATGAAGGGCATGGAAGAGCATCATACTATGTAGATTACCGTGCTGACGATGCACAATTTGATGTACTATCAAGAATTATAATTGGAAAAGCAGGTAATGGTGGTCCTTTTGCACTTTATGCTAGTATTATAGAAGAACATGACGAGGTGAAAAGAGCAGATATTAGATTTGAAATGAAGGGTATCAGGGAGTCACATGACCATTGGCAATAAAAGTAATAAAAGTAATAAAATTGTAGATGCATGACTTGAACCCATAAGAAATCCAGTAACAAGAAAGATCCATAGAGCAGTAATAGAATTACCTGAGGGTATTGAAGCGACTAGAATGGATCAAGCATCAACAAAAAGACTATTAGTAAATAACAATCGCCTCAAATTTAGGTATGAAGGAACGTATGGCAGCTTTTCAGAAAATGTTTGGAAAGGATTACAATAAATAATTTGAATGGTAAGAATATTGTCATCTGATGTACAGGTACATTTCGACTACTCAAATATTTATTGTACTAACTTGTAAGCTACAAGTTTGTTGTCTTGCATAAGAGGTATTATAATTGTACTTTGGTCTGGTCTAAATCCTAGGTCAGCAGCCCCTTGTGTATGCAAATCTATCAAAGTAACATACCCTGTCCCATCAGCATTAACGGTATATACCTTTCCTGCAGGATTGTCAGTAACATAATAATGTGTTTCGGTAACATCTGATACTATTCCGTCAAGACCGCCAAAAGGAGACGTGGTTCCTGCTTTTCCTAAACTGCTTATTTTCTTATTTTTTATATCGATAACCTCCATGCCTCCTCCAGGTTTACTTAAAGGTCCTAAAGAAACAACGATTAATTTATTTTTGTTATTGTCTATATGCAAACCATTAGGACCATTTAATTGTGGGTTTTGCAGCCAAACTTGTAAGGAAGATAATGTACTGTTGCCAAGATTAGTATCTAGCTTGTAGATAGTATTTGTACCTGTATCAGATACATAGATATTTCCTAGATTATATGCTACAACATCATTAAGGAAAGAGCTTCCTGGTCCATTGAAGCGCTTGATTATTTTTCCACTAGCAATATCTATCTCTACTAGGTCAGTGATATCTGAAACATATAATTTACTGCCATCATTAGAAATAGCTATACCCTTTGGTGCATTTAGCCCTTTTACCCAATTTAATTCAATTATGCTTCCATTAGAAGGTGATACTTTAGAAATGAATCCATTTTGATCTTTTTGATCTGGTTTTCCATTTACATTTGAAACGAACAAGACATTTTGTTTAGATGCATAAGCTACTGATTCTGGGTTCTTTAAGTTGGTAGGTGTTTCCCACAGTCTGTTGGCCTTTGTATGCCCTACTTGTTGTTGCTGATCCTCTTGTGCTTGTGCTTGATTATTATTCAAATTAATGCTGATTCCACTGAATAATGTCATCCCCGATATTGCTAATATGAGCAAACAGTTCAAAACCAATGATTTCTGTGAAAGCCCTTTATTATTTACAACCAACATGGAAACATTATTATACATAATTAATAAACATACGTTTCTTTTTCCTTATTGTCATCTCATCTAGCCATAGTCTGAGTTTAGCTAAAACAGAGATTTAATGAACATAGAATAACGATAGAACTGGGCCTTACCTTTAGATGGATAATATTTTATGAATCTTCAATCAAATCAAAGCCATTGATTGTAGATGATTAGCTAATAGTTTAAGCTACTGCAAAGTGATGATCCAATATAATTTTCTGCAACTAGCCGATAAAGACACAAGTTGATCTGATAATTGTACTATAGCATCATCCTTTACCTTTTCACGCTGTCTTAGTGATTGATCCAATTCTTTCAATTCTTCTATCTTGGTTTGTATGTCTGCGCCCTGTCTTTGTAGTTGATGGACATTAAGAAATGCTAGATAAGGCTCTATCTTACGGAATATTTCCAGCTTTTTCTGAATCTTTTTCAAGGATGATTTTACATAATATACTAATATGATGACATTGCTTATGATTCGCTTGATTCAATATCGAAGATACGGATTAATCAGCAGGAATTTTCATTTGGACTGATTGAAATGCGTATCAATTTGGTAATTATTCTATGTGAAATACAATATCTAAATGTTGTAAGAATATGAAAGTTAGAGTTTTTTTCTGTAAAGAGCCTGATCCAGAAATTATCCTAAGTCATGACAATCTTAGTAGACAAGCCTTAGATACGATTTATGATTTAATATGGGAATGCGAGTTTAAAAATATACTTAATGTAGGCAGAATATGGATAAAGTTTAGACAAGAAGAAAAACCGTTTGGAATACCACTGAGAAAAAGGAGAAGTCATTATAAAATATCAATTGGTGATATTATTCAATTGGCCAATGATTTTTATATGGTAGATCAGATTGGCGCTAGACAAATTAGGATAATTGAATAGCTTATACTATACTTAATAGCTTGAGCTACGTTGGTATAAGCACGGGAGAAATGATACCAAACCAGAAGCAACAACAAACAGAAGCAGAAACATACAGCAACTTTATCAATTCAATAAATAGCAAGTTTACAAAAAAGGAATACAATCTAAAGTTTAATTACTTCATACAATTTTGTAATTTAGCTAACCATCAGGATATGGTGCTAATTTCTGAAAGCGACCTTGAAAGCAGAATACGCGATTACATTATTTACCTAAGACATGATAAAAGATTAGCTCCAACAACTGTATCCAGTTACATAACTCCTATCGCTCACTTCTACGAAATGAACGGCTTCACACTACACTGGAAACGACTAAAGAAATTCAAAGCAAAGCATTACAGTGTTGTAGAGGATAAACCCTATACACGTGACCAAATAAAGATACTGGTAGACGCTGCCTCCACTCAGAGACAAGTGTATGATACTGTTAATGTCTAGTGCTGGTCTACGTCGTGGAGCTCTATCATACCTACGAACAAGAGACTTGCAAAAGATTGACAAATACAACCTGTATAAAATCAACGTATACAAAAAAGAACAGGAAAGCTATACAACGTTCTGTACCTCCAGAGTGCGCCAAACACATAGACCAATACCTAGACTGGCGTAAAAGGATAGGAGAGCAGCTAAAACCTAACTCCCCACTATTCAGAATAGAATTTGATACTGCAACGGAATACAACAGACCGAAAGCCGTCAGTACTCATGTTGTAGCTTTCGTGGTTCATAAACTGCTATATAAGACTGGAATAAGATTACAACCAAATAACCACACACAACGTACCGAACTAATGCAGACTCATGGCCTACGAAAATTCTTCAAAACAACCTGTATCAACAGCGGCATGAATCCACTGTACAGCGAATACCTAATGGGACATAGAAGCGGCCTAACCAAATCATACTTCAAACTTACAGATATGGAATTGCTTGAGGGTAATGATAAAACACAGGGCTATGTCGCTGCAATTAACGATCTAACTATAAATGAAGAGTGCCGCTTGCATAAGAAAGTTGATGAGCTAACCAAAAAGAAGAATGAAATTGAAATTATGGAAAGCAAACATAATGAGGAGATCCAGGCTATGCGCGATCAAATGAGTCAGATTTTAACAATGATACAACATAACCCAAAATTAGCAAGAGTTAAGCCGGAAGCATTGATGAAAAAGAATACCAAATAGTGATTTCTGACGAGGTTAATAGAGATTATAATGAATGGTTCTTGGGTCATAATGGTAGCGTCTATTATACCAAGAAGTAGTCTGAGAGAAGAGAGATTTATCTCACAAAGTGTATGAAATATTTTTCATTTCTAGATTATACTGCACTAGAAGCCGGGGGTAAGAGCATTGAAGCAAAATTATCTGAAAAGGATATAGAAATGCAAACAATGAAGCAGAAATACGAACAGAATCTACAGACTATTCGTGAGGAGACCAATCAGCGATTTAATCAGATTATCTCAATGATGCAGCTTAATCACAAGCTGGCATAGGTTAAGCCAGAGGCATTAAGAAAGAAAGTATTGTAATTTTTAGCATAAGCGATTAAATCCACTTAATGTTCTACAAAAAGCATTGGACAAATTAGTTCAAAGACATCAGAAAAAAATGAGTATTCCTTGAGGGTTTTTTCATGTTTATTTTTTAAGTATGTATTATACTCTCTTAAAGTATTCTTATATTGATTAGAAGATTTTCTGATCCTTTTTCTACATTGACGAATCTGTTCTTTCCCTCTTCTTTTAATGATGTCTTATATTGATGCCTGTTCAATTCTAACTTATTAAAAAATTTCTCGGACATTGTCTTGTCTGAGTAGAATGCTTTCTTTCTCTCCTTGTCATTGTCAGTAGGTTTATGAAAATGGGTCCAGCTTTCATATTCAAACTCGCGTTCTATTCTGCGAAATTTGCGTAGATCTTCTATGAATTCAATCAGTGTTTCATCTACTATTATATATCTCGTTTCACCACGGAATTCCATGATTGGTCTTATTATATTGTTTTTAGTAAACATTCAAAAGCAGTCTGTACATCCTAGACTTTAGGCCTAAATAGATAAAATCCTGTGAAGTCTTTGATAGATACTCCAGGGATGTGGTAGAAGTAAGTGATATATTCGATGCAATGTTGGTAAAAAATATTTTTGCGATAGAGATTAACTCAGTAATGAATGTACCTGCTATCGGCTTGTAATATGTCCTAACAAAAACCTGTAATTGCTTCTCTCTAGCGTTTAGAAGCTGTGATTCAACCTGGTAATCTGAGTGGCATTTCTCTATTCTATCAATGAAGAGGTCATTCTTACTTGCATGAATTTCTGAAAGGACATGTTGTAGATTGTCACTTGCGTATGAATTTTCGTCAGGCATGCCATATAGGAACATATATGCATAAATTCCCCTAAATAACTCATATTGTGGATTAAACTTAAGAAGATGTAACTGTTCCTTTTTTTTGGATTCTATCGTTAGCAAATAAAATACCTTTCCACCTCTCCCTGCATCGACTTTATTTAATAAACGATCGTTTTCCATCTTCTGGAGATGCCTGCTTAATGTGCCATCAGAGATAACTACCAATAATACCTTCTATTCTTTCTTTGAGAACTCTGTAATTCAATCGATTGTCGATACTTAAAACATGTAAATTGCTTCATCTATTCTTATATCATAGCTGTTCGCTCTCATTCTGATCCGCCATAGCTAAATTTTTGGATGGCAATGGCATTATTATTTATGCTTTACCAGAAGTACTTTTACAAAAGTGCTTTATGAATCTTGCCAATGTTGCATTGATGATCAGATCGATTGCATTCGGCATATCCTTGCCGACTGAGATGATGAAGAAAATAGACATTGACCGTGGTGATATTCCACGCAGCAGATATGTGTTAAGGATACTTGAAAAGCAGTACACGTTTGAAGGAAAAAAGGATAATGGTTCGCTTGATCGTAGAATTGTGACCCTCCAAACAAGCAAACCCACGACCATAGGTGGATTAACATATGGACAATAATAACACCGACGCGGATGCTAATAACTTTATGTGTGAAGCAACTGGCTGCTTTGAAAAAGCTACCGATAAAATTGCGATAAAAGTTGGCAGCCTGGGAGTAATTACTCTATTGCTTTGTAGCAATTGTATACCTAAATTTCAGGAGGTCGAGTGAACATGATAGTCGCAGATAATTACAAGTCGCTCGAAGCTGCGCGATCAAACTGCATCTATTTCAGTCGAAGCCAGAAAGGGATTGCGGAACTAAAACAAGCCTTAGCAGAGTTCAACGGTTAATATTTGTATTGGGACTGGTTACGTGAGGATGATGCCTTAGAATTCGAAACGGCGCAATTTAATCTATCGATGAATGCAACTGCGGAATCAAATTTGACAAGAGGTAATGAAGATTGAGTTCAAATGAACAAAGCATCATTGACCACGACGATTTAGATATAGATTCTATAATCGCAAAAGTCAAACAAGAATTCAAAAATTTTTTCATCCAGCGTGAGCAACTGATCATTACATTAGGTAAAGCATTCGAGCGTATAGTTTCAAAGCCCGAAAGTATCTGTAGAGAAATTAAAGGCACATTACGAGAGGAGATAGCTCGAAGGACTCGTTACGACTAGAGCTATAGAACTACATTGTCAGGATGAATGGAAGAAAAAGACCAGGCCTAAAAAGGAAAAGAACGAAAATTTGTCGATCTCTCAAAAAGAGCAACAGACTGCCCCACTAGTACTGGTTGATGCATCCGGAAACTCGGAAATTGAATCAGCTGCAATATTAGACGCCGATCCTAACAATATTATTGTAAATTATGAGGGCCGGCCTCCAGATGTAGAAAATCTGAACACAGATGCATCTCCTGTTGGTAAGGATCTAGAAGAAGAAATCAAAAAATCTACTTCATTTACTACTGCAGACCAACAATTATCGGACCAAGCTACTGTCGTTGAGCTCAAGACCAAAATCGAAAGACTTCAGTCCGATTTACAGTCTAAATCGGACGAGAATTCCGCCTTACACATACAAATCAAAGATCTTAGGTCTAAGTTAGAAGCGGGCATACCTCAAAATCAAGAAGATAAATCCTTTGATGTTCAATTTCAATATCCATACGATCCTTTGCAACAACATATGGCGTCATCTTTCAAGAAACGTATCCGATATGTTTCATTCATTGCAAAAGTTGATCCTGCCACTAAAAGGATCTTTAATGTTCAAATTCAAGAAGAAAATCGCGATTCGGAGCAGATAATCTAACGATGACAATGACACGTACTAGTGTTTAGTATTCTGGGTGACATAGGAATGGGCAAGACAAAGTTAGATTATGCAATGAAGGTTCATATACAAAGGATAGTACGAGTCGAGAAAAGACCGTTTTGCTTTCGCGATTTTTTAGACTTTGAAGTGGATGGCAAGAAATATAGCATGACCCATGGAACATTTAGGAATAAGATTTCGCAACATGTAAGAAGTGGTTACGCACAACTAGAATACATTTCTTGTCCTGCATTTTACAGTTTAAAAGGAGTTCACTTTGCTAAGTCTAAACATGAGATGACAGATAACCGTACGGTGGTCTTCCATCTGTCATCAGTGTCATTTATCGATAACTTACCTTCTCAAAGACACTCTGTACACGATATCCGCCTTAGATTCAAAGCTGAAGAGATTTGGTCGACAATACGTCATACCCATCCAGAGCTGGTCCCTAATGAAGTGAGTAAAGACATTTCTCTAATGCCTATTCAGGCCTACGATATGGAGGCAAAGACAGTCGTACACCACTCTGACACTGTCAGTGTCATCATATCCTGTTCCATGAAACCAGTAGTAGTTGATCATGAAGGTCTTATTTGCTTGTCAAATCTGCTGACATCAGTAGAGGAAAGGCTATTAGCATTAGTAACAGGCTGCGCGCACGCTACGTCCACAGTGCCGCAAATTCACATATCAAACCATAACACATGGATCGTAACTATGTGGCACTTTGGTACAGATTCCTTAAGCGAGTATACAGGTGAGAAATTTGAGATGACATGGGAGGACGGAGAACATGCTTTACTTCGCATTTACTCAAAGGATATGAAAGATGGAATTAGAATTAGAAAAGAGCGTCAAGAGTATCCTGGCATAAGGTTAGATGCAGCCATACATGAAAAGTTGCATACATGATCAGGTCTTTGGGCGCTTTGTATCTGACATTTGGAATAAGTATCTGGGCGAGTTTGCTGTGGTTCCCTCACTGTCATCAATGTCATCAGTGTCATTTATCCAAAGTCTACCGGCATACAAACATGCATTACATGATATACGTTTTAGATTCAGTGTTGATAACATCTGGACTATCTTACCAGCTATTTTTTAGTCCAGTTACACTTTGGTCGTTTTTATTTCTTCTTTGATTATATTCTGTTCTCCCTTCTTATTAGATAGTGGCAACTGAATCGCAAGATGCTTTAATTCTCGTAAATACGTGGCATATCTTCTATTAAATCCACTATTATCACCATCAAAATAGATGTCAATATTGTCAGGTTCAGATAGTCGTGCAAGTAATGTGAGAAGTAGTCTTACATCCTTATCCTGATGCAGTGAAGGCTCATTTGCAATTACTGCCAAAACAATAGTGAGTCTCTTGTGGAGGCCAAGTAGATAAGAGCAGTGTGTGAGATAGAGCTTGGTATCTATCCTTTCATTATAATTGTATTTTATGGTCTCACTAGTAGGCCCAGTTCTTTCTGAATAATCCAATACAGAAAGACAAAAATCAAATAATAGGCCCTTTAATGGTAGACCTGAAGACTGGTATAATTTCGAAGAGTATCTGAAATAATTATTGCTTCTGATAGTATCTTGTAATATGTTGTATCGCTTTTTACTTACTATCTCTTCTATTTTAGCATCCTTTAGGAATTTATTTAAGAGTCTGACTATGTCCCGAAGACCAACAAGAGAGTCGATGGCTGGTTCTATTATTCCTAGTCTAGTCGCTACACCATCGATATCATGAAAATGAAACTGTGAATCTATTGTCACAGTGTCTTCTAGCTTACTGTTAATTGGGACATCACTTCTTATGGGTATATATTCAACGAGTCTTAGTATTTCTTCAAAAATTCCAAATGCCATAATCTAACAACTTCTCTTATTTGTAGCCTGAATATGTCCTGTTTTGTTTCCGTGCCCTGATTGCATATATTATTATCAAATCGTTTAACAAAATATAGATTGTATGAGAGGAGTATCATTTCTCTGACTATAGTTTATCTAATTGAGTATATTATCTATTTTAAATATGCAAAAAATAATGATAGGCGTAAAATATGCCAGATAACCTGTTTATCATATAGCTACAGTAATACCTTCTATATCATAATTTGGTAGAGTACAATCTAGAATTATTCCCTATGTTTAGAATGTATTCTTTTCTACTTAGATATATCCAGAATCATATTGATAACAATAACACAATAAAACCTCTCAATGAAATATAAATAGATAAATAAAATGAGGAGAAATTTAAAAAGATATTCCGGTAGTTTTGTCTGCTCTTTTACCTACCTTATCTCATCATATTCCTACATTCTTTTGCACATGCACGACAAGCATCAGCACACATTTTACATTCTTCCATTTTTGATGTATGTTTATCACATTCCATTGCACATGCGTCGCATACATCAGCACACATCTCACACATCTGCTTTGCATATTCGCTACCTCTTGACATCACGCATGAAGCCATCATACACATATCCGCACAGTCACGGCACATCATCATGCATCGTGTCATCATTCCAGCCATTTCGGCATTAGACATACATGCTGTACAACAGGCCTCGCAGCATTCGCAGCAAGTGTTACATGCATCGATGCATGTTTGATAGGTAGGATTTTGTAGTTTCATATTAATTTTAGCGCTCATTACTAGAACTTATTAAATTAATACTATTTAAAGATTGGCCTTTTTTATGCATAAATTACATATTATATGCAAATATTGCATGTTTTTTTGCTTCTATGATAACTTTATACGCAAATATCACATACAATAAAATGTCTTGTATAATTGAGAAAATGGGAGAAATCTATCTTAGATAATCTTTAGAAAAAGATTCATTCACTGCTTTAGCATAGTACTATTAACCTAAATGTCTTAAACACATGATGATAAGCATGATATTCATAGGAACAACAGAGAAATGTTAAGTGTGATAATAAAAATACAAAATGTGAATAAAAGAAAAAAAGAAATGAGTAGACCCTTTTCTATTATTATTGCACTGCTCCCAAGCTTGCCGCTGTAGCATTTGCATTCTGTTCTAAAGGTGGCAATTTCTTTTCTTTCAGAACTTGATCTATCAAAGTAGTATCAAATATTCCTGACAAGTCAGGACGTTGTTTACCTAGATAACCCACATCAAATGCGTTATTTGCAGACTGCAATAATTGCAACTTTAGAGGATCGTAGGTAAAATCTATCCTAGATAGACTTGCATTTAACACATCTGCAGGTATTGCCTTTCCAGTAAGTTTCTTGATGCCATCATTTAGTAGTTTGGCAGTTTGTTCTTTATGGCTATTGATCCATAACGTTTCATTTACATTTGCAGCTAGCAATTTCTTTATGACATCAGGGTTATTTTGTAGATAATCTGTTCTAACAACTAAATTGTTAGTTACAAATTTACCTTGTGGCCACAAGTCCCTTTCATCTAGCAATATCTTGCCACCACCTTCCTTTACCAATCTAGCTCCCCATGGTTCTGGCACCCATGCTCCATCTAGCTGTTTCTTTAGAAATAAAGTCAAGGTATCTGCATTTGATACTGGAACTACGGTTACATTTCCACCATTTTCTGTAGTTTTATAGCCATGGTCTAAAAGATACTTTCTCAATGCTACATCTTGTGTATTTCCAAGCTGAGGCGTGGCAAATTTCTTACCTGCAAAATCTTTAGGAGAGTTAATCCCTGAGTCATTTCGAACTACAAAGACTGCTCCTCCACTTGCAGCACCGGAAATTATCCTTAAATCTTTTCCTCCAGAGGCTACGTAACCATTAATTGCAGGATTGGAGCCAACATAAGTGGCATCTATTCTCTTTGCTAAGAGAGCTTCTATAGCTGAGGGTCCTGCATTAAAAGTAGTTGGTTGAAGATCAATATTGCTTCCTAACTGTTTTTTAAAGTCGTCTGTTTGAATTCCTATAACTGCTTGAGCATGGTTAACATTAGGAAAATACCCTAGTCTTAATACTTTCTTTTGTGAAGTTGTTCCTTGTGCATAGGCATAGTTATTTTGGTGATATGTCAGAGAAGAGAATACAGGTGTTGATGAAATGATAAGGACTGTTATTGCAATTATTGCAATTATTGATCCCTTTCTTACTCGAGTGTATTCTGCATTCATTGTTCGCGTTATTGATGATGATAACTTTGATAATTTCATCTGTCGGTATATTGTGATGATAGATATATGATTGCTTTTCAATACGTAGAAAATGTTGATATATGCAATACTTTCGTATATGTTGGTATAAAATAAAGCCAAAACGAATAAGTGAAAATACAAAATAGGGTTGAGAATTATGATTGGTGTCCTGACACATTTACTATGTTATCTTTATCCAGTACTTGAGAAGCAGAGTTCTGACTGGAGACTTTCACTGGTAATACGCCATTTCCTGAGTTATTTGCCTGGGCCAGAGTTTGGGTTTCTTTAAGCTTATCACTATTATACTTACTGTTGTGTTCGTGAGCAAATACTGTCTGATTTAGTGCTGTCACTGTCATAGCTGTAATTACCAATATCGTTACTACTGTCAGTACTGCCATTTTGTTTCTATTGTTGTTATTGATGTTCATATATTTCTTATTTACATCTTTGGTATTCTAATTTAATTAGATTAGGACGGCTATTACTACTACTTAAATTAAATATATCTTATAAGAGGATCAACTATACTTTAAATTATGCAAAAAAGGTCAATTCTCATGCATACATTACATATATTAGAGTTTGTTTTCAGTAAGGCATCATACAAGTACACATGGAACACCCATCAATAATCTTAATTTAGCAGATATAAATAAGATCATTTACTTTAGAAAGTCATTGTCACATGAATCTGGTCTACATAATTAATATATGACAAATAACGAAAGGAATAACTTGCACATGCTAGACTGAATTGCACAGGTTATAAAATATGGAATAAATCAATCAATCATATGAGACAAGAAAAATAAGCAAATATGCATACTGGAAAAACTCTATTCTGTTGAATATGTGTCTATTTTTATATTGATTATGTTGACTTTGTGCAAAAGCTGGTAATTACTATAGTAACTTAAAGTGAATAGCCCAGGATAAAGATATTTGAAAAGTAATTGTTAATATCGACTTTTATTCATTTATTCGTTTGTTCACTAATCAGTTAAAGAATTAAAGCCAATCTGAGTGTATAGGATAGTAGACCTTCTTCCTGGTATCTCCAAGACCATTTTTCTCTGTTACCAATCCTTGTTGTTTTAATTCGTCTATGGCATTCTGGATTGTTCTTCTGGGTAAATGTGTTAATGTAATCAGTTCGCCTTGTTCAATAGGGTGCTTTGTCTTTATTATGTAGTAGAGGAATTTTGATGATGGTCCTCCTTCGGGTTCCTTACGATTGTATGAGACATCATATGATGATTTTGATAAAAATCCCCTTCTTTGAGATTCAACCTGAATAACTGCCTTCAGAGTAATAGCGGCAAGATTTACTCTCTGCCCAAATTCAGCTATCATGGCAGATTGTTGTAATTCAAGTGGTACTTCGAAAATAAAATCACCAGGGGGATAGTTTGCAGTTAATGCTTCTATAAAGCTCCATTTAACAAGACCTTTTTCGTCATAAATACCGACATTGAAACCCTCATTTGCTTCAAGTATTATCTTGTTATCAAGACTAATTTTATTATTAATGTTTTTATTGTTGTTATCTTCTCCCATACTTGTTCTTCCATTAGTGTCTCTAATCTTCATCAAATCTTCTATTTTTTCTAGCGTCTTGCCAATTCCTAGTTGATGTCTTGGATCTTTTCTACCCACTTTCCAATTATACTTCAGATTTCGCGATAAAATGGTATTTATTATCTTCTGTTTTTGCTCTAATTTTATATCGATACTATTTTCACCTACTTCTATTATATCAAAGCCCACTTTCTCAGCTTCTACAACAAATCTCTCAAATGAATTCTCCATTATTGCATATTCTGTAATAGTACTTCCTGTTGAAACAAAGATATCATGATCATGATAGAACTTTATTCTCTTTTGTATTATTTCTTCAGGTACTAATAATGGAATCACGCCGTAAATCTTTACAACATCTATCATAGGTGAGAGAATTTCAAAATTGTCAGCATCTATTGCATGTAGCCTATCAGTAATATAACTTAAACCTTCTTTCCGTGGTTTGATGGAGTCTACTCTCTCTTTAACAAGATCCTTAAGCATAGAATCTTTGGATACATTGCAAAATCTGCATCGATTGATATTAAAGAATAGTATATATTGTCATTACTAAATGTGCAAACTAGTTACAATCTAGGATATACATTGGCATATATAATACTAATTTTGCATATTAAGTGATTGATGATTGCATATATAGAGCGCTGATCTAACTAACTTATTTTACTGGGTCTTTTCTAAGATGATGTTTATGTATTTTATATATCATAAGTTACTACCTTTTATTATGGCCTTTCGTAAAGCAAATGAGTTAACTGATATCATACACGCTTAGATTGACAAACACATTTGTTACTGCAAGATAATTAAACCAGCAATCACAAATTGTTTCATCCTGTTACAATTTTTATCATATTCAAAAATAGATTATTCCAACAAATAGGTGCATAAAATATCTGCTATGATTTTTGGAAAATGTGATTGGGTTTGAATTGTTAAATCTATGTACTTAGAATAACAACTTGTAATATGTCATGACAACGCTGGCTGGGATACATATACATACCAAACATGCATATTTATGTTGTAATTGCATATTTAGATTTGGTTATATTACCAATTGAATATTATTATTAGTTAGAATTAGACAAATGAAGTCGATATCTGTATCTGTCCCAACACCAAATAGTCTGTCAACTGAAAAGTTTCAAAAGCCTATAAGTGGTGCTATAAGAACCAAGGTTCCAAAGTCTTGCAATGATGGATCAATGCATAGGAGTTTATTATCATGTAATTCATGTTCTTGGTCAGTCTCATACACAGATTATTCTGACAGTATTGATATGATGCACGAACATGCAGCCGTGACCTGCCCTGTTTGCAAAGATGGTAGAATTAAGTCATCAGTGATGATTTCATAAGTTATAGTACGATACCAATGCGACTTTAGATTTCTGTTCATCAGTGAACTCTACTCTCGCAAAAAAATGTGGTAGGCATGTGCATAAAAATAAAAAGCCAAATCAAACATACATCAGGTTAATAGAAACCAGAAGGATCGGTTGGATTAATGCATCTTCCCAACCAATCCAATACAATCCAACTATAATTTTATACTGTCATTTATGTAGTTTCAGTTAGTAGCCGTATAATCATAATCCAATCATCAAATAATTTAATAATCCAATTATCTTTGTATTTCATTAAAGTTCGTTCGTATTTCAAAGTTCGAAAATTTGATCAAATATCATTGAACCTAAAATGAGTTTGAAAGAATGGTAAATTACTATAAGAATTATTTGATTAATTGATTAATTGCAGATTCATAATTATTATGTATATTAAAAATTGTGGATTTTTATTCATTTATTATTTGTTCTCAGTATGATCAGTCCCTATTATGGTTCATAGTTATTTATCATAGTCGTCTATCTAGGTTAATGGTTAAAAATTATGGAGAAGAGGAAGGAATTGATATTTCATCGGATGTTTTTGATCACCATCTACTCTTTCTATCTTACCAGTTTTCACATCGTATATGAAGCCATGGACTGGAATGTCTGGGGGCAAAAATGGGGTTGACTTTATCTTGTTAACTTGATTCTTTACATTTTCTTCAAGATTTGGAAAAGAGTAGAACATGATTTCGCTTGCATCCAATTTGTATTTTTGTGTCAAGTCGTTTTGGAGATCCTTATCTATGAATGTGAGCATTCCACAGTCTGTGTGATTTATGACAACAAACTCTTGTGTTCCGAGAAGCTCGTGTGAAATAATAAGTGACCGTATTGCGTCGTCAGTGGCTATGCCTCCAGCATTTCTTATTATATGTGCGTCTCCTGTTTCCAGTCCTAAAGATTCATTCACATTTAACCTAGCATCCATACATGCAAGTACTGCGAGTTTTCTTGCAGGTGGAATAGAAAGATTGCCATACTTAAAATTATGGGAGTATTGCTCGTTTGCATCGACTATCTTGTCTAATTCGGTCATACTTAGACATCTATATTGTGTTGTAGGCTTATTCCATTATTGCGTATATCACTTCGTAGATCCAGTACTGTTTGCAGCCGAACCTGTGGAACCGGTAGCATTATTAGTACTACTACCACTTGGAGATGCTGATGTATTGTTTGCAGAACTAGATGTGTTTCCATCTGCTGCTTGTACAGAAGATACTGAGGATGCGACTAACGCTGTGAAAACTATTGCGGTAACAGCAATCACAAGTACCATTCCAATTTCTGATTTAATATTTGACATTAGAGAGCTGATAAAATAGTGAATTAAGTATTATTGCTTTGAAATGTGCAAAAAATCTGGTTATATGCAATCATTACCATCATCTATACACACCTTAATATTGCTATTTAATAAGAATGTGTTTTGCAATTATTCTTTCAAAATATAAAGATGGAGATATAGACAAAATAGGCAATACTTTCCTATATTATTCTATTTTTGCGCATATACAAAAACAGTAATAAGCGCTCCAGGTATCTATACGTCTAAGTAACTTTGTATCAAGAGTTTAGTAAAAGAATTCTAATTCTGGAGAACAAATCCTTTGATACTGAATGCGATATAAATAGTAATCAGAATTCATCATTAAAATTATCACTGGAAGATAATGGCTTTAAGGTTGATCTGTACACTGATCCATTTCTGGCACTACAATCATTCCATGATGATATTTATTGTATGATTGTTATCTTGATGAAACTAACCAAAAATGAGTCTTCTAACATATATAATAAATTCAAAAATATCGATAAAAAGATCAGGATATGTTTTCTTAATAAGTAGCAAGCAGGCAAATATTGGAGTAAGTTATATGTGGTCATTTGACTGGAGAGAACCACGCACAAGAAATGATAAATCGAGGTTGTAGACCTGCTGCATTTGATAGATTTGGTTATCCATTTATGTTTGAATGTCCTAGTATAGTATTATTACAGCGTGTGAGACAATCGGTTTCAATGCTATCTAATATACAAATACGATCACACTAAATCCTACTACAGAAATCAGTATCAGGCTACCCAAGCAAGATATATTGATAAATCGAGCGAATTATACGATTCGTCATAACCAAACATGGATAGTATTAATTCTATTAACTACTGTATTAGTAACAGGAATATACACAACCAGTATACCAACAGCAGTATTTGCTGACTCTAGAATCTTCAAGCAAGATACCAAACAGAATGCAAATTGTGATACAGTTGATGCTAATAGTCCCGTATCAAATTCGTGTAATCAGAGAGCAGCAAATAATGAAAATAACGGTGTATCCACTGCAAACCCAGGAACTACAGGAACTCTATTGGTTAACCTGGTCTGTGCATGTCCACCGATAACATTCACTATAACTATTAATGGTAATAACCCTCATCCACCTTCTTTCTCTCTTACAGATGGGAGTAGCCAGTTAGTTATAATGGATCCTGGTAATTTCAGAATACTGGCACTTCCGACTCCGTTTTCTTTTGGCTTTCAACCTTCCTTGTCAGGTGATTGTATACAAACAGGCCCATTTGTTACAACTGGTACGATTAATGCAGGACAACAACTGGCATGTACGATTACTGATTAACGAAATCTGTCTAGGAGCAAAATGGTCACTTGTAGCATCCGGCATAACTGTTACTGGCAATAACCCTCAGCCGTCGCCTTTCTCTATACAGGTTCGAGTGGTAGCCAGTTAGTTACATTAGATCCTGGTAGTTTTGAAATAACGGAGACAGAGTCGTCACCGTCATCGCCACTATTTCCAATTGATTCGCGCTTCTCAGGTGACTGCGTGGGGATACCCCCAGACTTCTCGTTTTCAGGCTCAGGCAACTGGCACCATTAGCGCTGGACAACACCTCACCTGTAATTCTAAAATCATGTATAAAGACACAACTCTGACCTGTACTATCACCAATAGACTCCCATATTCTTTTACTCCTGCAAATAACCTCGGTTAGATAAGCAAGATTCTCACGGCTAAAACCCAAGCGACATATCAACAAACGATCAATCAATAAAACCGCTCAGGTCCTTTCAAAATAACACTATTTCACGATGGTGATTTTAGCGACACTGTTTCAGGAGACTGTACGGAAGTATCCTCTAGCAACATTCAGGTAGTAGCGACTGGTACTATAAGCCCAGAGCGAGCATCTGACATGTACTATTACAAACAGTGCATTGTAGCCATATCCTACTAAAACATCCAGATAGTAGACGAATAACAGTACCAAAAGATGAGATAGTGATGGAAGACCATTTCCACTTTTTTGTAGAAAGTCTATAGTCTGTTATCTTACCATATCCTAATTTCATTTGTTGATCTGTTTGTTTTTTCTTAGTCGCTCTTCGTGTGTAGTTGTATAGAGTACAGACTACAATATTTCTATCTCCGCGAGATTGTCTTCCAATATTTGCATATTGTGTTTAGCTGGTCAACTTATTTTTTCTTATCATAGGAATAAATGACTCTAAGGACATGTCTGGAGGAGATAAGAGACTGCCTTCATTTTATTACATATACTTAATAAATCCAAACCCTTTGCCGTAGTTTTATAAGTTTGTTGGTGTCGTACATATTCTATCAAGCCATATTGAATCCGGAATGACATATATTCTTTGAATATGGCATGGGTAATTTTCGCTTTGCTTAAGATTTCAATCTGCCTTACCTCGTTACCATTAGCAATATCTAAAATAGATTCGATTATATCAACTCGATTTCTATAAGGATACTCCTTACGTGTCACGACGGTGCTGCTACTAACTATATTATTTATAACTTCCATGCGTAGAATAGTTCAGTTTTGCCATTTTTAGAAAAAGGTCATAATAAATGGCGATCATGAGCGAACTGAACCAAACCCAAACCTGCCTTTGCATTAGCGATCTTACAACTATGCGACACACGTCTCTTCAATCGCTCTTTGTCAATTATCATGCTGAGTATGAATTGAGTAAGAGGAGGACACTTAGGATCTTGTAGTAGCATTAAAGGCTAGCCTACAGAAGACTACTAAGTCTAAGAGCTTAATACAATATTCAATAGTGTATGATATATTTGAACTAGGGGATTTTCTGTGTTTCTGAATAAGTGTATCATATATCTGGAGTAAATACAACATCATATCAAAAACAAAAGATCCTGAAGAACATAAATCAGAGCTAAGATTGCCAAAAGTTACTCATGATTACTGATTCTATTTATAGGTAAAACTATCAGACTAGATAAGATTATAAACAAAACACGTCCAACCATACAAATGATGATACCTATAGATAGTAGCACATTAATCAATGGGGAATTAACGTGTCTAATTCAGTTAACATGCAATACGTTTAACACATTGGACAACATCGGACTTTTTAACACATCCGGTTTGATCATCCCGGACATAACGTTATGATAAGATATGAGTGATGCCAGGCTATAAATATTATTAAAGATGCTGCGTCCTATGTGTAGACTGACGTCCTAGGAGGGGATAAAATTTATGTATGCTGTCTATCATTAGGCGCGCGTCAAATAATAATTCTATAATTAATTATTTTAGAATATGTCTAGCCAACATTATTGCCGAGTTCGTGAAGTACTTGTGCCAAGCGAGTACTTCAGTACCTGTCTTCTTGCAGAGGTTCCTAGCATTCACCTAGCTATGGACCTGAATGAGTGCCAGCAGTTATTTCTCTCAGTTCTTCCTCATCTGTAAACAAACTTAGAGCGCACTGTAATGCTTTCTAAAACGGTTAGATGATCTTCGACATCTCTTAGACACTGCTTGTGCGGCTTGATTCCCTCTGCTTCTTATCTATTCGACGTTGAATCATTGCCTTAATGTCGTCACCTGTTAACTGTGACAATCACTCTGTGTTGATTACGGGATTACTACATCAAGCAGTACATAGGACAATTCCGGATTTTTCATCTAAGCCGGAATAATTATATCGGAAAAAACGTTATAATACAGATATGCGGCGCGCTCGATTATAAATATTATCAAAAATGCTGCGTGCTTGATCCCTGTAGTATGTCCACACAATAGATATAATACTATTAGTTTTCTAGCTAACCATTTCTGATGCTGTTTCTAATTTTTGACCCAATAGCATTCCAGTGTATGCAAAATTACTATTCATTATCGCATCAGTATATTTTGGAAAGACAGAACTATCAAAACAAGAACCATGCATTGGAAATACCATCTTAGGAGAGAGATTAATAAGTCTCTTTGTTTGTCTCACTGGTTCTTCGCTTGCAAATATTCCTGCTCCTCTGTAAAGGTTAACCATATCATTTGAGAGATCATCATATGTCACAGGCTTGTTGTCTCCTGGCTGTATAAACAAGTCCGATGGGAAAAGTGACTTTGTAGTTTCCTCGAAAACCATCATGCTATCCCAGTGATGGACATGTGGAGTCATAATAAACTTGAATATCCTTTTTCCAGTCTTTAAGATTTCATTATCCCAAAATGAAATATGGTCCACCGGAACATCATGCCAGCCAGTCAGATTTAGTTTTGAAGTCAAGTCACTACATACTAATTTTGCATCGGCAGAATCAAGGAATGCCATACCGCCCCATTCATCGCTCTCAAAATGCAAAAATGCCACGTAGGCTAATTTTTGCAAAGGAATGACTTCTCTTACTTTCTCTTCTATTTTCCGGTACATCCCGATGGGACCGGTGTGGATAAGAACCGGCCGTTCATCATCAATTAAAAACTGGTTGAAGGTAATCCCATATGTATCTACAAACCCTGCTATTCTGTATATACCATCAGTAATTTCAGAGATTTTTACATCAACGTCTTTGGCTGTGTAATATGTCTTGCTAACCTGCGGCATGACCAAAACAAAGAGATAACAGAATTAGATAAAAGTGTTGTTACTTTTTAAGACATACCCAAGTCATGCACTAACATGGAAATCTAAAGTCAAGAATCGATACTACTTCCATAATATTAGAACTCATATCTACATATCAGTCTGTATCAATATCTATGTCAGCGATAGTGGTAAGATAACAAACATATTAGAAGGTCTGGTAGATGATTCTGGCGCATTTCATGCTTCAGATTGGAAGTTATATAAGAACACTATTACAAAACTAATGTGCGGCAAATTTGGTGCTTCCAAAGTTCATACTAATAAAGGAAGCGTATTGATATTTGATTCTGATAAACTAGAAAGGATAGCCAGATCGTATAATGTAGAGATCAAGATAAAGACTACTCTCAAAACCGTCATGAAAAGCCAGAATAATAACGAAAGCGGTGCGTCTGAAATGTCTATGAATTATGGTAATAATGTAGCTCCAGCGAAAGATAGTGATGGCAGTGATGGTTGTGACGGCTCTAGAGATAGTGCCAGTGACACTGATGATAATGATGCCATAGTAGTCACTGCATCAAATCAACAGGATATTAGGACTAATATCATAGATAAAGTGCAGGGCATTACTCCAGGACTTGCTGTGGTGGTGTACTGAAGGAAATACCCCCATCAATTGAGTTAAAAATCAAACTTGGATGAACAGGTTTAGACGGTTGTTAACTAGATAGACGAAAAAGGTAGAGAATCATATTGCAATGTTGCATTATGCTTGTGCTTATCACTTACAGAAGGACGAGTTTTCGGATAGGTTCTAAGTCAAATCTGTCTTGCATTCCAGCGAGCCAGTATGATGTAGTTCTCTTATAAGATATGTCGTAGAGGAGAAGAAGGTGAAACCAAATAACTCAATCTAAAGAACAAATACATATTCATCCAGAGATAACTAGTGATAATTCTCTTCGTTTATGCTATAAAGTCTCCAGTAACAAGGGAGTATTATTTGTGCCGTCTCATGATTCTGACTACCTTCAGCTAAAGAAAGAAGTGTACTCTCGAAGAGAGATGCAATTATTTTGCCAAGCTAGGAAAGAATGAATGAACGTTGCTGGGCTTTATCAAATATCCTTCGATACGTATATACAGATTGCCTTTCAAATATTGGGAAGGGGTATAGAAGAGATTGCGTAAGGGCCTATATAGTTTCACAACAATACTAATTTTATCGACATCTTCTATAGTTCTGTCCTATTTTATCTCGTCAACAGAGAGTAGTTTCGCAGCGAATTCTACTTCGAATTTGTTATCATCATTAATTAGGCCCGCAAAAAAAGTTTCATCTGCAATTGATGCCACAAGGCCATCCATTAATGCCACGCGTTTACAACAAATCCCCAATAGTATAAGCAGCTAATGTAGAAAAAATCAAGAGTATGATCAATACAACAGCTAATGATGTTCGTAATTCAATTAAGAAGACTATCAGTGACACACGAAATGCATTACTGGATCTTGGAATTAAGCTGGCAGAGATAGCATCTGTTATTGTCGCGGCTATTGTTGTAATTTCTTTGATTAGACGACCTTGGCTAGGTGTAGATAAGATGCATTCCCAGCTAGGTAAGAAGGTTGAATTGGCAGCTTACGATATCGATGACACTCGTATTCCTTTTAACCTGCGTACATTCAAGGTAAGTTACAAGATCAATACGGTGCTCGTTCGAAATAAAGGATGGAAGACAGCAAAAAATTGTAAAGGTACTCTAAACATTGGCAATGAGAGAGTAAAAGTGTATTGGTCTGCATTTGACGAAAAAGAATGTATGACAATTAATCCGCACTCTACGGAATACCTAGATTTGTTTGCAATAATTGATGGGGAACATTCAGAAATTTTTAAAAATTTGTCTGAAAATATTTCGAAATTAAAAAGTTATATAAATAATGAAACATTCACTGACACACCAGTTCGTCAAGATCTCAACGCGAGAATAGAGGCGCTCTCGAACAGATATAAATCTGCAGAAGAAATCCCTAGGATAATTATACAAGATGCAAACGAAGGCTGGAGGATTCCTGGTGAGCAATATTCATTTCCAATAAACGAAGCTGATACATGGCAGTCAATAATGGCTAATGGTATCATTCCTATTAAAAGAATCAAAGAGAGCACCAAAGTGACAATAACTTCAGAAAATGCTAGAAAGTTACAAGAACCTATAACTATTCTTGACAGGCCTTTTGATGTCCGAGGAACTGCGATAAGATTCTAATTTATATCCTACGAACAGGTATCAAAAGTTCATCTACAAACACATAAAAAATGGAGGTATATTCATTGCGATCAAAGCATTTTCTGTCCTAGTGTCCCTAGTTCGCCAGTACTATCTATCCAGCTTTCACCTATTATTATATCTCCATAGTACACAATGTAAGTTAGTCATTTCAGGGATAGATAATGACTTATAGTTAGAGACACTAGGGACGCTTGTTCACAATAGAAACCAGCAAATCCTTCCTTATCCCCACTCCTTTCGATATACAAGTTCTTCGACTTTCTCTATTCCCCGTTCTGGCAAAATCTATGCGCAAATCACTAGCGATACAAACGAGAAACCTGACGGGGAAGTACGGGCGCGCAAGTTCATATTCCCTGTTACACCACGCTTCGTTATCAAATAATAACAGCGAGGCAACCAAAGTCATCTCTGTAACCGACTTCTTTTATGATGATCCAACTATGCCTTACTTAGCGCTACCAGACCATAAATTAAACCGGAGCCCATGTTGTCCTATTATAGCTATAAAGGATGGATATTATTACTGTAGTCTGCATCCTGAGATAAAGAATACACATCTGGAATCCATAGAGCATCACATCAAGTACGAAGATCCGGCGATGCATAAATCAGGAGTTATTAAAATTGTCCAAACTTACCCATAACTAGCGGGATCCTATCAATAAATAAAACTATCAAGACTTGTGAACTTAGAATTGTCTATTCTATAGACTGATATCTATAGATAGTAGCAATTAGTCGACGTGAATGAACATACTTATTCCGTTAACATGCAATAGGTTTAACACACCGGACAATATCGGATTTTTTAACACATTCGACATAATTATATCGGAAAAAGCGTTATAATAAGATTTGAATGACGCGAGGTTATAAATTTTGTTGAAAATGCTGCGTTCTAGGTATAAATTGACGTCCCAGGACGGTGATACAATTTATCTATACTAGGAGACAACGTTGGTAATGTACCACCAATAATAGCAAGCTTCTACAATGCACTATTCCTCCTCAGCCAGTTGTCTTTGGATGTAATTTACAATCCTAAATGAACTCCCAACCATGGCATAGGTTCAATATAATGAAACGAAACAATATCGTTTGAGGCGTTCAGAAAGGGAACCCTGTCTCGCCGACTGACTCAATGGTGATCACGCCAACGTCTAAAGCGCCTAATATGCAGATTGCTTGGCCACTTTCAGTCCCACATGAAAAGTATACATCATTATTAACGCAATTAAATCTATAAGATATAGACTGTCTAACAGATCGTGTATATTTAACCCGAAGTAATGGTGCAGTTATAGTGAATGATAAACATTCTAGAAGCCTAGAACGAAACACCAAAGAACCGGTGTATTCAGCAATATCAACCGGACTAAGAGGCATTGAGTCACGTGTAAGTGATTTAGATGATGATATTGCAATATCACTTTCGCCTGATCATGTTACCATTTACTAATACTGATCTCCATTTGTTGATCAAGAAATATGGTCTGAGAGGCCATTATACTGCTCCAGGAGAACCTAAGAATTTATAACAAAAACTAATGGAAATCTTATGATAAGACAAAATCAATTTTGCAAGCATAATGGTCAAAGTACTGACGTCCGCCAAATAGCTTAATGGTAAATTATTTTGGAAGGATGGGAATAGAATAATAATGATGACATCATTAGCATGTTATACATGAAACTCAATTTGACCGTAAATTTAGGAGATGGCTATATTTCTGGATCTGCATATTTCGGCCAGAAATCATTCAAAATAAACATTCAAGAATCATTGGAAAATAAGTTGGTAATTCCGGATGACTTGCAGATAGATTCAGGTACAGGCTATGTCCTTTTTGAGACTGAGAAAAATGAACAAATGCAGGTGAAATGCAAGATTCTAGACGAGCCAACCGATATGATATTGTTGTATATTGACATACAAACACTAATGAAATTGACAAAAGACCTTCCAACTACTATGAGTGTAAATAATGAGTAATCACCTTCTGTTGTCAAGACTTAACAGGATTTACGTAACCTCATCGATCTAGATCTTTCCAATCAGGGATGACATTTTTCTATTTTTTGAATTTTCTAATCTAGCACATTATACACTTCGTCCATGGCTGCTATCAGACATAACGAATGCTACACGTTCATTGAGATAACCGAACATTAGAGCAAGTAAATAAATCGATTAGTCCTATGATTTGCCGGTAAGGGAATGCATCTCCCAAGCTAACAATTTTCAGGTCAAAAACCGGCGGAAAGATATCACTAACCTTTTTCCCAACACAAACTCTGCATAATGGTAACACGTCTAGTAATATTCAATCACAGCCTCCAGTGAATGAATACAGCCCTGAAGAACAGCAGCCTGGTAGTACAGAGCCAAACCAGACATATTCATTGACAGAACCTCTGGTATAAATATCCTTTATGCTCTAGGAAAATTGTCGGTATATTTTGAAAAGTCAACGATAACGATAACGGATTCTATGGATAAATATATCCATGCGAAAATTACCATTCACCAATAAGACTCAGTTTTAGGACTAAAAATATTATTCACCCCAACCCCCAGAAATTAAAAAATATGATTGTTTTATGTAGCCATTAACTACTGCGGTTTAAGTGCCTTGACTGCTACTACCTAGGCTGGGCCGTAAAGACTTCGCATTGCCTAATACTTTGAAAATCTCTAGGGCAAACAACTGTGAAAATTTTCTCGCCTTGTGCCACTACGCCTTTTGTACTTCCACTAGGAGCTAGCTTGCTTGCATCCGCTGTCATATTGGCTCCTCCTCCTATCATATTCTCTGGGCTCCGTGCATAAGTAGTCATAGTATTGACAAATATTGCTGTTGCTGCTATCAGAAACGCTGCCGTAAACAATACGATATATGCCTTCATTAGAAAGATATACATTAGATAAGATTAAAAGCATTTTCATCCCACGTTCATTGGAGCAAAGATCACTGCTAAATCTCCAAGGGCTATCAGTCAGCCTTAAACCTATTACTTTTTCGGATTTGGGAGTAATAAGGCACATTTGATATTGAAGGTGTTTTAATCCCCGAGTCCTTGAAGTCACAGTTAAAAGTAGTGGGTACTTTTCTAGCGAGCATGAATTCCTATAGCGATCTCGGTAATTACGCTTTATATGACGATAACGTCGCCCTTTGAAGTCTGTTTGCTTGCGTCTAAATACTTCTCCTGGCCACCGTTGTTTGGGTCTATTACTGTATACCGAAATTTTTGCAAAGCTTTTGTCATATGAATGCAGGATTATCCCAATTAGTTAATGGTTCCCGACCGATCCATAAATATTTTGGCTCATTGAAATATAATGAACTAGAGTTATGATTATTCTGTTGCTGGAATTATTATTGTTATTCTTATAGAGACTTAATATCTACCTAAGCGTTTTGTATTGATTGTGCATTCTTGTTATTGTGATATGATATGTTTGACTATTACATTTTCATGTTTCTCGTATTAGGACATCTCTTATAGTGAGATAACCCTTAGATTTCTAAAAATGACTGAAAGGAACGATTACGACACTAGAATCAGTGCTGCTCTAAACTTTAGTAATTTCTCCATGGAATCAATGGCAAACATCGCCATTGTAGTTTCTTTGAGATCCATGTTATGTACTTTTTCAAGGATAGTAGCGGCCATAGGATGTCTCGTCCTCAACTCTCTGATCTTGTCTTCAACCTTCTGATCACTCACTTTATCTTCGATCAAGTCTAATGGCTCTTTATCTTCTACCAAGCTTAATCTCATTGCACGAATTTTAAGTAGCCATCTTACACCATCAGTTAGGAACATAGTACTAACAACTTCTTTAAGATCCATAGATGGTATCCTTTCAAATATAGCAGCAGCGTTAGGGTACTTTGTCCTCCAATCATTAGCACTTCTTTGAATTCTTTCGTGACTTACATTCTCTTCTGTTAAGGACATCAAATTGATAGTTTAATGCAAATATTTAAGTCTATGGTTATAGTTCTTATCCAAAAAATAGATCTATTCACTAAGGAATATATTATTACGGCTGTGTAGAAACCATCTCATACAGTCAAAGCTTTGTAAGAGTATAATACCAATAGTCTATTGAAAGAATCAATGTACAGTCAGACTTGCAGGTACTATGTTCCGTGTTTTGAAGCATGCAAGGATTCCTCTATTTTCTAACAGGAAAAGTAATCACATATTTACAATATGGCAGCACATAGTTCTAGTTGCTATACGACAGTATGAAGGTAAGAGTTATAGAATGTTTGTCGAGTGGTTAATTGAAGCCTATTACCTAAGGTCATTTCTACGGTTGTCACGTATTCCTCATTTTACAACATTGCAAAAGTTTACAGATAGAATCAATAATTCATTGCTTGAAAAGATAATTTCGTCATTCATTGTAATTAGTGGTACCAAGCATATCTTTGCAGGAATAGATTCAACAGGATTTAAGATAACTCATGCATCACAATATTATACTGATCGAACAGAATTGAGAAGAAAATATGCGAAATTATCTATTGGAGTAGATGTATTACAACAAATCATATGTACAATTAAGATAAGACGAGCTCCAACAAGGCATGATAATGTAGATTTCAGGCCAATTATAACAAGGACATCAAATATTCTTCCATTATCCGTAGTTACAGCTGATAAGGGTTACGATAGTGAAGATAATCACCTTCTCGTAAGAGAGGACTTACATGCATTCAGTATTATTCCTGCTCGATATGAACATGTACCGATGTGGAGAACACATGGTAAGTACAGAAAGCAGATGAAGCGTGGTTACTCCAAATTGCTGTACAATCAACGAAACAAAGATGAAACCATAATATCAGTTATAAAACGACTATTTGGAGAGAATCTTATGTCTAGATTGACTAGAATGCAGAACAGAGAGTTATCATTTAGATGTATCACCTACAATATGCATAGACTGACTAATCTTGTAATATTGATGATGTTTTCTACATAGCCATTATTACCTACTCTCTAACACGCTGATATGAAGTACTTTGCACACTTGTCAGACCGACAGCGGTTAATGATTGATATTGTATCAATTAAGATTGCGTAGCTTATGATTACTACAATTAGAATTGTAGTAACCACGGTTATGACACGGGCTGTCCAAATGATAAAAAGCACGCTTATGAATTCTGTGATGGATATCTACTGAGGTATAAGACCAAATGGAATTCATTAGATGGTGATAACGACACAGCAGCAAAGAGCCAAGCGCAAGGCGACTCTATCGTACGCATTGATGGCAGCTACAATAATGTAGTGATTACTACAAGACAGACCAAAGAACAAGCGGCATTATTAAGCAGCAATTCTGATTCTGAAGGTAGAGAGTACGACAATAAAAACGGTCTTGGGAAGTCAATTGACAACAAAAAAATTGATGGTAACCAGCCTAGCTCTATCCTAGTCGGCCTCTGTAGATGTTGCCTTAACCGCGCCAAGCTGTACTGCCGCAGTGAGCGCATCGACAACAACCCATCCCTCTTTGATTTTATTGTCTTGAAAATGGAAAATGTTCATTCCTACAGTTTCAAATTTCTTATTGGCAGCAGGGATGCCACGAAATTCCTTTTCTTGTGTGCCTTCTACAATAAAAGCTGAAGCAACTTTATTAGACTCTGCTATGCTATCTACGATTGTAACTCGGATATCAGGAAATATGCTACGATCTGAGGAAACCCATTCATTATAGGCTTCAATTCCTTCAATACTCTCACCACGAGCATGGTATGTGAAATCAGGAGTAGCTCGAACACCGGTTCACCGCCGGCATCGAGGGCCTCGGGCACCCGGGCATCGCCGGCGTCCGGGGAGGGGCGCGCTGCTCGGCGTCGTCCTCACCGCCGAGTCGCCGCGGCGCTGGAGGAGAACCTGCGCGACGCCGGCTTCCTCACCAACGCCGTCGCCCCCGGCGTGCTCCGGCTGGCGCCGCCCCTGGTCCTCACCGACGCGCAGGTCGACGCGTTCGTCGCCGCCCTGCCCGCGGCCCTCGACGCGTCGATGGAGACGACCCATGACCCCGGCACTTCCTCGCGACGACGACCTGACCCCCGCCGAGCAGCTCGAGGTGCTCGACCTGGCCGACGGATGAAGGCCGACCGGCTCGCCGAGCGCCGAGCCGCTGGCACGGGCCCGCGGGCGGTCGCCGTCATCTTCGACAAGCCCTCGACCCGCACCCGGGTGTCGTTCTCGGTCGGCATCGCCGAGCTCGGCGGCTACCCGCTGGTCATCGACGCCGCAGCAGCCAGCTCGGCCGCGGCGAGCCGATCGAGGACACCACCCGCGTGCTCGACCGGCAGGTCGCGGCGATCGTGTGGCGGACCTTCGGCCAGGACCGGATCGAGGCGATGGCCGCGGTCAGCCGGGTGCCGGTGGTCAACGCGCTCACCGACCAGTTCCACCCGTGCCAGATCCTGGCCGACCTGCAGACCGTCCGCGAGCACAACGGCACGCTGGCCGGGCTGACGCTCACCTACCTCGGCGACGGCGCCAACAACATGGCGCACTCCTACCTGCTCGGCGGCGCCACCGCCGGCATGCACGTGCGGATCGGCTCGCCCGAGGAGTACCAGCCCGACCCCGCCGTCGCTCGCCGCGGGCCGCGCGAGATCGCCGCCGGCGACCGGCGGCTCGGTGCTCGTGACCGCCGACCCGCGGCCGCGGCCGACGGCGCCGACGTCCTCGCCACCGACACCTGGGTGTCGATGGGGCAGGAGGGCGAGTACGAGCGACGCGGGTCGCGCCCGTTCGTGCCCTACGCGGTCGACGAGGCGCGCGCTGGCCCGGGCCGCCGACGACGCCATCGTCCTGCACTGCCTGCCCGCCTACCGCGGCAAGGAGATCGCGGCCGCGGTCATCGACGGCCCGCAGAGCGTGGTCTGGGACGAGGCGGAGAACCGGCTGCACGCCCAGAAGGCGCTGCTGCCTGGCTGCTGGAGCGCGTGCATGACGGCCGGCCATCGACGCCGCTGACCAAGGCCGCGCGGCACGGCGCGCATCGTCGAGCTGCTCGGCGCGCAGCCGGTCCGCTCGCAGGCCGAGCTGGCCGAGCTGCTCGCCGAGGACGGCGTCGCGTCACCCAGGCCACGCTGTCGCGCGACCTCGACGAGCTCGGCGCGGTGAAGGTCCGCGGCGTCGGACGGCGACCTGGCGTCTACGCCGTGCCGCCCGAGGACGGCGCCGCTGCGACCCGCGCAGGCCGCGCCGGCCCGGCTGCCCCGGCTGCTGCGCCGAGCTGCTCGTCCCGCGCCGAGGCAGCGGCCAACCTCGCCGTGCTGCGCACGCCGCCGGGCGCCGCGCAGTTCCTCGCCTCCGCGCTCGACCAGGCCGGCCTGCCCGACGTCCTCGGCACGATCGCCGGCGACGACACCGTCCTGGTCGTCGCCCGCGACCCCGACGGCGGCCCGGCCCTGGCCGACCGCCTGCTCGCCCTCGCCGAGCGCACCGCCCGCGATCGTATCCCGAACTGAAGACCGACCTGGAAGAGAGAACCATCGTGACCGAGCGCGTCGTCCTCGCCTACTCCGGAGGCCTCGACACCTCCGTCGCCATCGGCTGGATCGCCGAGGAGACCGGCGCCGAGGTGATCGCCGTCGCGGTCGACGTCGGCCAGGGCGGCGAGGACCTCGACGTCATCCGCCAGCGCGCGCTCGACTGCGGCGCCGTCGAGTCGATCGTCGCCGACTGCGCGACGAGTTCGCCGACGACTACTGCCTGCCCGCGCTGCAGGCCAACGCGCTCTACATGGACCGCTACCCGCTGGTCTCGGCGCTGTCCCGGCCGCTGATCGTCAAGCACCTCGTCGCCGCCGCGAAGTACCACGGCGCCACGACGGTCGCCCACGGCTGCACCGGCAAGGGCAACGACCAGGTGCGCTTCGAGGTCGGCATCGGCGCGCTCGCCCCCGACCTCCAGGTGCTCGCGCCGGTCCGCGACTCCGGCATGACCCGCGACAAGGCGATCGCGTTCGCCGAGGAGAACGGCCTGCCGATCGACGTCGACCAAGAAGTCGCCGTACTCGATCGACCAGAACGTCTGGGGCCGCGCGGTCGAGACCGGCTTCCTCGAGGACATCTGGAACGCCCCCATCGAGGACGTCTACGCCTACACCGCAGGACCCGGCCGTCGCCGCGCGACGCCGACGAGGTCGACCATCGCCTTCACCGCCGGCGTGCCCGACGGCGATCGACGGCCGGCCGGTCACCGTGCTGCAGGCCATCGAGGAGCTCAACGCCGCGGGCCGGCGCGCAGGGCGTCGGCCGGCTCGACATGGTCGAGGACCGGCTGGTCGGCATCAAGAGCCGCGAGGTCTACGAGGCCCCCGGCGCGATCGCGCTGATCACCGCGCACCAGGAGCTCGAGAACGTCACGGTCGAGCGCGACCTCGCCCGGTTCAAGCGGACCGTCGGCCAGCGCTGGGCCGAGCTGGTCTACGACGGGCTCTGGTTCTCCCCGCTCAAGCGCGCGCTGGACGCGTTCGTCGCCGAGTCGCAGCAGCACGTCACCGGCGAGGTCCGGATGACGCTGCACGGCGGCCGGCGCCGTCGTCACCGGCCGGCGCAGCGAGGCCTCGCTCTACGACTTCGACCTCGCCACCTACGACACCGGCGACACGTTCGACCAGTGGCTCGCCAAGGGCTTCGTCGAGCTGTGGGGCATGCCGTCCAAGCTGGCCGCGGCCCGGGACCAGCGGCTCGGCGGTCGCGTGAGCGGCGGCGCCGCAGCCAGCCGACCCGGCTCTGGGGCGGCCGCTTCGGCGGCGGCCCCTCGCCGGCGATGGCCGCGCTGTCCAAGTCCACGGACGTTCGACTGGCGGCTCGCGCCCTACGACCTGGCCGGCGTCGCGGGCGCACGCCCGCGTGCTGCACCGCGCCGGCCTGCTCACCGACGACGAGCTGGCCGCGATGCTCGGCGCGCTCGACCGAGCTGTCCGCCGAGGTCGCCGACGGCGACGTTCGCGCCGCGTCGAGTCCGACGAGGACGTGCACGAGGCGCTCGAGCGCGGGCTGACCGAGAAGCTCGGCGCGCTGGGCGGCAAGCTGCGGGCCGGCCGCAGCCGCAACGACCAGGTCGCCACCGACCTGCGGCTGTACCTGCGGCACCACGTCCGCGCGCTCGTGGCGGAGCTCGTCGTCGCTGGAGTTCGCGCTGCTCGGGCTCGGCCGAGCGCGTACGCCGGACGTCGCCGCGCCCGGCATGACGCACCTGCAGCACGCCCAGCCGGTGCTCATCGCCCACCAGCTGCTCGCGCACGCGCACGCCGCTCGCCCGCGACGTCGACCGGCTGCAGGACTGGGACAGGCGGGCGGCGGTCAGCCCCTCGGCGCCGGCGCGCTCGCCGGCTCGTCGCTGCCGCTGGACCCCGACGCGGTCGCCGCCGAGCTCGGCTTCGACCGGGCCGCGGACAACTCGATCGACGCGGTCAGCGACCGCGACTTCGCCGCGGAGTTCTGCTTCGCCGCCGCGCTGCTCGGCGTCCACCTCTCCCGGCTGGGGGAGGAGGTCGTGCTCTGGACGTCGACCGAGTTCGGCTGGGCGCGCCTCGACGACGCCTGGGCGACCGGGTCGTCGATCATGCCGCAGAAGAAGAACCCCGACATCGCCGAGCTGGCCCGCGGCAAGTCCGGCCGGTTCGTCGGCAACCTGACCGGCCTGCTCACGATGCTCAAGGGCCTGCCGCTGGCCTACGACCGCGACCTGCAGGAGGACAAGGAGCCGGTCTTCGACTCCATGGAGCAGCTGCTGCTCCTGCTGCCCGCGGTCACCGGCATGGTCGCGACGCTGACCCTGCGGCCGGAGGTGCTCGAGGCCGCGGCGCCGCAGGGCTTCGCGCTGGCCACCGACGTCGCCGAGTGGCTGGTCCGCACGGGCGTGCCGTTCCGCGTCGGCGCACGAGATCAGCGGCGCGATGGTCGCCTTCTGCGAGGAGGCCGGGCTCGAGCTCGACCAGCTCGACGACGACCAGCTCGCCGGCATCGACGAGCGGCTCACCCCCGAGGTCCGCGTCGGTGCTGTCGGTGCCGGGTGCGCTGGCCGCGCGCAAGGCCCGCGGCGGGACGGCGCCCGAGCGGGTGGCCGAGCAGCTGACGTCGCTGAAGGCGCTGGCCACCGAGCACGCCGACTGGGCGTCGTCCTCGCCGGTGGCGGCCGCGCTCTGACCGCGCTCCGGGCCCGCTGCTGACGGCCGGCCGAGCCTGCTCGGGCGGACCGCCGGACGTCGCGGTCGCGCCGACGCTGCTCGGCTGCTGGCTGGTCACCGACCGGCCGGAGGGCCGGTCGCCGTCCGGCTGACCGAGGTCGAGGCGTACTCCGGGCGCGGGCATGGACCCGGCGTCGCACTCGCACCGCGGGCCGACGCCGCGCGCGGAGATCATGTTCGGCCCGCCCGGGCGGCTCTACGTCTACTTCAGCTACGGCGTGCACTGGTGCGCGAACGTCGTCGTCGGGCCCGCCGGGCGTCGGCTCGGCGGTGCTGCTGCGCGCCGGGGAGGTCGTCGTGGGGGAGGAGCTGGCCGCGGGCGCGGCGTCCGGCGGCCCGGGCGGCCCGCGACCTGGCCGCGCGGTCCGGCCCGGCTGACCCAGGCGCTGGCGATCGGCCCCGACGACAAGGGCGCCGACCTGCTCGACGCCGGCGTCCGCCGTGCGGCTGCACCGCGGGCCCGGCCGCCGGCGGCGATCTCGGCCGGCCCGCGGGTCGGGATCAGCCTGGCCACCGAGCTGCCGTGGCGGTTCTGGGCCACCGGCGCGCCGTCGGTCAGCGTGTTCCGGCCGGGTGGCAAGCCTCGCCGCCGGACGTGCCGGGCAGGATGGCGTCCCGTGACCGACGACGTGATCGACGAGCTGCACCGCCGCGGGCTGATCGCCCAGAGCACCGACGAGGAGGCGCTGCGCGCGCCCTCGCCGAGGGGCCGGTCACCTACTACTGCGGCTTCGACCCGACCGCGCCGAGCCTGCACGTCGGGCACCTGCTGCAGTTCATGGTGCTGCGGGCGCTGCAGCGGGCCGGGCACCAGCCGATCGTGCTGGTCGGCGGCGCGACCGGGCTGATCGGCGACCCGCGGCCGATCGTCCGAGCGGCAGCTCAACGACAAGGCGACGGTGGCCGGCTGGGTGGAGCGGATCCGCCGCCGGGTCGCGCCGTTCCTCGACCTGCCGGCCGAGCGGGACGGCCTGCGCGGCCCGATCTACGTCGACAACCTCGACTGGACGGCGCCGCTGTCGGCGATCGACTTCCTGCGCGACCTCGGCAAGCACTTCCGGGTCAACCGGATGCTGGCCAAGGAGGCGGTGTCGGCGCGGCTGAACTCCGACGCCGGCATCAGCTACACCGAGTTCAGCTACCAGATCCTGCAGGCCAACGACTTCCTCGAGCTGTTCCGCCGGCACGGCTGCACGCTGCAGAGCGGCGGCTCCGACCAGTGGGGCAACATCACCGCCGGCGTCGACCTGGTCCGCCGCACGGAGGGCGCGGCGGCGCACGCGCTGGCCACGCCGCTGATCACCACGTCCGACGGCAAGAAGATCGGCAAGACCGAGGGCGCCACCGTCTGGCTCGACCCGGAGCTCACCAGCCCCTACGCGTTCTTCCAGTACTGGCTCAACATCGACGACGTCGACGCCCGCGCCTGGCTGCCGCTGTTCTCCGAGCGGCCGGCCGAGGAGATCGAGGCGCTGATCGCCGAGAGCCTCGAGCGCCCGGCCGCGCGGGCGGCGCAGCGGGCGCTCGCCGAGGAGCTGACCCTGCTGGTGCACGGCGCCGAGGAGCTGCGCCAGGCCGAGGCGGCCGGCCGGGCCCTGTTCGGCCGGGACGACCTGGCCACGCTGGGGGCCGAGACGCTGGGTGCCGCGCTGCGGGAGGCCGGCAGCGTCACCGTCGACGGCGACGTGCCCATCGTCGCCCAGCTGCTGCAGCTGACCGGCCTGGTCGCCAGCCTGTCGGAGGCCCGCCGCACGGTGAAGGAGGGCGGCGCCTACCTGAACAACGAGCGGGTCACCGACGCCGACGCCGTGCCCGGGCGAGGACGCCTGGCTGCCGGGCGGCTGGCTCGTGCTGCGCCGGGGCAAGCGGTCGGTCGCCGGCGTCCAGCGCGGCGCGAGCGGGCGCCTGACGCTGCCGGCCTGCGTGTCGCGTGCCGGTGCTGACGGCAGGGTGTCGGGCGTCACCGCGCGACCGGTTTGACACCGCCCCCGCGACGCACGTAACTTTCTCTCTGCGCCGCGCGAGACCCCCTGGGGGCCGCCGGGAGGGCCCTGCGGGGGCCGCCCGCCGCGCGGCGTACAGTGGACAAGCCGCCATCGACGAAGCCCGCGAAGGCCGGAGTTCGTTGCGCGTCCGCTCCTTGAGAACTCAACAGCGTGCCGAAAGTCAGTGCCAAGTAATACCCCGTGCCCGGGTCTTGTGGGTCGGGTCTGGGATTCCTTTGGTTGATTGATATCGCGAGTGTCAGCTCGCGGTTCTCAGCCGGGTTCAAATCATCTACGGAGAGTTTGATCCTGGCTCAGGACGAACGCTGGCGGCGTGCTTAACACATGCAAGTCGAACGAGGCCCCCCCTTCGGGGGGTGTTCTAGTGGCGAACGGGTGAGTAACACGTGGGCAACCTGCCCCCGGCTCTGGGATAACTCCAAGAAATTGGGGCTAATACCGGATATGACCGCTGACCGCATGGTCTGGTGGTGGAAAGATTTATCGGCTGGGGATGGGCCCGCGGCCTATCAGCTTGTTGGTGGGGTAGTGGCCTACCAAGGCGACGACGGGTAGCCGGCCTGAGAGGGTGACCGGCCACACTGGGACTGAGACACGGCCCAGACTCCTACGGGAGGCAGCAGTGGGGAATATTGCGCAATGGGCGAAAGCCTGACGCAGCGACGCCGCGTGGGGGATGACGGCCTTCGGGTTGTAAACCTCTTTCAGCAGGGACGAAGCGAAAGTGACGGTACCTGCAGAAGAAGCACCGGCCAACTACGTGCCAGCAGCCGCGGTAATACGTAGGGTGCAAGCGTTGTCCGGAATTATTGGGCGTAAAGAGCTCGTAGGCGGTTCGTCGCGTCGGCTGTGAAATCCCGAGGCTCAACCTCGGGTCTGCAGTCGATACGGGCGGACTTGAGTACTGCAGGGGAGACTGGAATTCCTGGTGTAGCGGTGAAATGCGCAGATATCAGGAGGAACACCGGTGGCGAAGGCGGGTCTCTGGGCAGTAACTGACGCTGAGGAGCGAAAGCGTGGGGAGCGAACAGGATTAGATACCCTGGTAGTCCACGCCGTAAACGTTGGGCGCTAGGTGTGGGGGCCATTCCACGGTCTCCGTGCCGCAGCTAACGCATTAAGCGCCCCGCCTGGGGAGTACGGCCGCAAGGCTAAAACTCAAAGGAATTGACGGGGGCCCGCACAAGCGGCGGAGCATGTTGCTTAATTCGATGCAACGCGAAGAACCTTACCTAGGCTTGACATGCACGGAAATCTCGCAGAGATGCGGGGTCCGTAAGGGCCGTGCACAGGTGGTGCATGGTTGTCGTCAGCTCGTGTCGTGAGATGTTGGGTTAAGTCCCGCAACGAGCGCAACCCTCGTTCCATGTTGCCAGCACGTAATGGTGGGGACTCATGGGAGACTGCCGGGGTCAACTCGGAGGAAGGTGGGGATGACGTCAAATCATCATGCCCCTTATGTCTAGGGCTGCAAACATGCTACAATGGCCGGTACAAAGGGCTGCGATACCGTGAGGTGGAGCGAATCCCAAAAAGCCGGTCTCAGTTCGGATTGGGGTCTGCAACTCGACCCCATGAAGTTGGAGTCGCTAGTAATCGCAGATCAGCAACGCTGCGGTGAATACGTTCCCGGGCCTTGTACACACCGCCCGTCACGTCACGAAAGTCGGTAACGCCCGAAGCCGGTGGCCCAACCCTTGTGGAGGGAGCCGTCGAAGGCGGGATCGGCGATTGGGACGAAGTCGTAACAAGGTAGCCGTACCGGAAGGTGCGGCTGGATCACCTCCTTTCTAAGGAGCACTGCGCCGGCATCCCTCGGGTGTCGGTCCAGAGCCGCGCCCAGGCCGTGACGGTCGCCCCGTCTGGGGTGGCCGCGGGTGTCTGGGGTGGTGCTCGAGGGTGGAACGCTGACCAGTTCGGC
>CAVXZB010000047.1:0-119246 GCA_963765895.1 uncultured Nitrososphaeraceae archaeon | reverse complement strand
GTTTATGATTGCATTATTCTATAATTAAAGTATGGCCCATTATTATGCCATAGTTATTAACCAACACTTAGTTAATTATACCCTTTTCTCATATCTAGCAAGCATTAAAAATGAGGTTAGTAACTCATGATACCTGTTTCCATGGGTTTTGATGACGCAATTAATAATTATTGTGTATCGCCCAGAATATAGTACAGCCAATAAATAATATGTAATGACATCTCTTACATCTAAGAAACTTGAAATATGCCAGTATTGGTAATAAAAGAAAAGTAAATGAGTTCGATTCATACTTTCAATCTTGAAGCTATAAAGCCCCAAGCGGTTCGAAATGGGGGATCTCGAGCTATGGCCAACGAGAATAATTTTTCTATACTGAAAGGTATGGCATTGTATTCGCTGCGACTCGACAGTGGGGGTGTGAGGGAACCACACTGGCATCCAAATGCCGCTGAACTTAGCTACTGTTCATCCGGTAGCGCTCTAATGACCATCTTCGGCCCAGGAGCTGGACATGATACTTTTACTGTCGATGCAGGTGAGATTGTATTTGTTCCTAAAGGATATCTTCATCACATCGAGAATATCAATCACGGAGAAACTAAATTCGTAATTGCCTTTAACCATGAAAAGCCTGAAGATATTGGAATATCTGGTTCAACTGGTTCAATGACTGATAATACACTTGGAGCAACATTTGGACTAGAATCTGATTATTTTAGCAAATTTAAAAAATCTAGCCAGGATTTACTCATAACTTCCAGATCCACATCTAATAATGCCACATCCATCTACCAGAAAATCCCTAATTACCACAAATTTAACCTTAAGGCTTTTCCACCTACAGTACAAAGTAGTGGAGGTACTGTTTCTCTAGGTAATGCTAGTAATTTTGGAATTCTCAGCGGTCTTGCTTGCTATCTTCTGACTTTGAAGCCTAAAGGCATACGGGAGCCCCATTGGCATCCTAACGCAGCCGAATTGGATTATGTTATAGCTGGTAGAGGACGGATGACGATCTTTAGTCCAGGCGACCACGTGGATACGTTTGAAGTTGGTCCTGGAGAGATTGTTTTCATTCCATCTGCATATTTTCACTACATAGAAAATGTGAGTTCCAATGAAGATATGCAATTTGCAGTCTTCTTTAACCATGAACGACCAGAAGATATCGGCATTTCAGGAGCCTTTGGTGCATATTCAAATGATGTCCTGGGATCTATTTTTGATTTAGAGCCGAAAATCCTGGATGCATTACCAAAATATCAGGAAGATCTCTTCGTGGTTGCCGGGGGCTAATTAATTAATTAATTAATTAATAGGCAAAAGTAGCTTTGACAGTCCGCCAGTTCATAGTTGTTGGTTGAATTAAACGTCTGGACGGGTGGGCCAGTCTATGGCTAGGGCTAGACTATTCATATATCCAAAAGTTGAAACGGTTATGAAAATTGCAAATTGGTTTGAAATCCTTACTATAGCATTATTTCCAGCATATCTAACCTGGAATTTATCATCCGACGATTTCTGATCTGCTAGAATCTAGACCAGGATGATAGGAATAGTATTATATAATCTTGTCCATTCCAATCATCTTTAGTAATGAGATATCACGTTTTAAGACATTAGTATTATGCAGTCTATCTATATAGGATCTAGTCTTGTTATGATTTGAAGGATACTTAATTCAGTATCGACAAGTTCGATTCATGCACAGTATTAGCGATAGCGTTAGTTCCAATATAAGATTTAGTTTAATGTATTGATTTATCTTTTAATCTCCAGCAGTATTACAGAACTGCTATTGGATTAGCCTAGACCTAATGGACAGACGTACATGAGTGTCGAGAAACCCATGTACATTTATCATCATGAACATGAATCAATCAACAGCTATTGAGAGTTTTACCGCGTTTAGATTCGTCCTATGACTTCACAGTCGTCTATCAAATAAGTAGGCGAAGTAGAGATTGTTTTCCTAAAATTAAAGTACCTTGATGTTTTTGTATAATGACAAGTTGAAATGAGAAGGCCAAGTAATACAAATTAGGAAGATTGGTGGACATGGTGTTAATATTAGGGAGAATCAAGCAAATACGAATTTGCCAATGTAATTAGGGAAATGGTTTAGACCACTTACATTTGACAAGTGATATTTTGTACAGGCCGATTGTTATGACATGAGTCTTATCGTACCGCACCTGACGTAAATCATAATTCTATGTCTTAAGAACAATTGACTGTAACAGTTATAGAAATAGATTTTATTCCCGCAACTCATTTAACAGTATTGTCCTCCTCCTTTTTTTCTATATGATTAATTTGTACATTTTTTCTCCGGTCTAATCCTTTTTTTATAATTGAGCTATGAACACCTTATTTTATTCCTCCTCATTTTCTAATCTTAGACGCAATTTTGGAAGGCTCTTAGCCTTCGGCGCATTAACCTGATCTATCTGCTGAATAATATCTATTGCATTCACAGCATCTGTAGAGCCTAATATTAGTGCCTTGTCGCCACGATATGCATCCCTCATTGACTTCATTAAACTTGACAACCACATTGCTTCTTCTTGGTTGAGAGTAAGTATCCATGTTGTCATTATTATTTGTCACCCCAAGCGTTGGTAACTTAGATTGCCTATTCGTCTTCTTTAGCAGGGCGTCGTAGTGTCACCTTGGTCGGATTTTGGACTTGGTTGTTAGTTGATTTGGTTTGCATATCTGCTTCTAGTCCCTTCAATGTTACATAGTGATGAAAAATAATCGACATAAATATAGGCTGAATTCTTACTGGAACCGCTGCATAGGAACAAGCCGAGTTATACAAATGACTAATAGAAAACATTCTATCAAATAATTTCCTATCAGATTTATCGAGTCTACTGCGAAATTCTTTCCATTCGCCCCTTTCTACTAAAGTCGCTAATCTAAATGACGGAATTGTTCTACCCATACAGATTTACCGGCTTCGATAAATTCTTGGATGCTAATTAAGAAGCTGGATGTTTGGTGAGAGGGAGAGTAGCCGCTACTATCCCTGAAATCTTGGATGAGTTGTGACGCAGTGTCCCACCAAGAGAGGTTGATACAAGGTCATCCTCTGCAATATTCCTCAAATGTTATTTGGGTCAGTTTTAATATTGCCAATCCATTCTTTTATGAATTCATTATACGCATTAATCCATGCAATGTTATGATCTTGCCACAATTTTACTCCGACAATAAATGGATTGATATTGTCATTGTTAGACAAATCAGAATAAGATTCTTTATTTTCGTTACCATAGAGCCTAGCTGATTCGTCTAAATTATTGTGTTCTTCTAACTCATTGTAAATTTGAGGATTATTTGGTTCTATGTCATCTTTTGTCACTACATTATCTTTTATTGATTCCACAGCGCTACTGTCACTTTTTTCTAAAGTCAGATCTATCTTTGCAGGTAAACTTGTGGGATTCAAGTTTGTGTTTAAAATATTTTCAGAATTAGTTTTTTTAATGCTATTATTGATACTTGTAGATATAGGATCTAGTTGTTTTTCTTCAATATGTAAGAATACTTTAGCTGTCTTATCTGGCCTCATATCAGCTACTTCTTTCATTTCCAACACAGTATTATCATTAGACGAATCAAATACTTCTGATTGAGGAGATGGTGGCGACTTGGAGGATGCAGTTAATGATGAAGACGTTGTTGTGACTGCTTCCTTTAATGATATTGGCTTTTCTGCCTTTTGATCCATCGTTTTAGTCTTTAATTTCTTCTCTTTACCTAGTCCTATGCTCATTTTTCTATTATCATCTTTATTATCAGTTTGATTATCAGGGTTTCTTTTTTGAGAATCTTTAGTAGCTCGTATGATTCGCTTATAAGCAGAAGAAGGTGCTGTTCGCTTATTTCTCGTATTAAGGGCATTTTGTCTCTTATCGTCGTGCCTCTTTTGTTTCATAATAAATCAAATATCTTTGTCCTTATTTTACGTATAGAATTAAGATAGTTATGATTTTAACTAATTCTTGTTAGTTATTTTAAAGGAAATGAAGTTTTTGTAAAACTATAGAAATAAAAAATGTTTTTCATATATAAAAATTGGCATGATCTGTTTCAAAAACGATAATATGGTTAATCTATGTTTATGATGACGTTATTACTGTATCTTTTTTTCGATCTTTTTGAGTTCTGATTCATTAATAAAAATACGAGATCTGATAATTGCACCCAATTAGATTCCCTTCTAATAAGGACATTCAAATCTGTTTGTTATACGGCAAGGATACGGTATAGAATAGTTCTTGTTTTCATCCGTATCACCTTCCAATCCTTTAGTAAATAATCCATTAATACCAACGAATATTGGATCATCCGTAATTGGACTTAACAAACAATGAAAACACTTTGCCCTACCATAACTTGGATTTCTTTTATAATCCATAAATCCAATAATCAGAATACCATTTCATTGTTTGTTCATTACTATCTTTTAGTTCACTTTTTGTTGAAAACGTTAGAAACTTGACAAAATCATCAGGAAAATATTCATGTACGTAAGGTGTTCCTTTGAGTTGAATCCAATCATTTAATGGGATTATCTCTTTGCCTCTCCCGCAGTTTGAATCATTACCATCACCATTCAAAGAATCAAATCTTTCAATCTTTTTAGATAGATTGTTAACTGATCTCTAGATTTAAAATTAGTCTATCAGATTTTTTGAAATAAATAATTAATTATTTTATAAACACAAGGTGTTCTTTCTGGAATTTTAAGTCTATTGTCGTCATTATTCTTTCATCTCAAAAATATGTATTTCATTATTTCCTGCTTGATTATGAATTCCATTTTCTAATATCATTATCATTTGATTCTTGAATAAAAAGTTAAACTATAAGGGATTTGACTATGATAAAACAATGCGGGGAAAGCTTTAAATTGACATTAAACCATTTGGTTTAGTATAAATTTAGAGGCGACATTTTCCGCTCTTGCAGATCCTAACCGGCGTGCTCTGCTCGAGCGTCTAGAGGCCGGCGAGCAGACCTTGAGCGACTTGGCCTCGCCGCTTCCAATCAGTCTGATGGCAATACAGAAACATGTCCACGTCCTAGAGAAGGCCAAGCTTGTGACGACAAGTAAAACAGGCCGCAGTCGATACGTCCGTCTTAGGATTGACGGCTTGCGTTACGCCGCTGATTGGATGCAGAATGCAGAGGTCAGATGGAACGCCGCATTAGACAGGCTCGGAGAAGTTTTGGAAGAGGAGAAACAAAAATGAACCAGAACAAAACAGGAAGCAAGGATACAAAGGATCAAGATCTCTTCATTACACGTATTTTCGACGCACCACGCGAAAATGTGTGGAAGGCATGGACCGATCCCGATCTCATGAAGCGCTGGTGGGGACCAAAGGGCTTTACGTCACCATACTGCAATGTAGACCTCCGTGTAGGTGGTAAATTTCTTTACTGTATGCGATCGCCCGAAGGCAAAGATTACTGGAACACCGGCATTTATCACGAAATCATTTCACAAGAGAGGATCGTCTTTAGCAATTCATTTGCTGATGAGAAGGGTAACGTGGTGCCAGCTACCCAATATGGGATGAGTGCAGACTTCTCGTTAGAAATGCTGGTGACAGTAACCTTTGAAGAAATTGAAGGAAAGACAAAACTTACCCTAAGCCATGTAGGAATTCCAGCTGGTGCGGATCGAGATGGGGCCAGTGTAGGTTGGAACCAATCCTTAGACAAGCTCGCCGAAACACTGAGATGAGATTATTCTATAGCAGAAACACAGGATCGATAATCCATTACATTATTCAGCTGTAACTACTTTAATAGCTGGATTACCTCAGGGTAAATGGTTATTAAATCCTACTTATCTGCCGCAAATCTATGCTCATCTCCCCATTTTTAAAAGGCTTCTTTTGCGGCCTTTTCCAATTCCTCTTTTGACACATCTTTTTTATGGGTAGCAATCTCCCAAATGTGACCAAATGGATCTTTTAGTTGACCAGATCTATCGCCCCAAAATGCATCCATTAAAGGCGTAACTACTGCAGCTCCTTCTCTCTGAGCTTTATCAAATATCTCATCTACATTCTCAAATACAAATTTAAAAATACTGAATTCCCACTAACATTCTGCAGATCAAATTGTTTTCTGATCAGGTCTTGAAATTCTGTGTAGGAGTTGTAAAGTGTTCCTGTTTCCTTCATCACTATAACTTTGCAATCCTTAATACTATAGTAATGATATGCGGTAGGGCAGCAGATTGTCTAGTTCTTTTGCACTCTATGGATGGCCCAAGCACAAGCAATGAGATGAATTGACTCATCAGGAGAAATTGAAAGTGTTACTCTAATATGTTCACAAGGCAACTCTTCGTTCTTCAGAAAGCGACATAGCGTAGCTAGAAGCAGGACCTTGGTCATAAAAAAATTAGTGTTCTGAGCTCCAGCTGCTGGTATAATGCTATTAATTGCTATTAATGGAGTATCGTGCAGGTTGGCCATATGTCATCAATTACAATTCAATGACTGAATTATTGATTGGTTAGAGTTTTTCAGTTTGTTATTTTGATACGGGTATATGAGTAGAATTTAGTCCAAGTATTGGATAACAAGTACCTGTCTCGTCTTCATTATGATTTTCAAATCCATTCGGACAGCGTACATTTGGAAAACAATGCTCGTATACATTCATTGAAAATCCTTTTGGACATTTACCTATTATTGGATCTGGTTTACACTTCATCTGCTCTGGATGAAAGAGGCAGCTATTGTCAGGTTTGGGTTGCTCTTGTTGCTGATTTGATTGCTGCTTTAGTAGTAACTGGTGTTGTTCTTGACAAGCAGACTTATTCTGGGTATTGTTACAATTTTGAGAGGCTGTTGCTGATAGTTGGAATGATGAATTATTGTTATTACTAGTGTTATTAGTACTTGGACCTCCACCAGAGAAGTTCTCTGACAAGCTTTTCCTCGAGTAGCCAAATATAGTATTGCCAATCATAGTATTTGAAGATATTAACGAAATAGATATAGTTAGAATGAACAGCATTATAAAGAAACTATTGTTATTATTCTTCATGCTAACCTAAATAACGCTTCCAAATTATATAAGCAGATGGATGAAATTAATAATCATGGTTATTAGCTAGTGAGATCAAGTTATTGATTACTAATAAAATCTTGATTCTTCTAACTTCTCATTGTCAATTTATGCATAAAATGCTCTGTGCGGAAGCCAGGAACTCGCAATCATTACAAAACCTAGCAACTAAAATTTTAATGAATATATGACTGATTAGTTTTATCAAAATTCTTTACAATTTCGAAGCTCTTCTCAAAGCTGTTAATACTATTAGTACTATCATCATTATAATTTTGATACAAATTCAATTCCGGAAATACAGCCCAAGGTTGGTACCTAGCCATTATAGATGCGAGATGGTTTTCTCCAAGCAAAGACTTACACAAATCATATGTCATGTTTCTAACCTGCAGCTCCTTTACAATACCAAAACTATGAAGATATTCATGAGCGAGTACCATGAACAAGTATGAATTATATTCTTCATGAGATTTACGTTTTCTAATTATATCCAGAATCCTCCTGTTTATTATTATCATATTTGAACCTAGGACATGATAGGCTCCAAGATTAGCTGGTAATCCCTGCAGTATCAGGCTTAAGCCAGCTCTATGCATTTTGAACTTTTCATTAACCGCCATCTTCACTAACTCAAATGCGCCATTAAAGTCATTAATCTGTGTTAACATATCACGATAATACTGTTGCCGCTGTTCGTTAGTAAATGATATAGTTTGATCAGCTCTTTCTCCTTTATTCACCTTTTATATTCCTTCTCTACATATAACTATACTAAGGTAATTACATATAAATATGATAGTTAGTTTTAGAATACTAAATTACTATTAGGTAAGTTGGTCATGAATACCACCTTACTTGCACAATATTGAGGCAAATAGGAGTTGAGTTGGGTGAGTAATATGCTATGCGTTCATGGTTAATGAGATATTATTATCATAGATGCTATCTATACATCATGCATTAGTTGCTGTTCACTTCAAGCTTTCCATGTATCATCACGGATATAACCTTGAGTTTCGCTCGCTGAGTAGGTGAAAAGCTGGGCAGCCAAGTAATAAATTACTGATGCTACTGCGATCGCTACTGAATCCCATAACTGGCAGATGAAGTCCAATGAAAGTTGTTTCATTTACTATAATGACAACCTAACCCTTGTATACAGATACTTTTAGAGGAGGTTTGCTGTACGTATAATAATACGCCCATAATATCCATGTCTTTTAATAGCAAATTTCTATTAGGTTATTAATAATAAAGTAGAAGCGACAATGGGTATCCAACTATTGAAATACAGAAATAAAAGCTCTTGGGATGCACGTACTTATGATCAAGTTTCACGTTTAATTCAGTACAGGTGGGGTCAACAGGTGATTAAATGGCGACAATGGCGTGGAAATGAAATTGTTATGGATGCGGGCTGTGGATCAGGCTTACTCACAAAACAATTAACCAAACAAGTTCCAAGAGGAAAGGTATACGCTGTCGATATTGACACTAATATGATAAAACAAGCTAAAAACAATCTTAAATCCTTTGGTAATGTCAAAATAATACAGTCAAATTTTACAGACGTCAAGCTTACCAGAAAGATGGATGTCGTTTTTTCTAATTCTGCTCTTCACTGGGTACAGGATCACAGAAAAGCATTTCAAAAATTTTGGGAAATGCTAAAACCAATGAATAGTAATGATATTAACGACATAAGTGTCAGCAGTAATAGCAATGATAATACTGGTAATAGTGGCCAGATATTAATCCAATGTGGAGGATATGGGAATCTACAGCAAATCATTACCATGTTAGAACGGATTACACATTTAGATCAATTCAAAGAATACTTTACACACTGGAAGCAACCATGGCATTTTGCCAAGGCTGAGTATACTAATGAATTGCTTCAAAGAATAGGCTATGTAAATACAGCAGTATACTATAGTGATGACTATGTAACTCTTCCAAACCGGCGGATCTATGCTAAATTTGTAAAAACAGTAGTAATGAAATCTTACCTAGACCATATATCGTCATATAAAGACAGTCATGACATCGATAAATTAAAGGACATGTTTTTAGAATTGTTTTTAGAGGAAGTTGAAAAAGATAGTAGTAGTAAATTGAATAAGCCCTGGTTCTTAGATTTCGTTAGATTAAATATTATTGCTTACAAACCTCATGCATAGTTGTGTGTTTTAATCAAAACTGAAGAGATTTGCAATGTTAAACTACCTATTAGTGTCTCCATATATACACGATCAAACAATATAGTGATATCTGAATATTTAAGAAGTTAGTTCTGTCTTTGGTGTATTTAGTAACACCAGATTCTCAGCCATGATAGTCCATTTTGTACTTTAAAATCTCTGTATATTCTAAATCTAAAATCATCCTCTTGTTAATTGATGATGTAGTCATAATTATCTCGCATTTTGGGATCTCGAATCTATTATGATCTTCGCTCTCATCTGATGTGACAAGTATCTTATCATTAGTCTCTTCAAGGATGACTCCGTATTTATCATCAAGCGATAAAACAATATTTTTACTAACATAATTATCACAACAGTTGTAGAGCGTGGTTACTATTTGCATGTTTCTATTTTTTCCCCTTATTTCTTAAGCCTAACAAATATCTCATGACGACGAGGATAATGTCTGATTTGATACTGCGATTTTCTGTTTATGTGACATCTTCTTCTTCTTCATGTCTGTCATTAGAAGAGCTTTCCACAAGATGTGATTTTGGTACAAAATCTAGACCAATCCAGAATAGCGACTCAAATATTTCCGAGGCCATGCACTATTGTATTACATAGATTGGTAGTTTAGGTCTGCTAAGCAATAGTTTCAACTTGTAATAAGACTTTTTAATTAATCAGTATTCAAATTTATTATACCTGCTAGTCTCTATACATGTGTATGAATGAAGGGTTTGCCGTAGAATCCATTTCCCGCTTTGACTCTCATTATTTGCAACTTATTCTTGACTTTGGTATTGTCTTTAAATTCTTATTGTCTTTAAATTCTTATTGTGAACTCTTACGGTAGCAATTATGGTTTATGATTTACTACTTTCAATTACCTCTATTAGTCCAGATTTCTGATGGGGACGCAGGGTTTGAATGTACTTCCAACCTGATTGTTCTAGCAAACTGGAATATTCATCAACAGTTCTTTCTCTTCCAGATGCTGCACACATCATATGAATATCGAAGAGTTTTGAAAAATGTGGTGTATCGGGACCAGGAACTAAATGCTCGGCAATAAATAATCTTGAATGGTCAGGAGAAGATCTGTAAATGTTGGATAGTATCTTTACACATTCTTCATCACTCCAGTCATGAAGGATCATTTTCATTATATATGCATCTGCAGAAGGAATTTGCCTATTAATACTAAACATATCTCCAGTAACGTATAAGCAGCGCTCACTTACTCCTAATTTTGGAGCTATTAATAATTCCTTTTTACTAGTTACCGATTCTAACTCAAGTACAGTTACTTTGATGTGCGGGTATTTTACAACTAAATGGCCAAGTAAATGTCCAGTGCCTCCAGCAATATCACATACATGGTGTATATTAGAAAAATCATATTGATTAAATGCCTCTATTACCCAGTTAGTTTGAGCAGAAGAATAACTACTCATGGCTTGATTGAATACTTCTGCGTAATCCAGATTTCTATCCCTATACTCAAATATTTTACAGCCAAATTCACGTACTAAAGCGTTCTGTTTACCCTCCTTTATCATTAATGGTAAATGTTTCCAAATGGCATAGTGTTCCGGGCCTTCCTCTAGTAATGTCACCCCTCTTAGTGTTTGTGGATGATCCTTTCGAAGCAATTCACCTTGTGGAGTTATTGAGAATCTCCTACCCTCGGGTAGTTCTTCTAAGAAACCCATAGAAGATAAGGCCCTCAAGATTCGATAAGCCAATTTATCATCAAGACCAAGTTCATTTGCTATATCAGACGTGCTTTTGGCATCCGATGTTACACAATCAAAAACGCCTAATTTAACTCCCGTATATAGTATCTGACTTTTCCATCTACCGAAAATGATATCAGCTGTTTTTTCATAGTAGTTTTGGTCCGACATAAAAAGCATGGTATTGTGACTAATAGATACAGATAGGTTTTTTATAATGCACAGTGAATTTTTAATGCTCCAAATGCAAATAGTTTAAAAAGTCGGTTTCTTGTAGTGGGTTGTTCTTCTTCTATTATTGTTCTCGCTGTTGATTCTTCTTCTTCTTTTACCTTATGATTAGAAGCAAAACCTAATTGCATCATCTACTACGCACCAATAGGACAAAGGATCTCTTCGAGAATTCAAATGAATTGTCAATCTGTACCGGAGTTAATAAACTGCAGTTAGGAAATGAAAGTTACTTAAGTTTAGATAAAGAGATATTAGCCAGATCCAAAATGCCACATTATAACAATCCATGAATTATGGTCGGGAACAGGAGTCTGTAATGACAGTGACAACGGTCAGCATTCTATGTATCGCAATAATCGCTCGTTTACACGAATTAATGCATTAGATAGACATACTAGACCTTTAATATCCACTACGATAGGATTTAAAGAACATGCGACAATGATACTAACAGTATTTGTATGATGTATAGCTATCTTGATGGTAAGGTCGTGAATTAGTATAGGATCTAAAAGAAATTACCGATGAAGAATATTTTGCCATATTTTAGCAAGTTAGATGATTTAGATAAGGCAAATCAATACGGTAACTGGTATTGGACTATAAGGCAACTAAGAAATTATTCATTAGGAAATTCCTTAATATCTCAGGAAGCTTTTGAAGTATTAGCTAATTATACAAAAACCAATATGAAAGCAATTCCGTATTTCGAACGATGTTTAGGCTATCTTGAGAAATTAATCGAAAGCATTAGAATAAAAGAACCGATATTATCATGAGATAGTATCAGTTGTTGTTATTGTTGATTACCCCAAGAATATAGTTTATTTAAAAATTAATGCTGTTTTTGAACCCTAATTTGAGTCCTTCACAATGTCACTGACACCACATGCGTACATATTGACGCTGTCTTATTAGAGATGGCTCAATTAATCATTTCACTTACTTTATTGACCCTAATAAGTGCCAGCAATTATCAAATTTCTGTTCAACGTCCCAGAGCTGCTCATTGCTAATTGTAGATCATATTGATAAATGATTGGAAGGATTGTAGTGAAAAAGTGTGACTAATTCGTAATACAAGAAAGGTTTCTAGTTTCATTTATCGGAATTCAGTCCTAGGCCTGTAACCTGCTTTTGTATTATTAATCGGAATGGTAATGACGCAGAAGAGATACATTAAATTGCCATGGCATATTTGTTTTCATTATTTCTAGTCGCCTCCTGTTGTTTTAATTGGTAAACAGCCTATATCGTTATTTGTTTTCTCTCAATTTCCTGCAACCTAGCGGATGATAAGGACACAAGTTGATCTGATAGTTGCGCTATATCATCATCCTTTACTTTATCATGCTGTCTTAGAGACTGATTTAATTCTTCCAATTTCTCTACCTTCGTTTGTACTTCGGCGCCTGTCTATTCAGTTAATCTAATAATATTAAAGATGTTCTTCTACAAATCCTTTATAATCTAGAACCTGAATATAGAACTATAAGAAGGCATGGCAGTTAGCGGACATCAGATGGATATTTGGAGAGTAGATCTCAAATCTAGTATATTCCCTAAAAACACAAATTTGTAGGAATAGTGATTTTCACAAGCTTATGGATTTAGTTTTGATTTGATCTCCTTTACTAACTGTATAGTACCAATTGGTTTCTTGATAAAGAAGCCAACATTTAATTCAGGATAATCTTTTCAATTTTTCATAATATATTTCATAGGCAGTCATAAAGCAGTAGTTGACGTTGTCATCGTCATTTTTTAGTTTTCTATACAAATCAATCCATTCATCCGAGGCATCTTGATATCGATAAGTGCAATATCGTAAGTATCAACCCTGAAATTAGATAAGCCATTTGGGAGGTCATTAAGTGAATTAACTTCGAATCCTTCGTCTTCCAAAATCTGTTCGAAAATAAATGCAATGTCGGATTCATCATCTACCAACAGAATTCTACATCTTAATTTTGGTGTCCTTATAGGAGGACTAATTTCTTCTGTCAGGAGTTGAAAGGCTATAAATTCACATCTCTTGACTGGCCCAATATGATGGGTAAAACCGATAGCATAGTCAATGCTTTAAAGTGACACTGTATCGTTTTCGTGTCCTTGCTATACAAATATTTTCTAGTTCTCCTCACCCTCTTTCGGTCGAGGGAATCTGTTCGCCCATGACCATTGTCGTTTGCCTCTTTAATGCTTCTCTTAGTGCACTATTTTCCTCCTTTAATATGTCGTAGGGGTCTGCGTTACCAATAAAAGTTTCACACTTTTGTATTTCAAATCCCCCCTTGAACTTGCTGCATCTATCGCTATATTTTCTCTATTATTATCACAAAAATTACCTATACCCTATTTCATGGTCGATAAGTAACACGCTTCCATCTCTATTATCGACTGTGTCTATTACGTTGCTATCTTTAACTTTAATATTCTCCACTTTTTTCGAATTCGAACTGAATTCACTTTTGGATCTGTATTTTCTATGTAGGCAATCCTCAATCCACCTTGCGGTAATTTTGCGATCTCGCTTATAAGGTGGTATCCTATACACTGTTACTATAGAGGAATAACAGGTTCTCAAAATATCCTATATGCTTTGCAATAGTAACAAAAGAAACATATGATTTACTTTGAAAGCAGTACTTTCTAAATGAGATAGATTGCTGTTGTACTTTTCCATATCTCTTGTTCCAGGTCTAGTAAGATGTCCCCCAACAAATATGCCAAAACTATATCTATTTAGTGCTATACCTGGGCTTTGAAACCTAACACAGCATTAGTCTATTGCCAAATATGGAAATGGAACCATCTCGGAAATCATATTTACTAACATTAGCACTTTTTGAAGCTGAGCATAGATAAATATGTTTAAGTAAATAATTACTCCAATAATAGCCAGATTTGCAAACTTTGATTCCAATCTGCAGAGCGTAATTTTTTGAAAGGTTACTATAGGAATAGGTGGAAGGAAGGAAGCATTTGTGGTTGCTGATCTGGCTATATAGTTCCGTGGCCATGTCTTCTCGGGTCATGAAAGTGGCATTCTGTGGAAAACATGTTTGCAGGGCAAATATGATGAGTAAGCATGACTGTAAATTACACAGTTGGCTGGCTTGTTAGTAATTTCTGATATAACCCTTAAGATAATTCGTTCCAATGATTTGTGGTAGGCATCTACTGCAATTACACCTTTATCCTTTACTAAAAATCTGATATCATACCTACTATCAGTAATCCAATATGACTGATCACTGATTTCTTGGATAATGGTCCCTTGTCCACAAGAGATATCTGGATTGTGAAGTTTCTGCTGCTACTATCCGATTATTTATTGCAGACTACAATGGACTTTAAAGATGTATGGATTCATCGTGTCCGTAAGCCATGTTTTAGATCTTTGGAATAGAATGAGCAGTCCAGAACTAGTATAGGATAAAAGTAAAGACGAGAGTATTATATCAGATATGATACACATTCCACTGTCATTTGTAAATCAAAATCTATGTCCTTATATGATAAGTGAAGTTATATAAGCATATAAGTAATTATCAAACAAGAGTCCAGGATTCTACGCCTATCATGATAAAAATAAGATTTAGTGAAGGATACGAGATTTGAGTTTTCAGAAAATAGTCTGGCATTCTTAATTATTGATAAGATACTTTGCGTAAATCTTATATCAGTAAATTCATTACCGTACGTATACAATATGCCAAAACCAGGATTTAAATCGATTACAGTAAGTGAAAATGTCTACAAAAAATTCTATGAGTCATATGAAAAGAATAAGAAAAAACTCGAATTGAAAGGCATTACTAGCTTTTCTGGATATATGACTAGTTTGATGGAAGAAACCGTGATAAGATATGAGACGTTTGCTAAACATGGACCATATATGGAAAAAATCTCAATCGATCAAGATCGGATATTGATAAAAGACAATAAAAGAAACAGAATTGCTGAAATTCTCTTGAAAGATGGAGAGTTACAGTGTTTATTAGATGAGAAAACTGATTGTATTCATATAGGATTTGTTTACTCCGTACCCGAAATATATCTCATGATGGATAGTAGACGTACACAGTCTGCGCGAGTCCACTCAGTATTATAAAACAAAAATCAATAGACGCGCTAAACTAGCCAGACCTAATTTTAGTTGTGTCTTAATTGCAAAGTACGCTATCGCTTTCTATTATGGATTATCGATAGTACAATTTTTCTCAATGCTAATCGTGATGTATTCATCTCAATCAGAAATTGTTCATAAATAACGCGATAGACACGATTAGCTTAGAATAATACTGTTTCATAGAAAGGATTATAGCTTATCAAGATTACAGAATATGTGTTATGACCATGCCAAATCCAAAGACAATAGATATAAACTAGACCCGATAATGCAAGGAGTAACAAATACTCGACGGATGATAGTTCCATAACCAAGGCACTCTTACGTATGCCATTTATATACGGCTCTACCTTCGCCATTTCCGCTTTCACGTCATGCGATAATAGCGTCTAAGTCATTAGCGATATTTGGGAAATCTAACTTGGACATTAAGGGAGGGCGCGTCTGCTCATCTTCCCCGTTACCAACCAAACTAGCTATGCACATACAAGACAAAATTAATCTGAGCTCAATAAACGCTAAAATTATCATTACTTATGATAGATTCACTGGCTCAGAAACAATCTGGCGACAGTACAAATTCCGATATCTATAGATAGTAGCAATTAATGAATCTAAAGCAAGGTATTTAGTTCATAAGCAAGTTTTAACATATCGGATAATATTTGATTCAAATCCGGTTTAGTTATATCGGAAAAACTGTTCTAAGTGGATATGCAGCATACCACATTATAAACATTGTCGAAAATGAGACATCCTATATATAGATTGACTGTTCCATATACATAGACGTATGTGAGAACACTTCATTTGTAACTAAGGCATGGGCGCGTGCTATGTCCTGCCTGCCTGCCATCCATCAGATCACGCTAAGTTAAGGTTAATACGTGGGTTGCTTATGATGGCGTGTCCATTTATGCGCTTGTACCGGCACAACAATTGTCATTATTAGTAATTCAATTGCTAACACACCCAGGAATTTGCAATTAATCAGCCGGGGCCTAATCAAGTATTCTACCGTGGTTACCATGCCATGTGACGAGAAAAAAGATGATCCTATCGAATTTAACAGCCTTGCACACAGCAGAGGAATAATAGAACCGACATAAGTTCATAATTAGTCTTGCTGGGGGTATCGGTAAGAGGGGCTTTTACATGCAAATGGGTGAGAAGTATAATCCATAAATCAGGTACTTCAGGTCTAGGTGTGATTAACCTAGTAAGAGGCGGGACGTATGATGTAGTGGTCAAGTGCGCGTATAAGATACGCTAGCGAATTTATGCATCCAGAATATATCGGGCCAGCTAGGACAGGGACACCTTTCGTCTAACGACAGGGAGACTGCAATCAACATATAGACCAATTACGTGTTGATAATTGGCCTGAACCGAAGGGCACATAGACCCGATACGTTAGTGCCGTCAGTGGGGGACCGTTTCGAGATTAAACGAGCGCCCTATAACGTTCATTGAATTTATCGCTGTTTGGCAGTAGGGGATTGTAGTGCTATCTGATTGGTTCAGTGGCGCTCCCTTACTAACTACCTTTACTACTTCAAGTGTCGGACTAAGATTTGTCAAGACTGTATAGAACATCTATCACATCAAGAATATAATCGGGTTTGGCTAAGCACACCGAACAATCTGTTAAGTGGTCTTAACAGCAGGATAGTCTAAGACACAGATCATCTAGGCAGATAATTGATGATTATAATCAAGACCTATAATGCGTCTAACAATAACTATACGAAGGTACTGAAGATAAAAATATAAACACATAATGCCTGTGCCATGTGAATCCGTTCGCTTCAGCTCTCTGCTTATCTTTATATTCAGATTATACATAACCAAGAGTACAAGTACTATGGTTGTCAATGAATCTTCAGAGAACGAGATAATAGTCCGAACGTTCATGAAAGAACTTTGCAGGAGAGATAATGAACTTAATCGTGTTGACAATAGTGAGCATGGCCGACGTCCTAATGTATTTGTCATTGAAGAAATACGACAAGCAGTACTAAGTGAATATAGTATAGATATGGTCAAAAGTGCATTAAGAGAATACATGTTAAGAAATATAGGTAACGATCCCTTAGAATTGTTGGATGGAGATTTAAACGTTAGACTAGCAGATGTGGGAAGTACACGCTGTCATGAGTATGGTGTGTAGTTGCAAGACATCTAGATACGACATTACTGCGTAGGCATACGTCTAACTTCCTCTTAATTGCCGATATGGATTATATGAAGATCTTTCATTTGTCTTAATATAGTTACCAACACAAGGCCAGGTATCAAAAGTATAGTATCATATATGAAATTCCATGCTCTCTATTGTAAATAATTTTCATTTATGGAACACACATTCTTTGGTGCCCGCGCACACATTATCTTCTGGATTACTTTATTTAGCATTAGAGTTAGCGGATTGTACAGAAATGGTAGGAAGGCGCATGGCGGCAGCTGCATGATCTGCAAATCCAGAATGGGCTTCGAGCCATGAATAAATGCTGGATTACTATCCACTCAATTGTCTGCACTGGGCATCATTTCCAACCAGATTTTCCATTAAAGCTTTCAGAGACTTTCTATGTGCGATTACTATGTATTCGAATAATAGCCGCATTAGTATTTTTATATCATGAATTTAATAAATCTTGCAAGCGAGTAACTCTTATCTTAATCTCTAAAAATTATTTGTAAAAGTCTATATATCATAACTCATCTTTACCATAATTGTACTTAATATATTTGAATTTAGTATTCCAATTGGTTTTTAAAAGACAAGTTTTAAATGATATATATGGGCAAAATAGTGCTAAATCTGAATCTAATATTGAAAAATTCTTAATTGACTGTTCTAAACATATCGATCCATCAAATTTTCTGTTTGTTGAAAACGGTTCAAAATCTTTAAAAAAAATTACAATTTTGTTATTTGTATCTCTAACCCTGTTATCAACTCCAACACTTATTGATAAATCCAGAGTCTTTGCTTTACCAAATGGTGGTATCCATCCTGGATTCGGTGGTCTGTCTTCTTTAGGTACCTTCTCCTGGTAAGACTGGTCCTCCCCATCTCAATTCTCCCAATGGTCTTCCGCATAATGTTAAACCTAACACGATAAATCCAAACAACATACATCCAAATAATATCAATTCAAACAACGCCAAGTCAGCGGCACATTGTACAGGTTTTGGAGTAAGCATCAATTCTTGCCGTTCAAATGAGATACATCAAGATAATTCTAATCATATTGAACAACATTGTACAGGCTATGGTGTAAGTGCAAATCCATGCGATAAAGCTGTTGACCCATGTCTAATAAATCCCTGTCCAGTTAGCCCTTGCAATATTGGCCCATGTCATACTTCTGACGGAAAGGTTGTAGTAGGCACAGAGTCCACTGCAAATTCATATAGTTCTTCTCCGATAATAGTTAATGGAGAGCAAAGTACTTACACAACTACTAATAATGTGAATGATGATCAGGAAAAGGAATCGAGTTCTGAGAGTATCCTAGTCGCTAATGCTGGTTCTGACAAGAATACGCATTCTTTGGATCGCGTTACTTTAGACGGGAGTAAAAGTTACGATCCTGATGGAAAGAAAATAGATTATTCGTGGTTACAGCTAGCAGGTGGTCCTATAGTATCATTATCAAACAACAATAGTATCAAACCTACATTTGAAGCGCCGCAAGTCACTGAATCCACCACATTAACATTTCAATTAATAATAAATAATAATGATGCAGTCAGCAGTCCTTCATATGTAACTATTACAGTTGAACCCTAGCCGAGTAGTTACGTATTTTCAAATTTTGTTCCCAATATCTTACGTTATTTGATCTCATACCATACTCGAGAATGAAATCACATCCTGAAGAATCGCATGAATTTATTTATCTAAAAATTAACTCTCTTGATGTGATAAGACTTCATCTAAAATATAGCGTTTTATTTGACACCTACAACTTCTAGATAATACTGTTCCTTATCAATTTTTTCTGGTTTGACACCTTCAATATCCATCAGATCTTGCATTATTCCCTTTCCTCTCTCTATCTTCCCATTCGGTAACTTGACTATGCCATTAATAAAACCGCTGCTTCCACATATAGGATTAAAAATTCTATCGGTATTATTGATATTTCCATGATATTTTGAAAGAGTTTTTTCTTTGGTTCCATCTGGACCTACAAAGAATCTTCCGTTTCTATATATAATTCTGGGATGATCTGATGATAATATTTCATTATCTCTAGTGAACGTAAAAATGACCTTAAAACCCTCTATTTTCTTTGCCATATCGATTAACCACTTGTAATAGATTACGTTCAAATATGACCCGTCATCTTGCTCTTTGATGACGTGTAAAGCTGGATTGCTATAGAATAATGTAAGACGAATATCTGGATTCCCTGAATCTTCCAGATATTGAATAAGGCATCTGGCAGACTCTATTCCGTTTGCACCTGACCAGTAGGCTATATCATTCTCTAGTCCAGCCGCGATCTTCCACAAAAAATGATTTTTTGCTGGATTTACCCGAACATCAATCTTGTCGCCAATCTTGGTCTGTTCGAGGAAATAAGCTGCAAAACCGTCAGCCTTTCCGGTCGCCGGATTAATATAGCCATATGGTTTTTCGTCCTTGATTGTCAAATCAATCAAATTCCTAGTCGGAGATGATGCAATTGAATATGCTCTCTCAACGAAGCCTTCTTCGAACTTTCCTGATGCTAAAGGCCTTCTAAGAAATGCGCGAATCGTGACGGATTGTCCTACATTAAAACTAAATCTCTGGGATCCAGAGTTGGGTGAAAAAGAATATGTGTATGTATCAGGAGTTTCCCTTACCTTATCAACTATTTGCCATTCGTAATGCTGTCCTGATCCTTTAGATGACACTCTAATTGTCTTCTCATGATTCTATTTTTACTTTCATAATATAAATGCCTCTCTAAGTTTTAGCCAAAGTCAATATTTTGATTATTTCAAACAGACATTATTAGTAATAGTCATTTTTACGTGAATATAGGATATAACTTGATTAGACTAAAGCAGTAATTAGACCTCAGACTTTTTGGTTATGCTTCTAAATATATATTATTTATTTTTTTTTTTTTTTTTTTTTTTTTTTTTTTTTTTTTTTTTTTTTTTTTTTTTTTTTTTTTTTTTTTTTTTTTTTTTTTTTTTTTTTTTTTTTTTTTTTTTTTTTTTTTTTTTTTTTTTTTTTTTTTTTTTTTTTTTTTTTTTTTTTTTTTTTTTTTTTTTTTTTTTTTTTTTTTTTTTTTTTTTTTTTTTTTTTTTTTTTTTTTTTTTTTTTTTTTTTTTTTTTTTTTTTTTTTTTTTTTTTTTTTTTTTTTTTTTTTTTTTTTTTTTTTTTTTTTTTTTTTTTTTTTTTTTTTTTTTTTTTTTTTATTTTTTTTTTTTATATTTTTTTTTTTTTATTTTTAATTTTTTTATTTTTATATTATATTTATTATATATTTTTTATATATTATAATAATTAATAATAAATTATAATAAAAATAATAATAAAAAATAAATTATAAAAAAAAAATAATAATAAAATAAAAAATTAATAAAAATTTTTTTTTTTTTTTTATCTGTACTAATTGCCTGAAAAAATATTTTAGAGGCGATGCTAAATATGCGTTTACTGGAGGTTCGGATGCAGATCACTTTAATTGCGGGACCCGGAAATAATAGGATTACAGATTTTCAGCCAGGCAAACATACAAAGACAGTAGACTGTGAGCAGCTACTCCTCAATTGACTACTATTGGTTTTTATATTTTATCGCAGTTTCTAATTCATTTTGTCTGTAGAAGGAGTCAATCCTTGCTCTGCTTACACAGTATATCTTAATTGGTGGACTTTAAACAATATTATTAGTCTATTCGCCGGCTTAAGATCCAGAGATAGATTTCGATTTCTGTAGATCTGTGGCTATAATATCAGATATCTTCCTAAATCCAATTTGCACAAGAATATAACCATATGTGTGTATGCTGATGTCACCCATGTCTGGAAGTACAACTCATAACATACACAAAAAGTTATACACAGTACTAAGAATATTTGAAGATGAGATTGAAATTACCTTATGACCAAACAGAAACGAGACGATAACAATAGCAAAATCTATTCTATTAGTCCTTCTAAACTTAAGGAACAACGACAGATAATACTGAATTTGTACAGATTCAGGTATTGAACCTGATGTCATTGCCTATCAGTTAGATATTAGCCAAGAAGAAGCTAACAAGATCATAAAAGAAGATGAAGAAAAGAAGAAGGAATTGGAAATGAAACAGAAAATATTAGATGCTTCTCCTTCTATGGGTAGTTCATTTTATCTTGATGCCATAGTTAACATTGATTTGGCTATCAGAAATGCACAAACCAGAATGTGGAAGGCATTAAGATCGGGACCAGGGTTTAATATCTCTATTGAAGGAACAAACAAAATATTAAATCAGTTTTCTAAATCAAAGGTTACCTTTGTAATCTTACATATTGACCTTGTTGGTTCTACTCAATTATCAATGACACTGCCACTTGAAAGGCTTACAACTATAATTCAAACATTTAGTCAAGAGATGTCTATTATGATAGAATTGTATGGTGGATATGTCTTGAAGTATATAGGCGATGCAGTTTTAGCATTTTTTATGACAAACCTAGCCAAAAATGGTTCTGATAGTAATTATAGATACAATGATGAAGAAGATGTAAACAATGATTGTAGTTCCCAAAATCAAGAAAAGAACAAATGGTCTGAATATTACTATTTGCCCTGTATAAATGCGATTAATTGTGCGAGATCTATGATCAAAGTAGTCAAGGAGGGTATAAATCCAATTCTCAATCAGTTTGATTACTCATATATAAGTGTGCGTATAGGAATAGACATCGGAGAAGTTGCAATAATACAATATGGATGGGATATACACACAGTAGAAGGAAAAGAAGTAGAAGGAAAACAAATAATGTTTAAAGAGCCACATTATGACATATTAGGACATACAATTAATGTAGCAGCAAAAATGACAAATCTGGCAAAGCCTAATGGTATTACCATAGGCCAAGCAGCATATAATATATTAGATGAAAAGCAAAGGTCGACTTTTGAAGAATTGGATGTCAGTCCTAATATTTGGAGTTATCTAAATGAAAAAACAGGAAGAATGTATAAGGTTTACAGTAGTACAGCGTAATTCAAAAAACAATAATCTTTTAGCAGGATCCAAGATCGTATGCAGCCAGGTTTCCATCTGTATTTATCACTTTAACTCCATAAGCAGGGGGTCAAATGCTCATTTAACAATATTCAATTAGTCAATATTTCATATGTTATTAGTTTCTTAATTATTTACCGACCAAAGGTGATAAAATAAGTACTTTGCGATAAATTGAGCAAAGTACATAGAGTAAGAAAGAAAAGAGAAAATAAATATGCTCATTTAACAAAACGACCAGCGCCTCAGATATAATAACCCGGTAAAAGTATTAAGCATAAATCAGGTAACTATTGATAAATTAATAAATTAATAACAAACGGTAATATCCCTCCTGCAGTCATAGGCTGAGGATTTTAAATCAAATGGTGACAGTAATTGGATACCGGCTAATCTAAATTTAATCAATACTGCAGCAGCTGTAATTATTATTTTACATCACTCTTCTTTCAAATACATTCATCTTAGTTATTGAGATAAACAAAGTAATGCTTCAGATAGGATTATGACTATAAATAATGATATAGAAGACCTTAACAAATCATTGCTAAATGTATTAGATATACATTGGACTTGAAATTCTCTATCTAATCAATTGTAACGGTGTTGAGAAATAATTAATTGTTTTATAGATGTAGCTATATAATATATGATTGATCTTCCTGCGATAATTACTATTAAATCTTGCATTGTTTTGCTATTATGTTCGTACAAATTACCTAGGGTATAAGTATAACGAGAGATGATATTCCAAATGCCTAGCAATAAAAATGGACAAACTAAATGAAGCTAGAAAAATCCTTTTTTCAAATACGACAAAGATTACCATTATCTCTATAGTATTGGTTATTGCAGTATCATATGCTGTATTCTTTTATATACTGAACAATACTGAGACGAATATCAGAAAAAGTCTGTTTGAACAGCAAAAGGATCGGCAGATAGAATCGGTAGGAGCCCTGTCTCGTCACATTGGATCAGATTTAGATTTGATAATGTCAAGACTAGAGCTCTTGGCTAATTCAGATACGTTGCAACATGGAAACCTATCAGGAAATAAAACAGAAGAAGTACTGCAAAAAGCATTACATCGGATAAACTCAACCGCTCCGCTAGACAGGCTTTTAGTTTTGGATAGAAATAATCTAGTAAGATCTAGTACAGCTGCTAAATATATACCAGAATTTGTAGGTGCCATTAACCTATCGTCTATGCAATGGGCAAGAGAAACAAAAGACACTCTGGCACCAGTATTTTCTAATGGTTTTCTAGGAAGAGATGGCATATATAGAATTGCTATTACTTTTCCCATTGTAGACGAAAATACTGGAAAATATTTGGGTTTGGTAGCAGCCTTGTTACCTACTGTTCCTTTGTTTAAACATTATGGAAACATCTATGATATCAAGTCGCAGTATCTAGCAGTTTTAGACAGAAACGCAATTCAATTAATTCATCCTGTAAAGACATTTATTGGTACATCATTTTATGGTAACTATACACAACAAGCTACAGGACATAACCTGATTCTTAATAATATAATAACTACAGTATTATCAGGAAAGCCATATTCAGGTACTTATGAATTTAGAAATGGCGAGAGACTTAACACTGGGTATCCCATTATGGTTGGATCAAAACCAAAGTATTTTGGATTTGTAGTTACCCCTACGTCAACAATCTTTTCACAGATATACAATATTATCTCTATGCATATGATTGAGATATTCACCCTGCTTGCAGGCGTTACTATTACAGTCGCTGTGTTAGTAGTCTTTCTAATTAAATGGAATACTAACCTCGATAAGGAAGTAAAAAAGAGAACAAGAGAACTCGAATCAGCAAACGAACAATTAAAAGTTAATGATAAGATGCAAAAAGAGTTTATAAATATAGCAAGTCATGAAATGAGAACTCCAACTCAGGCTATACTAGGATATTCCCAATTGCTACAAAACTACCCCGATAAATCTGATGAATTCATGCGGGCGATATCAAGAAATGCTGTTAGACTTCAAAGACTTACTAGTGATATATTAGATGTCACTAGAATCGAAAGCCATACTCTAAAACTGGACAAAGAGAAATTTAACATTAAGGATATAATCGTACACTGTATAAACGATGTGACGATGAATAACTGGAAGGATGTAAAATTATCATATGAACCCAAAGATATCATAATAAAAGCAGATAGGGGAAGAATATCGCAGGTTATATCTAATCTTCTAAGTAATGCTCTCAAGTTTACCGAACAGGGAAGAATATGTATAACTTCAGAAAGAAATGATAATCACATGCTAGTTAGCATAAAAGACACAGGAATAGGCATAGATTCGGAGCTTTTTCCAAGATTATTTTCCAAATTTGCTTCAAAATCCTTTTCAGGAACAGGTTTAGGATTATTCATATCAAAAAGTATTGTAGAGGCTCATGATGGAAAAATATGGGCTGAAAATAATAAGGAGGAGAGAGGAGCTACGTTTGCGTTTAGTTTACCAATTGCAACAAATAGGTTTTAATAATACAGCATCACGTATTGACTAGTCTGCTACTATCAGCAGAGAAATTGAAATAAAATGAGATATTTTAAGCCCGCTATGATGGTTTACACAGTTCGAAAAGTTAGGTTTATTCTGGATTGAGTTATGTTTTTAGATTTAGGTAAGCTGTGTAACTAATTGCTCTATGTAGCGTCCTTCATCATAAGCAAACTGCCATCTTTGGTAATAGTGAAACTATTTGCTTGGTTGCTTATGCTTAGATGAGAATTCTCGTTATACTCCAAACTCGACGAAGCAATAGTATTGTTCTTTCCTAGTAATTCTTCGTCATCACTATGCCATCCCATACCTTCATTTCCAAATTATGTTCAGTATATGTAACTTACTTATCAAAGAGTTTATTTTATTTGATGGCATTTGATATAGTTATTATAATCTAGCACTAGACCAGCCGTAAAATCTATTATCACAACGACTAGTCTGATACTATACATCAGACATAAGTAATAATCCAATAATGATCAATTATTTAAAAGTCTAGATGGTTCTGAACGATACTAAAACTCTTCATCATTTCATATTCCTCTAAAACTGCGATAGTTGCTCGCTGTCGCTTTCTGTGTCATGTATCTTCTTTCTTATAAATTATCGATCGAATTGTTTGCTCTCAAGAAAGTAGTACCTCCCTTCCATCTGCTATTGCAAAATTAGTCTTAACTCCATCTAGATGACGAAGCTCGCAAACATCCAATAGCTTTTTACAATAAACAATGTTCTCTGATGTTATCTCAGTTACAACTCTTATCTTTACGCCTTTTTCCTGAAACTGAATCAGACCCATGTTGGTTCATACAAGACATGAATTGCTGGTCCAGCACTGTCAAGTGAACCTACCATCCTTTTCTTAACCCATGAGAATATCTCTAATTTCTTTTTGATAATGTTGTCATTACCATATAATACCTCGTATTTTCTGTAGGAGGAACTGGAGTATAAGAGCTTATCTCATTCAAATAAATTGTCTTCATTTTTTACTATATGCGATTAATAAATGAAGTGGAACCTAGTTCATGCATGATGACTGATAATGTTAATGTATATAATTTCTTTATAGGGAAAACGTCTTTTAGGCTCTGTATTGCAGGTATTGAAGTACATCAAAAGGTAATTTGGATAAAGATTATGAGTTTATTTGATAATTAGAGCTCGTGTATTTTTGTTAATTATAACTCGCCAATAGGTCCAGGCCATAAATTGTTATTCCAAATAAGTTACCATAGAGTGACTCAGTTTACTTTATCTCACCAGTGTATTATTATAGTATTATACGTATGCAGACTTATGGTGGAAAAGAACAATGTATATGCGTTTAGTCCAAGTTTCTAAAGCCAATGGACCTTTTGAAATTGTGGAACGAGAGGTTCCAAAGCCAGGTCCTATGGAAGTGCGTATCAAAGTCCAAGCCTGCGGCATCTGTCACAGCGATAATATTACAAAGCAAGGATTATTTCCAGGAATCAAATATCCGAGGGCTCCAGGACATGAGGTAGCCGGTGTTATAGATGAAGTAGGAGGTGATGTAGTCTCTGAATGGAAGTCCGGACAGAGAGTCGCTGTTGGCTGGTATGGGGGTCACTGTGGCCACTGTGAATCCTGCAACTCAAGTATTCCCTAGATCTCAATATGCTAGAGATGGAAGAAAAGGCATTAGTGGTTCTCGGTAGGGACCAATAGTCATAAGATTCGCAGGCCAACCAATTTGAAAGCCATTCTCAAGCAACCAACTAATTACTTCATAGTTTTTAGCAGGTGCAAAGAAACCGGGGCCAAGAATTGTAGATGCACTGGCAATCAATGCCTTCAGCTCCCCATTTGATTTTGCAACTGCATGGCCGAATATACCTATACCTGCTGCGTAGCCCGTAACGACACCATCTCGTTCTATCATAGTGGCAACGCCTTGGTCTTTTGCTTGACGTAATTCCATTTCCCTTGAAAATCCATTTACAGACTTGCAAAGCTCGTTACACACAGAAACATCGTTATCATCAAGAACTAGGCGTACACCGCGATTGTTTATGTTATTACCACTTTTTAATGGTGGCCCTTGCATCAAAAATAAAGGCTCACGAAGGATAAAGCCACACTTTGTATACAATACGAAGGAACGAATATGGCTCGGCGATTGCACTAATCTGATTTGGTCATGGTTTTGTTTATGAGCTTGAATTAGAGCGCCATCCATCAATCTCTTACCTATGCCACCTTCCGCGGAAGGATGAACTGTAAGTGGGCCTATTACTGCCACAGGCGAAGGCGGAAATTTATGGAGGAATATACTTCCCAATATCGTACCTTGTCGCTCTGCTAAAATACCCCATGAATTTGGATTGTCAAGAAGACTTCTAATAAGCCCTATGCCAAACTCTTCAGAAGGCTGCTCGGAAGGATAACCATGAGCCGAAGAAATGGTTTTGTGTGCTTGGTATCCAATTCTGCCTCATCTCTCTACATCATTTTGTTCAATAGGCCGAATCATTAAACTCATTTTTAAATTATGAAGCGTTCAATTACATTAAAAGTAGTAAGACGTTAACGCCATCCTGTTTATTGATTATGCGTTTCACGGTCCTGGCGTTTCTTATTCGAGTAGAGTATTATAGAATAGAGAATACAATTATTTTAAGAATACTGACTTATGTAGTATTAAAGATCCATGATAATGACACATATGCGGGCTATCAATTATCATGTATAAAAGCTTCACAATCTTTATCCAAAACTGTAGTGTTTAGTTCCTTTGGCACATACCTGCACTACCACATTGGCTGCTCTGGATGGAGTTATTCAGCCGGGCAAGGACCATTTTATCCTCCTAGTCTAGATAATTCCAGATGGTTAGGCTATTATTCTCACGTGTTTGACTTTGTCGAGATAGATTCTTCTTTCTATAGAATTCCTAATGCATTTATGGTAAAGAACTGGAGTAAAAAGACTCCCGCACATTTTAGATTTACCGCTAAATTTCCAAAAGTTATAACTCATGATAAACGACTAAAAGATGTAGGAAAAGAGCTAGAGTTATTCTTTTCTTCCATGATTTACCTTGAAGACAAGGTTTTAGCATTATTGATACAGTTACCACCTTCGATGGGTATAGTTGAAGGTATGAATGGTCTAAGAGATATTATACCTGAATTAGATAAGAGATTTAGATATGCAGTAGAAGTTAGAGACGGCTCATGGTTTCAAGATCTTGCTTACAGTTTTTTTGCAAATAACAATATGTGTATGGTCTGGAGTCAACTTGCTGGTATAAGAACTCCTCCAATAGTTACAACAGATTTTCTGTATATTAGATTCATTGGAGATAGGACCATACAAGAAAAAGATTTTGGCAAGATACAAAAAGATAGAGTTCCAGAGATGAAGAAATGGGCTAGATTTCTAAAAAGAGCCAGGGAAGAAGAGCACAAGAAAATTAATCTAGCAATTGTAGCAGCAAATAATCATTATGCTGGTTTTGGTCCCGGAACTGCTAACACATTCAGGAAAATGTTGAATTTGTCGGAAGTAACATGGAACGATGTTAAGATGCCCAAAACTGGAGAAAGAGCATCATCTCATAACACAAAACAAACTAGTCTATCAGATTTCTGAAGTGAGGTGGGATCGTTTGTTAATTAACTAACCATCATAAATGAATATTTTTAGTCGATCAATGACTACATATAACCGTTAGACTAAACTGTCCTCTATCTATCAAAACTTTTATTCAGGCTAGATATTAGGTGAACGTGGATACTTTCTTTTGTTTACTTCTTAGCTCTGCTCGTATCCAGAGAGTATCAAATATCGAAGCATACAATAATATTGTTGACTATTGAAAAATTCTCCTTAATGCCATCCATATGACGGAATTCTGCTGTCTTCATTAAGTTTTGCAATAGGGAAGATTTTGTTTAGTGATTTCTGAAATATATCTAATCTCGATATAATTTTATTACGATATTACAAAGCTCTATCAGTTTTCAAAACAGGGTTTCTACAGGGCCATTTATGTACGAGTTCTTATAAATTCTCTTAATGCATGTGCTTCTTCTCTATAAGCACGAATTGTCTGTGTTTTTCCATTAGGGAATGCCACTGTTACTGTTACTATATTTACTTCTGCATCTGAAGCAAAAACAGGAGGATGTATCTTTTCTATTTTACAATTGGCGGCAAGTAATTTCTTTAATTCAGAAATAGCCTTGAAATCTTCGGATGACATAGTAATCCATTTATGGTTCATTTCCTTTTATTCAGTTATCGATTAGAAAAGTAGGCATTTTTATCAGTAAAAGATATGATAAAATTTGTTAAGTTAGGTGATATTGAAAAATTTGTCCGCGCTGCCGGAATCATTTCTCATTATGTTGGCGATACATCTTAACCATTACATGTTTCCAAATATCATCATGGTGGGGGCATTCGGACAATCCTGCCGAAAAACTAGTTCATGAGGAGTACGATACCAAAATGATAGAAAGATTTGCAGATAACATCATCGTATGGTTAAATACTACTCTGAGCAATAAAAAGCCCCATCCAGAGATAACTGGTGGAATGAATTCAGCAACTTCGATAATTGATCTTATGAAGAAATGTGTGAAAACATTACCACTGTTAGATATTATCGATGCATTTTATGAAGTCTAAGGTCTAATAGACTAGATAATATGTTTAATAAACTCTGCGATAGGACTATTCATTGTATAGCTGACGGTAGTTTACATCTTGCGATGTTATGGGAAAGTACATGAGAGAAGGGAACGTGGATCTAATCCCAAATAACAAATTGACCTCAATCGGCCTCGCGTCTCTTAATTTATACGAAGATAAATTGTTTTTAGAGGCCTTTAGACTTACTAATTAAGGATATGTTGATGCCTTATAATTACGCCATCTTTTATTACTTCGCTTGGTATTAGTAGAAAATTGCAATAGGTTATATCCATTCTACTACTGCGTCACCTCTATTTCTCCTACCATGGTAGGATGTAGTCTACAAAAGTAAGTAAATTCTCCTGCATTTGTAAACTTGTGGGAATAAGTTTTAGATGGACTTATCAGAGATGTTAAGCCTGAATCAAATACTTCTCCTGCATTAGGAGTATTAGCTACACCTGAAGTAACTGTGTGTATATTATTGTCGTTATTAGTCCAAATAACTGTATTTCCAACCTTTATCTTAACATGATCAGGTGAAAAAGCTTTGTTAGCCAAGGTAGCTGCCCCTTTTACAATTGATACTTGTATTGCATTATTATTATTATTATTATTTGTAGATGGAGAAGGAGCATGTTGTTGTTTCATCCCCATTTGCATTCCATGGTGTTCACCAGTATTTGTGGTTGTGATCTTCCCATTTGGATCTGCTTTCTGAAGGCTCCTTGTTAGGTTCATTTGCCAATCATTCATGTTTATAGACTTTGTGATAGCTATATCCTTTCCATCTATCGCACCTGCAGGAGCATTTGTCACGTTAAAGAATCCCATAGCTCCTCTCTCCTCAGGTATACCATGGAAATGGAATGTAAATTTACCTGGCCATGGCCATTTTGCCTCCAATACAGCAGCATTACCTGATGCTAGCTCCCACGATTGCACCATGAACGGAGGATTCTGTAGTATACCAGAAGGATAGGCCTTAAACAAGGTTCCATGAATGTGCATACCATAGGCAGGAGACATACCCATATTTACAAGGTATATTCTAACAGTCTCATTAGTTCTAGCTGGAAGAAGATGTGTCATGTATTGATCTGCATAACCATTGAACATGTAATATTCTGGCAGTGGATTTAATTGGTTTTGAGTATCATATTCGCCATCAACTAAAACATATTCTCTTGCAGGTGGTAATGGAGTTTTTGGATATACTATAAATGCTCCATACAGTCCCATTCTGACATGCTGCATTACTGGTGATACATGACAGTGATATGCTAAAGCGCCAGCTGGCTGCGCAATTACATCATAAGTGAATGTACCATTTGGTGGTACTATCTCAGATACTCCATCCTCTTGACTAGGATGATCTCCATGCAAATGAATTGTGTGTGGGAGAGGAGTTTTATTAATGAAATGAATTATTACTCTATCACCCTCAGTCGCTGTTATGGTTGGTCCTGGGATAGTACCATTATACGTCCAGGCATCAACGCGAACTCCAGGAGCTATTTCAAGTGTGGTATTTTCTGCTATCAGAGTATATTCATGAGTTTTTGGTTGTTGAGATGAGGAAGATGAAGGTAGTAGGTTTTGCCGTTGTGGTTGACTAGATTGAGCTAAGGCAATATTCCCATTATTAACAAAAGGTGTTATGACTGTTGTGATATTCAACAAAGCTATGATTAAGATAGATATAGAAGACGCTCTTCGATTAAAAATAAAACCGCAAGTCTGTTTGCTTGTCATGATAAGTAATAGTACAGTATGAGCCATTAATTAACATACTGACTTAACGTAGACACCATCGTATAGTGTGCCTTGATCAAATAATCAAACCGTCTAATACGATATCTCCGGAATATAGATCAGATTTAAAACAGTTTAGACATCTCAGGAAGATCTTGGATCAGAAATAATCGGCCCATCTGAATGAGGAGCATAACATCAGTGACTATATAGATGATGGCATAAGTATTAGGAATGTAGAATGTTAATCTGCTGATAATAATCTACGATATTATTTGTCTTCTCTCAAGTTCCTATAATCTACTTGTAATAGCTACAAGTTAGTCTGGCAAATGTTGTTATAGCATCATCCTGTACTTTCGCGCTGTCTTAAAAACTGATGTAATCTTCCAATTCTTTCTACTTGCTCTTCTAAGTAATCCTTATATTTATACTTGGATTCATGATATCTGTTTTTATACAGCGGACTCAACCAATACCATATGTGATTATCCTCCAATTTCAATGTGAATGCGATTACCTACTTGAGTACCGTTCTGTAATGATGACTGTATTTGCCATTAAGAAGCAAATTTAATACGTAGTAGTCTAACTTTAGATCGAAATTGAAAGATGGTAATGCCCCAAATGATCAGCGAGAACATAAGTTGATCGTCAGGGGATTATCCGATAATGTAAATATTTCAGATAGCGTGGAAGCAAAAATTAGATTTGAAACGGTTGATAGGATTATAGTCTTACTAGATGCCTTGGGAATAAAAGGAGTTTGGAAGACTAGAAATCCTGAGGGGGTCACTGAAAGCTGGGAATTATTGTATGAAGAATATACGAAGGAAATTGAATCCTTAAAGAATAAACTTAAATATGGTTCCTTAAAAGAAACTAATTTGAAGCATTTTCAGATACTATAATGCTTAGTCTTCCAATAGACAAAAGAGATGTTGGAAGTGATCAGGGACGTGATTCCACTTGGTGGACAATTATGTTGACAGGTGAAATATTAATTAAATTATTCCGAATTGCTATTCAGCATGATTTTCTTTTTAGAGGATGTTTGAGTGTAGGAACATTTTATCGATCTCCGAATATGATAATTGGACCTGCCGTTGATGAGGCCGCTGAATATTATAATCTCCATTAATGGGGCGGAGTATCTGCGTGTCCAAGCGCTTCCCATGTATTAACCGATGCCGAAGATATAAAAGCACATATATACGATTTTTTTTATCCAATATGATGCTCTGTTGCATGATCAATTAGGATTTAATTCATTTATGCAGATGATTATGATTATGCCATTTGATTGAACATGTTATACAGAGTTGCCTTTAGAAAGATCTCCTTTACCATGTTAGGAAATTTTCTAGCTGTTACATGTTCACCAAACATTCTTTTAATAGATGAAAAGGCAGTTTCTGCCATCCATCTGTACCCATAATTCACTCTGCGCTTCCATCTTTTGAGGTTTGCATGTTGTCTCATTACAGACATATTCCTAGCATGACAGTTAGTCGGTCTAACCTTGGAATTACTTCTTGTCTTTATACCAGGCTTAATGTGGTTCTTTGATAGGTATCTAAAATTGTTATTGCTGTCGTACATACCATCTGCTAATATGCCTTTTACATGATTACCTCCAGCAGCAGAAGAAGAAGAAGAAGAAGAAGAAGAAGAAGCATTGTCTACCAACTTACTTAACATCTTACCATCATGTACTTCTTCACTTGTTACTTCCAAGGACAGGATTCTTTTCCTCTTGATGTCAACTGCCACATGTATCTTTAGATATCCTTTTCTAACATGCCATTTATGCCGCATCCATTCTCCACGATTAGCTACTTTAATGCCAGTGCTGTCTAAAGCATTGACAATATCATTTCCCAATCTTTCATTGATTTTAATTTCCAGTTTGTTTATACGTCTATTGATGGTACTATAATCTGGTATGCATGGTACTTTAGTACTTGCGTGAGCTATGACTACACCCTGTGTTTGTCTATATGGTAGATGGAAATATGCTCTCATGTAGCCTAGGAGCTGAATAAATGAATCTGGGTAGGCGTATGGTTCACCAACCTTACCATGGTTCATTTGAGATAATTCATGATCCCAACCATCAAGTACATCATAATCCAAGAGTACTTGACCACGTCTTACTAGTGATTCATTGTACGAAGGCCAGTCAATCAAATTATTACATAATTACTACTGGTAAGCTAAATGCAGATTGGTCAAATAAGCAATACCTACAACATAATAAATCATGCAACAAAGCACAATATGATATTCCTGTAAAGAATTCCATAGAGAAAAATGGTTGGGCCCTGAATTGGCCATTAACACAATCCAACGATCAGATCAATAATGCAGATTTGAGGAAAATCCTAATATGATAGATCGAAAATAACTAGTAATATTTCTGCACGTTCCAAAATCAAGAACACTTTACCCTTCTTCCGTTAAGATAGAATAGTAAGTTTGTTTGCTCGTCATAACGTGCGATAAATCGTACGATCTGCACTAATATATACTTAGAATGCACTATCATGCACAACAATCAATTTTTCATATTATCTTCAATTATCTTCTTAGATTCGTTTTGTCTCAATTTTGTACGACTACAACAGAGAAGCCCTGCTAAATGATTTAAGATATTAGGCTAATTCATGCTAGTATCTTTCATCATTTTTGAAATCTCGCGGGTCTATATTAAGATAGTTAATTTAGTGATGTAGAATAATAATAACAATAATGGAAGACTAGTTATAATAAAAAATAAATACTTATGAATTATTCTATAGTAGTTCCGGATTAATTATTGTATTCCACCAATCAAGCCTATATTCAACATCCTGCACCTTACTTCTCTTTCCTAATGCTCTTCATAATCCTGTTCTCAAGACAAATTGCAACCATATACATGAAAGCAATTCTTGTAGTTTCAGCGACATTGTAGATTATATGAAACCTCCTTCAGAGTATCTTTATTTGTAGGACCAGAATTTGTAAATAATTATGCTGAACATTCATTACAATTATGAAATGCTCTTCGTTTTGTATCATATAGCTGCTATTATCAGTTGATAGCAATAAGAGGATATAGGTTGACAATCGGGCTTCTGTTCTCTCAGACGTTCCTGATGGATTCACGAACAAATCTATCAATTGCCTATCGAAAAGAATGGATTATTTCTTTACTGAAAAGCTCTATTTGTTCGATGTAATTGTTTATTGGCCAAAAGTGAATACTATTTACTCCTGCTTCAAGAAAAGCCTTTATCTTTTTTATACATTCATCTACAGATCCGAAGAGAAGCAATCTCTCTAACTCATTTGCAGGCCGTCCAAGTACAGGAGATAATACATCATTTACTATCTTGTGACTTTTTTCCTTATTATTATCAATATAGCCAAACATCGATACAAGATGATTACCAAATCCAGCAGTATCCTTGCCCATATCTTTCCTATAGGATAATAGAGTTTTCCATTTCTCCTTGAATTTATCTGGTGTTATATTGTAAGCCGATGCCATCCATCCGTCACCATACTTTGCTACTCTTCGTAGTCCTGGTTCTGACGAGCCCCAGCTTCCAATCAATATGGGGGGATGGGGTTTTTGAATTGGTGCTGGTGCAGCGACTATTCTTTTGAATTTGTAATACTTACCATTATAATCTAGCTCATTTTCACTCTCCTGTTTCCAAAGTAAATTTAGAATTTGTAATGATTCATCAAATCTTTTCCACCTGTCCTCAAAAGCAATTCCGCAAAGATCATAATCTACTTTGTATGAACCAGGACCAACTCCTGCGAATAGTCTCCCAGAGGACAAAATATCTATCCCAGTCAAAGCCTTGATACAGACAATTGGATTTCTTGCAACTATATTCAATATAGAGGTCCCAATTTTTATCCTACTGGTGATAGCAGCAACTGCAGATAATGTGGTTAATGCATCAAGCCAACTTGTTGTTCTAAACACAATATGATCATTTACTCCTAAATAATCATAATCTAGATATTCTGCTTTTTTTGCATAAGAAAGTATTTGCTCTCTAGAATGATCTGCTTCCCCTTTAAACTTTATAATTGGTAGATGTAGTCCAAAGTCGATAGTTTGCTTCAATAGAATAAATAGTTATCAGAATATATCACATAAAAAGATGAACCAAATTTCTCGGTCTGTTTGTGTCTATTTTACCCTTGTGTTTATCTTGTCTTAGACTATCAACAGGAAATGTTAGTAAATGAGCCCATAATAAAAATGATATACAGTATGTATATGTACTCATGATTGGATAGTGAAAAGATATGGTACTAATTCACGCTTATAGAATAGTGGCAGCATCAATTGATAGAGTATGGGACGTTATCTCCGATATTGATAGGGACCCTGACTTCTGGCGAGGTACTAGGCAGATAAAAAATATTAGCAAAACAGAAAACACCGTCGAAAGAGAGGTAGTAATAGCCTTCAGAAATTCGGTATGCCGAGAGATCGTAACAATAGATCCAAAAAAGTCAATCAATATAGAAATAATCGAAGGACCAATGAAAGGCAAGAAAACGATTGCACTTAGCGCTATTGAAAATAATTCTACTAGAATTGACGTAGAATGGGACATCACGATAAACGGCCTTTTTGTAATCTTCACTCGAATTATAAAAAGGCACATCTTGAATGGAACTCAAGAAGCATTAGAAAGAATATCAAGAAAAGTAATTCTGGAACCGCAATAAATCAATTATGCAGCCCAAACAGTTGCACATACAAATGACAAATAAGAGAATGCACGAACCGTAGAGGAACTGCTGCGCTGATGATAAGGTTAGTAATAATATATAATTTGATACAATTATATCGTCTAAACTATCGCTAACTAGTTTAGCTAGGGTATAAAAGGAGTGTTGTAGGGACTAATCAACTATAGGAAAGCATGCAATGTACTTATAACTTTCCTCAGTTTAGCTAACCTATGTACAATCAAATTAATTCATTTTATGCATGTAAAAAATGTAAGAGGAATCTGTTATCTTTCACGATTATGGGGAGTACCTGTCTAGACTGCTGGAACGACCGGGTATATTGAAGAATCACCTGAAGAAATAGCAAAAATGAGAAAACTGCTACTAAGTTTAGACAAGAACAAGGAAGAATCGTAGAAAGTTAAAAGTATCAGGTTTGTGATGTTTGCGCAATATCCGGCTTTGTCGTATTATCTATTTTTTATTAATTCCAACTGTTGGAGATATTAATAAGATGTGGATTACACGTAAAGAAATAATAGCAATAAAGGACGGGAGTTTACTAAGAAAAAGGGGAATGCCTAAGCGTAAGGTGAAGGAAGAGAAACCTCCCAAGAGATTGGGCAAAAAGGAGATCTTGATAGCCCCTATTGCAATGGGTGCATCATTATTAGTCGCCTTAGTTATAATTCCTCATTTTGCTCCTCCACCTATACCTACGAGGATCTGTCTTAAGGCGCATAACGTCGATAGTTTCAACCTATATCCAATCGTTCAAGTTGTCGTTAATGGTTACTCAAGAACAGCTTCCAAATGGAGTCGGTAAGACTCAGACCGCTGGAAAAGAATGCCTACATATCATACATACAGACATGGTTGGAAACAAACTGCATATCGAGTATATAAGACCTATCAGGCTCACCATGGCTGACTTCATGAAGATTTATTCACCTACTAACAAGACAATTGCAGTAGTCGACAATCATACAGGATCTCCAATAGAACGTGTCATAAATCTGACGGATTATAATGTCAAATATTCTTACTACTCTGAAAAAGGAGGATTTACTGACGTCAGCACGCCATCACATGTCCCTCCATTCACTAACGACTTAGTTGCAAGGGTACAATTATCTCCCAAATAGATATAAGTAGTGAGCATTTTGCTTTTGATTGGTTTGATTTTGATTTGGTGAATAAGACTGCTGTAGGCGCAATATTATAGCAATTCGGACTAGGTATTCTACAGCACTTTATTACTCTCGGTCAACAAAGCTAATTGCAATAACAGTGGTTTGTAAATCATACGATATGAATTTAGGTCCCAACTAGAGTTTGCTGCCTCATTGTAGCGTTAACTATTATCTCGGTTAGAACAAACCCCTAAACTTTCTAGACTGTCCAACATGAGTACTCTACTATAACACTCTTCAGATTCGATACTGTTACTAGTCTAGTATTGATCAGTTTGGTGTTTACGTTTATCTACTGTGATCTATGAACCCGTGATCTATGCTGTATAAGTGGTTGGATTCCATAAACATAATATCCTTAATATTCCTTCAGTCAAGGTCTTGTAAAGCCAGCCACTTTCTCGTCTAATAGCTTCTGTATAACAAGATTCCAGTAGCCTACTTTAAGGGCAAACCAGATTATCGCATTTTCTGACTCCTGTTTGATCACCGACGATTCATAGACAAATAAAACCTATAAGGTAGGTTAACGATACATACATAACGAATCGTATTCGTGTTGTCGCTGGCGATGCTGGATTCAGTCCCAACAATCCACCAAACCTGATGGGATTGAGTTCTAACTAGCGGCTGATGATACACAATTTATCGACTAATGGAAATTGGTTTTTTGAGTATTAGATACAAAGCACTGGTTTTGTATTAATCCATTTGGACTTGGCTTACTAGGATAGCAATGTTGATTAACGTTCATAGAAAATCCTGGCGGCAAATTTTTAAGGATTCCTTGATCCAATACTATTTTATAACATTATTACAATAAATATTAAATTTTAAATAAAAATGACGACTAAATAACCTTATCCAATAATTTTTTTACTTTCCTTATCCATTAGTGATAACGCTATTAGTGTTCTTCCCTATGAATAGAAGTATGGCATATTCAGTCACAAAGAACTTATAGAGCTACGACAAAGAGAACACTTTCTGAGTATTTGTAAATAAAATTAAGGCTTTGAAATAACATTATAAATACCACATAAATATAAATTATCGACAAGATGAAGATTGCGGTACAAGGTTGTCTGCACCAAGACGTATACTTAAAAGGAATCCCTAGACAATAGCAGGTTAACTATGATAAGTACAAGTTCGTTATTGTTATAACGCAACATTAATCATTTGAGCAGACTTTTTGTCAATAATTAGATCGTGGTCTTAACTATGTTAATTTACATGGTTTAGCATGACTTTATTAAAACTTGTTTCTATGTAACCTCTATGCGTAACAATCAATACATAAAGGTAATTAGATCACCCAAATACAGAGTAGCCAAGAAGGAAGGAGAAGACATACATGATACTGCAGTACAGTATAAGAATAAACTAATTCATGAGCATGACTTTATTACAATAACAGCTAACGAAACAAATACTGCTCTTGTACGTTGCATCACCTGCGGTCAATACTATTGTGACCTATGCGGCAAAGGGCTTTAAAAATTCTACAAAAAGAATTTAGATATGCTCATTATAATATGGAATTTAGCACATAGATCACAATAAAAAATAATATTCATATTTCAGAAGAAATTCGAATTGGCACTTTACTGATAGTGACTCTATTATCTATGTTTATCTATATTTTAGTAGCACAGATCGATCCATTGGATAGTACATATATACTAATCATCTATCAAAACAGTTTTTGCAGTCTAAAGTATCTATCTACCTTCAAATCTCAGTCCTCTGGCACAGCTGTTTGTAAATATACTCTTATCTGATATATAGAAAATAACGGCATTTTTATTGCCATACAATGTACTGTAAGTCTGACATTTTGTTAATACAAAAGAAGCAACTTACACTGGGCTTTAACCCTACCTTAACTGAGTTCCCCTGGCTAACAAATCTTAGATAAGGATGCTTTAGTTGGCTCAGTCCGATATGTCGGCGATTCCCTGTTTCAATAGTAGCTTTTCAAAATAGTTATCAAATTTACTATTAGTAACAATGTCATCAGAGTATATTCCCAGTGTAATTACTCGTCCTTTTTTGTAATCAAGTTCGTAGGTGGCAATTATAGGCTTAGTTTGGACTTGTCCTACTGACGCAGATGAGGATGACACTGGAAAATAGGTTCTAGGGATTGATGCATTGTAGTTAAACAGCACTACATCATGTGGATTGTCTAGATATTGTTCTTCATGTGGTTTATAGCCAAATGGATTATTTTGGAATGATTTTACACACTGAAAACATAGATAATTACTTCCAACCCATTGGGAGGTTTCGTTTTTCCATCTCTCAGCAACACTTTTCCACGCAGTTCTACCATTAAATGCCCAATAGTGGCCTTTGACTAAGCTAACAATATCCTTCACAGGGTCATATTTTACTTCAGCATAAAATACATTACCATCCAAGATAAGCATAGTTCCACCATCCGCAACGAATCTTTTCAAGTTATTATATTCTTTCTGTGTAACATACTCTTGATGCCCTAGTATAACAGTGTCAAATGCATTACTCCCGTTCTTTGTAAACATAAAGCCATTGTCTGCAGGCAGCGTCATCATATATCGTGATATTAGAATTATGACTTATGCTTTTGATATCATTAAGTAATTTTAACATTGAAAACACGTAAGGTAATGATGGATACCATGATGCATTGACTGGCACGGATAATAAGTTTAGATCTGTAGTAACATTTTTGCCAACTGGTGTACTATCATAAAGTTTGTAAAACCTATAAAATCCATTTGCGTATGCTGGAGCTGTAAAAGTAGGTTTTATTAATGCTATACGAGGGCCTTTTTCAGATGGGACGCTTCCTCGGTTCTGAATCGTCTCTCTAGCTAACTGTGTTTGTGACACTATTTCTCTTCTAACGATTCTGTTGGAAGGTTGGGCCGAGGATGAGGATGAAGTGTTATTGATTGTATTAGCGTTGCTACTATGATTATTATAATTGCTACCATTGAAGCTTAACTTCATTAATGTGAGCAAAGATGAAGACAAAGGCATAGAGTAATTTATTAATGAACTATTAAGACTAGTTTCCTTATCTGCTTTTCCAGTTAATGAGGTAGAGTAGCGGGCATGTCTGGTTTGAGTACCTGCTAGTTCCTGAAAGGTCTCACCATTACGCTTGGCCAATCTCGGGATTATTTGAAGATTTTCTAAGCCGTTGCTCAATGGAGTTTTAATAGCATATACCTTAGCTAGCGCTGCCATACGCAAAGCTGAAATCCGGCTTCCATTACTAATGCTGGATTTATTCATAACGTCATTAGATGCGGACATGACTAGCGCAATTATAATCATGAAAATAACAGCCAACATAGCCAATGATCTTGAATTGCTTATCTTCATTCGATTTGTCATTTTGTCAGTCTCTATTTATTATTGGGATAATAGATTTACGTGATTGGCACTATAAATTATTGATTAACAATGTTATCCACCAAATAAGATGATAAGTTAATATCTCTTATCTTGATATTGTACATCTCAACAAAAAATACTGGACAAACCGTCATCTCATGCTATACTAGACTATTAGAACAACTGACCTTATTCTAATCAAATCGCCATATTCTTCCTATATGAGTATAGATAGATTATTGTTCGTCGATCTACATAGCTGAGATTCAGTGTATTGAGTTTTTAGGTAGTAATCTATTTTCTAGTTTGGAAATACAAAGCTACAATGGCTCATTCAAAGTAAATTAGGTGAAAATGGTCCTGTTGTTGTGACTTTATTTAATGCATCATCTCCTACTGGTCCCAAGAACGGAATATTAGCACAAGAAACTATTACTTCTAATAATCTAGAAGGACCATTGAAAGGCAAACAAATATCAGATCTTGTCAAACTAATCGAAGATGGTAATACCTATGCAAATGTTCATACACAACAAAATCCAAAAGGTGAGATAAGAGGACATAACTTCTCCCAAAATGAATAACAAGAATCGATGATTAGTAATTGTAATTATCGCAATTGTGCTAGTAAGTGTAGCCATTGCTATATCTCTTCATTATCTTGGAATTACTGAACCTATCTCTCCCACAACTACACCGCCCAAATTCAAGGTAAGAGAAATCTATCCTACAAAACCTGGTGGAAGAGAATGGTTTATCAATATGAATGATCCGACAAGTGATGATATTTTCCATCCAGGTTCTTAAACTACTAGGCAGCCAGACTGATCATGGCAAGTGGGAGGTAGGCCTACAGATAGCAAATTTGGCAATGAAGTTAGAATGGGTGTGTATACTCTTCCTGGACAAGAGCCTTGGAAAAACGTAGGGATAACCGGTTATGTCAAGGTAATATCTGCAGATTCTCTTTCAGACGATCATCTAGATTGGTATGCTAGAGGAGATATACATACACCTGATGCCCCATGCGCGGGTGCGCAAAAATAGAATCAATCTTTGCTATTGATAAAATCGTCAAATAGCCAATTTAGTAACTAAATTGATTTCCTAGATATATTTAATTAATCATATTTTAACATTATCTTAGTTTTCATTAAAATACCTAAGAACATGCAAGTTGTCATCTGGACAGAATTTGGTACTGGTTATTCTATCTATCTCAAAATTAGTTATAAATGACCCTATACAAGTTTCGTCCATATTATTGACTATAGATCATTAATCTAAAACCCTAGAAGTGGGTTTCCAATTTATGTCTTTTATCTTTGTCATTGCGTATATTAGAGTAATTATATTAAGAGATTGATTAACCTTAGTTCTGATTATGTTTGCCTGTATGACTTAACATGACATTAAAACTTCTTACTCTTACTCTTTCAATATTGATAGTATAAAACGTTGCCTGGAAAGGAACAAGTTATCTCCTTAGTGCCTCCAAGGGAGATAAACGTGAGGCTTTCCATGCAGGAAACAGACCAGCTCCTAAACTCAGGATAGTTGAAAGAATCCAGACATTGAATAAATCACCTGGAACAAATATTGGGTTAGGATGAGATGTTGCTGCATTTCCTTGACCACTACCTCCTGCTCCACCTCCACCCTGTCCTGGTGCGGTTGGGGCAAACCCTGAAGTCAAGACATATGCTCCTCCGATACCACTTAGAATTCCAAATGTAGAACCTATGAGACCAATAAATAGAGCCTCAGCAATGAATAAGGTAAGAATAAATCTACTTTTTGTGCCAATAGCCTTCATTGTTCCAATCTCTTTGGTCCTTTCTGTGACAGATGTATAAAGCGTGGTAATTATCCCAACAGCGCCCACGAGCAGCGCAATAAAGGCTATTGCGACTGTAAATGCGCTGTTTCCACTTTGAAATCGCTGCCTTGTTTGAAGTATTGCCTTTGGCGTTATGACACCGATATTGTTGCCGTAAAGGCCCGTGATCTCTTGCTGTACAGTAGCTACGTAATCAGCCGATAAGGCAGCTACAACCATTTGATCATATCTTCCTGCTTTGTAGAAGAGAGAATTACCAGTTGGTTCATTTATTATGACTCTATTATCTATCTGATTATTTCCTGTCGGCTGGATTATGCCACTAATCACAAAACTCTTAGATTGTTGCTCGGTCTTTCCAGTTTTAGAGTCAACGAATGTAAAAGTTGCCCTGACAGTTTGACCAATTGTAACAAAGGGTGTTGACTTGCCAGGAGGGTTAGCAACCGTATCTCCTACAAGCATTCCAGAAGGATTATTGGATTGTATTGAAGAGCCAGCTACCAACTGCAATGAAGGATCAATCAGATATACTTTTTGAGGATCCATAGCTAGTACTTGGGCATTTAAGATATTACCCTGTGCATTTAACTCAAGTTGTCCTTGGTATGATGGAACCACATCTTGTACGAATGGAAGAGATTTTAGTCTATTTACTACCTGAGAATTCAGTACGATGGTTGGTGTGCTTGCGGACCCAGCACGAAAACCATTTTGACCTGAGCTGACAAAGATAATGTTGGGTGCCAATGTATTTAGTTGTTTATTTAAGAAGGTAGCCTGACCTGCACTCATTCCGTTAAGGGCTACCATCAATGCACTTCCTACAACGACCATCAAGATAGTGAGAGCAGATCTGGCCTTTCTATCAAGTGCATAAAACGATAAAATGAATATTTGCTTAAAATTTTTACTTGTATGTTTTCGCAGGCTCCTATAATTTGGCTTGATAGAACTAGCTGGACCTTGTTTTATTGTTATCTTTATCTTTAATTGATCTGCTCTATTATTATCATGTTCCGGTAACAAGGCGCATACTATTCACCTTTAGCAGATTTAGTAGCATTATTATTGTTAATAAACATAGGTTAACGTTGTTAACGATCTTATGTGCTAGTAACTGCATTTAGTATTGAGGCTGCTAGTCACTATAGCTGCATTTACATACTTACCACTACTTTTAAACGTATAATAATATTATTGACTCTATTAACTTAAATGCTGATATTATAAACAGAAAACTATTTGAATAACTTTAATCCATATCTTGCATGATGGCGTAGCAGAAGAAAACATTCTATGCTGTCATTTTACCCCATGATCTAGCTTCGAATGTTGCATCAGTTCTGTTTCACCCTTGAACTTTCGCCACATTTAATGCACTGGAATTTCTTCTGGTAAAGAAATCAAATTTCATACAATTCTATTAGGCGGTTCCATAATATTAACAACTCGTTTTGTTTGTTGTTATAACTTGCATCATTCGAATTCGCCCTGGTCGTTATGGTAAGATAGGGCGAATAGGTTGATCCTAACGACAGCAAGTATCAGGCGCATTTTTGATATGCAAATACCAATTATCTCTATGATTAATAAGGACTCAGAGTAAAAGACATAAAAATGATTACTTACTGATTGGGCCGGTTCTCTATTCTTTAGTAAGGGCATATTTCCAAGTCCTAGTCATCTTTTTGAAACATATACTACAATTGCATAATCCAGCCTTTAGGGGGACTACGGGAGGATGACTATGATCAAATTGAATAATCCAGTCTTGAACTAATAAGTGCTGTACCTATCCTCACTCTTCTATTATGTATTAGATAACAAGGTTAAGTCGAGGTAAAATAGTAGTTTAGCTATATTTGCAGCGCAATTCTCGTCGCTGGCTGGCGCAATTACTGCAATTGGCTACCATAATCGCTCAAATCATGTTGGTTGCAGTACCAGCGACTTCACGTTGACTGTCATCAGACGAAATCCAGCCATATCACTGAGCCTACCCAAAGTTATCCTCCTGTATATAACAATACAACAACCCAAACATACTAATACTAATGCAAAGTAGTTTTCTATCTTCTTCTCATATCTAACCAAAAGTTTCCTGAATCTGTTGTGCCAAGAATTAGTTCTTTCTACAACCCATCTTCTTTTAATATGATTGTGATGACTACCATTTGTTATTGTTTGTTCTCCTCTATGTGGAATATGTAGACAGCATCCTTTCTTGATAACACTATTCTCAATCTCCTGAAAGTCATATCCTTTATCAAGACAGAGATTTTGTTTCGTTTTACACATCTTATATGATGGTCTTTTAACTACAATATTATCCAGCACACTTATAGCAGCCTTCATATCATGGGTATTGGCCACAGTTATGACAACAGATAATGGAATACCTTGTCCATCAGTTAATACATGACGTTTTGTTCCTAATTTGCCTCTTTCTGTAGGATTAGGGCAGGTCATTTCCCCCCTAAAGGTGCCTTTACAGATACACTATCAAGTGATTGCCAGTGCCATTGAACGCCTACTAGGTCATCATATGCTCTTAACAATCTAGTCCATAACTTTTTAAATAACTCAGATAACGACCACTGCTGAAATCCTCTGGGACATTATCAAAGGAAAAAGAGACAACTAATGAAAGATTAGACCAAGGATGTATAAAGGATCTGTCACTCTAACTAGAGATATGTCAGGACACTTCATGGCTTACCACAAAATTACAGTAAAGCAGAGTCAGACAACGATCAGACTGAGAAAAGCAAAGACAATAAAAACAAGAGAAAAACAGCAGGGAGTTAACTTCACATGAAATTAAAAAATGGTCTACAAATAAATCATAATACTTGGTCTCCTTAAGGAATGCTGCATATAGATAAAAACACTGGTGGGCAGGTTGACTACCTGATCACGGTCAATTCTATGTTCCGTTTCATAATAATCATGGGATTGTATCCTACCAGTAGTCTAATTAAAAAGTTGCGAAAAAGGAAAGAAGGGATTTAGTTAGTAATTGAGAGCAAATATTAATCAAAAATAGTCTGCAGATGTTAGGTAATTTGGCATTGAATATAAGAAGGAGAGTAGTCATATGACAGACGAAATCATCAAGTCAATCCACTAATATCTCGTCAAGTTAACATGTCCCACACACGTGTCCCTGAACAACAGGCTTGATATGATCTAAACCATCCCGCTGTAAAATACTTGAACCATCGGATGACAGTAAGAACTTTACAAAAGCCTTGGCGCCTGCTAGATTTTTGTAGGTATCTGGTATCGTCACTGAAAAGTATACTGGTTCGCCGCGAACTGTTTGACCACTAGGCAGGGTATATGTAGTAGTTTTATAGAAATTAGAATACGATGGATTGCCGAGATTAATCTGAGGAGGTAGCGTTATGTATTGGAGTCCTCTTGCTATTGCTTCATGTTTGTATGCTGCTATGCATCTAGGTGCCCGGTCTCCAGAGTGGTTATAAGAGTTTCCTCTGGAAAGAGTTGTTTTGGATTCTTATCGTCTCCCAGAATTTTTTGTTTGATGCTAGTGTCATTATAGTATGAATTAGCAAGTTTGGACATGATTATTGTGTAGTATCCCTTCGGATCTAAATCAGGATTTGTTCTTCCAAATTTGAAGCCTGGTTCTGATAAGACCTGGTACCATGGTACAAGTCCCTTCTTTGCCTTATCTAAATCTGCATGAAACTTGCTGGTATGAGAATATGCAATTACCATTTCAGCAGATGCTAACTTGGCTAAACCATGAGCGAGTGGCAATTTACTAGCAACACTACCAGTTGAGTTTATCAGTTTGTTAATAGGAATTGTGCCAGCGCTAACAAATACATCTGGCCCTCTCTGACCATCTAAAATCATATTTGCAATTTGCAGCGAATCTCTTCCTTCTCCAGTATATGTATAACCTGTTTTATTCTGAAATGCTGGACCTAGATCTTGTTCAAATATCTTTACAAGAGAGCCTGCATACATGACAAATATTTTTTCACCGTGACTAGAGGATGAAGACTGCAGCTCTACTACTGGTATTGAGTAGCCATTTTTTATAAATATTGAAGAAGATATTAGTACAGCAATGACGATGGTTATACCAAGGAACCATGCAATTTTGGTGCTATTTGGAGATTTATTATAGACTTTCTGTACCAAGACATCTTTAGCGACATACTATCTGATAAATAGGTTTTTGGGTATCATAGTTGGTAAACTAGATTATACAGGGAAAAGACGTAAGATGGGGGCATTAGTCAACATAGACAAGGAGTTGGCTGTTAGGACCTGTAGTCAAAATCACCAAGATAGAAAACCCAAACTATATGGACAGCTACAGAATCTAATAAAGAATGATAGAAATTACAGTCGCTTTTATCAGAATAAAATTACTACGTATGGACTTCTATGAAGACAAGAGAAAGGAGAAACGTAGTTGCATTTAATGAGATAAGCAGCAATAAAGATAGATAGATCATGTCAAATAATGATGCGGATAACAGGACAATTATGCAAATGTCAGATACGGAAGGCGGAAGCAGGACAGAATTATTTAGTATATTAAAGATGGAAAAAGAGCCCTGTCAGAAACTTACAGATTATGGTGAAAGTTAGGGCTATATACTACTGTCATAAATGATCAGTATATGGCCAGCGAAAAGAAACAGAGCGATAGTGTTCCAATGAATAAGTTGAACGAAGTAGCTAATGAAAATTATAAAAAGCTATCAGAGGAATTTGCCAAGTCTATGCAGCAGCACGTACAGGCAGTAACCGATCTACAGCAAGAATATTTGAAATCAATCAAGCTCGCGTACGAGAGTGCACTCTCTATTCAAAAAGAATATTTTTCAAATTCTCACTCATACTCCCAGGTACCTAGCACAGCTACGACAAATACAGAAAATATGATAAATCATTCAAATGAGTATACAAGAAATTTGATTAATTGGATGAACATACAAAATAAGATTATGGCAAAGTCTACAGAACTTTTAAAGGAGCATGTAAAGAACTATAACGCAGCAATTGGAGAGATGGTAGAGTATCACTCTAATATAATAAAAAAGAAGTAACTCGTCTGTCTCCAAGTACAATAATTTCTCCTACTTGCGAATTCAGGTTAATTGAGACAACACCTTATTCGATATTAGAACAATATGAAGTAGTACTTACCGAAAAATGTTTACAACTGCATCGTCTATGAAATTCAGAATAACTCTACAGGACTAAATTATTGATTGCAAGATTCATCAACATCATGATTTGATCAAAAATTCAATACATACTTCTTTTTCATATTTACTGCAATTACTTTAGACTAGGGTCAATGGTATTGATAACGGTTCTATCATAATCTGTCGTCTTATTAGAAACACTTTTTTATGATATAATTATCCTCGATCTGATACAATGTCGATATAATCTGATTTACAAGATTCTATTATCTAGCCAAGTCGTGGTGCATATTCGGGATTGCTGTGTCTAGCTTCTCTAGACTTATGGATAGAAAATCAGGCCGATCTTTTCAGAATTAATATTAGATTTGATCAGATAATTCTGAGTGAAATCTATTTCCATAAATCTCGATATCTATCAAACCAATCCTGCACTCATATTTTCATACACTCTTTAATATCTCGTGCTTTAACATATGCTAATGAAGTCTGCTCAAATTAACAGGTACGGAGGGAGCGAGGTTATTGAGATTAACCAAAACACACCTGAATCAACTTTTTCTTCTGGAAAAGTTTTGGTTAACGTAAAAGCAGCTGGCGTAAATCCAGTAGATTGGAAAATTCGTGAAGGTTACTTACAACAAATGATACCACTTCAATTTCCCTTTACATTGGGTATAGATTTTTCAGCTATAGTCAAACAAATTGGACAAGGTGTATCAGATTTCAAGCAACCGTCACTTGACATGACTGTATAACTGATAAAAAGGCTGGTAAGTAAACATCCCTGTTTAGACCAATTATGATGATTTGCAAGTAGCAGTTTATTTGAACATGACTTTATGGTGATCATAGTATATTGACCAACGTAGAAAAAGAACGTCATGCCTCATGGCTAGAACTTTTCTACGATTTGGTGTTTGCTGCTTGCTGTTTCCCAGATAGGTTTGACTTTACATGATAATACTAATTCTATTACAGCATTTCTTGGACATATAGCACTCTTTGTTCCTGTAATGTGGGCATGGGTAGGGCTTACTTTTTACTCGGCTAGGTTTGAGACTGACGATTTAGTCCATCGTCTATTAGTATTTCTTCAGATGATGGGAGCTGCAGCTCTTACCATTAACATACATGGGGCGTTGGCTGAAACATCAGACAAGTTTGCGATATCATATGCTGCAATAAGAATTCTTCTGGTAATCGAGTATATACGTGCAGGTCGCAAGATACCTGCTGCTAGTAAGTTTGCCAGGGGATACACACAAGGTTTTCTGATTTCTGCAATACTATGGCTGATATCAGCAGCTATTCCCATTCCTATCCGTTTCATAATTTGGTCATTAGCAATAGCCATAGATATTGCCACCACATTTATAGTGGGAAGAAAGCACGTACAATTGGCTCCAAATTTCTTTCATTTACCTGAACGAATGGGACTCTTTACTTTGATTGTAATAGGAGAGACAATATTTGGTCTTGTGAGTATTCTATCTTACCATGAATGGGATCTAGAGTCTACGATATCCATAGGAGCTGGTTTAAGCATAGCTTTTGGTCTTTGGTGGTTATACTTTGATAATACCGATGGAGCTCCGATTCGTGCATTTCGTCAAAAGGGAAGAATAAGGATCTATATAACATGGCTCTATGTCCACTTTCCTTTAGTTATAGGATTGGTATGTACTGCAACAGGTATAAGATACATTGTGTCAGCATCTCAAAATATAGCATTATCTTACGCAGGTGAATGGTTAATCTGTGGTTCTGTATCGCTATGCTTATTCTCAATTGGAGTTATCCAGTTTACTATAGCCAGTGCAAGTCACAACGGTGATGAGGATCGTGAGGGTAGTAGTAGCCACATTAATAGACATAGTAACACAAGAAGAAGGCTTATCGTTCAAGGGTCAGTTTACAGATTTATAGCCGGATTTGTAATACTTCTTGTTCCCATACTGGCAATTCCAATCTTACCATTAGCATTAATCTTAATTATATCGGTAATTTGCGCAATACAGATTATAATTGATCTGAGACATCATCCTCATCACAGAATTTTTTGAAATAGGCATCAATTATCTTGTCTTAGGTGATATGCTTGCACATGTGCCTCATAATATGTCCTTTAAAGGTATTCCTGGACAAGCTCCGAGGTTTGAGTATAGATGAAAAACAACTCTGAGGGTTCTTCCAATTATGAGAATAAAAAACTAAAGGAAAGGAAGATGAGGCATGAAGTTAAAGTCGGCGTTATCAGGATCATATTCAAAGTAATATCTGGCATTATGCACCTCTCTTTCGGCCGGCTAAATAATCATCCTTTGATTGTCCTATCATAAGTGACGTTGTCATTGGACTGTTCTGTATATCACGTTACATAATTTTCATTACTTTTGTTATTTCAATCATAATGTACCTATGCTGTTATTTGTCTTCTCTCCAATTCATGTAATATTCCTGTAATGGCTTCAAGTTGGTCTGATAATTGTGCTATTGCATCATCTTTTACTTTGTCACGCTGTCTTAGCGACAGATTTAATTCTTCAATTTCTCTTCCTTGCTTAGAATGTCCGTTCATTGTCTTTTCACCTTATATATTTAGAAGCGTCGGCAGATTTCTTATATAATAGAGTCTGTGTGATAATATACAGTATGATACAAAATAGACATTCATTTTCTAGCGCTAGCAAACTTCATTGGAAAAACCATACTTAACCATTTGCTGGACGGGGAATTGAGATCCATAATCACTGACAGCATTATTTGTCTAACCTCTCATAATATAGGAATTTCTTAGTAAACTAATAAACTCCTTAATTTATTATTAGGTAGTATTAATAGACATGAGATGAAAATGAGTAAGGCAACATCTCAGAGTATAGTGATAGACTAAGCTTGTTCTGTGATCAGAAGGTCCAGTCATTTCATACATCTTCAACTTAAAAATATAGATAGCAATTATATTTTCTAAAGTGTTGTTTAAGAATATGGATAGTTCGGATGAGAGTGAGATCCTAAAAATAGGCAAAGAAATCATTTTGCAACAAGTGAATAATCTAGTTACTAATCCTTCAGTAATTAAACAAAATGGATGCGCAGCATGTCATATATTGTTTGAGTTAGTTAATAAGATGCACATAAGCGAATTGGATGCTTCTGATCTACTGTCTCAGATTCTTCTTCATGATCCAAACCTAAATGATGCATTTGTGGAAATGGTAGAAGATATCCACATGAAGCGAAGGATGATGGCCATACCATTTGTACTGAAGAGCAGGAATGCTAAAGACAAATATATAGACTCAAATTTTAAGAATTTTCTAGAAGAGAAATCTTCTGAACTAGTAAATTATGGATACGATCTTGTTTTACGGAAATTACTGATTTCTGCTATTGCGTTGGAAATTGCACAAAATATTGGTATCGATTATCATGCCGCCATGGAAGAGCTTTACTACTATATGAGAAAGAATGACGATCAAACCAATTCTGCGTTAATAGAATTTGGTGCACGTTTAAGACGTAAAGTTATTGGGCAGGGATATCACCTTTGATAATCCAAATGCGTCAAATTTATACTAGCAGGATATACCTATGTATGATTTCTTAAACATGCTGCTGAGGATATTAGATATAGTACATTTGCTTAGTCGGTTGCATGGAAATAATGTTTGGGTCAGCAATTGCATCGTTACTATTTACTATTTACAGAGAGCCATCAGATTATGGTAGCGATAGCAGGAACTGTTTGTGCAATTTTTGGCGCCGCTGTTGTAGCAGTGACTAGAAAGAAGAATAAGGAGAAGATGAGTCTAGTAAAGCAACTGTAGCATTTGTGAGTGGATGTACATATGTGAAACAGGAATGTACTTTAATAAAGGAGTAATGGCGCTAGATGCACTATACATAGGATGTGTGTAAGAGAGAATATCTACAAGATGGTGATATTTAGCGAGAGAACCATAGTGACATAATTCTCATGTGTATATTGCCTTCTCTTACAGGCACATATAACATATACCTTAATTGCATCAATGGGCTAAATACTCTTTTGCTTTTATCATTGCGTTTGTGGTTGTGACTGCAGATAAATATGGAGATTCTGATCTGGATTGATTTGTTTACATAGTCAAGTATTTGATTGAGTTCGCAAATAGATCTACTTTGCATCAAAGATACTCCTAAAAATATTCTGAATAATCAGAATAACTGCCTCTACTAAAGTATGAATATCTCTAGTGACACATATATGTCCGATGATGTTTTTTTAGAGTGATGCAGATATCAGAAATAGAAAAGCCACTTTTCAAGTTTCGAACATCAATCGTCTTATCATTATCAATAATAGCCGACGTCTTAGATTTTGTTGGAGGACCAATTCTTGGTATTCCTCCGATAGGAGATATTCCTAATGCCATCATAACTGGTATATTATACGCATTAACTGGAAGTAAGAAGTCAGCTCGCCATAAACTCGATCAAATTTATACCATTCATAGGCGATTTCATTCCGGTTTACACACTGTCTAGTCTTATGTGGGTTTATATGGAATCAAGAAAGAGAATGGTTATAAAAACAGAACATCTGCAAGTCTAATTATTTTCTAATAAGGCTAACACGCAACCAATGGTTCTTCTCTAACAATGCCTACTAATATATCGACAAGACGGGAATATCTTTTGGTATAACTTTAAGTTTTGTCTAAACCGTTTATAATTTACACAGTAAAATTTGCTGTATACTCTGGGTGCAACATCAATGATTGATTGATTGATTCACCTGGTGGCAATACACCTTTGGAAGATCCCAGCAGTTGTTTATTTGTTTATTTGTTTATTATATATTCAGAAAACACATTATTTGATTTTTGGAGCAAAATTGGCATTCAACTTTTCTTACAATTAGTACATTAATAACAATCGATAACTGATATACAGCAATAATGCCAAACATAGACATTAGAGACAAGTCCCTTCTAATAGATTGGATCATACTAACCATCAGGCCATTTAGTATTCTCCTGCTAACTATCAATCTTGAAATGTTAAAGGGATATAAATCCCTAATTGTTCCCTAGCTAATGTGTGTGTGTTCCTTTAGTTCCTGGCGAGAATTGAACGTTTTACCGCAATCCTGACAAGTAAACGATGCAGACACTTCTGAGGTTGATTCATCTGATTTTTCGCCTTGATCTTTATAATTACTCATTATATTATTCTTACTTTGATCATTAAGATATATAATGACATTCTATTTAGTCAAATGGGCTCTATAAAGTTAAGGAAAAATCTATAGCTATATGTAAGATATAGTTTATGATATGCCAAATAGAAAGCGAACAGAACCTGAGGATATAGCATATTCTCTGTATCTTTATTTCCTTGGTCTTTCAAAGTAATACATCCAAAGCTGTATCCAGATTCGTGAAGAGGAGCCACACTGCAATAAGAGATTAGATTCAAAAGTATAATCCTAAAAGATTGTATTATAGGAAGACCAAAACCTTCGAATTTATAATTGATGAAACTATTATCAAAGTTGGCTCTGAATATATCTGGTTATGGATAGCCATCGAAAACGACAACCGAGATATTCTTCAAATAAGCATATTCAAAGAGAGAAATATGTTGTTTGTTGCTGCAGAACGTTTTATATCAAATCTTGTGAAAAGGTATGGAGAATATACATCCTGTTTCAGCAAATGGAGGTACATGGTATCCACAGGCTTGCAGGTTCTTGAGACTGCAACATCATCACATCCATTCTTCATATGAGAAAAATATCATAGAAAGGACTATACAATACATCAAAGATAGAACTGAAGTTTTTGATGACTTTTTTCCTTGTAGAAAAAACAAATGTAAATTGCAACACATACAAAAATGGTCGAGTCTATTTGTCTGTCATCATAATACGATACTGAAGAGAATGTTTCGAGAAAACCAGAACTTTCAAAAGAGACAGAGAAGTACTGGTTGCGATTGTCTATATAAATTCTGGCATGTGGAGAATTGCTCGTGAAATATTCGAAGTATTGCAAAAGGAACTAGGGCATGCAAGAAAGGTGTCGATGAAATTAGTATCGATGTTATTCAAGAAGTCGTATCAGATATTGACACATTAATAGGCTTGGCAAACAGTATTAAGGTAAAGAAAAGCAAAATCAAGCCCTATTCAAATGAAATAAATGATGACCTCGATGAAATAAAGTCTGTACTAAACAACTATCAGCGTAAGTGAAATTAGCAACTGCAGGAATGGACTCTGCACATGGGGACTAGATGAGATAAATATGTTGACCATCCAAGTGTTAATATCTACCAAGAACTGATCGTGAATCTGAAACAAATATCGTAGAATATTTATAAATTCACTTGGCTAGGTCATCGGACGTTTCTGCTAGGATTACATACACTTGTGTATTTCATCCTACTGGACCCGCATCAAAGTTGTCCCTTTATATCCACCCGCTTTGATAATGAATATAGTAAATACAACACAAAGCATAAAATAATGTCAAATTAAAATATTCACCGTATCAAAGCTTTATTTCGATATACAGCTGTATGTCAACACTAAATACAAACTTCTTTCTTTTCAAATGTTCATATTGGATGATAAGAATATTCACATCCGATTGTTCAAGCTTATCCATAAATAACAAATTTTATATCTTATACCTGCAACATCGACATGCATGAGCATTGTTAGACCGCTGGAGTAGTGAATTGTGATTTAAAACTTACCAGAAAGAGCCTCTTCCTTGGGTTAGTTTTAGCCATTATTATTTCAGATTCATTCATTTATTTTGCTGAGATAAAAACAAAAGATTTCTATTCAAGTTGGATAATAAGCATTAATGCATCTACTGCAGCCGCGCTCGCTGTATTTGTAGTATACAGACATATGCAGCGACGCAGCCATCATCCACAAGACCATCATAACAAAAGTCATTTAGCTCTTGCAATAGGATTGTTACTTTGGCTTTGTGCTGACCTTATATGGGCAACATATGAGATCGTCTTAGAAATAGTCCCGCCTGTTCCATCTCCGGCAGATTTCATTTGGTTGTCTGCTTATGGATTCCTTGCGTATTATCTATATGCCACATATATTGAATTCAGTAAGAAATTCAGATTTAGCAGTAAAATTCTAGTCGCGAGTATAATGGGTTGTGGAATATTTCTTACATATATCATTGCTCTTACCATAGGTCTATCTGTTTTATCCTCTGCAAGGGGTATTGCTATGTTTGCAGTCATAATTGCCTACCCGATTATGGATACAGTATTGATGGTTCCTGCAATAGTAATTTTGTTAAATTTTAGAAAGGAGCCATTATGGTTCACACCTTGGATATGTGAATCCTTAGGTTTATTTTTAATTGCTATATCTGATAGTTGGTTTGCAGTCGTTGTTCTCACGTCAATAGTAGAGCAGTTTTGGTTATCTTCCATATTTTTCGCAGCCCATTATTTGGTTATAGCTGCAGGATTATTATGGTATGTGAAATTTCTGCTATCACATGGTCAACCAAGCATTGATGAACGTCGTAGGTCAGAACAAATCGAGACGTCAATTATTGCCCCAGGAGGTGGCTACACTGACAAGCATAAATCAGAAGAAAAAACCCATAAAAAAATTAGTCACATGGCGCTTATGGCTATAGCCACTATTGTAGTTGTTGCTGTAGCAATTGGAGTTTACTTCTCTTTATATTCATCGTCATCATCGCTTTTCCTGTTTTCTAACCCAAGTTCTGAGATAATACTACCAGCTCCGGCTGGTGCTCTGAAAGCAGCAAACAGTGAAAATAGGTGCTCTTCTTCCCTTAACGGGTGTATCTTCATCTTTGGGTGAATCAGAGGGGCGGCACTAAAGATTGCAACCAAAGATATCAATGAATATCTCTTCAAGACCCATTCAAATATTGGTATCGAGCTGGTTATAGAAGACACACAAACAAATCCATCAGTTAGCTTAGAAAAGCTAATGCATTTAGCAGCAAAAGGTATAAACATAGTTATCGGTCCTGCAACAAGCGAAGATCTAAAAGCTGCTCAAGACTATGCTGATAAAAATGGAATAGTGTTAATTAGTCCATCAAGTACTGCTTCCTCTCTAGGTATAAAAGGAAACAATGTGTTCAGATTTGTGCCAGACGACACTCATCAAGCTCAAGCAATATCAAAGCTGATGATGGATGATGGAATAAGAGTAGTAATACCGTTTTGGAGAACTGATGTTTACGGAAATGATTTAGTTAATGCAACAAAACATAGTCTCCAAGAGCTAGGTGGCAAATTTGCCGATGGAGTTGGATATATACCAAATACGGGTGATTTTGCTGCTAGTCTTAATAGAATAAACTTTATCGTTTGGGACCAAGATTTGAAGGCTTTGGACTCTAAGGTAAATCAAGCTATATCTCAGTATGGCATAGACAAGGTTGGAGTATACTCTGTAGCTTTTGATGAAATTGCGCCAATTTTTATCCAAGCGCAAAACCATCCTACACTTTCAAAAGTAAAATGGTTTGGTAGTGACAAGGAATCATTAAATAACAAACTTATAAGAAATATCGAAGTCGCAGCATTTGCAGTAAAGACGAATTTTACAACCGCAATTTTCGCAGTTGAAGATGATGACGACGAAAGGCTCAAACATGTAGAAGCTCAGATCCATGAACAGATAGAAAGAACACCTAGATCTTATGCTAGTGTTGCCTATGATACATTATGGGTAGCAGCGCTAGCCGAGAATGATACCAAAACTACACATGATATTAATTACTTGAAAAATACAATTGTGAAGATAGCTCGATCGTATCAAGGAATCACAGGCAATACAGCTTTAAACCAGTTTGGAGATAGGAAGTATGGAGATTATGATTTTTGGGCTGTAAGAAATAGTGAGGGTACCCATGATTCCTTTATTTGGAAGCATACTGGCAAATATGTACCTAATAAGAATAGAACAACGGCTTACCCACCAGATCATGCTGGCAAGGTGAGGTAGCAAACTTGGAATCAGTTATTCAAAAGGCTACTAGATCAAGTGAAGGAAATTTAATAGGAGATGTTGATGTTGATGTTGATGCCTAGATGAAAATTCTATATTGATGCCACCGAAGACAGAAGAACAAGGTACAAAATATCAAAACACATTGTACAGGGTTTTGATGGCCATCAAGTATCACTCAATGTGCAAAAGACAGAGCTTAAAAGATAATAAATTAGCAGGCTAGCAAATGCGTATTGTTACGGGCCCTAGAATAGACTTGGCTATTACTCTAATTAGTAGGGATGAAAAAACTGTTTGCAGGTAAAAAGGTTTCATTTCATTTGATACAATAGAAACTGTAGTGGCACTAAATGGTGTAAAGATAGAGACACTTCCATCACATCATTTCGATGCAAAGCGTGGTTTACTAAATGTGTCTTCAATATTATTAGATGAAGCAGATTTCTTTCCTCCAGGACAGCAACAAGATACTAGAGATGTCTCTGAGAGATACATTGCAATATCAAATCATATATTGTAATGGTATCAACTCCTAATGTTCTTGATGGCTTGTTTAAGAGAATAGAAAAAGAGTCTGAGGACTCTTGTTCATATAAACGCACACTCTTGGATTATACTTTTGGCATTGGTAAGATTTTACTGCTGAAGAAATAGACTAGGCTAGATAGTCCCTTCGTTTGAGCGTCAATACAATCCCAAATATCTGTAAGATCGGAAATGTATTCCGCACAAAATATCAAAAATTTCTCATCCAAATAGGAGTTTTTTAATAGTGCTAGTGTTCTACACCAAATGATATTTTTACGATTGCGCGATATTGGGTAATCTTTCCAGTATTCGGATCCACATTTGCAGTCATATTTGTAATTTCAACACCATTTATTCCATGTACAGTCTTTTTAGCTTCATCTACTGCTGCTTGTGCTGCCTCTTTCCATCCGATATCGGAGCCGCCTACGAGTTCTATAATTTTTGCAACATGAGTCATTTGAACTGATATGGTACTTATTTCTAATAAATATAACATGTAGATTTTAGACTCTTCACTTAACGACACATTCCTTAATCACTCTTATGCATATCTACAAATAACACAACCAATTCTTGACATGCGATAGCCTACAATCATTGTAACTTCTTACAGGGGGAAATTACCATCAAAACATTCGGTTCTATCTTTTAGGTACTGTATCGTCATTTCAATGAAGCTTTTTCCAATCGAGTATTGATTGATAATTGAGTTGATCCTTTTTACGTACAAGCATCTGCCCCACGGTCCCAGATTATCAGGTGGTAATGTCTAAAAAATAATAAAGACAGAAAAATTAAAGGAACAAGATGGGTGATAGCCCTACTTTGAAAGAAAAAGAGACTCAGCAGGGAGTGTCTGTTGTCACAGGCGAGCTCTAGCGAAATCGGATTGGAGACTTCCTTACTCCTTGCAAGGAATAAATTCATTACGTATGCTACGATGCGAACATTGCAAAAGGCAGATAACCTGAGAACACATGCTGCTAAAGTAAATTGCCATTAAAGATTATCCAACTTGATGTTACTGATGATGCTTCAGTCAAAAGTGCTATTTAGAGCATAATGACTGATAGGGACAGAATCGATGTTCTTGTCAATAATGCGGGGTATGGTCTTAGTGGAGCTTTTAAGGATCTAACAATAGAGTAGATGAAGAGACAGTTTGAGACAAATTTTTATGGATTGACAAGAACAACTCAAGCGGTCCTTCCAATAATGAGGATCCAAAAATCAGGTATCATTGTCAACATCAGTTCTGGAGCTAGACTGTTTGGCTATCCTAGTGGGTCTGCATATATTAGCTCAAAGTTCGCAATTCTACTTCCCTTAGACTCTGTTTGTGAGGTTTGATCTCCTGCTTCATATCAATTCTGCGTTGAATCGTTGCCTTTATCTTGTCTCCTGGTAGTTCTGACAATCACTTTTGTTTTAGTTAAAGGATTATTAAAAGCTCAAATATCTATTTAGACAGGGAGTCCTACCTACACGGCAGAACGTTACGACTGATTAGTTACTCAATTCTTAACGTAAACCCACCATATAACGATCTCGGAATGGTGATCGTAGTATACCATCAAGACTGGCGTTATCAGAAATATGTCTCCTTTGCAGGTGGCAGGTTATATTGAATTTGTTATCATGGTCCATCTAGAGGATGATTCTCTTTATAAGTCTGTCTTGGAGAAATCTATCAAGAGATGCAAGAATACTAGTTTGTTATACCACATGCTAGTCAACAGGAAGTGATCTTTTTGGTTTTTCTTTTGTCCAAATATATCAACAGTTGCTTTGACATTGAGAAGACTAGAGCCTTATGAAGGAGTAAATGGAACGCAGATGTTTATAACAACTAACCTAGTATATTATCAAGATTGGGTGAAAAAGGAGATTGATAAAAGAGTGAGATCAGTAGAAGAAGTACAGTGACAGCAACAACAACAACAACAACTAGCAACATAATAAAAATATAACTCATAGAATTACGTTCGTAATATAATTTTTATAGATTTTAGATCAACTGAACCATGCGTTACAGACATTTTAGAGAAGTTAGATTGTTTTTAGCTTAAACTTCCGTTGTCTGTTTTGTATACATAAAGATCTAAAATACAGACAAAGCATTACAAAAAGTATGCTAAAACGCAGCTTGACTTGCACTATACCTAAATCAGTTTATTCCTATATAATGGTAATAATATGTCAAAGATATCAGAAGTAAAAATGGTGTTCAATGGGTTACAAACTCTGTATGAGACATATTTGCCAAAAGCGGACCCTAGTCTAGTTCATGATTTGTTATTACGAGAACAGGAAAATCCTAAAGTTGCACCTTTTTACATGGTAGAGATATTTACAAAACCAGGAACAAATTCACAAGCAAAAAGAGATTTAATATTTAATAAGACTGGTATGATTCCTGCAATATATGATAACGGTACGCACTATGTTGCTAATCATAGATTAACTTCAGAAATGTTAGAAGAAATATGTAAAGATGACGATGTTTTAGAGGTTACTGGAGAATATACTGGTGGTATTGGAGGAAGGGGTGCTTCTCATGAACATAGAGAGCATAGGCATAGACATAAAGATGGCTATGGCATATCAACTGGATTATCTTTTTCACAGCAAAAGCAACAACAAGGACAACTCATGAAACAAAGACCCATTGAAAAGGAGGTGGAACCTGAATACAGCAACGAAATTATTGTAAATAAGAATAATAATTACAAGTCAATAATTTATACGGTTGTAGGAATCTTAGGAGCCATTACATTAGCTGGATTTATTATAACTGGGGGATTGTTGCCCAATGTTAATAAAGGTACAGTATCATTATCGCCTTCACCAGATACACCATTAGTGTTAGGTGCAATATATGGCCATGTATCAGGACCTGCAGGATTACCAGCTATAGGAGCAACAATAGTAGCTGCAGAACAACAAACAGGTTATACTGTAAATTCTATAATATCTATAGACGATAATTACTACTTCCAAGTACCAGCTGGAAAATACAACGTTATAGTAGCTTTTCCTGATGGAAGCCACAAGACTATAGGTAGCTTTCAGGTACTATCAGGAGTTGCACAAACTCTTGACTTCACATACTAATAACATCCTTAGCGTTGGCTACTTTTATCCTCGCGGTAGTGACTTCTACTCTAGCCTTCGCAGATGAAAAATGCAACCCCAATGGTTTAGTACCGGAAATCCATATGATTGTTGCCATATCCATCACTGAAGTTATCACTTAATCTTTTTTTGAAAGTTAGGTCTAAGAAGGAGCAGTATTCTGAGAATTCAATGAGTTTTAAAATCATAATCTGCTGACGTGACTACATGTACTCATCTTTTAAATCGACCGTCCGGCGCTTTTATTCCTGTTTCATAATATATAATATTGTCGCGCCGAAACTGGGCATACAGTCAAATCATTCATCAAATCACAGATTGCTTGAGCAGGTTGTATTGATAATGATTTAATCGGACATAATTGACAGATTTTACACAGTCACATAATTTGTTCGGGCCGAGAAATAGTGTCAATAGCAATTCACAAACGACCAGGCCCAGACAAATGACTTCCGATATCTCCGTGATGAATGATTTCTATATACAAATTGAATCATATATAAAAATCTCTATGGTATTCAAAACTGGGTTGAGCACTTGGATCCATATCTAATTAAATACCATTATCAATAAAGTTAGAATTGAAGAGTTTCTTTGAGCGACTTGAATAAAGATGCAGCAACAACAACAATAATAACAAAACCCGCGAACTCAGACTATCCCATAAATGAGCTCATAGCAAGAAGGTGGAGCGCAAGAGCATTTTCTACCCGACCTGTAGAAACATCAAAGTTATTATCAATTTTAGAATCAGCTAGATGGGCTCCATCCTCTCGTAATGAGCAGCCATGGCGCTACGTTATTTTTACAAGTGATAATGTTGAAAAACTAAAGAAAGCACAATCAGTTCTAAAAGATATAAACGATTATGCCAAGAGAGCACCAATCTTAATTTGCGCAATAACCAAAAAAACTTATTCTGATAACTCAAATTATAATAGGCTTCATTTTCATGATTTAGGAGCAGCAAACGAGAATATGTTTCTTGAAGCATTCAATCAAGGTTTAATCATGCATGAAATGGGCGGCTTTGATGTGCAGAAGGCTAGGGAAGTTTTCAATGTCCCTGAAGACTTTGAAGTAGGCATTATGATTGCAATAGGATACCAGGACACACATCACATATTGCCTAAAAGTTTAATACAAAAGGCATTTACACCACGGCAAAGAAAGCCGTTATCAGAAATTGCCTTTATTGAAGAATTGGGTAATGGGATATCTGCAAATATAAAAGAGGATGATCAAACCTAAAATAGGAATTTAATGTCTAAAAAATCATAATTATGGTCATTTAGCTAGCGAACCACATTATATTGGTGAATAGAATATTTATGTTACTTTATGAGGAGGTTGAATCTCTCTTATGCTCAGATCCGTAAAGTCCCAAATCATATTGTCGGATCTGAATGTAGCTACAGGACCTGAGTTTGTAATTATATAATCTTTGGGTTTTCCGCAGCCTGCACTATAGAAATCTTCGTCTGATGCTCTAGCATATCATCCACCGTCATCTACAAGACTGGTTACCTTTTTCCAATGATTGTTGTCTTGATCATCTAAATACGTTTCCATTTTTACAGCTTTGTCCTTATTATTTATATCATACATAACCACCTTCCAACCAATCCATCTACCTAATATCGAATTATCATCGCTAGTAACATGAACTGTGTTTCTCTGATCAGTATAACCACCAGGAAACCATATCTCTTTTACCCAAGATGCAACCCCGCTAACACTTAAACAGCCTTTCAGAGCTGTACCAGCGCATGGGGCATCAGGTGTATGTATATCTCCTCTAGCATACCAATCAAGATGATCATCTGAAAGAGAATTTGCCGATATAACCTTAGCATAGCCTGTCATCTCTACGTTTTTCCAAGGTTCTTGACCTTGAGGAGTATAGACACCCATTCTTACCTCGTTACCAAATTTACTATTTGTCTGTCTACCCTCTACTTGCCATGAGCCATCTGCCTGTCTAATGATTTGAGAACCGGATGGAATATCCCATCACTTGTTGGATCATTCATGTTGATAAACCATTCTCTTCCTCCGGTCTTTGTGGGATAGATTTCCCTTACCTTGAATTTAGGTGGAGTAGTAATGGAAGTAGTAGTGGGTCTCGTAATTCCAAAATAATAAAATGAATTAGCTATGGTTATACTTACAAGCACAATGGCAGTAATTATAATAATTACCGACCATCGATTCTTGTTATTCAATTTAGGAGAGGATGTATAACATAACTATTATCCCTTAACTGTTCTTTACTTAGTAGATAACACACAACGACAAAATATATTGAACTTATCTCAATTCCTTGATGATATTATTATTATCTAGTGCAAAAATGTTGGAATTAAAGGACAAGTAAGGTATGCTTTCTTTACTTCGATATTTGTCCTCTTATCTCACCTTTTGGATTTTGTTGTGTATGAACATTTGCATAGGTATTACCATCTTCGATTAGTTTGACTAGATCTGAAATCTGCTTGCCTTTCAGTGGTCCTTCTAGTTTATCCAAAGTAATAGTGCCTTGTGCTAATATTCCATTCTTAGAACCAGTAGCTGTTGTGGCTTTAAATAAAGTTACAATAACAGGACCGTTTTCACCAGTTTTACCTTGATGTATGTGAGCCATTGTAGCTTTGTCTATATCTTTAACATCTACTTTGTATGTCATTGTCTTTACGTCTCTACTAAGAGTAAATTCCACAATTCCAGTTGCTTTGGTATCTTTACCCGGGACTTCATTTTTACCTGATAGTGTAGCGGTGAACTTCTTCTCGACTCCTTGTGCAAATACGTTCTTTGTAGTGATAATTGTCATTCCACCAGCAATTACCATTGTAGCAATCAATGCGATACCTATGACTAGAGGTATTGAATCGGTTGTTTTCCTTAATGTCATAATCGTTATTATAAAGAGTATCTGTATATAATAAATCATGTTTAACAAAGTTAGTTATCAATCGCTCGTCTCTGTAGAGTTTGGAAAATCTACGACTACAATGTTTATAATATGTCAAATAAAAAGAGAATAGAACCTGGAGAGTTCATTTATACTGATACCTAGGTGTTATTGTCTGCCTTCATGTTGATAGTCATTATAAGAGGATAATTAAATAATATCAATTAGCTTTGTTAATTGACATAGTTCAGTAATACTTTAAGTATAAATCACTATTAACTATATCATAAATGGTAAATAGAAGAGAAAGATCAAGACATTGCATGATTACTATGAGAAGCCTCAGTAGTAATAGTACGATTGCGCATGAGCATGATTTCGTTTCTGCGAGATTCAGAAATGCAAGTCACTGTATTATTTATTGTTTAACATGCTATGCCTCTTTTTGTAGCTTATGTGGTAAAATGTTAAATAATTCTACAATAAATTCAACTTGCCTTTCCGGGCGTATGGCTGTAATACTAATTCCTAGGTCTTTTGAACATTGTATATAATAACATTGAGTGTGGTATATGACATATATCTTCAATAGAAAGCATCGAGGTAGATTAGATATATTTTCAGAAATTCTTGAGATTGGAAATGGCAATAACGTAAGAATTGGTAATATTTCGAATAAATCTGGCCTTCCATATTATCTACTAAAGGAATACTCAAGACTGCTGCTTCAAAATAATCTATTGGAATATCAAAAGGGAGAAAAAACCTATAAAACAACTAGCGAAGGCCTCTATTTTCTTGGACTTTATCATAATTTAGTAAATGTTGGACTTCCAGACATAATCGACAAAAATATGTACTAGTGAGGAGCCCAATTTTAAGTAGCCTGTTCTACATTGCCATTATCAAGTGCCGGGATCCAGGAACTTACCAGATTTGCCATATATCCTGGCTTAAACATTCTTTCTGTTCCTTCAAATAGGTCTTTATCATGTTCTCCCAATGCTATTCCTTTGCCAGTTGCAAACGCGTCCAATAATTTTGGCGCATCCTTGTAAAAAGACATTAATACCTGAAAACCTCCGGCGATATAAGCCGCACTAGCTTCGTTAACCAATGCTTCTGCATGTTCAATCGGAAAGGCATATTTTTGAGATGAAGAATCGTATGTGATGTATCCACCGGCAGCCTGGTTTGCAAGCCATTCTCTCATATAAAGCTCTGATGTTCCAGTAACATTTGCAAGTTCTTGTGATGTTATTGGTTTTCTAAAATCATACATAGCTTTGTACAGGCCAAGTTTATCCCCATTGTAGGTTAAAACTGCACTTGCCGCACCACCAAAATCTGATAATACCTCTCCAATAAATTGTTGAAGTTTTTCTTCATTAATGACTGGATTTGCTGTTGTCATGTTAAAATCAATTGTATTGTCAGAGTAGTAAAGTAATATAAAGACTTCATTAGCGTACATATAACTAATGCGACGCTCAACTGTAATGAATATCTTAAATGCTAGAACTTACTAGTCGCCTTATGTTTGTCAATATACACATGAGCAGAAACTGACCAGGACAAGACGCCACAACAATAAAGGAACAAGTCTTAACCTAGTAGAGTCAACCAGATAATACGAGTATTCATCGTCAAGCAATTTCTTAATTTACTACTTTCAATAGACCAACTTAAACAACAGTGTGTAAGTTATGGAGCAGGACCAATGTCAATCATATAAATCAAACAAAGATTAGATAACCAAGGATGGTTTGATAAAATTTCATTTGCCTTTATCAATATGACTGTATTAAATACAAATAATGAAACATTGGATCGGTTACTGGATTGAGAATTCAAACTTGGTTAGACAAACTGCTAATCATATTAGATAACGCAATTCCTGATGATGCTATTATGAGTAAAAAAAGACCAAAACCAATAATTTCTGTATAATCTTTCTGCTATTTACAATCAACATTCGAACATTACGAAATATAATTAATTGACCTACCTCAATTTGAATTGGAATTTTTCTCCAAGCGTTAGCACAACCGATACCACCGAACCAGCTAATACGATAATGCTTGTTAGTATACCCAAGATAATAAAATGAGAAAAAGGAGTAATGTTATAATAGAGAAATGTCCCCTACTTTTGATGCCATAATTGTGATAATATCTGTAATGTAATATGATAAATTACTGGTATTATCTCAAAACTTTATTTGAATCAACATGATCCTACATTAATTGAAAGGTTTCGATAGATTTTAAATTCAAAATTCTGTCATTAACATGTTTTGTTATATCTCAGACCGATTAGAGAAAGGCGCTAACATTTACCATAGGCATTATCAATTCCAGAGGTTGTTGCATAGTGGTGACTAGTGAGAAATTATTGTAATATGGTCATCAGTTATCAGATACAAATTATCTATCTGTGGGCGTCGTTGGTATTAATTACCATTTAATACCAATATTTATATATGGATCGGTATCATTGGGAGTTATGTCATCAGAAAATAAAACATCAAGAGATAATCCAAGAGTTACGAAAGATACTTCAGCAACTACCGATGGTACAACTCTCTTCGATGTAGCAAACGAAAACTTTACAAAATTGATAAATGAATCTGCAAAGGTTCAACCAGAATATGCACAAGCAATCTCCAATTTGCAGCAAGAATACATAGAAGCATCGCGGAACGCCATTCAGACAACAACTTCAGTCCAAAAGCAGTTTGCAAACAGCAACAGCAATTTCAATAATCTCATCGTTTCAGACACAGCAGCACCATATATTCAGGGACTAATAAAACAATCAAATGATTCTACAAACAACATTATTAGAATGGCAGATATCAACCACCAGCTAACAATCAATGTATTAAACGCATTAAGAGAAAATGTAAAAAACTATAGTAGAACAGTCGAAGCTACTGCTGAATTTAACTCAAATCTGGCAAAGGCTTGGGCATCATCCTATTCATCTATTCAGCATCAATTTAATAAAGGGCAATAATTAGGAAGCGTACATCCTATTTTTTCTAGTAGTACCAAGCCAACTAACTTCAGCGTATCAAGAACACTTTTAACGTTCTGAGCGTTAATATTCTTATAAACAAATAACGCAGCCCTAAACAGACTTGTATGGATGTCGGACCTGCAATTTTTTCCATATGGTAGCAACTACATCGGCCAATTCGAAGTAAAATTTGAAGTTCCATTTAGACATTTTGCTTAGCAGTGTTTTTAAAACAATAGCTAATAATACTCAATAGAAAATATTCCGGTTGCAGTAAAATGAATAATTCTAACGACAATTGTGCAAAGTCATACGCTTAACTATAACCGAATGAGAACACACAAGAGTTGTGATAGGCCATGAACGGGCTTCCATCAAATGTAGAGGATGTTTCGAAAGGATCGGTTCTACTATGACTTTTCAAGATGCTGCTTGTAAGCTGATCTTGATACTAAATTCATGAAAGAAATTGAATTTGAGAAGAAATCAAAATTGTTACTGTCATCACTTTCTTTGACTCGAGGTAATGCATTTCTATCTATCATTATAATAATTATAATCATGAATTGCTCTTTTTCTCATGATCCGTATTTATTAATCCTAATGAAATATAATCAGTTGTTTTTTTGTCTAAAATAGTATAATGAGCATCAGATATCTTTCCATTTCTAAATAAGCGAAGTATTTCCTTTCTTATCTGTTCTAATCGCATAACATATTCTTCTCTATTAAAGCTTGTATCCTGAAAGAAGGTATCATAAATACTTTCTATTTTGTTCAAGTATATGTTCAAGAAATGTTTTTGCCTATCTTTATTATACCAACCTATGAAGATAGGTATTGAACCAACAATAGCCAGTCCTATTAAAAGATAAGTTTCTGGTGGAAGAGTTGGTTCAAAATTAGCAGATAGTGTAGTTCCAAACTGCAAGATCCGAATACTCAAAGGGTTGCTTATGCTATTGGTCATACCAGACCAAGAATCAAAGCTATATCCATGATGAGGATTTGCGACACATTGTATCAATTCTCCTTTTGAGTATAAAGTAGAATTCGTACCAAGACTTTTTACTCCATTGCAAACTATTTCTCCAGCATTTGCGGGATTAGTACCTGAAATTTAATTTCACCAATACTGCATCTTTATTACCATCTATAACTGAAACGGTATTAGAAGCTGTATTTGTAACATATATCTTGTTCGTGGCAGAATTAACAGCGGTAAAACTTGCGATTAATGGAAATTTTACATTAACAGGTATTTTCGTTGACGAACCATTATGATCAAAAGACGGCTCTATAAATGGAGTTCTGGTCATCGAGCTGTTATTAACGAGTATTTTATAGTTGGAACCATCTATTACAGACACCGTACTATCTCCGACATTGATAACATAGATCCTGTTTGAAATAGGATTTACTGATATGCCTACGGGGTTAGTTCCAACCTTGATTCTGTGAATCACACTATTAGTCTTAAGATCGATAACAAATACAGTATTAGAAGCATAGTCACTGACATATGCTTTATTCGTAGAAATATTAATCGCAATACCTGCAGGTGCAATAAAACCATTAATTTTTTCGAATGTTCTGGCTACATTAATGTTATTACTATTACTATTACTATTATTGTCGCTAGCATTTTTTGAGTTTTGTAATACAGATATTCTGCCGCCTCCTATATCAGTAACATATACCATATTTGTTACAGGGTTAACTGCAATCGCATAGGGAATACTACCAACTTTTATCGTGGAAGAAATAGTGTTGGTAATTCCATCTATTACAGAAACTGTTGCAGATTCTATATTAGTAACATATACCAGACTTGAGGAAGGATTGACGGCAACATCTATCGGACTATTGCCTACATGAACATCGGCCATCTTAAGGTTTGTTGAACCATCTATGACTGATATGGTGTTCGAACCTCTATTTGCTACATACACTCTATTAGTCAGGGGGTTGATGTCTATACCATATGGAAAACTGTCTACTTTGATAGTTGTCTGTACTTTATCTGTACTTTCATCTATGACTGATATGGTGTTTGAGAATTCATTTGCTACATATATCTTGCCAGTAGCAGAATTAACTGCAATTCCTATGGGATAACTGTCTACTTTTATTCCAGAATCTATGTCGCCATTATTATTACTATTATTATTACCATTATTATTATTGATATAATTAATGGTATTGGAAGCAAAAACTGGTAATGTTCTGGCCCAATATCCCGAACAAGATTGAATTAAAAATATCGCCAAAATTGCAGTTGTCAGGAAAAAAATCTCTTTAGAGATTAATATCATGAAAAATCTATCCCAGGAATTAGGACTCAATTGCACGATACTGAGAATAAATTAATGATATTTAATTGAGTGCATTTCTCATAGTATATAATTAGATAGCATGCAATTTGAAAGTAGAAAACAACATACTATATAAAGACTATAGCCAGAATATATATAACTGGTAGACAATATGTTAGAGGGTTTGTGTTTACAAAGGCCAGCAATCGGTGTAATAAGCGTAGCTGCGGCATTTTTAGCAGCAGTAGCTTTGAATCATCAGTCTGCAGAGAATATTTTTGCATATTCCCAAGATAGTAACAGTAACCATAACAAAGTCCATAGCATCATTTATTATGATATATTCAGTGATTTAAGTAGAAATTTTACTGGGACAGTTGATAAACTCAAACATAACAATAATAATAATAATAACTTTCAACAAGATTCAGGCAATACAAGACATTGAATAATAGTCAAGCCGTTAGATAAGAGATAATGATGATGTCTTGTTCCTAATTGTGCTGTCCGTAGGAATATAATCTCATATTCGCCAGTGATTGGATTCGTAGATATAACTTACTGTCACACGGTTGTCATTTATAACAAACTGATAAATGGGACCTACTCGGATTGCTTATGCTAATGTATAAATTAGTATTAAAAGAATTGATATTTCACTTTAATGCTAAACAGAAGATTGTGTCGCGGAGCACTTTATACATTATTAATAGTACTATTATGTTTCTCAATCATATCTCTAACAATTTTATCGTCGTTATCCTCATTCATAAACGATATGACCGTTGCGCAAAGAGAATATCAACACAAAGCTTATAGTTTTGCTGCACTGTCTACATTAACCGCCCACCCGCGAGTCAATCAAACTATAAATCAGCGCATATCAAACTCTACTGAATCTTTTTCTTTGCCATTATCTCTTACTGATATATTCAAGCGCATAAAAAACTCTGTTGTACAAATAACAAGTACAATTTCAAATCCAAATGAAGTTATTATAATAAATGGAAAGCGCCTGAGTGGAAATAGTACTGCGTTGGGTTCTGGGTTTATTTATGATAAGAAAGGACATATCGTAACTAATGATCATGTAGTACCAGATACTTCTAATACTGCTAATAAGTTGGTGGATGTGTCTTTTACAGACGGGAACACATACCAAGCTAAGGTTATAGGACGAGATCCATTTAGCGATATTGCAGTACTTCAACTTATTGGTAGCTTTTCTGATGAAAAACTTGTTCCACTCTCAATTACAAATTCTTCTAATTTACAAGTAGGTCAGCAGGTTATAGCCATCGGTAATCCGTTTGGTCTCAGTGGTAGCATGACAACAGGTATTATAAGTCAAATGGCGCGTCTTTTACCAAATCCAGATACTGGGTATTCAATAGCAAACACCATCCAAACTAGTGCCGTAATTAATCCTGGCAATTCTGGTGGTCCGCTATTAAATATGCAGGGTCGTGTGATTGGAATGAATACTGCCATCATTTCAGATACAGGAACATATTCTGGAGTAGGCTTTGCAATCCATTCTAGTGATATAGCCCGTGTAGTTCCAAAATTAATTCAAAATGGAAGTTATAGTCATCCTTGGCTAGGAATTAGCGGTGGTAAAATTACGTCAGAAGTGTCTAACAGCAGCGGCTTACCTAAGAATTACAAAGGAGTTATGATAGCTACAATTCAAGCGGGTAGTCCTGCAGATAAAGCAGGATTAAGAGGTTTGAATCAGTCTAGTAATGAGAATACTATCAACAGTAATAATGCTCTGACATTTAGAAGCAGTAGTAACCGAGTTACACAGATACCAGATATAATTATAGCGATTGATGGACATCCTGTCAGGCAAATTGATGACATAATCAATTATCTCGATGGACATAAATCTGTAGGGGATACGGTAGGTTTAAAAGTAAATAGAGAAGGACAAATATTGAATATTACGACTATACTTGGAGCGCGTCAAATTACATCATTTTCATCAACTCAGGACCAATCTTTAGGGCAGGCACATCCGATACTGCCACAGATACCAGATTTGCCATAGCCTCAATAGATACCAAAAATGGGACATGGAAGAACACAAAAGTCTGAAATTTAGTATATTCTTGTCAAGATCTATACAAGTCATATTCTACCTAAAGTGTAATCAATCCTGATTGAAACAATAATGACAAATAACCCGGATTTCCACAAACAAATACGATATCTGCTGTGTCCTTGCCCAATATCGCATACTTATATTCATATACTTAAAACTTCGTTATACCAAGCCCTGATCACAAGGATAATTTTTCTCTCCTGATAGTGAGGCAGTTCGGTACCATGAATATATGATCAATTAACGTGTCTGTTCTCTTTGACTGAAAATAGAACTTATTCGTTGGATGGGAGGTATCTGAAGCATTTTCTCCACCGACCTATCTTGGCATAATGAATTAATATGATGGATATCGATGATAATATCATAAAAAAAGAATCATCTTCTGCATTAAAAGCATTTAGTTTGTTTAGTTTGTTAGTTTGTTAGTTTGTTAGTTTGTTAGTTTGTTAGTTTGTTAGTTTGTTAGTTTGTTAGTTTGTTAGTTTGTTAGTTTGTTAGTTTGTTAATATTAGGTCTATTGTATACTGACCTTACTTGGCATTAGTAACACCTTGGACAATAATTACTTTCCTAATAGGATTAGTTATATCGACAATAATAATCTTTATAGTTACTAAGCTCTTTGGAGAAAGAGAAAGCGTCAAAATTGCCTTTATAACTGCTGTTATTGGAGCCGTGATTTACACAGTAATCTATATCTACTGGGAAATGGATTGGTGGCAGCAATTGTTGGTGGAATTGTATGGCTAATTTCTTTAAAAAGGTTATACAAGATGGGCTGGTTAAAATCGATATTAGTCGCAGTAATCATATGGATCATCGCTTCAATAGTCGGTGTTTTGTTACCGACAGCTTCGGGACCATTATAAAGTGATTCTTCATGATAATCGATGATGATTAGTTGATTGACTCTAAGCAATGTATGTTTCTTGATCACTACATACAAATTTGATTAAGGGACTGCTTTGGTATTAATTCGGATTATTCAAACTTCTACATTGACTGACTGTTGTGCTGTAAAATTAATTGTTTCCCATGAAATTATTTTTAATATGTTCTATTCTAATCATATGCTCATGCTGACTAGTCATACCTCATCAGAATTCTGATACTGGCGAGGTTTCTTATTATGTATCCTTATTATAGTTGGGCTTATACCTATGCTAATCGTAGATTGTAGCGAATATCTATAACAATTCTTAAAATATAGATTAAACTATTCTGGTTTTATAAATATTAGCAACTTAATAAATATTGGAGTTTGAGACTGACCAGACATTATCTTGACTGTGAAAAATGATCCGTACGACCGAACAACGGAATATTGTATGATGAATATCAACTACGTTAATACGATATGCTATGTTGAATCTGAATCAACATGACGCATTTGACGACCAGAATGACGACGAATCAGACGAGCGCTAATCCATAATTCAGGGCCCGTTTAGAAATAATAATTCTCATTTCAATTACAATGTGAGAATAAGAGGAGTATCTTTATTTTACTAGTAGTAAGTCATAAATGCGTAATGCCATCTCCAGTTCCAGATGAAGTTCAGGAAGATTGTAGAGACATGCATTTATTCATCCGACTTGGAAGCTATGAAGGATTTTTACATTAAAAATCTAGGACTTGAATTCATTTCTGAAGAAAAAGGAAGACATGTATTCCTAAAGGCTGGTAAGAGTATGCTATTAATATTTAATCCTGAAAACACAAGAAGTATAGATGGAAATAATAAGAAATTACCAGCTCATGGAGCGATAACTCCTCCTGCATGCATTCATTTTGCTTTAGAAATAGAAGACGAAGACTGTGATGACTGGAAAAATGTCCTAAAACAAAATGGAATTTATGTCGAGATGGAGGCAAGCTGGGTAGAAAAACAAGATAGCAGGTCTATATACTTTCGAGATCCGGCAGGCAATCTTGTGGAGTTCGTTACTAAATGTAACTGGCCGGTAGAAGATTGATTGGAATCAGTTTATAAGCTGAATGTTTACAAGTGAAAAGAAAAGGCCAAGAAAGTGATTGATTATAGCCTTATAAAAATATCTTGTTAATGTATGACGTTATCTCAAGCTGCCATGGCCTACGCTAGAATTGATATAAGCTAACTGACATAAGCTAACTGACCGTTGTGTAGTATTCGGGGATTTCTACATTGATAAAATGCCAAGATGAGATTTACAGTCTTAAATTGATCTTGGACAAATTTGTTTTATACCGGATTATAGAGATATCCAGATGCAATTATCATCTTAAAATCCTCACATCAGATTTATGTACAAAGATCGAAACTAGTTTTTATTCCTTGTTGGCCTGTATGTGCTAGTTTAAACAAAGGCATGGTTCTGTCAGCTTATGCCAGATATAGTAAGAAACTACATTCTTCGCAAAAATAGCCGAGTCTGTCAAACTCAGATGAAAGTATCATTATATCATGGCAGCGAGGACATTCAATTTCATGGTCTATCTCACCTTGGTTTGTATGAGTATTAGTCCCTTCACTTTCTTTAACCTGTAATTGATCAGATTCCATTTGGAGTAATGTCTTCTTCTTCCTCATAGTCAGTTTATAATATTGTGACTTTTATAAAATATGATACGTATTATGGAGGGGGAGGGGATAGAGTAAAACGTCCACGCGCAAATTACTACTATTGTTAATATAAATGCATTATATCAAATACAATAATTATTCTATTTGGACTACTGTCGCCTTAGACGGCAGCATCTACTTTATATGTTCATGGCATTGCAACATGACTGTAACCTTGTTGATAAAGACACAAAATGATCTGATTGTTATCCCGTCGTATCAACATCTACTCTATCACACTGTCTTAGTGACTCAATTCCTAAGATTGTTCTACTTTTGCCTGTATCTATGTATCTTGCCATCCTGATTGGCCTAGGTCTAAAATTGTTATATTTTGATAAGAATAACTTATCTATTGATAAATCCATAACAAGAAATGCTTAACCTTAGATTTATGTACGTTAAAAATTTTGAGGTATCCTAAGAAGAAGGGAATTCAAACCGAGAACGTAATTCCAGTCCAGGGTTTATGAGATGGTATTATAGGATAAATTAATAATGGAAGAGATTTCCACAAGTGTAATTGGTCAATAGATCATTTTTCTATACACACAATACGCTGACATCTAATCATGGTATATAGATAGTATTTTAAAAACTCCTATTAGTTTCTCATTACATCGGAGCTGTTGCTGATCAATCTATTAATGCCCACTTAGAGCTCCTTAGAAGAGTGGACCTGAAGAGATAATGGTAATGTCTTTATCTTTATTATTCCAAGAAATTGTTTCATGATAAACCATTTTCCATCTTCTATGAAGAATTCGGAAGGTCAGAATAGCTACACGTCTAACTATTTCTTTCGCTTAGTACTCTCGATTTAATTCGTTAAAGATCAGTGCTGATTTACAAAACAAAATGAGTTACTGAAATCCCAGGCATCGTAATGAGAAAAGGTAACCAAGCATAATAATTATTCCAATTTGACATTGATATTGTATTAATAAAAAATGGATATGAAGGTTTAATTTAGTATCTCCATTAAGAAGATTTCGGAATCTAACTTGGAAAATATAGACAGATCTATTTGAGCCCCTGGATTCATTATCTCTCTAAGTCTCTTTCCGGACTCTTTGTTGTACCACCAGGCATCTCCAAATCTATTCTTCATATGTGAATCCAATTCAGCTGCTCTTACTGCTGCAAGTAAGTAGCTTGGAACATACATTATTGATTCGGGAAGTATGTGATGTAAAAGCCAATATTGTCCAGGTATATCAAATCCTGTATATTCTTTAATCAAACGCGTATAAACTTGACAGGCCTCATCTACAGTTAGATTTTTATTCCAATATTCTAATTTCATTAGTGAATTGGAGCATAAAATGTAACAAAAAATAATTCTAGAAATTTATTTTTTGCGCAGATTTTATTAATAATCGCTTCGTTCTCTCGACCAAGAAGTGATTGCAAGTATGTTCTATTCTTAGTTATTCTTTCAAGAAGTGTAGAAAATATTTCTGCTATTCCCATTGGAATCCTATACCTATCCCAATAAGGATTGTTTTCGTCGATTGAGCTTGCATGCATGGCATGACCTGTCTCATGAAAACATCCTTGTAAATCAAAATAGAAACTTTCGCTTTTGTATAGAACTCTAATATCATGAGGTATTTGTACAAAGAAGCAGATTGGTGATGGGTATTTATTCTTTCTATCTTCTATATCAAAGTGAATATTGCTTAAATCAAATTCCATTGCTCTTAGGATCTTCTTCACTTCAAACAGTGGATCTACAGCTAATCTAGATTCAATATCTTCGTAGATCTTGTTTCGGAAAAAATAAAAGTCGTCGTAATATTCTGCTTCCTTATTTAGAACAACCTTGCTAACTTCATTCAATGCTTCCCTGAATGGATTTCTAACTCTTTGTCCTAAAAGCTTTACAAATTCAACTAATTCATCATATCTTATGTTTTCATTTTTTAGATACGCTGAAAGAGGATCTAGTCTTTGCCTTGTATTAGTTGAGTGCTCTTTAATAGCAAATTCGTATTCTTTGTACGTTTCTTTTATTGAAGAGAATCTACTTTCGATTAAAGGGCTGATGTTATGAGTTTTGCTAATAAATTCATCGAATACTTCTTTTCTACTTGCATCTGATTTCTCTTTACTGTTGAATTGTCTCCATGTGTTCCAGTTGACCGGAGTTCCATCAAAAGTGTATTTGGATGACACTATAATTTTAGTCCTTGCGTTGTGAAGTTCTATTTCAAGGCTTTTAGTTTTGGAATAAGCAGTTTCTTCTATCGCACCAAGGAGAAGTGGAGTCGGATCAGCCATATGTTCAATAAAGATTTTGGAATTACTGAGCCTTAATTCTGCTAGATGTTCCATCAACTTTTCGTTATAATCAAATCCGGCATAATGTTTATACTGTTCATCATTTTCTGCAATTGAAATGCTCTCATCTATTTTACACCATTGTTCAAGATTCAACCTACATCATGTATCTCGCATAACATATTAACTATTGGCGATGTAAAGTGTTCGTGCTTTGTATGAAAATCAAGCTAAAATTGGATTGCTAGATAAAAAATGAAAAAGCTTATATCATTTAAAGCTATGGAGCCATATCAAAGAATTTCCTATCCTTTGTAAGGATAAAATAGACCTGGAACAAGAACTCTTACAAGGATCCAGTTTTTGACAAAGACAATCAATTACAGCACCGCGAGTAGGCCATTTATAATAGCGTCTATAATTCTTCTATTCATCGGATCCTTTATCGGATCAATCTGGTTGATGTCTATCTTCGGCATAAATCTTCCATCATGGCTACATGGCACACTTCAACTTCATAAAATGTTACAGGTAGATGGTTTTCTAACGTTGCTTATTATGGGAATAGGTTACATGATAATCCCAAGATTCAGAAATGTGCAGCTTGTGTCTGTGAAGTTGGTCTACGTTTCATTCATTTTGATACTTGTATCTTTGAGCCTCCAGGTTATACAATCAGTCGGAAGTGACAAGGATCTATCGACGGAGATTATGATTTCCAGGTTAGTTGGAATTCTAATCTTTCTAGTCTTATTGTTCTGGACATTAAGAATTAGACCTAAGCTCTTGAGGCTATCAGATTATTTTATTGCTCTTTGCCTAATTACTTTAATAACTGTCAACCTTATTGATCTATCGCGAAATGGATATTCAAATTCCTTAACTCAGATTCTATTATGGTTACTTTTTCCGACACTCATGATTTTTGGAATTGAGTATAAAACATTACCATCATTTCTTGGATATATAAGACCAAGGAAAACCTTAGCACGTATTTCATTCATATTGATATCTATCTGCATCATTTCTGGTCTTGCATCTTTAATCTTCCTAAATACATTGTCACTTTCGATGGTTTTTAATTTTACATTTTTTGCATCTGTTTTGATATTTGCTATTGCGGTTTATGCATTTGGAGGATTTGATAATAGTGAGATTCTACTTCTTATTAGTGGAGAAAAAAAGGCTCGTTATAACTTTATCGTCGTTCACATTAGGTTATCTTTTATGTTTCTTCTTCTAGGTAGTACAATAGCATTATTATTTTTTTTAGTTGGTCCATACTATATTTTTTATGACCTTGCGATTCACATCATAGCCATAGGATTCATTGGGCTCACCATAGCATTATACTTGCCGCTTATGCTTCCTCCAATAATTGGAAAAATAATACATTTTACTAACTTCAATAAAATTCCTCTAATTTTGATTATTATATCTTTATGTATGCGAGCAGCTGGAGATCTCCTTCTTGGCCAACCGTCATCATCTTCTTCGGAGTATGTTTTGAATTTGCATCGCATATTGTCATACTTTTTTGGACTATCCGGATGGTTAGTAGTAGCGGCCATATTCACTTTCGTCATAATGATACAGAGATCTATGAGGAATGAATCCAATATTGTGTAACGATATTGCTAATTGAGAATTGCCTTAATTATGGTAAAATATTATTTTCCTTGCTTCAAATTCTATCCTTAATATATATTATTGCAAACCAGTTAACTGCTGACCAATCTTATATTGTATAATTATGAATGATTTCTTAAATCTCGTCACAAATAATTAACAATAGTATTGACGAATAATCCCAAGTATTCCTATCAGAGTCCTGAAAGAGTTTCGCTAACTTCTCTATAGATTATTTCTAAAAATTCTAAGAATCTATTATCTTTTGATAGTATTGTTTTCATGTTACTTTCTAGCTCGTACAATGAAAGCCTTGCATTTTCATCTGTTGTGTCAGGACTGCCAGCTAATAGATTTGATTCGTTGTACATTATCGTTAATTTAATCACTAAAATTTTAGCTTCCTGTCTCAGATTCTGCTCTATTTGTACTAGACCTTGTTCTATATTACCGAGCAATTTGGATTTAGTTAGACCATTTATAGTTATTCTACAACAGTCATTTAAATACTGAGTTATGGTTGCATAGAATCGACCAGTACACTGTCTAATTGTGTTGGGCTGTAGATATTGAAAGAGCAGGGCTTTTAGTATTGAGCTATCTGGATGATATACCAATAGCTGTGGTGGATAGTTCAGTGTATTAGAAAAGATATAAAATAGTCCGAAAGTGGTTAACTTATAATATATTGAATCACGGAGAAGTGATGGCTGTTGCACTTCACTAATAAACTTATATTCTTGCAGTCGTTTCATAATAGGAAATTCAGATTTGTATTGCGATGAGAGACGTTTTATTCTAATATGAGATGCTATCTTATAGGCCGAAGATTCATACGTATTTATAACTCTAAATAATAAGGATCTCTCAACTTCTTCAAGTTTTAGTTGTTTATATTCTGATATTTCAGATAGGTATATTGTATAATCATACATTTAATGTAGTCTAAATCTTTAAGATAAGGATCAGAGATAATATATAAACATTGTCATATTAATCGTTAAGGCGATGATGATTAAGTATGGTTAAATATACCCAATACCCACTGATAAACTTTAGTTGGAATTATGTAATCTAACCTTGTTATAAACAACATGCAAACTCTCATGATTATTAATACCATTATCGAGTAATTGTCATAATTGTATGGTTTATTATAGCACATATAATACATGCCTTTCTTGTTAATAAGGAACGTTTAATAAACCTCCAGCGAAAATTTTTCCGATTGAATGCCTAAATTTAAATCGACACAGGATATCATTAGAATTGTTGGGAACAAAGACCAAATTCGTAATTTTGGTGTCATTGCACACGTTGATCATGGTAAGACAACGATGAGTGATAGTCTTTTAGCAGCATCCGGTATAATTTCTCCTTCAGTTGCAGGGCAAGCGCTTGCATTAGACTCGATGAAACTTGAACAGAACAGACAGATGACAATCCGTGGTGCAAATGTTACATTATTCTACGAAAGTGAGGGAAAGGAATATGTGATTAACATGATTGACACTCCTGGACACATTGATTTTACAGGAAGAGTTACCAGAGCACTTCGGGCAATTGATGGCGTCGTAGTCGTATCAGATTCTGTTGAAGGTATTATGACTCAGACAGAGACTGTAACAAGGCAGGCGCTTGAGGAAAGAGTAAGGCCGGTTTTATACATAAATAAAATTGACAGGTTAGTAAAAGAATTAAGATTAAATCCAGCTGAAATGCAGAAGTGGCTTTCAAACATAATTGCTGAATTCAATAGGCTAATTGACATTTACGCAGAGCCTGAACAGAAGGAAGTATGGAAAGTTAGCATACAAGGAAATAGTGTTGCATTCGGATCAGCAAAAGATAGATGGGGTTTTAATTATAAAGTTGCCCAGAAAAAAGCGGTTAGTTTCAAGGATGTTTATGATGCCTATACATCTAGTGATCCCAATGCAATAAAAACACTCGCGGAAAGAGCTCCATTACATGAAGCAGTTTTAGGGATGGTTGTACAGCATCATCCTCCGCCACACGTAGCTCAAAAGTATAGAATACCAAAGATTTGGCCAGGTGATCTAGATTCAGAAATTGGTAAGTCTCTTCTTTCGTGCGACGAAAGCGGTCCGGTAACTATGATGGTAACAACAATAAACGTAGATCCACAGGCTGGAAGAGTGGCGACAGGTCGACTTTTCTCGGGTACGATTAAGGATGGTGATGAAATACGTCTAATTGATGCTAAGCGACTAGGAAAGGTTCAATCAGTGAACATATACATGGGTAATACTAGAGAAGTAGTAAATATGTTACCAGCAGGGAATATCCCAGCGCTACTCGGACTCGATTATGCAGTTGCTGGTGAGACCATTTCTACTGTAAAAAGTATTCCTGCATTTGAATCAATCAAATATGTTTCAGAGCCAGTAGTTACAATTGCTGTAGAACCAAAACATCCAAAAGATTTGCCTAAGTTGGTTGAAGCCTTACGAAGGATTACTGTAGAGGATCCAAATTTGATCGTTAAGATTAACGAAGAAACTGGTGAGACACTAATGGCAGGAATGGGGGTATTGCATCTCGAAATTGCTACTTCGTTACTACAAGAAGCAGGTCTTGACATAACAACTACACAACCATTAATAAATTATCGAGAAACTATACGTTCCAAAGCTGGACCGATAATGAGCAAATCACCAAACAAGCATAATAAAATTTTCATGCGGGTAGAGCCTCTTGATGAAAATATAGTCGATTTGATTAGATCCGGACATGTAAAAGAAGACATGGATAAAAAAGAAATGGCAAAAATTCTTAGAGAAAAGGGTTGGCCTGCAGATGAAGCTAGAAGTGTTGCTGCGTTAGATGTAAGCGGGAACATATTACTTGATGAAACTAAAGGTGTACAGTTTATCCAAGAATCAATGGACTCTATCAAATCTGGTTTCGATGATGTACTTCATTCAGGCCCTATTGCACATGAGTCTGTAAGGGGCGTAAAGTTTGTATTGCATCACTTTGTACCGCACGAAGACCCAGCTCACAGAGGTCTGGCACAATTAATGCCTGCAACTAGAAGGGCTATGCTAGGCTCTATATTAATTGCAGATCCAGTTCTGCTCGAACCATTGCTCGGCATTGAGATCAAATGCCCGCAAGAACAAATCGGTGTTGTAGCTGGCATATTATCTGGTAAGCGAGGTAAACTTTTGAACGTGGAACAAAAAGGAGTTATTTCAATCATTCAAGGAGAAGTCCCAGCATCTGAAACATTTGATCTATCAGAAGTCATGCGAGGAGGTACTGCGGGTAAGGCTATGTGGAATACATATTTTAAGACATGGCAGCCTGTTCCACAATCGATATTCAAAAACTTGATAGTAGAGATAAGAAAAAGAAAGGGCTTAAATCCGGAGCCTCCAACCCCAGATGAATTCATAGACAAGGAATAAGCAGACAGACGGACAGACAGTAACTTAATCGCTTCATTTTTTGTATATTTAGAAAGCCAAAATTTCTGATCGTATATTTTACACTATGTTGCTACTTGCTGGTGAGATTGTTATATGCGAATTCATATTTTGTCGCCTAATAGTTATAAGCAGTTATAACACTTCTAAAGGTATGAAACTGGACCTTCCAAGATATACCGAGAGATTTGGAGCTATAAGCCTTCATGGAGTTCAACGTGTATATGAGTTAGATTCTGGATTCAATAATGGTAGGACGGCTTCTGAAACAGTTCAAAGCATTGGAAACGAGGAAATCTCGGAAATCGAAAAAAAGATGGCAATAGTTATACCGATCAAAGGTGAGCGTCTAAAGCTCTTGGAAGGGGTATTAAGCGGAATTCCTCATGATTGTCTGACTATCATTGTATCTAATAGTCCAAGGCAGCCCGTAGATAGATACAAACTAGAAAAAGAAGCCCTCGAACAGTTTAATAGATTTGTAGGAAAAAATGCTATAATATTACATCAAAAAGATTTAGGTCTATCGGAAGCTCTGAAACAAGTTGGCCATACCACAATATTTGGTCCAGATGATATTGTTAGAAATGGTAAAGCAGAAGGAATGATAACTGGGATGCTTCTGGCCAAGATGGCAGGAAAGGATTATGTCGGTTTTATCGACGCAGATAATTATGTACCAGGAGCTGTGAACGAATATGTAAAAATATTTACGTCAGGTATTGCGATGTCCAACTCACCATATACTATGGTTCGGATATCCTGGATCTATAAGCCTAAGGTTTCCGAGAGTGGATTGTATTTTTCGAAGTGGGGAAGAGTGTCAGAAATAACAAACCAGTACCTAAATTCATTAGTATCTTACTATACTGGATTTGAGACTGAAGTTATGCGTACCGGAAATTCAGGTGAACATTGTATGTCAATTAAATTAGCCGAGCTGTTAACATACTCTTCAGGTTTTTCAGTAGAACCATATGAAATTGTAAATATATTAGAGGAATTTGGAGGTATATTGCCTACGGAAAACTATGATGCTATGGACAAAGGTGTAGAAATAATGCAGGTCGAAACAAGGAATCCCCATTTTCATGAAGAAAAAGGCGACGATCATCTTAAAGAGATGTTTAATGGATCACTTAGTTGCGTATATAATAGCAAGATCTGTCCTCCAAAGTTGAGAGAAAAAATTATTGAAGACCTTCGTGGAAGAGGAATATTGGATGAAGGACAGGATCTGTTTCCATTAAAAAAAATCAGTCCTTTCAAAGATATTGATATACACCAATTTGCAAAAATTCTTCACGAGAAGGCGACTAGTTTTGTACATTCTGTTTAATAAATAACTTTTAGTAATATAAGCACATGGCAAATCACCGGTAGTGTAAGACACAATATATTAACCTAAAGCTGATTTAAGAAGAACTTGCTACACTTTTTGATTCATCATGTTAAAGTTGGATATATTGTCCAGTGACTTTTCGTGATCTTGTTTGATATTCCTAAAACATACGATGAAGAAAATAGTGAATTATTGTTGATCAAAGCAGGGTTTATTAGATAATTAAAGTTGTCGACCTGGCTTCACGATACAGACTTGTAGATGTAATTTGTTACTGAATTAAGCTAGAACTTACGCAAATACTTTGACATCAACTATGGTTAAATTGGTTTATGTGGTCAATTTTACTTTAGTGCGGTCTAAAAAACGATATTTCTTATCAATGATGGAAATTTCATGAAACAATAATAAAGTCAGTTGAATAGTCTATACTTATGAATAAATCTAATTTGAGACGTGAGCTTATGATAATATCAAAAATATATGGAATGCGCCATCGAAAGCCTAGGGCAATTATGCAGCAGTCCTCTTCCACACTTACCTTGGATGAGGTTTGCCCTACCTGGGCTACTAAGTTTAAAGTTGGGTTAACTATCAAGGACAGACGAATTCTCTCCTATGATTCTAAATATTGCTTGGTGGGAGAAGCATGGGGATTTACTGGAAGACATACAGGCTATTATTTCGCACCACTTATTCCATTCATAGGGTGCTGGACTTGCATAAAATATGGAAAGTATATGGGCAAACTATCCAGAGAAAAAATGACCTACAAAACTGATGATTTTCAACCATTAATTACTAGATTTCTTGAACACTGGAATCAAAAACATAAGCATGTTACCGAGAGTTTGAAAGATATATGATGCATATATTTTCATAAGCCTGGCTGCTGGATTTTAATCTCTTAACATTTTGGTATTACATATAGTTTGAAAATAAATGAGCCGTAGTTTCGTTGTGCCTTTTATTTTAGGTAGTTTGTATGAAATTGTAATATCATATACCTAGTCTCTACATGCGATAATAATATCTTACATTACCATAATCCTGTATAGAATATGTCCATATGTCCGACTTAGTTATATTACAATTGTATCTTGAAGAGAGGAACAATTTAGTAATTCGGTTTTCGATTTAGCTTCTGAGGTAACAAGATCTGTTAAAGATAGTTAGTCTATTAATATTTGATTCAATCTGATTTATATATAGTGAATAAATTATTTGCTATAGTGAGTCGATTCAATTAACAGTAGAGAATTGCAGGTTGATCTGTAGATATTAATAAGGTATAATGTTTAGGACTTTATTAATATTGATGATATCTACTGTGCCAAAGATATGGTTACCACTTGTAGTTGTTGTCAAACCGAAATACCATATCACAAACAAAAATGCCATAACAAAGGTTAAATCATTCATTCAAGAGATAATTCATTGAATTTACTTTTTGCACGTAAATATGAACAAGGTATTCATTTGTTTTATATAGAAATATTTTAAATTATTACAGATGCTGCTTAACGATACACTAGCCAGGTTTGTATTTCAACAAATTGGAAATTCAAATTCTTTAGTTCGTGCAGCCAGGCTTTTTCGCATAACCTTTAAGGGGACTATCGATGCGTTCAAATTCCGGCCACGGTATATTTTGTTCAGATTATTTTGTCATAATGTAGCATAGAATATCACTCCTACACTTCTACCAATATCTTCAAGAGAAGATAGAATTTGTTGCCGCAAATCTATAGCAACAGGAGTCATCTGATGGCTTTCGAAGATATTTACTGAATATGCAATAAAGGTATCTACACGTAGACGACGTAAAGAACAAATTTTGCGCCCCGATTAGGAGTTTATTATAAGATCATAAGATTAAAATATCATATAGCATAATGATTAATACATACAGTTATCTAATCTTCTTACACTATGCAAAAAGATAATGATAATAGCGGAAGAATAACAACTTCAGTAGAGGTTGTTGATGTACCTCCCATAGAAACAGAAAGTTATGTAACAACATCTATACCAAATGAATTAGCAGCAGGTGTAACACAACTTACTAAAGAAGAAGTATACCAATTTTTTAAAGGTAGAAATTTGGCTTTCTTGTCTACTTTATCAAAAGATGGCTCTCCACACATCACTCCAGTTTGGGCAGAGATGGTCGACGATTTGATCTTAATAAATACCTTTGAAACTTCAGCAAAAAATAAACATATAACAAATGATAAAAGAATAGCCCTATCTGTTGTTGAACAGAACAATCCATTTAACATGGTGTCAATAAAAGGAAGAGTAATCGGGCAGACAACTGACGGTGCAGATGAGCATCTTAAAAGGCTTGCCAAAAGATATCTTGGAATCGGAAAATATTACTATCGAAAACCAAATCATAAGCGAATTATAATCAAGATTCGTCCAGAAAAGACAATGGGCCTATCAATCCATCCCGCATTTTATTTCCTTGCGTATTCCCCATGGACCAAATGAATATTTTTTCTATTAGATGATTTCGCTCATTCACTTATGATGAAAAATTAATACTATTACGCCTAGTAGATTTATAAAATTCAGATAATCGGAGGCTTCAATAGCAAATCTTGGGAAAAAAATTGAAGGAAACCGATGAGAGTGAAATTAAAAAGATAAGCATACGACGAGTTGTCTTATATTGACTGGTTTTTTGTCTATTCTAAAATCTCGATAGACCATACCAAAAATTAGGTATGTCATCTTTTATAACAGTTTTAAGAGTACTATGAATATTAACTATGTGATGATAACATTGTGCGATTAGTGCAAAAATATATGTAGTATTCCACGTCGTGTTCAAGTTTTCGGTGAAAAAGAAAGAAAAGAAACCCTTGCACTTGCGGATCTTAAGAATTATGGATTTTGTTCGATCATCTTTAGCATAGACATGCCTAAACCTAAAACATTGAAATCTATTTATCCCATCAACATATATAAGTTGCAATTGTCATTTGTGATAATTGTTACAGAAAAATGAAAAAAAAATTTATTGTATCAAGGATTGAAGCCTCACAAGATGGAAGCCCTTACGTTTATGTTGGTTTTGCTGATCCAAACTCTTCTAGTGAAGATAGGTTACAAAAACAACCTCAAAGTCCATTTGGTGCCAAAGCATTTGCTTTCACCTCACCAGAAGATTTGATGAAAAATTTACCCAAAGCGATGTCAAATATACTAGGTGGAGGGGGATTGGGAGGCATGGGACTTTCTGAATCACCTACGTTCAAGCTGAGTATGAGAGAGTACGAAGACACCGGTCTAAGAGTAGGAGATGCTGTTACTATACAAATAGAGAAAGCAGAGACATCAGGTATATGAAATTCCATTTTTGGATCCTTGCAGCTTAGTTAATTGATTGGGTGTAGTTTCGTTTAGAAGTACTTTAAAGGCATTTCCGTGATTATTAGAATTTGAAATAACGATTGTAACTGCATTTTTCGTTTAGACTCTCCTTGGGTACTGTGTTAATTGTATCCAAAACTTATTTCCAAGTCATATCCACATTATCTTTAACTTCTGAAGATACAAAGGCTGAAACTGTTGCTTAGTCAACCACCACGAACCTATATTTTTCAATATTAAATTTCCTTTTAAGACATAAAATAACTGGGGATGTGTGGGCTATTTACAATTAATGGACAAGAAAATAAAGAGAAAATTCTAATAAATAACCATAGATACATGCGATCATAGTAATTTGGACAAGAGATATTTAAATATTTGATATTCTCAATGTATAGCTTAATGAATAAAACGATAACCCGATCCACGGTGATAAAGGTTGTTGTGGCTCTTACGATAACGGTAATAATTGCACAAGTTGAGACAGTTAGTATAAGCCAAGCCCAACAAATGAGCGCAGAAGAGAAGAAGAGTTTTTGCAACCCTAATAACCCACGCTTAAAATTTGTCAATTCAACAGAATCAAAGTTATGTGGCATTCCAGCTACACCATCACCATCACCATCGGCAAATACTACAAATCCTTCAAATTCGGTGAATCAGCCGTTACCTAAACCAAACCCATAGCTATAGCGCCGCATCACTATTTTTTTATGTAGTGATCACATTTTTAGGTAACATAATTTTCAACAATCGGTTAATCAACAAAGTGGATAGAACCTAGAACCAATAGCCAAGTATGGCATTTTATATATTACATGACGACAGAAATTTTATGACAAATCATTTCTTTTATAAGCATGATTTCGTATTTGCTAGAATTTATAATTCCCAAATTTTAGTTAGATGTTTAATGTGCGATATTCATTTCTGTAGCACATGTGGTAAAACTTGTACTTCAGAGTTGATTCAACTTCCATCAACAATATAATTAGAAAAGGAATGTCCACAATTGAGTTAGATATCAGTTCTAGAGTTTGCTTCTAATTCTCAACTTCTATACTTCTAAATTCTGGCTAATATATATACGAGATATCGAATAGCAATCGGTATTATAATTAGAATAATGGCTATTCCTATACTTAACTTTCTATCTACTACTATGGCAATAAAAATGACAACCAAAAAAACTATAAATGCGCTAAAAAATATACCAAATAATCGTTTAAACTTTATTGTCGTATTCGCAATTGATTTCATTGGTATTATAATTATTGCTACTTGGTGGATTTCTGTGTCTCCTTTAGAATTTTCATGTTATAGAAATATCTAATCATTTTATGTCGACTAGAGCATATTGTAAACATTATAATTTTATCCCACCCTGTATGTTAATAGGTATGATATAACTTTAAACTACGCAAGATTTATACAAACATAATGTTTTGTCGTTCACGATCCACCATTTATAGCTGGTGGCAAGTCATTATTAGAATAAATCTATATCAAGTTCTAGACTATTATAGATTGGGGCTTCTATGCATTGTGAGGAGATACTTCAAAAAGAACATTGGCATCATTAAGTGAGATGCTATACTATCTAGAAGATATTGTGTTCGGGTACTGTGACTCTGCTATCAGGAAAGATTACTATAATACTGTAATGACTGACATTCTTCATTAGTAACATTCTTGTTGTACTGATCAATAGCTAGTCTTATACATTTGATGCAATTGCGATAAGAAAGAACAGAACCTAGAATGCAATAAATTAGAATTTTTGATGTTATAAAATAACCAATACAAGTAATGTATGTCATGATTGGTGGCAATAAATCATGTTGTAAGAATCCAATATAAAGGTGCCAGTTATTGATCCCCATCGCATAGACGCTATGGTCTCATTCAATATCTCATCAGAAGGCATTTAATAAGACTAGAACAAGACCATGTTATGAGACTCGGAATAAAGGTTATCATTTTCCTAATACATAGAAGATAATAAGATCTTGACTGTTATGATGGAATCTATGCTTGGTAGCCGCCGGTACAAAAATGAAGATTCCTTGTTTAACTGGATGATCCTTGCCGTTTATTTCAATATACCCATTTCCTTTGATAACATAATATACTTCATCGACCGAATGTGGTTCTTGTGTATCATCCTCATTAGGATGCAGCAGTATAATACCAGCTTCTATTCCGTCAGGTACTTATAAAGTCCTTGAAGTATCCGCCGTGATCTTCTAGTTCATAAAGTAGATGGTACAATTCATAAAGTTCTTCCACATAAACAATGGGATGCAGACTGATTATATTTTTTATCCTTTCCTCACACTTAATTGTATGATGACAATAAAAGCAACTAATTACATATATGAAATCAGGAATTTTTTAAAAAACTTTAGAGATTGGGATCTACTAAACTACTAATTTCTATTAATAGACAAATACAATACTACTAAATTTCTGAGCGGGATAAGTGCTAAAAGGAGTTAGCCGGATTTTGGACTTTATATGTAAAAGTTATAGAACAATCACTAGCGACTGTTAAGTTAGTTTACACCCACTTTCTGTGCTAAGTATTAACTTAGTTAACACCCCTTTCCTCTGTTTTTGGCTTTGGAGGGCTTCGGTTATACATGACTATCATTGCCTTGTGATAGGGGCACATCTCGCCAAACTCTGTCTTGGCTTCTTCGTCTCCTAACATGACTGTATTCTGACAATCTAACCAGACGCAATTTTTAGACATCTATCTAAACACCAAATTATATCTTATTCTCCTTCTTATACGACTTTATGCACTTGGCTATAATATCATCCATCGTCTCGCCCCATGCACCCGGCTTGCCTAACTCCGTATGAGTTTCTTCGCTCACCTTGATGGCTTCTCGGATTTTTCTTGATGAAATTCTCCCTTAACTATTATGTTACCTTGATATTCCATTTAGCAACATCATGTTCTATAGGTTGATTTGCCTGAAGCGGTTGTCGTATAACTTCCAATTCTATAGTATGATCTCCAACAGGCAATGGTTTGAAAAGGAGGTAATAATTTTCGGCCATTGAAGTATCGTTCCCATCAAAGATAGGTGCTTTCCAGTCGTCAGCATTATCTGATTTTAAGATCCATTTGAATGGTTGGGGGCAGTCTGACAGATAATATGAGATGAAACATCTTGACCATCGACCTTGACCTGCATTTTCTCTATTACTTTGTATACATCTTGTGCGCATTGTAAAAGACCAGCAGTGGATTTTATGTCTGGAAATTCCCTGCAGGAGGGTTTGATCCAAATATTGTAGAACATTCCCTAGGATATACAACGAGGTAGAGTAGTTGGTTCGATGATATTTGACACTTTTGATTTCTTGCATTAGCATTGTTTTCTGCAGCTAAGGCTGTATTTGGCGTAAATACTAAATGTTGATTGTTACCAATTATAACTACTATATCTGATCTTGGCTACGTTGATTACTTTGAATATTTTATAGGACACTCTAATTCAACATACTGGCACAAAAAGGATTCAGAGAAAGCTGAAATATTTCTCAAGATAGAACCTTATTTGACCTTCCTAAATGTCCTCCAGTTAGGAAGACAGGGTGCTGACATACAGACGAAGGTAGAAGAATTAGAGGAATTAAATCAGTCATTAAGACAGTATGATAAATTAAAAGATGATGCTATAGCACAACTATCAGATCAACTTGTAGCCATAACAGGAAGATTACAGGAACTTGAGAGAAGACAATATTTGTAATTCTGCTCTAATCTGTCTGTATTGACTATGCAAATGTATATCTGTGTAATTTTAGATATTTTTACTTGCTCATATCATGCTCTTACTCCCTTCTCTCTAATTCTTTGAGGATCAAAATAGGTTTACTTGTCCTTGTTATGATTATCGACCTTATACTCTAAAATACAACTCTTATTCAATTTATTACTTATTGAATATAGTGCCCAATATCAAAAGGGCCTATAGACAGAATTCGTAAAGGTGTCTGATAATTAGATAGAAAGGCTGATGCAGTTACTCCTATTCCTCCAAATGTAGAAACAAGAAGAAAACCCAGTGAGGAACAACTAGCACATGTGCTTGAAAGCACACTTAAAGTTGACCATGAAAAAAATGATTTAATATTTATCTTCAAACCCTTTGAACGCCTTAGCACATATACATTCATGCTTACTACGATACCCAAAAGGATTGTAGTTATAGTGGAGAGAATAAATCCTGTTACTGCATCATCTGGTAGGTAAAATACAAAGATAGGCGTAAAAAAGAGCAACTGGTCAAAGATACTAAATATTATCCAGAAAATTGTGCATATAACTCCTGCTATAACAACATAATGCCAATGTGAGAAGACCAGTCTTATTGAGGTAGAAATAGTAAGATGAGGGCGAGATCCAGATAATTTCGGCAACGAAGTTATTTTATTATCCCTTTTCAATTTGCCGAGTCAATTCCTTATCCATTTAACTTCTTATCGATTATTGCCTGGAATGAAGGAAATGGATATGCTCCTAGTAGCATCTCCCTACTTAACCATCTTTCTTTTCTATTACAAAGCTAGGTGTGCCTTGAAAGCCTGAAGATATGGCTAGAGTATTATCCTTATCTACAAATGATTTATACTTATTATTATCAAGACATGAATTAAACTTTTGAATATTTAAGCCAGGTATTTGTGATGCAAACTTTTTCATACCGTTTGTATTAGCCCAACCAGAATTTTCAGCTCCTCGATTTTTATAGAGGATCTGATAAAAATTCCAAAATTTACCTTGGTCATTAGCGCATTGGGCTGCCATGGCGGCAGTAATTGAATCTGGCCCATGGGTTACAAAATTTTTGAAAATCATGTTAGCTTTACCTGTCTGAATATAAATCGCATTTATCTTTGGTTCAGTTACTTTAGCAAATCCATCACAAAATTCGCATTGAAAGTCACCAAATTCCACAATGGTAATTGGTGCTGCTGGATTTCCTTGCAATGGAGAGCCGGCTTGTATCAGACTTTGTGGCGATAAATTGATTGTTACTTCTTTTTCTGATTGTTTAGTCACTTGCTTGCTTTGTTCAGGACTTACTGGGGAAAAACTATTTTGGACGTTGCCACTTTCAACACCCTCATGTGCTCTTTCTTCTGCTGTTCTGCAGCCTTTGCTACATGAATTATCGTTTCAAGAGGATATAGTGATGATTGCATGTAGGCCAAAACTAAGGATAATAGAGTTAATGCCAACAAGACATGCAAAAATGCTATTTTGTTTTTCATGTATACATACTTAATAATTGGGATTATAATAATACTATAATAACTCAGTTATAACCACTTGTAACTTAGTTATATGCCACTTTATATATTCAAAAATGCTATATTCTTCACATATTTACACATCATGACAGAGACAGACAAATTTAATGATTACAACTTATCTTCCTCGACGATTTTGACTACTAGATTTGGCTATGAATCTACCAGATTAATTCACTTGGCACAAAAAAATCTTTACATTGTTATTGGGTTAATTGCGGCCCTTGTAGTGCTTTCAATATTAAATATACTTGGAGCGTTAGATTATTTTTCTACTTCAAGCGAGCAAGTAGATAAAATAGTTGACCTTACATTATTGGTCGTTTTAATAGTTATATTGATACCATTGGTTTTACTTTTGCTAAGGTCAAGAAATGTCCTTGATAGATGGACTGATATGTTTGAAAGAAATACTATAATGACTACCATGAGTATTACCATGACAGCAAGAACTAGAGAAGAAGCAATTTTTGGTTTGTCACAATCTATAAAGGAGATTAGCAGACCATTAGAAGAATATATTGATTCAAAAAAGAGTCTTAATGAATTTCTGAATGTATCTATACGTGATGCTACTGGCGATTTGGTATTTGATGTCCTATTAGATTCGGATCCCGTATTGAATGATGGTAGTAGTTCGAGCAATAATCTTAAGAAAGTTCTAAAAGAATATGGATCCATCGGCTATGTAGAAAACATCATCAATATTACAAGATTAGTCAGTCTATGCATATTGTAGGTGATACATCTAAATGATAACTCTCTGTTCTGCATTCTAGTCAATCTAGACATAAGATTCTCTCCAAATAGTCGTTTTATAACTGATATTATGGTTTCATCTTTGTTTCGTTGATTGTACAGCAATTTGGAGTAACCACGCTTCATCTGCTTTCTGTACCTTACCATGTGTTCTCCACATCGGTACATGTTCATATCGAGCAGGAATAATACTGAATGCATGTAAGTCCTCTCTTACGAGAAGGTGATTATCTTCACTATCGTAACCCTTATCAGCTGTAACTACGGATAATGGAAGAATATTTGATGTCCTTGTTATAATTGGCCTGAAATCTACATTATCATGCCTTGTTGGAGCTCGTCTTATCTTAATTGTACATATGATTTGTTGTAATACATCTACTCCAATAGATAATTTCGCATATTTTCTTCTCAATTCTGTTCGATCAGTATAATATTGTGATGCATGAGTTATCTTAAATCCTGTTGAATCTATTCCTGCAAAGATATGCTTGGTACCACTAATTACAATGAATGACGAAATTATCTTTTCAAGCAATGAATTATTGATTCTATCTGTAAACTTTTGCAATGTTGTAAAATGAGGAATACGTGACAACCGTAGAAATGACCTTAGGTAATAGGCTTCAATTAACCACTCGACAAACATTCTATAACTCTTACCTTCATACTGTCGTATAGCAATTAGAACTATGTGCTACCATATTGTAAATATGTGATTACTTTTCCTGTTAGAAAATAGAGGAATCCTTGCATGCTTCAAAACACGGAACATAGGTACCTGCAAGTCTGACGTACATTGATTCTTTCAATAGACTATTGGTATTATACTCTTACAAAGCTTTGACTGTATGAGATGGTTTCTACACAGCCGGATCCATCATAATCAAGATCATTGATGGCAATATAGATAGAAATCTCGTAGAATCCTTTGCAGACTCTCTTATAAAATATAATTCTGTTACAGGATATCGGCTGGGTCTGGGGCTAGTAATAGGAGATAGTTTAACAGATGATGCTCGAGAATATGCAAGCAAAACCTTCTTTCATAGGAAGAGAGGAATAGCCCATCTTATTCTCATAGTTAAACCATCATCTTCTACTGCATCTCCACCACCACAGCAAGCATCAGTCACTTAGTCTGTTCTTATTTACCATACTGTCATCATAGCATTGCTACTATTGTTACTACCTTTTTTTCGAAGACTCATTATCAGTTGTTGTAGAGCTTGCATCTGTAGTAGTATTAGTAATATTTGTATTTCTTGCAAAGTCTAGGAAATCCCTAACCCATTTCTCATAAGCATCTATACCATTTTGAGTTATATTATAGAATATCAGATTGGGAGAGGTATTTACCGACATTATGTATCCATTCTTCTCAAGCGAACGTATTATGAGATTCACTCTATCAGGTCTCTGTTGCTCAATTCCGGGGGTATTTGTCACTATGCCATATTTGCTTACAGGTATCGCGCGTGTATTTGTATAGAGATATTCAAGGATTGAAAGCATAGTATATTCTGATGAGAAGCGATTCTTCTTGTTCTTATGCTCCTTATGCTCCTCATTTTTTTTCCTCTCCTTGAAAACATTATTTTTCTCCTAGATGAATCAAGTTAAACTTGGAATGTATTAAACAGATTTAGCAATCCTATAAAACTGAGTAACAAAATACTTATTTTTATATAGATTAACAATATAATCACTTGACAGGCTAGCGAGGACTATAAAATATTACTGCTGCACCAGATAATACAATAAGCGATCCAATGATTTCATATCGGTCTGGCTTCTTTTTGTCTATCAATGCGCCCCAGACAATAGAAGATACTACGAAGATTCCACCGTAGGCAGCATACACTCTACCAAAGTTTGACGGTTGCATCGTTGGAAGAATTCCATAAATAAATAAAATTATTCCGCCAACTAAACCGAGAATTATAGTCTTCTTTTTCCTTATCCATGACCAAATCAGATATCCTCCACCAATCTCTGCGATTGCTGCAGTAAAGAATAATGTCAGAGTAACTATGATTAGTATTATCATTGTTTGACCCAGATTGATTTCTCACTACCATCCTTTCTAGGCATATAAAATATTACTACAACTCCAATAATTGCAATGATTGCGCCTATAAGATCATAGATATCAGGAACTATCCTTTCAAATAACCAACCCCAAGCTATTGCCATAATAATAAAGATTCCACCATAGGCAGCATAAATACGATGGAAATGAGATGGTTGAAAGGTAGGAATTATTCCATAAACGAATAATGCAAATCCACCAATAATTCCTAAAACCCAACCCATCTCCTCTCTTAACCATAGCCATACCAGATATCCGCCGCCAATTTCACATAAACCAGCGAGAAAAAATAAGAATAAGCTAATTGAAATATTTTTTATTTTACTATCCAATATTCGTAAAAGGTTACAAATACTATTATTATAAGAATCTGGTAGAAAATAGCGACTCTAAGGGAATTCTTTTTGACTTGAATCCCTAAGACAAAGTTAATGTCCTACCGTGTTCGTTCCTAATCTGGTAGATTGGGGAATAGAAGACCCCAGAGATAAACCAATAGAAAAAGTCAGAGAAATCAGGGATGAGATTGAACAGAGTAAAAGAATTGACTGCAAGTATAGGTAGAGACGCTAATCGATAGATCCTTATCTTCATTATCAATGGGATAGACCAGACTGACTTATGAGATGATTAAATGTGTGATTCAGATTGGAGCAGAAAACCTTACTTACAAAGATAACTAGCAGACTAACTCCCAATCAAAAAAGTTTTTTTGCAGAAATTATTGGCACATTCATTGTAGTAGTTCTTGCGACCAGTTCTGTAGTAATTGATGCCAAGTTAAATGGAGATTAGGTATACCTTTCATTGCATTTGCTCCATTTATTGGAGTTACTGTAGGAGTCTACTTGTTTGGAAAAATATCTATGGCTCATTTTAATCCCGCAGTTACAGTGGGATTTCTTATTACTAAACACATAACAAGGATCCAGTTATTATATTATTTTTCGACAGAGATAATAGGTGCCTTGGAAGTCTTTTTGTAAAATTTGTAATCGGAAATCAGGCGCACTTGGGAGCAAATGCTCCAAATTATGCATTCCCCCATACCAGTAATAATTGGAGTCGAAGTTGCTGCTTCTGCAATGCTAATGACTGTAATCTATGTAGTTTTCTATACTAAAGGACTAAGAGGCTTTAGTGGTATCGCTATAGGTGGAATAGTTGGGTTAAATATATTCTTTTTAGCATTCATATCCGGTGCTTCAATGAATCCTGCTCGCTCCTTGGCTCCCGCACTTGTCGCTGGAGTCTTGAACAATTTGTGGCTATATTGGTCTGCAACTTTCATAGGCACAACAATAATTGCATTAATATTTAGAGTGGTCTTTTTATCAAAAAAAGTATAGTTCGCATAGTTCGCTATTTTCTGCAAATATGAAAGTATGCAGATAGTGGGCGTGCCATGTTTAATTACGTTCTCATATAGGTATTAATATATGATTCAAATTTGGTCCAACATTAGATATAAAGACTAACAGAAAACATCACATCGTAACATAAAATGAATCAATCTGTTAATAATATCCTCATTAATGATGTCAAGCACGTCTATATAGATCATAAATGATTCTGTATCGAAATAGATTTGATATAATTGCTTCGATACTGGAAACAGCGAAAGCTAAGAGGGTAAGATATACAGATATTCTTAAAACAGCATCAATAAGTCATATTCCATTCAACAATATTTGTTCCCTTTACATAGGAATGGACTAATAGAATATTCACTGAGGGAACGAACATGCAAGACAACTAAAAAAGGATTACATTTCCTAGACATTTTTAGCAAGATGAAGAACATGCTGGTTTATTGATACCCTTCTATACTACTAATCTAACTCTGCTGTTAATCTTGTTGAGAGTCTCCTTAAGATTCTACACCATAGTGTTATATAATCAAGAACAACAATGTCAACGGCCGTGAGCTTACAATAAGCTTAACCATACTCTTCATTTTCTTCTGCTGGACACAAGATAGACTGTAACTGGTTCTTCGTATTCTTCTTTTATCCAGAGTATCTCAAAACCCTCTGCTGACACCAAATCATGTATTTCCTATTCTGTAAAGAATCGAATTTGAAAGCCATCTATATCATAAATTCCTTTATCTACCTCTTTACCTTTACCGTAGGATTTGTCATGATGGTTTCTAACAGAAAAGAAGTTCAAGCCTTTTGGTTTCAGGACTTTTTTTATTTCTGAAAATATAAAATGAAGCTGGTCTTCTGAAAAGCGCATATTAAAAAGCACGTGTGAATACACAGCATCAAAGTAACCATGTGAAAATGGGAGTGGTGAGCTCTCGACATCAAAGGTTTGTGATTTTATTGGCAGTCTTTTTTTCTTTGCTATCTTATCTAACATATCGATGGCAACTGAAGAATAGTCTAAGGCATATACATCAATTCCATTTAATGCAAAAAATACTGTATCTCTACCATGACCAGAGCCTAGTTCCAATACTGTCGTAGCATTGTTAGCTTTCATATAGTTAAAAGAAAGCAAAGCGAACTCGCTGGGTTCATCTCCAAAGAAACTATTGTCTGATTTGTAAACTTTATTCCAGACTTCACTCATTTAGGTCACCATGGGTAGTTTGGTCGTAAACTAGAGGACAACCTCCCAACATATTTTGTAATTTACTAAATCCCCATTGATAAGTATAAAAACTTCGCAATCTTTATCCAAAACTAAGCAGTTTTGGTTAATATCAAATCTTGCAATACCATATTGGCTGCCGCAACGATTTCATTATGAAATGATACGACGTTGATATCATTCATAAACTGGGGAATGACCTTGTTTTGATCGTATATTTCTTCCTTTTGATTTATATTGAAAATCACGTGTAGATTCTATTTTATGTCTAGTTCTAATATCATTTAATTTTCTAGTGTCTTTACTATTTTTCTCATCCCAATCTTGAGTAGTAGTGTTATTGATGAAGCTATTTGGAGTATAAATGTCTGCCACAAATGTGAATTCTCTTGCTGGAGACTTTACAATCTTTATTCTTTCTTTTTCCTTTTCTTTTTCCCTTTTTTTATTTTTTTCCATTTTTATTCGTCACTTCTGTTACGCCATACTCTTACAACTCACAATGAAATAAGGAACGAAGGTAACACAGCAAAACAAAGTCAAAATTTATCGGAACAATAGTAATAGCATATGCTACATTCGTATCTCCTCAGTAATGAAAGTTCAAGGAAAGTATGCGAAAGTAAGCACATTCAGAATTGTAAATAGTTGAATTTAAGGATTACTACAGGATTTTAGCATTATTAATACAGTTACCATGCTCTATCGGTATAGTTGAAGGCATGAATCGTTTGAGATATCATACCTGAATTTAGATAAGAGATTTAGATACGCCCTAGAGGATAGGGACAGCTCATGGTTTCAGGATTTGGCTTATAGTTTTTTGCAAATAACAATATATGTATGGTATGATCTGAAGTCAACTTGCTGGTATAAAGTCTCCTTCAATAGTTACAGACTTTCTCTACTTAAGATTCATTGGAGATAGGACTATACAAGAAAAAGATTTTGGAAAGATACAAAAAGATAGGGTCTTGGTAATGAAGAAAAATGGGCTAGATTTCTTAAGAGAGCAAGAGATGAGGAACAAAGAGATAGACTAAACCTAGCAATTATAGCAGCGAACAATCATTATGCTGGATTTGGTCCAGGAACTGCTAACACATTCAGGAAAATGTTATTTGTCCGAAGTGACATGGAATGATATTAAAGTGCCGCAAACTGAAAGAGCATCTGGTAACCAAAAACAAACTAGTCTATCGGACTTCTAAAATGGAGTTTAGGGATGAAGTAGTCAAACAGTAACAGTAGAAATCTATATCACTATGCATCTAGCAACTTCGGTTTATACATACGAAAGTTTACTAGTTTCAGATTTCTAACATAATTCTACCATCTCTTTCTTTAGCAAATAATGCCTGCAATGCCTCTTTTGTTTCATCTAGCTTGAACTTTTTCCATACTCTGATCTTCAGCTCTTTAGACATGTCTATGACTTCCCTGAAATCACTTCTAGTTCCGCCAGTAGATCCTATCAACTTGACTTGTCTTGAATATAATGATTGAACGTTTAACTTAACATCTGCACCCGTTAGTCCTCCAAATGTCACCAACCTTCCATTCGCACCAACAGATTCAAAGCTACTCTCCCATGTCCCAATTCCCAACGAATTTAGAACTACATCAGCCATCTTTCCATCAGTAATCTTTTTTACTTCTTCTATTACTTTGTCATATTCATTGATAATATAATCAGCACCAAAATCCTTTACCCAGTCGTCCTTAGAAACAGCTATGACCTTTGCTCCCATTCTATTAGCAAACTGAATGGCCATTATTCCTGTGTTTCCAGAAGCACCAAATACAAGCAAGTATTCATTTACTTTAAGAGCTGCTTCTTTTAATGCGTGATATGGTGTTATGGTGGTTACAGGCAGACTTGCTGCTAATTCCCATCCTACGCCGTTTGGTATTTTAAACACATTTTTCTCTTCAACAGCAACATATTCTGCAAACCCTCCATTGGTCATAACACCAATTATACCACCATTTCTGCATAACATTTCGTATCCATTAAGACACATATCGCATACGCCATCAAATACTCTGGCGTAAACTACAACTCTATCACCTTGTGTCAAGCTTGTTACATGTTTTCCAATCTTTTCTACCTCTCCTGCTATTTCAGCTCCTGGTATGTGTGGTATTGGCTTAATCTCTCGTGCACCAGATATTGCAAAATGATCTATTGGATTTATACCAGCCATCTTAACTTTTACAAGCACATCATGATCTGTTATTTTTGGTTCTTCTATGTCTTGTTTTATCTTTAGATTTTCTAATCCAGGTATTCCGAAAATGGCAGCCTTCATCCATTCAAGATGATTTTCGTTTTATATAATCATTTTACAAATTCTATTGCTGGATTATCAGTAGTTATGTGAGCATTTTCAGTTTGTGTCTTATTTTGATGCCTACATATTGGTTAGATATCGGCTTGTATATTGGATAACAAGCTCCAGTTTCGTCTTCGTCATGCTTTCAAATCCGTTTGGACATGGCTTATCAGGATAGCAATGTTGATTTACATTCATAGAAAATCCTGACTGACATTTGCCAGTTATTGGATCTGGTTTACACTTCATTTGTTCTGGATGAAATAGACAGCTATCATCAGGTTTAGCTGCCTGTTGTTGGTCTGGTTGTTGCTTTACCTGTAATTGTTGCGGTTCTTGACAAGCAGGGTTATTCTGGCTACTGTTACAAACGTGAGACGGTGTTGCTGATAATTGAGATGATGGCTTATTGTTATTATTACTTGAATCTGCACCTGAAGACTTCTCTGAGGATCTTTCCTTAGCATAGACAAATGCAGTATTGCCAATAACAATACTTGAAGCTATTAAAGAAAAGGATACTGTTTGAATTAAGAGCATTATGAAGAGACGGTTATTATTATTCATCCTATATTAAATTGTGTTTTCAAATTATATAAGCAAATAGGTATAAATAATAATCATAGTTACTTGATGGGAGCAAGCTTATTGATTATTAATAAAATCTTAACTCTTCCAGCTTTACTTTGTCTTTAATATTCATAAAATAATCCACAATTTTATTTCTATTACCTTTCTGTAACTGTTTGAATCTAGAAGTATCATCAAAGGTCTCTTTATCAGATAATACGTAATCAAGTCCCTGTTCCAGTATCATATCTAACATTTCTCGATTCGTCAGTGCTCGATAAAGATCTTGTTTATTTTTTATTTGAATAGCAGATGAATCTTTTCTGGCTACTGCAAGAGCAATTTCCAAAGCGAAAGCCATCCTCGCCAATTCAAATAGATATTCAACGTTAAACCTCGTGTCCGATCCTTCTCCTTTCTCGTAAGGGCATTCAAATCTATTTTCTATATGACAGGGATAATGTATAGGATTGTTCATTTTATCAGCTTTAATATCTTCCAATCCTTTAACAACTAGTCTATTGATGCCAATGAATATTGGATCATCTCTATCAGGACTTGGTAAGCAACGAAAACACTTTGACTTACCATAATTTGGATTTCTTTTATGTTCCATTAAGTCCACGTAATCAGAATACCATTTCCTTGTCTCATCATCAATATCTTTTATTTCACGTTCTATTATATGCGCTTCCTTCTAACTTCTTCTATTCCATCAATGCACTGTTTGTAATAATAAGCTAGGTCAGACTTTGCTAAATCAAATACGAACCGCTGTGATACCCTTTTTAGCACTTTGATATCTCTGCTAATAGTAGATTGGTCCACCTTAAGTTCAATTGCTATCTCAGTTTCAGTCATTGATTGTGCTAATAGTGTTGCAACTTTCAGTCTTCTTTCTTCGATTCTCGTATTTATGCAACTCTTATCTCAAATAATGCATTAATCTGCTCTTAAAGTTTAGCTATATGCATTTCCAAATACTCATGAATTAATAATATGAGATAATTGTAGCCCGATATGATGAGATGGTGGTAGTAGCATCGGTAGTATATCCAAAGGGTATTGGAACTGAATCACGTGTCTATGTTAGCAGTTCTGTATATAAAGAGAAGCCGGCTGCATTCGACCAGCCCAAAAAATAGATGGTTTGTCAACCTAGGTTCCATTATTGCTCGTGACAAGTAACATAACTGTCACCAGCAAATATTAGATGTGTATGTGTATCCCAAGTCCTAATGTTGCTCCAATAGCCAGAGAAATTGCAAGTCCTATGGCAATTTCTGTTGTCTTTAGACGGAATTCTAATATATCTCGGATTTTCTGTTTTAACATGTAGATAAGATTTTTACGTCTTGCTCCTATGTTAAGGACTTCTATACACCGATGTATAAAAATAATAAACGCTTTTTACTAAAATGATAATAGATCTTTTCCTATTATAAACCACGTTCGTTCCATTGATAGTTGATTGGTCTACTTCCAATTCCTTCGCTATTTCAGTTTCTGTCATTGACTGGGCTAATAGAGTTACAACGTTTCTGCGCCTTTCTTCAATTTTGAACTTATGCGTTACCAAGACTGTTGTATGCAATATTATGTTCGTAGAGGTTATGTTTATGCATTTTGAGGAAACAATATGAAGAGTATCAATATGTTATAGTCATTTGTACATTATCTACAATACCACTACTTGAAGAAAATGTGGTACGAATCGAACCATTAGGGAATTGAAAGTATCTACGTGCATAAAAAGAGATCAGGAAATGTGGTACTAAATATTAAAAATAATAATAGGTCAACCAAAGGGTAGATATTACATAAAACAAGAGGATATAGCTTGATTCAGCGGTTCAAGGAATTCATATTAATAATTGGAGATTCAGGGTGTTTAACTTTGAAATGGATTAAATTTCCTTATTAACAGCGAATTTCAAACACAGCAGAATCACTTATTACCCATAAGTGCTGCTAAAGTCGGCGTAAGTATTAGAGAATTTGTGATGCCATACAATATACCTGCAGCTATTGGTATTGTTATGACATTATAAATAAATGACATAGCTAGATTCTGTTTTATTTTCTTTAATGAATACTCAACTATTTTCAATGAATAACGAACATAATGTAAACCACTTTTCATAAGTATTATGTGCCCTGATGACACTACAACATCGGTACCAGAACCCATAGCAATTCCTATATCAGATTGTGTCAACGCAGGTGCATCGTTTATTCCATCACCTATCATCGCAACTACCTTGCCTTGACTTTGGAGCTTTGATTTCTTCTGCCTTTGTTTCTGGTAAGACATGAGCTAAAACATTACTTATACCTAATTTCTTGACAATTGCATTAGCAGTTCTTTGGTTATCACCAGTCATAAGTATTATATCCCTGTGCGTATTAATTTCATCAATTAGGTATTTTGTATTCTCTCTTAATGTATCTGTTACTGCTATCAAACCAACTAACTTGTTTTCAAAATAGACAGTAGTTACTGTTTTACCTTCTGCCTCTAGAAGTCTCGTATTTCAATAAAAGAATAATTTCAGATGCAATAACCATCAGGAAGTTAGAGAAATAAGGTATGGAAAGTTTTTGTTTCAGGATCACACAGTTTCCCAGAATATAGTATTATGACTGCAAGATCAGTTGATATCGGCGTCCATGTAAATATACCTTTGAGACTTTATGAAAGGTTAGAACAAGTGTCCAAGTCTAACGGTGTATCATCGTCAGAAATGCTCGAGTTATTACTAAGGAAATATCTAATCTTAACGTCAGATGGCAATACCAACGGTGATAGGATTGGCCTATCAGATGATGATACTTAACATCTAACCTATAAAGCACTTGAGGGTAATGAAATTTTTCTTGTATGCATACATATTAGAAAATAGGAAAATAGTAATCAATATTATAAATAGCTCTCAAGGAGGTACGATTAGATCAATAGGCAAATTTATGGAACCGCCTGATAGGTATTTAGAAAGGCTCTCCCCAGGTAAGATTTTTCTTTATTTATATCAATTATACGCTATGTACTTTTGAAGGATGTAACATGTTAAGTAAGTTGGTAGACAATGCTTCTTCTTCTTCTGCTGGAGGTAATCATGTAAAAGGCATATTAGCAGATGGTATGTACGACAGCAATAACAATTTTAGATACCTATCAAAGAACCACATTAAGCCTGGTATAAAGACAAGAAGTAATTCCAAGGTTAGACCGACTAACTGTCATGCTAGGAATATGTCTGTAATGAGACAACATGCAAACCTCAAAAGATGGAAGCGCAGAGTGAATTATGGGTACAGATGGATGGCAGAAACTGCCTTTTCATCTATTAAAAGAATGTTTGGTGAACATGTAACAGCTAGAAAATTTCCTAACATGGTAAAGGAGATCTTTCTAAAGGCAACACCAATGTCAGATCTGCGTTATGATCAAATTACAAATTATATGTATATAAGAAATAATCAACTTGCAACTCATCTCTTGTCAACGTGATGCATGTACGATCAGATATATTGTACCATCAAATGTGAGAACGTATAGAAATCCATCTGGTCCGACCTCTATATCAGTAATCGCACCAAATCCATGCCCAAATATTACCGGTTTAAGATCATCCAGGCTATTTGCTACTTTACCCTCAAGCGGGCCACTAAGCAAGAGACTTGTTCTATCCTCGTTTAACTTAATGTTGTATAAATTGCCAGTATTCACATCACCAACAAACATCGTATTTTGATATTGTTTTCCAAATTTGGCCGAATTTAAGAATTTTAATGCTGATGGGCCTACAGTCTGATTCCAGACAAATTCAGGAGCTCTGTATATTCCCTTGCCACCAAAATTTATCAAATCCTTAGCAGGACTTTCCACAACTGGCCCTTGCAACGGACCATTTGTGTGCCAAACACCCATTATCTGGTTCCAACCGCTGTTAAATCCTGGTTTCACCAAGTTAATCTCATCACCATAAGTAGGTCCATTTTCAGTATCCCATAAATTACCGGTAACAGGATCAAAATCCATACCGAAGCTATTTCTGATGCCATATGCATAATATACTCTTGTAGGATCCTCTTGGCCTAGTGGGTCTGGTGCTACAGGTTGGCCATCTTTTGTGATCCTTAATATACCACTTGTTCCATCTAGTTTTTTACCAACCTTGTTATTCTGAGCCTGACCATCATGACTTCCTACATCGCCTATGATAGTATACACGTTATTATCAGGCCCTATTAGCACTTTGCCACCGTTATGATTACTTTCCACAAGAGGGTCAGGTGCATTAGAAGGTAGGTTTAACAAATCTACTGGATTTACTAATTGGTCATTTACTAATTCATATCTGTAAAGATGATTACCCGCTGAGACTCGTGGATTTGTGGTGGATTTAGTGTAATAGAGAAAAACGTAGGTATGCCCTTGACTGCTCTCTTCACCAGCAAGATTGCGTTTTGAAATTGCAATCCCAAGTAGACCCCATTCTAGGAATTGGGTCGGTACATTTACATGCAAAAGTGGTTTTTTTATAAGACTACCGTCCACAATTCTAAGTACATTTCCTGAATTTTTCTCTAGGACCAAAATATCATTGGGACCTAGAAATGCCATACTTGTTGGTATTTTAAGTCCTTTAAAGATAACCTCTGCTTTCAGACTTGGATCATTAATTGTAGGTCCAGCAGCTGCAGGTATAGCTTTAGTATAAGCTGCATTAGCATAAAAATAGGTAGGGGGGCAATAATATCATCGAGAATAAGGACGTGATAATGAGAATTGTAGCAAAGAATGAAAACATTAATGATAACCGTATCGATATTTTTGATTCTGAGGCACCTAAAAATATTCGCATTAGAGCTGGTTCATTCTTTAGAATTTCTGGCTATTTTTGTGTTTTGTAACTATCTTTGCCAATAAGGATTACTATAACGATCTAGCATAATGCCAGACAGATTGGATGTCACAACACCATATTGGATATTTATGAATTCTTGAGATGCAATCGTTCTTTATTTAATTGTTACCAGATATAATTGATGAACCTTATTAGTCTAGCTAGTTCTTGAAAAAATAAAGTAAAAAACTTAGCGTGTGAATAAATAATAGCAACCTTCATTTAAAAAAAGGAATCGATGCAAAGAAAGTACCATATTCAAATATTATCTAGCCTTAGTACCATGTTACTAGTTTCTATAATACTCGTGTCTGTTAGCTATTTTCATTTTAATATTGACTTGATTTATGGCCAAAATATTACTGGTGACAATGCGGTTGTTTATGCCAACGAGGACCTCAATGATGGAAACTTCACAAATTCGACAAAAGTATTTGAATCTATTGCTAGTCCGATTGTCGGATCAATAATCACATTAACTAATCCAACTGTATCTCAAGGTAACAACACTGCTGAAGAATCTAATAATAATCTCAACAATAATACTGATACCGTAACCAATTCCAATGCTGTTACAAATACTAGTGGTGGTAATAGTATCTACTTGCCTTCATCTTCATTATCACAATATACTAATTCCACTGAAAATATGACAGGTGCTCAAGAAGGAGATGGTCAAGAGATTGACACTGGAGATGAGGCCGAGCAAGCCTTGACTGTCTCAGAAGCTCAGGCACTTAAAGCAAATCTTGTCATACCAGATAGTTCACCATTTAAAAGTGATCAGTGTACTCCTGCTGGTAGCCTAGAAAAATTCGTACCTAATCCATTTATGAAAGACTTGGGCACAACACGCTTTATTGTAGGAAATTGCCTCACAGTAACTGGGAAGGTAACATGGACTCATTATATGAATTCTGATGGTGATGCTAACTTTAACATTAAACTTGATAATAAATATAATTCACTTTTAACTCCTGCTAACATGAACGATAAGAAGTTAAAGGGCACATTACACATTGAGGTAGTATGCCAGGGAAAGAATAGTTCAAAAGATCCTGTAAAGATAAACCAATGTAAAGATCCCAAGTATGAGGGTCCTAACTTTAAGAATGTGTTGCCAAAAGTAGGGAGTCGTGTACAGGTTGCTGGAATATATGTTATAGATATACGTGAAGGAGGGCACGCTGAGTTGCATCCTGCATATCAAATCAAAAGGGTACTGTGATAGATGGATAAATAAATACTAAATTTGCATCAGTATCGCTCTTCTGTTATTATGAATGATTACCACGAAGCTCTAGTCTACAGTGTACTGTTTTTGGTTATTCGAAGACTTACAGTTAACAGTCTGCCATTTAGATTGCTCGCATAAATTCATTTTATACCAAAACTGGTATGTCTAACTTATGCCGATGATTGCCGTCTTGTGGAAGGAATAATCTGTGGCGTCGGTCTTGGTACTACTGAAGTAATGCCATTTATTATATTCTTGATCGAAGTTTTCATTCTGTGGAGATTTAATACTAACATCATTATGATCTGTCTTCACATAAAGTACATCATTTGCAGGACTAAATCCTAAGTCGCTCATTCTAATTACCTTAAATCCATTATCATGTAAATATTTCATCTCTTGTTCGAACAGTTGTGCGCTGGTTGAAATCTTACCTTTACTATTTGTACTGTTAACAAATGTATGAAATTTAATACTTGCGAATGCGGTTGTATTTGCATTATTCACATTTTCTACAAATCTATTAAACTTATCAGAATCTTTATGACCTGACTGAGTCAATGCATGAATGGAGTATCTGTTAACTGACTTTAATGACTGAATTGGATCATCTCCTGCCCTAGCCAAGCTATAATATTTAGAAACCATATTCACTAAATTCTGCTTATCAGAACCATCAGCAAATGGATAAGCAAAGACGGTTGAATTAATTCAGTGTTTAGCTAGACATTTCTTAGACTGACCAATCTCATATTGCAATTCTGTATCCGATAATTTTGACAAATGCGTATGATTCATGCTATGTGATTCAATATCATGGCCTTCTTTTTGCAGGGTATTTATCTGGGTCCAATTCATATGACCAGATGTTCCAATAAAATTACAGACTGTAAAGAACGTTCCTTTGAAACCATATTTATCTAAGATTGGTCTAGCCATTGTATAATGACCCAAAGTGCTATCGTCGAAACTCAAAATAACCATCTTTGCCCCAATAACAACTTTTGGTGTAGTTAACATAACAATTAGCATGATAGTAAATAAGATCAGTTGCATAACGCTTGACAAATTATCCTCATCTACATGAATATGGATCTATGAAATTTACTTCATTATCGAGTTCATTATTTAATATATCTATAGATAGCGATATTTTCATATGACTAAAAGAAGATTTAATCGTGCCCTATATTAGAATTCAGGAACTCTTTCCGCGATTAATTATACCTAACCACATATCTAGGTAAAAAGGCATTCTTGAAGTGAAAAGTGCTCTTTATTCCAGATATAGTATAATGGACTAACAACGAATACACAACATTTGAACAAAAATTGAGCGAGAGAATACCGACACTGTTCTGTCGTTCAAGAACAAGAACAAGAATTGTCATTAGGCATGTCTATAAATATTTATGAAAGATGCTATAGCATTCAACTCCTTTTGTAAAGTGGAATTATGTGTGGAGATTGAAGTTTATGGCTGAAACTAAATGCATCTAGAATGTTGTTCGCATTTGTATCTCTGTTAGTTAATGATGGTATATTAAAGCGCCATTCTATGAATTTTTAGCATTGATTCAAATTGGTATCTGCTATGATCAATAAATTCAGGCTTAGCATAAGGAGATATTATAATAGCTGGCATCCTGAACCCTAAACCATATTTGTCTATTGGTGGTGGAGGAACATGATCATAAAAACCACCATAATCATCCCATGTAAGTATTATTGCAGTGCTATTCCAATAAGGATTCTTCATTATACTATCAACCACATATGTTACCCGCTCCATTCCAAGCGTGAGTTGAAGGATTTAGCATTGAAGGATAACATTATTCATATTTCCAACATACAAGATATGGATGAATATACTGAACAGGCCGCATATGTGGCCTCGAATAAGAATCTCATAGATCCATTGCTTGAATGGAAGTTTATAACTGTGAACAAGCAAGGTGCACATCACATAGTAAGTGTGACTGACGAAGGTAGAAATGCACTAAAATTTCTCAATGTTGATTAATGAATTGCTTACTAGCTTGGATGAAAACCATGAGTTCCTAGTTCTTTTGGACTAGGTGAATATGCAGCAATAAATAATTAAACTGGTACTGAATATGCAAGAATGAATATTAAATGCATTGGTTCTTAATCTCATGACATCAATTTTTAATTCCTTATCAATAAAATGGAGCATAGGTACGAAGTAAACTGTGCGGATATGATAAGAACTTGATGTCTCATTTACTTTAATTATGAAGTATTACTGTATCCGCTCATATGAGCGGGCTACTTTCTCGTTTTCGTATGCATGTAAGTATACAATATAATTTCTTATTCTAAATATGACTTTGTAGTCAATTGCGGTGATGTTGATTCAGAAATACACAATTCAGCTAATCGACTAATACATACTTGTGTTAACTCTTTTACCCTCTTGTTGAAGAATTGCTCTGCCTCATCCAGTAGAAACCTCGCATAAACATTACTATATCGATAAGACAACTTTTCATCAGCAGATAATCCATAATTGTATTGATTGCTCCAATTGGATAGGGTTAGTGGCGTCTCCATTGTATCTGCTGGTAAATTGTAATACAGAATATTAAATTTACTAGGATCACTTCGGCATGAATCGATAACTGATTGAAAGGCTAGATTCAGTAGATATCTGTAATTAGTAAAAATGTCCTCAACTGCACGCTTGACTATGTCTTTGACTTTGAGATAGCCTTCATCATTATTCTTAATTTGCTTGACGATAGATTCTAGATTTACTTTTTCTATACGTAATTTAGACAGCTCAAAGTGCTCGTTTCTGTAAGATGAACGACATTCTTCTAACATTTTAGATTCCTCCGATATATCACTGCTTAATTGCTGAAATGTTCTAACTGCATTCAGAAGCAAATATGACTGCTAAGAATTTGAATGCAGTTTATTGTTAATATCACCCTCCTACTTTCATTAAGAGAGAAATTCGAGCTGCAACATATTCATATTGACGAATATATTAAACGTACCACTATTGAAGTAAACACAAAAAGGACAGATGTATTGGAAATATTGAATCCGCAATTTAAGATTGAAATGTACCTAGATAGAAATAAGAAAAAAGCTATTGCAACACACATTCAAAGTCATAGAAAGCAGGAGTTTGATATTCTTGATAGAGGGTCTGATGTTTTCATCGGGCATACTCAATCCCTGATTGATTCGGAATTAAAAAGACAGTTTGGCGGGAGAAAACGCCTTTACAATCTTGTATTCCAAATTGTGTCCTCAATAGGTGGAATCTTAACGGACGAACAGAAAAGTGGTATCAAGGAGATATCTATGGATAAGATGTTCATCAATCTAGTTGATGAAATGTATGCGCAGTTTGAACGCTGGCCGATCAGAACTTTTAAAACTATGAATTTCTACTGACCGTTGATTTACCTTATCTGTTCTGACCTTATCACATAGTCCGACTAAATGAGCAGATTAAGAAAACAAACGGCTGTCCATCTATCTGTGAGATCAATGACAGTACCTATAAAAAAATGGGAATTCTGTATTTATTGAGCTACAGAAGGGGGACAGAGGTGCTTAATTTTTCTGCTTTAGTTCCTTTACTTCTGCCATGAGTTTCATAACTTGGTCTGATAAGGTAGTCAATGCATCATCTCTTTCCTGCATATCAATTACTGCATCTTCATATGCATCATATGTAAGAACCATCCTACATTTAGCACAGAATTTGCTATCTGGTTTGTTAGGTTCGTTGCAGTTGGGACACTGTTTTGGTCTGAGTGCATCACTCAAATTCTGGTCTTTGGTAATTATTCCGTATGCTTCCAACAAAGATTCCGAGGCTTCATTTCCAAAGTAGTGAAGATATTTTTGTGGCATATTTGAACCTGTAGTCCAACCTGCAAATTGGCGTAATGTATGTTCCTTTAATATCTTGGATTTCTCTGTTAATGAACTATGCCTTCTTATATACGGATTCCATGGCTTCTTTAATAACTCTCTAATCCTTGGTTTATCTTCTGACTGGATATTTGGATTTTGTAGTAATTTTGGAAATGAGTTTCTTTTATACGCATTATAGATGAGTGAAATAGAATGTGAGTCGATCGACCTGCCAATACTTTTTCCAACACCAGAAATAAATATCGCATTTGGATTGCTAGGCTGCGGATGCTCATAGTCAAGATAATCTTTTACATATGGTATTGAGTCTATCAAAGGTATGTGTCTGCTCCCTGTCTTTCCATTAACTAATACCTCAGCATACTGTCTGCTACCCGCAGACTTGAATATAATGTCCTTTATTCTTAATTTCAATAGTTCATGTGGTCTACAGCCAGTATCATAAGCCATCATATGGAAGCATTTTATCCTTTTTGAAGGACAGTATTTTAAGAATAAAAGGTCGTCCTCAGCAGTCCACAAGTCAGTAGGCTTGTAAATTGATTTTTCTTTTCTTTTTAATTGGAGAATATTTTCAATTATTGTTGGTTTAGGTCGTTTATCGGGTTCTATATCTGGGTAATACAACCACTTAAAGAATCTGAACAAATATGTCCTAAATAGATTATAAGTTCCTATCCATTTATGTAGAGGGTCAGCGGCTTCAGGTTTACGAAGGCTGTCTAGGAATGATAAGATATCGTCTCTTATTACATGTCTGAATGCTTTATTGTGGTGGAATATAGAAAACCTGGCCAATAATGTGATATTATCTCTTCGGTAGTTATTTGCTGGATCGATTTCGGATTTCATTGATAATATATAATTGGCAACAGTCAAAGCATTATCCTGCGATATTTTGTAAATTTGCTTATAACAGTCTGGTTTAAGTCCCTCTATAGCAGTTTCAACTTTTTTATCGAAAAATGGATCATTATATTCTCCACGTTTCAGTTCTATCCCCATAGTGAGATTGCTTCTCAGTTTCGTTGTCGGTATTCTGTCTATTTTGGATGAAGATGCTACATTTTTGTATATACATCTATTGGACTAGCCGTATGATATAAGCGTATATTATACATCATATTATTCGTTACTAATAGATATAACCTTTAGATAACAATGTTAATTCTGCAGACTACAAGATTTAATCATGAATAATCTTTAACATTAGATTGGTACGTAGGACAGGAGTAATTACATTAAATCTATTTTAGTTATCTATAATTATAATTAAGTGATAATAAACTATTAACAGTTAATGCAGTTTACAAGATACGAAATTTTATCTAACTAGTAAGTAAAATTGCTCGATAATTAGTTCAATTTCGAATACATAGGATCTAGAATGGATTTCGTATTTAGAGCCGCATGACTAATAGCTACGATTACAATTTTCGGAACATCAATATTGATGCTATGTTAATTAGATTATTTGATCAATAAAATGAAGAATTAAAAAGGGATTAGAATGTTCTTGATAAAATAATATGATAATGAGTCTGCTATGCTTGCTATTGTAATCACCCTCAATTTAGACCTTGATAGGATATGGATTTGTTGCTTCTTCTATCATTTTTGCATTGTTTACTAATACCCTAGACATTTCTTGGGTATTGTCCTTGACATATTGCATAGACATGCCGATAGCACCAGTATTTGTAAAGATCATATTATTGTACATTCTAATTGTTGCTATAGTACCATCTGAAAAACTGCTTACTACTCTAGCATAAGTTTCTGTCATTCGTTTAGGCGAATTCCAGAAATAGTTGTCAAAGAATGAACTCCATGCCGTTTGAAAAGAACTTGTTATTTCTTTTTGAGATTCTAGATAATTCTCCGCTATCCCTCTTGCAGCCTGAACTATTTGCTCCTGATTATCGGTAACTGTCTGCATGTATCTTGGAAGCTGTCTATGTGCTTCATCAGTTGCAACTCGAATGTTATCCTTAGCTTTCTCAAACGTTTTATTAATCAACCGTTTACTATTGCGATAATTGTCATCAGGATTTACCGTAACATTGTTATTCCCATCAATATGGTCACTTGTATTTGTGTCTTCTTTCCTAGTCGTCATATGTTACTCTCATCTTAGCCAAAAAGGTAGATAAAGATATCCAAATCAAGTAATAATATCGCACTAATCAAAGAAATAATAGCTCAGCTGATATTAAATAGATTAAATCTTCCTGATCCGTCATAATAAGTCGTTTAGTAACTTTATTTATGATTTATCAATAAATGCGGCATACATTATCATTTTTGTTTTATTTAGTGTTATTTAGATGACTTGTACTCTGAACGTTAATTTTCGGATATAGTTATGTGATCTCTTTCTAAATATGTTATGAATAAATTGACTGTGGGATGCTGAAACGAGACAAATAATACGTGTAATAGTCGATAGTAATATAATCGTAAATGTATTAAGTGGATGAGGATATTGGAGTAACTCCTTGTTATACGTATTTCTTTCAAATCTTCATCATTATATTTACAAACGATGTCTTGGGCAATAGAGTAAATTTTTCGTTTTTTGTGTCATCATTTTTGTTTTTACCAATTATTTTCCTTGCTGCAATAATTGGAGCTCCAGAATATCAGAAGCTTAGACTCAAGCCCATATTGGCAAGTTGAAACACTTAAGTTGCCGGTCCGGTGTCTAAATCCAAAGTCCCTCATTTAATATGCCGCCTCTCTAATTTTCTCCTTAAATGTTTATCCAAGGCTTTATTATACCGGGGATAGTCTCAACTTTTTTGGTTTTTATACATGTTATCCGAATTCTAAAATTCCCTTTCCATCATATTAAACAAATTAGCTGTAACAGCTTAAAATAGCCTTCCAAAAAATACATTCTTGAACAGGATAGAAAATTTTCAATGCCTCTACCCATTATTCTATTACTACTTATAACGGCGTTCTGATTCCTTGATTGGGTAATCGTTGGCACTCATATCACGTCTACGCATCAAACCATCCTCATCAAACTCCCAATGTTCATTACCATGTGTACGCATCCATTGAGAGGGATTGTCCGCATCTCTCCACTCATATTCAAAACGCACTGAAATACGATTCCCTGTATAACACCATAATTCTTTCATTAGACAATAATCTAGTTCTTTAGCCCATTTGCGTGTTAAGAATTTTATAATATTAATTCTTCCGGAGAAAAACTCTGTTCGGTTTCGCCAGACTGAGTCTTCAGTATATGCTTGAGCTACCAGCTCAGGATTGCATGTATTCCAGGCCTTTTCTGCAGATTTTACCTTTAGCTTTGCCTTTCCTTCATCGAATGGAGGTCGGATATCTGAAGGTTTCACTATCATATACTTCTTTAATCAACATATATTTGCATTGTTACAAAGAATCTTTACAAAATTTGAGAACATGTAGATAAGTAATATATCGTGTTACACAGATCATTACCAATTGTTTCAATTATAGTAATATTTAAATAATAACTCCAAGCCAAGCACCCACCAAAATACCAATATAAAAATGAATATTGACAATTACCAAGAATATACGAATAACAACAATTTTATTTGTAGAAAAATGAAATGAATAAGGTCAATTAGTGAAAAGCATAAACTTTGTAATACTCGGGGACAGTGCAATAGCCGGTGAATTGGGAAAAAAAGGAACGACTACGGATATTTCAATTTATGACAAAAAGACGTCAGACAGGATTTATACATTTACAGTACCTTTAACATATCCAGAGAAAATACAGTCATTAATTCAGGCCATAAATATGTCAGAATATGCACTTTTAAATATTACAAAAATTGACAAGAATTTAGGTGAGCAGATTGTTGCGTTAGATTCGGTCAATTTTAAGAATGGCTTTATCCTTCATTCCTATGATATTGATGAAGAAAAAATAAGGTTACTAATACAAAATACAAGTATAAAAGATTTTAAATTTATGAATAATTACGAGGAACTAAAACAAGAATTATCTTTAATAGAACCAAAAAAATCATTTAACAGCGATGAGAAAGCTGGCCCTGAGTTGGAGCCACCTGAGTCTACCGAAACACGAACCATATTTATATCAATTGATCATGCATTTGACGTCAAGGGTGTTGGAACGGTTGTATTGGGTGTTATAAGACGAGGAATTGTCAGAGTTCATGATCAACTGAGAATTATGCCTATGGATATTAATATCACAGTCAAATCAATTCAAATGCATGATACGCCAGTTGAGGAGTCCATAACTCCGGCAAGGGTTGGACTAGCAATTAAAGGAATTACAGCTGATGGGATATCTAGAGGTGACGTACTATGTTCCACGTTTACAGATACAGGTGACAGTATGATAAAAGTTGCCACAAATGAAAATATACTTACTACAAAATTTAAAAGAAATTCATTCTTTAAAGGACAAGTTTTAGAAGACCAGAACTATATGTTGGCAATTGGACTCCAGATCAAACCAGTAAAAATAAAAAGAATAACTAATGATGGTCACGATCATAATATCAAGGTCATTGAAATTGTTCCCGAAAAGTCTGTTGTTTATGTTCAGAATCAAATATTTCTATTACTAAAGCTAGATACTTCTGGAATAAGAATAGTTGGACAAGGCATTACTACATAACATATACTAAAATTGAACTTCATATAACGTTATTAACTTCTGTCTTGCTTTCTTACAACCTCCATAACGATTCAACAGATGATCAGTAGAAGTAATACACAAGTGGTTTCTCAGTATGTAGGCGTGCTCTACGAAATCAAAATATATATGAATAAATAGACTACTGTACTTTGAATATTAATTTGATTATAGATGTCTTAGTTGTATCAAGTCAGGTACAATTCACCTCGATTATCTCTTCAATTTTTTGTACTAAACTCTGATTTTCTATCGGTTTCCGAATAAAATAGCTAGCATCTATCGTAGAAAAGATATCGGAATATGTGCCATAACACAGTTGACCAGCTGAAAGAAAACACACCTTTACTTTTTTATCAATCCTTTTAATTTCTCTAAATAGTTGAAAGCCATTCATCTCTGGCAAGATTATGTCAAGGATCACTAGATCATAAAAGTTAGACCTATATGCGCTCAGTGCTAAATATGCATTATTAAAAGAATGTACTTTAAATCCATATCTCTCTAAGACTGTCTTGATAGTGAAGGTACAATCACTATCATCATCTACTATCATTATTCTTTTTCCTTTTTCCAACAAACCACTAATCATCTTTGTTTCAACCCCCTGAATTATCCCTTCAAAATCATATTCAACTTGACATGTTAATAATATGACATGTCCTTATAAGAGAGGGAGGGAGGCAAAAGTGCGGTATATTACCGTACTACTGGCTTTGCCAATCTGTTCAAATTAATAGGAATTTAAATATAATTCAAGTTCTTATAGATCACCTATTTACGCATAGGCCGAACAGCACGATATGCAAAGCACAGTAAAGCACTTGATGATATAGCCCTCAATATGAATAGAAAAATAAGATTCAATAAAAACGATCTTCATATAAAATGTAACCCTAATACAAATATGGAAGAACAACAAGATGAAAAAGATATCACGAAAGAGACTCTTAAACCAATTACCAAAGTAAAGTCAAAAGTCGACAAGGAGCTGCAAGAGCAAGAAGTCGAATCAACAGGTGGAGGAATGGGGGCTGGCGGCGGATAAGTAAAGGACGAATGTAAGATATCATAATATCGATATTTTGACTTTAACGTTTCTTTCTTTTTTCAAAAGATCTAACTAATTTATTCGTCATCGTCATCGGGGTACATGCGATTCATTATCCAAGCTATTGATCTGATGCAGTGATTATATTATAAATTCGGGGTAACTGCATTCCAATTTGGAATTAGATATACAAGACATTCCGTGATTTTGATTATGATATCACTTGGTTATATTAAGTCGTCCTATTAAGATCTTTCCGTTTTTTAAAATAAAAAACTAGTACCAATATAACTGTGCCAAGAATAATATAGAGTAAAGATCTATCAAACTCAATCATATTAATTAAAAAGTAAAACGCTTATTTATTACTGTCAATAATTATATCGTTATTTAAATTGTTTCTGACATAACTTTAATTGTTATAACTGATCTCTAACTGGGTATAATATATTTTTAAATTATGGGAATAAAAAATTGACAGAATGAGGCATTGATAACAGTATTAAAGTATGTATACCATAAATAACTAGTATGACAGATATTGCAAAGAAAGTAAAAAATACCGAGCAAGATGCAGAAGCAAAAATTCAGACTGAGGGAGATCATATTGAAGGAAAACCTAGTTCAGAGACTCTTAACAAAGCCAAGGTAAAGGTAAAAGATGCTTTAACCTAAACTTTAATCTCAAACCATATTTTTCTTCCTTTTATTAATATAAATCTTGAGCATTATATGAGCAGTATATCAAATCTTTTATAATAATAAGTCATATAAATGATAGAGATTATCTCAATTTAGAGGTGGAAAACATGAATAATGAACAAGATCTAGATAATACTAACAATCAACAAATTAAAACTGATAATGATGTCGTTAAAGAATTAGAAAGAGAAGGAAAGTTAAAAAAATCAGTAATGAAGGGCGGCGTAGCTGATGAATATGAAAATGAGAAGCCGAGGCAGGGATAATATATTAGCGAAGGCTTTCGTTTTAATTTAGTAAACAAGGGTTATATCTTTATAAGGGCATAATTTTCTAGCATCATGTCCAATAACCTGATAGTGTTATAACATAACTATATAGATTATATGAAGACTTTATAATATCTTTAAGTATTTTAAAGCTAAATATAGAATTATGAACGACAACGCAAGTATTCAATGTTTAAGTATTGCACCTGGTCTTAAGAATTTGTTAGAACGCTGTGGATTATTTACAGTTAAATCCGTTGCAAATCACAGCCAAGAGGAGATCGCTGTCTTCTTAGGAATCGACACTTATGTTGCAGGAATAATTGCTCAAGCTCAAAAAAATCTCTAAAAGATTCTGAACGCAACATTGCAACTACAGCTCCACCTATGGTTAGTCCTATTCATTAATATATTATAATACTTTAATTGCAGCTCCGGTACTGATACTACTGTAGACGATAGTCCTATAGATCACATTATTATTCTTAATATAGAGAATGGTTCATTTTATATTACGAAACTTGTAACAATATCAGGGGTTATATTCGACATGAAATGTGCTTGCTCCGGAGGAGACATGCTAAGAAATAAGGAATTGGAAAATACAATAATTTACAAATGTAAAGAATGTGGTCTTAGCAATACAGAACTAAAAGCAAATGATAGTCATAATACTTTCACATAAGTATTGAGCGTACATTTCTAGTAATATTCATCTTGACAATAGTACATATTCACCATGCTCTACATAGAGATAAAACAAAGAAATAAAAAATTATCTAGCAATTGATTCCTCTTGGCAAATAATTATGCATGAGAAAATCCATAGCTGACTAGAATATTAGTACTTTTAAAGATTGAATAACAGGAATAATGGATATTATTCTGAATTAACAAAGTTAATCGAGAGTTAATTATGATGATTTATAAAATACTATCTATGACATCGACTCTTCTTTCATTTTTCAGCCCTACTACAAGATTATATCTCAAGCGTGCGTACATCGTTACAAGAGAAGGAAAGATCTACGATTAGGTCATCTACTATCGATTCTAGAATATCATTGTCGATGACATTAGAAGCCTCGTTACATTCGGCAATAAGAATTCAAGAAATGGATGGTATGTCTCAGAAGGTATGCATCTTACATTTAGTATCACGCGGTTAACTAAAGAAGATTATTAAGCTATGAGAAATCCCTTCAAGAAATCAAATAATAAGACACCCGAAGGAGAACCTCTTGAACCTGTAGGAAGAGATTTAGTAACAAGTTCAAAGAAATTAGTAATTATTGCAACTCTTGTGACATTTATTGTAATTATTTTAGTAATATCTGAATCAGTAGTCATAGTGCAGGCAGGACATAGAGGAGTTGTTCTATATCTAGGCGCAGTTGAGAATAGAGTATTGGAGAAGGAGTGCATTTCGTAATACCGTTCGCGGAACAGGTCATACCATTAGAAGTACGTACACTCAAATATCAAGCCGAAGCATCAGCAGCTTCAAATGATTTACAACAAGTACAAACCGTGATAGCGTTAAATTACCATCTGAACCCTGCTGATGTAAATAAGGTTTACCAACAATTGGGCCCAGACTATGCAGATAGAGTAATCGCACCTACAATACAAGAATCAGTTAAAGCAAGCGTAGCGAAATACAACGCTGAGGAGTTAATTACAAAAAGAGCCATTGTTAAGGATGTTATAGCAAATACGATAAGAAATTCTTTATCAGCTAAGGACATAGTAGTAGAGACAATATTTATTACCGATTTTAAATTCTCTGATGCATTTTCTAATCAGGTTGAAGATAAAGTAGTAGCTTTTCAAAAGTACTTGACAGAATTGAATAATTTGAGAGGAATTCAAGTAGTAGCTAACCAGACAGTTGTACAAGCTCAAGCACAGGCTAAAGCTAACATAGCAAAGGCTAGTGGAGAATCACAAGCAATTAAAATTATTACATCGCAGTTAAGACAAGATCCTCAATATCTTCAGTGGCAAGCAATCAATAGGTGGAATGGACAGCTCCATTTTCTTTAGGTGGACAAGGAGCAGTCCCATTTTTCCAATTGCCACAATCCCAGTCTAGATCTTCGGCATCTGGATTACAACAACAACAACAAAATCAGTCTAAATGAAGTAAAAAATGAATGGATGGACACTAATACTGAATTTATTGCTACTAATTATGCTGAGAATTCTAATTTCTAAAATATATGCCTAATCTACATTTGGATTAAGACCAATTCATTTTCAAAAGATTTGTCTTTCTGAAAACTATTCCTATGTAGTTTCTTAATCTTTTTAGATAAAGTTTGCCACTGCAACCCTTCAGTTTAAATCTGTATTTAAAAAATATTATAAATGCTAATGTTAGCATTTATAATATTTCTTTTTGTTGAAAAAGATATTCGTAGGGTCACAAAACAAAAGTGCAAGGAATATGAAAAATGTAAAACTAGTCTAGTTCATACATAAAAAGCACTTTCAACATTAGTCCGTGTATACAGTTATCTATTAACACTACTGACTTTAGAATATTTCCGTGTTAAAGAAAAAAATTTCTCAATGATTGTGGTTAGAACATCTTTATCAGCTTTGACACACTTCGATAACTTCACATGCCTATAGGGCCCTAATTCTTCTATGGTATCCAATTTTCAAACAGATAGCCCAGAATTATTCTTTTAGAATCTTTTTCATTCGTCTTTAGTTTTTATATCTTTTTTTATATCTCCTTTATCTATATCTAAAAATTATAATTATCTTTGATGCTATATCTAAATTCTTCCTTCATTAGGTTAGGAGAAACTCATTACATGATACACTATTCTTCTAGAAGAAAGAAATAATTGTTATTACTCATAAGACCTTAATCTCATCTAGAATATAGAGTTGTCTGGAATAATAAAAGTTGGAACTTCTGGTTACTCATATTCATGGAACGAGGGAAAACCTTCACCATTTCAATGGTCTATAAATCTAGGATTTATTTCGGTAGAGATTTATGCTAGCTATTATTGCTTTCCTATGGAATCCTGGATAGATACAT
>CAVXZB010000046.1:0-9059 GCA_963765895.1 uncultured Nitrososphaeraceae archaeon | reverse complement strand
TCTATTTGAGTCATCATGATATTTGCTAACTGATCGATTCTATGTTGGAGTTCAGGGTATGTCCGAAGTATCTGTGTTCATGCCAGTATTTGTAGTTGAAGATATTTTTCTTTATCTGCAGAAAATCTTATTGAGGTCGACAAATTAGTATAAACATATTGCAACAAACAAGGCTGGATGATATTGATTTACGGATCATAAGGTTGCTTGCCAGAGACGCAAGAGCTTCTTACAAAGATATATCTTCTACTGTTGGAATAACTTCAAATGCTGCAAAAGAGAGAATTAACAAAATGATTTCTAATGGTGCAATAGAAAGGTTTGCAGTACGTATAAACCCTGTAATATTCGGATATGAAAGAGAATGTATTTTAACACTTAGAAATATTGACAAAACAATTAAGGAACAGGACATAATAAATAGGGTAAGTCTCGTAGGAGATGTTATAGTATATGTAGAGCATCTGGAAGGAACTGCTGGGTTTGTGTTATATGTCAGGGCAGGCGCAGAAGAAAAGATAACAACACTTACTGATTTGCTAAAGTCAGTATCTGTGGAAAGTATCTTTGTAAGTTATAGACCATTAACCATGCGAATTCTTACTTCTGATTTAAATATTATGAAATCTTAGTTATCAGATCCTAGAATGCCAGTTGATGATATTGCAAAAGAATCTTTACTATCATCAAAGACTGTAACAAGGAGATTAGAAATGATGAGAGAAAGCCATATTATGGAATATACTATTTTAACTAACCTATCTTCTACTCAACTAACAGGATATGTCGAATTTGCTGCATTAATTAATATTGATACGTATTACTATCAAAGAATAGTAGAACGAATATATGAGGAAATGGAAGAATATTTATTTTATATACCAACTAGCTATCAAAAGGAGGTTATTTTTGCAGTATTCTTTTGTGCGAATATATCGAGAGTCAATTCAATACTGAGAAAACTGGAATCTTATGAGGGAGTTAAGGAAGTCAAGAACTTTATAGGAACTAGACGTGTATATTATCAAGACTGGTTAAAGAGGGAGGTCGATAAAAAGAATTAGTCAAAAGTATTGTCATTATAACAACAACAATAACATTAAGAATTCATAATATATTATAGATATGTGCGTATAGTATACAGATAATATAATAATAAATACCGCATTATGATTATGAGAACATTACCTTTTTAATCACCTCTCCGGGAAGTTCAATTATAAATTAAGGACTGGCTTTGTTATGCTGTCCATTTTAATAGCTTTAAGCTAATATATTGGATATTTGTGAACTTTTTTGTTAATTTTCGAAGTGATGCGCGCGTGATTACTAAATACTATCATACACTAGATGAATATAAAATGTCAAAAAATAATAACACGAGGCAACGACAACTTGAACGATCCACCTTTCGTAGTTATCAATACTTATTCATTGCTGCTCCTGTTGCTACTGCAATAGCTGGAATAGTACATCTGTATATGCCACTTTCACATCCAAGAATGCTTGGGAACCTACCAGTAGCAGTATTCTTTCTAGGTTCCGGAATTGCACAGATATTTTGGATATTGCCTATGATTTTTCCAATTAGTTAGATTATACATTGCTATATGACAGAGAGAGGATTCAATTACCTATCGTAAATGTTCAACGACTGAGCTATATCAAGACAAATATACGCCATTATCCTTTAGTATCTCTTGTGCCCAGCACAGAAGTGGATAGTAGTGCTATGGATAGTGATGAGATTTCATTTCTTGATAATTCAGAACACTATTGTGTCTGTTATATAGATATGGTAGATTCTACGAGAGTCATATCTCAAATTAATAAGAGTGACAAGAATCGCTCAATATTATTCTATATTTCTTAACTCGATATCAATCATAGTTCACAAGTTTGGGGGAAAAATAATCAAAAATACTGGAGATGGCATAGTGTGCTACTTTCCAGAAACATCAAACTATAACAATAAATCTGCATTTAGAAATGTCATCGAATGTGGATTAACCATGATGGCTGCATTTCGATTTATCAACATTAGAATGCATGAAATGGATCTTCCAGATGTCAGCTATCGAATTAGCGCGGACTATGGAAGGTTTAGTATCGCAAAATCACTTACGTCACAAAGTTATGACTTGTTTGGTCCAACCATGAATTTTTGTGCAAAGATAAATTCAAAAGCTCCTCCAAATGGCATGGTTATAGGGAGTGATCTTTATCAAATGTTAAAATCTGTCTTTTCCTCATCTTTGTCTATTCTAGATAATTATTATTTTAAACACGTTGGAGAATATTTTGTTGATGGATTAAAGAACTCGTATCCTGTGTATTCAGTCATTAGCAAATATCCTAATGAAGATTATTATCATGTTATAGAAATTGATAACAAAAGAATCATTCAAGAAAAACGAGGACGAAGAAAGCAATTAATGGAATTGCAGCAAAAGGAGGAAATAATCCTCAGCAAAGAAAAGCAATCTACTCATCGAAAAGAACAAGCAGAACTACAACAAGGACAAGTACCTGAAAAAAGATTGAAATACAATATTTTAATAGAGGAAGATGAACCGGACTTAATATATACATACAAGGTGATATTACAAGAGGAAGGCTACAATGTAGATACTTTCACTGATCCATATGCAGCATTAAGACGGTTCGCTGAAATAGATCCTTCATACTATCAACTAGTTCTTCTAGATATAAGAATGCCACGGCTTAATGGATTGCAATTATATTATAGGATAAAGGCTATAAATCATGATGTCAAAATAATATTTGTGACAGCCCTTGATGCAGCAGATGAATTGGTAAGTATATTACCTGATGTGACATTAGATTTTATAATTAAAAAGCCGGCTGATCGTGCGCTTGTAGCTAATATGGTGAAACGTGCTATTGAATCAAGCTAAATAGCATATCTGAAATCAAGATGTTTGATTGTCGATCATATGATTTTTTTTAGCTAACTAATAATTATACAAGTTATCTTCTTTATTGTCGACCATAGATTGTTACCATAACTCGTCTATTCACTTTCATTGATATCAAGTTCTTTTGTTTAATCCTATCTCAAGGTTCATAGATTTCAAAAGAAGCGATTTTCCTGTCATGCACTATTCCAATAATGTCTACATGATTATTTCAAAGATTATGAACCAAATCGACTACCGTATAAGATAGTATAGTAGGAATCCAATGGAAATGGCAAATCACTTGATAGTGTATTTGTAAAGGCGCCCCTAGGTGGAAATGACTGGTCAAAATCCTACATGTAGATAAGTTAGGAACAGAACTTTATGTATTAATAACTGATGGACAAGGTATACCATATCTGTTAATATAACTGCGGCTATTACACATAATATCAAGGCTACTATAAAAAAACATACACTGTATCATATCGTAGTCAAAGGATCGTCTTATAATATCAATAAAGAGAAACAGAACCTCTATCTTGATATGGGATATGACTTCCAGGATATTGAGAATGGTGTCATCAAGAAAGGATACTTATCACACATTCGACATAGAAGTGAGCGATTAATAATAAAGGGCGGTAATCGTCATACTACGAAAAGAAGATGTATAGTTGGAAGAACTAGTTCCAGGCACAACAGGCTCAGAAAAACTTTTGGTTAGATATTAGAAGAAGATAAAATACTATTTTGTGTTAGTATGTGTAGGCCGTTGTATTCTTATTCACATGAGGATAATTTCGGGACAGGTTGTAAAACCTAAGTAACTAAATAATTTGAGATCTAGTATAACAGATTAATCTCTGATTGTTACTTTTGTCATCTTCGCTTCTTCTGGATCTACCGGTGCGTCAGCGGAATCAGTGCTTAATGCCTCTATTTTATCGACAATCTCCATTCCTGAAGCAACCTTTCCGAATACAGTATATTGACCATCTAGAAAACTAGAGTCTTTTAGAACTATGAAAAATTGAGATCCGGCACTATCTGGATCTTGCGATCTTGCCATTGATAATGCACCACGAGAATGTTTGTTTTTATTGAATTCTGCTTTTACATTCCATCCTGGCCCACCTGTACCCCAAGTACCCTGGATTGGATAGGTTTCTCGTGTTAGGGTCGCCACCCTGTATTACAAATTTAGGAACTATTCTATGGAAGATCAAACCATCATAGAATCCTTGTTTTGCCAATTCCTTAAAGTTATCTACGGTTTTTGGTGCGTGTTCAGGATAAAATTCTAACTTGATATCGCCAAACTTTGTAGTTATTATTCCAGTACTTGTCATTACTACCTCTTTTTTTATATGATTATATTAACTGATCATTAACGCGAAATGTGTCGTGCAAATAATTTTTTGATTTTGACATTAGATAGCCTTTCTTATACCTAGAATACCAACTGACGCAATAATTGCCTTGACCATCTTTAGTTGCTAGTGTTATATTAATTAGTGACTCCAAAATCTTGGATTGAAAGTCTGTTGGACTTCATAATGGGAATCCTAGTATACTATTATTATCAGCTGTTTCTCTAATTTTCAAATCACCACCACTATCATGCTCTATCTTCGTTACAGTGACAATTGCCTGTTCAGCCCTAATTCTAACAATTGATCTCCTGACCGCAACAATTACAAATTATTTTCTCCGTATCTTGCCTTTGTCTAAATCTCTTTGATATAGTTTTAGAGATCGCTTCAGTTTAGAATCTTGTTTTGCCAGAAAATTCATCATTATATCTAGATTTATCGTATCCCTTGCAGTCTCATCATAAGTATTAATCAACATTACTGATCAAATATAATGCTGCTAAATTTCTGAGCACGATAAGTACTAATATTATTTAGCATTATTTACTCGTCTTCATCATGAGCAATAACTCCAATGGACTCTAGATAATCTAACATGCTTTCCATGAATGCTTTCTTCTGTTCGTATGTCATGCCTGGAAGGAAATAATCACCACGTTTTTCAGAGGCAGCAATTCGTTCATCTACGGAAATGTTCTTTCTAGTCATGCCCTGGGAGATCTTTCATTTGACTAGGGGTGTTTGGGTTATACATTCCTATCATCGCCTTATGATAGGGGCACATCTCGCCAAAATCTGTCTTGACTTCGTCTCCTAACGTGACTGTATTCTGATAATCTAACCAGACGCAATTCTTAGACATTATTTAACACCAATTATATCTTATTCTCTTTCTTATACGACTTTATGCATTTGGCTATGATATTATCCATCGTCTCGTCCCATGCACCCAGCTTGCCTGACTCCGTATGAGTTTCGTCGCTCACAGAACATTGTATATGTATTTAGTATATGTAAAGTATACTAAATATGGCTCAAAACAACAAAGAAGATTTAGAGGAGAAGAAATTATTAGGATCTGGTGGTTATGCTTTTGCCGAACTAACAGAGCAAGAAAAAATTAAAGCCAACCTTGGAGTTCCTCAAATATTTCTAAGCAATATAGGAAGGTTAAATGAAGATAGATTTACCAAATATTATTGCAATAAATGTGCAAAAGAATATCATGATTCTCCGGTAATAAGTTATGAAAATCCAAATGAAGAATTAGGAGAAGATGTTATACTTATTGAAAAAGGAGAATACAGATGTAGGACAAGCAATAACATAATAGCACTTTATCGTAGATTCAATAAATAAGGATTCATTTCGGCAGTTCTAGCAGGAATTGCCAATGAAAATTTGCCTAGTTTGAATTGTACATTCTATTTCACTGACCTTCGTATATTATATAGGACTATTACAAGAGGAAGGTCTCATAATATTTATCCAAAACTATATCATATTAATCTGCATGGAGCACACACAGATACATATTAGAGCAGAATTTACTATAGAAGAAGGAAAAATAGAAGAATATAAGAAACTGGTACAGGACATGAGCAGAGTGGTCGAAGCTAACGAGCCATATACAATAAATTACGAGTTTTATCTTGATAAATCTGAGACAAAGTGTATTGTACATGAAACATACGCAAATTCAGAGGCAGTACTTGCTCACATTAACGGCATCGCATCGCAAACGATACTTCCGAAGATTTTCAGTGTCTCTAGGATAAGTAAGTTTGACGTTCACGGGAACCCTAGCGAAGACTTACAAAAGGCGCTAGCAAGTGTTGGTGCACAGACTTACAACCTATTTGCTGGATTCTGTCGTTGACGGTTCAGCATTACTTTTAGGTCTATCAGTTTTTTGCAAATAACAATATGTGCTTGGTCTGGGGTCAACTTACTGAAATAAGAACTTCACCTGTAGTTACAACAGATTTTCTGTATATTAGATTCATTGGAGATAGGACCATACAAGAAAAAGTTTTTGGAAAGATACAAAAAGAGAGTCTAAGAGAGAAGCTTGGAATTTTATTGATAATAAAATCATGCCAAAGGGTATATACGGAGCAATAATTTTCTGTTTTAATATACTGTCAAGAAATACATCATAAGTATAATAAAATAACGCGATCTTTAACTATATGATATAAATGATACATAGACTATAATAATTAATGAATAACTTCTATATGACACTAGGTAATTCAGTATATGATAAGTCTATCCTTAATAAAAGAACAATAAGGCACTATCGTGAATCTGCTTTAATGACTGCAGTTCATATTCTGAACTGTCTGACTGAAGGTAAGAGCCTTGAGGATATAGCCAAGGATTTTGACGGTAATATCGAATTAGTGTGTATTTGGATAGAGTATAAGATAGGGATTAACTGGGTTTTTAGAAATGCAGTTGATGGAATCTGGGTAGCTTCAGACGACGGAAAAAGATGGATTGAAAAATATTATAACGTTTCATAATTAGCCACGTCTGGCTTTTAGTGCAAATATATTTTGATGCGTAAAATCACGTAAATATTATCCGGTTACTTTATATATCATTATAAGGATTTCTTCAATGCCAAAAGGGGGTAAAATTTGTAATCATCTATGACCTTGAGATTATCCGATAAAGCCCGCAATTATTCTTCATCATCTACGATATTCATTTTATGTGACAAATGTTATTGGTGTACAACATACCTTGATAAGACGAGGAGGCCGGTAGATAATAATTGTCCACAATGTAATGCTTAAATTGAGCTGTTTAGCTTTCCTATTATGTCCAATGAATCATTTACCTTTGATCGTAATGAAAGACGTGGAGTAGAGTTGCAATTCGGATCCAGATAACGTAACGCTGATTCATGAAGAAATGAGCTGACTTCTGAAGAGAGCCATAGGATTTGTAGGGACGCTACTTGGACTTGAAACAGCCTGGCACTTTACAGCCTGTAGAATACCTAAGGACACAATAAAGCCCTGTATCTATAAGCAGATAAAATTAGCTTTAGTGAAAGCAAGGTAGTAAAAATTTTATAGGCAATAATATACCTAGAAGAATTCTCATAGTTGATGATGAATTCTTTTAGTTAGTTAACTTGGCTAGTTAATTATCGGCAAACTAAAACTAAAAGTAGCACCTTTACCATCAGCATTATTTTCTGCCCATATTTTGCCACCATGTGCTTCTATAATGCCTTTAGAAATAAACAGACCTAGCCCAGATCCATTCTCAGATTTGGTAACAAATATTGTGAATAACGTTTCCTGTATTCAGGATCAATACCGGTCCCTTCTATCTCTAATACTAACGACAACTTCACCTTCATTTTCATCGTCGCTATTATTTTTATTGTTACCCCTTCCGTTGTATTTTATAGTAGTAAAGACAGATATTTTGTTGCTTCCTTGCTCATAAGGACTAGAGCCACTCTTCATGTTATTCTTTGTAGACTCTACAGCATTAGTCAAGAGATTTGATATAACTTCATCAATTCTGATCCTATCTGCTTCGACAATTACAGGATCGACATTTGGCTTGGCAAAGATTATTTCTACCCCATTTTCTCTTGATCTTGGCTATGTAGAAAACATCATCAATATTACAAGATTAGTTAGTCTATGCATATTGTAGGTTATGCATCTGAATGATAGTTCCCTGTTTTGTGTCCTAGTTAATCTAGACATTATATGCTCTCCAAACAGTCTCTTTATGACTGAGACTATGGTTTCATCCTTGTTACGGTGATTGTACAGTAATTTGGAATAACCGTGCTTCATCTGCTTCCTATACACACCATGTGTTCTCCATATAGGTACATGTTCATATCGAGCTGGAATTATGCTTAATGCATGCAAGCCGTCTCTTATCAAGAAATGATTGTCTTCACTATCATATCCCTTATCAGCTGTAACTACAGATAATGGTAGAATTTCGGCTATTCTTGTTATGATTGGCCTGAAATCCATATTATCATGTCTTGTTGGAGCTCGTCTTATTTTGATCGAACATATGATTTGTTGTAATACATCTGCTCCAATAGATAATTTAGCATATTTTCTTCTCAATCCTGTTCGCTCAGTATAATATTGTGAAGCAGGAGTCATCTTAAATCCAGTAGAATCTATTCCTGCAAAGATATGCTTGGTACCGCTTATTACAATGAATGAGGAAATTATCTTTTCCAGTAAGGTATTGCTAATTCTGCCTGCAAACTTTTGCAATGTTGTAAAATGAGGAATTTGTGATAGTCCTAAAAATAATCTAAGGTAATGCGCTTCAACCAGCCATTCGATAAACATCCTATAACTCTTACCTTCGTACTGTCTTATTGTGAGCAATACTAAATGCTGCCACATCGTAAAGACATGGTTGCTCTTTCTATGAAGAAACAACGGTATCCTTGAATTTCTCAAGACACGGTACATAGTGCATGCCAATCTAACATATCTTGATTCTTTCAATATCCATATACGATCATACATCTAGAAAGCTCTAATGGTATTCAGAACATGGTTTCTACAAAGCCCTTGATCTTATATCATTTATTATATCTCTTAATCTTTTATTGATGTTAAATTTCTCTTTATCAAGTCTTAAAATCCGATTTTCAATTTTCGAAATCTTCTCTGAAAGGCCTTGTAGTCTTTTTGCGTTCCTAATTATGATTTCAAGGAACTCTACATCTTGTTTCGGCTACGTGGTAGAAACT
>CAVXZB010000045.1:0-9934 GCA_963765895.1 uncultured Nitrososphaeraceae archaeon | reverse complement strand
CTTTCGGATATCATTACATCTTCTTAGCCTAGATTATTCAATTTTGCCAAAATCTGCATTCAATTAAAGAAACTGACATAATCTTTTGCAAATTGTTCAAGTGATATGGGCTTTCGTCCTGTAATCTGTTCGACAGCAGTAGTGGTTTGCGATGCGTAACCAGATCTAATCACACTATAGAGCTCCAATAATGGATCAATAAGCCATTCCTCCATTCCCATCTTCTTCATTGCTTTGCGTGCATCCTCTTCTGTTATGTTTACATAAGATATCCTTCTACCAAGAGCATTAGAAAGAATTTCTGCCGCTTGACTGAATGATAGTGCCTCGTTACCCGTAATACCATATTTTTTGTATTCGTATTGTTGTTGCTGGCTTTTAGTTCAGTTATCTTTATCTTTACTCAGTAGTATCTCTGTAGCTACGGCTGCGATATCTCTAACATCTACAAAACTAACTTTTCCATCTCCTGCAGGAAGGTAAAAAGCATTTTGAGTTTTAATTGTCTGGCCAAAATAATTCATAAAGTTTTGCATAAATGCGCCAGCGTGCAAGAAAGTGTATGGTATTTTAGATTCTTCTATAATTTTTTCTTCCTGTCTGTGTAATCGTCCTATCATAATTCCAGGCTCAGCATCGGCGTCCAATACGGATAGCTTTACTATATATTTAATATCATTTTTCTTTGCTTCCCTTATTAGACTTGATGCGATTTCAGGCATGTTGGGTGTGGGTAACGTTAGTAAGAAGATTTATCTATTCCGTTTAATGAATTAACAATAGTTTCCGGTTTATTATAATCTATATCAATAATCTCGATTGCTTTATTTTCAGCCCTGAGTTTATCAGCCTTGTTTTTCGAGTGGACAGCAGCTCTAACTCGGATATCTGAAGAAAGCGGATTTGATGGCGACGTAAGTTGCTTTACTACTTCACTTCCAATGGTTCCAGTTGCACCAGTAACCAATATGGCAGTTTCGTTATTTTTAGTAGTAGTCATCGATATATCAAAACAGCAGCAATATTACTTAAGTTTGCTAGTAACAGTTTGTTAAATGGATAACCAGTCCATGGGATAAGGAGCAGCAAATAGAATGTTATTTTATCTCTTGTCTATTCTATACATAGTTGTTGTTATTATCAAATCTTAGTAGTAATAAATACGACAATTGGGAATCTTTAGAACTAATGTTTTGTATCGTTAATTGCAGATTAATCTATAAGTTATAACATAGGAGATAATCCATAACAACTCATGCAATATTATCCTGGCTCCCCGTAGAGTTTTGAGATTAACAGAAGATTTTTATCCTCATAATCTAGAGAATTCGAGATGGCTAAGTTACTATTCCCAAGTGTTTGATTATGTGGAAATTGATTCTTCTTTTTATAGGATTCCTAATGCATTTATGGTAAAGAACTGGTGTAAAAAAGACTCCTAATCATTTTAGATTTACCGCTAAATTTCCAAAGGTTATCACTCATGATAAAAGACTGAAGGATGTAGAAAAAGAGATAGAACTATTCTTTTCTTCTATGATCTACCTTAAGGACAAAATATTAGCATTATTGATACAGTTACCACCTTTGATAGGTATAGTTGAAGGCATGAATCGTCTAAGAGATATTATACCTGAATTAGATAAGAGATTTGCCTGCTCCACCGGCCTATGTAGGATTCATAGCTGGCCCCACCAGTCCACATGTCTTTCCTATGCAAACTACTCCAGTTTAAGTAGTTATTGTCTTGCTCTTGTCTAATCACATGTAGAAGGTTTCAGCAGTTCAATAACTCGAGCCAATTCGGATTACGGATTTACTGAATTCGATTTAATTAAATTAACTACCATTTATAGACAAAATAAAGACCTATAAGGTCGGTTAACGATAGATACTTAACGAGTCGTATTCGTGTTGTCGCTGGCGATGCTGTGTATTAGATTCAGTCCCAACAATCCACCAATATGATGGGATTGAATTCTAACCAGCGGCTGATGACACATAATTTATCGACTGGTGGAAATTGGTTTTGAGTATTATATAGATGACGGTATCAAATTCATATATATTCTCCAAATATATTATAGACACATTTTTCTAATTTGCCATCCAAATAAACATCAGCATATAGTTACTGTGACTGTTCTGGATGGAGTTACTCAGCTTGGCAAGGACCAGCTACATGGACTTGCTGGGAAGGATCCACCATGTGGAAATAAGTTACACATAGGGCAAAGCCACTTTAGATGAGGCTAACTTCCTCTTTTTTCTTGTAGGGCTACACGAGAACAATAGCCTAACCTTTTTCTTTTAATAATACTGTATTCTATCGGTAACGACGTTCTGTGCGGAGACTGTGTTGATATCTCTTAGCCATAATGATAATAGTGTTAGACTATACTATTAAGATTAAAAATAATGGGCTAAAGCTCTGAAATGGATTCAAGGGTAATATGGTAAGCTAAAGAGCTCGTCTACCACTTTTATTACCGTTATTTATGGCTACAAGCCAAAGATACTGCAAAGCTATCTTGAATTTTTCTTGATATAGTCGATGGTCTTCAGTCCATGTTCCTTAACCTGATCGCTTATGTTGAACAGGCTAATGACTTCAGTTATAGCATCTATTGCCTGTTCTCCGTATGCTGCAAGGGTATCAATTGCCCCAGTTTGAATGACTAGTTCGCTAGAGCAATATGCTAAATGTTTTACCCTTACGATCTCTTCTCTCACGTTTGACAAAATCCCTATCTACACCTCACTTATCGGTAATCTACATAGTTTTGAGCAGCATCATATAAAACACAATATGACATAATTTAACTGAATTGTGATATTTTCAATCAATTATTAGTCATGATTGATTACCAGAACCGCAATATGTATTGCTTTTAACTTATATAGGATAAGGCCCATAATAAAATTGGCATTTAAAACTCGGTCGCCTGCCTGAATTCAGCCTGTTAAATCCATCCCAGAACTAGAGGCTGAATTCTGTGACACGGCCGCATAAATTCTCAGCGTTTCATATGAGGGACTCATTACAATAATCTAGATAGCAAATAACACGCTACTGTCTTTAATTTAACTTAATTAATATAATTTAATATACCACTAAATTTTCAAAAGTTAAACTCATGATAAAAGACTGAAGGATGTAGAAAAAGAGATAGAACTATTCTATTTATTCTTCCATGGTTTATCTTGAAGATAATCTCTTGGCATTGTTGATGCAGTTACCCCCCTCGATCAGTGTAGTTGAAGGTATGAATGGTTTGAGAGATCTCAACCTGAATTGCACATTTCTCCCCTGTAAAGTTGGTTGTCCTAATATTACTAACTAACTCATCATACTACTGATCTTAAATAAGTAATCTGCTAATCTGTTGTATGACTCAAACTGAATCAATTACAAAAAGATTTGACGGAAAAGTTGCAGTCATCACCGGCGGAAATAGTGGCATAGGACTTGCGACTGCACAGCGTTTAGCTTCAGATGGTGCATATGTTTTCATTACAGGTCGCCGCCAAGGCGAAGTTGATGCTGTAGTCAAGCAGATTGGCAAAGACAATGTTACTGGTGTTCAGGGTGATGTCTCAAACCTTGCAGACCTTGATAGGTTGTATACCATAGTAAAGGAGCAGAAGAACAATATTGATATTCTGTTCGCCAATGCAGGCCTAGGAGAAGCGGCTCTATTGGACAATATTACCGAAGCACATTTTGAAAAAATATTCAATGTCAACGTCAAAGGACTACTTTTTACTGTGCAAAAGGCAGTTCCACTATTTCAAGACGGTGGTTCGATCGTTCTAAACGCATCAACCGCAGGATCAAAAGCAGCAGAGGGATACAGTGTTTATGGCGCAACCAAGGCCGCCGTGCGATCATTTACACGTTCCTGGGCAGCAGAGCTGAAACATAGAAAGATTAGAGTCAATGCAATTAGTCCGGGTCCAATAGACACACCAGGTCTTAGGGGGTTTGTTAGTAATTTAGCTCCAACTGAAAAACAGACCGAGCAGGTCAGGACGAGTATTGTATCCAGTGTGCCGTTAGGACGGATGGGAACTCCTGACGAGGTCGCGAAAGTTGTTTCATTTCTCGCCTCTGATGACAGCAGTTTTATCACTGGTATCGAACTGTTCGTCGATGGAGGTATGGCACAAATATGAATATAATTAATCTGCAAATGAATTAGACCGTTGGAATCGTTCCCCCATCAATCACATACTCGTTTTCTATACCTAAGGACCATCTTAATGAGGAATGATAGTGATAATCGCGCACCAATCCTCAATTTACTGTAAGAAATGCAAGAAGGAGTGCAAGATATGCTGCATGTCAATAACCCTTTTCAATTGTATGCATCTCTATGTTGTTCAATCTATCTCTGAATCTCTTTCTCGAATCCTTCACACATATCTATAGCCGAGGATGTAGACCTAAAAAGTGAATTTTGTAAATATGCTAATAAAATCTTAATTCTTCTAATTTTATCTTGTCTTTAATATTCATAAAATAATCCACAATCTTATCCATTTTACCTTTCTGTAACTGTTTGAATCTAGACGTATCATCAAAGGTCTATTTATCAGATAATACGTAATCGAGTCCTTGTTCCAGTATCATGTTTAACATTTCTCGATTTGTTAGCGCTCGATAAAGATCTTGTTTATTTTTTATTTGAATCGAAGAAGTATCTTTTCTAGCTGCTGCCAATGCAATTTCTACAGCAAAACCAATGCTAGCCAACTCGAACAGATCATCAACATCAAATTTTATTTCAGAACATTTTCCTTTCTCATATGGACACTCAAACCTGTTTACTACAGAGCAAGGATATTGTATGGGATTACTCTTGTTATCCTTTTCTAATCCTTTGGTCACTAGTCTATTAATCCCGATGAATATTGGATCGTCCCCGGTAGGACTTAACAGACAATGAAAACACTTTGACTTACCATTATTTGGATTTCTTTTATACTCCATCAAGTCCAAATAATCTGAATACCATTTCTTCTTCTGATCATCGCCATCTTTTCGCAGTTCATCTTCCACTATATAAGTCCATACTTCATTGAAATCATCAGGGAAGTATTGTAGCGAATAGGGAGTTCCTCTTAGTCAAATCCAATCATTTAAAGGGATCATTTCTTTGCCTCTCCAATGATTTGAATCGTTACCATCACCATTCAAAGAATCAAATCTTTCAATCCTTCTAGATAGATTACTGATTGATTTGTCTAGATTCAATAGTTTGTAGTCTCTCCTCCAATGAATTTATATGCATAATTGATTGACCTTCCTTAAACAATGCAAATTTAGCTTCATTACATTCTTTTATGACTTTTAGAGCTAAAAGCTTGTCTCTTGGTGTTAAATTGCTATTGCTGTTATTCTGACCTTTGAATATCTCCCAACCTTTCCTTCTTACCTCTTCTATTCCATCAATACACTGTTTGTAATAATATGCCAAGTCAGACTTGGCTAGATCATATACGAATCGCTGCGATAATTTCTTTAACGCTTTGATATCTCGGCTAATTGTGGATTGGTCTACCTTCAACTCGTGTGCTATTTCCGTTTCTGTCATCGACTGTGCTAATAGTGTGGAAACTTTTCTGCGTCGATCTTCAATTTTGAATTTATGCGTTACCAAGATTAGATTATGCAAATTTCTATTCGTGAAAGTCATGTTTATGTATTTGGGGGGGGGAAGACGGCGATACCAATCAGAGACCTGAATGGTCTCAATTCATCGGGCACGATTCAAATGCGATATGTTTTCTAGTAAAAATATACCTTAAGCAAGTATGAAAGATTTAACTTTTAGATTCTACTTTATAATGGTTAGATATAACAACACCATTGCTTTGTTGGGTAGTGGATGTTATGTTCTGTGCGATTTGTCTTTTGACCGACGAATCCACCTCGTCGGTCATTTTATTATTATTCAGCTCACATAGAAATCCTTCGCAACAGGTTCCAAACTCTAAATCAAGGACAATGAAATCCGTTGGTAACGGCAGGATCAAAAAAAGAATGAAAACTAACAATATAAAGTAGTTTCTTGTACTAAAAGTGCAGCTGTGCAAGAAATAATTTCCTTTTTTTGGGAGTGGCTAACGGAAAAGGATAAGCATTTCAAGGATTGTATCATTTTTCCTTTTTCGATTATTATCGCGTTTTCTCTATTGTTGATAATATACTCGTTGTTCATAAATGCTGGTTTCGATGACGCGATTTTCGAGCAGAAGGACTGCAAACACACAAGTTTAAATTTTTGGCTGAAGCACTGTGGTTTCAGGTTTGATATAATTTGGTTCGTTCTCATAACTTATGCGTTATTTGCTGGGATCATTTACAAAGACTGTGCTAACAGAATTGCAATTTTTCTGCGTCTATCTTCAATTTTGAATTTATGCGTTACCAAGATTAGTTTATGAATTATTCTAATCACGTTCTAAGCTTTACATTTTGTGCATAAAATTTTCAGAAAGCTTTCGTTTTGCCACGATTTGTATGACTAGAGGTAAAAAGGAAAGCTCACACATCCTAATTACTTAAGTATGATTAATCATAATAGATGATGATTATTCTTACACATTGAAACCTAATCTGATATAACAGTGAGCACGCTTAATGTATTAAAATCTATTATAGTTGAATGTGTGGAAATCATTGAATCATTTGGTTGGATATCGTTGGGCTTATACTGTATATTAGAAATAGCTTGGAAATTACATGCGGTCAAAAACAAATACAAATACAAATACAAATACAAATACAAATCAGAACAAGAGAAAGGTATTGACGATGCTGATTTTGAAGAAGTTCAACTGACAGTAGGAGATGCAGTCATCACTGAGAAAGGTATTAATAATACAGATAAAGACAGATTTTACTTGCCAAAAAGCATTATAGATAAATTCGATGGACGTACCCTATGGCTTAATTAACAGAGGATGAAGCAAATAACACATATAGAAATGTTGAAGAAATCTTGTAGATTAAAGCATCCACCAGGGTATATTGTTGTTCTAGACGTAGAGTCCCTGGCTGATCCAATTGATCCAACTGTTCCAACTCCTTTCTATTGTTTTTGAGTTTCTTGACTGGGATTTCCAGCATTGCATCATAGTTACCTGGATCAACCTTGCAGAATTGTATAAAGTAAGGAAAAGAGCGTTTGTAAGAACGGCGCGAGGCTTCGCTGTCCAAACTGTTTATAAAATTTCTATAGGCATCTGATGTCTCGACAACTGATTGCATGTAGATTCATGTTACTGGTTTGATGTATTTAACAGTATTATATTGTCATACTAATTTCTATTATTTGTATTCTAAATTTTGAGAAAAGGTAGAGAATGTAGGCTAAATATATAACAAAATCAAATGTCTATCAGCTACTCTCAACTACAATTAATTTTTAATTCATCGAGGACAATTTCCTTCAATGCCTTTCTTTCACGTGTACCACTAGATTTCCCTCTGAGTCTTTCAGGAAGTGTCCTGGGACCATCCCGATATCCAATTGCAATCATGACGCCTATTTCAAATTCCTCTGGAGTTTTGAAAATTTCTTTGGCCATTTATACGTTAAATCCTTATATACAATTGCTTATCATTTTGATTACTGTTGCTTCGCTAACCATAATCCTCAACCTTCAATTCTCTTCTATTATTAAATTATAACGAATGATAAATTATAATCATTGATATACTTTTAAAATATAAATAAACATAGATTCCAGAAGAAATTAATAGATGAAGAATCGTACGGCAAAATCATAGTAGAAAAATGGCGAATTTATGTAAGTTAATTCGCTTCTAATTCTTTGATTCTCTCTGTCACTCCTTGAGTTTCCTTCTCCAGATCATTTTTGTATTCTTTTAGTAATGCTACACGTTCTTCCTTCGTAAGAAAACTTCTTACATTACGAGAACTTGATCCACAACAGCCATATGTCAATTATGTTTCACCTCCTCTCTTGTCTCTATGCATATCGGACATACGATATATTGTTAAGGGCGTATTTATATATATCGGATATCCAATACATTATATAAGGTGTGTCAAGAAAAGATAATAGCGGCTATTGCTGTGACATGCGAGGGATGTTGGGATTTCTAATTCTTTTCCTGTTATCAAAAAAACCGATGCATGGACAAGAGATTGCTGAAGAGATTGCAAAAAGAAAAGGAGAAAAACCGAGTCCAGGCACAATCTATCCTGCATTGAAAAATCTTCGAGAAATGGGATTTATTGTTGAGGATAAAAGTGATGGTAAGATCATAGTCTACACTCTAACACAGACTGGAAAAAACGCACTCGTAATCGCAAAAAGGCGATTCGTAAAGACCTTTCTTGGAGTATTTCCTTAAGTTTAGAATACAAAAATAATTGAAGTCTTGATTATTATTTATTTGCATATCTCTAAGCATCTCTTGATCTATGGAAACACATTTCAGTCATAATTGTAAAATGGCCTGATCTTATCAAACAAAATATGCCTTAGAAATGGCTGAATTCTCACAGAATATTTAATCCAAACAATAATTAGGACTAATGACCACTCGATAGACTTGCCTTGTGGGAAAGTTATATTTAATACTCGACAGTAATAGAACACGATTAATTAATATGCGTAAACAAGTTATTATTGTTCGCAAAGATTTGGGAATGAGCTGTGGTAAAATTGCACCCAAGTTGCGCACGCTGCAGTTATGGCAATGGAAAGGACCGGCATATTTGATATGCAGGGAGTCACAGCGTGGAAACGGGATGATGGACAGATTAAGGTCATATTAAAGGTAAATAGTTATACCGAACTGAATGATTATTTTATAAATATAATTAACGCAAATTTGCCTGTAGTAAAGATTCATGATGCCGGACGAACTCAGTTAGAGCCAGATACTGTTACCTGTATTGGTATAGGGCCAATTTCGTCAGAACGGATATATTCAATTGTAAAAGATCTCAAATTGTTATAATTTTTTCAGTATTAAACACTCATTTAGATATTGGCTATGCATCTGAATGATAGTTCCCTGTTCTGTGTTTTTACTAGCCTTGAAGAAATATATTCTCCAAATAGTCGTTTTATGACAGACATTATGGTCTCATCCTTGTTTCGTTGATTCTACAATAGTTCGTTATATCCACGTTTCATCTGCTTTCTATATCTGCCATGTGTTCTCCATATCGGTACATGTTCATATCGAGCTGGAATAACACTGAATGCATGCAAGGTTTCTCTTACCAACTGATGATTATCTTCATTATCATATCCCTTATCAGCTGTAACTACGGATAATGGTAGAATTTCAGCTATTCTTGTAATGATTGGCTTGAAATCTACATTATCATGTCTTGTAGGAGCTCGTCTTATCCTTATGTTGCAGATAATCTGTTGTAATACATCGGCTCCAATAGATAATTTCGCATATTTTCTTCTTGCTTCTATTCGTTCATCATAATACTGTGAAGCATGAGTTATCTTAAATCCTGTTGAATCTATTCCTACAAAGATATGCTTCGTACAGCTAATTACAATGAATGACGAAATTATCTTCTCAAGCAGTGAATTGCTAATTCTGTCTGTCTGTAAACTTTTGCAATGTTGTAAAATGAGGAATACGTGACAATCGTAGGTACGATCTAAGGTAATATGCCTCGACTAACCACTCGACAAACATCCTATAACTCTTACCTTCGTACTGTCTTATTGTAAGTAATACTAAATGCTGCCATATCATAAATACATGATTGCTCTTTCTGTGAAGAAACAATGGTATCCTTGAATTTCTCAAGACACGGTACATAGTATTAGCCAGCCTAACATATCTTGATTCTTTCAACATCCATATTGGATCATACGTCTAGAAAGCTCTAACGGTATTCAGAACATGGTTTCTACAGAGCCT
>CAVXZB010000044.1:0-28488 GCA_963765895.1 uncultured Nitrososphaeraceae archaeon | reverse complement strand
TATGGTAATAAAGGCAGTCAAGACATGAGGGAATAGAGTCATGAAATTCTCATTTGGCATAAATAAGAGCAAATCTAAAGAAAAGCAAACAATTAATTCTTTTTGTATGCATCCAGAATGCATGCCGTAGTCAGATGGCGGAAGCGTTTTTAGAAAGTATTGCTCCAGAAGATTATGAACCATTAAGTGCTGGAACCAAGCCTACTTCAGAAGTAAATCCAACTGCAATTCAAGTTATGAAAGAAGTAGGGATTGACATCAGTAAGCAAAGACCTAAAGATATCACTGAAGACATGATGAGAAACTTTACCAAGATCGTGAACATGGGGTGTATGGAAAAGGATTGGTGTCCTACCGCGTTCGTTTCTAATCTGATAGATTTGGGAATAGAAGACCCCCGAGATAAGCCAATAGAAAAAGTCAGAGAGATCAGGGATGAGATTGAACAGAGAGTAAAAGAATTGACTGCAAACATAGATAGAGACGCTAACCAATAGCTCCTCATCTTCATTATCAATGTGATAGACCAGACTGACTTATGAGATGATTAAATGTGTGATTCAGATTGGAGCAGAAAACCTTACTTACAAAGATAACTAGCAGACTAACTCCCAATCAAAAAAGTTTTTTTGCAGAAATTATTGCACATTCATTGTAGTAGTTCTTGCAACCGGTTCTGTAGTAATTAATTGATGCCAAGTTAAATGGAAGATTAGGTATACCTTTCATTGCATTTGCTCCATTTATTGGAGTTGCTGTAGGAGTCTACTTGTTTGGAAAAATATCTATGGCTCATTTTAATCCTGCAGTTACAGTAGGATTTCTTATTACTAAACACATAACAAGGATCCAGTTATTATATTATTTTTCGACAGAGATATAGGTGCCTTACTTGGAAGTCTTTTTGTAAAATTTGTAATCGGAAATCAGGCGCACTTGTGAGCAAATGCTCCAAATTATGCATTCCCAATACCAGTAATAATTGGAGGCAGATTCAGATAAGAGTAAGAGTAGCGATAGCGGTAGTGGCGACAGTGGCAGCAGTGGCAGCAGTGGGAGTCGAAGTGATAGTGGTAATAGCGGTGGTTCAAGTGATAGCGGAGAGGGTAGCAGCGATGGTAGTGGAGATACAAAGGAATCGCGTCCTCGCGATCCAAATACTGGAACAACACCTGAAAACGTACAGGAGCCAACAGAACCAATAACACCAACAGGACCGCAAGACTGTGGTGGTGGTAGCAGTGGCGATAAGCCGACTTGCATGATACCTGAAGGAGGTGGTCCTCAGCCGGGTAAAGAATGTGCATTTAATCCTAATTCAGATAAGTGTAAGCCAGATAATGCTGGTAATTGTCCTCCAGGATTTGGTCATAATGATAAGGGTAACTGTTTTCCAAGTGGCAAATGTCCATCAGGCTTTGGTAGACATGACAATGACGAAGGCGGTAAATGTTCTCCGACACCAATTCATTGTCCATCAGGATTCTTTCCAAAACATGGTGTATGCACTAAAGACATTTTCATAAACATACATAACGTGATCCATAATAGCAGCATGGCTCACATAGTCTAAGCAGTGGTTGCTATGATGCCATCCAGATTGCATGGCTAAGTAAAGTGCAGAGAGGACAGAATCATGAAGTAGACCAATTCATAGATAGGTGTTTAGGAGTGCGTTAACAGATGATTATTAATCAACGAACATTTTAAGATCAGGTCTTGAAAATAGAGTATCAAAGTGCAATTAACTCCAAGAGTCATATTAATCCATCGTTTCCCTGTATCAACAACAGCCCTAGAAATAAAGAAAGCCTGAGGGGCCTCTCAGACCTAGTTAGTATGGTTGCTTCTGGCATCGAATGTTGGTTCTACTTCCTCTGGCAGTTGTAGATATTAAAGGCAGACTCGTAAGAGCAACCATATTATGACTAAATCCTATTTGAACGGCTACTGCCTAATTCTACTAACAAATCATGTCAAGTCATTAGACCAGTTTTATTAGTCCTATAAAGAGACGGCTATGAGTCCAGAATGAATGAACCGGATATTACTGGACTTGCACTAGCATGGCCATGTGATAAATCGCGGGTAATACATACCCACTCCTACTTGTTATACCTTGGATAACATTGTTAAGTTGTGATAGAATACTCTTCCACACACCCCTTTTGGAAGACACACAATTACTGTCACTGGTGATTTGTCCACTGCAATTGGCATATCTACCGTAATCAATCCCTCTGAGCAAGTCGGTTACAGTGCCAGCGGCTTCTTTTACCATCCTTTGATATAATTTTGGCAATAGACAGTTCTTAAAGAAGATAAATATGATTTAAGTGAGGCAGACGGGACAAGTAATGATTGGGGCAGAACAAAAAGTCTTAGTTGGGCAGTGACGTTTGTAAAAGCAGTGAGGGAGTGAGTGAGTCGGTCAGTCAGCATCAACTGCCAATCATTAATTAACATATAGTGCATTTACATTTGAATCGCATCATCTATGGATATTGAGGTAACTGGCACTTCTTCAGAAATTGTAGAGCAACTAGCAACAATAACATATGGAGATCATATTGTGCTAATATATCCTAACCAATATTCATTTAGAGAGATTTACTCTAGGTATTGCAAAACTGCACTTGAAAATAATGAAATAATTTTGTTACTTACATATTATGAGACTATTGATGGCGTTAGACAAACCTTGAAAGAGATTGGTATCGATACAGAAAAATATGAAAAAGAAAGGTCATTAATGATAGTCCAAGACATAACAAAAACATACTTTGGTTCTGCAAATGATTTTCTATTCTTTATTAAGATATTTGATAAGCACCAAGAAAAACGAGGTAAAAATGGTATTTCGGTACTTGCAGATATGGGTGTATTTTTCCATCATCCGCAAAACGATAAAAAGAATATAGTAATAGAATTTGAGAGATCACTGGGATCAAAATTTGATACCAAATTGAAAAGATTCTGCAACTACCATAAAAAAGATTTTGACAGATTTGAAGAACATGAGAAGAGCAATTTATTAAAAACACACCATATAAAAATAACTGTGCTTTCTCAATAATGAATGGCCAACAAACTCTTATTGTGATATAGACGCTAGTAAATGCAAATGTAAAAAACAATAATCCTTGTTATGTCCTCTCCCCATTGGACCAAAAACAAATTCGATATAATGTCATTTACCGAGAATGCTTGCTTGCTTGCTAACCATATAATAAGAGAGAATATGACTATATGACTATATCCAATATGACAATCCAAGCACCTAAAATAATAATTGTGGAGGATGATACAGAGATTAATTCACTTATTACTGCAATCTGTAGGTTAAACAGATATGAGACCTACACGGCTTTTAGCGCGATAAGATGCTTGGAACAAATAGAAGAAATGCATAATCAAGTAGATGTGGTTTATATCAATGGCATAATAGCAACTGATGAAGGTGCAATGTTAATATCCAAAATTAAACAGATTGACCTTAATATCAAGATATTAGTAGTTGCAAATGATGATAGTGCAAGAAATATTATTCTAGAATACGGCGCAGATGATTTCTTAATAAAACCAGTCAGCGCAGAGACTATACTTGGCAAGATAAGTATGCTTTTACTTGTTAAAAATTCGTAATAGTGAAAGAGTAGTTGCAGAAGGTTTTTAGAGGAAAATGAAGACTGATCTCAGCTATTATTATTTTTTAATGATACATATTTATCTATAATCACATTTAGATTATGAATCGAAAATGGCTTTACTATAAATTCATTTATCTTAAGCGAGGATATAGCAACTGATGATTGCATATCACTAACTTCAAACGCCGTCATTAGAAACATCATGATATCTGATCTAATTTCTCTGACTTTAGTTAAAAATTCAAATCCGTTCATTCCCGGCATTCTTAGATCCGAAATAACTAGATTACAATTAAAAGCGTTTATTTTAAAGTGTTCTAATGTCAAAAAAGGATCTGTAAAAGAAAACACACGAAAGCCTTTCCTTTCTAAGCCATGTTTTAAAATTGTTACAAGATCAAATTCATCATCAAGAATTAATATCGTAACAACTTTTTCAAATGAAGAGGCTTTCGCATATCTTTTCATTATTTTAGATAGAAGAGAGTTGTATAAAGGACTTTAAATTTGTTGTAATATTTGCAATACCATATCGGCTGCTCTGGATAGAGTTATTCAGCCTGGCTAGGACTATTTTATCCTTTCAATCTAACGAAATCCAGATGATTAAGTTACTATTCCCAAGTGTGTAGTTATGTAGAAATTGATTCTTCTTTTTACAGAATTCCTAATGCATTTATGGTAAAGAACTGGTGCAAAAAGACTCCCGCACATTTTAGATTTACCGCTAAGTTTCCAAAGTTATAACTCATGATAAAAGACTGAAGGATGTAAAAGAAACTAGAATTGTTCTTTTTTTCTATGAGTTACCTTAAAGACAAGACCTTGGTATTATTGATACAATTGCCACCCTCGATGGGCATAGTTGAGGACACGAATTATTTGAGGGATATCATACCCAGATTTGCTATTATTGCTATTATTATTTTATTACTATCGCCAGTCATCTATCAAATATACATCAGAGCGATTATAGCCTGATTCGTTAGGCCTATGCATTGCTATTCCTTGCATGTCAGTGCGAAATCCACATACTACCATATAATGATAAGCTTCACTACGTTCTGTATTAACTCCAGCTACAATTCTAGATAGTCTGCTATCCTTAGCCAATAGTGAAGTTGCATTTAACAGGGTTCTGAAATTCTCTTGGGAATTATTGTCTGATAATACTATTCCAAACTTGATTAACAGACACCGCTTCCAGCTTCAGAGCCGGCTCCACAATGACAAACAGCAAAACTTACCAAATTGTTGTCATTATCTTTAATTGCTGTATTATCATTGCTGTTTATATAAAGCAATATTGGATCTCCTAGATTCTGGTTATTAACAGCAATAATTTCATGTTTTAAATCTAATCCATCATACACACTATTTGTTAATAACCTGCACCTATCCAACGTTTGTTCATGTTTATGTTTTGGTATTTCAGAAAATGTAGACCAATGAAATGAACTTATATTAGTATTAATTTTTCTCTGTTGTGGTTGTTGTTCTTGTTCTTCTTCTACTGGCCATGTAGGTTTTGACATTACCATAGTAAGAAAACGAGGCCAAAAGCCAAACTTCTGGTAAAGCCCCACATGTTTTGCACTCTGAGCAAATGTAAATAAACCTGCATGTTTTGTATGCCATTTCTTATCAAAAATATTCATTGTTGGCTCAAGTAATTGCTTAGCTACGCCTTGATCCCAATAGTCAGGATGGACAACCAATGGTCCAAAATATCAAACACTTCCCCAATTTGTAACAAAATTAAAACCCACAAGTTGACCATTGGCAGATTCAGCTGCTAATGTCGAAGTTGGATCTGCTAAGAATCTTGTCTTTACATTGTCAGCATCATCAGAAAATGTCATTGGATCTGGTAGTCCCAAGAAAGTGCCAAAAGCCAAACGACGCATGTTATCAGCTGCTGGCAAGTCACTTTCTACAAGTTGTCTAGTATTGAATTTTACATTACTAGCCATCTTTTAATAGCACAGTCTTTATGCCAAATTAGATAGCTAACTATTAGTATTAAAGGAGTTGTTACTGAATGTGTCACTCTGAATTTGCTCACTTGTTCTACTGTATTTGACGATACTTTTAGATACAGTTATCGCCCTAGATATGGGTATAGTTAAAGGTATGAATCGTCTAACAAATATCATATCTAAATTAGATGAGATTCAGATATGCAGTAGAAGTTAGAGATACTTCTTGGTTTCAGAATTTGGCTTATAGTTTTTTGCAAATACCAATATGCTTATGGTAAGGTCTGGAGTCAACTTGCTGGAATAAGAACTCCAATAGTTACAACAGACTTTCTATACATAAGATTCATTGGAGATAGGATCATACAAAAAAAGATTTTGGCAAGATACAAAAAGATAGAATCTCGGAAATGAAAAAATGAGCTTGATTTCTAAAGAGAGTCAGATGAGGACAGTGAGATAAACTAAACCTAGCAATTGTAGCTGCAAACAATCACTATGCCGGGTTCGGTCCCGGAACCGCTAACACATTCAGAAAAATGTTGGATTTGTCAGAAGTGACATGGAATAGTGAAGTGTGACATACCAAAGATAGAGCATCATCTGGTAACATAAAACAAACTAGTCTATCAGATTTTTTGAAATGAGATCAACTATAGTTAATAATGTCATTATATAGTAGCATTGAGAGTTTTATCATTATGAAGTAGTATCTACTAGTTGAACAAACTACTATCCTGCAGATAACATTGTTTGCTGATCAGATCTTGCAATGCTGTGAAGTTGTAAGGTATTCCTTTTTCCACTATCGCTATTACTTTCCAATCCGCAATACTATAGTAATAATATGTGGTGGTGGTAGATTTTCTAGTTCTGTCGCACTCCACAGATGGCCCAAGCACGAGCGATAAGATTAATTGATCCATCATCAGCAATGGGAAGTGTTAGCCTAATATGTTCCCTAAGGGAAACTCTTCGTTCCTCAGAAAGCGACATAGCGTAGCTAGGGGCAGGACCTTGGTCACCAAGAAATGGAGACCAGTAGTCATCGAAATCGCGGAATGTAGTAAGAACATCAATTGAGCTGACTTCTACCTTTCCCAGTTGTTTAGTCTAAAACAATTGTCTAAGAGGTTCTGGCTGACATAGAGGAAAGTATTATCCTTCATCTAAAGATAATGCTCGCTGTCTCGTCAAGTGCCACTTGCAACATTCCAAAAGTAGCGAATAAGTTGCATCTTGTCTGCATAATCCCATACATATGCTGCAACAATTCCGCCCATACGCACAGCTCGGATCATCTCGCTTAGCGCTTTACTTGGTTTAGGAATAAAATTGAGCACTAATCCTGAAACAACTGCATCATATGCGACTGACTTAACTGGGATTCCATGTGCATGACCTAGTCGAAAAGCTACGCGCGGATCCTGGATGTGCTTGCGAGCAAACTCAATATATCCTTCTGAAGAGTCAATTCCCAGCACAGCTCTAGGTGACATAGTATTAAGAATAGTGTGAATAAGGGTTCCTGTCCCACATCCAATATCTAACCACTGAGCACCTAATGAAATGTTAAGCCAGGGCACAAACTGCCGAGCGACTAGTCTGCTCCACCGGCCTATGTAGGATTCATAACTGGCCCCACCAGTCCACATATGCCTTTCCTATACAAACTACTCCAGTTTAAGTAGTTATTGTCTTGCTCTTGTCTAATCACATGTAGAAGGTTTCAGCAGTTCAATAACTCGAGCCAATTCAGATTACGGATTTACTGAATTCGATTTAATTAAATTAACTACCATTTATAGACAAAATAAAGACCTATAAGGTCGGTTAACGATAGATACTTAACGAGTCGTATTCGTGTTGTCGCTGGCGATGCTGTGTATTAGATTCAGTCCCAACAATCCACCAATATGATGGGATTGAATTCTAACCAGTGGCTGATGACACATAATTTATCGACTGGTGGAAATTGGTTTTGAGTATTAGATAGATGACGGTATCAAATTCATATATATTCTCCAAATATATTATAGACACATTTTTCTAATTCGCCATCCAAATAAACTTGCATATAGTTACTGTGGCTGCTCTGGATGGAGTCACTCAGCCTGGCAAGGACCAGCTACAGGGACTTGCTGAGAAGGATCCACCATCTGAAAATAAGTTACACATAGGGTAAAGCCACTTATGAGACTAATCTCCTCTTTTTTCTTGTAGGGCTACACGAGAACAATAGCCTAACCTTTTTCTTTTAATAACACTGTATTCCATCGGTAACGACGTTCTGTGCGGAGACTGGTTGATATCTCAGCCATAATGATAATAGTGTTAGATTATAGATTATAGATTATACTATTAAGATTAAAAATAATGGGCTAAAGCTCTGAAATGGATTCAGGGGTAATATAGGTAAGCTAAAGAGTTTCACTACCCCTTTTATTACCGTTATTTATGGCTACAAGCCAAAGACACTACAGCTACCTTGAATTTTCCTTGATATACTTGATAGTTTTCAGTCCATGTTCCTTTACACCATCGCTTATACTAGATAGGTCGATAATCTCGTTTATGGCGTCAATCGCCGGCTCTCCGAAAGTTGCTAGTGTATCGATTGCCCCAGTCTAAACAACCGCATCACTAGAGCTATATACTAAATGTTTTACCCTCGTGATTGCTTCTTCATTCTTGTTTGGGGTTGACAAAGTGCCGCCTTACCTCACATATTAATCGACACCGGCTAACTATATTAGAGTTATATAGATTTTATCACAAGTTATGTCAATCATTTGTGATTTAATAGAATGTTATTATCATTAACTTAAATCAACACAAATTTCATAATCCTAATCATTTTAGATAGATTTACCGCTAAATTTCCAAAAGTTATAACTTGATAAACGAGTGAAGGATGTAGAAAAAGAGATACCACACACATAATTCATCTTGTAATATAGACTCGCATCCTAATTAAGACACAAGGCAATACATTACAGGTAGACTCCCAACCAGCTAACTTTTCTTCTTAATATAGAGCTATTCTGTTCTTCCCTAAGTAGCGATCAAAAAATAACCTAACGATACAGATTCTATGGATATTATATCTAGATTGTGTTTCTCGGCCAACTTCTTCAATTGAAATGGTTCATAGAACTTTGCATCTGTGTGTAGTAAGTTTTCAATGAGCTCTAGCGTCTTACCTCTTCTTGTAGTCGGATTGCTTTCGAAAATAATTAATCTTCCATCCGGCTTTAACACTCTTTTCATTTCTTCTAGAGCCTTATTTTGATCTTTGAAATGATGGAATGAAAAGCAAGCCACAACAATGTCAAAGTATTCATGAGGCAAAGGTATGCTCTCAGCACCACCTACTATGAATCTAATAAATGGTCGATGTATTCTTCCGTATTCCGTATTCTACATATTTATTTTTGGGCTCTAACACAATAATCTCTTTACAATTATTTTGTGAATAAGCTGCTGATATTTTGCCAGTATTTCCTCCAATATCTAATATAACATCACCCGACTTTGGGTTTACATAGTATCTCAATAACTCTATCCTTTTCTTAGAACCAATAGAAGATATGTATTCTTGAAGCCCGAGAAGTAAATTCATAGATATTAGTGATTAATGCAATATTATCTTTAAGTATGATAAATATATAGCCTGAGAATTGATTAACAAGATTTGTCTGAAGCAATCATAACTTTATTTAATTGTGATAGATTTCTCTTGCTTCTGATATTATCTCCTCTATTATCTCTGCTCCAGTTCGATCTCTCTTCAACATACGCAGTTCTTGTCCAGCTAAGAGTGGAAAGTAATCTGCATTATTGCTAACATGTGCATTTAAATAAATATCATCAGCAGCTAAAGCCTGGAATGACCAAGGTAGTGGTTCAAGATCTGATTGTAAATATTTTTCTACAAAGGCATTGTGTAACCCTCGTGCAGGACGGCCAGTAAATACTTTTGTTATCATTGTATCAGTTACCTTGGAAGAAAGCAAGCGTTCGTGATATACTTTAAATGCTCCACTTTCTCGTGTCACCAAGAATCGAGTTCCGATTAAAGCACCGGATGCGCCTAATGCTAAAGCTGCTAATAGGCCCCGACCATCAGCTATTCCTCCAGCAGTTACTATTGGTATCTCTTTTCCTTCCTTTTTTAGAGCATCCACAACTTGTGGGACCAGAGCCATAGTTCCGATTAGAGACAACTCTCCTTTAGGATCTATGTTGAAGGTAGATCTATGTCCCCTTGCTTCTGAGCCTTGTGTTACAATGATGTCAGTTCCATTATTAGCTACCATGAGTGCCTCTTCGACAGTCGTAACCATAGACATCACCTTAGCTCCTGATAAATGAATTTGCTTAACAAATTTTGCTGGATCGCCCATTGCAAAGCTTATGATAGGCACTTTTTGCTCAAGAATTATCTGAATAGCCTCAGATAGGCTTGAAGGAGGTAAAGCGATACTTTGGCCTGACCTTGGTTTAAGTCCAATATTCTGACGGAAATCAGTATCCAAGAACCGTTGAACCGCAGTCAGTTTCATCTGTTACACTCTTCTCTGGAGGAGCTAATTGCAGATTAACGCCATACGTATAGTGGTAAGCTCCTTTATTTTTAGAATCATGTCTAAAAACTGATCTGGCATCAGTCTAGCAGCCCAACAATTCCAAGCCCTCCTGCGTTAGATACTGCTCTACTAGTTCAGGGGTGGTTGACCCTGCCATACCTGCTTGTATTATAGGATAACGAATATTCAACATCTTACAAAGGGGATTGTTGATATCATGATAATTGATAACCATAATCATATGATAGCTAGGTTTAATGCTCTTTGATTTGAGTATATTTGTTAGAACAGTTTATTTTCAGATTTCAGATTTCTAACACAATTCTACCATCTCTTTCCTTGACAAATAATGCCTGCAATGCTTCTTTTGCCTCATTTAGCTTGAACTTTTTCCATACTCTGATCTTCAATTCTTTAGACATGTCTATAATTTCGTTGAAATCATTTCTAGTTCCGCCAGTAGATCCTATCAACTTGACTTGTCTTGAATATAATGATTGAACGTTTAACTTAACATCTGCACCCGTTAGTCCTCCAAATGTCACTAACCTTCCATTCGCACCAACAGATTCAAAGCTACTCTCCCATGTCCCAATTCCCAACGAATTTAGAACTACATCAGCCATCTTTCCATTAGTTATCTTTTTTACTTCTTCTATTACTTTGTCATATTCATTGATAATATAATCAGCACCAAAATCCTTTACCCAGTCGTCCTTAGAAACAGCTACGACCTTTGCTCCCATTCTGTTAGCAAACTGAACTGCCATAATTCCTGTGTTTCCCGAAGCACCAAATACAAGCAAGAATTCATTCACTTTAAGTGCTGCTTCTTTAAGTGCATGATATGGTGTTATGGTGGTTACAGGCAGACTTGCTGCTAATTCCCATTCTATATCGTTTGGTATTTTAAACACATTTTTCTCTGGAACAGCAATATATTCTGCAAATCCTCCATTAGTCATAACACCAATTATCCCACCGCTTCTGCATAACATTTCGTATCCCTTAAGGCACATATCACATGTGCCATCAAATACTCTAGCGTAAACTACAACTCTATCACCTTGTGTCAAGCTCGATACATGTTTTCCAGTCTCTTCTATCACTCCGGCTATTTCAGCTCCTGGTATGTGTGGTATTGGCTTAATCTCTCGTGCACCAGATATTGCAAAATGATCTATTGGATTTATACCGGCCATCTTAACTTTTACAAGCACATCATGATCTGTTATTTTTGGTTCTTCGATGTCTTGTTTTATCTTTAGATTCTCTAAACCGGGTTTTTCGAAAATGGCAGCTTTCATCCATTCAAGATGATTTTCGTTTTATATAATCATTTTACAAATTCTATTGCTGGATTATCAGTAGTTATGTGAGCATTTTCAGTTTGTGTCTTATTTTGATGCCTACATATGGTTAGATATTGGCTTGTGTATTGGATAACAAGCTCCGGTTTCGTCTTCGTCATGACGTTTTGTTTTACACTTTCCATTTTTAGTTTTAGAATTGTTCCTTCATTTCGATATCATCATGAATTATTTACTTTTAGTCACACAATAAAGAATGATCATTCATTCATTCATTTTGGATAGAAATCATGTGACTTATCTACTCTGCCAGCAAATTCATAAGTCAACAATCCGAATCCTATTATTGCAATAACAACAAACACTATTTCAAAGTCCATAGGTGATAGATTATTCATTTGGGGTGGAGTAGTAAAGGGTAGTCTTGCGCCTCCATTTACCTCCTCTTTTACAAATTGTGATCCATAATATATAGCACCAACAAAACCTATTACTGCCATAACTATACCTAAAACAATAATGTATTTTCCTTTAGAGGCCAGGCTGTTGCTACTATCGCTTGAATTTGATGGGTTTTTTCTTCTTCCCAATCTTGTTATGAATTTAATATTATCTAATCCCCCTCATGAACTGAAAATATCAAAATTCTTTATCTATTGAACCTTGCTTAACATTGATAACTAATGTGTAATCATCACAAGCTTAGGATTTTAGAGATGAAAAAATTGGCTAGGTTTCTAAAGATAGCCAGAGATGAGGAAGAACAAAGAGATAGACTAAACCTAGCAATAGTAGCAGCAAATAATCATTATGCTGGCTTTGGGCCTAGAATTGCTAACACATTCAGGAAAATGTTGGGTTTGTAAGAAGCGACATGGAATGACGTTAGGATTCCTAATACAACAGAAGATGCATCCAGTAGCCAAAAACAAACAAGTCTATCAGATTTTTTGAAATGAGGTAGGATCGTGTGGTCTGGTAACATGTGAATGAGGTGTTGTTATAATCCGATTTATTAATAAACGAAGATTCTATCCTACTAATCTAACTCTGCTGATAATCTTTTAATTAAGTATCCTATTGTAACTGGCATTTCGATATAACATCCAAAACTTACATTAGGATATACTTCTCTTAGAGCTCGAATATTTACTTCTAATGCAGACATAAAACATACTCTAATGTTAACATCTAATTCTAATATCTTTTTGCATAACTGGAAGCCATTCATGTTTGGCATATCAATATCGGTTAGAAGAAGATCATAAAATTCTGGTTTGAATTCTTTCAATACCAACAAAGGATCGTTATATGTGTACACTTCAAATCTTTTCTTGTCACCATAACGATAACCTTCTAAACCTGCTTTGAAAGTTAATGTAATATCAGGAACATCATCTACAAGAAGTATCCTTTTGATAAATGGTGGTTTTGGAGATACTTTTGCTTCCGTTTCTGTGATGGTATGTAAATTTGATCCCTGGTTTTGTAGGTAATAAGGATCAGTAAGAGAGTGAGAAGAAGGCTCAGAAAGATAATGTTGATGAAGACGATCATCACTGTTACTATAAGAATGATGAAATGAACTAATTCCATTATCTAAAATTGGATAGGAATTATGATTTTTAGTTCGGGTAAGCAATATTCTCGTATATTTCAACTTCCGACCCAATCTTTATATAACTTTCTATGCTTCTATCGTTAAAAGAACCTCTATCTGACTGTTACAAATTTTTGGATCTTGAGGTGTATGTAATCCTTTATTGCGTTGTAGATAATAATAAAGTCTATCATCGTGTTGACAAAAACTTTTACTTTATAGACGAGAATATGACAAACACCATACTGACACCAACATTGCAGCAGACAAACCTCTTGCCTTAAGCTCAGTAGAAATCGACAAACTTCTTTCGATGAGACTGATAGCTAACCTCGCTACACTTGATGAAGACGGTAGCATTCATCTCATGCCCATGTGGTTTCTGCGAATCGATAACGACATTTGCATCCCTACTTCTCGCCACACACAAGTATCGAAATCTCGTGAGTAGACCACACGCATCAGTGATGATAGATATATCGAGCTGGGCTGAATCTCAAAGGAGTATTGATCAAAGGTCACGTAGAACTTGTTGTTGGTGAGGAAGCACGCAAGATTAATCACTTGATTCATTTGAAATATGTGACGTAGGATGCATTAGATGATCCAACTTCGAGGACAATTTCCTTCAATGCCTTTCTTTCACGTGTACTACTAGATTTCCCTCTGAGTCTTTCAGGAAGTGTCCTGGGATCATCCCGATATCCAATTGCAATCATGACGCCTATTTCAAATTCCTCTGGAGTTTTGAACATTTCTTTGGCCATCTATACGTTAAATCCTTATATACAATTGCTTATCATTTTGATTATTGTTGCTTCGCTAACCATAATCCTCAACCTTCAATTCTCTTCTATTATTAAATTATAACGAATGATAAATTATAATCATTGATATACTTTTAAAATATAAATAAACATAGACTCCAGAAGAAATTAATAGATGAAGAATTGTACGGCAAAATCATAGTAGAAAAATGGCGAATTTATGTAAGTTAATTCGCTTCTAATTCTTTGATTCTCTCTGTCACTCCTTGAGTTTCCTTCTCCAGATCATTTTTGTATTCTTTTAGTAATGCTACACGTTCTTCCTTCGTAAGAAAACTTCTTACATTACGAGAACTTGATCCACAACAGCCATATGTCAATTATGTTTCACCTCCTCTCTTGTCTCTATGCATATCGGACATACGATATATTGTTAAGGGCGTATTTATATATATCGGATATCCAATACATTATATAAGGTGTGTCAAGAAAAGATAATAGCGGCTATTGCTGTGACATGCGAGGGATGTTGGGATTTCTAATTCTTTTCCTGTTATCAAAAAAACCGATGCATGGACAAGAGATTGCTGAAGAGATTGCAAAAAGAAAAGGAGAAAAACCGAGTCCAGGCACAATCTATCCTGCATTGAAAAATCTTCGAGAAATGGGATTTATTGTTGAGGATAAAAGTGATGGTAAGATCATAGTCTACACTCTAACACAGACTGGAAAAAACGCACTCGTAATCGCAAAAAGGCGATTCGTAAAGACCTTTCTTGGAGTATTTCCTTAAGTTTAGAATACAAAAATAATTGAAGCTTGATTATTATTTATTTGCATATCTCTAAGCATTTCTTGATCTATGGAAACACATTTCAGTCATAATTGTTAAATGGCCTGATCTTATCAAACAAAATATGCCTTAGAAATGGCTGAATTCTCACAGAATATTTAATCCAAACAATAATTAGGACTAATGACCACTCGATAGACTTGCCTTGTGGGAAAGTTATATTTAATACTCGACAGTAATAGAACACGATTAATTAATATGCGTAAACAAGTTATTATTGTTCGCAAAGATTTGGGAATGAGTGCCGGTAAGATTGCAGCCCAAGTTGCGCACGCTGCAGTTATGGCAATGGAAAGGACCAGCATATTTGATATGCAGGGAGTCACAGCGTGGAAACGGGATGATGGACAGATTAAGGTCATATTAAAGGTAAATAGTTATACCGAATTGAATGATTATTTTATAAATATAATTAACGCAAATTTGCCTGTAGTAAAGATTCATGATGCCGGACGAACTCAGTTAGAGCCAGATACTGTTACCTGTATTGGTATAGGGCCAATTTCGTCAGAACGGATAGATCCAATTGTAAAAGATCTCAAGTTGTTATAATTTTTTCAGTATTAAACACTCATTTAGATATTATAACGTTAATATATTAGGAGGTTATCCAGATTCAGCTAATTAATTGCGATTTATTTAATTAAGGGTGTTCAATGGTATTTCTCATTTAGCTTTTCTAGCCTTTTTATATTGTCTTTGTTTATTGCCTTAAGATGAAAAGGTTGCTTATAACTATTTGTTACTCCAGATAAGACCATGGTTATGATCCTAGACTCAATTATATTAAAAATCAGTCCAAGTTGTCTATTATTCAACAGCAAATGGCATTGAATTTATGTAACAATTTAGCATGCTCATTACATAGCCTCTTGCTTTGTATTTGTGAATATATCAGTTCTTCTTGCCAGTGTGCATTATAAAGTCTGCAATTAATATCATTACAGAAAGGATTTCCTTCAGTTATAAAGAAAAATAATGCCTGAAGAGCATATCCAACCGCTGCAAAGTTTATTCTATAATCGCCATAATCAAGATATTTTTCTTTCTCACTAAATGATGAGTTCGAATTATTTTCGTCATCATCACTACCTCTGTCATTAGCCGCTACCTGCATTTGCTTTATGTACCATTCCTTTGGTTTGGCAGGTCCTTCAATAATACCAGCTGTAGAAATAATTGAAGGACTGCCTCCTAGAATGGTTCTTGCATGATAGCGCCAGTCTTCATCGCTAAAAGTACATACTAATCTATCTTCAAATACTATATGTACATGATCAGTATTCGACTCATCTTCATTGATCATTGTTTCAAATAATCTTTGCATCCTAAACCCATCGTATAATATCAATTCTTTATACTGCTGCTTTTTGGTACTGCTATTACTACCACTAATACCATTAGGAATTAGATATCTTGGAAAATTCTTCTCATAATCAACACTTTGATCTAGTTCTCCTTGAACTTTTACTCTAGGTTGTTCGTTGAAAGGTTTCTTGACATCAGATATAATGATGGACACTAACTGCTCTGCAAGTACATTATCTATATTAATCAAAAAATTAGGCCTTATGTCTATCTTAACGCCTGTGAAATATTTTTGTAGTCTTCTCACTATAAAGTTAAGGTCTAATGTGTCTGTCTCATTGCAGTAAACACGAACATTCTTAAATTTTAACATTGTTTGCAATTTATTTATTACATGATGATATATTTGATGTCTGGCTGCAGACGCCAGAGTTATACGATTGTATTGTTAAGTTCAATCCATAATGATTGAATGTGAACTGAATACTTTGATCGGTGGCAACTTAGCCAGCACCACCTCCAGTTAGCGTTGTGAGTTTAGGCGCTATCTGTAGAGCCATATTGTGACCATTGTAAAGCATGTCATATATGAGGCCACTGTAACCGGGGATCACAAGGATGTCCGGTAACATCGCGTAAGTAGTCAGGTTGGGCGAGTAGCTTGCCTTTGGCAGCGTCCAGCCGCATGATCTGTTCGATATAGATGAACGCTGTAAAGGCAGCTGCTTGCTCTATTTGTTGTTGGGTCACGTTAGGGGTTGATGCCTGACGCGACAAAGATTCGCTTGTCGGTATGACCAATATGCGTCAAGAAGATTATGGTCCTCTAAAGAGTTTAGGTAATCGATTCTACGTGAGACATGAACTCAGATTGATTATCGAGACAGTAACGAAAAGATAACCTTGGTTACTTGTGCCTCTTGTTTAAAAGACAGACCGTGCTCTTATTTAATTTCCACTTATTCTGAATTAATTAATATTACCTTCTATAGACTTTTAAGGGTATATTATCAGAGATTACAAATGATCGAAAGCACCAATTTGGACCTCAAATGATAGCGTTAAATGATATCTAATACGTATTTTAAAGGATTAATAACTTTACGCACAGGACGTAATGTAGGAAGATTCATCGTACAATATAGGATTGTTAAAATTCAAAATTTGAAATAAGCTAGACTCATTTGCAGAAGAAAACAGGCTCCGAGAGGCTTAGTCTGAATGCGACTAGGTTGGTAATTTTGGTGTAAATTAAGGAGTTCCGATAACCTTAATATCATTTTTAATCATTATAGTTATGATAGTAAATAACTATGGTTAATTCTACTGCAGATCGCATGAAGCTAACAGTACAGCTTATAGAAATTGCCGAGAAAGTTACAAAGGTACTTGCCAATTATAGTATTTTCGTATGCAGGTCTGACACTCGTTTTTGCGGTTATATACTTACTTGAATATAATGTAGTAGCGGCAACGATTCTTTGGATACTCACAGGGTTTGGTATATATCTTGCAATAAGAATCTCTTTAGTGAGAGTAAGATGGAAACGTAGATGGCAATCAAACCAGAGTGTACAACCAATATGAGGTGTTGATTGGATAATAGCGAATATGATATGTATCAACTACATCTATAGTTTTATTATAATGATGTATTAAATTTTTAACGTCTGGCTAATATCTAAATCGACAAATTGAGAATGCATTAAATATTAAAAATATAAATCGCTTAACAACAATAAGATAATCAACTGAGCTCATAAAGATACTCAGAGTACTGCCGCGATCTGTTACAAATTATCCCCACCACCAAGAGGGCATTTATCCGCGATAACCCAGAGATCCGAGTTTGTAGTTCTTCTCCTATAGTCAAGTATTTCTACTGCAATAGCCATATTGCCATAGGATATGCTATTCCTAAATACCTAGTATATAACGACTGTTGTAGGGACAAATCAACTATACGAAAGCTATGCAATGTACTTATAACCTTACTCAGTTGTAATTTACATAATGTCAGTTGTAATTAATTCAGATTCCAGATGTAAAAAATGTAATAAAGAATATGCGGAGATTTTTAACATTCTAGGTGATTATTGTGTTGAATGCTGGAATGAAATAACTCATCCAGATGTCTAGACACTAATTACTACAACTAGGTTTGTTAGGGGTCTGTACTATTGTCGATATGTATTTGATGAATATACTGTTGTTGTACCCGGCAAGAAAAGGCTAACTAAAAAGACTATTTCATAATTACTATCAATACGAAATTGGTCTATAGGCGCGCCGTTTCCTTTCGTTTAACAAATGGGCCGGCCTAACATACACGAGACGTTCTATCTATTTAGTGTACATTTATCGAACTATCAGTCTACATTTGGGAAAATGTTTATTATTTGATATGCCGCATATCGTAATACAATCAATTTATCCGATATAATCCGATATTGTCCGATATGGTCAAACTTATTAAAGGAATGACGCATAGGAATACTCTAGATAGCCTTCTTTTATACCATGTCCTCTAGGATAGGCACGAAGTACTGAGAGATAAATTACTGGGAATCTCATTTACAATACATTGTTTATATCGATTGTACTAAACTAGTTGTTAGTAACAAATCTCTTAGTTAACCTAAGTAACTGAGCGATTAAAATCGTTTATTAATCTTCGGTATCGTATTATGCATCTCTCTATTTATTAGTATATGATTCAAAACATCATTTGACTGGCAGTGAAATATGCAATTAGTTATATGTCTGGTCTAAGCGTTATTCTTGCACTTGCATTATCTGGCACTTTTATGGGTATAGAAAGTGCCTTTGGACGGATTCTGTAGTATAGATGATATGGCAAGTGATGCAGATGAGTTTACATTTGATTGCTCACGGGAGAGCACACAGGATCAATTAGGACAGGGCTTTCAACACGGAGTATCTGACGCATATCTTGATAACGCTAATATGAGTAAGTTAGATTGGGTAAAACAACCAGACAACGCATTAGATAATCAGACACATAGCTTTAGTGATGGATATATTAAGGGCTGGTGCTCAATAATGAGGCCGAACTCTGGAAAGGAGACGGATACTGCGGACTTTGACTGTAAGGATTATCATTGACTAGCCACGGCATGGTCCATTAAGATATGAAAACAATCGTAACAACAATCGCAGTCTTAGCGGTTCTAAGTACAGTCGGTACTAATGCCAAAGCCAATATACGCAGAAAATTGTTACAAAGACGGATATAACGACGGTCTAAATCACCACTTTAGTCAGGACAAGTTAACACAATGTGGCGATCCATACGAGCGCGGGTTTATGGCTGGATGTCTGTCTGTGAAGGGCAATGATGAGCATATATGTAACTCGGCGGAGGATGCATAGGTAAATGAAAGTCTTGATAGGCGCAGTTGCAGTTATAGTCCTAATGATAGGCGCGCAGAGTGTTGTATATGCGAGCACCAGCGTTTCAAACAGGGTTTAATTATGGAGTGCAAGATGCAGGTTTTCCTCCTAATGTCCTTCATGGATTTGGTGGTGGTCCTGGTTATTATGGGCCTTACATAAATCAAACAGGTAAAGGACTTGATCATCATAGTGTGGCATTCGGTGAAGGATATATACGGGGATGGTGCGAAGTAAAGCGAGCACTCTACATTATTTCCTCACGCGAACTCATGGGCTCCCGACATTAGATGTCAAGATATACTTGGTACGTCACTGATTTTTAGCACGGAGAAGAAATATAATATCGTCCCATCGGGCAAGAACTAGCCTAAATTCGGTGAGCTAACAGAGATGGCATTCTTACTGTCGGTGCCCGGTGCCTCCGGCCAGTTATCTATACGCAGTTGGTCTATTGGTTCACACTTGCTCGTCACGCCTTGTCGCTTTACCCAACCGTTTTTATGTAAATATGAACAATGTGGGTTATTGTTTACCCAAGTGTTTAACTGAACATCAGCACCTACATTCTTTTTAGTCATTCTAAGCTGATAGATCTGACCTGGCTTCAGGTTGCCAATATTATTACGCTGTCCTAATCGTCCGCTATAACTTTTTTTTTCAGTTCCAGATTCAAATTGGAATCCATTCTTACCGCCGTTTATATCGGAGAATAAAGTCGAGCCGCTGGTCATTGCGGCCGATTCAACGCAGTGAAAAAGCGGTACATCTATTTTATGGGCTACGAGCGGGCTGTCGCTAGTCTAGAGCCTTTCAAGTTTTGCCCCTGGTGTACAAGGAAATTAGCAAAGCCAAACTTGTAGGTTAGCCGTTGTATAAAGACCGCTACTTCTTAGGGGGCTGCCTGCCGACTGGTTACCTACTATTAGCAACCCAAAAGATAGACCCACAAGACGTCCATCCTTTTTAAAATAGTACAAAGAACAAAAAAAGAAAAAATGATAAATTTATCTTTCCTATTACTTGCTGCCTCATCTAGTATCATTACATTAGTTACTACCATGGATTGTTCTGAGGACTTCCCATCATTCCCATTCCATGATCCATCATGCCAGGACCTCCCATCATGCCATGCTGCATCATCATTCCATGATCCATCATTCCCATGCCAGGACCTCCCATCATTCCCATAGAAGGATGCATCATTGCCATCATTCCCATCAAGGACATTGGTTGGTTGGATAGCACTTTTCCGTTTCCAGGATCTACTATTACTCGATGAATATTGTCGTTAGTATCTAGAACAAATACATCATATACTAGAAATCCTCTCTCCGGGTGAATAAACGCTGCAACAGCTGACGAGTTTGAGCCGCCTCCAACTGCTTTTAATGCATTTGTAGTGGCATCATTTAGTGTTGTATGTATCTTTGCCTTTATTGCATCTATTACCGGGCTGAATAGAGATACCGAGCTATTCAAATTCATTGTATTCATTCTCATAGAATTTGGATTCTGGGACATTTGTTGGCCACTGGGCATCATTGTCATCATAGGGCCATTCGTAGTATTGTTAGTTTGTTGCTGAGCTAGTGCATTACTACCATTTGATAGCATTACAAATCCGAGGGCTATAGCAATGCCTGACATAGCTGCTATATAACCTGCTGTGTGTTTTGTTTTCATACGTAAATAGACACACGATCTTTTATTATAATAAGTTATATCACATCAAAGTAACAATGAATTAATTAAGTTCCGCTATGCTTATTAGTCTTGCATAAATCTATGCAAACAAATTTTCCTTGAGTGATATTAGCCATTACCTACCTTCTACCTCTCATACCTTAATAGTATAATATCATATGAAACTGTATAAGGACTTGGTCTAACTGCAACGCATTGAATAACATGTTAATACGTCGCCTTAGTAGTTGTGAGTATATATGAATAAAAAATTAGTTGTAGTAAGTGCTATGGCCATCTTCCTCCTAATGTCCTCTGCTGTAGCTGGTTCTAGTAACTGGATGCTCCTGGCTAAATCGAAGTCTGATAGCGGGTCGAGTGGCTCTAGCTCTGGTAGCGAGGATACCGCAGCTCCGACGGCCAAACCTGATAAGGACTGTGCCTTTAATCCTAATGGTCTAGCTAAATGTAAACCCGACCTGACAACAGGTAAATGTCCATCTGGGTTTTCTGCTAATGATAAGGGGAACTGCTTTCCTAAGGGTCCATGTCCTACTGGATACGCACGACTTGATAATGACGAATCAGGTAAATGCTTCCGTATTAGTTCGTAAATTCCTACTACCTTTTTTATACCGCTCTATTGGAAATGTTGCTAGAATAAGGATTATTTACCTGGCAAGATACTTCTGACTTTGCTGACCTAAAACCAGGACTGCATTATGTAACATGTGAAGAAAGAGGAGATGACAACCATTTGGCATGTGACGTTTTAAACAAGGATGAAGTCTCTCCTTAACTCGTAGGTGGTATGATTTCAACGACTTCATTGAACAACCACTTTGTGCCATTGCAGTCATTACGAAATTTTACCTGTTGGTCAGGCGCTCTCTGACTAGCCGTCTTTTCTACTCCCCATGATGAAACAAGCTAAAGATATATGTCTTGATGTTATTTGAAGGAAGGCATCTTCATTAATACATTATTTAATCGATTGTTCTTTGGGCCGATCTTTTAATTGAGACTCCTTTACCTCCTGTTGCCAGTTATGAATCAACGTAACTTCAACTGTTTTTACTTCTTGACTAATAGAAGATCCTCGGTTGTTTAGTACAAATGCATATGCGTCACTTGTAGTAGGCTTAAAGACATCATTAATTTTTAGTCCACTTCTACTGTAATAGAAGTTAATTTCGGGCCTTTTACTTTCATTATTTTCCTTCCATGTCGGTACATCTTTTCTACTCATAACTAGAACTTCTATTTCTTTATTTGAATTGGTTACTTCTACATCAAAAGATAGTCTATAATCAAACATGAGTATGAGATTTACACCAAAGTACAAAATTTCATATCCTAGAGAATTTCCATTGGGTATGTTAAATTCATTGATATTTCTCATGACATGGGGAAGTACTTTCATTAGTACAAAGAAAGCAGGTATGTTAATTATCTTTTAATGTCATAGAAAGCTCATTTAGGACTGTAAGTTACATCCAAAAACACCTGGTTGAGGAGGAATGGTGCATTGTAGATGTTTGCCATTGTTCGTAGTACACATACCTACGTTAACTCCTCCTGAAATTGCAGGATCTGCTACTGTACATGTTAGTTGTGTTATATCTGTCTCGTCGTGTACGTTACATGTTACGTCGTGATTTCCATTTGTTCCACTGCAAGAATCAAATGTTAAATATATCCACGGTCCTGGTGTAGGTCCAGGAGGTCCCTGTGGTCCCTGCTTGTCATGTTGCCCTGGCTGGTTAAATGAGCCAGCCGTAATTGTCATCCCTTTTATCGGATCATTGTTGGCTGCTGCCCAGACATTAGTATAAGATAACGACAGAGTAGTCGCTAGTGCAGTTAATATAATTATGAGTGATGAAGTTTGAATTAGGGGTTTATACATACTCGTACATAGGGATAGACTGTTCAATTTTTCTGCAATGCTTTTCACTAAACTATAAGAAACTAGAAGACATAGCGTCTACTCGCGATAGACGTAGCTGCTTGATTTTTAAGAGTTAATGAGTAGTACTTGATGAATCATGAACAAACAGAAAAACAATGGTAGCATACTAAGAGAACCAATTGTCAAATTTTTCAGAGGAACAAATTTTGGCTTTTTAAGTACTTTAAACAAAGACGGTTCGCCACAAGTTACACCTACGTGGATAGATATAGAGGAAGGTAATAAAGAGGAAGTAATTCTGATAAATACTGCCAAGGATCGTTTAAAGCAAAAGAATGTATCCAGAGATCCAAGGGTATCACTTTCAATAGTAGATGAAGATAACCCATACAGTATGGTAACTATTAAGGGAAGAGTAGTTGAACAGACAACTGAAGGAGCTGATCAACACATTGATAAGCTTGCAAAGAGATATCTCAATACAGCAACGTATCCTGCTCATTCACCCAGCGTAAAGAGGATTATTCTTAAAATAAAGCCAGAAAAGATATTCTATCTGCCACCAAGATACACAGAATATTTGCAAAAAACCGACTAGAGAAAAAACGTAGATGTTTTGAACACAAGTCCTGTTACCGTATTATGCCAAACATGCGCCAGGTATAACAAAGTCAGGAAAGCCAGGGATCACGACGATCAAAGGTTCCTAGGCCGATCCTAGTATAGTGGATGAGTACTCCGTGATTGTACGCATAATGATCTTCACATGCTTGTCGATGTCGTTTTGGATGATAGTAGATTTCATATTCCATATCTCTTTTCTTTCATTTCATTCTCTCTATGTATTATGATTCTTGACTGATAATCAGCCATTAATTGAGGCGTCACCCTTACGGCTTAAAATGTAGTCGTGTTACGAGATAGATCTTATCCATAATACCTACCTATTTGGTGCGCGCCTCATAATCAGTATACCTACACGTAGCATGCAGCATTTTTGATAATATTTATAATCTGGCATCTCCCATATCTGTATTATAACGTTAGTTTCAGGATAATTACGCCGGACGTGTTAAAAATTCGATATCGTCCGATGTGTTAAACTTATTGCATGATTAAATATGCTGATTCGCATCGACTAATTGCTACTATCTATAGATATCATCGATTTGTAGAGCCGATAATTTTGTTTATGACTAATCAAGTTCACTTCAAGTCATGAAAGTGTTACCTATTTATAGAATAATTTATTGATGAGTAATTTAGGGGCATTTAATAACTCTGATTTATGTGCCGCTAAATATTCCCATTAGCTTTCCCGATGAATTAACCCACAAGATCATAGATTTAGCAGAACACAATCTGGGCCAACAAAATTGAAAGTAAAGCTGGATTATGGTAATACTACAATCAATTACTCTGTAGTAAAGACCAAACGTAGAAAGACTTCTGAAATTATTGTTGATAAAGACATAGTTGAGATAAGGGCCCCTTTTAATAAATCAGACCTAGAAATACGAAATATTATTACTGCTAATGCTAATATTTGTGTTGACACGCTAGATTGTATCAAATACATAAAGTCAGCGTATGAGAAGATGAGAACTTCAAGCGAATCAAGAATTAAATCATTTGGTTAGGAACTTGATCTTTCAAGAAGTTAACTATTTTAGAAAGCACGTACAATCGTGTGTGCAATTAGCTGGAGATACGGAAGATCTCTTCAATGTACATTTGTTACATACTGCAAGTTTATGATCTTGTATCCAATTTGAGTAAATGTCCAAATTCTAGTCACTCAGACATCGTATTGTAACCCTATTTCTGTGATAATCAAGACGGCGTTAAAAAATCCAATGTTGGCCAATTTGTTAAATGTACTTAAGTATTAACAGAACCGAATATGTTGGCGCCCATGGACAAGAGGATTAGCGCCATTACTAAGATAACGAAGCAATTGGGTCATACCCAGACAGGTATAGTTCACTAATGGTATTTGAGAATAGAATATTATTCGATTTGCTTTAATCGAATAATTTGTAGACTATTCTTGTTTATTTTGTATAGGTTCTATATTGATATCTAGAGTTTGTTGTGATTTATCCTTGTTTATCGTATTCAAAGAATATTCGGCGATGACTCCATGTATTTCATTATTTTTTACTTCTAGTGGTTTAGCCAACTCTATAGAAGTATTAGAGATAGCAATGGCTGTCGTTGTGGTTTTCTCCAAGGCCGAAGTCGGGGAGGTCTCAAAATAATTGCCAGGATCCGCATAGTACCTGATCGACTAATTCCTCAGCAGTTATCTCCTTGTCTTCATGATTTTCTAATTTTGTTATTTTATGTATCTCAGACGAATATCTCAACACCTCCTGAATTTTAGATATTAGATAATTTCCATCTGGAAATATTGTAGAATCTACAATACCAATTGTGTTTCGTTGTGATAAATTATTAGATTGTGTCCCATCGAATAATTTCTTCTGTTTTATATTTAATACTGGATAAAAGAGATAAGAGCGCCTGTCTTCTTTATTTTCTACTTTGTCTAGATATCCTGCGTTAATAAGAGGCTCTATGTAATTTTCGAGAATTTGCTTTGATGATAATCTACGTCGTTTGGTTTGAAATGTGGCATCTGCTAACTGGCGACTTGTTAAACCTGTACTTCCATCATTGTCTAGAGCCGCATTATTTATTTCATTAAACCTGTTTAGAAATACTTCATTGTACCACTCCAACACATATGGTCTGACCCCATTGCTATATTCCATAAGGTATATTGACTCTTGAAGGTCTTCGAAGGTTGCAAATGGACATATCTTTTATATAGGATCACCTTCACGCCGAGTAACAAGTCTGGGTCGCTTGTCAATATTTACTATGGGTAACAATGTTATGTAGTTATAAAGTCTTTGAGCAGTTGTCATATCAGAGGCTTTATCGGTTGGCAGTGATTTTTCTATAGATTCTCTAAATGGTATGAATACATTAGGAGAGCCATTGCTATTTCAGCTCTGAAATTGACAGTATTTTTGCTTTCAACTCTTTTATCATTACTTTTGCTTGATTCTTTTCATTTTCAGAAACTACTGTTGCATCATATACAAAATCGGGTAAACCATTCTTGGCCCCCATAAGCTCTATGGACTCTTTGTATTTTTCTGGTGTCATCTTGGGATTGGTTACTATAAATCTCCTTTGAATTTCTGGCCAGCGTTGATACTTGCTGTAATCTACAGCGGCTGTGAAGATTACAGTTGGAAATCCTCTTAACACATTGATTTTTGTTTTTATGCCGTTCAAGTTATCTACAAAATGATACTCCACTTCATAATTGTCGTGACTAAGAAGAGACATTATTGCCTCTAGTAGCGTATGATTTGGTGTGTCCAAAAAGATTAATGCCTTGTGATTTAAATCAATTAACTTCATTGCGTCTTTTGTCAGCTCTCTCTTTTCGTCTTCTAAGCACTTAATTTGACTTTTCAGACCTTTCTTTAAATTTGTATCACTTGTAGTGTAAACTTCACTTGCTTTATCTTCAATTTCTGAATCAATTTCCGCTATCTTATCCTCTACAGGTTGATATTCTCCATTTTCATTTTTTATAACAAGTACACCAGGTCTGTGAAATAATGCCTTATCAGACATTGCACTTAGAAATAAAACATCTGATTGCGGAAATAGCTCTGCTACTTTTTTTACTGGATAGGACTTGCCTTCACCCGTGGGGGCATTTATAGCCAGATTAATAGGATTTTTCGTATACATACTCAGAAGCGTATAGTAGACTTGTCTGCATAACCTGTCATCTTGTTTTACTTCTTTTGCTACAACATCAAGTGGTGAGTTAATATTAGCAGACGATTGCTTATCATCTTCTGATGTTATTGCCATCTTCTTCTAAACCTCATCCATAACGAGCCTGAGTCGAAAACTCTTCAGAGATGCTTATTCCCACAATCAACCAGATTTTGGAGATAATCTGTCCACTCCAGTTCTAAATTAACTTGGTCTAATGCAGTTGATTTTTTGATTTTATGAGCTATCTTGTGGAAACCCTTATTTTCAAGATCAGGTAATATATCAGTGGTAGTCATTTTGGTATCACCAGAGATGACGATCCTGTGTGTTAGAAACTGGTCGCTCAACCTCTTCTAACACCAGCCTTTTGCTTTAACTTTTCTGAATTGTGCTCAGCTTTGAACCGCCTTATCATGGCTTCGCACTGCTTACAGCGACGCACATTTTCATCGTCTGCCGTTATGAATGCCTTTGTCAACTTCGAAATTTGTCTCTCATGACGCGCGCACTTTGAACATTTGCCTTCAAATGGCTTGATTTTCAGCATGTCTGTGTAACCTCCTGGAATTTAGAGACGCAACTGGTGCAAAGCAATAAAGAAATTACGCCTAGTGTTCCCACTTTTACTGCGATTGTATCAGTAGCTTTTGCATGACATCCTGAGGCCTCGCATATAGTGTCTTGATCCTTGTTCATATCGAGTTCGTAGTGGTTCAATTCCCCGCCCTCGCCGGGACTTTTCCCAGCAAATAACCTGACTGCGTAAGTGCCAGCGTAAGCAACTGTTCAACTGCTAAGTTCACAGAAATGTCATTAACAGTTGCGAAGTCTTTCACCTTTCCCCATACTTGAGGGGAGATTTGGATTAAAGTTCTTATCATTAAATTTCTTACCATTCTAAAAAATTTAAATATATGGCTTTTATATGTCCAAGTATAAACACCATATATTTAGATGAGCCAAAGTGGTACAGCCGGAGCAAACCACAATTACAGATAGATATTCTGGCATGTCTGGCAGGCTTTGGAAAATTGTCAAAAAGTAAATTACAGTCTCACATGCCAAAGCGTCACTATAACGATGTATCTCGTGCTATTGACAGCCTACTAGCTCACGAATATATTTCGAAAGCCAATTGGAAGTATGGCCGCGGAAGGCCAGAAAAGTTTTACAGTATTAGCGATAAAGGGCTCCGTTTATTGTTAACCGACGATCCAGTCCCGGAAAAGTTCTGGAGAATAATGATAGGGTTTTGCCATCACAGCGAACGTTCTATTGATAGGGTATATGTAGAAGATGTATTTGGACTAATGCTTAAGCATTTCCTAAATTATTCCAGCGAGCGAGGTTACGTTTTCCATCCAGATTTATTTAACGATGTCGAGGAATTTTGGCTCGCGAACTATATCCTAGAGATAGCGAGATTGGATTGGACCAGAAGGTTCTGGAGATTTATCACTATATCCACAGATCACAAATGATAAACTCCTGAAGTTGGCCAATGAAAAAGATGTCGAGTCATTAAGGGATATCATTTCGATGTATTCGCCTGTTTTACATAAGCCTATGATTGTTAGCAGGAAAACTTATCCTCGTGATGGTTCATCAAA
>CAVXZB010000043.1:0-33809 GCA_963765895.1 uncultured Nitrososphaeraceae archaeon | reverse complement strand
TGTCCGATATAACGAAATCTCTATAATGGAATCCACTAGATAACTCACAAAATATGTATGTAAGGCAATATTTAAAGAAGTGTAATATCGCCTATGGTCATTTGACTGTAACCGATCTCCTCCAACTACTACTTATGAAATTTGTCTGCGTATTGCCCGATATTGCTCAATAGTTTTGTACTTAAGTCATGTGGGCAGGATAGCAGTAGTTGTTGTAGCAATTGCTATAATTACTACTATACTGGTATCCACAGTATCCAGAGTACTATATTATCTATGAGCAAAACATAACTACTACACCAGTAACAAACTATACTTCTATAACGATGCCGTCAATAGCAGAGATGAACTCAACTACGATTATTAATGCTAAAATGCTAAAATTAAGCTAATCTGTGACGAAATCGCATTTCGCAAAGTGTTTAATGACGCCCATTTGATGCTTAGTAAGATTGACATTCGTAACATAATGTGTCTCTCAACTGGGAGGCTGACCTAATCAACTCGATTTTACCTAAAAAAGTTATCTCTTCCAAGCCAATAAATAATACTGAAAAGCCGTAAAGAAATATGCCTGTTATACAAATAACGATGAGCCAAGGCAGATCGGTAGAGCAAAAAAGAGAACTTATTAAAGTATTGACAAAGGAAACGGCAAGGATCATGAAAACTCAAGAGGAAAAGATAAGAATTTTGATTTACGAAGTTTCAAAAGAAAACTGGGGGAACGCAGGAGTTTTAGGTACAGATATGTAGGCACTGCAGAGAAATAAAACAACTGCTTCAGATTGACCTGCTACAAATAATTCAATAATCTAACTGTGTGCCCATATTGCCCATAAATAGTTGCTAGATGGTATTGAGATATTCCCTGTTAGCTAAACTCGTGACCACTAATACTATTATAGGATCATTAACGAACTTCCTTTAAATAGAATAGTTTACCCATGCGTTTATGATAGTAGTAAACTACCAGACAGATCATACTATCTTACTGGAATCGACATATTTCGAAATTCCTTGCTGTGCATAGATCTGCTATTTGTTATCAAGTTGTTAATCAATCCGCTTCAACGTCTTCACTTTTGTCGATTTTAAGATTAGAATCAACCTTAAGAAAAGAATCGGATCGATCGATCCTAGAAATCCCACAAAATGCGAATAAGGAATTTAATAACTTATTAATATAATAATATATTGGCTCGCCGGATTATGGCTAATCTGCACAATCTATAACTGACAATATTTTGGAATCTTAAGGTTACTTTATTATACATTTTCGATTCTTAGAGGCCACCCGACGTTACTAGATGTATAATCATAAATACCAATTGCTGTCTGAGAGATTGGGGCAAAATCGATGTAATGGGCTATGCAAAAACATTAATTTTGAATAAATCGCTTATCAATTAGTGAATATAGTTATCTTATTAACCGGTCCTATTTATTATGATAGTTATGAAGAAAGAGGAACATAAGAACCCAATTCCTACTGTAGATGTCATCATACAAATGGATTCTCGTATTTTATTAGTTAAAAGAAAGAATGAACCATTTAGAGGATATTTGGCAATCCCAGGGGGTTTTGTAAATGAAGGAGAAACAGTAGAAGATGCGGCAAAACGCGAAGTAAAAGAAGAAACATCGTTGGATATTGAACTAATTGATATTCTCGGCGTATATTCGGATCCTAAAAGAGATCCTAGGGGACACAATATGTCTACTGTATTTATAGGAAAAATTCCTACTAGTAGAAATGGGAAAGTTAAAGCAGCTGCACTGCCTGATGATGCCTTGGAACTATATTGGATGAATTTAGAGGATATACCAGATGAAAAATTTGCATTTGATCATAAAAATATTCTAGAAGATTATATAAAATGGAAAAAATCAGGTGGGACGTTCTGGTCATCCAAAACCATGGGGACAAGGATCTCTTGAACGTTCACTCATAGGAGAAGGAGAAAGAAGAAATGTGAGTCCAATTTTCGATATCTGTCATAAGGAAAAGATCACCATAAAGTATATCGAGATCACATGGATTGAAAATTGATATATATGAAGTGCATACTACTCATTTTTGACACCCAAAAAGAGGCGAGTTTTTTCTACACTCCTACAGTTATTGGTATAAGCAGATCGTAAATGTTGTATTATATCATCTTCGGTTAAGTACGTTTACCAAAGATGATCTCTGCATAATAATGCATAGTAAATTCGGCCCCATAATTTACCATATCGACTGAAATTAAAATTAAGGCTACATGGCTAATACCTGAACTTAGCAATGCACAGGGCGTTGTTACTGAAGTTACCACAAAATCAATAATCAAGTGGAGACAGAAATTGACAATATTTTAACCATTAATACCTACAAACATATTGCTCCAATGGATCTGATTCTTGATTTTTAGAGAGAAGTAGATTTAACATAGTCTAAATTACCAGAGATCTTGTAATAGTAGAGGTCTCATTGATGCTGAAAAAGGACCCAAACGTACAGATCGAATCCTGGATATTAATGCCTGACCAAAACATGATTTCTCTGCTCATTTATACCTTCAACTATTCCTGTTAAGAACTACAACCCAATCAATAATTAACAATATACCCCTGCATGTGGATTGGGTCGATCCATACCAATTGACTTAAATTCGTTAAATCAATCATTCAGCCCATCTATTGTCTGGTTAAATGCTTTCGTAGTTACTTGGAATTACGTTAGGCGATAGTCCATTGAAAAAACCATTCGATATGAAAATTTAATAGAGTAATCAACGTAAGTATATTATTGTAACTGAAAATTGGTATTCTGAAATATCTAGAACACAAAATCTAGCCTCACCACCAGCATTACACAACAGTACCTTACTTGAAAGACTGTTGTATCGAGCGAGCCAGAAAGTGGGTCTCGGGCATGACTTATAAGGAGGCATTATCAGCAGCCAGAAATTCCAATAAGAGAGGAATCTCTGCAATTTTGAATTTTCTAGGTGAAGATAATACCAATAACAAAAGTATTGAGCTGACAGTAAAAGAATATTGCTTATTATTAGATTTTGTGAGTAAGGATGGAATAGACGGTAGTATTTCTGTGAAACCAACTCAAGTCGGATTAAAGAGAGGTTATGAAGAATGTTTAAATAATCTTAGGCAAATTTCTAAAAAAGCTAAAAGCCTAGGCAAATTTATGTGGATCGACATTGAATCCTTTGAATATGTCCAAAATACAATTTCTATCTACCTTGATCTTTTTAAGGAGAATTCGTTGATAGGGGTGGCTCTACAATCCTATCTTAGGAGGAGCGCAAGTGACTTGTTGCATTTGTTAGAAGAAGGAGCAAATGTTAGAATAGTGAAAGGTGCATATAGACAATGTGAAGAGAACGCCTTTCAATCAATGAGCGAAATCAACTCGAATTTTTCCAAATTGACAAAAATGTTATTTGAGGACAAGAACAAAAATAATATTTTTGCCATCGCAACGCATGATCCCAAACTGGTTGACAACGCAATCTCGTTATCAGAAAAGTTTGGTACCGATAGAAAGAAATTCGAATTTCAGCTACTTATGGGTATTCATAATGAGTTAAAAGAAATACTTGTAAAACGAAAGCTTAAGACGTCTGAATATATACCGTATGGTAATCAATGGCTTCCATACTCCATACGTCGAATTAGAGAGAGAAAGAGAAACATCCTATTACTAGCAAGGTCTATTCTTCAGCCATAATATGGCAGATGCAGCTACTGTTATAAGTATTGTCAAAAGTTCTTTTTTAACAATTACATTATTAAAGCGTGAGAAAAATGGTGCACGCAAAATAATCTTACTAAATTGAGATTAAGATGGTGTTACCTTATTTACTGTAGTATATGTTCAAAAGTAGTATCGCACTAGTCTTTCTAAAAATAGCCTTGGATTAGGTAACAACAGTCTGGCTCTGCTCTCTTAGAAATTGAGTCAAATAGTACGGTCCTCCTGCTCCTTTGCCCGTCGTACCAGAATCTTTCCAACCACCAAATGGTTGAGAACCTACCATGGCTCCGGTTGTAGCACTAGCAATCCTATTAACATATACTACTCCAGATTTTGAGTTATCAAGAAACCTGTCGATTTCTTCCTTTTTCTTGCTATAAATGCCTGACGTCAGTCCGTATTCTGACTCATTGCATAGTTTTAATGCTTCATCAAAATCTTTGTATGCTGCTACACACAGAATCGGTACAAATAGCTCTTCCTTAAATAACATATGACTTTTTGGCAGATCCTCAACAATAGTCGGTTCTACGTAATAACCATGCTTCAAACTACCTTGTCGTTTCACAGCTCCGCCGAATATTACCCTACCATCCCTGGAGGCGATTTTTGCGAATTTTTGATAATTTGTATATGCATTCAGATTAATTAATGGACCCATAAATATATCTTGGTCTAGAGGATTTCCAATAGAGAAATTCCTTGTCTTCTCCACTAATTTTTGCATCAATAATTCCTTTACGTTTTTCTGAACATAAACTCTGGAACATGCGCTACATTTTTGACCAGAATAACCAAATGCAGCTTTTATGATCCCCTCTGCAGCCTTATTAATATCTGCATTTTCGGTAACTATTACCGGATTCTTGCCCCCAAGTTCTGCGATAACTGGCCTGGGTATAACTTTGCCGGAATCTTCCATAATTCTGTGTCCTACCATTTTGGAACCTGTAAACACAATACCCGCAACATCACGACTTGCAACAATTACCTTTCCAATCTTTGATCCAGACCCTGTCACAAGGTTTAGTACTCCATCAGGTAAGCCTGCTTCTTTCAAAATTTCTGCAAATAGACTTCCGATAATAGGAGTATCACTTGCAGGTTTTAGAACTACTGTGTTGCCAGTAACAATTACCGCGATACTCATTCCCGCTAAGATGGCAAAAGGAAAATTGAATGGGCTGATTACAGCCCAAACACCGTATGGCTTCATCAAACTCTTGCTTACTTCATTTGAATTTGCATTCTTAGTTTGGACTACGAAGCCCTTATTTCTTTCCATCTCTTTAGAATAGTATCTGATGAAATCAATTGCTTCATCTACGTCAGCAATGGCCTCGTACCTATTTTTACCATTTTCATAAGAAATCCATGCGGCTAATTCAAATTTACGCTCAGATATTATATCTGCTGCAGCATAGCAGATGACAATACGAGATTTATAATTGACTTTCCCCCATTTCTCAAATGCGGTCTTGGCTGCTTTGACTGCCGTTCTCACATGTTTTTTAGTAGCCAAAGGGAAATAACCTAGTCTTATTCTTTTGTCTATTGGCGAAGTGTCAGTAAATGTCTTTGAAGAATTATAATGCTTGCCATTAATGATCATTGAGTATTTTTTACCGAAACGAGATTTGATATCTTTTACTGCTTTCTCATAGTTCTCATGAAATACCCTCTCATCATTTGATTTCAGGAAGTTTTTGAGAGTATATTCATTTTCAAATCCCATTCGAACTAGATCCTCTAGTGTTTTCTTATCGGTCGTCCTCGTATATTTCTTATCCCAAGGGGTAATTTAGTGAGTGACGCCAGATGATTTCCTCGCTAAACCTTTTGAAATTAGTGAAGACAGGAGGCGGCCGACTGATAATCGCGATGTTGAGTCATATTTTACATTGTCACATTATCTTCATAACTGACATGACTCTTCTGAAACTTGCAACTTTGCTTATTATTATTTTTTCTGGATCATGCATTCGAATTGAAAAAGTTGTGGTAACATCAGATAAAGGTTCAATTACTAAATATCGGGCTTTTCTGGACCATTTTCGCGTTAATAGTTATAGCCTGACTGCCAAGTCCATAATAGTCTATACGAGCAAGATCGTACATGGCGTTTCAACTCTTTAAATGAATGAAGAATTAAGAGTTGTATAAATGACGTCAGTATGCAGCCCGACTACACCTGTAACGATAATATCCCTGATCTAGATAGGTTCCACTACAGGAGGAAAGAGTAGAAAAGCTGTGTAGACATACTCCCCAAAGGCAACATTCACACTAAAAAATTTTTTTAAATGAAGCTAAACATCCAAAATTTGATAATACCCATTCTCGGCGTCGCACGAGAAAAAGGCCCCCAACCTTAATGCAAGCCCACTCTTGGTGGCCTTAATGCATTACGCTTGCTGTTAGATAGATAACAACCGTCGAAGTAGGATATCTCACGGGGATGTAGATAAAATTTTCTTTCGCATGAGAAAAGCCCCTTGAGTAATTTTAAATCTTAGAGAAGAACCGCCAAAAATATTCTAATCAATATATAATCTGCAAGTATGGTCTCTCCCTCTCTTATTGGTGTCACATGAATTATTAGCAAATCTTGCAGATTAAGGCCAATGTCAACAACAATACCTGCGGAAGCATCAAAACCGCCAAAAAAGATGCAAGAATGTAACAGATGCAAGGCAGCTGGATATCCGAACCAACTAATTGGCTTCGATAAGGTAGGTGACGATCCTGAGACTGGAAAAACAAGATGGAAACTAATTGATGAAAATGGCATTGAACATACACACAAATTCGTGCAGACCTCCTTACCGCAACAGGCACAGGTCCAAATCAGTAACAACAACAAACCAATTTTTAGACGAAGGAGAGTGATAGATATTGCTACTATAACAAATGTAGATGAAGCAAGAACCCTCTTTGCGTCAGGCTGGGAATTTTACTCTTCGTATCCAGCGACTATTGCAAATATACCACACTATGTACTTGTAAAAAGAGAGTAGTCTTGAAATACAAGATAAGATATAGATCCTCGCCCGTAGTACATTCCACAATTTATGTGAACAAAACCTAACTGTCAAATCGACAACGGATGATCAGATCTCTCTGATCGATCATTCGTTATACGAGTGAAGATCGTCTTCTTTTATTTTATTACCCCAACGGCAATAGTTCTTGAATATTCACTATCTAGTATCTATTAATGTCGGTATAGGTATTTATTTTGGACGTTCTATAAATTTTATAAAAATAAGAGCATTATAGCCCAGACGCAATGGGTCGCCTTGTGATGGGATAATACCAAGGACTGTTCCGATATTCGAAAATAGCTCTATCGTAGGATTACAGCTTCCATCATTTTTATATTTGATAATGAGTAGGTTGCCTAATGGTCTGTTATTTGCTATGTAGCCATAATTAAAACACTCTGATTTTATTGGATTTGGACTGTTGGGTGATAGGTTAGACAGTGCAGAAAAAGGGACCAAATTGTCTCCGATGGTGACCCTGTTCTCAGCAGCATTAGTAGTTGATTTGAAAATCGACTGGGCTGGTGTCGATATACTTGTGTAGCCTATGAGACCAATTAGCGTTATCAGTACTATTATCAAAATGGTAGTAGTTAGAAGAATCAATATTCTATTTATTCCAGTATGTTCATTTTAACTTGTCGATTGAATTTTTCGCCATCGAAATTAATGAGGATTTCCACTTGTCTGTATAATTAAGAATCTACGTCAATAACGCTTAGCACTTACTTTTTCGGAATCAGATCTTGTTCTAATTTCTAATCCAAATGGCCAGATTTTTACATACATCGCAACACCCGGAAAAACAGTATTGCAGTTGCACTTGAATTGGAGATGAGGGAATGTGAGGCAGCATTATCAGCAAGTTGTCATAAATTAAATTGATATTGAATTTCATAAATGAAATTCGTAGAATCATTTTTTAATATGGATAGCCGCTATAAAATAGTCTTTTGAATAGTGGTGAATTGACGTAATTATGCTACAGCCCCAATATTATAATCTTATCGATGCATTAGTTTATTTTATCGCTGCCACAATTCCAATATATTTTATATTAAAATTAAGAAACGCCAACCACAGTAGCACAAAACATCTCACTCACATAATAATATTGCTTCTAAGTTTTATCCTAATTCAAGGAATATATCATGTTGCTGGAGTAGTAGGTTTTGGGCTCTTAGCAAAAGGTATTTTGGAACCGCTGTCAATCATAGCATTGCTTTCATTTGCAGGAATATATCTTCTATATGCATCAACAAAAAGGAAAATGACTGAACTCAGAACATGATAACTGACGCATTTGTAAGTGAATTTAACAATAATTCTGCTCTTTTACATTCCATAGGAGATATAACATCAATCCTGACCTTAGTACCATTAATCATTTTTGTATGGCTGTCGATAAGATCTAAAAGTTTTAAGGGCTTTCAATTCCAAATATCAATATTTATTGTGCTTTACATTATAGGACAAATAATAGAGAACAATACTAACAGAATCTCAGCGTTTTCAGTTTTGCCCGAGGATATTGGATCTCAAATACATGTCATTGCTGCGATATTTTTTGCAATAATGGTATGGTTTAGATTCTATTATGTTGAGGTAAGCGGAAAGAAAATGATTGAAAGTCCAGAAAGTGACAATATTTAGATCATACCATAATAGTCAATCAAGTAATACCAGCAACTTTTTACAAAGTTGACCCATTTTGACTTGTTCTGGATAATATATCGCTAGCTTCACATTTGATATTGATAATATAGATTGAGTTGTGGAATAATCAAATTATTTAGTATGATTCGAATACTGCTGGAAAAAGTCCAGTTTCAGTATTCTGTCCATTTTGAGTGATATCTGAAGTGCACATGAAGAGGATTAGTTATGGAATTCACAGTACATGACAAGTTACTTATCGAAATATCCCCAAGGATTGATTCATAATACTTGCTTTATTTAATTAAGTGAACTCAATATATTTTTCATTAATTGGATGGTCTACATAAAATATTTTGTGAAGAGAGAATAAACAAGAGTTTATTAGTTGGGGCGATTGTTATTTGGCAGAAATAGTACTTTACCAACATAAGTGATTTTTGACTGATGCCACTTTATGCATAAGGACGATTTCCTAATCTGAAATTCAGAGATGAAATTCGTCTCCCACTTTATATGAAAATAGAATAAAGAAGAAGGTACCTAAAATGAATCTGAAACAAAATAAATTAAGACGAACAAACTCAATTGCTGTTGTAATCGTAGCCGTAATAGTGTCAACACTGATGTGCGGATTTATAAGCCAGAATCAACATAATGCAATGGCAATTGCTAACCAGCCCACATCAAAGAATACACAACCATCTCCTGTATCTAAAGATACCTCAACAAAAGTAGTTAGCCCTAGCAGATCAACAGATAAAGAGTTCTGGATAAACACCGTACACCTCGACGGAATGACAAATATACATGCTGCGATGAAATGTGACACGTGTCCTCAAAACATTCCATTACATCCTGCAGAACAGCCGCCTGCAAATTCAACTATACCCGCTGGAGGAGGATTCAGGATAACAGAGCCAAATAAGGCAGGAGCATGGGATTTTAGATCATTTACTTTCGTACCAGACCAAATAGTTGTGAATCAAGGAGACAAAGTTACCTCCATTTTGTAGGAGTTCAAGGCGTACATCATGTCATTACCGTGGATTCGATTGGAACTTTTCCGCTCATGAGAGGACAAATTCACACGATATCTTTCATAGCTAAAAGCCCAGGGATTATGAACTATACCTGTCACATACATGTTCCAAACATGGTCGGCCAAATATTGATACTACCTAAATTAACATAAGCTCAATAAAAATAGATTGGAAACGAAATTATACATGCTCAGTTTGATATTAGGTCGAAATCCCCTATTACTTTTTTTGCTATCAATCCATTTGTCAACTGTAGGACATCAAGAAGTCCGTGGTACGTTAGTTACGAAACTTATTCACGATTCATTATTCCATAATCCCGATACTATGTGTTTAAATTGCAAGTTAAATTACAAGTCCAAGAAGGGTAAATATTTTAAAAAATGGGGTATCTAACGAGATTTCATTCTGCCATAAAACCAAAAACCTACTCCGATGATTAGTGCAATAACTACGATTCCTAAGAGTATTGGCGCAACTATCTTTACAAGAAATACGATGATTGCTATTATTACTATTAGTGCAAGTATACCAACTATAATTTGTGTAAAAATTTACGTGTTCACTTCCTACATAGAATAATTATATAAATTATTTATGAATTTAAGGTTGAATGTCCAGAACAATCATAGCAAAATTATATGGCATTATCTAGCAGTGCCTGGAGTCTAAGCTTGAGTTTATAAACAGAATAATGTGCAAGTTGGGTTATACAAGACTCGCTGCGACACTGGGCTCTTTTACACAGTTAGGTAAGCCCCAATGACAAAATTTTTTATTCCTGGATGCACAACAATTTTTTATTCCCAATGTCCAATATAACGTTTATCCTAATACTGCTTATTAATAAATTAGGTCATCGCATAATAAGCAAGTCCAAACTTAAGTGCGAATTGGTCATAAGAAATATAACGACTACTCCAAAACATATTGCCTCGATTCTCAAAAGTGCTCATTAGTAGTTCAAGATCTTGGTAAATATACTATGCACGGATGTACTTTCCATTGCCGGGGTTATCGGTCTACCTACATTTGCTGAGCTTTAGTGGCATTGTTTTTAATTAAACATGGATTTAAGTTATATTGTAATTTTTTTATCTTTCATTTTAATAATATTATAAAACTGGGGGTTAAATTGGCCTGGTGAATCTTAGGTCATTTTATTTGGGATGTGTTAATTTTAGTCAGGTTGCTAGCATCTAAGCCTTAGTTGCGTTAGACTTGGAAATATTGGTGCTATTACTCATTGTGGTATTATTATTATAATTAAAAGCCGATATGGTCACTTGATTTACAGTATTAGGTTGTTTAATAACAACACTGCCGGGCGGCGACGTAGACGAAGGAACCTGTTTAAGAATAAAGTCTTTTGTAGGGCTAGTGCCAGAGTTGCTGTTGTTATTATTATTTATCTTAGTAACCTTCCATATTACACCACTATTTGCATATGTCCAAGGTATAGCTGGAGTTGTTGGAAATGGTCCATCATGGCCAGTTGGAGGAATTGATGTTCTTATCTCTGTCTTGCCAATACTTACAATATAAAGGGCGTCACCATTCAAATTGAATTTTATGCCCACTGGCCTAAAATCCAAGCTAAAAGTTTTAGGTGATATGAAATTCGTATAATTTCCTGTGTCTGTATTAACCATTATCACTTTTGGCCCATTTTTGCTTAGGCTAAACTGTGGAGATGGTCCGGTGATTATATCATATGGATGTATGAGTGAGCCCATTGTACCGTATTCTCCTATAAAGGCCATATTTTTAAGGCCAAAACTAGAATTTGTAGATACTGCGACCTGTGTTGCAGCTACTCCAAGAGGAGATAATAGGGTTAACGGTTTTTCTACTGGAGGATGGTTTTTCATCAAAAATTGTAATGGTTTGTTATCCTGAGAACTTTCAGATTTAAATTTTGGATTAGTCACCGGTTCACCGTTTCCAAAGAAATCAGGCCAACCATAAAATTTGCCTAAATTGGATTGATTTGCAATGTTGATAACATATATTTTATCCTCATCGTTTCCTATGCGTCTACTGCCTCTATCATCAGCACCATCACTTGCTACAATTAATTTTTTACCATCTCCGCTTAATGCGACTCCATATGGATTACGAAGTCCCCATGCCACTGTCTTAAGGTCTGTACCATTTGATTTAGCACTAATTATACACCCACCACATTTCACATCTCCTTTAATCACTTGCCCGGGATGAGAAGGAGAACCGAAGGCCGAAAATGCACCGGTTGTTGAATAATCGTTAAGATCTTGCGGAGTAAGAGGGTTGAAGGATTTAAAGTTCTGGCCTGATAGAGTTATATTTTTGCCTGGAATATCATGAAATTGAGGAGAAATTTTTAGCCAGCCATATTGATAGTTATCATCTCCAACTACTCCTGAATTAGTGGCAGTACCTTGCCCAAAATAAAATCGGTCATCTGGCCCGAATGCAATTTGATTATTGAAATGATCACCTCCGCTGGGCAAACCTGCAACGAGATCTTTAATTGCGCCTCTATGGTCAACTGCAGATATCAGGCCTTTGTGAGATACATAGAGAAGACCATTTTTGTTATTAAACTCTAAATCTGTAATAGGCCCATTAAGACCCCTGTCTACAAGAACGGATATTTGTCCATTTGAGGACACTTGCAATATCCTTGGAGCTGGCATAAAGTCACCGTAGGTGTATCCTGATTCTGCAATATACATAGTTCCATTATCATCAAAGGTAACGCTGCTAGGTAGTGTAAGATTCCACAATATTGGCTGGATCTTGTATCCTGGAATAATATTGAATATACTGGTAGAGGGAGGCTTACCAGAATTGATTATTCCTTGTGGAATTAAAGGTTCAGGAGGAGCGGCATGGCCTTGGGCATGAACAGAGGGGGGATAACCACCACCAAAATTGCCAGGAATATATAGAAAAACAGTAGAAGATAGAATTAATAATGAAATAAGAGAAACCGATAGTATATTTTTGTGTAGTATTGCTTGCTGTGTAGCTGGGCTCAGGTGTTCTGAGATGCAATAATTTTTTTCTTTTGTATGTTCATTTTTACTGCCGTCAGTTAGTTTTGTCTTAATCCGTTCACAATCATCGGAACACAAGTAAAAACCATAGTTCTTTATTTCATATAAGCCGATTATAACTTTCGCATAGAAGATACTACTGGATTGCAGATTCAGATTATAAGTGTCTAAAACAACATAAACGGTTTTTTCATAAATAAATTATATTATTATAAGGTCTATACTACACTATAGGATCCATGTTACTCTATTTAGTACAATGCTTATAAAATATGTTGTGCAATATTCCTGTCATGCCAAAATGGCTAGCAAAATATGCGAAATACTTTTTACAATAAAGAAAACCTGTATTTTATTGCTTTGGTGTCGTTTGGATTTACAGTAGTAGTACTAGGCACGTTATCTTTTTTTGGTATGACTAATTGGGGACTATTTCGTACAGGTAATGTTGATCTGTTACAGCAGCAGCAACAACATTTACATCATACTGCATTTGCACAGCCTGCAGCAGACTATCCAATACCTGATGCAAAAAGAATGTTTACTCCAGATAAGGCAATCATTAGAGAATATCACCTTGATCCATATATTCTGGATATGGCTCAATTACCCAAATCACCAGTGGCTGGAAAGCCTGCCCTTTTTGTATTCAATTTATTTGACACTGCAAGCCGTACTTGGTTATGGCATACGGATATGCGTATCCAAATTACCGATCCTAAAGGACAGCCCATACTAGTTTTTCCCAATAATCATGGCCATGGTGGTGTTATACAGTTTGAATACGTCTTTCCGTCTGAAGGAATATATAACATAGACCTGATATTGGGACAACAAACTGGTTCTCCCAACTTTATTATTGAACCAAAGGTAATCAGAGAAGAAAACTTTGATGTTGTAGTACAAAAGCCACAACCTGGGGCCCAATTATCATCATCTTCTCCTGGGTTAGTATCTAACGTTGCTGCCGCACATGTCAAGGATATACCAATAAAAGCCGAATCGTGGAAATTTACACCAAACGTTATTAGTGTAAACAAAGGAGACTTGGTGAGATTACACTTTGTAACTGCTCAGGATGAGGTCGAATTGTACAATGGACATGGGTTTGGTATAGAAGGATATAACGTCAATGTATTTCTCACAAAAGGTACACAACAATTAGTGGAATTTCTTGCAGATAAACCTGGGACATTTACCTTCAGATGCACCTCATTTTGTTCCTCTCCCGGCGCTGCTGTCGAAAACCACTTCAACATGGTAGGAAAATTAATTGTACATGCATAGCCATATACACATAATGATAACAGGAGGTAAATTAAAAAATGAGAAATAAAAATAAAAAAGACAACAAAAAGATTTCATTAGTAGTAGGTACATCATTAGTCATCATCATAGTTACTCTAGTTGGATTAGGTGTCACTTTTGAGCAGGAATCCAAGTCATTATCAACGATAGATGGCATAGTAACAGGAGGAGGCTATGCACAAACGAATGCGGCGTATGCGCAGATGAATGTCCCTAATGGAAATTTGACTACGTTCATTGGTAATACAAAGATTCCACCGAATTCCAATAACACTATGACTACAGTTGTAAATAATGCATCAAACAATAAGATTTCTACTTCAATTGACAGATCACAAATAGCACAGAATGTAACTGCCGCTTCCGCATTTACTAAACAAAATGCTAGTGCTCCAATATCAGCAAGCGGGATATCTACCCCAGGAAAACATCCGGCGTCTTATCCACCGACTTCTTATCCCATAAACAATAATACTGAGAATACTAACCAAACCAATAACTCTACAAGCAACGCATCTACAATCAATACAAATACTACTGGTTGCAAAGCGTTATTATCAGCTGTACACGTATGTTAAGTAAAGACAGATATCCCTCGTTATACATGTTTTGTTGTCTATCTTTGTATGTAGCTAATAAGAGGCACGTCAATGCCTTCTAACCGTACAAATGCTTTATCGGTCGCTTCGATAGTATCTGCAAGTATCTTAATTATTTTAATGTTCATATTATATCCGTTTATGGTTCCAAAAATAATAACTAGCCAAAGTGCATACTCCATACAACAAACAAGTTACCTCTTTTATCTGGTGTTAACAGCATCAATTGTGTTAATCCTTGCCTGTATTGGGATTATATCCAGAAGACAAAAAAATCTGAGATCAAGTTCAGATAGAAATAGACAATCATCATCCTCATTCGATCATGAGAAATTGAGAAATAAAAATAAAATATATCAAGATAACCAATTAATCACCAAAGAAAATTCTGATGCCATATCTATGACTGGCGATGATGGTTATACTTTCAGTTTTATAGGCCAACAATCAATTTTATCGATAATGAACAGTATACTTAATGATAGAAAATATTTGGTAATTTTCCTTATATCAGCTATGAGTTATGGATTTTTCTTTTCTATGATATCAGGTACTATCATCTACCGTCCTCAAGGATTTTCATATTTGTACGATGTTACTACAACACCTTCTGCAACAACAATGGCATATGGACCGATTGGATATATACCATCGATATCAATTTATCTCACTAATAACTTTGGAATAATGCTAATTCCGATAAATATTCTAATTCTTATAATAGTTTCTGGGCTGGTAGGTTTTAATGTAATGCTCTCTTCTTTTTCATTGGCGCATGGACTAAGGGATAGAAAATTACAAAGGAATAGATCAAGCAATATACTGTTAGGATCGTTTGCATCAATCATGGGTCTATTTACCGCCTGTCCTAGCTGTGCATCACTCTTCATTTTTGGGGCCATATTTGGATCACTTAGTTCGTCATTGGCTGTCGTTGCATCGACATTTTATGTGCTACTTTTAGCAGTCAGCATACCGCTGCTTATAGTTACTCCTTTTATAACTACATACAGTATACGTAGGTCTATGGTAACTCAATGTAAAATTCTGCGTTGGCGATAAGTGTTCGTATCAACAATTAGCCACTGACTTGAGTGGCCTAACATTGTTAAGTTAATCAATCATTTATCAACCTAGTCTAATATTAAAAATATCGAATATAGGATTTTTGGGTGTTGCATTCAATAGTAACGTCATATATATGAAAAGTAAATTCTATTACTGAAAAAAGATGGCATCCTTGACATTTTTAGACATACTGTGCATAGACTTGAAGATATCTTGTTCACAAACTAGAATATAATAATTTGTTTATTTGTTACCATCTTACAACAGCTATTGAAATATTGTAAATATCTAGATCACATATTAATTTAAAAGTTATGTTAATATAATTTTATAGTTATTGCTGAAAGGCAAAAGGTTTATAACAAAATATATCAAGTCCTTCTTGACTATCTATCAGATCCACAATTACATAATATCATAGGCATATTAGGATATAATTCCAAGGAATGAATGGATATTCTATGCTGAAGTATCAACTAACCGTGTGTCTGATTTAAGCGTATTTTTGCCAGTTATGGTGTCGGATATATTCTTTTTTGCTTTCACAACGTTCTCTCGATAGAGGTCTATTCCTAAAAAATTCCGTCCAAGAAGAACAGAAACCATTCCAGTTGTTCCTCTCCCTACGAAGGGATCTAAAACCCAATCTCCTCTTTGGGTAGAAAACTTGATTATATTCGCTATTAAATCTTCTGGAAATATTGCAAAATGCTCATTGCCATGATGAGCTTTGGTAGAAATTTCCCAAACATTTCCTGGATTTTTACCTGTTGGATTGCATACAGCAAATATAGGATAATGCCTATGATCGCCTATTCGCTTGCGCGTTGCATGACGCTTAAACTTACGATAACAGGTGGGGCAAAATTTCTCTGGATCATATCCATAAGCGCGAGCTATGTCGACAGTTGTAGGAAGTTCGTTAAACGGTGTATCTGACTGTGAATTATGAATAATTTGTTTGATCTTCTTAATTTTGTCCTTGTCTTGATTTGATGATTCATATTGGATCATATCCCGAGGTGGTAGCTTTGTTTCTTCCCTCTCTAGCTTCATTTCCCTGTATCCTGATGCTATTCATATTAGAGAAGCTTTTTTCGTTCTTCGACAAAAACAACACTAGTTCATAGGCCTGTGAAAAGTTAGCTGTTGAGCTAGATGAAACATTATTTTTCTTGAACCAAATTATATCTTCTCTTATTGTATATCGCCTTTGAGTTAATTTGAGAGCAAGTCGATGTGGTATTAGCAATTTTCTATACCTGTGTCGCGTGTCACCTATCACTATCCACAAACTCCCGTCTTCTGTTAAAAGCTCTCTACAAATCGCAAAGATATCGGCTAGCTTCTCAATAAAAATCTCATCAGTTTGTTCTTGCCCTATTTCGCTTGGATCCATTCCGTAATGTCTGTGTCCGTAATACGGTGGAGAAGTTACGATTAGCCTATACTTTCCTAGTTCACTTTGGATTATTCAATAGATTTCTCAATATATCATAACAATTACCATTGAGAACTTGATAACTCACGCTTTTTATTAATCCTCCATCCTCAAACCTGTGTGTCTTCCATTCTCTTATTTGATTTAACTAATTTACTTTTACCCGTTAAACATGTGCAGCTAATAAGACAGCTACATGAAGGATAGCTGTTCTTGGTCGTCGAAAGTAGAATAATCCCGATAATCAACTATAAAAAATTAGCATGATATATTCGACCTAATTATTTCGTATGCTCTTGCAGCATCCTTATTTCTCATTATTAATACGATTTCATTAGAAGTAAGAAAGGCATCATGCAATGGAATATTGTTGTTATAGAGGATATTTAATATCTTGGACATTATATTATACGGATTACGTTTAAGATGCTCGTTGTCTTCTATCCCATTAGTGTCAATTAAGTAAGAATCATCATTCTTGTCATTATCACTAGCACGAGAGGTAGATGGTAAAGTAATACTTATGCGAGAAAGACCTTCGTTGATTCTATGGCTAAATTTGCTAGAGACAACAGAAATCAATTTTCTTACCTCGGTGATGTCTTCAGCAAATAATCTCAAGTGTTTATTAGTCTGAAACAAACTATACCTTGCTTCCTTCTCAAGAATTTCTTCCAGCATCTCAGAAATCTCGTCATTAAAAAACTTGTCTTCAACGTCGATACCGAACAGACCTATATCAACAATACTATCGGTTAGGGACATTCTTGCACCATTAAATAAAGTTTCATTTTGTTTGGCGAGGGTTTGCTGAGTACTATTTCTTTGAACTCCGTCTGCCTGTTTTTCATCAATATGATGCAGATGTCCATGTTGACTGTCCTGTCTTTCGTTTTCTATTGAATCAGCTAATCGTTTTATCACCACAATTACTGTACCTAAATTGACAGTAGAGCCTACTAGTCCCTCAACTTCTGATTTGATTCTTTCTGCCAGCGCGGTATAGTTCGCAATACCGAGTTGGAGAGCACGAAGATAAATTTCATTGGTCGATAGTACGTGTCGTATGGCTTGGGTGATAGTCATAGAGCGATTTAGGAATGACATGACTTGAATCAAATTATATTGGAATATCGAAGTATTAAGCTTATCCATTAGTTATGTACATTTATATATGTAATAGGCATTACACTATGTAATGACAGGTAACATATCTCCGTGGAAATTTGGTGGATTCGGTTCAATTTTTGAGGAAATGGACCGGGAATTTGCTAGGACAGAAGAGACGATGGGTAGAATGTTTAGAAGTATGCTAGAAAACATCTCGGCACAAGATAGTCCCTCCTCGTATTATTATGGATATCAGATCACAGTAGGACCCGATGGCAAGCCTCATATCGAAGAATTTGGCAATGTCAGACCATCAGTCAAGGGTTTAGTGAAGCATAAGGAAAGCAGGGAAGCATTGGTGGACTATTCTCTGGATAAGAAGAACAATCAAATAATCATAACAGCAGAGATGCCAGGAGTCAGTAAGGAAGGCATTAAGATTAGTATTACTCCAAAGAATGTATCAATACATGCCGAGAAGGGAGAAAAAAGGTACCACAATGAAATCCCAGTAGACGTTGAATTGGATGATAAATCTGCAAAAGCCTCCTATATCAACGGAATATTAGAACTGAAAGTAAAGACAAAACAGTTGACTGCCACCTCGTCTAAATCAATCGGTACCGATGTGAAAGTAGATTAAAGGATATGTGATCCTCAAGGCCATTTCCTCAATTTTTTAATATCAATTTTCTGGTAATTTGCATCATAACCGAGTATGTTTTTACATAATGGAAATTAAACCAAAGTATTATTTCGAACACTTTACTTATTCAGTTGTTCCATGGTTGACTATCTTTATAATGTGAATCGTATTCTAACCGATTACTTTTTTTTGAGCTTGTACGTAACAAATTTGACTTCATGTTTTGGAATATTACCATGAGGCGCATGTGATTTCTCTTGTTTGTGGGAAACTGTTAACTGTCCTACTTTTTTATTTTTCTCTAATCGCTCCACCTTGTAGTGACATGAAAAGCAATAATTACACTTTAAACAAATGTGAGGAGTTCGCTTCTCACAGTCAACACATACTCTATACGAGAGCGGAGGATACTCTGTAAAATATTCATGCATCTATGAGATCGATCATTCCTCTCCTTGCTGCGTAGATAACACATAGAGTAACTAATGGAGACGGAGGGGGGAATGAATTCCTCAATCTCATTGTTATTTTTATCTTGGGAATGTCAGCCAAAAAATGACCATGTTTTGCCTCTGGACATCTACAATTTCTATCAAGAATTGTCAATCAATCCAATAGATCAATAATTAGTCTATGTTAATTTTCGATTTTATATTCTTACTAAATTTTTTGCCATGTTATATTGGAAAAGCTAGTGCTAATCTGGTCCACCTGCGATTATCAAAATTGACACGGGATCGGATCAAGTCAATTCTCACAATTGCGGTCATTTACACAAATGATTCTCTGCCATATAACAAATCCTAAGATTAGCCACAAATCTATAATTGCCAGGCCATCTTGTATACCTTAACTGACTACTCGAAACTCTATTCCTTTTTGTTTCAGAAATTCGATTAACCTCTTTGCATGGCTTTCGTTTTCCATCTCGAGGCTCAAATAAACTCCTGCGCTACCAGCCGAAACATTGGAGCTCAATCTATCATGTTCTACTTCGACAATATTGAGGCTTAGTTCAGCGATGCCATCAACTACGGTCTTTAAAGCCCCAGGTTTGTCTGGCAATTGAATAAAGATCTTTAGCATTCTGCCCATCTGCATAAGACCTTTCGTTACAACCTGTCCAAGCAAGTACATATCTACGTTTCCACCAGATAAGATTGAAACAATATTTCTGTTATTATCATGATGGCCATTTGAGAGTAAGTATGCTAGACTAGCTGCGCCAGCAGGCTCTACCACTAATTTCATCCTCTCCATTAACAAAAACATTGTTCTAACTATTGCAGAATCTTCAACTAATACTATATCATCTAAATATTTTGAGGCTATCTTATACGTAAGCTCACCAGGACATTTCACAGAAATACCATCTGCGATAGTGAATCCAGCTTCGATTTTCTGTAAAGAACCCTTCATAAGTGATTGTTTCATGGCAGGAAATGCTTTAGATTCTACCCCTATGATCTTTATGTCTGGTCTTCGCGATTTTACTGCAATCGCAATGCCAGCTGCCAGACCACCGCCTCCTATTGGCAGGTAGATTTGGTCAATATCATTTAGATCTTCCAATATCTCCAAACCTATTGTTCCCTGTCCAGCTATTACCTGTTCATCATCAAAAGCATGTATAATTGTGCGATCCCTACCTGCAATGTCTTGTGCAGCAACCCACGATTCATCATAGTTCATACCACGTAAGATCACTTCTGCGCCGTACGATCTTGTTGCTGCCTATTTTAGCAGGTGAAGCGTTTTTGGGCATCACGATAGTGCATGAAACGCCCTTTCTTAATGCAGCATATGCTACTCCCTGTGCATGATTGCCAGCAGATGCAGCTATAACACCCTTTTTTCGCTTTTCATCTGCTAACGTATTTAACTTAACATATGCACCCCTAACTTTAAACGAACCTGTCATTTGCAATGATTCAAGTTTTAAAAAAACATTGGTTCCTATAAGCTTCGAAAAGGTAGCTGATCTCTGTAATGGTGTTTTCCTTATACTGTCATCAAATAGATCTCTGGCTTTAAATATATCATCTATAGTAGGTATTTTAGGTTTAGCAGTCAATTCCCCAATCACCATTATCTAGATCTAATAGGGGATTTCTATCGATTCCATAATTATGTTTTTTGGCCTTATTCTTAAGAAGAAGGTATTAAGATCGATAATTACGTTACTTGGTCTAAGAATAATAATCCTGTGTCACGAATTCCAATTGAAATGTGATCTTCTAAATATAGAATTCATTTCTGATTTGCTATCACAATATCTTCTATAATGTGCAATACTTTCCATTCGTATATTTAGGGTATGTCCGTTCTAAAAATTTGGAAATTTTTGCAGTAGCACCTCAATTTAACTGACCAACTCAGACTAAGACGTGAATTGTTTTACAGGACTCAACTATATTGATCACGTGAAATTTGAAAGTTGTAATTAGAAATTACTACAGCATCTCAGCTATGAGATGGATTTGAATGCGAATCTTTAATGTCTGTTATTAAAATGGATATTGATTCTAGTAGAATGAATACTTGTTTCTATGAATATTTACAAATCGGAATATAGCAAAACAATACTATCTAACATGACCTAACTTAAATTTTAGTACTAATATTGGATCATCATAAATACTTTAAACTTTTACTAATCTTCACAATATGAAATACAGAAGTAGAACTGACATAGTTCATTTGATTTTGGAAGCTGCTAATGGAGGAGCAGCGACAAAATCAAAGATAATGTACAAAGCGTTCTTGTCCTTCGGACAATTAAAGGAATATTTGATGGTGTTAATCGAAAACGATCTGTTGGAGTATGAGGACGGACAGAATACATATAGGACGACTTCTAAAGGAATAAGATTATTACAGATCTTCAACAATATGGAAGAATTGACTCCAATAACCCTGAAGTAAATCTTTTTATATTTGTACAATGTATGCTGCCCGAAAAACTCGGATGCATTTACGTGTGCCTAGAGCATGATGTTAATTAGGAAATAATGAAATAATAATATTTGGAAATTAATATAGACTACAACAAACATTGAATCTTTGATCTACTCATTAGTTAGTTTTCTATAATTACTTTAAATCCCGTTCTGAGGACTGGGAATACTAAATACTCTTGTAAATCACAGTTATTCATAGTGTGTACGGCTAACTACCCACTTAATAGAAAGTGCATCTAAGTTTGATATTACATGGCATAACAAGAATAGAAAACAAGGACTATAAAATACTAATTGAGGCCATATTTTAATCTATAAAAGAATCGCCGTAATCTTCCCAAGTTACTCTTCAACATATTACCTACTTCCTCCCTTTTCGCCTCTCTTATTCTTCCATTTTGTTATGGTTCGACTTCCATGGTCCTTGAGGATTTTTTATCGGAAATTATATGATATCTGTTATACCAAAATAAAGCCCCTGCCATGATTATAAAGTCGGTTACGTAGAATAAATCCCAGAATACTAAATGCCTGAAATTTCCATTCACATAATCTATAACGTATCCATCATCGGCTATCGCACTTAACAGTAAGGATAACGAAGAAAGAAGCCATGGAACGTAATGACGTATGTCATTTCGCAATGTAATAAGTATCAAAATAGAGGGAACGATCAATATCAAGTCCAAAACTGGATACGCGATAGTTACAATTAGGGCCTGAAAATCTACCGGTTCTTCCGGATTTGTAAAGGATTCTGACAATGAAATTGCTAACATATTGAAAGTGACGAATGCAGTTGCTATTATAACGATAATGATGATAACAATTTTTGTTTGAGTTCTACTAGAAGGACCGTAGGTATTTCTTTCGTTTCTCAATGATCGAAGGATAATAGACAAATGTAGCGCTAGGAATATGTAACCCATAAACCATAAGCCATCTGTTGAGGATACAAGCATTTCTTCTTTACCATGAGTATAGTGTGAGTGTAGTAGTGAGAGATCTGCAGCGAACCAGAAGATCAGTCCTATTGTTACACACATAATTGATTTACCGTGAAGATCACGAATTCCGTATCTATATATCGCAATAATGCCCATACTTGAGGCTACTGCTGCAGATATATTCATCATCCAAAGAGCTGTGTAGGTTCGGTTAAATGGATCCGAAAGTAATATAATGGAATTAGCAATTACTATTAGAATCAAGATAGATATGAAGAGTAGTTTTAGAGATGATTTATGATAATGCTCCATTGTTTTTAGTTTCTTGGTCAGATAAAATCTAGAAATTATATGAATTCATCTAGCATATAAATAAATAGGACCAATAGTTACATTAGGTACTGATATTTTCATCACAGTGACTTCCAATTTCACTTAAATATGACAACACTTTTCAATCCGAGACGTCATGGAACTGGGTGAAGCATATTTGCAAGATTCAGGAACAACTGCCAATAGAACATCATCAACATCTTCACATCTGTCAAGAGTATCATTTCCAATACTCACATTCAAATTGCCATTTGCCCTCAAACGAGATCAAGTCGAAGCAGTAGAAGCATGGATATCATCCGGCTGCAAAGGATCCATAATATATAGTACTGGAACTGGTAAGACCGAAATAGCCTTTGAATGCGCAAGAAGGGCAGCACAACTAGCTGCTAGAAAGTTAGTACCGATTAAAATACACGAAGGATAAAGAGTCATCTAATTACTCCATAGTCACGCCTGATCAATTTAAAGTCCTCTTTTTAGTACCTCGTATTGTTTTAGTAGAGCAGAATGTTAAGAGGCTTATTAGATATGGTATAGCCGAAGAGTATATAGGAACGTATTTTGGAGAACGGAAACAGATTCGCCATATCACTATTGGTACATATCAGAGCATAATAAATAACCGTGATCTCATTTATGACTTTGATTTGATAATATTTGACGAGGTTCATTTAGTAAGTGATACAACTACGATGTTAAGAAATATATTTGATACAGTAAGTTCTGGACTAAGTCGGCACAATAATCCTAAACCATCGGCTTTGTTAGGCTTAACGGCGACAATAGATGAAGCCGATCCTAAATATAATACCATCTTATCACTGATGCCAATTGTAAAAAAATATATGATAAAGGAAGCGGTGACGGATAAACGATTGGCAAGGCCGGTCGTCATCCCAGTCAAAGTTGAGCTCACTCCAGACGAAAGGAAGATCTATGACATGTGCTCCTTCGAAATCAGAAAGGTTTCACAATCTCTTAAATCCTCCAATCCAAATGTTATTGCTTCAATACTTAGACAAAGAGGATTCAGATCTAGACTGGCAAGGATATGGTTCGCCGAGGTTAGAAAGAGAAAAGGCTTGATTAATTGTGCTGAAAATAAACTATTAGCTGCAGCTGATATTATCTCAAGACATCCCTATGAAAGGATTATGGTATTTAGTGAAACTATAGAGTCAATTCAGAAGTTAAGAGAAATATTATTAAAAAATAATGGAATAAACTCTATGATAATTGATAGCAGTCTAAAGATAAATGAAAGAGAAAAAATTTTATCGGTTTGGGGTAAGGATTTTTTCCCCTTGCTCTCAGTTCATACATTAGAAGTGGGTTACAATGTGCCGGAGGTTAGCATAGCGATAATATTAGCAACTACATCAAACGTAAATCAAGTAGTACAAAGAATAGGTAGGGTGGTAAGAAAGACCGAACAGAAAGAAACTGCACTAATCTATACCATTTATCTTTCACACACACAAGATTACAGCACGCTAAAGATGATAAAACAAGCAACAAAGATAGATAGAGACTATGATACGAGGATAAAAAAACAGGAAAGTAAGGATAATAGTATAAAATATAATCACGGTTTAGATAAATATCTCTCCTAGTCCGTCAAAACTATACCTGTAACACTTCTTATGTCTGGCTTGTCTGGATATACAATACTTGGAATATATGCAGCAGTAATGATAACTAATCTGCTGATCACAACCTGAAACTATTATTTTGTTCCCAGGAACTTATTGTACATAGTGGCTTCGCATTGTTGTTTGGCAAATTGATCTGCAACTATTGAAGAATTAAGACAAATCTGCTTCATTGATAGTTGTCTAGAATTAGAGGCTAACGATACGTTTGGAAAATTGGTAACATTGTTAGAGGCAAATTTACTCGAATGGGTTTGATTGGTGTTATTTGGAGCCCTGACACTATCACTTTGATTAAAAAAAGAATTCGCAAGATTTTCTACAAACGAATCAGAGTATGCTGTTTGTTGTATGTATGAAAGGATACCGTATGCCAACACTGAGATTGTTATCATCGTTATAACCAGGATATTCAAAGTATGGTAAATAGTGTAGTTATTACTTATCTATATCTATATTACTGGAATTATGTATAGAATACCTCTATTTATTAATATCTTTTTAGGTATGAAGATCGTTGAAGTCTTAACCTGTAATAGGAGCTGGCTATAAGCAAATTAATTCCTTACTAGAGGGAAAGATAATTCTGATTACTAAAGATCTATCATCTAATTATGCCGACCGTTTATATAGTACACTAGGAGACAATGCATTTTGCAGCAGATCATCTTTGATACAATTACATATTTGATGCCTGATAGGCATCGAAGTTTTGTCACTTTGACACAAGCTCAAGAAGCAAGAGAAAAACAACAATAGTTGGTGACCGTGCTACTTGATAAGGAGCAGGTTCTTGCGAGATCTATCGATACAATTACAAAAGAGACGGCTTTTTGTTTGGAACGATTTGATTTCTTACATTGACAAAATCGTAAGTCCTTAGCAGGAGTGACCACGCATTTGCCTCTTTATTAACAACCTTAATTTTTCTACGTTTGCAGCTGCATACCTTGGATTGAACAGAGTAGCATCCATAACTCTGCCAATTTCAATCAATTCTTCCTCTAATATCCTGGTTCTTTGCAACGATTCTACAAGTTTATCGAAATATGTCTCATCCTTCGCCGATACTACTTTAGGAACTGCTTGTTGTATACACCTTTCATATTATATGAAAGCTGAGCCATATGCTGTGGTTATTCATTATTAGGACAAATCTGTGGCTTCATCTGTTAATGTAGATCCAGACTCAATTGCCTCCTCTATCTCTTTTTTATTAGCTGGATCTACAATCAAATCTTTTTTAGATGGTTCCCTATGTCTGAGGCCAATACCAATAGTTAGCGGTGTTTGTATTTTTTCTGCATTAAGGAATCTATCATCTATTATGCCTGCAGAATCAACTTTCGTGTGAATTTTCTTATTCCAAGTAGCAACGTCAGGAGTGTCTTCAATATCTACTATACCTGTAGACATATCTACTACGGTATCAGATTTTCTTTTCGTTTTTTGCTGTTTTTTCACTTTATTATCTACTGATATGCAAACATGTCACATCTTTGTTTACTATCATCTATGTTTGGTATATCATCATCTTCCAGGCTCCTATCCGTATTAGGAGCAGTACAATGTACTCTGAGTGTGATTACAGACGACCAAGAACTGAGGGAATAATTGCCAGTCATTATAATGATATCTATACTAGGATCATTACTTAGTTCGCCGGCGAACAGCATCAATGCAGGAAAGGACATAATGATTGTTTCGTGCAAGGAACAGTCGGTGGTAAAAATCATCCATTTAATCAAGGTGATACATTCAATCCTTTTGGCACTGCATACGAGATAGGATTATGAAAGGATTTCTATCCATGGAGGGGTAATATGGCAGACGCATGTAATAGTGAGGAAAGACGCTGGCTAGACCAGGTTAGTTTTTCATGATATGCGAGGTTGGGGCACACCTTCTATGGTGTAAGCAATCCGGCGCCACCATTACGATCAATGCCAACCACATCAGCATCCTGAATGCTAACGCCGTGCATACCAAATCTGCTGCTAGTTCCAAGCATACCGTGGCAATCGATACTCTGGCTACGTACATCTTAACCGTGAGGACTGAACCCAACCACACCATCGCGGCTTTTGCTCAAATCATACACACCATAGCCATTATCGCTCTCACCAATCACGTCTACATTAAAGGTGGTTTTTCCATAAACATCATATCTTACTCTATCGTAAGCACCACCATCTATATGTGACATATTAGCGGGCCCCCCAATGCCGGCAAACACCGTTCCATAATCTATACGCCTAATTGATGTATGATCCTTTTTCACTTTCCAAAAAGCCATTCTACAGATACTATTATGCAAGACGTAGTTCTAGTATGCTAGATCGGCTTGAAGAATAACTATTGTATGTCGGATCCTTGGATATTGAATGTTGTATTCTAATTGCTCTCGATAGGTGCTATATATAGCTTAGATATGATGTATTATACTACAGTAACTTGTCTATTATCGATCCATGGGAACGAACTGTGCATTGTCTATTCTGCAATTCAATGGCTACGCTAAAGCCCACAAAGACTGGACGGATAATGCTTATGTAATACCTGTGGAGCATTAGTGTTCGCTAATGGTTTGCTATCACAAAACATAATCAACACATTGAAGAACTTTACATTTCCATTCTTACTATGACTAGCGCATTCAATGTGTTACATCGACTGCAAACAAGTTAATACTATCAGACTACAGCTATATCTTCCTGATTTACAAAACTGCCTGCGAAATATCTCACTACAATAACGAAATTTTTTGCAAAGTGCAATCTATGGATATGAATTCAGACTATTCTGCCAAAACTAGTTCAAGATAGTAAAGATAGTGAACAGAGTATCAACTAGTGTGATCGTCGGTTACTTGGATTTTATGGGCATCATATCGAATATTATGGCTGATTCACGCTTCCGGATTTTAATCTAATCTGACTAAACAAGAAAGAAGGTGTCTGAGGTTTCAGAAAACGGTGAGATAAATAAGGAGATCAAGATTGTCAGAGAAGTCATCGCTCGAACTACCGCCTACCAGTGCCTGGAGCCATATCCATATCGATTCATTAGTGATGATGTTTATGCCTATCACTATAAGCTAGAAAAGGTAATGAACCTTAGTCATGGGTTTGGTCGGCAAAATATCTTATACGCAAATTCAGCTAAACCAAACTAGGATAAAGAACTGTTGTTGGCCGTTGAGTACTGCGGATTCGTTATCCGGGCATCTATGTGCACTTTGTCCTCTCATACCGCCGGGATGCTTGCAGCTTCTTTTTGCCGGCAATGACCACTCTTTAAATATGCACGCTACGTCAAGTATAACTCCCTTCGCAATGGCTATCTCCTCTAATGTTCGAAGTGGATAGGTTCTATAATCATGTGTCTCTTTATTACGAACATTAAGCTGTTTAACTTTGTGTAAATTTTGATAGCTCACATATGCTGGAATTTCCAACTATGGCATAGAAGTTACAGGATGGATTATCTTTCACACGTTCTTTAGCCCAAGTAAAAACGTCCGCGGATATGAGAGTTATTTTACCATCCGTTATCAACTTTGCTGCATGTAGCGGCAATGGATCTATTTCTACGCCGACGATGTTAGCATATGGATAACGTTTCATAGATTGCTCCAAGAAACCCCCATGTCCTGCCATTGGATCTAGGATCGAGGTTAGAAGTACCACAAAGTCCACATAATGTTAATTCAGCTATATGGGAAGGTGTAAAGTGTTGACCCAAAAACTTTGAATGCTCGCCGGTTCTAGCTAGGAGGTCTTCGTATAGATACTACGGTTGCAGAGATATTTTTGCCGCCTGCTCCAAAGAGAACCAAATTACCGGGCCCCACTAGAAGGTTGATCAATAAGCTTGTTCCTACGTTTAGGCCAACTATCCAATTCCTTCTTTGTCTTGGATAATAGTTGCTTATTGACCTACTTGAACCACTTTATGGCCAATGTGTAATTATTTAGTACCTAACTCCTTTTGACCCACTATCCTATACTTTCCTTCCTGGCTCTTTTCTACTGGAAGAGATACATAGGAATATTGACCTGCTGTGAATGGTAGAACTATATCTGATTTGAGCGTAGTAAAAACAAATTTAGATTCAATGCTGCCTTTGAGATCGGTACTCCATTTATTGTTAGGATTAGCCTTTTCAACTTCAGGCGCCTGAAGACTAAGTACCTTTACTTTCTTGTTCCCCAAAATGTCTACTATTACGGCTTGGCGAGGCATCAAATCAGCGCCCTGTTTAAAGCAAGATCGATATGACTCATTTTCATTCAATATAGAAAGGTACTTTCGAAAGGAACTTTTCTTACAAGGGTAGAAAGCTCAGAGTACCAGTGGTTTTTCTGTAAGTGATATATCGCTTTATCCTCATTTTTAAGTGTATCTTCTTTAATGCCCAACTCCATCACCAGGCACATAGATCATGTTATTGTTGACGTTCGGCTCTCCTATGCCAAATTCGGTATGGCCATTTTTACGACGCTTCGCCTTAATATTATTGCTAACACTATTGAGACTACTGAGAGTATTACTGCAGAGAGAAATATTAGATTAAATGAATCTGCTGAAGGGAAATATTGTGCAATTCCATGGATATTTAATAATGACTGATGTGTCTGCATAAACATTCCTGCTAACGCTGGACCTATCGCAGCACCAATGATTCTCATAAGAGTACTCATACCCAAAGATATGCCACTAAATTGTTTTGGGGTTGACAAGATAATTACGTTCATAGCCCCAACACTAGTCAAAGATAATCCTGTTGATAATATAGCGAGATTAGTTGAAACTAATAACTCTGTAGAATGGAACATAAGTAGACCAATAAAACCTGCAGCAGTTATACAAGTGCCAAATATTATTGGTTTTAATGAGCCTAATTTTGATACTATATACCCAGAAGTTGGACCAAATATTAATAGCACTATGGCAAAAGGCAGCTGTACTTTTCCAGGTACCGATTGCATCTTCTCCAAATCCAACTGGTTCAGGATTTCTTACTAGAATTGGTATTGTCTGAAAGACCATAAACATGGATAGTCCAACTAGCATAATGATCAAATTTGCAGGAAGGATCGACTTGTTGAGCATTAATCTAAAATCTACTAATGGATATTTAGAGCGTCTTTCAACAACTATAAACAGTATGAATGAAATAATTCCTCCGGTGATAAGGAAGGGCAGTAGTGTGGTTGAAGAATTAGAAGAATTACTGCTACTATTACTATTATTCATGTTAGTAGCAGTTGCACTACCACCACCTGATGTTTCGATGAACGTTAATACTAATAGAAATAAGGTTATTGTAGCGAGCTAAAGTAACAGCACCTTTTACGTCAATTTGATTTGTGACTCTTTTACTATTGCTCTCGTAATTTTTGTTAGTTATTCTATCTTTAATATTATTACTGCTATTGTTATTGTGCCTATTATTTTCTACAATTTTGGATTGTTTCTGTAAGTGCCCTTCTTGTTCTTCTTGTTCTTGTAGTTGTTGTTCTCCATCATCCACATTAATAAATCGCCTTATTATCAAGAGTAGGGCAATTGCAATGGGTATGATTGTAAAGAACGTACTTCTCCATCCATAGTTTTGAATTATTATCCCTCCTACAGCTAATCCAATGACTGCGCCAGATGCAAACATAGAAGTGATCACTCCCTGACCAATAGAAATTTTTTCTCTTGGAAATACGTCTCTTACTATACCAAAAGCAATAGGAAACATCGACATTCCTATTCCCTGAATTGCCCTAGCCACTATCATAAAGTATATGTTTGTGGCAAACGCCGATAATGAAACTCCAACAGCATAAATTACCATTATAATCAATAGCATTTTCTTTCTTCCGTAGATATCTGATAACTTACCAGCTATCGGTGTCATAACCGCACCTGCAACAAGATATGCTGTAAGGATCCAGGAAGACATACTGTAGGATACATGAAAGTCTTTGATAAGATCTGGAATAGCAGGTATCAACATAGTTTCTGCATACATTACCATAGTTGCAATGCAGCTTAGTAAAGCTAATACTTTCCATGCGGAAGCAGGAATCTTTACATTATTAGTTTGGGAAGATGCATATAAATTAGAAGATGAATTACCGTTGTTCCTATTATCGTTATAATTCTTAGTATTAATGTCGTTCCTATTTTTGTCGGACGATGGCTTCATTTTAAAAAAACCTTTATTTTACTAATTTTTCTTATTTGTTCTAATTGTTGTTGAGGATGTTAATGCACTAGTTGTTGTAGCGACGGCAATATTTTTAGGAGTATTGGAAGTTGAATCTTGGACTGTTACTGTATTATTGCTATTATTATCAACAATAGCACAATCAACATCGTCAAATTCAGTTCTTAGATTTAGCCATATCTTGTCTAAAACATCCCGCATGATGGCGATATTTTGTTCTGATATATCTCTGACAGAAATTTGCCTTATTCTAAACGAACATTCTAGCATCTTATCCCATAATGCATCTGCTTTTTCTGTACGATAAATTCTATTATTCCTTCTATCATCTGCATCTACTTTTCTTATTACTAGCCTCACCTTTTCCATTTTATCTATAATCGGAATGAGTGTCGGACCTTCTAATCCTAGCCTATCGGCAATCTCTTTTTGAGTTAAACCATTTTGATCTACAAGCATTACAATTACCTTCCATTGACTAAAAGTTACACCTACTTTGTCACGTAATTCTGTATCAAATGCCTTGGCGAAGGCCTTTGCTGTCCTGTTAACTATAAATCCTATATTATTTTTATAATCATATTTTTGCATGTTATGATATCTAATTAATAGTATGCTAATTAATAGTATATAAGTATTTATAATCATTTGGATATCGAGTAATACCGAATAAATAGAATACACATTTTATTCGCTTCAATTATTGATTAAAATAATATTACTAACTCCTACCGCTCAAAGCTATGCCAAAGAATAAAGGGTTTGATAAATTCTGAACATGAAGTAGAATTGAGATAATTTAATCTATAGATCATCAGTATTCCTAATTCCTATTTTATAATTGCCATTATTTTGGCACAACAATTTCTTCTAGAAACAAATAATTCGAAATCCTGCAAGAGCCTGTGATCTATATATCACGGTAACTACACTGACAGAAAAACTTACAAGGCCGTGACGAGTGGGAGAACGTCTTTCGATGCTTGTGGATTGTTTGCAACGAACATTGAAACTCCCACTGGCAAAGTATCTAAGTCTATAGTCCGTATCAAAAGTTTGGTGAAACTAAACGGTTTGATAGAAGGAACAGCCAAATTTTTCTATTATCAAGTATGGGAAGTTGTCCAATTGCTTATAAGAGAATAATATATTTGAATCAGCCTTTATTTTGATCAACATGTTCTTGCAACATCTGTTATCCTAGATTTTAGAGGATTAAAAATAATGGACGCAAGTTAAGCCATATCAAGATCTTGAAAAGAATACTGCCAGTTTTAAATACCAAATACAGTTATTTCGAGGCCATTCAAAGCAGTTATTCATAAAAACACGAATATTATTTAATTCATAAATTTATCTGTGAAATATCTAATTATGTATTCTCAGGGTAACTATTTACTGTAGCCGCCAAAAATCAAGTGCGTCAAAGGTCATGTTAACATTTTCTTCTCCTTTATCCTAATATTCTTAAATGAAACATGGGAACCTGCATGATGATTTTGGATTCCAATATATCCTACAGTGAGTCTGTTGCCTGTAAACTCTGGTATTACTTTTTTACCATTTAACGGCTCTGTAGAAACCATGTTCTGAATACCGTTAGACTTTCTAGACGTATGATCCAATATGGATGTTGAAAGAATCAAGATATGTTAGGCTGGCTAATACTATGTACCGTGTCTTGAGAAATTCAAGGATACCATTGTTTCTTCACAGAAAGAGCAATCATGCATTTATGATATGGCAGCATTTAGTATTACTTACAATAAGACAGTACCAAGGTAAGAGTTATAGGATGTTTGTCGAGTGGTTAGTCGAGGCATATTACCTTAGATTGTACCTACGATTGTCACGTATTCCTCATTTTACAACATTGCAAAAGTTTACAGACAGACAGAATTAGCAATTCACTGCTTGAGAAGATAATTTCGTCATTCATTGTAATTCACTGTACGAAGCATATCTTTGTAGGAATAGATTCAACAGGATTTAAAATAACTCATGCTTCACAGTATTATGATGAACGAATAGAAGCAAGAAGAAAATATGCGAAATTATCTATTGGAGCCGACGTAACAACAGATTATCTGCAACATAAGGATAAGACGACCTCCTACAAGACATGATAATGTAGATTTCAAGCCAATCATAACAAGAATAACTGAAATTCTACCATTATCCGTAGTTACAGCTGATAAGGGATATGATAGTGAAGATAATCATCAGTTGGTAAGAGAAACCTTGCATGCATTCAGTGTTATTCCACTCGATATGAACATGTACCGATATGGAGAACACATGGCAGATATAGAAAGCAGATGAAACGTGGATATAACGAACTATTGTACAATCAACGAAACAAGGATGAGACCATAATGTCTGTCATAAAACGACTATTTGGAGAATATATTTCTTCAAGGCTAGTAAAAACACAGAACAGGGAACTATCATTCAGATGCATAGCCTATAACATGCACAGGCTAACGAATATTGTCATTTTTGTGATGATTTCTACATGGCCCATTTAACATACACTATATTTTTGATTTGTTACTTCTATCTCAAAGGTATTCCATTGGCCTTGGTTTTGATACTGCTGTGTCTGAGGTAGAGGCAAAGTTGTATATTGCACCTGTTTTATGAAGAGGATTGCCATCAGGTGCCGCCAGATCATCAATTTGTATCTCATACCCTGTATTGACAGGCTATCATAGGATCATTGTCTGGATTTGAAAATCTGACAAATTACTCCTGAATTGTCATTTATACTACTGGCTTTCCAATCAACCTTTAGTACGAAATCCTTTACCTCTTTTCAGCATACCATAGTAATCCCATTCCCCCTTCTGATCGCAATGATTTGTCGTATTCAACAAGTACAAATTCACCTGGACTGGCCATATGCCAGCTATCCATACTTAGTCCATCAAACAGGTAGAAGAATTCATTACTGCCATTGTTATTATATTTCATAT
>CAVXZB010000042.1:0-73900 GCA_963765895.1 uncultured Nitrososphaeraceae archaeon | reverse complement strand
AATGAAACCAAAATTGATAATAAAAATACAACAGGAGAAACAATAGAGTCTAATAAAATATAACGTAAGAGTTTAACGCGCGCGCGCCTACTTATAGCAAGGCATCCTGACATATTCCCTTAGGTGTGCAGATTGCGAACGTTCAAACGTTCTGCTAAAGAATATCGTTATAATTTATGTGTTAAAATTTTCGATAGGCCAGAAACAATTTTGTCACATGAAACCATCAGTCAAAAAGATAACATGAAGAGTTGATTTAACTTTAGATCCATGAATCTGATAGGTCAAATATGGCTAGAGGGCTAATAGTAACCTACCATCCCAGAACCTTTGCAGACTTTGCTGCCAGCCTCGTCTAACGCTTGTTTAGGTCCTTTCATACCATAATAAACCTCGTCTAACGCTTGCCTTATATGTTCAGCTATCTGTGGATATTGTGGTATGCTTGGTCTTGCACCTGCCGTCGGAATCATAGAGATTAGTTTTTCAAAATATGGTATCGATTGATTCAGTAAACCTGAGTATGGACCGTTTCCTATAGGTATCTGTGTTGGAAGATATCCATATTTTGCTAACCAAGGAGCAAGTATCTTAGGTTCCACCGTTAGTGTAATTAACTCCCATGCCAAGTCCTTGTTTTTTGATGCTTCAGGAATACCTAACAACCATCCACCACTTAATGTCGAGCTATTATAGCTTAGATCTGGCACAGGAAATGGTAAGACGTCAATTTTTTGTTCGAAAGCCTGTTTCTGCGCAGTCGTGTTTAAATGCGCATGATGTTGTACTGCTTCTAACATCACCGCAAATTTCTTATTAAGGAACTCAACACCCCAAAAATGTTGTTTTTGTGGTTTTATGCCTGCATCAATTTGGGATTTGATAAACTCCATTGCTCTAACTCCCGCTGAGCTGTTATATGCTGGAAACAGATGTCCGTTCTTATAGGTGAGAATTTGTCCTCCAAGCATCCAGAGATAAGGGTACCACAAATCTGGAGAATGGCTAGCGCCAGTAAGGTGCATTCCTTCTATTCCTTGGGGTCTCGGTCCAGTCTTAAGCTTCTTTGCAGATGCAAGATATCAGCCCCATGTTTTTAATGATCCGGCGTAACACCTGATTCATTCAATAGGTCCTTCCAATACCACATCCCCCTCACATCAGTCCATACCCATATAGCGTAAATTTTGTGATTATATGTCATTCCATCCACGTTATTTTGGTAAAAATCAGAAAGTCTTCCCCAACTTATGCTACGATTTGTTAGGTCTGTCAGATATCCTTTTTGAGCAAACTCTCCAAGCCAGATTACATCCGGATTAACTATATCTACAGGAGTTTGATTGGCCAATAATGATAAAGTCTCATTCCTGGTTTGAGAATACGATGGGATCTCCAAATATTTTAGCTTGATATCCATGTCCGGATGTTTTATCCTTAATTCTTTGAACGCTGGTTGAAGTAGACGCGCCCATCTTCCTGGGTCACCTAAATCACTCATTACTGCTGTAAGGGTAACTTGTTTCTTCCGTGGTGCTAATTGAATAGCCACCCCGGAACTGACCACCATACTTAGTAACAGTAGGACCGCAAGACCAATAGCAAAAAATGAGACCTGCGTACTCTTGTTCATTGCGATTCAATCAGAATTCGGTGATTTAAGACTTTCTTTAGATGGTAGTGTCTCCTGCATCAACTTTTGATTGATAGTATCACGAGCTTCTCACCCCTTCAATCTCCCTAAGTGCTCGCATATGATCAGCTGCTTGCCATCCTAATGCCTTTGCAGATTATTATTTGGTGCGCCTCATGATAGAAATGCATTTAAGTTTATCCTCATACCTAGGCGTCATCCTGTACATCAAATCTGATATTTAGGATAATGTTTTTAATCTGGCATGCTGCATATCTGTTTTAGAAGACTTGTTTCCGATATAATTATGTCTGACTCGTCAAAATCTAATATCATCCAGTATGTTTATACTTATTGGATATTAACAGGATTAAATACATGGTTCACTGCGGCTAACATGCTACTATCTACAGATATACTCAATTTGTACTGTCTACATATTGTTTCTGAATGAGCAAGTCCATCACAAGTATTGATAGTTTTAGCATTTATCGAGCTCAGTGGTTTTGTCTTGTGTATGTATAGCTGTGTTGGTTGGTAACTGAGAATTTGAGCAGTGGCTCACCCACTCAGCATCGAATCAGGTTTCCTGTCAGTATCAACAGGGTTGAGTATGTTTTTCACCAAATCAGGGAAAGCTGAAAAATGGCGGAGCTTGCTCGTAACCTGTAAGGTTAGATCATCCTACTTTAATTTGGTATTGGTAGATACTAAGCATGATCTATATGCACAAAGTGCTTCCTACAGGTATCACAATACTTAGCTATAACCGGGATAAATTCTGCAGGTATGCGCTGATAATATTTTATCGTGTTAGAGGATGTAACATCTGATGCTCTGACATATTATGACTCACCATTGGAGAATACTCTATCCGTCAAAAAAAAGGTAGGAGTTAATTGATTAATGATGATGGACCATCGTTGAAATAAGGAAGGGAGACTCTAGTTGCCACTAAAATTCCAAGTTTCACGGAGTACTAGTAGTGTTATGCTGGTGAACGTTTTCGTTACCGCTGGATGTAAAAACGCCCCCTGTGCAACTCGGGGTAGGCAGATCACCACAGTTTCGGAAAGTTGTTGCTCCCCCTTGTTGGGTTGATCCTGCTTTAAGGATTAATTCAGGGAATTTTCTTGTGAAACATTCTGTTGCTAGAGTTATTCTCCTTTCCAGGATTTCATCATTTATTACTGCTGATTCTCTTATCTTTATTATTTCTGCTATTGACTTCCTGTTACTATCTATGGTCTTATTATTTATCTTGTGGACCACATAGATTAAATAAACTGGAATATTAATAATCCTTTGTATGAGAGAGTATTATAATTGTATAATGCTGCATCGACTTTAAATCACGAGGTTGTCAACATAGCGTTATAGTCTTAAATTATGTCAAAAGGTCTAATGTCTCAAATCTATTTATAACCCAATCAATAGTCTGATGAATAATGCTCCTCTATAATGTTGTGTGGCTGTGTAGAAACCATCTCATACAGTCAAAGCTTTGTAAGAGTATAATACCAATAGTCTATTGAAAGAATCAATGTACGTCAGACTTGCAGGTACTATGTTCCGTGTTTTGAAGCATGCAAGGATTCCTCTATTTTCTAACAGGAAAAGTAATCACATATTTACAATATGGCAGCACATAGTTCTAGTTGCTATACGACAGTATGAAGGTAAGAGTTATAGAATGTTTGTCGAGTGGTTAATTGAAGCCTATTACCTAAGGTCATTTCTACGGTTGTCACGTATTCCTCATTTTACAACATTGCAAAAGTTTACAGATAGAATCAATAATTCATTGCTTGAAAAGATAATTTCGTCATTCATTGTAATTAGTGGTACCAAGCATATCTTTGCAGGAATAGATTCAACAGGATTTAAGATAACTCATGCATCACAATATTATACTGATCGAACAGAATTGAGAAGAAAATATGCGAAATTATCTATTGGAGTAGATGTATTACAACAAATCATATGTACAATTAAGATAAGACGAGCTCCAACAAGGCATGATAATGTAGATTTCAGGCCAATTATAACAAGGACATCAAATATTCTTCCATTATCTGTAGTTACAGCTGATAAGGGTTACGATAGTGAAGATAATCACCTTCTCGTAAGAGAGGACTTACATGCATTCAGTATTATTCCTGCTCGATATGAACATGTACCGATGTGGAGAACACATGGTAAGTACAGAAAGCAGATGAAGCGTGGTTACTCCAAATTGCTGTACAATCAACGAAACAAAGATGAAACCATAATATCAGTCATAAAACGACTATTTGGAGAGCATCTTATGTCTAGATTGACTAGAATGCAGAACAGAGAGTTATCATTTAGATGTATCACCTACAATATGCATAGACTGACTAATCTTGTAATATTGATGATGTTTTCTACATAGCCTGTTGTGTATATCCATTAAATACTATGTTAAACACCGAAATATTACGGGTACCACTCAATGCTAACGACTAATTCTATCTCAGATTCTGGAATAAATTACAACAAAAGTAAGGAAACTGCTACTGTAACTTTTCGCATTGACAAGGTTGTTTTGGACAAGATTCGCGCAGAGGCATCTCGTCATGACGCCAGCCTAAATTCATTTCTTAACCAAATCCTAAGAGAGTTTACGGAGTGGGATATGTTCATGCCGTACGCAGGAAGTATACCAGTTGCCAAACCTATAGTAGTTCAAATGTTTCAAAAACTGACCAAAGACGAAATTCAAGATTTGGTAACCAAGATTGGAAAGAATGCAATTGAAGACATGGTCTTGTTTATGAAAGGGAGTATAGATTTAGATACTTTCTTAAAATGGCTCGAAATACGTATGAAAAACTGTTCTGTTGATATTAACCATATTGTGGAAAATAACAAACATACGTACGTTATGAAACATGATTTGGGTGAAAATTGGGCCTTGTATAATAAAGCAATGTTGGAAACGATTTTCAAAGAATTATTTGAAATGCCATTTAGTTTTCGAATCCATAACAATACGATACTAATATTTGAGGTTCAAAGATAACTATCGCGTACTCCAAAAAAGACTAATATTATAAGCTCTTACTACTCGTCCTCAATATCCTAGTTTTTATTAGCAGACAAGATTCAAAATAAAATGTAGATTATATGTAACGAGATCACTGTTTTTAAATAGCTACTAAGTATCTGCAAATTATTGCCATATTATTGGGTTTGTTACCTTTGTTATAACTAATTAAAGTCTGAATTTATATCACTTGAAAGTTCTATCATGAAATCTAATCTCATAATCAAACAGGAAATTAGGAGACCAGTGACGTGTAACATGAATCTCCTATTGAACTAGCATTGGCACCACTAACTTTTATATTTGATTCTCCGTCTAAAGTATGGACCTACTATATAGGTATCCTTCAAGAGATAGTTTGTACATTTCAGCTACGTAGGTATTCTTTGCAGGTATTCTCGTACCAAATTCTATCAGCCTAGCATATACCGTACTACATAGGCTAGTCCCCCCATAAAGGCAAGAACTAGTCCCATATTGAAACACCAATGGTTGCGAACTGAAAATATTTCTTCGACGAACCAGAAATCTCATAGTTCATTTATACATGGTAAACATGGTTTCTAGATAACCGATGATAGTTATCTTCAAGCCCGTATTCATTGAGTTATTTGGTCCTCTTAGAATAGGCACTCTTCTGTCGTACATTGCCACAAATCCCCATCCTAATGGGAGAGCGATAAAGTGACTGTACAACCACCAGTGAGCTGGTGTAAATGCGCTATCTCTAATAGCATCTGTGCCATTTTTCTCAATTCGAATTAGCCATTTTTCATTTTTATAATTTGTTTAATATCGTTACCTTGTATTTGCCGCTAAAGGCAATTAATTGGATAGATAGACCTATTCCAATATGGCTTGCAGGTGTATAAGCTAAAATAGCATGTAAATGAACAATATAGATGATTGGTGCAATACGTAATAACCTTGGTACATGCCTCTATGATGCAAAATATCTCCCTTTAAAATTACAAAAATAGATGGCGTTCATCATGAAAAGTTGTCATGTCTATTGCAACTACCAATATATCATCCAGTATTTATGATAATATTAGCCAGAGCCCTCCCACTTCTCTTATCAGATCGTGCCTCACCTTATCAACTTTTCAATCAAAGATCGATGTCAGAATTTTTATTTTTCTTTGAATTCTTAATTTCAGAAAGAATTTCTTTCAATGTACTGTCAATGGAGTCAAGGCGTTCAACTATTTTTCTGACCAATACGCAACTGGAGGTGCATTGAAATCTACCATTTTTTAACTATTTATTACATTCATATTTATTAACACGTATCAAGTGACACTATAGAGTATAAGCATAGTTTGTTTGAGGAGCTATCCCACTAAATTCTTAATGATGGTTTTAGCTTATATTCTAACTATCATGCCTTAGTACTAAAACGTAAACGTTGCTTTTCATTTTATTATCGGCATTTATAAATGTCAAACAACCAATAAGCGTTCCAACTAATTGTTAACCCAGATTCAATGATAACTTACAAAAGAGATATCTAGAACATAGATAATATAATAAAATGACCAGCCATATAATCTATGGATAATAAAACGAGTTGTTTAGGTTTGCAACGGTAAAATAAGTATTTATTGATAAAATCAAATAGCCTATTAAACAATATTAAAATGGCTTCATAAACTAAGACTTCAAGGCTTATTAACATTACGATGGCAAAAATTATCTTAAATTCTAGCGAATTTTGGTCATTTACTTGAGAAATTATAGTATAAGGTGAGATGAGTTGATTTGTTTGTATATTTTTTACCAAATGTGATCCATAGAATAATGCTCCAAATATGCCAGTTGTTAATATAACTATGCTATCAAACACAATCGCCTTTGACACAAAAGAGATATTCTACCATCTCCGTCAATCCACAGACTATTATCTTTTGCGGTTGTTATTTGCAAATACCTCTGGAGCTTGGAATAGAATGACAATGTGGCCGTGTTTATATAATTTTTGATTAACTTGATTACTTGCAAAAGTAATCGTCTATGCTCGTGGCATCCCAGTTAAGCCGTTGTTGTCCAAAAAAATTGATCTCTACATTCATTAGACTAATTTTCCTTTTAAAATAAATGCCTAATTTAGGCTCGCCCTTAGATGGGGGCAGAATAAGATAAGAAATGAGGATCTCTTGTATTAATAATAATAATAACCAGTCAATTAATTAGGAAATTAGGAAATTAGGAAATTAGGAAATTAGGAAATTACAACGAAAAAATACTGATCTTGTTACTGTTGTCCAGAACTTGTTTTTGATTTTTTTCTTTCTTTCCGGTATTCCTCGTATGCCTTGTCTCCGTACGTAGAAGGAGATTTTGTATTTTCATCTGATGCCTCGATGTTACTCATGATAACATTACATGTGCTATAAGCTATTTAACAGCATTATAGATATGATTCTGTCTCTTAGGACTTGCTTTTTCCTTCAACTATAGTTTAAATCTTCATATTTTTCGAGCAAGATTGAATTATGAATACCTGCAATGTAACCAAAAAAAAATTTTATTTTTACGATATAGACTATAACATATGTTACAGCTATGCTCCCCTGAAAAGCGGGCTAATCAATCATACACAGTTGTGTTTTATATTAGATTATGCATAATATATGCTATGGGAATATTTCCAAAATTCGTTCATCATGATTCATATAATACTATTTATCCTTTTATATTGTACAAGAGAATATCTGAGCAGTATAACAACAAAGACATTCTAAATCTTGTTAAAGAATTAATACCATATTCTATATTGAAATTATATCATTCTGACCAAGATTTGAAGTCAGTATTACGATGGTTTAAGGCTGACTTTATGATGTGGATGCCAAAGTTTTTAAAATGTAGAAAATGCGATAGCGAAATGGACAGCCAGTCATAATTGGAAGTTCATGGAAATTACGCGCAACAGAGATTTATTCATGTAAACAATGTGGATTAGAACAAATATTCCCTAGATATGGCGAAATTCGGAATATCGTAATAGCAAGGGTGGGAAGATGTAGTGAATGGTCTATGCTTTTTGGTGCCATTCTAAATTCATTGTCGATCGAAAGTAGACTAGTCCATGATTTCCTCGATCATTGTTGGAATGAGTCATTGATAAATGGGAATTGGTTACATGTAGATTCAACTTTAGAATTTCCAATTTCATTCAATCATCCCCGTTATTATGAACAAAATTGGGGAAAGAAATACAGATATGTATTAGCATTTTCTTCTGATAATCTAGAAGATGTAACCATGAGATATTCGGGGCAGTGGAATGACGTTCTAAAAATGCGCTGGCAGAAAAATGTCCTGGATGAATTTAAGAAAATATATTCGAGATTATAATTCATGAATATACTGATAACGTTGCTTATTACTCATTGATGATTGCTCGAGTCAGGCTTCAAGATCCTCAAAACAAATCTACCATTCTATATTTATGAGTTAGTTGATAGTGCAGATCGCTTTAGTCTAATTTAACCGATCTTTCTTAAATCACAAAATACAGATAATCTATTTTCAAATCAATTAGATAGCGTATCTACTTTCTATATTCAAGGTCCAGCACAACTGTTCTACCTAGATTGCAAAAACTAGATAAACTATGGCCCCTACTAGTAATCCATAACACAAACCGCGTGATGGCTTGCTGATATTAAGGATATTCATTTTGTAGAGGTCCTGAATCACTTTCGACTGAGATGAGCGTTAGAGGAGTGGCATAACTATGCCACCCATGAGTGCGCTTGCAACAATGAAAAAAGTCTATTCTGACTTCTTCATTTCTTGTCTTTTTTGTTGATTTCGTTATTGCTGATTATCCAAATTTATTTGTAATTATATGATTAGATGCCTCATGATTTATGCATTACATGATAGTGAGGAGACTTTAGTTCATCCGACTATTATTATTATTAGTTCATTAATATAATTTGTAATGCAAATGATGGAGGCTACAACAACAACGGTAACGCATTACAATAACATTCGTGATTTTTGAAATTACATAACAATAATTGTCCTAACACCCCCTAATTCTTTACGCCAATAGATCAATAGTTAAATTGCAATAATTATTTAGGGCAAAGGCATATCACTAGTTCCTCTAACAAATTAGCTAAACCATATATCTCCTACATATTGATAAATACTCGTAGAATCCAGTTAGAAGAAGAACAGATTTGAATTCTGTTCGATATATATTCTAGCAATTGTTGGACCAGAAGCAGTTCACAGTTTATTATCTGATGGTATATAATCGTTAAATTCATCACAAAAATGTGTTAAACAAAAATCTGCGTCACTAGGCCAAGTTCCAACTAAGGCTCTAATTGCCACATATGAACTTGATTACAAAAGGGGACGAGTAATTACACTTGGAATATACTCTGATGATATTGTGACTAATAATAAATTTGATAGCTATTTTGAAAAACTCTTGTTGAAACAGGGGATTACCGACATGATGGACTAACTAACAAGTCGAATTTTGGCCATGTCAGATTGAGTCAAAAGAATCGTGAAAGGAGAAAAATGACAGCCAAATTTCCGCAATGGAGATCTAGCAAGAAAGATTAACTCTACATATCAATTGGGTGAGTTTTTTATTTAAAAAATTCACAGGATATAAAGCATTTACGAAAGGAAACATATCCATCGCAGAGTATCTTTGTTGATTATAAATAAGAGAATACGAATCAGTCATCTTCTTTCAAAAGTCATTGGCGTACACCTTCAAATAGACAAGGGACTTGCACCAAATTCTTTCATAAACAATTCAATATTACAGGCTTTTATTGGATTGGAATTCTATTGAACTGGACTCACTCACTCGCAAGGTTTTGTTATATTAAACCTTACGATGCCATGTTTGATATAAATTTGAAACTAAATGCTCTTCATTTAGAGATCTATTTATGGATCCGAAATTAAATTGTATTTACACAATAGGAGTAATTTATCATGGTAAGAATTCATGTACAGATCCAGTTTAGGAAATCAATCTAATGCAACAAAATAATATATCCTAAGTGCATAAGTATTACCAAATATTGGATAAGATCTAGGAGTCAGAGCCGTTTATATAGATGATATACAAAGGTGGATATGCAGGTTTGTAGAGTTTATCATATTACTGCGATTTCACAAGGCAGGTTCATTGTTAGAACTCTCGGGTTCAGAAACATGTAGATAAGGGTCATTTCACGATGCACTATAACTATTTAATGACTCCAGATCTTAGCTAAGATTGTAAGGTAATAAAAATCGTAGAGTAACAAGCAAGTATCCTCAATAACAGTTGCCTAATTCGTGGATTCACGTTTTTCCATTTCAATGCTATCCGAATACAATGCTATTACAATAAAGATTAAGATACATGAACTTGGTCTAGTTATTCAGTATTAGGTTCAATAGCAATTTGTTTGCTTCATTGATTGTATCTTATTACCTTTGCAACTGTCTTTCTAATAATCACTATTAAAGGATTTAAGTATAGTTTAAGATCGTATGATTATCCTTGCTCTACAATTTGAATTTGAATTCTGTTTTGCTGTCTCTAAAGAATATTTGAATTTGTGTTCTATAGATTCATTTCATTTCATGAATAGTACCATAAAATTGTTTTGATGTTAGATGATTCTTATTCAAGAATTTTGAAACAATGATAGCCCTCCACTTTGTTCTATGCTAAGTAGTTTAGATGAAATAGGAGGAATTAAAAACTAAACGATGAAAGTGCATCCATATTACATTCATAGGGAATTCAGAAGTGAGTTTCTCTATTTACTCTACATTCTATAAAGAATTATTTGCGATGGAATTGAATTACTCTACATCTCTACGATTTTACGAAGATCCTCTTTTAATGCCAAATAAGCATCTAACTTTCGTCTACCTTCTTCGTCAGAGGGAAGATTTCCTAGCAGATCCCTTTTCTGTTTGTAAACCATATTCTCTATTGAAGATATTATATTCCGAAGTTCGTTCTCAGTAACTTCTAAAGTTATGACATTGTTATCTTTATCGATTCGAAGTGTTTTAACCATATGTTCAAGACCTCCATGTAGTTATATAGCAAGAGATTCATAAGTGTGTATATATTTCTGAATTAATAGATTAGATTTGGGAAATAGTATCTTTTAAGTATGGCATAGACAATTCTTCACTAACAATATTTATGGCCAGATATACAAACGAAAAGACGCGGAGCACTCTAAAGGAATTAGAGCGGATATCAAAAACAGAAAATCTTCCGTCAATTGGGCCTATTAAAGGTAAAATAGTATCTGACATTATTCGAAATTATGGACCTACCTCGATACTGGAGGTCGGAACCTTGCATGGTTATTCTGCAATAGTAATGGGAGATTTACTGCCTGATGATGGAAAACTAATCACTATTGAAATAAATAAGAACCTTGCAGACATCGCAAGAAAAAATATAGATAAGGCAGGATTATCGAAAAGGATAGAAGTAATTTGTGGTAATGCGCTTAAGATTATCCCGACACTCAATACCTACAAATTTGATCTGGTGTTTTTAGATGCAATTAAAAGCGAATACCTACAATATCTCAAACAATTAGAGGCTAACAAACTAATTAAAAAAAATGCAGTTGTGGTAGCAGATAATGTAAAGTTGTATGAAAACGAAATGACAGATTATCTGGTATATGTTCGTAATACTGGATTGTATAAAAGCCAAACGACTCAAACTACTCTAGAATTTAATAAGAATATCGAAGATGCACTAGAAATAAGCACAAGATTAGAGAAATAATCTTGCAAGTGTTATATGTGGTACGGCCCAATTCAACTGATATTTGTGTATTTGCTTGATTATCGGACTGATATGTGATATTTATTTTCCAAGACAGTCAAATAGCATGCGCTCTGCTTCTTCTGGCCTCTTCATATGATGTAATACTGTAAAGCATTAGCTGTATCCATCGACAGAATAGAATGCTTCTGTATATTATCACAGTTTGTATGATTGTGCGATAATTTAATGCAGTATTTCATAATCTTGTACAGTTTTCATCCTAATTCTCAATACTGGCTTCTCTTCTGTGGCCATTCTTTGAAATGTAACATAATTCTATGATCTAGTTCCAAATGGCTTAGGAAAGCAACCCATCATTAACAGTATCCTTAACTATTAATCCTCGTCTGCAAATACTACATCTAACAATGTGTTCATCATTATCTACCATACTATTGCCATATCAATTATCTCTATTTTTAACCTATGTAATAAACTGGTTCTATCTACCCATTAACGATGTTGATTATTATCGTAATTTGGTTATCTGATTTCAATCATTGACTAACACAAGTATTTACCAATATTTCCAGTACCAAATCTAATTTGTATGATACCTATTGTTATTATTTTGAGTTTGGAATATTTGATTAAGAACTGCAAGATATCTGGTCGTGTTATTTCGCCAGTCTTTGTTCACAATTATAGAAATGTGTACAATATTAGAATCAAGCACTACGAGAACGGTATATTTATATGTCTATCAGTATTTAATACTGATGTAGCGGGTTATTATGAATGAACAGACAATCGGACAAAGGTTTACCTATATGATATATCAAGTAGGGTTGGTTATCTTGTAAAAGTGTTGAATGAAACAGACAAATGTGAATCTTGCAGATGATTGCCAAAATGGGTAATGCAAAAGCTGGTAGGATATACTTATGAACTCACATTCAAAAATATTGTCAAGATATGCCAAATCGATATCGAGGTTTGAACTAGCGTAGTGTTCACCAGAACAAAACAAAGAATAGGATTCCACTCAAGGATCGTCAATATTACATCGCTGCCCTACTCGATGTAGCAGCGAAGATTTTAAGAAAATGCTAAAATAATAATATCAAGAATAGTAGATTGAATTAATTTAGGATGAAGAAAGTACAATGTCAAAACAGAATAGAAAAATAGATTCTATGACATTTGAATATACTGTAAGAGAATGTGGTACGTCATCACATATTATCCTTCCTGCCTCGATGATAGGAAAGAGGGTTAAGGTAAATATTGGGACCCTTGATTAGTGATTGTGGGGGCGGTGATTCCTTTTTTACCAATATAGGTTATTAGAATCTGTAAAAAAATACGTAAAGGTTTAGAATATATGATTTAATATAGGCTACCAAGCTAAAATAGTTGAGTGATATTTTCAGAGTGATCGTATCGTTACAATTGGACAAGAGGGATCTCTAATTCTCTAGCTCACTATACAGTATAATACTCCTACAAAATGAATACTTTTACGATTGAAAGATTATCTAACTTACTATATATTTATTTCAGATTTCGGAATCTCATTATACGATGTTTAGTCAAAAGCCTTCTTGCAGAATCAACACATAATATTATTACATCCAAGCTTAAATAAAAGAAAGATTGGACCAAGAGTCAAGATGTCTATATGCAAACTGTTCTATGAATTATTTTATTTGGCGATAGAATTAGTCTGCCTAATAATAGATATGTGCACGATGGCAGGATTAGTAAATTCGGTACGAGTTTCAAGCCATGCGTTAAGATCTGCTATAATATATTGCTCCAATGTCTCAATCCCAGTCAATCACCGAGATGAAGGATAGAATACATGTCCTAGATTTGGACATATTACAACATATGATCAAGACGATTTCCTTCAGTTAGTCCTTGTTGTAAGAGAAACGCTTGTTGGACAGAAGTTTTAGAATCATTTTCCCCTTTAGGTAGTAGGATACCTCTAGATTTAGGTATTACCAATGACGCCTACAATCGATCGATATCAAATTAAAACGAGATCACCAAATAGGATATGCTTGCTGTTGCATTTGAGCAATTGAAGGCTATGGTGTTTTCAGTTCAGTTTGTCAGCAGCATTAGAGGTTTAAATTGTTTATGAATACTTACGTAAGTACTTGTACCGAAATTCTATAATAGCTCGAATTATAAGGCATTATTATTGGTAAGCACCATATTTCCTATGTTTATAGTGACGTTTTCTCTATCCAGGATTATGAATCGAGACTTAGTCATTGATTCGATTTTCTTTATATACTTGTTTTTATTACTTTATTCATGATTCCCCATTTCGACCTTACCAATATCATATTATGTCACGACAAGTGTAGTTATCTACTAAAATATCTAAATTTATCGAACCTTAGATTGGTCTGAATGATTTAAAATATTATTACCTGATTTATGTCATCCAGGCTTGAAAGGCTTAAACAAGATGTGTGCTATATATATTGGATGGCAAAAATCAAATCCAACATGTTACTCCTAACTATAGTCGCCTCCTTGGGCATTTTGGTTGCTACTGCAGGCGCTACTTCGTCGGTACTTGGCGCTAGCGCTAATATGTCAAAGGCAGGTCAAGCAACTAGCGGTAATATGTCAAAGGCAGGTCAAGCAACTAGCGGTAATATGTCAAAGGCAGGTCAAGCAACTAGCGGTAATATGTCAAAGGCAGGTCAAGCAACTAGCGGTAATATGTCAAAGGCAGGTCAAGCAACTAGCGGTAATATGTCAAAGGCAGGTCAAGCAACTAGCGATAATATGTCAAAAGTAGCTGGCGGTGTTTCAAAAGCTGGAAGTGGAGTTCTGAAAAACCTTGGCAAAACAGTGGGAGGAGGTCTTAAGGGTCTAGGTAATCTCATGACAGGTGGAAAGTAATAATTTTGGGCTATATTGTTTATAGCACCGGATCTTAACCTTTTAATCTGCTTCAAATAAATTCCTTTATTTTTGGATATGCATAATTTTGGCGTACACTTAGTTTCATCGTGATTTTATCTTTATTTGTAGATATCAATTACCTAGATTAGTAAAGCTGGCCATAGTAAACAATCTATAAGGGTTGATAGTTTATCTAATTTTATATCGACTTTGAATGGATTAATTTGAAATTTGTTCACCCCTTAGCATTGCTAGTCTCGGTATAGCCAGTACCAATGAAGTTACAATATATTTACTGACAGTAGACGTTTATTGGAATCATAATCTCCATAGATATCGTGACATTATGGTCGCATATCTGATTTCTAGTAGAGTGTGATCTTTTTGTCAGTAGACTAACCCCGCAGCTCGGCTGATATTGGAAATGTACTCATATGTCTTATCATCTATCTTTTAAAGAATAGACAACGTGTTTTCTTTACCATTGGAGATTTCTGTAGTATAAGTTCTACTTTTCTTTACTTGATGGAAAATCAAGATCTTCCAATATTTGTACTAATAATGCTGTTTTTGAATAGATTTCTACTTTTAATGTCCTATTAACATTGGAAGTATTGATGTTGTTAACTGACTCCATAACCAGAATAAATAATATATTATTTTAATTTTAAGTTAACTAACTAAACAATAAATACATAAACCTGAAGTACTTTGAAATATAATAAACTAAAATTAATTTGATTTCTAGAATTGGTAGGTATTGCTCTATATAGTAAATAATCGCGCCTGAAAAATACGAGCTCTTTTATTTTCAGATCTCCATCTTAAAAAGAATAATTTTGATTTGACAAATTATCCATTTCTTTTCATATTAGGTTACTATTCGATCGAACAGCTGCCATATCATTGTAATTTATATGGAACCTATTTAACATATTAAGAATCTCATTTGAATCTGCAGAACTAATTAATTTTAGACATATTTTTCCTTGCATAATCCTCCTTAAATGCTCTTTATTGTTGGAAAGTGGATTCCTGCTAAAACTTTGAAATTGCAGCTGCAGATATTGACGATATAGATAAAGTTTCTATCTTTTTACGAGATGGGACTTTTGCTTCAACTTCATTGTCATTTCTTGTAGCCTTTCCGCTCTATAATTCACCTGGCGCCATCATATTTAACTGATTAATTCATATCTCTGAATAGAAAACAAGAACCAAATAAGCCGTATTCATATAGAATGGAGTCAGTAATGGGAGATCAAAACCGATTGTCAACCATACTAATGGTGAGTAGGTAGAAATTATTAGCTCTTATTTGAAGCACCGTTTAATCATTATTGACGTTAATAAATAATGGAATTGTTAAATAGTATCTAAGACAATTTATATGAATGGACCAGGGCGAACCCGGATTAGACTACAACGATCCTAACTTGAATCCATTGGAATGCGATCTCTGCAAGCAAAAGTTTGATAGTTTGGACAAGTTAGGAGAACATCAAAAAATGGCACACGATATGTGAAATAGGATTCCTCATATTAAAGCCGCTTAGAATATCCTCATTAGTGGATTATTCTTTACTGTTAGCATTAAATTGGAATCACGAATGTTAGTAGACAACGGAGTAATCATAGCTACGGTAATGAAAGCATTTATCTTTTTTATATCCTCATTTTTCGTGCCTTATGATGACTCGATGGTAAACATGTTAAACTATGTCTGATTGGAAAACTTAGAGAGATTAACCAATCAAGTTTGCAGATAAATGTATCAGAAACCGTCCTATTCAGAAGCATACTAAATTAGAGGAGGTTTAAATAGTATCTTATGGTATTTTGTTTTTGCAGCACCTGAGCAAAACATTGCATTTCTGCTAGCAAGAGAAATAATTAGCTTCCGTATCTCCTTTTTCTTATGAAATTAGCATTGATAATAACTTCTTACTATACGTCGTCAAGAAGAGAGCAGATCAAGCTGCTCATGCTTTCCTTTATTATTATAGGCATACCAATTTTATCAATCACCAGCTGCAGAAAAATAAAACTAGGGCTAACACTAACATGGCATTAAGTAGACCTAGCCAATGAAGCAGAATTCAAGTTATTACCGGTAGGCAAGGCTACCAAGCCGTGCTATTCATCAGTCAGGGTGAGAATGAATATCCTTTAATACCTCGTGTACTTTATCTCTAAATAAAGTTAAACCTATTCTTCCTTTGTATGGTTGGCCTTTAGCAAATGACTTAGCTAAATTATTTACAAATACTATATCGGTCTTTGGAGGCATTGGGGGTTCAAATGGATCAACATAAGCTTCGATCAGAGTAGGCTTGCTTTCCTTCATTGCATTCCGAACTGTGGATCGTACCTGATTAGGTTCTTTGATAGAGTAACCTATACCGCCGCATGCCTCAGCAAATTTTGCAAAATCAATCGGCGTAAATTCTACTCCAAACTCAGGGTTGCCTAGAAAAGCCATCTGCTCCCATCTAATCATGCCCAGAGTATCATTCTTTATAATAAATACCTTGATTGGAAGATCATATTGTACTGCGGTCGCAAATTCACCCATAAGCATCGCAAATCCTCCATCTCCAACAAATGCTACTGATTGTCTATCAGGAAATGCAATCTGTGCAGCAATTGCGTACGGCAAACCACATGCCATTGAAGCTAGTGTTCCAGAAACAGAAAACTTCATCCCTTTTCGTAAATTGATATGGCGAGCAGCCCATGTAGTAATAGTACCACTATCGACAGAAATTATAGCGTTATCTTCCAACTCATCAGATAATATATCGGCTATATATTGTGGCTTTATCTGTCTATCTGTCCTGCTACTTCTTTCTTTTATCAACTTGTTCCAGTGCTTCATTGCCTCCTGTTTGGATTTCAAAAATTCAAGCTTTGTTTTTTGATGTAATAACGGAATTAATGCGGATAGAGTAAGTTTTGAGTCACCTACTAATCCAATATCGACTGGATAACGCATCCCTACTTTCTCTTGTTTGATATCAATTTGAATTCCTTTTGCCTGCCCTGGTCTAGGCAGATAGTCTATGTACGGAAATGAGGTCCCTATCATGAATAATGTATCTGCCTCGCTCATCGCATCACTGGCTGGTCCTGTGCCCAATAAGCCAATACCTCCTATGCTGTAAGAGTTATCATCTGGAACTACGGCTTTCCCTAAAAGTGCCTTAACTATTGGGGCACCCAATTTTTGTGCGACAGAAACAAGCTCATCTTCGGCGCCAAGAGCTCCTTGTCCCGCAAGTATTACAACTTTTTCTCCCAAATTCAAAATATATGCCGCATCTTCTATCATTTTTTTATCGGGTATGATTAAGGGGTTATAGATATCAGAAGCATGTCCTGCAACCTTATGTCTTGAATAATCTCCTTTCAATTTTCTTTCTTGAATGTCTATTGGTATCGTTATATGACTTACTCCTCTACGTGAAAGTGCTGTTCTGCATGCAAAGTCCACCACCATCTCAGCTTGCTCTGGTACGTTTATCATACTATTATAGACTGATACATCAGAAAACAGCTGTATCAGATTGACATCTTGCTGATAATTTGAATTCATCATATCAGAATAAGTTGTTCCTGTGACTGCGATAACAGGTGTGTTATCTAATTTGGCGTCATACAGTCCATTCAAAAGATGAATTGCACCGGGGCCAGAAGTAGCAACACATGCGCCGAGTCTTCCGGTATACTTTGCATACGCGCATGCCATAAACGCTGCTGACTCTTCATGGCGAACAAGAACAAATCTGATTTTTATCCTTACGGCGCCTTAAGGCTTCCATGAATCCATTTATTCCATCACCAGGTAAGCCAAAAATGACTTCAACTTTCCAATCAAGTAATGCTTCAGCCACAATATCAGCCGTTCGCATATTTTCATATTCACTCATATGTATATACTATCAAAGCGTATCATATAATATCTACCTAGCAATTTGGCATCATTTCTTGTCATCATTATTGTTATTCATACTGAATTAATTGAATCTAGGTATAGAATGATAATAGTAATAATAATAAATAATAAATAATTATAATAATTCAATTAGTAGCTCGGTTTAACATCCATTCTTCAAACCAAGAATGATTTGTACAGTTATTCACGTAGACAAAAGTGCGCTAATTCCTGAAAGGAATTCTGAAATATATTATTGGCTGGCCGCTGTGGTATCTTGAATATTATTCATATTTTTGCTTACTCTGTTAATTATGTTTTATGTCTAATAACCTTTCTACTATTCCTATTAAATACACAATAAACAATCCAAGCGGTTGATTCTAAGTTGATGATTAAATTCAGTTTCTTGTTTTCTTTCAAGATTGATATACATTATTAAAAATATTTCCTTTTCAAATTGTCAGCAAAGAGCATAGGCAATCCCCATGCGTTGAGAGGATGGGTTTTGTCAATGCTCAGGCATGTGATCATCCTTGATTATTGAATTTATTAAAAAGCTGTTGGTTCGTAATGAGTATCAGAAAGGAGGTCACAGTTTTTAGAAAACATCAATAAATTAGGCGGATATGCTTTTATAAAAAGCTTATACTACGAGGCAGAATATGTTCATGCTAAAGATTTCATATTTCCAGAGCTGGTTCAGGACAATTATTTGTTCTAGGCATCAAGTCGTTCATCTCTTAATATCCAGTAAACTCTTCAACTTTGATTCTTTCTTTTGGAATTTGTAAGGCCTCTTGGAGCAAAGTTTGCATAGATTGTATCATGCTAGGAGGGCCACAGATATAGAATAGGGAATTGTTCAGTTCGTTAGTATCTAGATACTTCAGAATCATTGCTTTGTCTATTCTGCCATATTCTCCTTTCCAATCACTTTTTGCAGTAGATATTGACAATCGCTCATCTTGTCTATCTTCTCCTTCACTAATTGTATAGATAATCTTTAGATTTCTATTAATGTTCGCCCAGTCATCAAACTCTTTTTTGAATAAAATGTTGTTACTGTTCCTATTAGAATCAAACATCACTATATTTACTGGCAGTTGCTTATCTGTAGCGTACTTTATCATAGTTCTAAATGGAGTAACACCAATTCCACCAGAAAGAAATACAGCAGGCTTTGAGTGATCTTGATGTAATACAAATTGCCCTTCAGGACCTCTTACCTTGACTTTTGTACCAACCTCTAAGGTTGAAAGTCTCTTCTTATATGGAGAATCTCTGATTCTAGTGCTGAACATTATAAAATCCTCGGTTGGGGAAGATGAAATAGTGAAGTGCCTGATTGGGCCTTTGGGATCATTATAGACTCCACCGGGCTGTGTAGAAACCATCTCATACAGTCAAAGCTTTGTAAGAGTATAATACCAATAGTCTATTGAAAGAATCAATGTACGTCAGACTTGCAGGTCCTATGTTCCGTGTTTTGAAGCATGCAAAGATTCCTCTATTTTCTAACAGGAAAAGTAATCACATATTTACAATATGGCAGCACATAGTTCTAGTTGCTATACGACAGTATGAAGGTAAGAGTTATAGAATGTTTGTCGAGTGGTTAATTGAAGCCTATTACCTAAGGTCATTTCTACGGTTGTCACGTATTCCTCATTTTACAACATTGCAAAAGTTTACAGATAGAATCAATAATTCATTGCTTGAAAAGATAATTTCGTCATTCATTGTAATTAGTGGTACCAAGCATATCTTTGCAGGAATAGATTCAACAGGATTTAAGATAACTCATGCATCACAATATTATACTGATCGAACAGAATTGAGAAGAAAATATGCGAAATTATCTATTGGAGTAGATGTATTACAACAAATCATATGTACAATTAAGATAAGACGAGCTCCAACAAGGCATGATAATGTAGATTTCAGGCCAATTATAACAAGGACATCAAATATTCTTCCATTATCTGTAGTTACAGCTGATAAGGGTTACGATAGTGAAGATAATCACCTTCTCGTAAGAGAGGACTTACATGCATTCAGTATTATTCCTGCTCGATATGAACATGTACCGATGTGGAGAACACATGGTAAGTACAGAAAGCAGATGAAGCGTGGTTACTCCAAATTGCTGTACAATCAACGAAACAAAGATGAAACCATAATATCAGTTATAAAACGACTATTTGGAGAGAATCTTATGTCTAGATTGACTAGAATGCAGAACAGAGAGTTATCATTTAGATGTATCACCTACAATATGCATAGACTGACTAATCTTGTAATATTGATGATGTTTTCTACATAGCCACTCCACCGATATCAAAAAAGGCAAATTGACCTGCAGCATAATCCAATAGTGTTTGGTCTTGTAGTTGATTATTCTGTTTACTAAATTTAAATGACATTACATCAGTACCTTCAACTTTATCTTTTTCCAATAGTGTTAGCTCAATCTGTGAAGATTTACTTTTACCTTGTTTTTTAATTAGTATGCTATTGCCATCTACTTTTACTTCATAGGCTGGTTCTGGTTCACTTGCCGGGGGGCTTGTCACTTCTCCTGTTCTTACATCAAATTTGGAGCCATGCCATGGACATTCAACCTCATAACCTTCAAGCGTGCCATCAGCTAAAGGGCCACCTTCATGTGTGCAGATGCTGCCGATCGCATAGTACTTTCCCTCAACGTTAACTATACAGATATTCTCACCATCAACCTGAACTTCTTTTAAACAAGAAGGTTGAATATGCTTTGTGTCAGCGATTTTAACAAAATCCTCACTCAATATTAAAACCATTTTCATTCTGGTCCTATATCTATTATGGTTTTCTATTGAATTTCTTAATTTATAAGACAATGAAAATTATATATTTACTCTTAATTCTAGCATTTTCTTTTAATGTCTGACTAGGAGGGATTTACTTTTACCTTGTACTAAGTACTAGAGATTAAAATTCAAGAATTTGTAACAAGTGACAAGGATAAAAAAGATATTAAACAAATGTCGTATGGTTGAATGTCTGGAATATATTTGTCATGCACTTTTCCCAAATATTAGTGGTAGAGATTATATTCCTTTTGTCATCACAAAGACTATGATACGCATCAATAAAAGATTAAGTTACTTTTGTTCTCCCCTTCTTATAGCCGCATGTCTTTACAACACTGCTGGCTGATTGTTCAGACTCTGCAACGCTCATGGTTCCATGAAATCTCCGATGTATAAACCTGTTAGCGAATAAAGGTTATAACTCCCATGAGCGAAGGATCTGTGTAAAGACTTATCTTTTGTATTGGAAATCTGCAATCATCTTATTAAATGGTCTCTCAAGAGGTTCGATTGGAAGTGGAAGAATCTATGTAACCGCTAAAATTCAGTATCACTATGATAGTAAACGTTTATTGACAAGGTTAGATTTATATTAGTAAATGCTCTTGCTTCAAGAATGCAAATTGTGTGTTAAGTTTTTATTAATCTATTATGAAGTAATTCCACCATCTTACTATCGTAGCTAATAAATTCAAAGTCCAGCCCAATACAATCTCAGATCAACTCGATCTATTGCTTATAAAGTGGGTTCTAAGAACTTAAGATAAATATAACAATTTGAAAGTAGTCTTAAAACTAGAAATATATAGATACTAAGTTGAACCATTGAAAGACAGTAGGATCATGTCTACGAGAAAAAGTGTACACCACTCACCTACACTTGAATCTGAAACTGTTCTTGTGTTACAAGGCGGTGGCTCTTTGGGAGCATACGAATGTGGTGTCTATAAGGGCTTTAATAAGAATGGCATCATTTTTGACGTTCTGGCAGGTTCTTCCATTGGGGCTATAAATACCTCCATTATAGCGTCTGCCCAAAATGCAGATATTGACGAACCATCGTCTATTCTTGAAGACTTCTGGTTATCATTGTCTGAGAATATGAGCTTTCCGAATCAGTTCTTGCAGTCACCATTTCCATTCATGTCATCAGATGAAATGATGGCGGTATGGTCTTCATTTTATTCTATGCTTTATGGCAATCCAAAGGCATTCCTACCTAGGTGGTTCAACCCAGATTCCAAAGATTACTTTATGCCTTACAAATGGACATATCTATACGATAAAGCACCCCTAAAAAAACATTGAAACAATATATAGATATTGACAAACTTAAAAAAATCGACCGTCACATAAACAATAATAATAATAATAAAGATAATAAAGCGCATTCCAGATTCATAATAACCTCTACAGATATACAGAAAGGAGAACCTGTTATTTTCGATAGTGCTTATTCTGATATAGATATAGATAAAATAGTCGCATGTGCCGGATATCCATTCTACGGTTTAAGATGGACTGAGAAAGATGGCAAATATCTGTGGGATGGAAGTTTGCTTACGAATACGCCCATGTTGGAAGTATTAAGACGTTCGCCACAGATAAATAAGAAATTTTATATCGTTGATGTCTTTCCACGTCAACAAAAAGAGCTTCCAACGAATATGATAGAAGTGTGGCATAGGGCTAGAGATATTGTGTTTATGGATAAAACTGATAAGAATATTGAAATGCTGAAAGTTACTGAAAAATACCTATCTCTTATTAAGACTATATATGGCATATTACATGATGATGCTGCAAAGGTTGATCAGATAACAACAAATAAACTCAAACAAATTGAATTGGAATATCACTCGTTAAATCAAAAGCATGGTGCATCTATAACAGATTTAGTTAGAATTGGTAGAAGAGAAGGAAGCCTACATTATCTATTTGAAGATGCAGATTTTTCTACTTACAGAATTAAAAAGTTGATAGCAGAAGGAGAAAAAGACGTAGACCACGTTCTAGCAAAACAGGACTAGGTTGATACTTTGTTTGTATTCGCGATCTGCTTTCATTTATGCATTCACTTTAAATATGAATAAAAGAGGTCATTCGTGTGGAAGGATTTGATAATTTTCCATTCTGGTTGCGATTTGCCCATTTTATCAATATCGTATTCATTACATTATTGATACGTAGTGGCATCGAAATCCTAAGTGCCCTTCCGAAGCTGTACTGGAATGATCATGCTAGACCTGGTACCGAATGGATCAAATTTACAAAAAAGAAAATCCCCAAAGATAGACTATGGATATCTTTGGAAGAAGAAGAGTCGTTCTCTTCTTGGATAGCATTACCAGGTCGCAAAAATCTTGGATTGGGAAGACACTGGCATTTCTTTTCTATCATTTTTTGGATAGTAAATGGAGCTGCATACTATTTGTTGCTTTTTACAAGCGATGAATGGCAGCGATTAGTTCCGACAACTTGGTCAATCTTTCCGCAGGCTTTTCATGATGCAATGTTATATACCTCGTTTCACTTTCCTCCAGCCGGGCATCCTTATAATGCTCTGCAGCAACTCACCTATTTTGTAGTGATTTTTATCCTAGGTCCATTTATGATTGCAACTGGAGCAGCTATGTCACCAGCGATTGATGCAAGATTTCCAAGATATCCAAGGATATTTCGAGGACGACAAGTAGCAAGAAGTCTTCATTTTCTTGGCATGATTGCATTTGTTTTATTTATCATTATCCACCTAACTATGATAATATCAGAGCGTTTTTCAGAAAATATGGGAAATATTGTATTAGGCCATACAACTAGTTTTGGAGTTGCAGCTGGTCTATTTACACTTATTGTCTTGTCTGTCATAATAATTCACATTTGGGTAACAGGAATATCGTTACAAAAACCAAGGAATATTCAAAATATTCTTGATATGATGCTGGTCCCTACAAAATGGCTTTTGTTGCGCAATGCGGTATCTAAACAACAATTTCCCAAATCAGAAGTTTCCTCCTTTTTCCGAATTAATGGGTATCCTCCTGACATTAATGAATACACAGAACTTTTAAAGAATAAATTCGATACTTATAAGCTTAAGATTTATGGACTGGTACAAAGCCAACTTGAACTCTCGCTCTCGGAGCTCTATGCTATGAGTAAGCAAGAACAAGTTACTGAGCATTATTGTATTCAGGGATGGACGGCCATAGGAGAATGGGCTGGTGTGCCCATGCAGTACATTATATCGTTATGTAACCCGCTTCCACAAGCTCGCTATGTTGTATTTCGCTCTTTTCAATACACTGACGGAGATGAATTCTATGAAGTACTAGATTTAGATATCGTAAAGCATCAGCAAACGATACTTGCTTACGAAATGAATGGTGAACCCCTGACTGTAGGACATGGTGCCCCATTGAGGTTGAGAGCTGAGACACAACTGGGATATAAAATGGTCAAGTGGCTTAGATCGATAGAATTTGTAAATGATTACAAGAACATAGGCATGGGCCAGGGGGGGCATAGAGAAGATCATATGTACTATAGTCCACGTGCTGGAATTTGATATCCTATATTATGGAGACACACAAACAGAGTATCGTTATTGATTTCGAATCCAGTATTTACTTTTAGAGAAGTTCTTATTAACCAGAGTAATATTCAACATTATCTTACCTAAATTAATTTCCAATTAAGCCCCTCACAAATTGTCAAAATAACCTTAAAAGTATCCACGGTAGCAGCGTCATGTCATGTCATGTTACCTTTTTTCAGTCGTAATTTAGATATATTGTAGTATTACGGGCTTAACATTTAAGATTAGATAAAAATTACATAGGCCTAGAGATAAGGCTTTTTGATCTTAGTGACACAGCACTCAGCTGCTGGGAAGGTCTATTTAATCTTCAGAGTTCTGAAGATTATTTTAGTTACCCCCAAATCAAGTAACAGCTATCACTTAAGGGACACTTCATATATGAATATTCACTTCATTAAATACAAAGGTAGCATAGAATAGTTTCTAATAGAATTTATGCACAATAGTCATTCAGAATTTGACCAATATTTTTTAGTTAGCATAGTACAATGGACTGTTAATTTCAGGTTATGCAAGTGTTGAACAAATTCTGCACTTATTTATAGGTATCAGATAGCCAGATAAGGATTAAAACTTTCATTGATTAAGATTATTTTAATCATGTTTGTTCTACCCACATAAAATTTTTGATAGATCTACGTTTTACGAATCTCTCTAGAGAGCACTAGTTTTATAGATGAAAATTATTAAACGAACATCTATACCTATCAGATGTAGGTCGTGAATAGCAGATGTACCATGGTAAGGTTGTTATTGGTTAGAATTAAAAAAGTCGCGCACCATATTCTGTTTGTCATGAGACGCATTATTTATTGAGCATCCTGTCTGTTGTTGGTGGTGGTCGTAGCATCAGTCATCTCCTTCTCAATTTTTTCAGAACTGCTTCCCATTTCAGATCTCTTTATCATGGCTACACCTGGTTTAAATATTAAATCTAGAGTCCAATCACCCATAACCTTTAGTTTTTTATTTAGAGTTGGGAGATTACCTAAATAGTAAGTACGCCAGAGCCACCATGATATAAATCCATGCAATTTGATCCCAAATATCGTTGCCACACCTGTCCTTTTTCCTAATTCTGCCATCATTCCTTTTGTTTTATAATCAAATTTTGTTTTCTTGGTTTTTCCTTTAATTGCAAAAATGATATTTTTTGCAGCTACTTTTCCTTGTCTTATTGCATGCTGAGCCGTAGGAGGATAAGGCTTTCCGGTATTGGGATCGGTTATAGATGCACAATCACCAAGTGCATAAACACCGTCATGATCGGGTACTTCTAAATAGTTGTTTGCTATTATTCGATGTTTTTTATCATGTTCACAACCAAGCTCACTGACTAGCTTACTTGGGCTAACGCCTGCAGCCCAAATAAGAGTATGACTAGGAATTGTAGTAGTATTATTATCATCCAACTTTACAGCATTTTGAGTCGCTCCAACAACATGAGTATTCATTATAAACTCTACATCCTTGGCCTTTAGCTTTTCTAATGCAAATTCACCTAAATCCTCATCTATTTGTTCAAGTAATTTATCACCCGTGTGAACAAGTATTATCTTTACTTCTGTCATATAGATATTTTTGTAGAAATCCTTAATGGATTCGCGTACAAAATCATTAATCGTTCCCACTGTTTCAACACCATTGAATCCTCCGCCGACCACAACAAAAGTTAAAAGACTTTTTCTTAATTCTTTATTGTGTTCTTCGAGATTTGCTTGTTCGAGCATGTTTATAATATGATTTCTTAGAATAATGGCATCTCCAATATCCTTCATGGTAAAGGAGTGTTTCTCTATATCTGCCATTTTAAAGAAGTTATTTTCACTTCCTAAGGCAATTACCAGGTAGTCATATTTTAGTATGTGTTGATCCCAAGCGGTTGGATTAGACTGTCTACCAATTGCATGCATTATTACTACTTGTTTATTATCGAAATCGATCGACTTTACACTAGCCTCATAAAATTTGGCCTGTTTACAAAATTCCCGTATAGGCGTTACTATGTGTCTTGTTTCGATCATACCAGATGCAACTTCCGGAAGCATTGGAGTGAAGAGAAGAAAGTTGTCTTTACTTACCAGAGTAATTTGAACTTTTTTATCATTTTTAAATTTCTTTTGAACCCTTTTTAGAACCTCTATTCCAGCAAAGCCGCTACCCAGAATTAGTACTTGTTTGGTGTTACGACTTTGTTGGTGTTGGTGTTGTTGCTCTTGATACTGAGCGAAACCATTCATATTATCTGACTTTGGCAACATCTTTTCATCCCTTAGTAAATACCACTTATTTACTCCACATGATGGTGATGCACCAAGTCATCATAAAATCGGACTGATTTTATATTAACAAACTCTAGCATTCCATATCTTGATAGCTCTCTTCCAAAGCCGCTTTTCTTTACACCGCCAAATGGTACTCTGGGGTCTGATGCAACAACATTATTGACAGATACTATGCCAGAAGAAACCTTTCTCGATAATTTTTCTGCCTTTTCTAAGTCTTGTGTCCATATGCTTGCTCCAAGACCATACTGAGTGTCATTTGCTAGTCTAATGCCTTCATCTTCATCATTAACAGTGAGTACCGAGTCCACAGGACCAAACACTTCTTCTTTGGATATACGCATCTTTGGTGAAACGTTTTTTATTATAGTTGGACGATAAAAATATCCACTGGTTCCAGAACGTTCGCCACCTGTTAATAGCTCAGCACCTTCCTTGATGGATTCATTAACGATAGATTCTATATTTTTTAATCCTTGTTCGTTGACCAAAGGCCCGATGTCAGTATCTTTAGACATAGGATCTCCCAACTTAAGTTTCTCAGCTTTTTTGTACAAACTTTTCGACAAATTCATTTGAGATCTTCTTGTCGAGGATAAACCGTTTTGAAGCAATACAACTCTGACCGCAATTGATAAATCTTCCCTTCACGGCTCCATCAGATGCTTTTTCAATATCCGCGTCATCACAAACTATGAACGGATCACTTCCACCAAGTTCGAGAACACACTTCTTAATTTGCGATGTTGCTCTTTGGGCCACCTTTGTTCCGGCATATACGCTACCAGTAAAGGTCACAGCATTAACGTCTGGAGAATCTATCAGATTTTCTGCAACACTTGAATCACCTGTTAATGATTGAAATACCCCATCTGGTAACCCAACAGCTGTAAACATGTTTTGGATTTCTAATCCACATTGCATCGTTGCACTTGCAGGCTTTAAAACAATTGTATTACCAACCATCAGTGAAGGGGCGGCAAACCGTAAAGCTTGCCAATAGGGAAAATTCCAGGGCATAATACTTCCTATTACCCCAACAGGCTGAAAAGTTATGAAGGTTTTTCTAGCATCAGTATTAATTATCTCGTCATTTAAAATTGATTTTCCATTATCGGCAAAATATTCTATTGCCCATGCACATTTTTCGACCTCAGATTTAGATTCTTTTATTACCTTTCCCATTTCAAGTGTTGCAGTTTTAGCGAGATGTTCTTTATTTTTCCTTAGTTCGGCAGCAAAATCATGAAGGAAGCCGGTCCTTTTATCAATATTTAGAGTACTCCATTCTCGAACAAATGCATCCTTTGCTTTCTTAGTCGCTTCATTAGTTTGTTGTTTATTTAGGATATCATATTCATCTAAGATCTCCTCGGTTACAGGATTTTTGGTCTTGACCGTTTTTTTATTTGACTCTTCGTATCGTTTCTGCTCTTGCTGAATCAAGGAGTTATCACTCCTCTTCCCATGATTTTACCATCTTTTAGTTTTGAGAGTGCCTCCGTTGCTTGATCCAATTTGAATTTATCTGAAACTACTGGTTTGATTATCTTTCTTTTTGCCAATGATACTAATTCATCCATCTCCTTACTGTTTTTACTGGATCTTCTTTTTTTGAATTAATTATATTATCGGCATGTCCATCCTTTCTTGCGACCTTTAATTTGTCATCTTCTAAATCTATTGCAATTATCTTCGCTCCAGCGATGGCCTTGGCTAGCTGCATAGCCATTAAATCCAATCCTCCTGTTCCAACGATTACAACATTATCATCTGGTCGTAATCTAGCATTCTTTACGGCATTGTATGCTGTAAGAGCAGAGCACGATAGTGTGGCAGCTTCGTTGATATCAAGATCATCTTCTATTTTTACGAGATATCTATAGCTTGGAATAAGAACATGATCTGAGTATCCTCCATCATTATATATTCCTAATGATCTGGGTTTATCGCATAGATTTTCTTCTCCAATTCTGCATGCAGGACATGTTCCTTCGCCAATCCAAGGATATACCAGAACTTTATCATTTTTGACAAATCGATCTTCTGCCTCTTCACCTATACTTTCTACAGTTCCTGCAATCTCGTGTCCAGGTGTTACCGGATATTTCACACCTCTGTCCGTGGTTTTTAGAAACGTGCCTCCTGGTCCTTCATACCCTCCTTCCCATAAGTGAATATCACTGTGACATACACCTGATGACAACACTTTAACTAACACTTGAGAACCTTTTGGTTTTGGAGTCTCAAGTTCCTGTACCTTCAGTGCTTCTTTCGGTTTTATAATCCGTGCAGCTCTCATACTAAAGATTGCGCAGCATTATATAAAATACTATATAAACAACTAAATAACGCATATAATATACAATAAGTGGAGTATACTGCAAAATATTGCATTCTCTTGCAATGTAATGCAAACGAACGGCGATTAAAAAATAGATAATATCTAATAATAACTTACCATTCGTGATTCGTAATTGTATATACCGTCTACTTAATTGGTGACCTGTACCGTACGTACCACCTCTGGCCAAGTTAGCCCCTGCCTAAGCCTGCTGTACCCGGTTGTGGGATATACTTCTTTTTCACTTGGACGTAAAATCCACTCTTGCCTCTACCCCACTGCAAGACTAAGCATGAATTTAAGTCCGTCACTACTATAGTCCCGCGCTATATGCAAAGCCGTTAAACCCGATGGTCAGATCATCGCTTTTCTCATAACATGGTATGGTAACCATGGTAGAACACTTGATTAGACCCCGGCTAATTAATTGCAAAATTCCTGGGCGTGTTAGCGATTGAATTACTAATAGAGAGAATTGTTGGAACTGTACAAGTGCATGAATTGGCACGCCATCATGAGCAACCACATATTAACCTAGCATGATCTGATGTATGGCAGGCAGTACATAACAAGCACCCATGGCTTTTATAAATGAAATGTTCTCATCAATGTCTATGTATATAGAACAGTCCGTCTATACTTATAATGTCTCATTTTTGAAAATATTTATAATGTGGTATGCTCGCATATCCACTTAGAACAGTTTTTCCGATATAACTAAACCGGATTCGAATCAAATATTATCCGATATGTTAAAACCTGCTTATGAACTATATACTTTTTGCTTTACATTCACTAATTGCTACTATCTATAGATATCTGAATTTGTACTGTCGCCAGATTGTTTCTGAGCCAGTGAATCTATCATAAGTACTGATAATTTTAGCGTTTATCGAGCTCAGACTAATTTTGTCTTGTATGTGTATAGATAGCTTGGTTTGTGACCTGAAATATGAGCATGCGCGCCTCCTCCTATGATCAATACCATTTTTCCCTTTGGATCACTGTTGGTGGTGGTCATAATAGGAATCGGATGTGATACAATTTGTCAGTGATCTATAGAGTTGGATGTGGCATCACATAAACACCATGATAGCTGGGTTGTTTCCTAATTCAGTGTAGTGTTAGAATAGGAGACCTAAGAAATGTTCGGAGACCGCATTATTACATTTAAAATGCCAGCCAGAAGATATCATCCTTAATTATCACTATAAAAAGATAAGGAACCTGTAAAAACATCATCTCCCTAATTTCTCAGGATAAACCTTTCGCAAATAAGATAATATGGGATGCGATTAAATCACCGATGATTACATTTGCTGGGTTGCCGTTCCTCTTGACCAAACTGTTTGCTTGTGCTATAGGGTATCCTCCTTCATTTCGTTCAATTAGCTGTTTGCTCATATCTTCTCACTTCCAACTTTCTAATTCCAATATTTTCCATGTCTATTTGTGATGGATAAGCGAATTTACACGAATGTATCAATATTCTATGATGTGCATATTCTCTTTCAATATTAGTTTGATAGCTACAGCAGTGGCATTTGATAATAATTTTATTATTCGATTCGCATTCATCAATAATTTTGTAGATCGTTTCTGTTTATTTTGTACAGATTTACATCATGTACAACATTTTGTACCTGTTAATGCTGGTTGAAATACTTTGTTTCTAAACATTTGAGGCTCCCTTATATGATTATGCATAAACATAACGTAGTAACGAGCCTAGTGAGATCTCTTTCTGTTTTTGAACTTTGAAACAACTTTATGGTGGGTCCAAGGGGTTAGGTCCCTGCATGTAGAGGAGTTCAATGTTGTTGCCTATCAATGTTTGATCAAATGTTCATGATAGTTATTTCATTGGGATAATAATATGATAACTAGTCGACTTTTACTATTCACAAAATATCCAGTAAGACTAAAAACATTAATGTCTAGAGACTATATCTTTCAGAGTATTTTGTAATTCTTATACTATTCTTGGAGCGGTCAATGTTGTTGCTGCTTCTCCGTAACTTTTTATAATTCCAGCTGCGGCATAACTATGACCTCCGCCACCTAATTTATAGGCGATCAAATCACATCTTATATCTGTTCCAGTTCTTCTTCTGATACTTATTTTTCCGTCTTTGGCATATAATACTACAAGTGTCACATTTGTTCTATCTTGAAATATTTTGTCTGCCAATAAGCTTTTAGACAATATTCTTGGGGCTTCAGTTATAGCAACAATTAAACCCTGTATATTATGTATTGAAAGTGATTTCATCGCAGATAATATAGCACATTCTTTGAGAGGCAGATACTGTTTTTCGTACTCTTCCTGTAACTCTTCGTCCCAAAATATCCCTTTTGATGCCTTCTTTATTATCAACTGTAACTTTCCGTATCTATCAGGGAGACTACGATAAAATGTAATAATCTCAGGCAGTGGCGGCAAAGTATTGATTCTGGTAATCTGAAGTCGAAAACGTGTGCAAACTTTGCCATTCTTTCACATGCAGTTCTTTTCTTTAAATCAAAATTTTTGACTACAAGTTCAGAAGCACAATTTTGTTCCTGACCTTCTGATAAGATAAGAGTAGCAAAGGATTGTACTCTTCTTCTTATTTCTCCTTGCCAACAATGATGGTCTAACCAAACTAAATTCCATCCTTTTCTCTTCGATTGATTGGCAGCTTCTTCGATTGATTTGACATCTTCTAAATTGTTGTTGTTAAGTGCTAAATCAGAAATTACAATTGTGCCACTCTTGCTTGATCTATTCACATTAAATCTTATTACATCAGCGATTCTTTTTATGTTTTCATGTCCATAATTTGTAAGGAAGACTAGTGTATCCGGAAAAGCATTCTTCAAAATTGCTCCACAGAACAAACCATCTACATCTTGTTCATGAGTAATACAAAGTATTCTTATTTTAGTGGTAGTAGTCCTAACCATGCCTTTAATTATCTACTTTATTGGATATTTGGGACAGTAAATATTATACTATCTCATCCAAAATCCATAATGGAGTAAGCAGCACCATTGATAAAACACATGCAACTCCAACGTATAGAAAAACAAACATACAACACCGTAATATACAACTTAACTTCAGCAAAATGACAAGTAAATAAAGAGAAGGCAATTCTATCAAAGCCAAATCCAAGGAACGGGTAATAGCATTATATTTTGTAATATAATTTGTGCCAACACAGATACACTATCATAAGCATATCTAGTAATTTCTACTAATTTTCATCTTAGAAATGGCTTTCTATGTATAGATAGGTATTGCAATTGAAATTGTACTTTAAAAAGGCACGTAGTGGAGATATATCGCAGTAAGCACTATAGCAATAGCCCTTGCTATCTGTAGTGCGCTCAACAAAATCACAAAACAGGTATCCACTGATCAAGATTCACAATCTAAAAAAAGGAATAATCAACGTGGCATAGGTCGAAATGTTGGTGGTGATAATGAAAAGCAACAGACACAAGAACAAACAGAAGATAAAACTGTAACTGCTGGTCAAATTAGAGGGTTAGTTGCCACTGAGCTTCGTGATAGGAACCTTGGTGACATTGCAACATCATACTCAGGTGATAGTCCAGAAAATACCTTGGGAGATTGGTACAACAAGCAAAATGAAAATGACCGGATTTCGGTTGGAGGTGTTACCCAGCACACTAGACAACCTGCTAATCGCAACAGAGTTATCCATGATATGAGTAAAAGAGGAGGAATATCTACTTAAGACGTAATGATTGCTACCATCACTATTTTTTGTATGATTCAGGAATTATTGATGTATCATGTCTGGTTGATGAATAACTTTGCCAATGTAACTAACACAAGAGCTCGTTAGACAATGGATATACTAAGTCTGCTATGATGAAATACAGATAGAAGAAAACTCAATCTAAGCGAAGTGAAATTGACAATACCAATTCTGATCGTGATATTGCATCATCTTTGTCCCTCTGATTGTAGAGCCATCTAAACAGATGCTTAAATCTATGTAGATAGTGGTTACAAGTGGTAATCCATTTTTTTGACTGAGTCTAGTTCGGATGATTTTATTTCGTATTGAGAAAGTTCGTAATTTATACAAAATACTTATGAATGGATTATAAAACAAACGTATCTGTTAGCAGTCACCAGTACCCTACAATATATTAGTTTGAAATCAAGTACTAATCTGTATTAGGAAAATAATTCAATTAGTGTTCGTTCGGAAAGTATACGACATCATTACAACCTATACTAGGCCTATTTGTTTTGGTTTTCCACCTCTAAGTAGATCTGGCCGAATAATTGTGTTATAATTATAATTATAATTATGAATATAGTATACATAATACTAGTAAAAATCTGCGGAATTAATATATTACTCTAAAAAGTCAGACAAGTCCTTAATTTAGGTATTTAATCACTGAAATCAGAAATAGAATAAAAATCTTCATTATCAGCTATTATGTACTATTTTTTCATTATTTAGTTAATTAAGTCAAGGTAGACATTAAATAAGTTGGTAATAAGTAATACCATGCACGGTTGATATTAATGGTGGATGACGATTTTGATATCGCATCTCTAATCAAGGTTAGTCTAGTTAAAGTAGGTCTATCTGCGTTACCTTTTATCAATCCATTAGAAGCCTTAGAAACGTTTAGGTCGGGTTTCGCTGATTACGATCTTGTAATCTCAGATATTAAGATGCCTCGTATGAACGGCTGTGAATTCGTCAAGGAAATAAAAAAGATAAAGTCTAGTGTAAAGATCCTCCTAATGAGTGCATTTGAATATAGCGACTTACCAACCTCGTTATCCTCAGAAATAGAAGGCGTTATAGAAAAACACATATCAATATGCAAATTAAATAAAATAATCCTTGGATGCATGATTCATGATCCCATTTTAAGCCACAAAGATATACGCCTGCTGAGCGGGCCGATAACGTAATTCGATGTATTAAATAGTCTCTTAGGCTAATTATGAGATGACCTGAATATAGCACAAAACAAGAACCATCAAGTGTTGTATGTGACAGGCATGTATAATCTCGGTTTGGCTTCAGATTCATCTAAATATATTATATAATATCTCAGAACGGTATACGAAGTTCATTATGTAAAAGGATATTAAAATTTTCAATATCCATATGCACCATCGGCGGGTCTACATTGATTGCATAAATTTAATTTATCCGATGAATTCTCCTTTCTAATACTCATTATCTCGACATTTTCCAGACCACAATTATCACATTTTCCAATCATTAGAACGAAATTATGTTATACTATATGGTATATTAATATGACATATTTACTGCACTGTATAAAAAGAAATCCACCACCTAATCTCAAATTTTGGAATAATAACAGGTCTGTAGACCATTGTGTATGATTTCGCTCTTCGTCTTTTTGTCTTACATCTTCTAGATCCAGACAATATTTATACCGTGTAATTAAATTGCTAGTTCCATGGGTTTTTAGTCTCTAAGGTCCATTATCTGCTTTATAGATTCTATGAAAGACATTATGTCTACTTAAGATGACGTTGTGAATTCCTAGCACCTGTTAAACTACTCATCTATTGGCTCATAGAATCTTGTCTCGATAGCATTGCCAAGACCATTTCTGGCTAGTGATATTGTATGACATGATCATAAATTCATTTCCTATGCTCTAATTAAGAAAAACATTAAATCAATTGATAAAAATACTGCAAGTTGCGCCTAATTAAAATAACTAACCTAGATAAAAGATCTAGTGAGATATAATGTCAGTTAATTCAATAACAATTATCTGACTTGGTTTTAATCTAATAGCATCAGTGTTAATCGCGTATGGAAGGATATTTCGTAGTAAGAGAACTATAAGGAAGGAATCAGAAACTGACGAATCTTATAATGTGCATGAAGAAAAGCATAGGCTTATAGAAACTCAAATTGCACAGGCCGGAGCACTATTACTTGTCGTTGGATTCACGTTACAGGTCATTGGAAATCTCTTTGATTAGATACCGTAACGGCAATCTAGCGAAAATTCCATAAATTAGAATTTCAAATATCTAGGACACCATATTAATCGTACAATACAAAATTAATATTATTTCCAATTATATTTGCGTATTGCCAGTTATGCAAGGACTTATCATCCTAATCCATAAATAAGTCAGATCATCTCTAGAAAACTTTCATTTACAATTGGAAATAAAATGAGGTCTTGCGTAGGCTTGTGGGAAAATGAATCTATCACTTGTACTGCTTTATTAGAACTGAACCACGCATTCATGGTTATAGTTTGTATAGGTAACCACAATTAGATATTAGTTGGAAAAGGGACTGTTACGTGAGTGAAGCTATTGGTAACATTTGCTCTTTTTCTTGTATGCAGGCGATTATAAGTAATTCGTCTCCCATTGCCTTTCATAGTATATGCTGCATTTAATTCTGTCTGCGGCAAATAGATGAATTGATACCAAATAAATCTTTCTCATTTTTTAGTCAGTATTGCGACAGTATGGATACATACCCTATTGTTATGTTACGGATGTTGCGGACGTTTTTACTTTACTGTAAGTAGTTAACTTGGCGGTGTTATTATTACTATAGTTACTATTGTTGTGTGGCCTCCAAATAAAGGAACCGATTACTTGTGCACGTTCATCTATGATTGTATCATGATTAGCAAACACACGATATCTGTGATAATCATATGGAAATTTATCTATTAATGATTTACGATAAGGGCATAGAACAGATGCTTCGACTGGTCTTTTATGCCACCATTCTTCTAGTTCGATGCATTCATCAAAATGCTTATTTTGATACTCGACTTTAATATTGTCATCAAAATTAATAATCCTTGACTTAATTTTTCTTAGATGCGCATTATTTCGGAATTGTATGCTAGCATAAACGCATAACTGTCTTCTTTTTAATCCCTCATTGATATAATCTGTAACTAATGTGTCTCGATAATCCTCATTATCATATAGAATAGCGATATGTCCGTGTGCGGGAGGATTTTCAATTACATCATATTTGGCACCTATCTGTATATATGAATGATGTAATGAAAGCTTCCTAGTTTCTTCACTGCTTGTACATGATGATGATAAATCACTAGCTTGATATGCGCACATTACAACAATCGGAAAATCAAAGTTAACTGGAAGCATGAATTCATAATCTAAAAATTCCTTTGTTAATCCAAGTCTAAAGAATAGATTTGTACTTACAAATACCCTGGCTCCTATCTTTCCTCTGCTCACGGCGTTATTGACTAAATTGATCCACGATTGTCTAACCTTTTCTTTATCTACCATCGATTTGTTTTGGATGCTACTTTTACCTCCAATGTGGCCGCCAACACCGCTGGATTCGCTACCATGATTAGAAAGATACCATTCAGAAGAAGTCACGATAGATAAATCGCCTTTCGATTGAAGCTTTTCTATATAATCATAAGTCATATTGTATTTCCTATGAATTCTTTCTTGAATCTCGTCCTTGCTTGTACCTTGCTCGTTAATGATAAGCAGAGATGCCTCATTGTTATCTAAACCAATTTTTGCTTTGTTGCATGATTTATTATGTTGTAGGTATTGCTTATTTGACCAATCTGCATTTAGCTTACCAGTAGTAATTATGTAATAATTTGATTGACTGGCCTTCGTACAATGAATCACTAGTAAGACGTGGTCAATGTACTCTTGGATTATGATGTACTTGATGGTTGGGATCATGAATTATCTCAAATGAACCATGGTAAGGTTGGTGAACCATACGCCTACCCAGATTCATTTATTCAGCTCCTAGGCTACATGAGAGCATATTTCCATCTACCATATAGACAAACACAGGGTGTAGTCATAGCTCACGCAAGTACTAAAGTACCATGCATACCAGATTATAGTACCATCAATAGACGTATAAACAAACTGGAAATTAAAATCAATGAAAGATTGGGAAATGATATTGTCAATGCTTTAGACAGCACTGGCATTAAAGTAGCTAATCGTGGAGAATGGATGCGGCATAAATGGCATGTTAGAAAAGGATATCTAAAGATACATGTGGCAGTTGACATCAAGAGGAAAAGAATCCTGTCCTTGGAAGTAACAAGTGAAGAAGTACATGATGGTAAGATGTTAAGTAAGTTGGTAGACAATGCTTCTTCTTCTTCTTCTGCTGCTGGAGGTAATCATGTAAAAGGCATATTAGCAGATGGTATGTACGACAGCAATAACAATTTTAGATACCTATCAAAGAACCACATTAAGCCTGGTATAAAGACAAGAAGTAATTCCAAGGTTAGACCGACTAACTGTCATGCTAGGAATATGTCTGTAATGAGACAACATGCAAACCTCAAAAGATGGAAGCGCAGAGTGAATTATGGGTACAGATGGATGGCAGAAACTGCCTTTTCATCTATTAAAAGAATGTTTGGTGAACATGTAACAGCTAGAAAATTTCCTAACATGGTAAAGGAGATCTTTCTAAAGGCAACTCTGTATAACATGTTCAATCAAATGGCATAATCATAATCATCTGCATAAATGAATTAAATCCTAATTGATCATGCAACAGAGCACCAATTTTTAAAAAGTGCAAAGCATCTTCCAGTTCATTATCTTTATTAGTATATACAGCCAAGATATGATTGTTCTTTTCAAACACTCTATTGTTCAAAGTTATGTCTGTGCAATAATTGATATAAACGATTTCAAAACCCCCTTTACATAGTTATTTCAGACCTAAACATTTTGGTATTCCTAGTTCCGAGGATAAAATTAACAAACTAGTCAACTACCACGCTGAGCTAAAGGTGACTTTAGTAGAGCACTTGACTGACTCTACGAGCGGTCTTATAATGCAATTTCATAATCATGTCGTTAAAGTAGTAATGACTGCTAGAGTCAGTCAATTCCGAGGGTCCATCGTGGGCATCGCCGACGAAGCTACAATTTGTTGCAAGTAAAGTGAGCCCTGCTCGACTCAGGTCAGTCGCCGGCAGCTCTGACATGCTGCAACCAGTAGTATGAAAGAACAAGATGAGGATGGGGTCTCATGGGCTTCGATACCTGCAATTCTCCAAAGGTAGTCTTCTCACCGGCATCGCCGGCACGCTGCTGCAATCTTGGATATTGAAGACAGGAGTTTGGCAGTAAACACTCCGTCAGGCCCTTGCCTATATTACTGAAATGCTGCCACAATTCGTGACAATGAAGGTCTCATCTAATACTCTGTCTCAAGAGCTTTTATAGACCTAGCAAATTCGGATACTTTAGTTATAGAGCCAATTCTTTCCTTATTTCTTTTACTATCTTATCTAAATCTATAGGCTTTGATATAAACCATTTTAGTATAACGCCATATTTCCTCTGGTAGGATCGTTAAGGTATTATATAGTTCAGATGCAGTCATGAAACATATCTTTATCGGATTGTCCAATTTCCATATTTCTTTATTCAAGTCATATCCATTCATTTTAGGGCATATTAATATCAAGAATTCCCAAAGAATAGCAGTTAGGTCTAAAATTATTGAGTGCTACCGCAGGGATCATTAAATGCATCAACTTTAAAACCCTCGCCTTCTAGGCCCATACTTAAAATTGAAGTGTAATCAGGTTCGTTATCGGCGAGCAATATTCTTGTTATAGTACGATTGTCATGACTTGTCATTAACATCTACTCCTCCACTAACAGTAACAGCAACATTACTGGTAACCAGTAATATACATGTTATTAATATCATGAATTCAATTCTACCTTTATTCGTTTTACTAACTCGTCTATATCGATGGGCTTTTGAATGAAGCATTCTGCATCTAGTCTTTCTTCTTTATCTTGATGCAGCATATTCAAATCATTCAGAAGTTCTTTCTTCATCTCTCCATGATATACATCAAATGCTGTGATAAAGCAGATCTTAACTTTGGTATCTGCCTTCCTTATCTCTTGATATAGCTTTGATCCATTCATTTTTGGCATTTTATAGTCTATAAGCACGAAGTCGTAGGAGCCACTCTTAAAGTCTGATAAGGCTTGTATGGGATCGTTAAAAGCATCAACCTTAAAACCATGATCCTGAAGACCCAGGGTATAAACAATTGTAATATCGATCTCATCGTCTACTAGTAGTATCCTATTATTATTATTATTATTTGTTATCGTCGTTGTTGTTATTTGTGGCCATATCTATAGAGAACTAGTTCGCCTCTTGGCTTAATGGGATACTGAAGGTAAATACAGCTCCTCTGCCACCATTTTCATCTAAAGAATGGTTGTTCAAAGCCCAAGGCGTCTTCATTTCATGGCTTGCTATATTGATAAATTCATTTTGCATTTTATCATGGATTTTCAATTGCTGGTTAGCTAGTACAAGCTGTTGATTAGATTCTGCTAAAGAATCATTTGCTATTTTTAACTCACCTATTCTTGCATTTACAATCGTCTTCAATCTCTTATTCCATGAGAAAACTAAGAACACAATGATAAATGCTACTCCTCTTATAACTGCTACAATCGATACTATAAAGGCTTGCTGTTGATTAATTAATGCACTTACGTAACTTGCAAGGTTCTGCTGTGCACTAACATACTAAATTAGAAAGTCCTTACCGTTAACTACTACAGGCTGATATGCAATAGTGCTCATTTTACCATTGATGGGAATATCTCTAGAGCCTGTATTTCCTTGCAACGAATCCTTTATCAAGTCATTTAGGAGACTCTTCGATTCAGGAGGGTGTAACAGAGATGAGAGAACAGATTGAAATTTATTGCCAAAAATATATTCTCCTACGTATTGCTGAGCACCAGTAGTGTATAGAATTATTCCATTTTTGTCCAATAATCCTATAGTACTATTAAATTGCGGAAATAACTGGTTTTTCAAGAAGTTACCCAAACTATCGAGTCTAATTGAAGCAACTACTACACCGGTAACTATCCCGTTATCACTACCAATGCCAGTCCTATTGATGACAGGATATGATATGTAAAGTCTGGGAATCTTGTCATTCGATTCTATCAAACTACTGTAGTATACTGTGTGAGTTTTTTTCGGAATAGTATAATATGGTCTAAAACTTAGATCTTTTCCATTATATTTTTGATAGCTACTTTCATTAATATTGCTTATCCAATTTATTTTGCCATCTTTATTAAGCCACATGTAAAAGTCAGTAATATCACTTGAAGAGTGTTGTCTATTATCAATAATAATGTTCGCTCTTTTGTATTCATTGTTATGTATGGCAGGAGCATCAACAAGTGTTTGTAAAAGAGTGTCAACAGTTTGTATCTTGTTTGTAAATATTTGTGAAATGTCGTGTGCTTCAATTCTGGTCTCTGATTTTACATCCTGTAGAGATATATCAACAATTTTGTGAGAAGTAAAAGTAGAATATTGATATGAAAAGAGTGCTATTCCTACTACGGGAGCAACAATTATTGCCAGTATAAAATACTGGTTTTGTTGATATGCCATTTTTTTAAGAGAAGACACCTTCTTTACTTATCTGATAGGCATACCGATTAATAATTTTCACGGCCACTACACATTACTTCCTATATGCTTTAAGAGTTCTTCATTTGTTTATGTTTAGTAATAAACAAGGGGCCAGTAATGACGAAAGTATATAATAATATTCCATAATCGATTTTCTTGGGCTGAAAAAATATATTTTCATATTTTTATTTGTTTCCGGACCACCTATAACAGAAAAATTCCGTTTGGGCTTATCAAAAATTAATGGATTATAGAAATTAATCTTGAGGCTGGCGAAGGCATGAAGAGGATCCATATGTAATTAACATATCCTATTATAACATATCAAATCTGATTCTAGTAGCAACCGCATTAAAATTAGAATAATATTTCTAGTAAATCTTTCATGCGTTCATATATACATCAAGAAAGCCGAAGTACATACCAATACGTTTATGGAAGTTGGTCTTTTATTCATTTATTTATTGATCAATTGGTCATCGGTTCCTAATGAAGTGAGTTGTAAGATCAACTGTCTAGTCCATGGATCTTATGATATTTATAATCTGTACGCATATTTTTTAAAAATATTCTCATCAAATGACTCAATAATCCTTTACCCCATAATGGCTTGAACATGAAAAGTTAGAATATATTAATTATTATTTTCAAGACTAAGCGAGCGGTTATTCATATTTCGTGTTAACGCTAACAGTAAATGGTACAGGCTTATCTTAATTAATTACCGTATGTTTGTAAATCCTTAATATGGTAATCATGCGATTTCTTATTAATTGAGTCCATCTTGTAAAAGGCTGATTCGTCAATTGTTACACATCCATCTTTTTCTATGTTGTCCGCGTACAATATGACACGATTATTCAATTCCAGATGAAATCCATTAACAGATCCTACTAGCTTGAATTCATGATCCCTGTGTTGACCTTCTATTATAAACTTCATCTTGCTGAATATTATAGCTAATGATATTTATTAATTGTTAGATTGTCGATAAGGGTTAGCTTTATTCATCCTTTTTGTATATTATTCGCTACCCAGCTAATAGTTTAGCTTTAGCAATGATGTGGATATGTATAGTAAATCATCTGATGAGTATGTTCTCTTATCAAGACCTAATTCTCGTACATATACTATGGAGGCAGCTATCAGTTTGACAAAGGATGAAATTCGCATCTCGAAAACCACGGGGTTCAGAAGCTAAGTATACCTGTACCTCAATTGATTAATAAATGGTTAGATTATTTTTATTGTCTATTATTTATTAGTTCACTGGTGATGGAAAGCCCTGTAACTATATGACGATGAAGGATAATTCGAACTATGCATTTTTTAGACAGACTGATGTCTATTGTTAAAAGTCAGTTGGCGTCGCCACTACCTGTCTTCTTACTGTCTGCAAGGACGCAAATTCTCCAATCATTTTAGAGAGTGCATATTGTGCCTGCAAAGATGAGTCCTGCCGTCCCGGTATCCAAATTGGGCATATTTCCTCCAATTGTAATTTGCATTAGGCATGAAAGTAAATCATAAAGATAAATAACATCATGTTCATTGCGTCTAAATGTAGATAGAAATAACGAATAGACTAATCAAGTAATAACAAATAGAAATGAACAAATTTTATCTATTTAATTGTGGTGGATGACAGATTATATCTAGAACTTATGTGTACTTATGGTAAGAAAGGATGATTGATAACTATGACAATTATATCTGCAAGAATATCAGAAATGTGTCAACAACAAACTCGCTTGATGAAGGTATCATATGGTTTAGGTCATCTGACAGATTTACTCTGTAAGCTAATTAATGTAAAGGTTTTTTTGATGGAAATGCAAATGTATGAGAGTAAAATACATTTGTCGACAGCAATTAGTGATGATCAGAATAATACCGTTGATAGTAAGGAAGATGCTTTGCAAACATTTTCTAAAACCTGTTCTATGATATATAGCAAGATAAATAAAAAGCAGTTTGAATATCTACAGGCCACTGCAAATCTGCAATATGACATGCTAGGCTCTTGTAATAGTTTGGTGAAAAATCAGGTGGATTTGATTGAAGAGTATTCTAAAAATGGCATAGTCTCCAAAGAACAAATTATTCCAGTAATTGAAGTAGCAAATAAAATTGTTGAATCATATTTGAATTATTTGTCATTTGAATACGATTTAGTATTAGCACGTATACTGTTTCATCATAAAATACTTACAATGATTAAGGATTCCTCACCCAAGCTAACTCAGTTATATATGGAATGGCTAAAGTCATTTAAGACACAGAAATGACAAACGAGCTTAAGTACTTGGTATGAGTATATTACAAGAAATAGACTTGTTCCACTATGCGAATTTTTTAAGGCGCATCTGACTGTAAGTAATCTTCAGATATCTGTCTATCATCTTCTACCGTGATGTAGTAGGCCGTTATCTCACTTTAAGGCACCTGAGAGTGGTACTGCTTTCTTCTGAATAGGTGACCCTTCTTATTATTCTTCTAGACATTAGAAGCTATGCATGGTCAGTTGATACTGCACCACCAATAGATATGACTCTTCATGCGGCCTTTGAGGTGACAGGAATTAACGACCTCTTGTCTGCCCCTCGGCAACTAAAAGCTCGAGGGATCATGCCTTTATCTTTCTTTGGAAGAGTCGACGGAACTCAGGTACAACACTAAACTGTATAGTTCTCCCACAAAGCGTAAAGCTTAACTCCTGGATAGATTATTACTCTTTAATGACTCTAAGCTTGAACTGTAAGGATGCGGGCGATCCCGTTTGTACACATACTATGTATGGTGAAACCGAAGAAGAGTTATTACAAAATGCAAAAAAGCACGGTGTCGAAGTCCATGGATATAATGAGCAGACTTGGGACGAAGAAGTATCCAAAAATAAAGATCATTTCCGCAAACTCATAAAAAGTTCTTAAATTTATTTTTCCTCCTATTTTTTGAGCTCTTTAAAACATTAGTCCGATAAGCATTTTATTCTCTATGGTCAGGTCGACATTGACTAGTATATGAGTCTACCCACGACAATCTAATTGTATTATTATAGAATTTTTAATTTCTATTCAATAGACAGATGCAGGAGCTGAATCATCTGAACTTGTTCTTTATAATAGATAATGTAGTAAAGGGTTTGAATCCTTGAGTCAGGTATATTTGAAGAATGTGCTGATTCATCCAATCCATCAATTTTTGAACACCAGATAATATCTGGTTTCTAATTTAAAAATTATTTAAATGCTATGTGGAATATCAATCTTTATTACTATACTTGCCAATATGTTTTGGTATAATGAATGCAATAACATTTTCTTGCAATCATTGTAAAATTAAATTTCAGGTAATCAATATTTCAACTAAAAGTAGGCCTAGATATTGTCCTTATTGTGGGGACTTTGAGATACAGCCTACTAATATAATCCTCTGTTGAAATATTCGAAATTTTTGATAGGTCGATATATCTGATGAAAAAGCAGAAGATGCCAATGGGTAAACTCTTTCGTAATACTATCTATGACTTTGCAGCCTTTACTCTAGTGGTATCCCTTCTAAACAGTGGTATACTAGTAACTATTCTGAGACATGAGGCCTGCTAGATGCTTCTGGGACTATAACACACAAGTAAAGAATTTCCTATATATTATAACAACACATACAACAAAAAAGAATTACAATTCTTGAGTGAGCTGGCCTAAAAGATAGCACTACCAAATCTTCAGTGCATAATTCAGCTATCGTTATTGATGGTAACAAGATAGACAATGTAAGTAACGCAGTCAAATATTTTGACCGAAACAAAAATTCTCTCGTATCTTCAAAACACAACAAATAGTTTAGTACTAAATCTCACTAGAAATATAATACAAACAAGATTGAGACAGTAATAAATGAAGGCAAGATCGTACATACGCAGTGGCCAAAATAGATGAATTACCACTAGCAAAGTTGAGCGACATATCGTTGCTCTGACTATGTCGCTCTATAATCACTACTGATCAATATTTTGTTCCTTGTGCAAGATCCATTCTTTCTTCTTAAAATACAAGAACATAACTAGAACTATTGCACTCATGACTATTGCAACTGTTATTACGCCGACAGAAATATGACTGAGATCGTTTAGATCAATTCCGTTCATGCCAAATAAACCGACAATAAAGCTTAATGGTAACAATATTGCTGAAAATAGTGTCAAAAGCCTCATTGTATCATTCATCTGTAAAGACACATTTGCAATGTATAAATCCCTAGTAGAATTTAAAGTATCACGATATGATTCTACTAATTCTATTAATTGAGTTATGTTATCGTAAGCAATCTCAATATACATTATTTCTTCAGTGTCCTTTTCCATATGCTTCAAATAGTTAATAATGTCTCTAGTATGCCAGAAGTGTCTTCTTAGAATTATTATTTGCCGAGACAGTGTATCAAGATAATCAAGCATCTTTCGGGATGGTTTATACAATGACTTTTGTTCAAAATTAGTTACTGTCATCTCGATCGATGTCAATAATTGTTCGTATTTGCCTATAACTTCGGTCATAATACTATAATAAAGGGCATCAATAGTCGCCTCCATAATTCTTACGTTCTTTTGCTCAAACAACGCATTTACATTTGGTATCAGGTCCACCTTAGAAGAATGAATAGTTATCAACCAGTCTTTACCTTTGAATATATACAACGCTTCCGTTGCTAGTGTCCTAAGATCTTTATACTTTATATCTAGAATCAATGTAAATATTTGAGCATTTGACATACGAATTTGTGGCTTCTTTGATTTACTGGTAAATATTTCTAAAGTATTTTTATCTAAACCATACATCTGTTGTATATCCTGTATTTCAGATGATGTTGGGTCAACTACATCGAGCCAAAGCTTGTAACCCTTATTGATATCTTCTTTGGTACCAGATTGTTTTACTTCATTGTCATTATATGCAATACTAGTCTGCATTTATTTTGTATATTGTTAAAAATAATGGTCCTTGATATAAATTGGTAGTTGAATTGTTCTATTCTAATTATCCATGCGATTAACAGGTGCAGATACTATCTATCCCATTACCATAACATTCAAGAATAATCTGAGGTATATTGATTATGACATGTTTAATATTGTTAGGATCGAGTTTATCCCCATTATTGCTCTCAGCCATAGACTTGTGAAGCTTTTTAATCAAATTATAATTAGCCTAGATCTTTTTGAATCTTTGGAGAAGGTTACGAATATTGTGACTATAAGATAGAGCATTTAAATGCAATTAGTCCTACTTTACAGACCTTTATTTACTGGATTACAAAAATATAAGACATAATATCAAGAATTAAACTTAACCTGATTTCGTAGAGTGTGGCTCGTCTATCCTGCTGACAAAATAGCACCAAGAAATGTGGTAGCCACACTGGCACTTGCCAGCATAACCCAAAGAAATCCTAAAGCCACGAACCAATTAGAGATCATCCTAGTCATTATTATTTGGTGTGCAAACTATTATTTAATGTACAACTATATTTAATATCTTTAGTTTTGAGATAATATTAGAGACATAGCCAGTAATTTCCTCCTTATATAGTCTTACCTACCGTAAAGTCTAACTACCAGAATCTCGGCAACGTATGTGTTAACATATTAGTCATTATGTGTAATTCTTGCTGTTGTTGTTCTATTGCGAGAGGACCGATTGCTATTATTGCAAAGACTACCTTCAGTAGGACTATTATGATAATTATAACTACTATTATGGTTACGATGGTCCATAACATACCTAACACCATATCCTATCTTGAGCACAATAGTATTTAGCGATTAGCCATTCAATTTTATGATGAAAATGAAAGTAACATTATTTTATATTATCTTCAAAAAGATTATTGGATATTTCAGAGCGTTCGTATTCCATGTCCTGTGACAGGAATAATACAATCCTCATATCGTATATACCTATTGACATCATATCTATATTTGAAGGTGTAATGTTTTAGTAAAAAAAGTTTACGCAATTTTACTTTACCTCTGGTAACGTAACCAGTAGGCTACTCTGTTACAGTACTTCCAGCAGTAGATTTACCAGGCTTTTCTTGTCCTAATCTTTCCAACTCTTCTGGTGTAGGGTCAGTATCTCTTGCAAACTTGGCAGCAACTAATCCACTTGGTACCGCTACGTACAAGCAACTCCCATCGTAGTTGTCAATATAGGATTTAGGGATATAGTATAGAGTTGACTTTGCTACTCCCTGTCTTACTACAATGAATCCATTTCCAACTTGGTCAACATCACCTATATCAATAGTATCACTTGTCATGACACGCTTGTGTACCACCTGTTCCCAGGCTATGTGTAGCGGCTCATGTGTAACAGGTGTCTGTAATGCCACTCCGGGTTCTTTGGCCATCCATGGGATACCATGTAAGAATTGAGGATATTGGGTATCCATCTGTCGTTTATGTTCTAGATATTCTGATGTTTCAAACTCTGATTCTAGTGGAGGATTTTCTCTTTCATACTTGTGTTTAATTTCATCTTTTGTTAGTGAAACCCATAACTTGTGTCCATCGTATCCTTGGATATAGTATTTTGGAATAAAGTAATGTTTTTTTGATATTGTTCCCTCTTTTATTTCAACATAGTGTTTAGCTATACTTTCGACTTTGCCTAAATCTTGTTTATCTGCAGATTTGACTTCTTTATCAATGACATTATCCCAACTCATGCCTACCATATTTTCTTGTTGTTGTTGTTGTTGTTGTTTTCCTTGTGAACTTGGAGCAGCGCTACTACTACCTGTCGTTGTATAGCTGGGAATATTAGTGGCAAAATCTGGATACTGTTTTTGTACCGTGGTTCGTCTTTCATTATATTCTGGTGTTTCAAATTCTACTGAAGAAGGAGCATTTTCTTTTTCAAATCTAGTCTTTACTTCATCCTTTGTAAGAGATACCCATAGATGATCTCCATCATATCCTTCCATATAGTATTTGGGAATATAATAATAATTCTTACTTATTGTTCCATCCTTTGTCTGAATATATTCATTGGTTATAGATTGAATTTTACCCAGATCCTTATCGTCTTTAGACTTGACTTTTTTGTCAATAGCTTTATCCCATGAAATTATATCGGACAATATTTTTCCTTACCAATCCATTACTTCACCATATAGGATTTATCAGTTACGGGAAAGGTTTTATAACACCGAATTATCTGCCCGCGAAAAACCATATCATTAAATTATCCGACATCGTCAAATATTGTTAAATAATATGGCTCAACTAGTGCATCAAATGCAGCAGTGTACATCGAGATGATCTAGAGAAAGTATGGCAAAACAACTAACCCGTTCTGCCTAATTTCGGACATACGGGCTATATTATTCGTTATGTATGCCTAAACACTACTTGTCTTCAGTGCTTACACTCAACCTTCATCTTGTCTTTTAAAGTGCTTTTCATAGAAAAAACTTTGGTCAGACCAGGTTCTCTCGTCATATTAAATCCTGCAGTTAAAAGTTGTGTTGGAAGAAAAATATTACAAGAGGAGTTTATAGCTCGTTCACAGTAACCGTATAAATAGAATAGAATGCATTTGTTAAATATGGCCAGGATTTCAAAATCTTGTGAAGATGGACAGCATGAGGAATGCCCAGTCGAACAAAAAGATGACTATGAATATCCAAAATGTCAATGTGATTGTCATCCAGGTAGCCTCCCACCGACTAGAATTGAAGAGTCGTAGTTATTTCATGGCTTAGCAGGATAAGGATTGATATCAGTGATAGGTTATTAAGTATAGGAAGGATTGAGCCGAAGACCTGAAACAGGTTTAATTGTAAATGAAAGAGTGTCAAGCGATATAAATATTGATTAAATGTGGCTGTAACTACGTTTAAGTAAAAACTAAGCTAAGCTATAATCGTTCTTTTATTTATCTGGTAATTAAATACATTCAGTAGGCGATTAGACTTGTACAAGTCAGTTAGATCAATTGAAAACATGACGCCAAGAATTAAGTTGTTAAATAGTATAGGATGAATATTTTATACCCCTGCTCAAAATAAAGATATTTAGTGTATTCTCTAACTCTATCAAATGAATTTTGGCTATCTGCATTATTGGTTGGAAAAGCCGCATTGCAATGGATGTAAGGAGATGGTTTTTATTGGAAGGCTAATAGATGAGCTTCAATCACTTGATATAAGTGTGAAAAACATAAATGATCTAAATGACATTATGAGCTCGAGAATCTGATCGAGAATATAAAACAAACATGGATCCAAGGGTATAAAACGTGTTACGAGCACAGGGAATAATTTCAACTATGAAACCAACTTAATTATTTGCTATAGAATAGTCTGTTATAGTGTATTTCTGGATTAATATTTGCAGGCTTTATAACTTCAATATTAAAGACGTACTCTTGGCAGCATATTAGCATATCATTGAGTTTGAACATATATACCAATTTGAGGGATCAATATAGACCTCGATTCGAGGTTTTTGAGCCTCGTGATAAAGATATGTGTTAGGAACTTGCACAGAATAGATCTAATTTTGATTAAGATAATAGTTTTCTAGTCCAGGTAAGAACCTGTAACGTTACGGCGATACCTCAACAAGATGTACATAGATTTTGAAAATTGTTCAGGTGAATAAAACGGCATAGGAGTAATATGATACTGTCACAATTTCAGCGGTATTTGTCCCAATATGTAAGTTATAGTATGCAACTCCTGTTGTTGTTCTATAGCAACTGGGCCAATTGCTATAATAGCAAAGACGAGCTTTAATAATACAATTATGACTATGATGACCACTAATATGATGACTATACTCCATAACAACCCTAAAACCATATGCCGATTGTAGGCACAATATTATTTAATGGTTGACCTTAGATTTTATGATAAAATTAATAGTAACATTATATTCAAATTGTCTTAGTATTGACGTATTGATGGATTGGAAACAATTCATCGTAAATTTTCACATTGTAACAAAAGCCGCCGCAGAAGAGGAAATCCGAGCTGGTCTTAATATTTCAAGCCATAAAAATAGAATTTGAAGTCTTTATACCTACCGCATGGAAACTAAATGAAGAATCTATTGACGTATTCGAGAAGTTAGGATTTATTTTTTCTGAAATGCAAAAAGACTTCTGTTACTCTAAGTTGAATCCTATGAAAAGATTAAAGTTGCAAAAGTCTTTTGGGATTCAACAGGTCGTCCAGAAAAAACACTATCAGTGTTAGAATAAACAAAGCAAGATTTCAAGACATTATCAAATTTCGACCGGCCAATGGTAAGAATTCCGTCACATCCCCAGATCCGCATGAGGCATTTAATGAATAAAGGATATGATAAAAGATTGATAGATAGATAGATAGATACATCATATAGCGGTATTCCTTGGTAATACTCATATTGCAGTAATTAGTTAAAGGAAGCCTATTAGATTTTGGGTTTACGAAAGTAACTCAATGATGTTGCAATAATATTGAATTAAATAACTATATTATATTAATATTATATAAATTTCGCAACTGTCGTCAGACTGGAGTTAAGATGACATCTGTCTGGTGTTGGAAATCTACTACTTACCCTTATTATAAGAATTTGATTTAAAAACATGTAACATTCATTAGGCATAATTCCGATAAAGATCATGTATATTAATGTCTTCAGATGCTGATGTTGGTGATGAAAGTGGCAGTAGGATAGGTCCTACCATTTTATGGAGCATGCTTAAAGGTAAAAAAGTAATAACAAATGACGGAAAAGATATTGGAGAAATTAAAGATATATCTGATAACTATATTCGTTTAGAGAAGGGTTCAATAAAGAAAGACAAATTCTGGATTCCAAAGTATACTGCTGATGCATATGATGGAAAGCATCTGTGGCTTTTGATAAATGAGGAAGAAGTTCATTCAAAGCATGTATATGGAGATGAATCACCTAGAGGAGATGAATATACAAAGGGATTAGAGTCCTTTAAGAGCTCGCCTTCAGGCCAGAAAGGTGAATATAGCCCCAGCTTTGAGGAAAGAATAAGGATTATAGAAAATTACAAGAATATCAGAGATCTAAAATAAACGTAAAAATAATATGTGATAAAATAGATTTTGTTTTTTCGTACTAATCGATGTGACTAGCAAGTTAATTACTTGTTCGTGTTTACCAATTCTCGTTCAGACTCCAATTTCTTAACTGTCTTACCTAAGTTAGTCACGCGTTTCATATGTTTATCGATAGTAAGGTAGTAATAGTCTTTCATGCATGGTACTTAAACATCACCTGCTGACATTCTAGTATTGTCAAGTGTCGTTCAATAGATATCTCTAAAATGTATATTGTACTACATTTGACATGTCGAAACAAAACGATAAAAAAGAAAAATTTGAACAGAAGATAGGAGAATGTCTAGGTTTGGAAATGGCCGCGCAAAAGGCAGTGCAAGAATTATCCTCAATGGGATTACTAGATAAAAGAGGGATGTTATCGAAGCTTAAGAATATGCAAAAGGAAGCAGGAAATCATCAATCAAAGCTTGAGCAGCTGGTTCAGAAATTATCCGGATCACTAGATTCTGCAACAATACAAGAAGCAGCTCAAGAAACAGAACAGAAAGCATCTGAGATGATGAAAACTTATCTTGGCCAAGATCCTGATTCATCTGAAGCAATAGAATTCTTGTGTCTTGCTGAAGGTGGCGAAGTGACACACTATGAAGTTCTCGCAGCCATAGCAAAAAAAGTAAAATTAAATAAAAATAAACAAATATTCACTACACTCAATTCTATTTTAAGACAAGAACAAAAACATCTCAAACTGTGTATACATTAGCTAAAGAAGTCGCAGCCAATTAGTAACTATAGCAATTAACTAGTAAACCTTTTTTTTATACATCAGAGCTTATCAAACACATCATAATTGTTAGTAAATTCTACAGTAGTAGTCAATTATGCCATAACCACGTAGTTGTTCAGTCGAGACAAAGTCTATCCCGTTTTAACAAATGAATTCCGAAATTTGAATTTCCAAAGTACTATAACATTGTAAAAATATCGTACTATATAATCTATCCCTTGTCAGTTATTATTGTCATTGTATTGTTCAGCGATAGCGTGTTTTGCCGGCCAGCAATTTATCCAAATATAGGTTATGTATGTTAACATTATTGCGATACCAGATATATTGGTAATAATTATTACTATATCTTGTATGGTGTAGACTTCAACTACCGTGTATTGCTATTCCATATTGAGATATAGGGTGATTCATAAGCTTGTCACTACCTGTAATTGCTGTGCGACATCATTATTCAATAATGGCCTAAGCATACCTCAGGGGAAAGTACATATGTCACGTCAAAAACGCCAGTGTATACAATTGCATGGAAAATTATTCATGTATGTTAGTTATTTCTGAATATTACAGATATTAAAAATAATATTGTTTGTGTTAACGTGACAAGGGATAAGTAAATCACTTGTCTCATCCTCCTTATATAATAAAATGATCTTCTGATAAAACCCGCAGAAACTGCTGTACTTCCCATTTGTAAGATCCTTTTGATAGTCTTCAATCGATCGAGTGGTCGATGTTTGTTTTAGTTGATCTAACTACCATTAGACATTGGGCAACGGATCATCATCAGCTATTCTACTGGTAGGCTAAAGCCAAAGGTAGCCCCAATTTCATTCTGATTATTTCCTCCCCATATTTTGCCTTTGTGAGCATTGATAATACTTTTAGAGACGTATAATCCCAAACCTAAACCTGATTCAGATGCAGTTACAAATTTAGTAAATAGTCTGGGTTCTATTTTAGGATCTATTCCAACCCCATTATCCTTTAAGCTAATGATAACGCATGTTTTATTGCCATTTTCATCAGGACAGATGGTATCATTTTTTGAATATTCAACAACTTGAGTAGACACTGTAACTCTACCAGTATTACTATTTCTGGTCGCATTAATTGCATTAGATAATAAATTTGATATGACTTCAGTTATCCTCCCCTTGTCGGCCTTTACAAATAAAGTCGAGTCTGGTTTGTCAAACACAATTTCTGTGTTATTCCTTGTCCTTGTATCTACCAGCTGTGCGTGTATTGTATCATTGATAACATCATTTATTCTTTCCACTAGATCAAATCGATCTTTATTTAACTTTAGTGTATTGCTTTCAATTCTTGCTACATCTAAAATATCCTTTGCCAGTCTTTGAAGCCTTAATGCATTTCTATATGCAGCTGCTATGTATCCTCTTTTCTCACTGTTAGTTGTACCGTCATCGTTTGCTTCCATCATTGCTAATTCTATATAGCCTAAAATTGCTTGCGCTGGTGTTCTTAACTCGTGGGCTGCCAAATTGATAAATTCTCTTTCTATTCGCTCATTTGCCCTAAGTCTTTCATATAATTCTAGCTGGCTCCAGAAGTTTTCAAAGATGGAAACGTAGGAAGCAATAGTAGGTGGGCTAGTTGAATAGGTTGATAATCCTACTGCCTCAATAAACTCGATTTTGGAATCATCAATTTTTTCTATCGCTAGAGCAATTTTTCTATCTATTATTAGTATGGTCACAGTAGTTACATTATACATTGGTCGCGATTCTAATTGTCTAATTTGAAGAGGATTAATATTATCCTCATAATGAGAAGGAAAAGATGAAGGGGCCGATGACTTACTTTCTTTTGAATTCGTCACCGTTGAGCTAACATCAATATCGTTATCTACGACAGTTGGGCCTGTGTCCAATTCATCAATAATCTTACCGACCAAGTCATTAGTAGGAGTCAAAATCTTAATGTTAATATGTTTTGTATTTGTTCTATTTTCTTTTACTTTATATTCGTTATCGTTCTCTAAGGCCACTTTACTTCCCTTGGTCGCTAGTTCTTTTATCAATTGCAGTGCCCCAATCCTGTATTCACGCAAAAAAGCATTAACTGTGGGTAAAATTAATAATATTTCGTGTTTTGTAGACTTTATTAAATTAAGGAATAGTGTCTGAGTCTTTAAGGGACTATCGATTATTTCTGTTGTACCTAAATTGATATTTTCTTCGATTTCTTTTATCTTTCTTTCCGCAGAAGTAGAGGCATTCCAAAGACTCTCGAAAATAGATTGTTGATGTTGTACTACTTGCTTCATACGGCTATAAATCATCATGTCTGCGGATTTACGTTTCTCGTGATATGTAGATGGTGCGGCATACTCGCCTTCAGTTATATAAAAGTTTCCTCTAATAGCACATAAATGGCGTAGTTCGTCTACTATCGATAACAATTCTTTACAATAGTGACGGTTGTCATCGGTGATTTCTGTCAAATATCTCAGTTTAATTCCTCTACTCTTTGCATCAAGAAACGCTTGTCTTAATTGTGAAATATCTGATAGTAAAATAGGCCTAGTACTATCTACACAGACATCTATTCTATGACTTGCATTAGATATCACTTTCAGCAGAGTAGACACTACATTATCAACACCATATATGATTTCTGTTGTTATACTATTGCCTTTGTCCATATTCATTTTCTGTATTTTAGAATATCAATTGTCCTAAAGTAAAACGAGCTAACGAATTGTTTCTTTCAATAGGATTCTCAGACATTGTGTTGTATTTCATATCAATAAGAAATGTCGGTTTAGTGTTATCATTTACCTTTTCCAAATATAACAAGAGATATAAACGGCTTACCATTAATATATTCTTGTTCAAGAATTCTCATCGCATCTCTTGTTCATTAGGTTCCCAGACAGCACATATTCCATGAGCTGCTATTTCACCTGAGACATTACCTTTTACATCCTGCCCTTCATCAGATACTATAGCGCAATGATTTGGTTTCATAAAATATATACAATTGTAGCAAAAGTAACCAGTATGATGATCCGAATCTTTGAATTGCTCCATTTCAATATACTTTACTGTAGCCTTTGTTAGTTTCTTTAGTTTGGTGGCCTCTTGTGGTATATTTTGTGACATTATTTGTTATTGTACAAAACCCTTTATATGCGCATCAGCAGTCAGACTATAAGAAATTTTACAAGAATGGTTTTCTTTATTCACCTGGTGTTTGCATATGGATTATTAGTTGTACTAACTTCTTAAATTCTGTATCTAATTCTGGGAGACCTCTTTTCACGACTTTTAGCTTCTGGCATCTTAGAAGTATCTACTTTTTAACTATTCTGGTTTGCCGTTTTATCGCAAATATGACCTTTTAAAGATCAAATCAATATCACGTTTTCGAAGTATCTGAAAAGCTTTAGGCATTGTAGTAGATATTTCAAGAATTAATTGCTAGTATTAATAATATGTTTAGAGTTAAATCAATATTAAAACTGGCTGTCTAGTACCCATAAATGTCTCCGTTTATGACAATTCAGCATCTGATGAAATATTACAAGTCTAAATAGATTATGTGATCCACTATCTACAGGCAAATGCTTGTCATGGCGATATTATTGTAGATTGTGTAGGGAAGTAAACAAAATTGAGATACCGACGAATCCTAATGGCAAGAAAAGGTGGATGATTATTAATAATAAGAGTAGGACTAAACCTCGAAAAAACTGAAGTTATTTTTATTTAGTCTTGTTCCATGTTTATCGTTTCTTGGAGAAGCATTTCTAGTTAATAATTAGTTATAGAATGCATTAGTTCTCTACTTTTTTAGATCACGACCCAATTTAATGGATTCTCTTACGCTATCTACTTGTATATCATTACTTCTTGTTATCAGTTTTGAAAGTGTAGGATGAGCTTTTTTTCCTAAGGTTATTGCTTCTTTTCCTTTTCTGAGAAACGACAATGTCAAACCATTATCGGTAAGCTGATGGGAAAACTCTTTTGCGGTTTTTAATTTATCAAATAATCCGCTCCTATCTTCGCTTTCCAATTCTGCTATTTGGATAACAGTAGGGTGAATAAAATCAATACTTATCCTTTCTTCTTTTTTATCCATTTCTATCCTGAGTGCGGATTGCCCTTCCATGTCAACATCAATTGCACCACCTTTTACTGTTTTAAGTGATTTAGCAAGCAACTCTAGTATTATTTGCTCAGTCTTGTCATTATTATCATTATCTGCCATAGTCTATCTATCTATCTACTATCATTAATGTAGTTACGATTCGCTCCTTTTTCTGGTCGTCTTGGGCATCCAGTTGTAATGAATATTCTGATAGAATATGCCTATCTTTTTTTATCATTCTTTGTTGGATGCAACAGATGTCCATAGTATTTTACCATTAATTACCCATTTAGCACTACCTAGATCCTTACCGTTAGGACCCTTTGCTTGTGGAACCTCTATTTCAAGATTATCAAAGCTAATTGTAGTAGACATATTGGTACCCATAAATTTGTCTACAATCTCACCCATTATTTGAGCCCAATGACTTGGAGCGCTCTTATGATTCATGTCAGTATTATTACTCATTCTGCTGATTTAATATGAACAGGATGATATATTATTCTTACATTCAAAAAGAACTTCCTTTCCTCCGAATCTGCATTTCTTAGTAATATTCTTGTCTCGTTGAGTGAATCTAAAATAAATTCTGAATTAGTTTATTTAATTTATTATACAATAAACAAATAAAAAATTGTAATTATTTGAATATAGTTATAATTTAATTTATCTAAATAACTTGTTTATTGTATCAGTCTTTTATAATTGGCCTCTTAAATTTATAACTTAATAGAAATAGAAATAATACTAAACATTCAAAAGACCTTTACCTATGAGGAACAAGACTGAATCCAAAAATAGAGATAATTTGGATAATGAGAATGATTATTCGGATGAGATGACGAATTCGATGATAGAAAACTACAAATGGCAAATTCTAGATTGAAGAGAAGACCCACTTTCATGAAGCTAACGTTTATTCGTAATATCCTCTATTTTTAAACTTTGTAATATTAATCTATTATTTATAGTTACTTCGGAATTGAAGTTTTCTAACTTTCTACTACGTTAGATTAGATGATGACATTGCAGATAACTCATTTGATAATAAAATGTATAATCGCTATTAACTATAATGATTAATATAATTACGATACAATTGAGTAATGAAGAAAATCTTGATTCAGCACAGAAGGACCAAAAAAAGATAGGAAAGGCAGGTTCTAACCCGCAAACTACTGGCCCATCGGAGAGTCTACGTGAAGAAGCCGCAGAAAGAACTGATACTGGCGATGAGTCTGAAGAACCTGCATAAAATCTGAAATAACCAAGTAGACAACAAAAGTTTTACATAAACTATTTTTTGTTAGTATCAATAAGACGAAGAATAACTGAATAGTATCTTCTGCTGTTTATGCTAAGATCCCAGCCAGTCAGTAAGGATTGTCTAACAAATATAATGATTAAACTGCAACGGATAATGATAAAATACAAATGAGTATAGTACTGGGAGAGTGAAGATACAAAGTGTTCTTGATAATAGAACAGGTAAGACATTAACAATTAGATTTGTTCCTGGAACTGTCCTAATACAGTTTTTGCTTGGTTTAAAGCAACCATCGTAGTAGTAGGTACTAGTAGGTACTATTATCATTATCTCTACCCTGACTGTTACTAGACTTCAGTTTATCTAATCCAATTTGAATAGCATCAATTAACACATTCTTCAGTATCCTAAACTCAATATCATCGCCGTTTGCAGCATCTATAAATGGTAAGAATTTTTGATAATTATCTGATTGAATTGATATTTTGTCTATATTTAATTCTTGTTCTTTGTTATACATTATAGGTGGTTCATGATATAGCAAATACAAATACAAATGCAAAACATGTACCTGAATTTGTACTCTTGTGCATTTAATAACATCAACCATGAAATTAAGATACTGAAAGACTCTAAAGGTAGATGACACTACTGATGCCGCAAGGCACTGTCTTATTGACATAAGAGATGCCATTTCTGCTATCAATTCATCCTTGGCTTTACTCAAATCCTCGATGTCGGTTTTAAGATTTCGATACTTTTTCAAATCTGATGGAATAGTTTCATTATTATTAATTGCTCTGTTATCATAATTAACATTATCTGTGATCTCCTTGTCTGGAGCCTTTGCTAGATCTATAATATCTTCAGACTTTATGCCCATTGCCCACAGTTTTCTCAATGAATCTGTGACTTTGTCCAATTCTGAACCTGACTGACGTAATATTATCAGGCCAGACTCTGTATCTTCTGTCTCATTTTTTAGCTCTTCAAGTCTAGACTCAAAACCGCTAATATACTTATACCGTTGTGTAACATCATCGAGGAATTTGTTAACAGCCATTGATTCTGAAATACCATTTTCTTTAGCTAATTCTGTAATAGTATTAACCAAGATGGTCAGTTCTCCAAGCCCCAATCCCATAGAGGCTAGCTGTTCGTATACAGAGATTGCCTGTGTATGTGTAGAAGAGCTTTGTTTCAGCATTTCTAGCTTTATAGCTTGTCTTTCTTGCTCTTTTTGCAATTTCGTTATCTCAACTTTGAGAGCATTTTTCCTTGTTTCTAAATTGTCTATTTCAGAAACCTTGGAGATTATTTTTTTGGCGTCAAAACCTAATGTGTGGATATCTTCGATGGTGTTTACCAATGCGGGAATACTATCAAATTCAAGACCATGATCTGCAAGTTCTCTTTTTAACCAGTGTGTCCATCTAATTTCTGATATGTTTGAGTTTGAGTTATATTTTGAAAAGGCATTATCAAGTTCAGCATGTGTATCTTTTAATTGCACTTTAGCATTTCTAAGCTCTTCTTCTGATTCTTCCAGCATTATTTTGTTCCTTTCTATATGGCCTGAAAGCTGGTCTAAAGGTACTTTTTCTATTAGGTCTATTAATTCTTTAATGTGCAGTGCAATTTTGTCAGGCATTAAACCAATATTTTTACACATCTTGCATACGTCTAGTGCAAACATTTCTATATTATCTTCAGAAAATCCTAGATCACATAAAATGTTTAGTATTCGAAAACCTTGTCCACATTGCAAAGGTGAAATACCAACATTTCGTAAAGTAACTGCAAATTCTCTTAACTGGTCTGCTGATAAACTTCCTATTTCTTCTTTCCACTCATTTTACTATATTACTAACTGTTCCCGTACTCAGACCGTTCTCATGAGCTATAGTGTCGCGATTTTTACCTCTTAGCCAGTCCTTTATGATGCCTTCTTTTAGAGGTTTAGAAAAGCTTAATGCCATTACTATGGTCTTTAGTGAGGTAACGCAGTATTTATCATTTTTCTTTAGTCATATACGTCATGTATTGCGTCAAAATCCTGGTCATCTGTGTCATGAATATGGTAGTTACTCTATATTAGCAATAGTTGGACATTACTTATAACAGTAACCGACAAGTACATACTACTAAAATAAAAGTAATAAACATGATATTGCCCAGAAATTTTCACTTATAATGATAAGTCACTAATGATTTGTATAGAATACAAAGAAACGTCTGTACTATTGGATCGCTTTTATTATTCGCAAGATTTCACTTGTCTTGTTCCTTTTCTTCTAATCCAATCTTTTTCATATCTTCTTGCAGGCGATGCGCCATGGACGCCGTCAAATGAAATAGTAGGATCGGGTCGCCACATGCATGCGATTTCCACTCCTTTCCTATAAACATGGATCCTTAGATGCAAGAATATCTATCCTCTCAGTAAACACTGACCTTCTTATTTCTCTTGTGTTTGGTCCAGATTGAGTCTTTAGTGATAGTGTCTTTGCAGCATCCAAACAACCAGCCCAAAGTCTAAGGGACAGGTTTAGCTTATATTTTTCATCAATTTCGATTTGTAGACATCGTTTGAAACACTCTAGCAATACTTGTTTTCTAAGAGGATCATATTCCCTGATTAGTGGATGAATGTCTGGTCTTTCTTCGGCTGTAGGATCACGCCCTTTTATAACCCTAAATGCATGTCCATCTTTTTCAAATTCTTTGCTAATGCACGAATTAACCATATCTACTATCTCAATTAATTTCTCTCTATCCATTTCTAGACTTGATGATATCGATTTAGGTTTAGGATAGTCAAGAGCCCAACTGTAGAGAGTATCCATGTTTGGATCCCACATCGACATCAACCATATTCATCTGGCTAAAATATTTAAATGTAAGTTAAAAATTGGTCGCTGATAGAGATTCAGTCCCATGATACAGGGTGGATTGTGGACTGAATCCATTTACACAGCACCGTCAGCGACAGCACGATTAGGACTCATAATAATACATTATCTCTTCTTATATGTTTTTGAGCTCTCATTGGTGGGAATTCAACCCGGTAAGGATTAAGTGATAGAATCTAGGTTGAATCCATACCCATTAACATAGATTCGTCAAAATCAATCAACCTATTAACTATCTGTTTAAACGCTTTTGTATTTAATAGGAATATGTTAGATAGTATAGTAAGTGCATGATAAAGGATTTAGGCGGCAACTTAGTCAAAATGCCGCCTACGTTAAAGTCTGGATCATCACCACCAGTAAAAATCCAGACTCGTTAGCACCCCTGGTCTTATTCGAACGAAGTGATAATACTTTAGTTAACGGAGTTTTTATTAATTGCTCACTTTTTGGAGGTAACATGAATCTAATGTTAATTACCTCCCTCCAGAAGAATATATCATTTAATCCCTCAGAAGAAATATATCATACAACTTCTCTTAGTAGTTCAACCATTTAAATCTCATGTATCATAGTGCATTATTATAAGGTGAAATCTCATTGATTTATGAATGTGCTGACTATCCTAATGATACATGAATAGATTCCTTTAAATGTGGGTTACACTCCTGTATCAGCAGTGTATCTCCTCCTAGGATCTCATACTTCTAGATCCAATCTAATAATTGACTGGTTATGCCTATCTAATAATTTGTGAAAAATATTGTATTCAGAAGGACGCGCTACAGGTGGGATAATAGGCACAAATAGAAAGGGATAGAAGATTGATCAGATAACTTAAGGTAGATCTGATCATCTGCTCCAAACCAGTAATATTGTATATTATTTGATATTTATAATAATGATGTTATATTTAAATAAATATTGATGTCTACAAGTAGAGATACACGTGGAGAACCTGTCTTGTGTAGCAGATGCAATTCAACATTTGAAAGTGAATCTGACTTCATGAAACATTATGATAGTCAGCACAGTTCATAAAATAATGAGTTAATTTACCCTATTATAGTAGCTATATGCACTATGTACATGTATTTGAAGCATTAGTAGTCTTTTCCTAAGCTACAAACTACCATATATGCTTAATTATATTTATAAATTAATTTCCTAGTTAGAAATCACTCATTTTAAATTTTCTGAATCTACAATGCATCATTTAATGACTTGTTCGATTCATATATTGGTTAATTGAATCTAGTCGGTTGTATCATAGATAGTAGATATCCTCTAAGACTGCTGGATTGTCATAACGGTTATCTGTTTGTGTTGTAAATATATACTGCTAGATTGTATTTTCGTTGAGGATAAGTCATAGGCAAATAAATCATACTAGACAAGATTATTAATAGATGTGATATCACTGCTATGGATGGCCCTTTACAAGCTAAGCCATTGGTGTAATCCTGTCCAGTGCATATTATGCACTAATACAGAACTGATACAATTTTATCTTGCGAGTTCCTTTTAAATTTCCGTGGTTAAGCGAAAACCAATTCTACTTTTAGATAAGTCTGATGATTCTATAAAAGCCATTGATCTTTTCAAAAAATTGGGTATTGATTATGTAGAATATGATATTAAGAAATTTGAAGAAGGTTGTTGCGGTGAGCTACCCACAACCAAAGCTCCCGCAGTTTTTGCAGTTGAAGGAATCTTTAAAGGTTTAGAGAAAATTAATGAATATATTTCATTGAAGAGAAATAACACTGATTCTGATATCGAGTCAGAAAGTGCATATTGGTGATGGTTGAATTAGTCCAATGTACATATAATTTGTAACATCATCAAATCATATTAAAAGCTGCAATGTCTCTATCTACTATTATGAGATATTTCTGCCGCTCTACGCACAGAACGTATTCATTTAAAACTGTAACGTTTCAGGAATATATTTACAATATATTATACTAAATAGCATAAAAATTGAATACTTAATAAATCAATTTACCTTTTAACGAGAATGTAATATTACTATGAAATAGGATGAATGATGATGCACTATCCTATCCATAAGTTTGACATAAAGAGCGGCCTTCTCATCATCTAATATTTCTGTCGTATTCCTCTAGGGCTATGAAGATAGATTCCAGGTCCATATCATTTTTCTGAACCTGATGGTATTGAGTCCAGGCTAGGATAGTCAATAGCCTAGTAGTGAGACAGGCCAACATTCAGTATATGCACAGTCATATTATGTGTATAGCCATAATCGACACAGAAAATTATGAAGGATTCAGATTTTTGTTCTATAAATCTAATCTATAGCCATTCTTGGTGTATCTAACAAAAACCTACGATAGTATTGGCACAGGCATTAAATAGCCCTATCTAACTGATTCATTCATTCATTCATTATGCATTATCATTCTGTAGATTGATTGAATGAGATTATATATCGCGATTTACGATATATCATAAATACATAGGCCATGACGCCCACAACATCGTCAGCCGCAGTAAAGAAAACAACATCACGTAATAAGAGGAAACATACGGAAAGAAATCCCAAGAGATTTGACTACATTCTCGCAGAATTACAGACCATAAAGGATTATGAGGATACAACGATGGACTTCTCTAGGTATAATACCCTGGAAGAGCATATGCAACTCTTGGATGAGAGCAATTCTTGGAAAGGCCAGTCAAAGAATAATCATAAACTTGTAGCAAACGTATGAATTATTATATTAACTAACCCGTATATTTTCATAAGGTGACTTTAGTCTAGTATTACTATTCCATTGGAACACCTTACAGATGACTGGTTTGTCAATAACTAAAAGTAGTGCTCCTGATAGTCACAAAACATACTCGGTTGATACGAAATGGTGGTATTAGTGACTATAATAAACAAATCTTGTCTTTTTTATTTATATACAACTAGTCTATCTGCATTTTGATCCACATAAAATCACGGACCATTTTTGCCGCCGCACGATTTCAGTATTTCTGGTACTTAGATCAACAATCAACGATTTGAGTTCAGAGTTGGCTTGTTCTTCAAAATCTAGTATGCCATATTTTGAATTTGTTGGCCTTCACTACCTAGATGACAGTCTAGATGCGCCTTTAGAAGATTAACATATCCTGATTCGATCAGAATTCGATAATTTCTAGTAAAGGAAGTAAATAATATTTTATTATATTACAGCAAATGGATATAGTTTACGGTATTTACTAGATAGAAAGATGAGGTCTTGTTAAACGAGAAAGAAGAGATCGTCAGGATAAAAACACTTGGCCTATTATTTGAGCGAACCAACTATTCAAATTGCAACAATTGATACATTGATACATTTACGTCATATGAAAAACAGGTAATATGCACCATAACTGAAGTTAGTAACTTGTCTAATATAGATAACCGTATTCCAGAATGAGCTGAAGACAACTGAAGATATCAGTAAAAAATTCGAATTCGAGTTAATTCTGTAGTTGTTGCTGGCTTAAGCAGATGTTAGTGGGAAAAACTTGAAGCCGCCATGTAATGGCTAGTGTTTGACGATGACCTAGTCGCCTAGTATAGACAATTGCAAATGTAACAAACATATAAAGTATCGCATAAGCATTCGTTTGTTTTTTCTAGAATATCCGGTATAACCTTTTATCATGACCAAACATTATATACATATACATGAACATCTCCCTACACTACGCTATACCTGTTCATGAATAAATTCTTACATATCTTATTCTGTAATATATTAATATGAAACATGTCCCTGAGCCTCGATTAACAAAACTTATTTCAGTTCATAACGAAACTCTCTGGATTGAGAGCTATTGTTTTTTATTGCAAGGCGTTTCAGTTCGATATAATAGGGAATTAACGAAATGACAACTACAACAAATCTGTGGCCAGAATTGCCGCTAGCAGAATGGAAAGACACCTATGAAACATTGCACATGTGGACCCAAATAGTCGGCAAGATCAGACTAGCACTAACTCATCTAGAAAATCATTGGTGGAATTCTACCCTGTATGTATCACCTAGGGGACTCACGACATCAGCTATGTCTTACAACAGTCGATTATTTCAAATAAACTTTGATTTCATCGATCACCTACTAATAATCGAAACTGCTGATGGGTCTACCAAGATAATCGTTCTCAGGCCTCGCTCAGTAGCCGATTTTTATAAAGAAGTAATGGCAGCCCTAGGATCGCTAGGAATGCCATTAACCATTTGGACCACACCTGTGGAAGTGTCAGATCGAATTCCATTTGAGAAGGATCAAAAACACTCTGCATATGATCCCAACTATGCCCAGCGATTCTGGCGTATTCTAGCTCAGGCTAGCAGGGTGTTTACAGAGTTTCGTTGCAGGTTTACCGGCAAAGTTAGTCCAGTCCATTTTTTCTGGGGAGCTTTTGATCTGGCTGTCACACGCTTTTCAGGACGTCCCGCGCCTGCTCATCCGGGTGCGCCAAACTTGGCTAGATTTGTAGCTGTAGAAGCTTATTCTCACGAAGTGAGTAGTTGCGGTTTCTGGCCAGGAGGCGGCCCTATTGATGAACCAATCTTCTACTCATATGCTTATCCAGAGCCTAAGGGCTTTACGGAATACCAACTACAACCACCAGAGGCATTCTATCATACTACTATGAGAGAGTTTGTCTTACCTTACAATGTGGTCCGTACCGCAAAGTCACCTGATGATGTCTTGCTCTCATTCCTGCAGAGCACATATGAAGCAGCTGCCGACGAATGCAAAATGGGATCGACATGCATTGGAGCGTCGGTAAGGGTAATTGTCAACTGTTAACTTTATTCTGTGATCCACTTATTTTTCTAATTTAGTAAACTTGGAAATAGGATGAAGAATATCAAAGGTACTTCAATATGGTCGTTAAGAAAATATCATGCGATCCAAGAGGGAAATAATACTAATTATGATAAACTATTAGGTTTATTTTTTTCTCGTTCTAATCTCATTAATATAGCTGCTTGAATCTTCTCTGAAATATTTTTTGCGATTTGCTTTATGATTACAGGATCCTTATTTCCTATTTCTTTTGCAATTAGATCATATTCCCATTCATTTTTTGCCTTGACGGCCGGTGTTATATTATTTAAATACATTTTTCTTATGGCCAAATGTGAAAAATCTCCTTTACCACTTGATCCATTAATTGCACCATGAAAATGTAATCTGTTTGCTGGTATGTAAACAGTATCTCCCTCTTCTTCAAAAAATATTATATCCTTTTCGTCAATTTCAAAATTGCTAACCTTTGTTCCTTTGATTAAACCAACTACTCCTTTTCCACTCGTGGCAACAAGTATTTGATCCGATTCATGATAATGTAATGTGGTTCTTGCTCCGTTATGAAATGTTACATGATACATTTCTTGTTCATTATGTACTTGTTCGCTAAAGATCTCTCGTAAAGTAACTTGCCCAGTAAAATATTCTTCATTTACTTTTTTCTCAATTGCAGAATATATATTTTCTTTATTCATATCTGTATTTTCAATAATGTTCAATATATGCTAATGAGTCTTTGATGAGTTATCCATCTCTAATTCATTATATTCTATGAGGCAATGATATCTGGCTGGTTTACTCTTTGCGCATCAAACAGATATTCAGTAAGTTTTTATTACCCGGATATTTGGATCTTCGACTCACCTAGGCTGTCGTCTTCAAGGTAGGCTGAGCCTGCATTTAATCTAGATCACATAGTTGAAGAAATATGTATTCAATGTTCTAATGCCATTTGACGCAATTTGACAAGACTATTTGAGGACGTATTTGACCCATTTGACTGTTTATTTGACACATCTAAATAAAAGACATTTTATATATTCTTAATGTATTTTTTTATGTAGTAGATATTAATATGCCAGCAGTTATTCCTGAAACAATAAAATCGAAAGTAATAAGTCAATGGCTTCTAGGCCTTCGCAGAGACATTATAGCACAGGACAACAACATAGATGCAGGATCAGTTAGCAACATTATTAACGATTAGAGTATTGCTTTTGGAAAATCCGAAGTGGATGCACTCCGGGAGTTATCAAAAAGTATTGAATTCTGCTGGTCTTTCTCCGGCTCAATGTGCCATTGCTTTCGAACTATGACATTGCTACGCGAGCAGAACATAGATGCAGACGCATCCGCATAATTGATCGTAGATACATACAAAAGTGTAAAGAATTTGAAGTTACATCAAGTAAATTCGCTCTATCTATAAGAACTTATCAAAGTTTCAGATGATCATCACATTCAACTACATAAAATTGAAGAGTACATATACAAAAAGTGATTATAATAAACAGTTTTGATATTTATACGATATTTCAATTTAGGAAATATATATTATGTCAGATCTTTTAATATCTCCTATAAAATCTTCGAAAAAAGTCCAACTAATAAACCTGGTTTTATATTACATGTTACATAATGGTATAACAGTATGTTTGTTATATGAGTACATTTAATCATATATTATGGCACCGATAGATGCAGCTGAATTTGATGCGCACAAAAATATTAATATGGTGATAATTCAATTTTTGTGTCATAACAAAGGAAAGGGGTTTTCAGCAAAGGAAATTGCTGACGCGATTGGGATAAAAGAAGATGAAGTCAATCATGCAATGGTTAAACTCGGCTTGACAGAGTTATTTAGTAATATTACGGCGGGATTAATATCAAAAAAATCTGATCGTATCGACAAAAAACTCACAATGGCCAAAATAGAGGACATTACAATAAATGGCTTGATATATTATCGATGCGTTGAATATACTTCAGATTAACATTCCGTCAACATATTAATAAATAAATTTAGGGAATGTAATCTTTATCAAATTTATGAATTTCCACAATTAGGAACGAACAGGTTTTAGAAAAATAATCAAAATCTTATGATTATGATGATACTGATGGGTTATGGAAGATGTAGGATCAGGAGCAGCTGTCGCAATTATATCTTATACTGATTTACAATCTTAGAAATCAATTAATGCTTTAAAATTGATAGCGGATTAATCTTTTTATTTATTTTAGAGAATTTTACTTAACTGATCAGTGAGATTAATTCAAACCATAAGACTATGAATATAGTGACAATGCTAATATTGTCAAGTTTGTAGTTTCATTAGACAATCGGCTAAAAATATAGGGAATTTAGACTTTCGCGTATGTTATATGTGAACTGACTAGATGTTCATTCATGGTGCCTTACCAGACGATTCATGTTAATTCCTCCTCAATTAATTCGACTAACTTGCTTTTCGATGGTGAATGACATCTATGTATTCGTACGCGTCAACAGCATTATCAAATGCATAATGTATTTTTTGGAATTGTTTTCTGAACTCTGTCACATCATTTGCTATAGAATTGGGGTCTTGTTTATCTATTACCACACGTTTAATAAAATTCGCAATTTCTTTCATTTCGCTTTCTTTCATTCCTAATCTTGTTATTTCTGGAACCCCGATCCTTATTCCACTAGGATGCATGTAATGCCTGCCAGCTTTGATATCTCCGGGCAGTAATTGCCTATTTAAGATTATGTTAGCTTTTTCCAAATCTCTTTCTATTGTACCGCCGTCACCAAATTTTGAAACATCTACCGCAAGTTGATGCGATGCTGTATAACCTTTTTTTTCTCCCAGAACATCGAACCCTAAATTAGCTAAATCCCCTGCAATAGCTTTGGCATTTTTGATCACTTGTATTGCATAATCTTTTCCAAATTCTAATGATTCAGCTAGGGCAATAGCTTTGCCAGCAACGTGATGCAGATGATGACTACTTGTGATGCCAGGAAATACTGCCTTCTTGATAGATTCAGCATATTTTTGTAGTGATACTATAATTCCTCCTTGGGGACCCCACAACGTTTTGTGTGAGCTCATAGTGATTGAATCTGCTCCCTCTTTTAGAGGATCTTGGAACTGACCTCCAGCAATCAATCCCGCAACATGCGCCCCATCGTAGTTTATATACATATTATGATCGTGCATAAAATCTGCCAATTCCTTTACAGGATGTGGAAATAGAAATAGACTACCACCAAACATTCCTATACTTGGAGCTCTGTTATCCTTACACATTTCTTCAATTTTCTTTTTCGTAGCATCCACATCTATAGTCATTTCTTCTTTTGAAAAGGGGTAATGTTCAATACTTAATCCATGTACAAGCCCAGCTGTACCCGAATGCTCTTTCTTACCATGGGAAATATGACCACCTGAGGGAATGGATGATGCTAGCATATAATCACCAGGTTTGGAAAATGCAGCATAAATAGCAAGGTTGGCAACTACACCCGAAGTTGCTCTACAATCTGCAAATTCTGCTCCAAATACGACCTTCGCCAAATCGTTACAAATTAATCTCCACTTGATCTATGTATTTGCATCCAGCATATACCCTCTCTCCGGGCCAGCCTTCGGCATATCTGTTGCCGAAATCAGAAATTATTGCTTCTCTTACTGCAGTGCTAGGTATATTTTCACTGGCGATGAGAGGTATAGATTTATCAAACCAGGTGTGGTGTTCTTTCATTAAATGCAAAATCTTGTTATATGACTCAAGGGCATTCATGATGAGATGTTATATTCTCACTTTTTGCGCCTAATTTAAAATATCGCATATTAATCCATTAATACATTGTACCTATACCATTCCTCTATGTGATTTTAGAGAGTTGATTGGTTTGCCCCAAAATAATCCATGCTTTTACAATGATAGAATTAGACAGAACGAATATGTTTTTGTTTATTATAAAACAATTTTATAGAATATTAGAACATTTAATAGGACTTTATCAATATGGAGAAGTCATTAAGAGGTTAGACTTTTGTTAACATGGGTAGGCGCAAAACCTTGCGCCTCTTGCTAAATGCAGAGGCTAAGCAAGGCGTATGTGCAGGTTACCATTGATCACCATTCCAATGATGAAACTAATGACTGATATAGAAAATGAGAAAATCATGCCACCACCATTAAAGTTAATGACCAAAATGAGGTAATGAATGATTTGCTTAAACTACTTGATCTGGTTCAGAAACATGCAGATAAGGAAGGTTGTCAACATTGTTTTGGCTTACTAGAATCTATCTTTGAGCAGTAAAAAAGTTAATTTGATAAACGTATAGTTACAGGACTACAAGTCATTCATGCACACGAAGACATTTAAACAGATATCACTCCAACACCAGAACCAAGCTGTAAATTCATATGTATTTACTGTTCCAATTTCGTGGATACTATAAGTAGCCAAGTGCTAGTATACAATTACGCGAACAATATAAAAAGGAGTCAGATTCACCAATATGTATAAAATAGAGGACGGGCAGAAAATGTTGCAGCCTGAATTGCAATACTGGTGAACTCAATTTCTTAGACTAGGATTTTTCTATAAGTAGACATCTTGTCTCTTTTTTTATCGTTGCTCATGTATAGAAAATCAACCCTGACGGATTAGGTTCTGTTATCTATGTTCTTAGATTTTCACGCTCAAGTCTTTAGTAATATTGTATCCATAGTATCCATAGTACCATATTCATTCTGCAAGAGAGACGATGCTGCAAAAAAAGCATGTCATCAGCTTAATGCATAATGTAGAACCCAATATAGCACTATGGATACCCTGACATCTATGACGAGGCCTATTTTTGCAAAATGCACCGGAAAGAATGAAAAAAACCTGCCGATAAGTGATAGATGATGGCTTGCAGCTAAGGGGCATATGCCCCAAGAAGCACACTACTCAACCTTTGTGGTCTGACTATAAAACTTGTATTTCCATACTAATTTACGTAATATTTCTTAAGCAGACCTTCCGGCGATAGCTCGGTTCCATTAGCGTCAAATATCTTTGTCGTTCCTCCTTGACTTGTACATGCATCAGTAAAACTATGGATCTGCCTTGTCACCATCTTGGTTGCCGAAGATATTATAAGAGTTATCATACTGTAGTGACCAACTGCCCCACGAGGATACTCCGCCAGAAATGCTGCTGTTTCTATATCTCCCTTAGTAGTTACTTTGAATGGATATCCTAGTTCTATTATCAGATTGCCTGCTGGGAACAGTGTTTGTTTCAAGTCTTCTAGAGTAGGGATGGCCATATATGATATTTGATGATCGGCGAGCATCATAGGAACGAATGCATGGTCTATTGTGCATGTTGTACTCTGCTAAGTTAAGCATGTCAGCATATATCCTGTCCATTTGTGTCAGTTCTGTTTCTGTATTTGGCGTTACTGTATTCATACTACTCAGAGGAGCTCGGCCACATTTATATTTTGATAAGTGTAAATGAACACTTTAGTATTCAGAATACGAGCGCCATTTTGCTTTCATATCATATGATGGTTAGTTCCCAAATATAGAACTCAGCCAGATTAGAGGAGCTCCGCTATAGATCTCTATTATAACGAATCTACCCTGCTTCTTCCAGATCATGTCCTAAACTAGCCACAGTTTTGCATTAGCTGTTATCATCACTTTAATCAGATAAGCGCGGCGTTTGGCCACATATTCCTTAAAGCACACATCGAAAATGATGATATGACTGATACTAGGAGAGAGTCTAACTTAGTGTTTAACTTAGTATTCTGTCCAGATGACCCAAATTCAAAAGTCAAGGAATTAGTGAGCCGAATGGCACATTCTGATAAGGATTTTGTCGGACTTATTATGGGGCCATATCGTTATGATGCACACGTAGAATTATCTCAACTAGATAGAAGGCAAGGATCACTTGTCGCACTTGTGAAAATCGTAGCCCATCCAGATTTATTTCGACATTATGTGTTCATTGATGTGAAGGCTTCAGATGTTGCAACGTCTAAAAACAGCGTACTGAATACATCCCATTTATCAGCGAACATTGTGAACCATGCAGGAAACACTTTATGCAGACTGATGGATAGCAGCATATAGCAAAATGAAAATACAATACAGCTTCTAATTGAGTCGTGTCATAAAGTCCCCTGACTCCACACCTAACGATTAGCGGGCCCCATTCCTTTGGTAACGGGAAGTTAAGATAATCAACGATTAGGTGGAAATGACACTCAATAAAATATTTGTTGTGCAATTTTAGAAGGTTGCAATACTTGAAAGCTCGAGCAATCCAAGCGCCCCCAAAGCTACCATCCGATGGATACGGAGATTCCTATAAGCATTTACAGTTCCAAGCCCAAATCCAGCATAAAGGTTATTTGCTGCTGTCGTGTCCAGACTAATCCCTCCTTCCTACTGTTCAACTTTCTTTAGAGCTTCAGCTCACCATGTATTCTTAAATACCAGATTCATAATTAACAACTGCATCCCGAATTGCATGAACCAAAAACTATGATGCTGTCTACGGGCTTATTATTGATTGGTATACTTGGATTGTCTTGTTTATCTACTAGTATTTTCAAACAACAAGACCAAGCACTTGCTCAACAGTACATTCCGACAATAAAATATAGAAATCTGGTAATAGATCTAGGAAATGGAGTAAAGACTAAGGCTCAGTTAACTCTTCCTGCTATTGGAAAAGGACCATTTCCTGGTGTTCTTCTTATTCACGGATTTGGTGCTAATGATAAGAATGGAACTTTGGGATTTATTCACAAAAATGGACCTAAACCACCAACACCACTTTGGCAAATTGCTAAATATCTAACAGAAAGAGGCTTTGCTGGTACTTAGATATGATAAGAGAGGCATAGGTGCAAATTTTACAATTAACCAGAACGTATGGGGAAATTCTACTATCAATGATTTAATTCATGACGCAGAGAAAGCTATGAATGTACTTACAACTCAACCTGAAGTATATCCAAAGAAAATAAGTATAATTGGTCATAGCGAAGTACGGCTATTGCTCCCAGAATAGCAATAGATAATCCGACAAAGGTAAAGAACATTATACTTATGGGCACGGTAGCTCAGAACCTTCGATATTTACTCCACTATCAAATGGTATCCATACCAGAAACATATGCTAGGCAAGTACTGGATAAAAATCATACTGGGCTGATATCAATACAACAAATAGCAAAGGATCCTGTGCTAAGTCATATATTTGTACCATCTTCAGTCTTGCTTACCTTTTTACGTACCAATGATACTAAAGTTATAACCAATCATCTCTTAAACAAATTCGGAAATAATACCACTAAACCAGGTTACGTAGATATTGACAAACAACTTAAACCCGCACTCGTAAATTCATATGAAAACGTGACAGCTTTCAACAAGTCCAAATGTAACAGTCTGGAAGGATGTCCTGTATGGTATAGGTCACACTTTAGTCTTGTACCCACATTAAATATTATAGGTAATGTACCCAATTCTACTAACATTCTACTGCTCAATGGGGAAAATGATACTGATACTCCAATCCAACAAGCGTTTCTCTTGCAACAAAGACTGACTGAAGTAAATCATCCCGATCATACGTTGATCACATATCCCAATCTTGGACATTTGTTCTATCCTTCATCTCAGTGGGAGACTGAAAATGGACCGATTCAGCAGTATGTCTTAGCTGATCTGTATGCATGGCTTGAAGCTCACTCTGGATTTACAAATCATGCAGTCCTTCCATCCACACATCCGCCTGCTACACCATCCACTAACTCTACCGCTAAATAGAATAATCCAGAAAATAATCGCTCGCACATCTTTGGGTAGCATTCTAACATATTATCACGACAAGGGGGGAATTTTTCTTTCAGTGATTGTGTCCCTAGAATCTGGTCTGAAAGAAATTTACTCCCCTAGTAGTCTGAATTTTTAGTTCAGGTACAGAATGGAAGAATAAGATGAAAATGAATCAAATTAATATTGGTCATATGATCATATTAAAACACTGATTCAGCATAGTGCTATAAAAATAATGAGGTACAAGGGGGAATTTTTCTTTCACCCCCCTCACAGAAAGAAATTTACCTCCCCTAGTAGTCAGAAATTAAGTGAGGTAGAACAGAGTCTAAACTTCATACTGTCACATTTCCAAGAGCCCATTTTTCCAAGGAATATTATGACTAAGGCTCGTGGCTATCAGAAAGAGGTATTCAACCCCCAGGAAGTTATTGAATATTTTAGAGCATCTAACTATGAAGATTGCAGAATCAATGCATATCCTTCGTTTACTAAATATGATGGCATTAATAGAACTCCACCAAGTTTTCTAATGATACATATCGATCTAAAGGACTTTGCGTCGAAAGATAAGCTTAATAGAGCTCTGAATAGAATTCTGAAGCGAGTTATTCTGTGTGCCCGCTATCATATGGTTTATCAATAAATCTCAAGATCTGGAATGCAAGTATAAAAACTTGCTTCCTATATATCGTATAAACGATAAGGGTCATCAGTTCAAGCCATCTCTGGCTGTAGAAAAGGAAGAGGAGAAGACTAATAAAATTCAATCGAGTAAACTTACAGTAACATCCATAGCTGATGAATTATCTAAACTTGCAAAGCTGAGCGACCAAGGTGTAATTTCAGAAGCAGAGTTTGTAAAGATGAAAGGCAATCTAATAAATTGAACATAGACATCAGTGCATACATCAAGCAGTATATCGGACAATGCCAGATTTTTCATCAACCCGGGATGATTATATCGGAAAAAGTGCTTCTAATAAGATATGCGGTATGCCATATTATAAACATTATCAAAAATGCTGCGTGCTAGGTGCAGATTGACGTCTCGGTATTGCTCTCTATTTGTGTGCCCTTCTG
>CAVXZB010000041.1:0-133151 GCA_963765895.1 uncultured Nitrososphaeraceae archaeon | reverse complement strand
TAGTTATTACTTATCTATATCTATATTACTGGAATTATGTATAGAATACCTCTATTTATTAATATCTTTTTAGGTATGAAGATCGTTGAAGTCTTAACCTGTAATGGGTGTATGGCTATAAGCAAATTAATTCCTTACTAGAGTGAAAGATAATTCTGATTACTAAAAGATCTATCATCTAATTATGCTGACCGTTTATATCGTACACTCAGGAGACAATGCATTTCCAGCAGATCATCTTTGATACAATTACATATTTGATGCCTGATAGGCATCGAAGTTTTGTCACTTTGACACAAGCTCAAGAAGCAAGAGAAAAACAACAATAGTTGGTGACCGTGCTACTTGATAAGGGACGAGTACTGCGAGATCTATCGATACAATTACAAAAGAGACGCTTTTTGTTTGGAACGATTTGATTTCTTACATTGACAAAATCGTAAGTCCTTAGCAGGAGTGACCACGCATTTGCCTCTTTATTAACAACCTTAATTTTTCTACGTTCAGCCGCATACCTTGGATTGAACAGAGTAGCATCCATAACTCTGCCAATTTCAATCAATTCTTCCTATAATATCCTGGTTCTTTGCAACGATTCTACAAGTTTATCGAAATATGTCTCATCCTTCGCCGATACTACTTTAGGAACTGCTTGTTGTATACACCTTTCATATTATATGAAGCTGAGCCATATGCTGTGGTTATTCATTATTAGGACAAATCTGTGGCTTCATCTGTTAATGTAGATCCAGACTCAATTGCCTCCTCTATCTCTTTTTTATTAGCTGGATCTACAATCAAATCTTTTTTAGATGGTTCCCTATGTCTGAGGCCAATACCAATAGTTAGCGGTGTTTGTATTTTTTCTGCATTAAGGAATCTATCATCTATTATGCCTGCAGAATCAACTTTCGTGTGAATTTTCTTATTCCAAGTAGCAACGTCAGGAGTGTCTTCAATATCTACTATACCTGTAGACATATCTACTACGGTATCAGATTTTCTTTTCGTTTTTTGCTGTTTTTTCACTTTATTATCTACTGATATGCAAACATGTCACATCTTTGTTTACTATCATCTATGTTTGGTATATCATCATCTTCCAGGCTCCTATCCGTATTAGGAGCAGTACAATGTTCTCTGAGTGTGATTACAGACGACCAAGAACTGAGGGAATAATTGCCAGTCATTATAATGATATCTATACTAGGATCATTACTTAGTTCGCCGGCGAACAGCATCAATGCAGGAAAGGACATAATGATTGTTTCGTGCAAGGAACAGTCGGTGGTAAAAATCATCCATTTAATCAAGGTGATACATTCAATCCTTTTGGCACTGCATACGAGATAGGATTATGAAAGGATTTCTATCCATGGAGGGGTAATATGGCAGACGCATGTAATAGTGAGGAAAGACGCTGGCTAGACCAGGTTAGTTTTTCATGATATGCGAGGTTGGGGCACACCTTCTATGGTGTAAGCAATCCGGCGCCACCATTACGATCAATGCCAACCACATCAGCATCCTGAATGCTAACGCCGTGCATACCAAATCTGCTGCTAGTTCCAAGCATACCGTGGCAATCGATACTCTGGCTATGTACATCTTAACCGTGAGGACTGAACCCAACCACACCATCGCGGCTTTTGCTCAAATCATACACACCATAGCCATTATCGCTCTCACCAATCACGTCTACATTAAAGGTGGTTTTTCCATAAACATCATATCTTACTCTATCGTAAGCACCACCATCTATATGTGACATATTAGCAGGCCCCCCAATGCCGGCAAACACCGTTCCATAATCTATACGCCTAATTGATGTATGATCCTTTTTCACTTTCCAAAAAGCCATTCTACAGATACTATTATGCAAGACGTAGTTCTAGTATGCTAGATCGGCTTGAAGAATAACTATTGTATGTCGGATCCTTGGATATTGAATGTTGTATTCTAATTGCTCTCGATAGGTGCTATATATAGCTTAGATATGATGTATTATACTACAGTAACTTGTCTATTATCGATCCATGGGAACGAACTGTGCATTGTCTATTCTGCAATTCAATGGCTACGCTAAAGCCCACAAAGACTGGACGGATAATGCTTATGTAATACCTGTGGAGCATTAGTGTTCGCTAATGGTTTGCTATCACAAAACATAATCAACACATTGAAGAACTTTACATTTCCATTCTTACTATGACTAGCGCATTCAATGTGTTACATCGACTGCAAACAAGTTAATACTATCAGACTACAGCTATATCTTCCTGATTTACAAAACTGCCTGCGAAATATCTCACTACAATAACGAAATTTTTTGCAAAGTGCAATCTATGGATATGAATTCAGACTATTCTGCCAAAACTAGTTCAAGATAGTAAAGATAGTGAACAGAGTATCAACTAGTGTGATCGTCGGTTACTTGGATTTTATGGGCATCATATCGAATATTATGGCTGATTCACGCTTCCGGATTTTAATCTAATCTGACTAAACAAGAAAGAAGGTGTCTGAGGTTTCAGAAAACGGTGAGATAAATAAGGAGATCAAGATTGTCAGAGAAGTCATCGCTCGAACTACCGCCTACCAGTGCCTGGAGCCATATCCATATCGATTCATTAGTGATGATGTTTATGCCTATCACTATAAGCTAGAAAAGGTAATGAACCTTAGTCATGGGTTTGGTCGGCAAAATATCTTATACGCAAATTCAGCTAAACCAAACTAGGATAAAGAACTGTTGTTGGCCGTTGAGTACTGCGGATTCGTTATCCGGGCATCTATGTGCACTTTGTCCTCTCATACCGCCGGGATGCTTGCAGCTTCTTTTTGCCGGCAATGACCACTCTTTAAATATGCACGCTACGTCAAGTATAACTCCCTTCGCAATGGCTATCTCCTCTAATGTTCGAAGTGGATAGGTTCTATAATCATGTGTCTCTTTATTACGAACATTAAGCTGTTTAACTTTGTGTAAATTTTGATAGCTCACATATGCTGGAATTTCCAACTATGGCATAGAAGTTACAGGATGGATTATCTTTCACACGTTCTTTAGCCCAAGTAAAAACGTCCGCGGATATGAGAGTTATTTTACCATCCGTTATCAACTTTGCTGCATGTAGCGGAATGGATCTATTTCTACGCCGACGATGTTAGCATATGGATAACGTTTCATAGATTGCTCCAAGAAACCCCCATGTCCTGCCATTGGATCTAGGATTGAGGTTAGAAGTACCACAAAGTCCACATAATGTTAATTCAGCTATATGGGAAGGTGTAAAGTGTTGACCCAAAAACTTTGAATGCTCGCCGGTTCTAGCTAGGAGGTCTTCGTATAGATACTACGGTTGCAGAGATATTTTGCCGCCTGCTCCAAAGAGAACCAAATTACCGGGCCCCACTAGAAGGTTGATCAATAAGCTTGTTCCTACGTTTAGGCCAACTATCCAATTCCTTCTTTGTCTTGGATAATAGTTGCTTATTGACCTACTTGAACCACTTTATGGCCAATGTGTAATTATTTAGTAGTAACTCCTTTTGACCCACTATCCTATACTTTCCTTCCTGGCTCTTTTCTACTGGAAGAGATACATAGGAATATTGACCTGCTGTGAATGGTAGAACTATATCTGATTTGAGCGTAGTAAAAACAAATTTAGATTCAATGCTGCCTTTGAGATCGGTACTCCATTTATTGTTAGGATTAGCCTTTTCAACTTCAGGCGCCTGAAGACTAGTACCTTTACTTTCTTGTTCCCCAAAATGTCTACTATTACGGCTTGGCGAGGCATCAAATCAGCGCCCTGTTTAAAGCAAGATCGATATGACTCATTTTCATTCAATATAGAAAGGTACTTTCGAAAGGAACTTTTCTTACAAGGGTAGAAACTCAAGTACCAGTGGTTTTTCTGTAAGTGATATATCGCTTTATCCTCATTTTTAAGTGTATCTTCTTTAATGCCCAACTCCATCACCAGGCACATAGATCATGTTATTGTTGACGTTCGGCTCTCCTATGCCAAATTCGGTATGGCCATTTTTACGACGCTTCGCCTTAATATTATTGCTAACACTATTGAGACTACTGAGAGTATTACTGCAGAGAGAAATATTAGATTAAATGAATCTGCTGAAGGGAAATATTGTGCAATTCCATGGATATTTAATAATGACTGATGTGTCTGCATAAACATTCCTGCTAACGCTGGACCTATCGCAGCACCAATGATTCTCATAAGAGTACTCATACCCAAAGATATGCCACTAAATTGTTTTGGGGTTGACAAGATAATTACGTTCATAGCCCCAACACTAGTCAAAGATAATCCTGTTGATAATATAGCGAGATTAGTTGAAACTAATAACTCTGTAGAATGGAACATAAGTAGACCAATAAAACCTGCAGCAGTTATACAAGTGCCAAATATTATTGGTTTTAATGAGCCTAATTTTGATACTATATACCCAGAAGTTGGACCAAATATTAATAGCACTATGGCAAAAGGCAGCTGTACTTTTCCATACTGATTGCATCTTCTCCAAATCCAACTGGTTCAGGATTTCTTACTAGAATTGGTATTGTCTGAAAGACCATAAACATGGATAGTCCAACTAGCATAATGATCAAATTTGCAGGAAGGATCGACTTGTTGAGCATTAATCTAAAATCTACTAATGGATATTTAGAGCGTCTTTCAACAACTATAAACAGTATGAATGAAATAATTCCTCCGGTGATAAGGAAGGGCAGTAGTGTGGTTGAAGAATTAGAAGAATTACTGCTACTATTACTATTATTCATGTTAGTAGCAGTTGCACTACCACCACCTGATGTTTCGATGAACGTTAATACTAATAGAAATAAGGTTATTGTAGGAGCTAAAGTAACAGCACCTTTTACGTCAATTTGATTTGTGACTCTTTTACTATTGCTCTCGTAATTTTTGTTAGTTATTCTATCTTTAATATTATTACTGCTATTGTTATTGTGTCTATTATTTTCTACAATTTTGGATTGTTTCTGTAAGTGCCCTTCTTGTTCTTCTTGTTCTTGTAGTTGTTGTTCTCCATCATCCACATTAATAAATCGCCTTATTATCAAGAGTAGGGCAATTGCAATGGGTATGATTGTAAAGAACGTACTTCTCCATCCATAGTTTTGAATTATTATCCCTCCTACAGCTAATCCAATGACTGCGCCAGATGCAAACATAGAAGTGATCACTCCCTGACCAATAGAAATTTTTTCTCTTGGAAATACGTCTCTTACTATACCAAAAGCAATAGGAAACATCGACATTCCTATTCCCTGAATTGCCCTAGCCACTATCATAAAGTATATGTTTGTGGCAAACGCCGATAATGAAACTCCAACAGCATAAATTACCATTATAATCAATAGCATTTTCTTTCTTCCGTAGATATCTGATAACTTACCAGCTATCGGTGTCATAACCGCACCTGCAACAAGATATGCTGTAAGGATCCAGGAAGACATACTGTAGGATACATGAAAGTCTTTGATAAGATCTGGAATAGCAGGTATCAACATAGTTTCTGCATACATTACCATAGTTGCAATGCAGCTTAGTAAAGCTAATACTTTCCATGCGGAAGCAGGAATCTTTACATTATTAGTTTGGGAAGATGCATATAAATTAGAAGATGAATTACCGTTGTTCCTATTATCGTTATAATTCTTAGTATTAATGTCGTTCCTATTTTTGTCGGACGATGGCTTCATTTTAAAAAAACCTTTATTTTACTAATTTTTCTTATTTGTTCTAATTGTTGTTGAGGATGTTAATGCACTAGTTGTTGTAGCGACGGCAATATTTTTAGGAGTATTGGAAGTTGAATCTTGGACTGTTACTGTATTATTGCTATTATTATCAACAATAGCACAATCAACATCGTCAAATTCAGTTCTTAGATTTAGCCATATCTTGTCTAAAACATCCCGCATGATGGCGATATTTTGTTCTGATATATCTCTGACAGAAATTTGCCTTATTCTAAACGAACATTCTAGCATCTTATCCCATAATGCATCTGCTTTTTCTGTACGATAAATTCTATTATTCCTTCTATCATCTGCATCTACTTTTCTTATTACTAGCCTCACCTTTTCCATTTTATCTATAATCGGAATGAGTGTCGGACCTTCTAATCCTAGCCTATCGGCAATCTCTTTTTGAGTTAAACCATTTTGATCTACAAGCATTACAATTACCTTCCATTGACTAAAAGTTACACCTACTTTGTCACGTAATTCTGTATCAAATGCCTTGGCGAAGGCCTTTGCTGTCCTGTTAACTATAAATCCTATATTATTTTTATAATCATATTTTTGCATGTTATGATATCTAATTAATAGTATGCTAATTAATAGTATATAAGTATTTATAATCATTTGGATATCGAGTAATACCGAATAAATAGAATACACATTTTATTCGCTTCAATTATTGATTAAAATAATATTACTAACTCCTACCGCTCAAAGCTATGCCAAAGAATAAAGGGTTTGATAAATTCTGAACATGAAGTAGAATTGAGATAATTTAATCTATAGATCATCAGTATTCCTAATTCCTATTTTATAATTGCCATTATTTTGGCACAACAATTTCTTCTAGAAACAAATAATTCGAAATCCTGCAAGAGCCTGTGATCTATATATCACGGTAACTACACTGACAGAAAAACTTACAAGGCCGTGACGAGTGGGAGAACGTCTTTCGATGCTTGTGGATTGTTTGCAACGAACATTGAAACTCCCACTGGCAAAGTATCTAAGCTATAGTCCGTATCAAAAGTTTGGTGAAACTAAACGGTTTGATAGAAGGAACAGCCAAATTTTTCTATTATCAAGTATGGGAAGTTGTCCAATTGCTTATAAGAGAATAATATATTTGAATCAGCCTTTATTTTGATCAACATGTTCTTGCAACATCTGTTATCCTAGATTTTAGAGGATTAAAAATAATGGACGCAAGTTAAGCCATATCAAGATCTTGAAAAGAATACTGCCAGTTTTAAATACCAAATACAGTTATTTCGAGGCCATTCAAAGCAGTTATTCATAAAAACACGAATATTATTTAATTCATAAATTTATCTGTGAAATATCTAATTATGTATTCTCAGGGTAACTATTTACTGTAGCTGCCAAAAATCAAGTGCGTCAAAGGTCATGTTAACATTTTCTTCTCCTTTATCCTAATATTCTTAAATGAAACATGGGAACCTGCATGATGATTTTGGATTCCAATATATCCTACAGTGAGTCTGTTGCCTGTAAACTCTGGTATTACTTTTTTACCATTTAACGGCTCTGTAGAAACCATGTTCTGAATACCGTTAGAGCTTTCTAGACGTATGATCCAATATGGATGTTGAAAGAATCAAGATATGTTAGGCTGGCTAATACTATGTACCGTGTCTTGAGAAATTCAAGGATACCATTGTTTCTTCACAGAAAGAGCAATCATGCATTTATGATATGGCAGCATTTAGTATTACTTACAATAAGACAGTACCAAGGTAAGAGTTATAGGATGTTTGTCGAGTGGTTAGTCGAGGCATATTACCTTAGATTGTACCTACGATTGTCACGTATTCCTCATTTTACAACATTGCAAAAGTTTACAGACAGACAGAATTAGCAATTCACTGCTTGAGAAGATAATTTCGTCATTCATTGTAATTAGCTGTACGAAGCATATCTTTGTAGGAATAGATTCAACAGGATTTAAAATAACTCATGCTTCACAGTATTATGATTAACGAATAGAAGCAAGAAGAAAATATGCGAAATTATCTATTGGAGCTGACGTACTACAACAGATTATCTGCAACATAAGGATAAGACGAGCTCCTACAAGACATGATAATGTAGATTTCAAGCCAATCATAACAAGAATAGCCGAAATTCTACCATTATCCGTAGTTAAGCTGATAAGGGATATGATAATGAAGATAATCATCAGTTGGTAAGAGAAACCTTGCATGCATTCAGTGTTATTCCAGCTCGATATGAACATGTACCGATATGGAGAACACATGGCAGATATAGAAAGCAGATGAAACGTGGATATAACGAACTATTGTACAATCAACGAAACAAGGATGAGACCATAATGTCTGTCATAAAACGACTATTTGGAGAATATATTTCTTCAAGGCTAGTAAAAACACAGAACAGGGAACTATCATTCAGATGCATAGCCTATAACATGCACAGGCTAATGAATATTGTCATTTTTGTGATGATTTCTACATGGCCCATTTAACATACACTATATTTTTGATTTGTTACTTCTATCTCAAAGGTATTCCATTGGCCTTGGTTTTGATACTGCTGCGTTTGAGGTAGAGGCAAAGTTGTATATTGCACCTGTTTTATGAAGAGGATTGCCATCAGGTGCCGCCAGATCATCAATTTGTATCTCATACCCTGTATTGACAGCTATCATAGGATCATTGTCTGGATTTGAAAATCTGACAAATTACTCCTGAATTGTCATTTATACTACTGGCTTTCCAATCAACCTTTAGTACAAATCCTTCTACTTCTTTTCAGCATACCATAGTAATCCCATTCCCCCTTCTGATCGCAATGATTTGTCGTATTCAACAATACAAATTCACCTGGACTGGCCATATGCCAGGTATCCATACTTAGTCCATCAAACAGGTAGAAGAATTCATTACTGCCATTGTTATTATATTTCTTATGATGTAGTCGGAAAAGCGAAAGAATATTTCATATATACTGCCATGTAATATGCCTATGGCAATAGTATTTCTTCTAGAATATAAAGTGATACACATGCAATCATCCGATTTACCTTCTACCGGCTTTTGTGGTTCTTAGCTCGCTTTAGAGGGAAGCCAACAAGTAAATCAGTTAAAAACTCATTTTTGTTGAATTTACCTCCGTGGATTTTATACAAGATATCTTTCCACTTGCTTATTTCTTTATCATATTCCTGCATCATTCTTCTATTTTCAGTTTGAATCTGGGGCTTCTTTCTTGAGTCCTTTCTAAATTGATTAGCCTTGGCGATAGTAAGATCGGTGACCTTTTTACCAAAGTACAATTCAAGAATCTGTCTATCGTTTTCATCAGGCTTTTCGGTATAAGCAAGTTTAGCAATGATTTTGTAATACATAGCCTCTTGAATCTTTCTAATTGTCGTAATTAGATCTACCAATGAACTATCAGAGATATGATATCGTATTTCGTCTCCGATGACAGGAGGAATAATTTTAATTAATCTAGCCTGATAAAATAATTGTATAGATTCTTCTATTTCTGAATCATTATAGTCTGTGTAATAGATATAAGGAACTAATAATGGACCGCTCGAAAATGGACGTGGTTCTTTCATCTTTTTCAGTTTTTTTATATATATCTTGAATTCCTCAACAGTAAATCCATGTGAATAGAAATAATATTTAATATTATTTCTTTCTATATGACTATTTGGATTCTGGGTATATTTTACAATTTCTAAACTTCTAGAAGGAATTGTTAAATGTACCAGTCTGGGTATACTTAATTTTCAGGTTATGATTCGTCTGATTTACATTTCTTAGAAGGCCTCTATCTATATTTAGTTCTCGCAATTCTTCAAATCGTAGACCAATCTTTCTTAGGTTATACTTGAGCTGTTTTTCTGAGAGTAATACCCCTCTTTTAAAACTATGAAAATAAAGTAGTATTTGATATAGGCTTCTTCTCTTCCAATAATTATCATCGATATCAAGTATCTTTAATTGTTGTTGCTGTTTAGCAGTTTCACTTAAAGAGTAATATACCTTTGAGCCTCTCTTGCCAGTCTCATCAAATTTGGACAACGTGGTCTCACTAACCATAGCTTGCAAACAATTTGCAAAATCTCTATGAGACAAAGGGTAATCTAATTTGGTTAACGTCTTCTGGTATAGTGCAGAGTAAGTAAGGTTAGTCTCTGACTGTAGTAGACTATCTGCTATCGAATTAAAGATATCAATTCTGTATTTATACAGCAATGGTAGGGACTACCAAATAATAATATTTATTAGTATTGTAACATTACAATATTGAAAAAAGTTATTGCAACAGGTATATCGCTGCCGGTAAGTATAATACAGCAAATCGATAAGCAATGAGGGGATATACCGCGAAGCAGATACGTATACGTCTTCTCGAAGAAGCATATGATTATAAAGTAAAAAAGAAACGAGGCGATACAGTACTTGACCATTACAATTAAAATTCCTGATTTAATTATTAGTATCTGTCCTGAAGACTGTGAAACCTGCCCAAGAATTTGGCACAACAGGAATATCAATCACATCATATTGTGTAAGTGTAACTGTAGACATGTAGGGAGAGTGTTAGAGGCTCCACAACCTGTAACTAACACAACTCTTCATTCCATGCCCCAAGAGATGAAAAATCAGTTTGGCAATTATTAATTACACAGACTTATTCACTTAAATATTTCGGAATTCCAAGGCAAATTCCTGTCGAGTCAGATAAGGAGATTTACATAGCAGGTAAATACAACGATACAAAAAGTCTGTCAAGTAGAAGAGTAATGTTTTGTGGTCAATCCGAAGTTCATTTAACTTTGCATCAGATTTCAGGGCTAGCAGGTATATCATAATGAATGATGATAACTCGCAACCTGAAAATACAAATAAAAGTGAGGAGAATGAGAAAGAGTTATCGGAAAATAAAGATACAAATAAAAATCAAAATTCAAGTATTGACATAATTCCCTTAAGCATAGGTAGCTTCAGATCACAAAGATATAATTTCGCATTTTATTGTAAAATGCAAAACCAAAAGTGTTGAAGTAAAACTTAATCATTCCTATAACGAAAAGGTGATTATCTCTACAGTATATTCTGATTGGACCAAGACAATTGATACATTTGTAAAAAGAGCAAAAAATAAAGGCATTCGTGACGAAGATATATCAATGCTGACTGAGATCATTGATGAAAATTATAATAATGTTATAACTTGTCTGGATGATGATAGCAGTGTAGATGATGAAACAGAGGCAATAGAATTAATAAAAGAAAAAGTTGTCGAGTTATTCCTTGATGAAGTAAAGGAACCCTATGTTGCCGTAAGGGTAAACGAGCATATAGAAACAATACCGATAGATGATCAAAGGTTTGAAGATTTTGCAGGGGCACTGTACTATTATTCTAAAAAGGAAAATGGAGCAACACGTAACTGAGTTCTTTCAACACTGGAAATCTCAAAAATCAAGAGCATATTTCGTTTTGAAGTTAGTGGCAATATTGACAACTCAGAGAAAAATCAAAAAATAAGAACACTTTTCATACGTATAGCCTCATTTGTTGACCCGGATGTCGTTAGTACAGGCAAGGATTCGAATGTCATCTACTATGATCTTTGCAATTCTATCTGGGAATTCATTAAAATAACTAGGAATGGATGGAGCATTGAAAAAAATTCAAGGGAAATCTTGTTTAAGCGTTTTCCTATTGCAAATCCGCAAGTGTATCCTCTAAGAGATTATCCACCGGACATATTGGAACAATTCATGAAATTAACAAATGTATACAATGATGAGGATAACAAACTTCTCGCAAAGGTCTATTTGCTATCTCTATTTGTTCTTGGAAATTTGCCCAAACCCATGCTAATTTCACACGGGATCCATGGCTCAGGTAAATCAACATTCCAGGAATTTAATAAATTGATAGTAAATCCGGCTCCTGCTCTTACAACAGCCTTTCCAAAAAATCTGGCTGATTTGGTACAAGCATTATCTCATTGTTATCTTACTTATTTTGACAACGTTTCTGAGATATCAGACATAACTTCAGATCAACTCTGCCGTGCAGTTACCGGCAGTGGTTTCGTAAAGAGAGTCCTTTACGAAAATGATAAGGATGTTATTTATAATATGAAAAGAGCCGTAGGGTACAATGGAATAAACATTACGGCTACAAAAGCAGATTTACTTGATAGAATACTCCAAATTCATCTGAGGCCAATTCACAGGAAAGAAAGGAAAAAACTTAGTTATCTTCATAAGGAGTTTCAAAAGATTTTGCCCTATATTCTTGGATACATTTTCGATACATTAGTAAAAGTATTGGACAGATTAGGAGAGGTTCATTTAGAAGAATTACCGCGAATGGCTGACTTTGCTGAGATAGGGGAATTAATCTCAAGATGCTTGGGATATGATGAGGGTAAGTTCACAGAGGCATACAATCGGAATATTGGGTTTACCAATGAGGAAGCAATCGAAGCTAATCCGATACCTACTGCAGTTACGGCTTTGTTGACATCGCAGACCACTTGGTCTGGAAAAGCTGAAGAATTGAGAGTGACTCTAAACGAATTAATATCCCAAAGAAAAGAACTGTCAGGACTTGTGAATAGTAAGGAATGGCCAAAAACCGCACATGCATTAAGCAACCGACTCAATGAGATAATACCCAATCTAAATGAAATTGGTATTGTCATTCACAAGGAATATGACCGGCATAGCAAGAGTAACAACATTATAATCTCAAATAACAATTACCAAGCTAACTTTACAGACAGTAGCGATAACAGCGACACCCTAGCAGATGAGGATAATAAATCTGATTGATAAATTGCATTTTCCTGTGTTCTCATTCTTTAGCAGAATATCCTAAAACCCGCTGTCAAACCCCGCAAAAAAATTATACTCTATATCATAATTTTTCCAATAAACATTTCAGAAACCATGCTAATTATTGTTACGATCATCGCTTAATTATAGATCTCAGTCTGTCGCGGGGATTGCGGGGATAGCAGGGTAAGATCGAGTTATGGACACGATTAGTAATGAGTTTAATGATAGAGTATCAACTCTGTGCATATTCTGCAAATGTATGGTAGATATTGAATTTGACTTAGAATTACACCTTTATGAAAAACATAGACAAGAGCTAGTACACTTACCGATTGGAAAAAGTTCGATTGATAGAAGGATTGAATATGCCATAAAAGAAGGCAACAAAGTAGCCACTATGATCAAGCATATCAGTAAACAAGATAGAATGAAATTGGGATTTTCGCCCAAATAACTTCTGGCTAATATTTCTGACTAATAATATTGACTACAGACTAATCCAGAAGATGGTGGATACAGCAACAGGATAAAAAATATGCTTGATTTCATAACACACTTTACAAGATCCTATGATTCCTAGAAAATTATCATAAGAAAGTTAGGTCATCGTATATAAATATTCACTGGGCATCAAGACTTGAATTATTTCAGGGGTTCAGCACACAAAGACTAGACTATTGCTTATCCTGTACTTGTATCAGCTGCCAGAAGAACAGGAATACAAAAAGGTAAAATCTGGATATATTTGTATCTAGGATATACTGTGGTTGGTGACGTGTATGAAGATTTCAGATCTGACATAATTTCACAGCCAATGTTAAAACAAATATGTATAAATATTGCGACTTTGCTTTACGACGTCAAACCATGGATAATTTGGTCGGGTCGTGGTTATCATATAATAATCCCAGTTAATGCTAAAGAAGCCCTAGAAAACTATGAAGAATGTACTTCCTATGTTAACGAGCCATCAAAAGCCTTTTTACAATTCGCAGAGACACTTACCATTAAACAAAGCAGATCCTTCAAACAATCCTGGATTCAAATCATGTCTCCTTAGAATTCCCTATACATTTAACTCCAAATGCACTGGTGAGGGAAAAGAGGATTCAGAAGTCAGAATAATTCAGAGGTTTGACAACTAAGCCATTACCAAATATAGATAATTTACTAGTTGAATTTCAGACCTTATTTATTGACCGAAAGTTGAAAGCAGAGATTCAGGAAGAGAAGAAAAGCCAATTTCCTGCCAATAATAGGATTCAACATATAGAACTACTCCTTCAAATGTCGCTGAAAGATTATCGCAAGAACGCAATCACTAATGCTAGCGCAATATTTTGTGAATGTGCAAAATCTCTCTGATTCAGATTCTTTTGATAGGATAAAAGAATGGATTTTGAGATGTGATGAGGTTAAGGAACTAGATCTCTCCGTGGACTACTTTGATGAATTGATTAATAAAGCTATTAAAAGAGTGAGAGAGACTGGAATAAAACCATCGAAATTTGAAGAGACATTGAGATATAAGAATCAGGAATTGTATGATCTATTGCGTCGATCCAAAATATAACGTGAATATATTATAATGATACAATGTATCGATAGGGTGAACCCTATTATCTACAGGGTTCTAGATAAGAACCCACAAGGTTTTCACAGATAAGTGAGACTAAAAAAATATACTCAATATCAAGCTAATGTTGCGCGGGAAGTATATTTTTATATACTCATAGATATTTGGTGCTTTTGAACGGCGTAGAGAAAAGTTTTGGAGTTGTCTCATAGAAATTGAGCTCTCCTCCTCCAGATCATTTGGATATCAGATTATTTTATTAGCAGGTTCATTCAATTTCTGTTAGTGGAGGAAGACTACTATGAATATGAGATTATGGGTAGCAGGATAACGACCGATATTGCATTATCTGGATCAGTAATACAGGCATTCAATAATCTTAACCTTAGTATAAGACCAAGAATACAGGAGAATGAGATCAGACCTTCAGCGATGGAGATTATTAGAGAAATTATTAATATACATACAGAATTTACCAAAAATGAACCTAAGAATTTATTTCATCAGTCAATCCATTGGGATGGAGGTGCAGAAGAAGAAATAGACGTTGACAACGATCTCATTCCCGTTGGAGAAAAAAGATCAATTAAAGAATGGATACATCAAGTAACAGCCGTATATGATCATGACAAAGTCACACTATTGCATGCAAAATTGTTTATTATTGGTCTTTGCCTCATCGACAAAAATACTGGGGATATGCTACGTTCAAACAAACTCTTAGATCTGATAAGAGATGAAGTTAAAGAGAATATCTATCGTGATCTTCTGACAGAAAATTATCGCAAACCTTGGCGCCATTTATTTAATATTTATGAAGACGAGGTTTCAACTCATAAAGATGCTCCCACAAGTATTGACAGATTAGGTAGGATTTCTATTGCAAAGTTTTTAGTTAATCTGTTATACCAGGTCAGAAATAATATGGCAGAGAAGGATGCGTTCATACTTCATATTGATGGAGCGTGGGGATCCGGAAGAGCTCGCTTTTCTTTTCATACGAAAGGCCCTAGAGGAAAAAGCTCAAAAAGAAAATTCCCAAAAAAGCTCCAATTATTCTATACGCGATGCTCTGGTAAAAAGACTCAAAAGAGTTCATTTCTTACTTTAATACGTGAGGCTCTACAATTAAAAGCTCAAAAAGAAAATTCAAAAACTTCTCTTACTTTAATACGTGAGGCTCTACAATTAAAAGCTCAAAAAGAAAATTCCGAAAAAACTCCAATTATTCTATACGCGATGCTCTGAAAAAATATCGAAAAGAAAAGCCAACCGAATGGATAATAGTAGAATTTAATGCTTGGCAAAACCAGAGAACAGGACCCCCTTGGTGGTCTCTAATGGATATAGTGTATACACAATCTAGAAGAGCTATTGCTAGAAAATCAAAACTACGCTCTTTCAAGTTGTTTCTATGGGAAACTCAGTGGCGTTTAAGGACGAAACATTCTAACTTTCTCTTGTCGATTACTGTGACATCTGCTATTATAGGTTTCTTGATTTTAATAGGCACTATTGAAGTTCCATCACTGACTCCAAATGAAGCAATTAATTCTTTAGGAAATACTACACATACACAGGCTGAAAACCCGATAGGAAAAAATCTAGGTTCCTTTGTCAATTTCAAGTTTACAGGGATCATTGCATTTATCGTGGCTGCGTTTAGTTTTTTTGGTATGATAAAGACCTCACTTGTGCCAGGTTCATCTCAGGCTCCCAAAGAATTTATGGAGCTATCCAACGATCCCATGAACCGAATCAAATTTCATTTCAGCAAGCTCATATCCAAAATTAAGGATCCAATTATCATATTCATTGATGATTTAGATAGATGTGGGGATAATTACACTGTTGAATTCTTGGAGGGTATTCAAACCTTGTTTAGGAAAGTAAACGTAATCTATATAATAGCGGACTGATAAACGATGGATTTATTCCAGCTACGAAAAATCGTATGAGACCTTTAAACCGTATTTGGATCAACCGGGTTTTCCCTTCGGTCATGTCTTCTTGCAAAAAATCTTTCAGTTATCAATATTTATGCCAAGTCCCTCAAAAGTACTAAACGAAGCATACTGGAACTATCTAATTTCGAGTCCTTCCGACAAGAATGATAAAGAAATAGAGAATGCAGAAAAAAAGGCTCATCAACCAATATAGATGAGTTGTTTAATGAGATTAAGCTAGGTAACCAAAATCCTATATATCAGCAACGTTTACGTGAAAAAGCAATTGAAAAATTAGCTACACCAGAAGTCCAAATCCAAATTGAGCATATGCTAAAACCATTTGCATCATTATTGAATCCGAATCCACGTTCTATGAAGCGTTTCGTGAACATGTATCAGGTTGTAAAAGCAACAGACCTATACATGGGTGGCACAATTGAGAGAGAGAAATTGGCTCTTTGGACCATTCTTTGGTATAGATGGCCAGACCTTGCAGAGTATCTAAAAGAAAATCCAGAATCAATTGAATATATTAATAAAAAAAGACAAGAAATACAAGATAATAAAGATATTCCAGATAGGTTAAAAAAGCTATTTTGGAACCAAGGAATCATTAATGTTATTACCGGAAAAGGGGTCGAAAGTCGTCTAGAGGCCAAGGATATCATAGAGATAGCCGGCTTATATGGCTTGTAATCGACTAAAGCAGCAAATAGATTCTAACCTTAGTATCGAATCTCCTAATGGTACGCTGTTCATACCAGCAACAATTCTAGAGTTGAAGATTATCGAAAATCATATTTGCTAAAACAGATATGAATGAGCGATGAGTATGTCACTCTACTGAGCCTTTATCGCACGTTAGAATGTATGTAATAGCATTACATCGCTAGAACGAAAGTCGAAAGTTTCTAATGCAGCCAATGTAATACACAATTGGTTAAAGCATTGACATTTAAAGACCTAAAAAAGATTTTGTCTAGGGGATATAGAGCAAGAATCTAGATTAATCCAAAAACTCTACAATAAGCATTTTGAATATGCCTCCTTCGCCTCTTAACTAACAATTATATCTGTCGATTAATAAAGAGAGTTGAAAACGCCTATAACATCGGAGGGCCTGATGTTGCGGAGGTAGGTTTCTTTATTTGTATGAGGTACAGCGTCAATATCACCAGATCAATGATACCATTCTTGTGAGGCTTGAATAGAATCGGTGCATGCTACAGAGACTATTGGAGTCAAGTGCAATCAAAGTTGTTAATTTATTAATTCTAGCTTGTATTTGACATTGGCTGCAGCCTAAGGTATAGTTTACTACAAGTTGTCCAAAAAATATTAATCCAAATTTACATAATCAGCACCAGGACAGTGGATATTACCTCCAGAGCCTCCGAACCTCCGGAATTGCACTCCGTATTCTATACTACCGGAGGCACGGACGTACCGGAGGTAAGTTCCAGCACATAACGGGTTTGACATGAGGTGGCGATAATTACATAAGTATTTTTTAACCTAACATACCCTGATTCTTCAATACCAATGTTCGATCATATTATAAAGCATTCAGATTGATGAGTTAATTTAGAGATACGTCCAATTCATTAAACCACCAAAATAAGCACTCTATCATTCTTAATTTTTCTAGATGATTTTTATGAAGTCACTATCCACTCATAATAGCGCATATTTTCTAATTGATCACTAGCATTGAACACGTTAGTAGACTAAAGAAAGGAAAAGCAGGAATAGTCAGAAATGTATTGAAGACTCGGGCTCAGAAGAAATGATATAAGTCGATCTTTTTGCCTCGAGTAAATAAAATTATGCCTTAGGGATTTTTCAATTAAATCGTTATAATGGAGCCATAGAGCCATCTTTGTATTCAAAGTTGAGTAGTTCGGAAATTTAATACATTTTTTTCAGTCAAAGTTTGTAAGGTTCGTATCTATATGAAAAGAGCATCCTCTTTCGCAAATTCTAGACTCCTAATTTGAGTTCATTACAATGTTTTTCTGGTAACAAGGGAAACATCAGATAACATAGCAAAGTACGCTATGATAACAATGACAATTAGAAGAAAACATGCGGTAATAAGGGCTTAAAGGAGAAATTTTCGATAAATGTAATAGATACAGAATTTGATTGGTCTAAACAGAAGAGAAAAGGAAAAATTCGTTGTAGAATTATATGAGAACGGAAAGAGTTACCATGAAATAGCTAAAGAAGCTAGAATTTCGCTTCGTGACATTAAAGGAATATTGGATAAAGCAAATGGAGTACAAGATTTATCAAAATCTTCTCAAGCCTACCAAATGTTTTCCGAAGGCAAATCCCCAATAGATGTACTATTACTTTAGGTATGCGAGAGCCAGAGGTGACTCAATTGTACAGAGAAAGTTGGATTCTGAAGCAGCTGTACGATCTTAACTCTATATATTTGGAGACAAAAGGAGATCTGGGACCTTTTGTGAAATTATATAACCTCAGTAGAGCGGCAGGTTTGAGTGCGGAACATGTAGTGAGGATTCTCAAGATAGCAGATGATGATTTGTTACGCCTAGAAGGTAGGTGTTACAATCTTAAATCACAAGTACGGTCTCTTGAGGCAAAGAAAGAGAATTTAATTAGAATTATGCATGAATATGAAAATCAGGTAGGTGTATTAGGCAGATCCTTTGATAACTATTGCCGATTGTGTACAGAAGAAGAACTCAAGTTGACAGATCTACAGAGAAAAAGAATGAAGGCAGAAACACTTGTAAGTTATTTAGAAAATAATGATAAAGGTTGTCCCAGGATTGGAAAAGTTGTTGAGGAAAAAGTAAATTCTGTTTTATCTAATGGAATGATGCTACTAAAACTCGCAGTTTATTGCGTGCTTCAATCGATAAAAATGAACCCAAAACAGTCTGTCTCGTTAACCTACGATAGTTTTTCATCATCTAATTACAATCTATCAGCCTATCCAGATAACATCAATGATTTGACAATTGCATCTGAGTCCATACTAGTGAATAGTGTTGCGAAAGTATATGATACGCTAGCCAAGAATTTGGTAGATGAGATTCTTAGCAAATACGAAGTTAGCAGTTTACAACCCTCATTACCGTCGGAGTAAGGTCCGACCCAAGACTTAACTAGCAAGTTCTACATCTCGATACACTATTCGATTAAAAATTGTGCCCTAAGACCTGCGATATCTTAGTAGTTAAGAAAAACCACTACAAAGTTATTCCATAGTAGTGGGTTTAGAAGTTAATTTATCAAGTAAAAGGAAAAGAGATTCATATTTAGCATACAATCAGTAAGAATTGTATAATGCTTAAACAAGATCTAAAGGTCGAAGAACTTTATAATGCAATACAATCATTGCCTCCTAACTCCATAGTGGACGTAAGGTTTCTAGGTAAATTCCGTGATCTGGCCATTATCCAAGGTACGAGATTTCTAGAACCTATTGAAGAGAAAACATGTCTGCAGAAAAATCCACCACATCTTCCTCCGGACTCTCTGAGTTATACACGATACGACATTTTCATGTTTGAGTATCAAATGTGGATGATATCATTGATATCTATGAGCTGGCTCCTGACCAATGTTAAGTTAAAGTGTGAACACGGACATTGTCATAATCCAGTACACAAAGAGACACAGGACCAAACTGGCTTTACCAGATGCCCCATAGGATCTGCAAAACATGCAGAATTCTATGACAACATAGTTGCTTCGTTAGAACAAATTCTTGACTATGCCAAGAAACATCCTCCTACGCCTATCAATCAGAATGATAGCGAAAAGCTCTGATTGGTGGGTTAAACACGTTCTTAAAATAAAGCGTCATCTAACTTCTTCTATTCATTTACCAATTGAATTACCATTCGAACTAATTAAGATAATAAAGTGTATTCACGATCAACTTGTATTACAAGAAAGACTAGAAGAAGTCAAGCCTAACAAATAGTCTGCAATGAGATTGCTTTAGCCGCGCTCGCTTACTTATGGACGAGGGCAAGTTCCGACAACTATTTCTACCGATATTCCTCATTTATATTCATACTCAGAGTATATTGCAGCGTTTCTAATACGGCTGGATGGACTTCATCTTTCATCACAGTCTTTATACGGATCGATTTCCTCCTGCTTCTTATTGATTTTGCGCTAAATCATTGTCATTATATCATCTTCCAGTTAATTGTGACGATTCAGTTATGTTAGTTATGAGATTGCTATAAAGTACAGTTATTCGTTTACCCATAGCCCTATCTTGGCAGCAGTGCTATGACTAGTTCGTTTATTTCTCAACGTAAATCGACGGATTCTATGAATCGAGAATTTTTACACACACACTATATTATCATTTACTGAAATGGAATATATCATTTGCTTTGGAAATGTATACATTACAACCAGTACATATCAGTCATATAGGTCAGTTAGATTAAGTTGGATCTCCTTTTACAGTCAAGATCTTTATCATTTCTTAAGCAACCGTTACTCGTAGCGGTTGCTCTAATTCACCTATGTTGGATTTTACATCTAATAGTAATGTATTCTCAATATCATTATCTTGAGAGTGTACTTTTAATTAATTTGTGTGTCTTTATATCAAGCTCAAAATAATCTATTCTTTGGGTTGAGGTAACTCCATGATTCTTGAGGCCGTGATAGGGAAACCTTTGCTTGTAAATCGCATCCCAAATCCTGAAGGAATTGTTATTGTCATAGAGATTTTGTCTACATTCAAAGTATCACACAATTACAATTGTAATAATAATTATGAATTAACCATCAACAATAGTAACAATGGGCCCACAGAATGAGTTTTGTATTGTTATTTGATATAAAATTTCAAGAGATAATACCAGCAGTCGATCCCCGCAAAATAATTACAAAATAAGTTGTAATTATTTTATATATTATCACCCATTTTACACATTTATGCGATAATACTTATTAACATAACATATCCTAGAACCTTGCGGGGATCGCGGAGATTGCGGGGGTTGATCCTAAAAAGGAATAATCATGAAAAAGAATAATTAACGTAATAAGTAATGACAAAGCAGTCATTTTGAAGTCGTAGTATTGTCGTGATAGATATGACTTGATATACAAAGAAATATTTGGATTGTATCTTATTACACAATTGATAATATGATAACATGGCCTTTGAGAGTAATCATAAATTTAGTGTAGAAAAAGGTTTAGATTTTATCCTAAATCACTTCCAAGAGCCAACATTCCCAAGAAAAATCATGACATTGGATTTGGGTCATCAAGTCGAGATATTCAATAAACAGGAAGCATTAGGTTATTTTAAAAGTTCAAGATATGAAGACTGCAGAGTAAATGCTTATCCTTCTTATACGGAATATCAGGGAATTAACAGAACACCAATAAGTTTTCTGGTAGTAGATTTAGATTTGAAGGACTTTTCTACAAAAGAAAAACTATTGAAAAGAGCATTAAATAAAACTCTAAAAATTAGTAAAGAAAGCATTGGTGGAAATCCAACAGTTCTGTGGACTGGTAATGGATATCACATATACCAACCAGTCAATGGATTTATCTTGGAAGAATATGAAACCTTCTATGAATTTACAAAGTATTTAGATAAAGACTTGACTAGTCTATTCATTCAATTTGCTGAGGAATATTTTACAGATTATGCAGCTATTGTCTGCATCATCCCACTGTAAAGTCATGCTTGCTAAGAGTTCCTGGAAGTTTGAACTCAAAGTGTATAGACAAAGGACAGGACGGAGGGGTTAAAATAATACAGAAATGGGACGAGAAAAGACCATCTATACAACCTTTACTACGAGACTTTAGGAGATGGCTTATCCAAAAGAGAATTGACGACATTGAAGAGTTAAGAAAGCAAGAGAAAAAACAGAGTAGATTTAAGATTGTTATATCACATGATCAAACTTCTAAAAATCGAATTAATAAGATAAAATGGATAGAAAGTGGAATACTCCAAAACCTATTACCTGATCATAGGAAATACATCATCTGGAGAATACTCTCACCATATCTACTGAATGTAAGAAAATTGCCAATAGAAGAATCTTATTCTGTAATAAAAGACTGGCTGGATAAATGCAATAAAATAGAAACACTGACCTTTAGTCCCAAGTTAAAGATAAAGGATGGCCTTAAAGGTGCAAGTAAAGGATATTATCCAATAAGCCTGGATAAGCTAAAGGAAGAAAACAAAGACTTGTATGATATAATTAAAAAGACATTGAAGACTGAATAAAAATATTGATAGTTCCTTCAGAAGGTTATATGGATATTAGCAGCACATAGATTCATCTGCTTATCTAAACCTATTTAAAATGAAGTATAAGTCAATATGAATACATGAAAAATAAGATAAACGCAGAAAGTAGCATCTGTACTGGCATAATCAATGACTACTTATAGTTTGAGCAGTACGAGTCTATTTCTAAATACAAATGATATCCTTACTTAAGAAATAGAATCATGGGAAAGTTTTGTAGATAGCTTGCGAGAAGATGTTATTCATCAAGATGTTAGAGTCTTACTTCAAATACACACAGCTGCAGTTAATTCTAAAGGTACATCTTTTTTCAATTGAATCACTAGTTATGCGGTGGAAGACGGTTTTAACAAGTAGTTTGGAATCTTTGGTTAGTTATTCTACATATATCCTCTAGTAATTAAAATGATTTTTTGTATCAAGAAAAAAGAATGACATGGTAAGAATAATAGTAATAATTTCAGATTAGAGGCCAATACTTTGTAGCCAATGACAGAATAGATTTAAAATAGATTATTAGAAAGTAAAGAAAATGAAAATATTTAGTCATTAATTAAAGATAATGGATTTGTATTATGGAATGCAAATAGATGATACTATAAGATCAAAAGTTTTTAAAATTAACTTTGTTAGATTCGACAAAAGCATTATCCTTAGCTAAGAATTGAAAGACTAGGTGGTGGTAAATAAGAAAATATAGTTCATATAAAGTAGATACAACTCTGACACAACATAACAGACTCTCAACGATCAAGATGCTTGATATATTATCAAACTACACAGACCGAGCTATGTCAGAACAGATTCAGAGATAAATTGTAGACCTTTCTTTATCAAAATAGAACTGTTGAAGATGATTCTAGTCTCTCTGTCTGATACTATTGTAAGTAGAAGCAAAATTAAGGGTCTCTAATTTATAAAACCACTTTTACATTTAGCAGATGGTAGTCGTTATGTTGTCCGATATTGATAGAAGCTCTAAACCGAGCGTAACCAAGATAATTACTGATTAACCAACCCAAGATGTACGTCCTTGACTTTAATAATTACAGTCACAACCTTGCAAATATAATAACAAATTCTACACCACGATTTGCCATCGGAATATTTGGAGGATGGGGAACAGGAAAAACATCCTTGATGCTCATGACAAAGAAAATTCTTGATCCTATCCCTGAGATTGTAACTGTCTGGTTCGATGCTTGGAGATACGAAAGGGAACAAAATTTAGCAGTGATTCCCTTTCTAAGAACTATTAAACTAACACTAGATGCATCTGAAAAGCCAAAAGGAAAAAAATGGCAAGGGCTCAAGAATAGCATAACACGAAGCGCTGCCGGATTTCTTACGTCTACCAAGATCACATATGGTATAAAAGATGTTGTATCTGCAGAGACTGATTTTGGACGAGTTGCTGATTCTTTAAAAGGAGATGGTTCTGTAGGTGATGATAGTGGTATTATCTACTATTATGTAACACAATTTCTTGAGAAAGCATTAGAGATCTTAGAGAAGAGGATCCGAAATATAGAATTGTGGTCTTTATAGATGATTTAGATAGATGCAGTCCAGATAGAGCTTTAGAGGTCCTAGAATCAATAAAGAGTTTCTTTGACATCGAAGGGCTTGTGTATGTTATAGGCAATGGACTCGGAGACTATAAATTCATTGGTTAAAAAAAATATGGTGAGGAATATGCTGTTAAAGGGCTAGATTATTTGCAGAAGATTGTTCAGTTACCATTTCATATTCCTACTTGGAAAGAAACAGACATATCCAATACCATAACCAAAATTATATCAAAGGGTCTAGAGGGTTCTAAGCTTGCCGATGAATTTAAAAATAAAACAAGTCTGATTGTAAAAGCCATTGAGTTGAATCCTAGACAGGTAAAGAGATTCATTAACAATATTATTTTAGCAGAGTCAGTCTTCGGTAAACCGGTAGATGAATTAATAGCTGTCCAAGCCCTGAACTTTCGTCAAGAATGGTGGAAGTTCTTAGATTTAATTGCACCTAACGATGAAAGGAGGAGGACCTTTTTCAATGAATATAAGAAGATGCAAGAGGAGGGCAAAATTATAACTACTGAAGTAGAACTTGACAAATTTGTCGAACAAATATCTGAGAATAATCATCCATTGCTGAGGGATGTCATAGATATTTACAGGGAGTTAGTTAGGCAAGGTAATTCGCTTAGAGACTTCCTTGACGCTGGGGCGCAGAATATATTGGAAGGTATAAATAAAATGGAGGAACATCGAAGAGCATTAGATACTACAAAACTTCCTCCGCAAATTGAAGAAAAAAGATATGGCAGAGATGAGGTCATTAAATTATTACGTGAAGGTGAAATTAAACAATTTAATAAGTTGCGCGACAAACAGATCATCCCTTTTTCTCCCGACCGCTCACACGCTGATCTCTCACGTGCTAAACTATCAGAAGCTGATCTCTCAGATGCCGACCTCTCTGATACCGGTCTAAGTTATTCAATGTTAATATGGTGCGAAGGATATCGTGAAGGTCTGTTCTGTGAAAATGCCGATTTTAAAGACGCAATCCTAAATGACCCTCTCTTGACAGAATTCTTAACTAAAAATAAGGCAAAAAATATACCCTCGGCATTGACAGATAAAGAAGAATTAAAAAGGAAACTGGCAAAAAGAGGGTTCTCAGTTCTCAATCGTGAGAACTAAAGAATTATTGAACGGCTCGAATTTCGCTGATGAAACAGTATAATGACTTGTTGTCACATAATGATTTTTTGACAATATGATCCAAATAAAGTATGTATAACAATAAAAAATGAGATGAAAAGTAGAGGAGGATGGATGATAATACTATTTAACAGTTGAACAATTGGATATGGACACACAGAATTTTAGATAAACTTTGATTTATTCTCTTCTACTGATTTTCTGAACTCTTTAAAGTCTCATAATTGCGATCATGGTCTGGAATCTAAGATTCATTAATGCTAAGGTTGGGAAATAAACCTAGAATTGCTGCAGAGAATCTATTTGGTATTAGTTTAGCATCTAAAGTAGCGTCAATAACCTCCTGCCCAAATATTTTGCAGGTTAATTGTGGCCTAAATATTTTTAATGGGATAGTGTAAATTTTGGATAGGATCGAGCAAATTCAAATTTTAATTGTTATGCCAGCTAACAGATACGTACGTCATTTCCAAAAATATGACTGTGCAATGAATTATATCGAATTTATGTTAAATTAAAAATTTCAAATAAGCACTAAAATAAAAGTAGAAGGCGAGCATAAGCAACTTACAAGACTTTTTACTATAGAAACTTACCAAAGTTTTAAACTTGGTGATTTATATTTCAATTATTATGGCTACTATACAACAAATATTGAGCTATATAGTAGGGAGCAGTTTTTTCATTTTCATTATTACTTCTATTTATAATGACGTAATTAGAATTCCACATCTTGAAGTTACTGAACCTACCAGTATGCAAAGCCACTATACGACTAATATAACCAATAGCGGAATAACAACGGCTACTAATCTATTGATAACAATAAAGTCAACTTCATCAATATCCAACCCAGTTAATATTTCTAGCACAAATAATGTATCAACATCCAGTAAGACAAATCTGACCGCAGGATTATTCCAAATAAGTCTTCCAAGGCTTCCTCCTGGTGATGGTTCAACTCTTTCGATCACTACGTTATTTAAACCATTAAACATTTATGTTACCTACGATCAGGGTAGCGCGTCTAGACCGTCTGGAAACCAGAATTGGATCAAAAATAATTTGTTGCTATTGTATGTCGTGCTTACTATCGCTGGAGTATCTATTTTCACTATTCCATTACTTTACCGTGAATTGAACAAACGCCTTCCAGTATTAACATGTAACTTTCTAATTAAATTGGCATTTGATATGCAAGAAATAATTGACATATTATCAACCAACTTGTGCAGCCAAGAGTTATTTTGGTCGTATAAGCCCAAGTCCGGTAATATTCAGGGGGGAAAGTATAGGCAGCTATATCTGGGTTTTGATGGGTAACAAAATAGCACAAGAAATTGAGTGTGAAGATAGTAAATTTATAGAACGTTTCTTTTCTGATATGCTAAGACATGATCGTGCTATTGAGAAAGTAAAATCAGAACCTAACCTAAATAATGACTATAAAGTAATAGATCTCAATAGGAGATTTCTTGATTCTGCAAAAGAATTATATCAGAAAATCAACTGGAGCAAATATAAAATTACGCCATCCGAACTGAATACGACACCCACATTCAAAATTAACTTTAAAAGTGATTTCATTATCAAATTGGTAATGGCTACGGCTATTATTGGCATTGCCGCTGCCATTATTATACCAATTCTAGTATCCCATTTTTAACTTAATTGAGATCGATAATTCGCCTGTCAGCGGGAAAAAAGGATTTGAGCTAAAATATATTCACTCATAGGCATAAATTTTCATGGATATGGATCTGCTTTATATCAAAATGGGCCTAATGTAAATCCTCCAAAGAACTATATTGATGATTCCTTCAGAATATTTGCAAATAGCGGGATTACTTGTGTTAGAGTTACTTTCTATTGGGAATCTTGGGAATTAGATAGAAATCAATTCCTAGTTGATTTGAAAGATATAGCAGATGCAGCTGACAAATATGGAATAATGTGTATTTATGATAACCATCAATGGGAATGTTCATCATGGATTGGATGCGGAATAGGCATGCCAAACTCGATCATGTCAAGATATTATGAAAGGCAAACATGCAAAGAAAATGATAAACTAGATAAGAAATACTACGAGAAAAAAAGGGACTTTTGGAACAGGTGGTGGAGCCGCGATGTTAAAACAGTAGACGACAAGGATGGTTGGGATGCACAGCTTAACTATCTTGGAGATGTTATCGAATTTTTAAATAATCGCAAATCTACATTTGGCTTTGAGATATTAAATGAACCAGAAGTGTTTGATTTCTCGCATTACAAAAAGATTAGATCGTTTAATAACTTCATGATTAATGCATTGAGGAATATAACCCACAAGCCACTTTTATTCTGTTGGGTTCTACCACATGTGTCATTTGATAATCCTATATTACAGGCTATGACCTCCCCAGACAGTCATGACGATAGAATCATCTATGATGGGCACTCATATCCTCCCACTTTTATTAGGATGATTTACTTTCGATTAATATCTATTTTGATGGCAAGAAAAAAAGATTTGGTTTACATGGGAGAGTTTAGTTCAGGATATAAGACTGGGACCACTCTTACACAAAGTCAAGTCCTAGACTATGTAAAAAGATTAAAAAAATTTAGAACGTGTGGATGGGCAATGTGGAGGTGGTCCTATATACATGACCAATCGATCCCGGCCTTTAATTTAGCTGAAGTAGTAAACTATCAGATAAAGCCTGGCATAAATTTTATTTATTTGGTAAATGCACTAAAGGAAATCAGATGAAGGACAGTCGAACGGTAGCCTATAATCCAAATGATGATAGAGAAATGATGAAAAAAAGATTAATATCCATAACTGTTTCAGGAGATCGGATAAGTGTATTATATGGTCATCCTTCTTATTACGATCTTTTATTGATTAAGTCGCTCTAATTCTTTTTACATCAAAGGTCCGCACATGTTTTTAATTGACGAACATTTAGAAATTAATTCCTACTCATTTGGCTCTAACACACATCTATCTTCTATTGAGATCTTCAGGGCGCCTAGTGTCAATATTCATGCTATTTGTGTTCTCATTCACCTTAGTTGATACATCATTCTATATGCTAAGATTGACATGCAGACTTCTAACCGAAAATCTAAACCTACTAATAGGTTATGTACTATTTGATGTTAAATATGTTATTGGTGTTAATTTTTCCATAGATGAAGGATAAGATTAATCTATCCCTGTCCTATTAGTCATATCGGAATAGGTATGGATATTAAATTCAAACTCATGTTATTTAAAGATAGATATCTTAATAAGGATCGCTTTAAGAAAGTAATATCGCATCCTTTTCTAATACTAGTTGTTGGCGCAATAATTTCTGGGCTACTTGTTCCATATTTTACTCATCAATGGCAAGATAATCAAAAACAGCTTGAGCTTAAAACTGATTTAGCCGATGAAATTAATAAAGCTATATCTGATTCTATGGCGACAGCAAGAGGAGAAACTGGTGGATCAGATTCATTCAGAAACTGGCTAATAGATAAGGAAATGATTGGCTCCAAAATTGAAGCATATTTTTCCGATGACGGACTTACACACAATTGGAATAACTTGTCATCCGCTGTGGAAGAATTTTCGTACCATATGTTGAATATTCCTTTTCCACAACAAGACTATAGCCAACCTGCTGGACACTATTATTACGATGTATGCAATAGATTAGCACATGTATTGAAACTGTATACATCTTATCCACAAAACAATCCTATTAATATAAACCGAAACATTCTGACCAAATACCACTGCAATCGGATTTTTCTTTTTATATTGAATCCACAGAATCTTACAGCATGGACAAAGGATCAAAAATACTTTCTTGTAAGAGACAATAAGGCTGTGAACTGGAATGCACTTTTTTATTGGAACCAAACTAACCAAAATGATCAAAATGAAATTAGCAGAAGTACTTCTATCCTATTTCATGATATAGAAGACCATAAAAATAATCTGATAAAACTCATCTTTAAATTGCCGATTACTGCATTTAAATAATCCTTTTCAATGTGCCTCCGAGATGAGGAGGACAGCAATTGAAAGTTAGGTAGAGATAGCTTCAATAGAAAATCATACCTTTGTTTATTAATATATGGAGAGATTGTGGATATGTTGGTCTTTGTGGGTCACTATAAAATCCTGATTGTACAAGGTTAGGAAACGGCAAACCAAGAAATGCAATGACTCTCAGACTTACCTAGAATAATAGAAAATACCTTGTCAACCGGTAACGCAACAGTTGATACACAACCAATCTTTTTGATCCTATTAAAATGAACTAATCAAAATACAATACAATTTTATTACTTGTTCTACATTTGAGAATTACCCCTCTATTTCGGCTTTCCAGGCCACTCCATCGCATCCTGTATTTGGATATGCTAGGATCCAAAATCATATAGACTAAATATGACGGAAACTCTTTTTGAAATCAAAGCTAAAGGTTCTTACTCAGCTTTCCACATAATTACTAATTTGACATCCGGCAACTCATCTTTCAAAAGGCGCAAATAGGGCATTTAAAATAAATCTTAATAATAGAGAAATTTGTACGAATATAACCAGCAAACATAGTATAAATTAATCACAACTAATTCATGTGATAAAGCCAAAGTGGCAAGGAAGTTCAGAAGTCCAGATAATAGAAGTTCAGATAATAGAAGTTGTCAGTACTGACATGTCAGCTGAGTCTGTTACGAATAGTAAGAATGTAGGAGCATGATGGATTTGAACCAGTTATAAAGGTAGAGACTAATTTGGTAAGAATAAGAATAGTACATCGAGATACTAGAATAATATCGCTGGTAATGATGGATTCTAGAGTTTGAAAGACATATTATCTCATCATAGAAGTGATGATGTGCAAACAATGTGTTCATATATTCTTAAGTAGAATTTATATTCAAACAGAGGACCGAAAATATATTCCGGTTACTATATATTGTGATGTAAAAACCCTTTCAACTTTTTCTGTATTATGAAATATAAGCCACCCTCATATTATTAGGTACTTCCTGGCGCTGTATATCGGGGGCTTTAACTACATCCGTATGTTGCTCCATATGTAACGGGTTTTCCCCTACAAAACCTCTACCCGAAGCAGCATATCCAGCATAATCATCTCTAGTAGGGGGAGGCATATCATGACTATATGTCGCTTCTGCCAGATAATATCTCTCGAGATGATAATCTAAATACTCTGGATATCTAGGATCAGAGTTCAAGTTCTGAAAGCCAGATCGGTCATCTGGTGGTTCAGAAAGGTGAACACCAGCCATTGCATGACGCGCTGTGTCAAGGCAATTCCCTGCAGAAACGACACCTACTGTCACTACTGAGTCAAGTCCTCCTGCCTTCATAAGAGCAGGAGCAAGAGTTGCTACGTTATCACAATCGCCTTCGCCATCACGAATCGTAACCATCGGGTACTGGATGTTATTCGTCGATTTATAGTTTATTTGATGTACTACTTGTAGAGCCAAGTTGGCGAACAGTTCATCATCGGAACCAGATATTTCTCGTAACTGGTCTGCCAGTGGCTTTAGCATTGGCCAAGTTCCTAGTGCTTTTTCTAATCCTATTTGCATACGAGCTTCATTTACTTTGGGATCAGGATCAGCTCCAGACACAAGCGCGCCATCTACTATACAATGAATACAAGCTGGCGTGTTGGAAACGGGATCGGCTTTCATGTTATTATAGGCTTCAAGGTCAATTGGTTGGCTAACTGACCATGAACGATCATTTTTATAATCATAAACGGTAAACTGAGCTTGCTGAGCTTCGACACTAGTAAAATAAGTTGGATGCAGAGACAGAAAAAGTGTTGATAAAATAGTAAAAGTAATTGTCATAGTCCAAACCTTGCCAATTGACATTACTGCATGTATTATGAGTGAGGTAATTAAGGATTTTCTTAAATTAGACTGTAGTATAGTGGTTCATCATGAATATATGAAATCTTTCGGCGCCGAAAATATTCTTATTACAACAACCAAGGATTATGAAATGAGTTCAGCATAACTCCCGCAATCTTTTGTATACGCATATAATAGTGCGTTAATACTGAAAATTCTGTTTATACATGAGAAGTGATCTCTGAGAATACAGAACTCCTAAAATGATGTAAGATCTATGTTATACAAGTTTATCAGAATTAACTTTGGCAATAAGACTGAACTATAATTTGTAGATGTTACTATCGAAAGGCGTCAGATGTCTAACCAATTTTATATTTAATAATTAAGTTTGTATTTGTTATATTTAATGCAACTAAACAGAATTAAAATAGAATTATAACCGAATCAAGTGAGGAGAAAGACATATCTGTTAGATACGCTCAAAAGAATATATCCGTAAAGCTACTTACGATCAGATAATAACTTATTTATCATAAATGAATTTGATGAATATGTTCTAGTTCCTGTTATACTTGTCAAATCCTCTCGTAATATCAATACATGAGTGTTTGAAAATGCATAGAGCTAAACTTTAAGAGGAGACTAATGCAATATTGAGATAAGTGTTGCATAAATACGAGATCGAAGAAAGAAGACGAAAAGTTGCAACTCTACTAGCCCAATCAATGACAGAAACTGAAATAGCGAATGAACTAAAGGCCGATCATTTCATTTCGCAGTGCAAGCAACGCATAGGCAAAACTTTCAAACTGATATGGATAGGTAATAAAAAATTTCACGTAGAAGATATTGATATTGATATTGTATACAAAACCTTTGGTAAAGGCGAGCCTATTTTACTTGTGAGTGATGCTTCCTGTGGTATTAATATTTCATCACCACCATTATACGAAGATTAAATGTCTTTGACTATTCTCTCCCACATACCCCTACCGTGTGTAGCCGCACGAAGAAGGCCTTTGGAATTGTTTAGGCGCAGATCATATACTTGACAATTTGGCAGACCTTCGCTGAACCACTTCCATGTTTTGCCACTATCTGCTGTGCGGAAAACACCTACATCAGTACCAACATACATGGTAGTTGCCTTGTTCTCATCTATTACTAATGCATTTACAGGAATATTCGGAAGTCTTGCATTTCCAGTTCCACTTATGTCCGTCCATGTTGCTGAGTTATTACCCGGTGAAACATCACCACGAAATACATGTGGTGTATCAAATCCAGACACAATGACTATGATCTTTGTTTCATCATCAGGCAAAGTACCAATATCCCAAATATAGCGGTCAGTAGGAAATGGACTTGCATGGATAGCATGAACTGTCCAATTATTTCCATTTTTAGTTATGCGATAGACACGCCCCTCATTTGTTCCCACAAAGATAAGCTTTGTATTAACAAAATTAATCGCTGATATAAGATCGCTCTGAGGAAGATTTAGATTAATACGTTCAGACCAGCCCCCAGTTCCTTTTGAGTGATCTAAATATAGTATTTGGCCTCCTATTGCGATATTATTTGAATTTGTCTTATCCAGTGCAATTGGAGGATAAAAGTTTGAAGGATCCCCAGAAATTGATCCGTCTAGTGATTGCCAACTTCCAAAGTCTCCTCCTTGGGACGAGAAGGCTGGGCTGAGGCTGTAATAAGTATGCCAAACGTTCTGTGGCTGGTTTGGATCTATGCATACAAATCCACCATCACCATCGTCTGAATGATAAAATTGGGAATTCCCATCATACCTTTCAGTTCCATTGTCTTGGGTGCCTGCGATTATTCTTTTCTCGTTATTTGGATCCTGTTCCATAAATTCAAATTGAGTTATACACAATCCCTGATTGATACCATCATTCCATTTGTTTCCTCCATCCATGGATTTATATATCCCACCATCGCTTCCGGCATAAATTATTTCAGGGTTGACTGGGTCAAAAGCAAAGGCATGATTATCAGGGTGAAATTCTTTACCAATGTCAGAGAACTTCCAATGATTTGTATGTGTATTACGAGTTGCCTTCCACAAAGATATGCCACTTAAGTATACAATATTCTCATTTTGTGGATGGACAGCCAGATTTATATCATAAAAGCCTTGTTGACCCAGATCTGCATTAACCAGTTGTATTTGACTCCAAGTATTTCCAGCATCACTGGTCTGATAAAACATGTTTATTTCATAGTTGTCGTCAGCCATAAGGGCATATAGTGTACTAGGCGAAGATTGTGAAATACCAAGAACAATACGTGTAAAGTTACCAGTTGCAAATCCTCCGCTAAGCTTATTCCATGTTGGGTTTGTTGTATTTGCATTAGTTGTTTTGAAAATTCCTTCACCCCAAAATGCGGCATATGCTGTATCCGGATTACTTGGATCCAAGACAATATCCGTTGCATCTGAAGAAGGTAATCCATTAGTTAATCTTGACCAGCTTTCTCCTGCATCCGTGCTTCTATATATACCAGAGGCAGGAGAAGTTGCCGCGGCAAAAATGTGGTTTGAGTTTTTAGGATTAACAGCAATACGGCAAAAGCGAGACGAAATAAATGTATTCATTCCTTTTAATTCCCATGTTTGGCCTCCATTTGTTGTTTTAATGATACCAAGTCCATACTGACTATCGCCACCGAAATTTCCTTCGCCAGTTCCTGCATAAAGAACTTCAGGATTACTTGCATCGATGGCTAAGGCACCTATCGCAAGCGAGAGCACATTGTCTGATGTCGGAATCCATTGATTACCGCCGTCTGTGGTTTTCCAAATTCCACCTTGAGCAGCTCCAGTATATATCGTACTTGGATTCTTTGGATGTATTGCTATAGCAGTAATTCTACCTGTTACATTTACTCGTTTATCAGAATAAGTTTGACCGTTAGGAATTACTGTGGGTCCTAATTGTTTCCATTTATTTGGACTAGAAGGCGTGGATTGAGAAGTTAGTGTTGAGGATGACGATGATTCGTCACTACTGGTAATAGTATCTTCTTCCGAATCTTGCGACTCTGAGGCACCTGCCATTTCACGAGCTTGCTTAACTGCAGCAAGACGTTTTTCTGCTAATTGTTGTCCTTCACTTCCGATAATTTTATCAATAATGGCTCGTTTGCTACGTAATAAAGGATCATCTTTAGGAGGCTCAGCTTTCTTCTTTTGGGTTCCCTTGTCGATCATTCGGTGTTTTATTTCCTTGTTAAGGTAATTAAGAGTTTCCCGTGTCCCTTAAATAGTATATGATAATATTGTTATCCTAGTGAATCTTCAACTAATATTAACAAAGAAGCATTGGAATATATTTCGTACGGTTGTGATTGTATTATCAGCCATTGCATTGACTGCAGAGCTTTTGCCCGAAGTAGAGGCCAAAGCCATAGTCGTTCCAGCTCTGATTCTTGCTATAACGATATCTTGTTTCGATATTATCAGGACATCAAGGGATAGCAATAAAGACAATTATAGAAGTAAATAACCTAGATTCTAAAATTTTATTTTTCTCTAATTGGTTTTTGATTCTGTTTTTTAACTAGCGTTTTTGAAGCTGTTTAAGCGTGTTGTATGCCGAAGTGTCATTAGGGCTTGCTTGTGAAGGACAGGCTTGCTGCGGTGGTTTGCATACAGATCTGCAGCTAACATTGTACTGAAAATTAGCACAATTAATATTGGCTGTAGTGTTATCGGAAACGTTAGTATGTTTGAAGGTATTATTACTCGCAAATACCATTAACATATCATTAGTACTATAAAATAAAGCAGCAGAACTACAAATAGTCAAAATTAGTAGTAGCATTAATGTTGCTTGCATTTTGTTATGCAATATCTTATTGTATATGGCAACTGATATATCTTGCGACTATGGATACTTTTCACGCATACAGATCCCTGACTCTTACCTTAGTACGATCTTATTATGAACAATACTAAACGTTGCCACATCGTGAAGACATGGTTACTCTTTCGGTGAAGAAACAAAAGTATCCTTGAATTTCTTAAGACACTGTACATAGTATTTGTTAGCATAACATATGTTGATTCTTTCAACGTCCATATTGTATTATGCTCCTACAAAGCTCTAACGGTATTCAAAATATGGTTTCTACAGGGCCATGCACGCAGCCTGTCACTAATGCTAGTGGTCTTGGGTCGGCTTTTCTTAGTAGGGCTAATCTTAGTAGAACCATTCTTAGCGAGGCTAATCTTAGCGAGGCTAATCTTAGCGAGGCTGATCTTAGCGAGGCTGATCTTAGCGAGGCTGATCTAAGAATGGCCGATCTATCTAATTCAGTCATCATCAATCCAGTTTATTATGATGATTCATTAGTTAACGCAAATACTATATTTAGTAATGCTATAATTGACGATCCTAAATTTATTGATTTTATACTACGTTTCACAAAAAGCGTCCCTGAAAAAATAAGAAATAAAAAGGAATTGAAAAGAAAATTACTACAAAGAATACCAAATGAAGAGATTGTTGAGGATATTTTGTCTGTGTCAAAACTGCCTGAATAAATTAATGTTATTTCAATAAGTTTTCGTTTTGGTTCAGAATTTCCTTTGAATCCGAACTTTAAAAGAGGCTCATAATCTTGAATTAGTTCATTCAGATTTGTAGTAAATCCTAAATCCATAGTCTCACAATAAGTAATAGAGCGTAACTTTCAAAGATCTTAAAATGGTCTACCTGAAAACAACAAGCCAGAATTTACCTGATGAGAGATTAAAAAATAAACCATTTTGGATATGGGATCAGCAGCAACGCAAGATAGATATTGAAACTAATGGAGATTGTTGTTTCAATCATCTCATTGGGCTACCGCGAAAGGAAATGATTGAAAAACCGATATTTATTATCAAAATTTATTTATGAAAATCTGCTTGATTCAAAAAAACGACAATTCTAAGCGTGATTTCAAGCACAAGCACCTGTGGATTAAAAAGGCAACTGGCCTAGGCGTTACAGAATTCTTTCTTAGGTTGATGACTTGGTTATGTTTGAAAGATGATACTTATCGTAATGCGCAAATGTATACAGTGATAGGACCTAACCAAAGATATTGCTATCAAACTCATCAAGCTTAAAGCATTATTTTAACCTCATGACACTACATTGCAATTAAGTGAATAATATTGGAATTAAATAACTACGTCATAGAGGATTATGGGGGACTATTTCTCAATCACTCATCATTAACATATCAGAATGATACAGCCACTAGCCGCTATCAACATGGAAGGATCCCGAGGCTTGTATCATGTAGATCCCCAACATATTGCATCGCTTTCACAAAATGCATAAACATAACCTTCACTAAAGAGTAATGCATATAATAATCTTGGTAACGCACAATTTCAAAATTGAAGATAGACGCAGAAAGGTCACAACGCTACTAGCCCAGTCATATCTCCATATCCTTAAGAAGATCCAATTCTATAATAATTAATACACGATTTACGCATGACCATGCACACAAAGAAATTTCATCTTGAAGAAAGAAGAAGACAAGTAGCTTCTCTACTTGCCCAATCAATGACTGAGCAGGAGATAGCAGATAAATTAAGAGTAGATCGTTCCACCATTAGCAGAGATATTAAAGCACTGAAACTGTTATCGCAGAGATTTGTATTTGATCTAGCAAAGTCTGATTTGACATATTACTACAAACAGTGTATTGATGGAATTGAAGAAGTCAGAAGGAAAGGCTGGGAGATATTCAAAGGACAGAACAACAATAATAGCAACCTAACACCAAAAGACAAGCTTTTAGCTTTGAAAGTAATTAGGGAATGTAATGAAGCCAAGTTTGCTCTGTTTAAGGAAGGCCCATCAATTATGCACATAAAGTCATTAGAGGAGAGACTAGAAAATATTGAATCTAGAAAGATCAATCAGTAACCTATCCAAAAGGTTCGAAAGATTTGATTCTTTTAATGGTGACGGTAACGACTCAAACCGCTGGAGAGGCAAAGAAATAATTCCATTAAATGAATGGATACAACTCAGAGGAACACCTTATGCACTAGAATATTTTCCTGATGATTTTGATAGATTTCAGACCTCTCCAACAGAAAGTGAACTAAAAGATGGCGATAACCGAACAAGGAAATGGTATTCTGATTATTTGGACTTGATGGAAGTTAGAAGAAACCCCAATTATGGTAGGACAAAGTGTTTTCATTGCTTGTTGAGTCCTGATGAAGACGACCCAATATTTATCGGGATCAATAGATTAGTCACCAAAGGATTAGAAAAGGATGAGGACGATAATAAAAATACTCCTATACAATATCCTTGCTGTGTAGTAAACAGATTTGAATGTCCTTATGAGAAAGGAAAGAAATCTGATGCAAGGTTTAATGTTGAAGATTTATATGAATTGGCTAATATGGCTTTTACAGTAGAAATTTCCTTAGCCGTGGCTAGAAAAGATATTTCATCTGTTCAAATAAAAAATAAGCAAGACCTTTATGAAGCGTTAACAAATCGAGAAATGTTAAACATGATACTGGAACAAGGACTTGATTATGTATTATCCGATAAAGAGACATTTGATGATGTGGCCAAGTTTGAAAAATTACAACGAAACAATAGGGATAAAATCGTGGATTATTTTATGAATATTAAAGACAAGATAAAATTGGAAGAATTAAGGTTTTATTAGCCGTTTTCATTTCACTGTTTGACCTTTTACTTTCAATTTTTCTTTTCAAAAGATAGCATAGAAAAGCATATGTGGATCTCTTACAGAACTTTATAAAATATTCTGATTTGGATTCAGTGCTCTCTTTGGTGACATATATAATCCTAAGCGGCAAGTAAGCATAACTACATGAGCTTAGATTGTTCATGGGCCGACGTTTCAAATAGCGAATTCCTCAAATCTGGACAAGGCGTGGAGAATCATATAACTGTGATCTGGATCCCAGACCTTCTGATCTATTCCAAATCAAGAAAATGTAATGTAAACTCCTCTGGCAGATGGAAATCATTGATGCACAATTCTATTATTCCTAGATATAAACAAGGTAGACAGCCTGGAGACGAGGATGCGGAAATATTTACTTTACAAGAATATTGCATCCAACCAAACTACCCAGAAATGACTAGTGCAAACCATATCCTCACTGTTGCGCCATCAGGTACAGATTACTACTGCCTATGATAACAACTCGAATAGAAGGCTTATAGTAGACGGACTAAAAAGGGCTATAGGAATTCAACAATTAATCAACAAAGACATTCCTATCCCAGAATCAATTATTTTGGAATGCTTTGGTAAAATAGTCAGATGCATATTTCCTATAGAATTTATGCATATTAGGTAAGCGAGATCAATAATCCTAACTTGATTTTGGGCCTATATCGGTGGTAACTACACATTGTCCTACCTACTGGATGAAGATTATAACTCCATTCAGAGCAGCAGATATGGTATTGCAAGTATGATGATGTGTATCAAACACTATAGTTTTGGATAAAGATTATAAGCTTTTATAGTAATTAATCGACAACTCCTCTATCTTTTACTAGTCATTGCTAGTCAAGACTTTCATAAGTTCGTATTCTCAAAGAACTAATAAATAGATTATATCGATTTAGACTCTGGTTTTGGCTCTACCTCTTTGTTTATGAAATTCTCAAAATCAGGATTGAACCATCTCTCTGATTGGATTAGTTTCCATTGTTCACTCAAAGTTCCATACTTAAAGCAATTTCTCATCCACTGCAACCATCCTGTCCATTCATCTTCATTAAGCACTTTTCTTTGACGCATCGAATATGCATGAGAACAAATAAACAAGATATAATACGCAAATGCTAACTCTTCTGACGGCTTTTCAAGTTTATATATGACATTTTGCATCGATGGTTTTTCAATTATGATTTCTGCCATCTTGTGAACCTTCTCATCCAAGTCATTGAGAACCTTTGTTTGGATGTCTACTGAGAGACTCTGCATTTGCTTTCTTGAAAAGTATAATATAACAAACAGAGTGGCAATAATTCCTATCGCTTCACCTATCCCAAACAGGCCTTCAAGACTCAACTCGGTCATGTCACGTATGTATCGATTATTGATATCTGCATTTAGAAATATTGATACGAGTTATTCTTAGTTGGAATAATAGCAAAGTAAAGTTCTTGCAATAATAGGTCGATGTATGCGATGCCTTTGACATCAGTTGTCCCTAACCGGTGCATGCATACGATAACTAACTTGCTTACTTGTCGCTGTGGATTACTAAGCCAGATGTAAAACCTGGCAGGCGATTACAAAAGTGGCTTAGTTGTCAAAGGCCACAGCGTCATTGGTATATGCCTTCTATTCAAATAATCCTTCGCTAACATGATTATTTGTCTTATCTTATCACTATAGAACTGCAGGAACAATACTGCAATGACCATTACCAATACTGCTACTATTATCGTTACTGCTACAGTAGCCGCGACAAATCTTGCCTTATCGAATTATTTACTCACTTACTTAGCTCCTAAACAGTTGTCTATGAAGTTGTCAACCTCACTATTCTGTCCTCTGTGAACCTTACCTAACCATGCAATCTTTATTGCATCAAAGCAACCCTTACTCAAACCATGAGTTGATCCGCTGCTACTGCTATGGATCGTGTTATGGATAATTATAAAAATGTCTTTGTTGCAAACACCATTTCTTGGAAAGAACCCTGGTGGACAATGAATCGGCCTATTGATTGGAAAACATGTGCCGCTCTCGTCGTCGTCATGTCTGCTAGAGCCTTGGGGGCATGGCCCTTCTGGAAAACAATTTCCTTTATCATTATGTGCAAACCCTGAAGGGCAGTTACCCTCGAAGTCTGGTTTACAACTATCTGAATTAGGGTGAAACGCACATCCCTTGTCTGGTATTGGGCCACAACTTTCTATCATACACTGTGGTTTGTCATTCGCTGGTGCAATTGGTTTATCTGTAACTATTGGTTGCTGGTCCGTTGGCTTATCGGTTTGTTGGTCGCCTGTTGGTGGCTGTGTTCCAATATCTGACGGAGTATCCGTCTGCTGTGGCTCTTCATGTTTTGGCTTAGGTTGATCAGAAGATACGCCTTTATCACTGCCGTCATTGCCGCCACTACCGCTATCGCTACTCTTACTCTTACCTGAATCTGCCTTTTTCTTTGCTAACACTGATATAGATGTATAACCCGCAGTAAACAAAGCCGATGCGGTTACCATCATAACTGCCAACACTACGACAAACAGAACATTTACTATTGCTTTCATTCCAAACTAATCTCTTTAGGACCCAGTTACCGATAATAATATTGGGGATATTATCGATATGATTGTTCTAGTAGACATTACTTCGTGGCCACCTTTACTATTGATATCTATTTATAAACAGCATAGAAGTAACAACCACAGTCCTCAATCGCATACCCTCAATCCTTTGCTAAGCCCTAATCTCTTCTGCGCCAGCCTCCTCTACAAATCCTATAAACTGATCTTCTTGGCAATAACCTAAGAATCTATGTGAATGTATCACTGATAGCAGAGAGGGTGCTTATGTTGTTTTGTGGTGTGATTTATGCTAGAAAACAGTAGGATTAGACAACAACGCATGCATTGAAACAAAATCAAAGATGATAGTGTGGGCATAATAGATATAGCATTACGATTTTTAGTGCGGAATGGTGAGACCTCAGACGATAATGGAATAGACGAGTAAAGTTGTCTATATTGTTACTTGTCTTCTTTCAAGTTCTTGTAATCTTCCGGTTATAGTCACAAGTTGATCTGACAAGTGTGAAATAGCATCATCTTCCATTTTATCACGGTCTCTAGTTGGTTTGATTCCTTTCCATTTGATTGCTAAACAATTAATTTGGGATCTGGTTTGTATTCTCCTTTCATAATTAGCTGCTTGGCTATTTTGTTCTTACTAGGCTGCTCTACACTCCCGATAGCATTTAGAATGTTTTGAAGTGTAACACTCATTTCCTCATATTTTTGTTTCATAGATTGAATCTCTTTATCTTTTTCTGATAATTCTATCTCTACTGATTTCATACTGGATATGTCAGTCTGCAATTTCTTTACTTCTACTTTCATACGTTCCTCATCTGATATTGTTAGCTCTGATACTGCCTTCAGATAATCCTCAAGTAGCATCTTTGGTCTATCCGCCCTATTGTAATTTTGTTCCAATGCATGTATATTCATTAAAGCATGACCCATCATCATTTCCTTTCTGATAAAGTCAATTGCTAGTCTTCCGTCCTTGGTTCTAATACTGCTTAAAGTGGTATTGAAAAACTTTCTAAAACCATGAGCAATTTTGATGTTATACCTATCTTTATAATTTTCTGAAATTTCCCTGATACCAGCTTTGTAAGCCACATTTCTTATTATACCTGTTACAGTCGATAACGCTACAGGCTTTGTATTATCTAATCTTGCTGTCTTGCCATCAGGACTGATGTCAAATCGTCTTAATAGTATTGGACTCTTTTTGGTTATTACTTCGCCAAATTTTACGCGAAGGTTTCGATATTCTTGGTATATAGAGAAAGCCTCAGGCGAGATGAACGTATCATATTCATCATCTGTTCCCTTGTAAACAACTACATGAGCCGCAACTACTTTTTTGCCTGTCACTTCATCATAGATAGGGTGTATATCACCATCCCTAAGACCAACAAAACCGCCCAATCGCATTCCACTTGATGCCATAAAAAGTATAGGAATCTTGGCTCTCAGGTCTGAATGTTCTAGCATCTTCTTTATCTGTTCCTTTGTGTATGCCTCATCGGCTACATTACCATTACCATGCGGTAAGAGTTTGTTTATTTTTTTCCAATTAAGTATAATGTCGTTCATTTCGCAAAACAACTTTACAGGAGGGATCATGCTATGACCAGTTCCTGCAGTAATCTCTCCGTTACTTATTTTGGCTTGTAAGAACAAGACATAATCTTCGGCTATACGTTGTAATCGTATCACTTCTTTGATATTATCCGCCGTATATTTTGAAACAATCTCCTCAGTTGTCAACCCAATGAAATTACAAAAATGCCATAAATATTGCTTATATAACTGAAATGTTTTGTCCGAGTGGAGAGCGCCTTTAAATAGTTGATAAGATCTTCCTATCATATATCTATCATAATTTAGAAACAACCGCTTTTCATTTCTTGTAAATTTCTTTACGTTATTTACAAACGAAGGAATGGTATGAATTGTATAGTATGATAGATGGTTGTTAGTGGTTGGTTTTTCAGGCGTATCTCTATTTACTCATGCCTATATATAAGATTTATTTCGAGTCAAGCTATTATATATCTTATTCTGTAATATATTAATATGAAACCTGTCCCTGAACCTCGACTAACAAAACTTATTTCAGTTCATAACGAAACTCTCTGGATTGAGAGCTATTGTTTTTTATCGCAAGGCGTTTCAGTTCGGTATAATAGGGAATTAACGAAATGACAACTACAACAAATCTGTGGCCAGAATTGCCGCTAGCAGAATGGAAAGACACCTATGAAACATTGCACATTTGGACCCAAATAGTCGGCAAGATCAGACTAGCGCTAACTCATCTAGAAAATCATTGGTGGAATTCTACCCTGTATTTATCACCTAGGGGACTCACGACATCAGCTATGTCTTACAACAGTCGATTATTTCAAATAAACTTTGATTTCATCGATCACTTATAATAATCGAAACTGCTGATGGGTCTACCAAAATAATCGTTCTCAGGCCTCGCTCAGTAGCCGATTTTTATAAAGAAGTAATGGCAGCCCTAGGATCGCTAGGAATGCCATTAACCATTTGGACCACACCTGTGGAAGTGTCAGATCGAATTCCATTTGAGAAGGATCAAAAACACTCTGCATATGATACCAACTATGCCCAGCGATTCTGGCGTATTCTAGCTCAGGCTAGCAGGGTGTTTACAGAGTTTCGTTGTAGGTTTACCGGCAAAGTTAGTCCAGTCCATTTTTTCTGGGGAGCTTTTGATCTGGCTGTCACACGCTTTTCAGGACGTCCCGCGCCTGCTCATCCGGGTGCGCCAAACTTGGCTAGATTTGTAACTGTAGAAGCTTACTCTCACGAGGTGAGTAGTTGCGGTTTCTGGCCAGGCGGAGGCCCTATTGATGAACCAATCTTCTACTCATATGCTTATCCAGAGCCTAAGGGCTTCGGATACCAACTACAACCACCAGAGGCATTCTATCACACTACTATGAGAGAGTTTGTCTTATCTTATAATGTGGTCCGTACCGCAAAGTCACCTGATGATATCTTGCTCTCATTCCTGCAGAGCACATATGAAGCAGCTGCGACGAATGCAAAATGGGATCGACATGCATTGGAGCGTCGGTAAGTATAATTGTCAACTATTAACTTTATTCTGTAATCCACTTATTTTTCTAATTTAGTAGACTTGGAAATAGGATGAAGAATATCAAAGGTACTTCAATAGGGTCGTTAAGATAATATCATGCGATCCAAGAGGGAAATAATACTAATTATGATAAACTATTAGGTTTATTTTTTCCTCGTTCTAATCTCATTAATATATCTGCTTGAATCTTCTCTGAAATATTTTTTGCGATTTGCTTTATGATTATAGGATCCTTATTTCCTATTTCTTTTGCGATTAGATCATATTCCCATTCATTTTTTGCCTTGACGGCCAGTGTTATATTATTTAAATACATTTTTCTTATGGCCAAATGTGAAAAATCTCCTTTACCACTTGATCCATTAATTGCACCATGAAAATGTAATCTGTTTGCCGGTATGTAAACAGTATCTCCCTCTTCTTCAAAAAATATTATATCCTTTTCATCAATTTCAAAATTGCTAACCCTTGTTCCTTTGATTAAACCAACTACTCCTTTTCCACTCGTGGCAACAAGTATTTGATCCGATTCATGATAATGTAATGTGGTTCTTGCTCCGTTATGAAATGTTACATGATAAATTTCTTGTTCATTATGTACTTGTTCGCTAAAGATCTCTCGTAAAGTAACTTGCCCAGTAAAATATTCTTCATTTACTTTTTTCTCAATTGCAGAATATATATTTTCTTTATTCATATCTGTATTTTCAATAATGTTCAATATATGCTAATGAGGCTTTTGATGAGTTATCCATCTCTAATTCATTATATTCTATGAGGCAATGATATCTGACGGTATTAACTCTGCATCAAACAGATACGGATATGACAATGATAATAAGAATACAAGCTTTATAGTCAATTGACTATGTCATCTTTAGACAATACATATGAAAATTCAAGATCGTTTTTACCTATCTATTTATTTCGTAAAGACCGTAATGGGATGAATTAATATGTTTAAAAATACAAACGAGATAAGTGCAGTCCAAACACTTAAAGAGTTCCGTTCTACTACAAAAGGTTTAACACTTGACGTTTAGAAAGTGATTGTAGAAATGGCAATTGAAATGTTTGAAGTATACGTACATCTTTGATAATTGCAATGTATGCAGTCAATCCTGTAGAATGACTGAAGGTTCTCCTGAGTAAAACTTGAAGAAAGTAGCGCAAACAATTCAGACCAGGAATTAAGTTTTCATGATAAAATGCTAACATTTTTGCTTCATTACGAGATCTTCATACACGTTATCTCTTACCCGAATCATTTTCAAATTGTATAGCCATACTTCCGTTCCGTATACAGTTGGTAGTTACAAATAATAGTAAGCAACCAAGTACTGAGAGATTATTTATGGTGACAGATGTCATATCATCAGATAAGCTAAAAAATTATCTCCCTCCAAACTTTGAACTACGCATTCCAGAGACATTCATAGGACCAGGACATTTCTACGAACTGTTACCATTAATGCCTAAAATCCGTTGAATTGGGATACCATTCCAAGGATTATTTCTACACCCTTAAAGCATGCTAGAACATTAGTAGAAAACCCAGGAATAAAGCCAGATATCGTATACAATAGGACCTGTACGAATTTGCCCAACGACAACGTGGATTTTGATAAAGGGGCATCTAGATCCTTGCAACAAAGCCAGTACAGCGGCTTGAGGCTGCAATATCTAATCAGGATGGTTCTTTGGAAATTCCATTGGCTATTCTTGGATATCTAGAATCGATCTTTATATAGATGGCGGACCAATTCTTTACCAAGATGTCACTGACGGCATCAATAACCTAAGCATTGCCAAACCGACTACTGGATCAAAAATGCTTAAAATAATTGGTCTGGAGGGAAATGAGGTTGTTGTCGCTAGAAAAGTATCCCTTCAAGGTTAACTCAACACTGACAGATAACATGTAGTATTTTTAGACAGCACGCAGCTCTTGACAAACAAAAAGATAAAAAGCCCCCTTATACCTAGTGGCAAACCCCTAATATTATATATTTGAATAGTTCTGCACGAGAGATAGCTTTTGGAATTACTCAAGTTTATTGTGAATATAAAGATTTGTTAATTTTTCAAATTAGCCAAAATATAATTAGCTATTATTTCAAATACGGAAAATAATTCTGGAAACTGTGCCTATTTTATATACCACATTTTTCCTTATCCTTAATAATCTTTGCATTCAATACTGTCTTCGACTGAGGATCAGTTTTCAATCACATTATTATGTCAAAAATGGTGGAGGTAAAAGTGAATCTATAAATGTTATCTAGCTGTTGGAAACAAAAATTATTTCGGCACCGAAAAATTGTTACACTTTACTCAACGAATTAATCTGCGTTCCTATCGTTCGAACTAATTCGATTTTCCCTATGCAAAAAACTTATGAGGCACTTTATTAAGATTCTAATTAGATATGAATAATCTTCAAACACATTCAATTCTCGAAGGTAGTGTGAGGGGATGGAATGAAGCCAGTCAAGAGAAGTCTGATGGTGCATGTCGTTTGGTTGGCATCTGGAGAATCAGGGCTGCCAGATACCTTTGGGGAGGAAGAGCCCAACATGGATGAATCAGTTCTAGTCCAAGCTAAGTCGTCAGACCAACCGCTTGTCGATAATACAGCATACGGGCCAGGCCCAAAAGATTCAATAAGTGATACTATCGAGAAAGCTGTAGTTACACAGCATAATATCACGATCAATGGGACTACTATATCATATGCTGCCAGCGCTGGTCATCTCGTGGTATACGATCAAGATACCGCGCTACCTTATGCCAAGATCTTTTATGTATCATTCACTGCCAACGATGTCGCCGCGTCTAGCCGTCCTGTGACTTTCTTTTATAACGGGGGTCCGGGATCATCTTCTGTGTTTCTATTGCTAGGGTCATTTGGACCACGATGCATTAAGACGAACCTGCCTGAGTTTACCCCTCCGCCTTACGCGTTGGAAGACAATGCCGATAGTCTGCTCGACCGCACCGACCTTGTCTTCATAAACCCTGTGGGAACCGGATACTCTGCAGCGATCGCTCCTGCGAAAAACCAGGATTTCTGGGGTGTAGATACAGACGCACAATCAATTAAGCAATTTATAAAGCGTTATCTAACTAGCTATGGTCGCTGGAATTCACCAAAATTCCTATTCGGAGAATCATATGGGACACCGCGAACCTGTGTGTTAACTTGGTTGCTTCATGAAGATGGTGTGGATCTGAACGGAATAATATTGCAGTCTTCAATTCTGGACTTTTCTCAAATATCCAATCCTATTGGTCTACTTCCAACTTTTGCAGCTGATGCATTGTTCTACGGTAAGGTGACAGTGTCGCCACTTCCAACCGACCTGGACAGTTTTATGAAGCAGGTCGAGGACTTCGCGACCGGGCCGTTTGCTGCCGCGAAGGCAACCTATACAAAGGGAGATCCAGCCACAGTTCAATCTCTGAGCCAGTTTATCGGGATCCCATCCGAGGTACTTGAGGATTGGAATCTCGATCCTGCCATAGAGGGCAACACAATTTTTCTGAAAAGCCTTTTGCAGGATAGAGTATTGGGTCAGTACGATGGCCGTGTCAATTCAAATGATACAGGAATCGCCGGGTCTGTGGATCCAAAGTCTGGGGGAAATGATCCCACCATAACTGCTGTGGGTGGAGTTTATACCGCCATGTGGAACGTGTACCTAAATGAAGAGCTCAAGTATATATCAACATCTCCGTTCATAGCCCTTAACCCTCTTGTCGCTGAAATATGGAATTTTGAACACACCGATCCAACCGGAGCCAAAAAGAGCGGACTAGAACCTCTATACACAGCCGGCGATCTAGCAGCGTCTATGGAGATAAACCCATACCTCAAAGTCTTTTGTGCAAATGGATATTATGACGCTGTGACACCGTTCTTCCAAACTAAGTTGGATTTAAAAAATATGCCTATAGGCAACCCAACGAGCCTCGATAACCTTGAATTTCACAATTATGAGTCTGGGCATATGATTTATCTGGACAATTTGTCTAAACCGAAGTCGAGGACAAAAATGAAGGAGCACTTGGCTGCATTTTACGACGGGATATCAGCTCATGTTGCTTCCCTTACCCTCAAGCTAGCAAGCAGGCAGCACTGAGGGCCGAATCAGCGAGTCCAGATACCATCCTCCATATCGTCGCCGCTTCAGTCGAACGCCATATTAGGATTCTATCATATCATGGTGTGTCACAGGTTGTGATAGATTAAATATACGATTTGCTAATATTGGAGTTTAACTAATAAAGTGATTAGTATAGGAAACAGTATATATTAAATCCCATATGTGGGAATCGAGATGCCAAAAACGTACGCCAGATATCTTCCCTAGTCTCCTCTAGTTTTTTTTTGAAGACATAGATCTTCAAAACTTAGGCAGTCGCAAAATATTCATAGAAATGTGACAAATATTGAAGATCTCTCGGCTTCAATTATGCAAAAGGGATTACTACAACCAATTTTGGTTAGGCCCATGGATTCCGATTTTGAACTTGTTGCGGGTAACAGGAGGTTTATGGCATATAAAACCTTGGGTTTCAAAAAAGATATCTTGTCATATTGTAGAATGTGACGACAGAAATGCATTTGAGATTAGTTTTTTAGAAAATATACAAAAGAATCTATAATCCAATGGATGAAGGGTGGCCTTCAAAATGTATACCTCAAATTTTGGTTGGGGAGGGATATCAGATTTATCGTGTCGAATTGGTAAAAGTATAAGTTATATTTCCAAGCGCATCAAATTACTTGATCTTCCAGCAGAAGTTCTTGAAGCTCTAACAAATAAGGAATTGTCAACAAGTATTGCAGAGGAATTGCTTTCAGTAAGGGATAATTCTGAATAGTCAAGGCTCGCTTCACTCATAATTAATAGACAGATGTCTTTAAGGAAAACTCGTAATTTCTTACGCCTTTACAGAGATGTCAGCACTGAGATATATGCTAATCAGATTTATAATAGACATATTTTGATAGGTAAAAGAGCATTTGATAAGACTATCAATGCCTTAAGGATTGCTATGAATAGAATATCTGAAATTATTACCGATGTGGAAGAGGATTGGAATTTCATGATTTTTATAATATCAAACGCCAATTCCTGTTTCACCAGGAAATGTTGCATATTCTGATGGATTCACAGATGCTTGGCACAAAATAGTAACAAAGGAAGAAGAAGATGAATTCAAACACCTTATAATTTGTTCCAACATGTGACCAGATAATATGTTCAAAGCTTTTTCTTTTCTTTTATTAACACATCTATCTGCGAATGCAACATCATTTTATGCTGCATTAAGATTTCATGTATAATCCAGTTGTCTTCCATACTCTCTACTATTGTAGCTACTCTGCTGGCGGCGATTCTCAATGCAACTATCGATTTATCAAAAGAATTTTGGACCATTCTATCGATATCTACGATTTTGTCCTCGGTGTCATGAAAATTATAGATCTCTAGAGAGGATTCTTTCTTGTATTCCTTTACTAGCTTTCGTACCTTCCTAGAAGACAGTCCTTTTTTATTTATCATCTCAACAAGATCACTTACTACTTTCTGATCATTGATGGGGCTTAATTCTTCAACAATACTAGGACTAATTGAATGATTAGATAAGCTTTCGATTATCTCGGCAGGTGAGTCCAAAAGCTTTATACGTTTATCTACATAGCTAGCACTCTTACCCAATCTCGATGCCAAGTCAGATATTCCACCCCATCCATACTCTTCTACGTAAATTTTAAATGCACGAGCTTCTTCTATTGGATCAAGATTTTCCCTTTGAATATTTTCAATTAATGTTACCTCAAATGCATTTCTATCATCTAGTTCTAGAACATGACAAACCATCTTTCGCCAACCTAATGCTTTACACGCCTCATATCTGCGGTTTCCCGAAACTATTTCAAAGTGATTTGTTCTTGCCTTTGCTCTGACAACGATTGGTTGCAAAAGGCCCTGTCGTACAATGGATTTGGAAAGTTCAGCTAGCTGTTTGGTCCCTAACATTAGATTAGTTTTAGTAGATCTATAAAAAGTAGGTGGGTGTCTAATTTGATAAATATCGATATCTGCTAACAATCCCCTTGTTGTGTTAGAGGTCGTCAGTTCCTTTGACAATATTAGTTACGTTGTCTGGTTATATATAACCATTTTGCCGTATTTTGGAAAAAATATTAGATTATATTGAAAACGTGATAGTCAAGGATTATAATATTAAAAGGACATATATGACTTGTATATATAATTATGAAGGATAAACCATACCTAGCAGCTGATCTCTTGATAAAAGATAAGTATATTCCAAGAATATTGGTTATTGATGATGAACAAGATGTTAGTTTATTTTTTAAAACTTGTTTAGAAGATCAAGGATTTCATGTGACATTTTATAGTGACCCATTTAAAGCCCTGTCCACCTTCCAGCCACAGTATTATGATCTCGTAATTATTGATATTCGATTGCCTAAAATTAATGGCTTTGAATTATACGAAAAGATTAGGAAAAAGGATTCTGATATAAAGGTCTGCTTCATAACTGCATTTGAGGAGTACTATGATTCTCTAAAGGAGCAATTTCCTAAGCTCGATGTAAAATGCTTCATAAAAAAACCAGTTTCGAGTGAAGACTTGATAAAGCATGTGATGGCAGAAATTATTAGCAAGGATTAATAGCTTGCCTGAAATAAATATAATCACATTCGTCTAGTACTATAATCAACTGACACCATATTTGTGGCATTGCTATTACCAAATAATACCTGATGGATGCTATTCTGCAGATGAATAGATAAACAAAGAGGAGTATCTATAATTGCAGTTTTGCTGGAAAGAAGGAAAAAAGCTAAATATTCGTTAGACGCGGCAGTACCAAAATACCTAGTTTCCCAACTCGTTACGCAGATCCTCTATTGATGTTAATGGTGTAAATAATCGTGAAAGTATTAGACGATACTTCGTAATTATTCTGGTTAAATGTGAATCAATAAGAACAAATTTGCTGTTATTACCATTATTTTTTGTAATTTTCCCAGGTTGAGCCTAATTTTTCGGCGCCGAAAAATATCTCAATTAATTGAACTCCTATCAGTCCTTAGTTATAGATCGGTCTTCTCTATGTCGAGTATTTTGTGTTTGCTTACCCATAATTCACTGATATAGATTATTATCAAAAACGCAAATGATGATAAAGGTAGGGATTCGGAACATATCACATATATGACTCTAGTCTATGTATGTTTATATATTCTCAATTAAATTCACAATTAAAGACAATAAGTCGTTAACTTGTGTTATGACAATACTTAATGTTACGACCGGTACTGGAGTCGATTATCAATGAGATCTTCCCAGTGGAGAACAGAATATTTGATGATAACTATTGCGCTATCCATAATAGTTTTGGCTCCAGAAATGCAAAGTATAATCAGCGATAATGTTGTACCTGCGCTTGCTTCATCTGCCTCTTCCAGAAGTTTATCATCCTCTAACGCAGTAATGCTCGTTCACATTCATACTGTACCCTCACCAGTACATGTAGAAGATATTTTCAAAATAATTGTTACTGTATCAAATAATTCGCCTAAAAGTGTAACACTTTCTTCTATTGGATGTACACACCCGTTAACTGCCACCTTTGAAAAGAATATAGATATTGTACACCACGGGTTTTGCACCGTCAAGAATTATTATAATATTGCACTGTCTCCTGGAAAATCAACTACATTATCTATTGGTACTATTCAGAGGTTTGATGGGGAAACACAATATTTAGCAATAAACCCCGGAAAACTTACTGTTCTACTACAATTATTGTATTCTTATGACCAAGCTAACTTTATTATCAAACAGCCATTCATGTTGAATATCTTAGCGAAATAAGTCTTAATATTTCTCATTAAAATTATGTAATGTAACTAAAATGCAGTATTGTTGATTAAAATAAATAAGATAGTAAAAGAATAAGATAATCGACAAAACAGAAAAAGAATGGCTATATCTTTGTTCTTTAACGATTCCGGATCTGACTCCTTAGCCACATATGGCGTGGTGATCTTCTTCTCTCTCTTCTACTACCTAGATAAGGTCTTTGTCTATACTCATAATAATTTGCGTCCATTGCAGATACAATATACGTTCTTCTTGACTCCGCGGATCCTTTACTTTCTAAAAGCTGCAAATCTGATGGGCCTGGTTTCTTGGCTGTTATTTGTTGCCATCCATTGCCTTTGAGTATATCAAATACTTGTCCATAGCCACCTTCCAATATTTCAAATGGTTGTTTTAGATGGCCCATATGGTCAAACTTGACATTTCGATAATTTATTGCTCCAGGTTCATACCATTGTGGGGTGATAAAATCAGATACTAAAACTCCGTCTATTTTGTATCCTTGTGCATCTATCTCACAGGGATCACTTACTTCGTAAGCCCATAATCTCATACCATGATCTTCGTTTTCTATAATAGCGGCTAGATTTATCCATGGATCTATAGTCATCTCACAGAGTTCGTGAGAAGCAGCAGTTGTCCATTCATTACCATGATCCATTTCTGTCTTAGCAAATACTTTAGCCATAGGTAAGCCTTGGTCAGTAAGATCGTGGTAGCCACCTGCCCCAGCTTGGTCTGTATTATCCATTATCGCCATCCAGCATTGATCACGGGGTATTTTTTGACCTTTTGGTACAAATGTAAGCTTCGCACTTTTTCCCCAGTATTTCGACAAATCATTATTAACCTGTTTCTGCAATGCATTCACTGCTTTCTCAACTTCATCGTCTTTTACTACAGTACTTTCGTTGAATGGCAGCAACCGGCATACTTGTTTGATCATTTGACATAATCGTCTTTTAACTATATGCTATTTAAGAAATTCTGTGATTGAGTTGAACCACGTCTTAAAACTACAATGCAAAACATAGTGAGATAATGTTCCATAATGGAATACTATAATCCGTAATTTAACATATCCAGTCATAATAAACATATCACGTTACTTCGGTGCAATAATGCGTAGTATGATAGCTATAGTACTAATTCAATTTTTCGGCGCCGAAAAACTCAGTTAAAATCTCTTTGGAAGTATATCTTTTACAAAGTTATTCATTAATAACTATAGATGGTATGATAAATTGTATTCTGCTGTGATTGTATTTCTAATACCCTACTCTGCAGTTTTTCATTATGTGATTCATGACCCATTGATTATACTCGATACTTTCGAAGCTGTACTGGTATAGTTCTAATAATTGTCGGCTAGAATGAGTTAGTAGAAGTTTTTGGGGTATTTTCCAAACTTGTTTGGGATATGATCTTATATTGCGCAATGGTACATAAACTCAGTTTAATTTGAAGTCGAGGTACCGAATTCATAGTGCCCCTCACAAATAAATACATATTACAATTTAAAATAGTGTATAACAGTCTCAGGCTTACCACTGTGAAAGAAAGAACTCCGTTATTTTTTATCAAACTGGATTATGTTTATCTATATGTAGTAAAATAGTAAAAAACAATGGCAGGCACTTGGCAAGGATTAGTCAATCAACCTACATTTTACACCAGTACAATGATACTGCTAACTGATGGTAGAGTAATGGTACAGGAAGAAGACACTCCTCATTGGCATGCTTTAACACCGGATAGTAACGGAAGCTACATCAATGGAACGTGGTCAACCTTAGCCGATATGAGCTTCATGAGACGATACTATGCATCTGGAGTTCTTAAAGATGGGCGCGTTATAATCATTGGTGGAGAGCAAAGTGGAGATATTCCTGATACCAATAAAGGTGAAATCTATGACCATGTTTTAGATACATGGACCTCAATTCCTACTCCACCTGGATGGTCAGAGGTGGGAGATGCGAGCATCCTGTATACTTCCAGATGGAAGGATTATGATCGGGGCTCTGCTATCTCCTGCATGCGATATATATGATCCCTCGACTAATTCATGGTCACCAGCAGCCAGTAAAGCAATTAGATCGAATGAAGAAACATGGATCCTGCTACCTGACAATACCATTATAGCGCCACAATGCTTTAATCCTTATCAAAGTGAAAAGTATATTATTTCGTCTAATACTTGGAAAAATGAAGGGATAATACCAGTTACATTGATTGATCCGGATATGCATGAAATAGGACCGGCCATGCTAATGTATAATGGTAAGGCTGTATTCTTCGGCGCAGCTGACGATAGAGGTTTTGGCAAAACAGCTGTCTATACCCCTCCTCCTACCCCCACTGGCACAGGGACTTGGACTGCCGGACCCAATATACCAAAAATAGAAAACCAAACGATTGTATGTAATGATTGTCCGGCATGCTTGCTGCCAAATGGTAAAGTCTTTTTTACCGCGTCATTTTACAAGCCTAATACGTGGGGGACGCCTATCTTCTTTTTCGAATATGATCCCCTCAGTAATACTATTTCCCAAGTATCGACACCTTTGAATAATAAGCAACAATTGTTCTGGAGTCGTCTGATGTTGCTACCTACAGGTCAGGTACTTTTTAGCCCGAGGTACAAATAATATTCAATGCTATACTCCAGACCTTGGTCCAGAAGAGGGATGGAGACCAACGATCTCAGCTGTAGTACGACATGGTACCCCCTATATGACTGATTATTATATATTAAAGGGCACGCAGTTAAATGGTTTATCCCAAGCAAACACCTACGGCGATGACTGTTATCCTGCCACAAATTATCCTATAGTTAGACTACAGAATACTAGTACCAACAAGGTCTATTTCGCACGGACTTATAACTTTAGTACTATGGGCGTTGCCACAGGAGCTTCTTTACAATCGGCTAGGTTTAATACCTCAAATATTCCCTACGGACATTATGATCTTTGTGTTATAACCAATGGTATCAGTTCGCATTGCATAAGTTTCTGTCATCATAGACCGAAAAGACCATGTGATTGTGATTCCAGAATCAGGCATGAATCTGAAACATGTTGCAAATCAGAATGCGAGGATTCATGTTGTACAGAAGATCTGGTACCAGATCCTGAAATAATTGAACTCAGAGGAGAGATAAAAAGATTACAGAATAGTGTACGCAGAATTTCTTTGCTGTTTAAGCTAGAAGAACCAGTCAGAGAGCCGAAATTCGAAAAAGACGAGGAAGAGGAAGAGGAAGAGAGCCGAAAAAGTGGAGATACTAAGAAAAATAGAAAAAAATGAAGATATTGTGATCAATCTGTGGCCAAAGGTCGTAGCGTATGAGCAAAGGAATCTTCCTCTACATCTAGCAAGAATCCTAAACATCAATCTAGACTAGTCTAATAAATGTACCACTTTACGTGCACACGTTACTCATGTGGTATCGTTAGTCTGATTCTTTTGCCTAGATCGAGTAATTTTCAGCTTGGATGACATTTCGATGAAACGAGAACATTGCAATAGCGTATAGCATATGACATTTTAGCTGGCACAACTTTTCTGACATTTTCCAGACATTAATACGAGGTAAATCCGTTGAATGTATAACAGCTAAATTTAGCTTGCAATCCATGTAATAAAGTAGCTACCTTAGAACAGATAATAGAAATAGAAATTGGTCTATATTCTTAGAACAGAAATCTTATATTTGTATAATTAGATCCTCTGATGACTCATTTTGTTAGATTCCTAATCACAAAGTCACTTATTATGTCTCTACAATCGGACCTTTATACCATGGCTTTATATTCAACAAATAAAAGATCAGATATGGATTTTAATATGATAGCAGAAAATTGTCAATAATGGATGTCACAAATGATACACGTATATGCTTGACTTTTGGATCATGTCTTGTCCAACAACACAGTTTATAAAAGAACTAATGACATTATTTACCTTCAGTCATTATCGTATAACACTATACATCTATTGAAATCGTTTGCTAGAAAATGAACGTGTACACCCAATAATAACACACGGCGCAAACCGTACAATACTGTCATGGAATTATTGGAGAATATCAAATAGAACTGAACTAGTGATTTTCTAATAATTTCCATGTTTATTATCTCCTCAAAATTCCATGAAATATTTGAAGAATACGTATGTAATAAATTAAGCAAGATTCAATAATCCGAGAAATCTAAAGCCTTCGGTCAATATATTTTGTAATGATTTATTCGCATTACGTTTCGACTTTAGATATCAATCTATCTCATTAATATTTATTTATTTATTCATTCAGAATTAATCCATACTACTATATTTTTTCAGTTTTGTATTCATTATTGTATTTTATTAATATGATCGCAGTATCATTGATCGCCTAAATCCTTATTAAGAATAGAAATTCACAATAGGGTAACATGATGAATAGTTCTGAAGAGAAAAATGCAATGGATTTTTGGTATGAATACGATAATTTCTTTTTGTTTAGCTCTCCCGATGACATTACGGAGGCTATGCTTAAAGTAGATCCATATGGTAAGATGCTTGATCTTTTTTATTTTTGTGCTCGAAAAGGTAGTGTGGATACTGAATTTAAAAATTCCATGCAAAGAATTAGTCAGGCTATTATCATCTAATATTACGAGAATAATCCAGAAATATTTTGACAGCAACATAGAATTACAACAAAAGGCTTTTGAATTATTTGCTCAAGGCCTTCTCTTTGATAATGGCGTAGATGATAAGGGTCAACCTAGAAGACCAGTTGGTGACAAGATCCACATGATGGATAGCAAGGTAGAAGGATATGTCGTTTGGCATGCTTTTATACGGGCAGTAGTTCTGTTGGAACTAGATGACAACAAAGATAAGTGGTTTCAGATAGATAGGCATGTAGGACTGGCTGCTGCCATCTTAGTCGAACTAATTAAAGAAGGAAGAGAACCACAACAAACTAACGACCCAAATTACAATAAACCAATTGAAGAAAAGTTGCTAGATGAACCACGAAAAGGTTGGTTAATTTGAATTTTCAAGATATGGATAGCAAAATAGCTCAATTACAGCAACAGATCATGTCCAAACACGGTGTGTGAGACATGAATATGGGTGCAGCAATAAAGATAGGCCAAACAGTAGTTTGAATCGTATTGGAGAATAGATGCAGTCGTCTAATTTTTATTATTGTACAAATAATGTTCAATTCTACTGAATAATGATAATATCGATATTTACTCTACGTGTGACGTTCTGGGGCCGCAAACATGAATCCGAAATTTTAAGCTTGTAGTGTGTGGAATATTCTTATTCCTTTGAGAGGTTTAGTTAGTTTGCACTATTGGAAAATAACCTAATCAAAGCGTCTAGCTGGTTGCATGCCGTTTAGAACCTGGTTCAGATTTGAGCATTTGTTGAGTTGGATTATAAAGTCCAACGATGGTCTCAGCTTGAAATCTCAAAGGTTTCATATGACGTCAAACATTGTATGAATATAAGCACCAAAGTCATCAAGTTTGTATTTTAGCCAATAACTTTTGATATCATGAACTTGTTTATCAATACATCCTGTGTTTTGCTTTACTATCCATACACACATTCCATATACACATTCATAATTTCAATCTCATTGTTTAATAGACAATTGCAGATCTGCTGATTTTGAAAATATTTAAATCATGTAGATGGTCGGCTATGTAGAAAACATCATCAATATTACAAGATTAGTCAGTCTATGCATATTGTAGGTGATACATCTAAATGATAACTCTCTGTTCTGCATTCTAGTCAATCTAGACATAAGATTCTCTCCAAATAGTCGTTTTATAACTGATATTATGGTTTCATCTTTGTTTCGTTGATTGTACAGCAATTTGGAGTAACCACGCTTCATCTGCTTTCTGTACTTACCATGTGTTCTCCACATCGGTACATGTTCATATCGAGCAGGAATAATACTGAATGCATGTAAGTCCTCTCTTACGAGAAGGTGATTATCTTCACTATCGTAACCCTTATCAGCTGTAACTACAGATAATGGAAGAATATTTGATGTCCTTGTTATAATTGGCCTGAAATCTACATTATCATGCCTTGTTGGAGCTCGTCTTATCTTAATTGTACATATGATTTGTTGTAATACATCTACTCCAATAGATAATTTCGCATATTTTCTTCTCAATTCTGTTCGATCAGTATAATATTGTGATGCATGAGTTATCTTAAATCCTGTTGAATCTATTCCTGCAAAGATATGCTTGGTACCACTAATTACAATGAATGACGAAATTATCTTTTCAAGCAATGAATTATTGATTCTATCTGTAAACTTTTGCAATGTTGTAAAATGAGGAATACGTGACAACCGTAGAAATGACCTTAGGTAATAGGCTTCAATTAACCACTCGACAAACATTCTATAACTCTTACCTTCATACTGTCGTATAGCAACTAGAACTATGTGCTGCCATATTGTAAATATGTGATTACTTTTCCTGTTAGAAAATAGAGGAATCCTTGCATGCTTCAAAACACGGAACATAGTACCTGCAAGTCTGACGTACATTGATTCTTTCAATAGACTATTGGTATTATACTCTTACAAAGCTTTGACTGTATGAGATGGTTTCTACACAGCCAGATGGTCAGCAATAACGGTCAATTAATAGATGATGAACCAGTCTGATAATACGCACAAAAAGGTTTTAATTACTGCGGTAGGAGATACGACTTGTAGCGATGATGCGAAGAAAACATTTCAAAATATAGTCAATGAAAAGCCTGATGCGAATCTATTCTTGGGTGATTCATCCTATGAACTTGATGCGACTTGTTTTATTGATATATTTAGATCCTTTGGGTTGAAAGAAAAGACAATCTTTTCCATAGGAAACCATGATGACAAAGAAAACGAAAGTGATAATGTTAAGGAACAACTTGAAAAATATTTTGATATAACAGAGTGGATGACAGCAAAACAAATAGACAATATTTACTTTATATGTATGAATAGTCAGGATCCAGATTGGGACTTAAAATTGGACCAGTTTATCTGGTTCAAGTCCAAATTAGAAGAAGCAGTCAGATTGAGGGACAATGAACATAAAGTAGATTGGATTCTGGTGATGGTCCATAAACCTCTTTATACATTGAAAGGCGGACACAGACCAGAAAGGAAGGCAAGAGACGCATACCAGCCGTTATTTGATAGTGGTCAAATTGATTTTGTAATTCAAGGCCACTCCCATAATATGCAGAGGACACTTCCTATCAAGTACAGCGGCTTGGATCAGGAACCCATAATAACCTCTTCAGGTTTAGATTTTCGTCAGGATCGTGGACAGATCTATATATTATAAGTGGTGCTGGTGGAAGAATGCTGTATAGCTTTGAAGAATCTAAAAATAAATGGACCGCTTTTGCATACGATAAAGGGTATGGTTATTACCTTTTTGTAATTCAAGGCAAAAGGGCAGATGTCTATGCCAAGTCAGCTAATGGACAAATTCTAGAACAATTTACAGTTATCAAGTAGATATGAGATCGCGATTTTGTTATAATTTGAAATCAAGTACTATATTGATTTAATAAATGTCCAATCGTTAGGCTAATTGATTGATAACGCACTAATCTAGAGATTTTTTTCATTATACACTTATGATCACCTTCAATTCTCAATCATGAAGGTATATGTCAATAAGATGCCTTATAGTACGTCATAAATCTGATCATAACAGGTACTTAAAACAAGAGAAAACTGTATGCTTTCAAAAAATGATTATGTTGTGTTGCTTAAATGCAATAAAAGATTATAGTACCACGTTACTATACCCAGACTATACTCTTTTCGGCGTCGAAAAATTCGTGGATAAGATAGATTATCGAATTAGAAAAACACAGCTAAAAACAACTTCTTTATTAACACCCTGTCATAGAAGAAGTATAGAATATGCAAATGCAAATGGGCGATAGCAAAAATGGATTAATAATTAGAAGAGATCAGGCAAAATTATCTCCTGGCGAGAGGAAAGCGTTCACCAATGCGGTACTTGCATTAAAACAAAGCCCAAGCCAACTCTATCCTCCATCAAATAACAAGTACGATGATTATGTAGTAATTCATTCCGCAAGAATGTTGATGATATCGACAAGCCCAATGTCCGCTCACCAGGGACCAGCCTTTCTTCCATGGCACCGAGAATTCATTCGCAGATTCGAGAAAGACTTGCAATCAATTGATCAGCGTGTAACTTTACCTTATTGGGACTGGACTGTTGATAATGAAATTGATTCATCTATTTGGGATAATGACTTCATGGGAGGAAGCGGTACCTCTGATAATAATAAGGTGATGACTGGACCTTTCGCATACGATACTGGAAAATGGAACCTTAACATAAATGATGTTGACGAACCCAATCCACAGCCATATTTAAGAAGAGGGCTTGCGAAGTTGGTTCCAACATTACCAACTACTGAACAGGTTACGGATGCTCTCAAAGTCGTTCCTTATGATAGTCCTCCATGGATGACTAATACTGATGCTGATCCTGTTGTTCCCCAACCAAGCTTTCGTAACAGATTAGAGGGATGGTATGGAGATGGAAATATTCATAATCGTGTACACCTGTGGGTTTCAGGTGGCACGCCACAAGAGTTTAACGATGCAGGAAGTATGTTCTGGAGCACTTCTCCTAATGACCCAGTTTTCTTTCTACATCACTGTAATATCGATCGTCTGTGGGCTCAATGGCAACAACAACATCCTACTGAAGGCTATGTACCTAACATAGGTGGGCCACAAGGACACAATATTAATGATCCAATGGAACCATGGAAAGGAATGACTACTCCCGCAAGTGTCATTGATCATCACTCAATAGGTTACATATATGATTCAGAACTTGCACCAATGCAAATGGAATCGATTGCAAAACAAAAGTTGCGAGGTCCGTTCGTATGGAGAGGTTTATTTTCTTCCTAATATTACGTTGACAATATTACACTTATAGAGCGTCATAAATATCTGACCACACATATCGGTACATAAACCGACCTGGACTGGGCCCAACGGGGATCCTGCCTTGCTTGGAGTACAAAAATGTCTTGCCTGATCATCTAAAGTTCCATCGATTTTTAAGAAGTCAAACAACACTTTAAGTCTTCGTGGCCACTGCTTCTTTGTCACAGGGGCCTTGAGGCTATACATAAACTGAGATAAATGGTCCTGTTCTTCTGTAACAGCCACTCTAGTTTTCTAATTGTATTATGATGGTGGGCCTAATTAAATGAACAAGATTGATTTGGATCCAAAGGGGTTAGTTCCTGTACATAAAGGGGTTCAAGTGTAGACTTAATTAACATTTCCTAAAGATCATCCTCCAATATAGATAGTATCCGTGGTTCATTTGAGTCAGCCGCATTTGATCTGTTTAAGAGAGTTGTATGGTTTGCTTTGGTCCGCATTTGAACTAGTACCAAAGATCGTGAATAACTTGCCTCTATGTAAAACAATTGAAGCCCTAATCGTAGTAATTGATCTTGAATTTGTTATTATTTAATAGATAAGAGAAGGAAAGATACCATCTAGGTATTAATAAGAATTAAGGATTAAGAAATTTCTTAATTTCTTCGATAGTGGCTTTATCATTGGGTAACACTGTATGTGTATTTGATATGGACTTGGAGTTCTTATAAGCAAACGAGTCCGACATAGAACCCATTGCACTTTTGTAACGACAAGAGTATCTCCATGCTGGTTAAAATCAAAAGGTGGGCTGAAATGAAATATTCCCATCTATAGTATACAAGTAGATGAATGGCCTATTGTATCGAGAGTCTCAGTATTAGCATAAATCACAAGTATATCATCGTCGTTTTCAGGTAGTTTTTCTCCAAGAGTTTTTTTAAATTCCATTGCTTTACTGAAATTAGGATGCATACTTTTAGGCAAACTCCATTCATTCTTCAGATATGTTTCATTAGTACCATGTAGGGGCTGACCATTACTATATATCATAAGCCTATTATCTAGATAAAAGTCATCAGGCATCAGCTCATATGCAGAAGGCCATTTACTGTATAGCTCCTTCATTTTTCTCCTAATCCGATTGCACTACTGATCAGGTGTTTCAATTCTTTTGTTGTTGCCAGTTTCTCAAAAAAATTGAAAAATCCTATATTACGAATAGCTGGATTGAGTTCGAAGTATGACATATGATTGCCAAAGTGTGGTGAGGTGGATTTGAAATCCTTTAAAGATTTAGGAACACTTGTCTGTTTGTTGTTATGAGACATAAAATACCGTCATAAGGATAGAATAGAATTTAATCCTTATTACGTACAAGAATTACGCAAAAAGTGTTTTATATCTTCAGATGAGAAACTTTACTTATGAGAGTAGCTAAGTAGTGATAGCGCCAATAACATTTTCTATCCTGCAATTGAGTGCATCATGTTGACAATTCTCATACACTTATGCTGACAACCAATATGAGTATGCGAAGAGTAGCGTTCAATGATGGGTTCAATTTTTCGGCCCCGAAAAATTATGAAAATATATTGATAAACCTCATTTAAGGACAATATTTTGAAATAAGAACAAACATTGTCATCACCAAACATGAAACTATGATGGGTCTGGTATATTAGTTGTCGTACTTACACAGATAGGCTACATCTTCGATTACCAATATGGGCTACACTTTGCTGCTTGTTATAGTCCATACTGTACATATAATTACTTTGCAAAAACACCTCTGATGGAGTAACTCCATTTATGTCTCCATGTTCTCTAGTTTCATTATGCGCTTTTACACGCATATCATCATATCTTATTTTACCGTCATCTCTATTTGGTATGTCCTTAACTGCTAGTAACTCATTTTTCACTATCTTGTTATATGGCTTTATTTTCCCTAGTAACTGTAGATAGGAAATTGGTATTATCTTATCCTTTATTTCGTTATGTACTGGGAAATGTCTGAATATTCTGGATGTAAAGAAATTTCCAGAATCGTGCATTATCTTCCTGGATTTATCATTAGACATTATCCCATCCTAGTACGTTAAGAATATCATCTGGCCTCTTTCTTTCAGACCACTTGCTATCTACTTTTCTGGAACAATCGTCTAGGCAGCTAATGATGTAATTCCTTTGACTGGAATTGCTGAGATAAAATGGACCAAGGATGTCCATCTGTACCGTTTGTATTTTCTGGTTCTAGATTGACACTTGAGGATGTTAAGATCATGCCTCTTTAGTATCTTGTATATAGTTTTGGTACTTAATGACAATCCATAGTCCTTTTTAATCGAAACTTGATCCTATTACATTCAAACCTTTTGGTTAATCGTAGATCAAGTATTGTCTCTTGTATTTCAAATGTTACTTTCCTGTACTTGATATTATGAGGCCTTTTAGAGAGATCTGATAATACGAATATCCCCTTCTGCTTGTACCTGTTCTTCCACTTATAGTAACTCTTTCTGGAGGTACCTTACCTCTTGCAAGTATTAGATATGGTATCGCCGGTCATTCTTTTTCATGTATTAGATTAAACCTTCTATTGATTTCTATATGGGTTACACTTCCTTACAGCGGAAGTGTAACCCATATCTGCAAGCTATAATGTCACCTACTTTAGGAAGTACAACAATTAGTAATATTGTAATTGCAACAGATAGAATTCAAAAGCGTCACAAGATATGCTTGTACCATATAGTGCCAAAATTTAGTTAGTCGTCCATAATACTATTTTGATTGTTAATTAAAGAAAAATTGGTGTTGGTTCGTCTTTCCAACCGTATTTTTTTAGTCAGGCATGATTATCTGATCAATCGTATTAGATGGTGTGATGGATCCTTCAAATCCTAGTTTCATGGATGCAAAACTATTCAAAAACCTTATACACAGATCCAACATCGTTTCGTATGGCTCTGTAAAGTTAAGGAAAAATCTATAGTTTTATGACTCAGATATATGTTATGTTGTGTCAATTAAGAAAAAGAACAGAACACGAGGATATAGCATATTCTCTGTATCTTTATTTCCTAGGTCTTTCACTGAGAAGTACTTCCAAAGCTGTGTCTAGGTTTGTAAAAAGAAGTCATACTGCCATCAGAGACTGGATTTAAAAATACAAGCCAGAGATGAAGTTCCAGAAAGATGCGTATTACCACATTTATAATTGATGAAACTATCATTAAGGTTGGTTCTGAATATATACGGTTATGGATAGCCATTGAAAATGATAACTGAGAAATCCTTCAAATAAGAATATCAAAAGAAAGAAATATGTTTGTAGCAGAACGTTTTATATTAAATCTTGTAAAAAGATACGGGGAACATCCTGTTTCAACTGATGGTGATACACGGTATCCACAGGCTTGCAGATTCTTGGGACTGCACCACCACATCCATTCTCCATATGAGAAAAGGGTCATAGAAAGGACAGTACAATATATCAAAGATAGGACGGAAGGTTTTGATGATTATTTTCCTTGTAGAAAAAGTAAATGCAAATTACAACATATACAAAAATGGTTTAATCTATTTGTCAGTCATTATAACAGTAATTTGTTGTCTTAACTTTACAGAGCCCTTCGTATGATGAATCATTGTCTTGTGAAAGTTTAAGTTGTATTACGAATGGAACAATACCTGCTGGCAGAACTGGTGCCGTTCCTTTTATCTTTGCACTATGAGGCTCGTCGTCCACCTGAATCTCAGTCACACGGAAGTTTAGTATGAAATTATTAGGATTTTCCATTACCACATATTTAGGATAGAACTATTATCATTTCTGGGGGTTCATTTTGCGGTTGCGTTGAGTTAAGTGCACTATTATTAGTTTTAGAAGAGTCATAATTTTGATGTGTACAATGTCTGTATTGTGCATGAACACAAAAAGACCAAGCCAATTACTCACATGTATTGAATCATATTCAATATTATGTCTGCACAAATAGTAATCAAAGTGTTCAGTATTAGCTTTGAAATACTCAGTTAATGTGTCCGATCTGTGATGGACTAGTTCAAATTCTTGCGGCGACTAAACACCTAGGTGTGTAATCAATATTGAAAAGACACCTCTTAATTGAGTAGAGAACAAATGTGCTTATTATTTATTTTACTACAGACAAGTATTGTATACGACTTTTCAGGATGCATAAAAAATTAGCTTATTAATTGATGTGTAAGTAATTAATTTATTTTATATGATTTCTTTTCTGGTAAGATAGCACTGACATCTGACGTGGCACAAAGTATCTGCACTTTGAATAATCTTTTCAACCGTGGAAAAAATTCATTAACCCTAATGAGTGGTGAAGCACCAGTGTGCAGGGCCTGGGAGTCATCGCTTCTTACTTTATTTGTATTATTATGATGGTCCTTGTTTGCTTTACCATCTATAATTTACACGCCACATTGTACTGGATATTCTTATATATAATTTGAGATCTTACGTCTTTATGATGATGTTTAAAAATATGACAATTGGCTTACTATTAGTAGTATCATTATTAGGTCCAGCAACATTGCTCGTAACTAAATATTCGCTTCATTTTATGCCAGTAATGGCACAACAAAACAATATAAACACTACTACGACCGGAAAAACCGCTAGTAATTTCAATATTTACAACAATTCTAATTTTGGATTAGCGATGCAATACCCCTCTAATTGGCTTGGTTTATCTAGCAATACGTCTTCAACCCTAGATATATTATTTAAATCTCCTTCTGGTGCACCCCCAAGTGCTTTAACTATAATAGCTAAAAAAATGGATGTTCAAAACCTTACACTTTCTAACGTTAGCAAAACCAATTTGGATTATCTCAAACAAACCGGGAGTATCATTAGCTTGAATGCATCAACTCCATCTACTCTCGCAGGTTATCCTGCGTACAAAATTGTCTACACAGGTAATTCTACACAAGGAGTAAAAATTGGGGCCATGCAAATATTGTCCGTGATTGGAAACAAGTTTTTCCTCTTTACATATGCAGCCCCCTTGACAAACTATGCTGGCGGACTACAAATCGTACGTGCAATGATTGATTCAGTTAGGATAAATAGATGACAACTTGTTAGGCCCTTGACTTTCCACAGTAAATCCTGCAGCTGGATACTGCCAGGTCTATTTGGCAGTATCAGCAGCGTCTCATCTTTTGCATATCAAAATATGATTAATTTCTCGAATTCTTTGCTAAATCTTATTTTCGAAACAAATACAGAAGATAAACCCAACAGTTTTGAACGAGGTTGACAAAAAAAATTCCACCATTTCCAATCTGATACGGTCATTATAAAGCCAAGGAATGGCAAACTGTAGTCCAAATAGTTTTATAGTAAGAATTGCTGGTACATTTAAATATGAGGACAAATTGCATATACCATTATTCAATCACTCCATCTAGCATTCCTTTAATATTGGCAGTTATGTTGTTATCATAGCAATATTAGTTTAGCTCAGCAAACTCACTCCGCAAGCAATGCATCTATTACACTCATGCCAACCGTAATCAGACAATCCAGGGTCTAACTCCTAACACTGCGACAACATCTAATAGATCATTCTTGGCTCCAATTGCACCGCATTTGAATCCTGTGGCACCTATGGCACCTATGGCACCACCACTGTTGTATCCTATGGGAGCTTGTTCTGGAGGATTTCCATGTTTCACAAAGTGGGCTATTGACGCTAATGGGCTTCATAGAATATTGAGTTTGGATAATTCAAGAAAAACCATGAAATATGGCAAGCTAGAATTTATTGGATCGTTGTTTGGTAATCCTATAAATGGAACATGGGATGAATATTCAAAGCAGATAGTATTTACAGAACCCAATATGATAACTGGTGCAATCAATCATACGAAGACAACTACAAGTCCGGTTGCCGCCTATACTGGCTATCTGACACATGTATTGGACAATAGCACCATATCATCAGGATCCTTCGTAGCCCCAGGGACTCAAACAAGATGCCGGATGGGCTGCTATTGAACAATTTAATCCATTCTCTTGTAGTAGATCTAACACAATATCAACTCCACCACCGTTCATAACTCCAACAGTCCCAAATTCAGGGACACCAGTAGTAGTACAAAGTAATTTCTGTAATAATGTTAATGTACAAACTGTCACATTGACTGTCCAGAAGATAATTAATTCTGTTTCTAACTTTAACGGAGTTTCATTTACAATTACGGTACAAAACGGTGGCCTGACGCAGACATTTAGTGGCCTATCAGTATTAAATCCTTTAAACATATGTATAGTACCAGGTACAGTATCTGTAACGGAACAATCTGTTTTTGGTGCAACCAATCCTACGTATACATTTAGTGTAGGTGGTACAACAGTCAATACCGCGGCGTGTAATGGTAGCGTCGGCAGTGGTCAGACAGCAGTATGTTCTATAACTAATACTATATCATCAATTGCACCACTAGCTCCAGCTCCGAATACTCCATCTCCATCATCTCCAGGTTAATACAATAAGCCATTAATCGCTCGTGGACATACGGGAGAGGAAGAAGTTAGAAAAGTATATCTAAGGAATAGTAAAGGCCGATGCCATTTGAAGTAATATTAAGTCAAGGGGTTTCTAAAAAACATTATAGATAAAATGCTATCCATGAACGTGATTTACAGAAACTTATATTTAATTAGCAGTATATACATAGCAATATGACGAGGGAAAATAACCGAAACATTATCCCATTTTCGCAATTCTTAGAATCGATTTCTTCTGCCAGGATTGAGCAGCATGTCCTCAAGGGAAAAGGATTTGATAATGATACCTCATTTACGGAGAAGAAAGAATATCTGATCGAGTACTACAAAGGAGTTGAGGCTTTGCATAGTTTTCTGGACGGCAATGGCTCTATCTTCGATTGTATTCCTATCGAACAACAACCAGCATTAAAAAACTCTGGGAAGAAAATAGCAAAACCGCCTGATATATCTGGCATAAAAAGCAAAGATGGCATAAAAAGTAGTGGACTTACAACTCTAATTGAATCATCTCTTAATCTTAATGTAAAGGATAAATTTGGGAATGTCCGGTCCTGTCCTCCCGGGACTGTTCCAATACGACGAATTACACTGGAGGAGATTGCTCCTTACCAGAAACTCCAGAATTTTTTTCAAAAGACCACTGGGGGATCAAGTCCTGTACACGACATGTCTCCTCTAGATAGCGCCATAACACAAGTTTCACACTGCCATGCATTCGCCTTTCAAAACACGAGCAACATAGGCGGATACAGTTTTCTCGAGGTATGGAATCCGTCGATTGAGGGAAATCAAATATTCTCCCTCTCACAACAATGGTACACAGCTGGGACACCTAATACACCTGAGTTTCAGAGTCTCGAAGTAGGATGGCAGGTTTATCCGACAAAGTATTCGAATCTATCCGACCCTCTAGTTCCAGTGCTTTTTACTTATTGGACACCGAATAACTATGACACAAATGGGCCTGGCTCTTACAACTTGGACGATGGAAGATCATTCCATCAACTCTCCGATCAGATGGCACCGGGTATGGCAATCCCATCGTGGAGCTCGACTTCTAGTAATAAAGTGGAAATAGAGGTGACTGTCTTCTTGGATCAAGGCAACTGGTACATTTATTATCTAGGCGATGATCCTAGTCATGCAATTGGGTATTATCCTGCTTCTATATACCAAGGCGGCCCGTTGACTTTTGGAGCCAGTCATATTATATACGGGGGCGAGACAAGTTTTCTACCCATAGAGGGCTCAAACACTAGATGTCCCCCTATGGGTAGGCAGCGCGTTTGCGGAACTCGGCGCAGGAAACGCAGCGTATCAACGAGACATTCATTACTTTACAGGTTCTGGTGGTATGAATCCAGCCAGCCTGACGCCATCGACAGATTGTCCACAATGCTATACAGCCAATATTTCTAATTCGCCTTGGAACAACACACTCTATTATGGCGGCCCAGGTGGAAGTTGTCCAGGTACCTGAGTAAATCACGGTAAAGATGATTACTTCTATCCACAATCGCGAATATAATAAGCATTACTCTATTACTATGCTAACGTTTAGTTACTAACCTGAAGCTTTTAGAACTGTAAGAGGTACAAGCTAAACCTACTTATACCTGCATATATGGTCTAGATCTGTCCATAGCAACTAAAGCTAGCATTATCTTATGCATAGCTATACGAATTACCTTAAGTTAAAAGCAAGAAAATTTACAGTCCTAAATCTGACCCGATAAAATAAAGAAATAAAGATATTGATGTCTTTATGTCCCCTAATTATAATCGAACCATGTGCAAATTTTGATGCATAACGTCCGAGTATATTTTTTATAATTTATGTTCTCTATAATAATTCTGTTATGTTTAATATATAGCGATTAAGTATGGAATATATGCAATTTGGGACTTCTAGGATTTGGACATTCATAATTTGGCTAGTCTTATCGAGTACCTTATGTATTTCCGGAGTTAGCAATGTCATGGCACAAAACCTTAACTTGGGATCAATTGTTACCCCAACCGCTCCAAATATTGGCTTGGGATCAATTGTTACCCCAACCGCTCCAAATATTGGCACGGTCAATATTCCTCAGAATACACTGAATGTTGCTCCTGTTGCTCCTGTTGCTCCTGGCTCTTTTCAAGCACAAAGTAATTTCTGTAATAATGTTAATGTACAAACTGCCACATTGACTGTCCAGAAGATAATTAATTCTGTTTCTAACTTTAACGGAGTTTCATTTACAATTACGGTACAAAACGGTGGCCTGACGCAGACATTTAGTGGCCTATCAGTATTAAATCCTTTAAACATATGTATAGTACCAGGTACAGTATCTGTAACGGAACAATCTGTTTTTGGTGCAACCAATCCTACGTATACATTTAGTGTAGGTGGTACAACAGTCAATACCGCGGCGTGTAATGGTAGCGTCGGCAGTGGTCAGACAGCAGTATGTTCTATAACTAATACTATATCATCATCAATTCCACCAGTAGCTCCAATTCCACCAAATGCAGGAGCATCAGCAAACACACAAACTGGGTTTTTTACCCCACCACTATCGCCTCAAACGGGTACAGCTGTGAATCCTGGCGTGACTGGAGCTACTGGAGGAACCGTGGGTACGGCAACAAATCCACCATTTCAAACCTGCGCTTCAAACACTGCGAACAAAACACTACTAACCAACGCTGGCACACAACAAGTTCAAGGTGCTTTTACTACTCGTCTCCCATCATCTGCAACATATGTCATGAGTGGAAGTGCATCCTTGAATCAACTAAGAAATGCTTTGAATGAGTTTCATACAACCAATGTCAAAATAGTGTTAAAAAGTGATCTACAGAATGATGATAACGTGTTGTTGCGGTATAGTGGCCCTCAATTCGCAGGTGACATTATAGTCCAAAACAATGACGGCACCAGGCAAAAGGATATTCCATTTAACGTTGATACGGTCAGAACAGAATGCAAATTTATAACTATGGCACAGGCATTTAATGTTAATGGTCAAATTGCACCTCTGGGAGTGTTGGGCAATCTCAAGCTAAATCAGCTATCTGTTCCGCCAATTGATAAGGAGTTATTTGGTGGTCTTATCGTTGCAAGAGAAGCTGCCCTAACTGCTCTTCCAGCAGTACTCAATCCACCATTTGCCACATGTCAAACTTCCCAGACAAGTGGTGGTTCGTTTACTAGTCTGGTAAACAAGCCAGCAGCATTCGACAATATTGCCCTTTATATCATTAAAGGAAACATGGTAGCGAATCAGCTGTCCGGGCATAAATTGACAGTTTTCCTTACATCAGACTTAAACAATATACAATTTGATCAGGCCAAAATATTAAAGAGCAAGGGTAATAATGCTAACAACCAGAAATTAGTAGCGAATTTGATCGCAAATGAAAATCAAAATAGCGCCAAAAGAATCGGTTTCACTTTAACAGATGTAAATACAGATTGCAAACAAATAAGCTTGTTCGCAGGTAAGACTAATATCTTTTCGCCTCTGCCTGGAGAATTAGATCCCTAAACAGAACATTTATTGCACGATAAGATATTGTGTTTTGGTTAGTCAGAATAAGATTTAATTTTTCAGGTTAACTAAACATCATTATACCATATGTAAGTTCCTAGAAAAGAAAAGAAAAAGATCTATCGCCTTTGTATAGTAGTATGCCATCTGTAGGTTAGGCCAAAGGCTAGCGTAATGCCACAGTGCACTAATGGTGCTAATGGAAGGATGCTCATCCTGAACGAATGGATATTAAGAGGGGCTGGATAATTCGACATGGGACAAATCATCTCATAAAGTCAAGCTTTGTAAGAATACCAATAGTCTATTGAAAGAATCAAGATACGTTAGACTTGCAGATACTACTATGCGCCGTGTTTTGAAACATGCAAGGATCCCTCTATTTTCTAATAGGAAAAGTAATCACATATTTATAATATGGCAACATATTGTTCTGATTACAATCCGACAGTACGAAGATAAGAGTTATAGAATGTTGTTTGTGGATTGTTGGTTGTTCGAGGCATGTTACCCTAAGGTCGTTTCTACGATTGTCACGCATTCCTCATTTTACAACATTGCAAAAGTTTACAGACAGAATTGGCAATTCATTGCTCGAAAGGATAATTTCATCATTCATTGTAATAAGCGGTACCAAACATATCTTTGTAGGAATAGATTCAACAGGATTTAAAATAACTCATGCTTCACAGTATTATGCTGAACGAATAGAAGCAACAAGAAAATATGCGAAATTATCTATTGGAGCTGACGTACTACAACAGATTATCTATAAGATAAGGATAAGACGAGCTCCTACAAGACATGATAATATAGATTTCAGACCAATTATAACAAGGACGTCAAATATTCTTCCATTATCTGTAGTTACAGCTGATAAGGGATATGATAGTGAAGATAATCATCAGTTGGTAAGAGATAACTTGCATGCATTTAGTATAATCCCAGCTCGATATGAGCATGTACCGATACGGAGAACATATGGTAAGTATAGAAAGCAGATGAAACGTGGCTATTCCAAGGTGCTGTACAATCAACGAAACAAAGATGAAACCATAGTCTCAGTCATAAAGAGACTATTTGGAGAGCACATTATGTCTAGATTGACCAGAACACAGAACAGGGAATTGTCATTCAGATGCATAACCTACAACATGCATAGACTGACTAATCTTGCAATGTTGATGATGTTTTCTACATAGCCTCTTGAACATCCAAGTATTTTCCAGTTGCTTTATTTCCATATATTCAAACATTCCCACGCCAGCGTTAGCAGTGCAACTTCCTAAATAACCCTGATCCTCAATGAGTGAACACCACTTACGATTATCTATCTTATTCGGGAGATCTGTTGCGGCTTGTGGCTTAAGTTCTCTGGTTTCGTTGCTTGTCAGAATTTTCTGGACTCTAGGATGCTCACGAGAAAAATCTCTTGTATCAATGGGATCTCAACCATCCCATGCCTTTAAGTTTAGAACTCATTCTCTTCTTATCTTGGTATTTCTTATGTCTTTTGGTAACAGTAGTTTTGTTGAAGTGAATATGTTTTTATTCTAACAATTAACTAAGTTCAAGCAATTTTTTCGGCGCCGTAAAAAGTTTTTTATTTTCATCAGCAAATTAACGTTTCTAGATCTATTTGCATAAATTACTTTGTAATACTTATAATTAGAAATTATTTGTAAAGTTAACAATGTTAAGGAATACATACATGGATAGAGAACGCTTTTCAATTTATTTTCCAAGTGCATATACGGCTCTGTAAAGTTAAGACAACAAATTACTGTTATAATGACTGACAAATAGATTAAACCATTTTTGTATATGTTGTAATTTGCATTTACTTTTTCTACAAGGAAAATAATCATCAAAACCTTCCGTCCTATCTTTGATATATTGTACTGTCCTTTCTATGACCCTTTTCTCATATGGAGAATGGATGTGGTGGTGCAGTCCCAAGAATCTGCAAGCCTGTGGATACCGTGTATCACCATCAGTTGAAACAGGATGTTCCCCGTATCTTTTTACAAGATTTAATATAAAACGTTCTGCTACAAACATATTTCTTTCTTTTGATATTCTTATTTGAAGGATTTCTCAGTTATCATTTTCAATGGCTATCCATAACCGTATATATTCAGAACCAACCTTAATGATAGTTTCATCAATTATAAATGTGGTAATACGCATCTTTCTGGAACTTCATCTCTGGCTTGTATTTTTAAATCCAGTCTCTGATGGCAGTATGACTTCTTTTTACAAACCTAGACACAGCTTTGGAAGTACTTCTCAGTGAAAGACCTAGGAAATAAAGATACAGAGAATATGCTATATCCTCGTGTTCTGTTCTTTTTCTTAATTGACACAACATAACATATATCTGAGTCATAAAACTATAGATTTTTCCTTAACTTTACAGTGCCTTTATAGTGAGAAGGTAATTGCCTTCGGTACTATCTTCAATATAAGATTGTTTTATATAACCAAATCAAAACTGCTTGATGACTGTATATAAATACAAATTGCTTGTAATAGTCAAAAATTATGGAAAAGAACTAAGCAATAACTTCTACCCTTTACTTCGGTTTTGTCTACCTAAAGTCAAATAAGCAAATATGATATATTGCAAACGGTTATGCATGCCATGATCAAATGGATTTCAATAACTATCCTTACTACATTAATACTGGCAGCAATAATTGGCTGTATAGGTACTTTTGCAAATATAAAAGGAGCGCGGGCATACCTGACTAGAGAAGTAGCATATAAAGATCAAAGTGACAACGATGGCGCAATTATCAATGAAGCACCAGTAACAAATATCATAAACGCCGATGGAGGATTGTTATGTACACATTCAGACAACAATTCAATGTGTTCGAGAGACCGTGGAGAAGCGCCATTCAGTCCTGTAAATGTAAGTGTACCAGTTAAGGTAACTATCCCAATTAATAATACTAATAATGATATTAACCATAATAACAATAATATTAAGAACAATGATACCGTTACTAGCGGTACTCAGGCTATCCCTAATAATAATAATATAACTGTAACTATACCACCTGTCGGTACAACTTCACAACAAATAGTTCCTAACATAGGGACATTATTCGTTAGAACTACACTCCCAAATGTTGGAGGATATTGTGTTAGTGGTCAATTTCATGTAGTGTCGAATATTGGACCAGTGTGCCTATCAGTATCACTAATGAAGTAGAGATTGCAAGGATTCATCAAATTTGTATTAGGAAATTAGATCTGTCATGATAACACCTCTGGCAAGTAACGATAGTAATGAAGCCCAAGTAAATACAATTCATATGCTAATGTGCAAATGTAAAGTAGAAGCTATTTCCGTGCTTATCTTTCCACTCTATTGTCTATATTCACTATGCAATCATATATAATTTGTAATGATTATACACAGGTAAATTTTCCTAATGTATACAGATTTTGTCTTGCAACAAAGATTCTTGCTGAAAGTTCGCAACACGCACTTCTAGTTCTACTGTAGCTATCTCTAGCGCTCGTTTTTTGCCATCTAAATGCTGGATATCTTTAAGTTCTGAATTAGCCTCTTGGTATCGTCTCCATATTTTTCAATGCATTTAATAATGTTCGCAAGTTTGGGAAGATCTTCGTTGATAGATACATCATATATCCAATACTTGCTTTGCATTAGTATACGACATGATCTCAAAATCTGCCATTTTCTTTTGTTGCAAAGCCATGTCCCCGGCCTTTTCAATTTCTGACATTTGATTTTTTGCAGCAGGGATCTTACTGTATAAATTTTCGAGTTCTCTTTCTACTTTATTCTTTTTGTCTAGCCTTTCGTGTAGGAAGTCTTCAATCTTAGGTAAGGGAATGTGGTGACCATCTGAAATCTTGACAAGTGCTTCTATACAAGTGCCAAATCTACTTGGCGTAATATCAAATTCTTTGCATCTTTGTACGTATCCTCGATAAATTGTGCTGCCTACCTCCGCATCTATGTTCTGCCCACTTAACAATTTCATAGTTCTAAAACCAATCGCACGCTGGGCTGGAGTAAGATCCAGCCATATTGAGTACTTTTGCTAACTCCCGGAATGCATCCATCTTCAGGCTTCCCAAGAGCGATACTCCAATAGTTAATAATATTGCTAACTGCTCCAGTGCTAATGCTATTGTCCTGTGCTATTGTGTCTCTGCTAAGGCCTTGAAGCTATTGACATATTACTTTAGATTTAATCATTTCAGAAATAGCCGCTGGCATGATTAGTGTCTACCACATCACAAAATACACTAACAATATATAAGCTCGCTTTCATTTTGACGAGTCGGATAAGCAGTCAAATAAGTCAAGTAATCCGTCAAATAGTCTGATCAAATGCGTCAAATAGCACAGAACTTGAGAATACATATTACCTAGGATACAAATTGTGCATAAGTTAAATGCAGATGCAGCCTACCTTAAGACGACAGCATAGATAGGTTGAAGATCTAAATATCTGAACTGTACTAAAACAATATGCTAGCGATATCAGTACGACATTGGTATACACACAAATTATAACCAGATACATGGTCGCTATTGGAAGTGATTTAATAGTAATACGATCCTTAGCTATGGGCTATTTACTTTTGTCATTACGGAAGCTTTGTCAAAATCATCATTAATCTCACAAGACTAGTCAATCTATGCATGTTTAGATTGTTTATCATTCGACTATAGACACTTCACTACATTTGATTATGCCATGTTAGGTCCACTTTTTAAGCCACAGTGAGGGCAACTTACTAAATACATCTTGCTGTTCTCCATTGATACCTGCAGCGGTGACACTGTACCTGTTCCTTATTTTTATTCCGATTGTAGTAGAGTTGCGACATGACTGATACTACCTCTTACTTCTGGTTTTGCAGAGGGGAAATAAAAAGCCCATCCTACGCTCTGCTCTATCTGGTCTAGTAACATGTTTACTGTAGCTAGGGTTTGCTCCATATCTCGGATTAGGTTCGGCTCTGCTATATACCAGCGGAAAAGAGGGCTATGTCATATATCTTATAATACTGACAGAAAAAAAGATAGGGAGAACCGGGACTTGAATCAGACCGTATTAACAAATATTAGGGAGTCCAGTTCGTTCATTGGGTGGTGGTGGTGACAGGGAGAAAAAAATGCATGTGCCGAACTGACAATCCCGTCGCCCGGTGCCTATACGTCAGCGAATACTCCTATCATTCCGAACGCAACTAGTGCTGTAAGAAATCCGTTTTTAGTATTTCATTTTTGTTTGACATTACGCCTACTTAGCAATGGGATAGATATGAGATCTGCTAGAACTGCTCTATTATTGGAAGACATTAATTTTTATTCTTAACAAATAATGTTTAGTTATAAAACTGATGATTTATAATCATTGGTAGTATACCAGCGGCGCTGGTACCAGCGGCTAAATCAAAGCCAAAGCCAAACTGATAGATTAGCCGTTCATAAACTTCCAACACCATTTTTATACCGTTATCAGAAATCGTTACTATCGAAGGACTAAACCACTTAGCACGAAATCATTTGCAATATCGTTAGAGATCTAGGAGTCTATTAATCTGACCATTACTAGACAATCCAAATTTTACTGTCGGTCTAGATATTTGCCTGTTATTTTCATATATAGCGTAATTATCGAGATCACTATAGGAATCATGCTGCTGAGGAAAGTACCTACTACTTTTAGTTGTGACGCCATTTAACTTTTGAATCTTCATAGTTTATCTACCCGTCAGTTCCCTGCTAATTTTGATCTGCTCTGATTTTCTTGTTCGACTATAATCGAACCAGAATATAAGCGCAGAGGCAATCAACGCTACGATCGCTGCAACGTCGCTAATTTCTGACATTGATTTTACCAATCTCAGGTTTTAGAGTGAGGCCAAATACTTCTATAGATGTGCAAGAGCTCTCGCTTTCGAAGAAACTAACCAAACCTTGGTTATCAAGACAGGTTAAGTTTAACCTTTTGACATTGCAACTAGTGTATTCACTGTTCCACTAGTCCCCCCACCAAGGTTTTGTGATGTTGTTGTGTATGTAGACATGCCATCGATCTTGTATCCTTTTTTCTTGGCCAATTCAACCGCTTTCCAAATGGTATCTATGTGACCTGACTTGAATAATAGCATTATTGGACCCTGATAAACTACATCTACTGTAGGGACACAAATACTCCCAGAGCAACTTTGGAACTCCTTATTTCCGGCTAGTAATTGAGTAAAGTTTGTTCCAATTGAAGTGGTCTTGTTCTGCATTGTGGTCGTCGTTATACACCCTGTATTTGTTATAGTATAGCCTGGTGGACATACTTGCGGTACATTAAGGCATATGGGTGGATTGTATTGGCTTATCAGCTGAATAATATCATGACCACCTAAACTTAGACAAGTGTTCATACTCTGTACTGAGTTGTCTGGAAATGTAACCGTGCACTTTAGATTTCGGCCTATAGAACTAGGATCAAATTGCGAAGTGGTACCCGGTGGCGTCGGGCAGATCCTGGGGACTGTCGTAGTTGTCTGGACTATGCATTGTCCTTGACTGGAGGATATGGTCCCAGCTGGGCAAGCGTGTTGCATGGCGTTTTCGCTCTGGGCTTTTGCTATAGTAGTTGTCGAAGAGACTGCAGCAGTGGAAGCCGCTAATGCTATGATTGTTATAGTCACAAGTACAGTAACTATCTTACTAGCCAACTATTGCTAATCAGGTACTAGATATTATTAAGCACGTAAGGAATCTAGTTAGATAACAAGATTCGGTTATCCTAGAAATCAGGCTAAGAGCAGGCAGCAACTGCGGAATTACTCTTCATACTAGTCGTCTAACAATGGAACAGTTTATCAGACTAGATGCAAAGTATTTCATAGGAAAGCCAATTGGAGCCAGAGAACTAGTAAGACAAGTGATATCTATGCTCTCTAATCATAGGAAAAAGTAGTAAGTCACTTAGAGCCTATCCGAAAAGTAGTTGAGTTTTGAGTCATAAGCAAACTGGTTTTTCGTCACTTTTACTCCTATAAAGTCTATAATTGGTGGTTTCTCAAGGCACTGACCTTTGAGTACCCCTTCGTTCTTCCATACTGGTTCCTATAGAAAATGAACGCTAGAATATTAATAGTTCGTTACTATTTGAGGGCTTCCTACTTTCTTTTGAAAATAAGGAATTAGAATATTGAAAACTAAAGGTTTAATTCTAATTTAAGTGTGATTTACCATCAAGCGAAAATCTTTATATTATATCCATCAACCTAACCGTTATGGCCTTAATAGATGAAGTACAGAAGGTATGCAACCGGTTAGCTCCACATGGATGGCGTGACCTTCTTTTAGAACATGGATTAGATATTACAGTAAACAATTTAGAAAATGAGCTTTTAAAAGAACTTCCAAGTATTAAGCGAAACATAGATGGTTTTACTGATTTTGCTGCCGAAGGAAAGCGTGGTATAGAGCCTGGTATCCCAGCCAGAAGTTTGCTTTTTCATGCTCTTGCATCTCCTAATGTAATAAATGGAGTCAATGGCAAAGAACTTGATGCTTTTCCTACATTAGCAGAAATCGAAACTATAGAAAATTATGTTTATGGAGTACAGGCTCCTACTATTCAGCAACTGATGGCTCAGTCTCAAGGACAGCCAATTTCAATTGTGGTATTTGCAACAGAAATATCGTCCAGCATCAGAAACTGTCCATCAAAGACATGCAGATTTATGCTTTTCACGGACTGGAGTTTGTAGAGTTGGTAATGCAGAAGTATTATACGATGATCGCCGCAGGGGATTTTTACCCTTCGATAAAAATAATGACTTTGGCTTTCGCGTGTTACCTGCCAAATATTCGGCGTATATCGCTATTCAAATGAGTGGCGGCGATGGTAAGCTTTTTGGACCAATGCGTTTTATTTCAAGTTCGAAAGAGTTTGAACCAGATACAACAAGAAAATTCTGGGTTCCCTTACACAAACTTTTCGATGGAGAGGCATGTATCAAAGGTGTTCACTTGAATGTCTCCTTGCTTGCGCATCATGTTAACGAGAAGATTAAAAGAATTCACATGCAATTACAAGGATCTGCTACCTCACCTGGAATACCTGGTTACCCTAAGGTAGACGATGCCACTCTTAATAAGCCACCTTACAAATTTACAACAGGTATTGCTGAATTATCAACTAATCCAGATTTTGGACAAGGATTACTAGGACCCTACTGTACATATCAACCTGATAGAAGTTGCTGAATTTCAGGGGAAACCACTTACTTTCAAAGTTCCAAAACAAGCTGGAAATCAGAACATAATTAATGAAGGTTTTCCTTCGACTTTATCGATTAACCCAGTCGCTGGTCGTCATGCTCCGGAATATGTAACATGTGCGTCAGCGTATAGATGATGACGACAGGATTGAAGATCTTAATGATGATGAGAACATGCTTAAGATAGTAAGAGATGGAGAATATTCTGCAGTACACTTTATAGATTTCACTGGGGATGGTTGGATCGACGTTTCATGCCCCCCAATTGGATATTAATATTAAAGATCATAAGCCTGCCTATTCTCTCGTTACTGCACCTGATTTTTTTCCTAATGTGGATCAGGGTGAATTAATGGATTGGGCTCATACTTCAGGCATTTCAAAGTTGGTTGATCCTGTGTGGAGTGATAATCTTGATCCCTTATCCGATGAACGCATTTCACCAAACCTGGAGTTAAACAATCCTTCAAATGTACATTTTCCTTTTAGTAATGATGATGATAGTGTGACTGCTATAGTGTCCTTGCCAATAAAGGATCGTATTCAAACGACATTTTCTCCTCAGACTGAACAAACAATGAGGCACGCATATCTTCCAGATGGCAGCTTCAGGAGTATTTGCTCCTGGTTGGGATGTAAGTTTGGATGTTTCCAGAGACGTCGCTCACTTGGCGTCATACGGCCTTGGCAGTCCTTTTCCTGAAGATTCAAAGTTATGTGCTCGCTCTAAGCTCTTTCTGGCCTGCAGTTGCACCTGATGCCAGTAGGAGCTTTTGGGGCAATCCAGTGACCATCGCCAACAGTTAGTCCTTTGACAGATGAAGAAACGGGTCGAAGCGGCAATATTCCATGGGATGGTGCAGTTGGTCCAAAGATTATTAATATGCAAAACAGACCTCAAATCGAATATTTGGATTTTGACTATGTTGATTATGTGAAGAATATGTTGCAAAATAAATTTACGTTGAAACTCACTGGACAAGTAGATATTAATAAATACAAATCAAGGATTTTAGTATTGGCAACAGCGTATAAAACAATTCCTAAAGCGCTCCGCGTTCCAGGTAATATTATGAAAATAAAATGGCCTGTACTTTCCTTTAAGGAAATATCTGTAACCGATCCAGAGTTTAAACAAGCCCAAATCCAGGCGGACCCGACTGGACAAACGGTATTAAAGGAGGATATATATAGAATTGAGCTTTGTAATGTTGGCAATTCGCATCATGAATCAGGAGGAGATTTTAAAAAGGTCGTTGTAGATATAAAGAAAAGGATTACATTTTTTGTTGGTACTGGTTCACTTGGTACAGTTTTAATCAGGGTTGAAAATGGAAATTGGGGACTGGTCCAAACTCCATAATACAAAAATATTAATTATCGGTGCTGGGCCTGCTGGGACATCAGCTGCTATCTGGGCTGCAAAATTTGGTCTTAGAGTTACATTAATAGAATCTATAGAGTTTCCTCGTAATAGACCAGGAGAGACTCTGCATCCAGGAGTAGAAATCCTGTTTGATAAACTGGGTATAAAAGAAGATATTCAGGCAGCAAACTTTGTTCGACATAAGGGCATATGGACAATATGGAATAGTGGAAACAATGATGATGATAAGAATAACAGTAGACGTAATCTAATCACTTTTGGCAGGGATGAAAAAGGTCCTTGGCTAGGCTACCAGGCTTGGCGTGCAACATTGGCTAGTATTCTTCTCAAACGAGCACAAAAGTGTGGTGTCTGCGTGTTACAACCATGCCAAGCATTAGATATTATATTGGATTGTAATAGAAAGGTCGTTGGTGTAAAAACAACTTGCGGAAATTTTCTGGCAGATTTTGTGATAGATGCAGCTGGAGGAATACATTGGCTTGCACGAAGATTGAAACTGGTAATAGAGAAGCATTCTATACCACTATTTGCTTACTATGGATATGCGAAAGGAGAATGCCCATCTCGTGATGAAGAGCCGGCCATTGTTCTCACTACTGAAGGCTGGACATGGACAGCTGAAAATAGAAAAGCATCTTTATCAGTGGACGCAGTTATATTTCAATATGAGCGATAATAATAATAAAATAATTATTCCTTATGGTTGGCTTCCAGATGAATTTGAAGGACTCGAGCCGATTAAATCTATGCATGGTGCCGACGTTACTTGGAGACGGGTACTTCAACCAGCAGGCTCAGGTTACTTTATAGTGGGTGATGCAGCAGCTGTGTTAGACCCTGCCTCTTCACATGGAGTGCTAAAAGGAATAATGTCTGGAATGAAAGCTGCTCATGCAATAATTCGAATTACTAAAGATTATTTTCCAAGTGAGATTGTTTCTAAGAATTATACTGAATGGATAACTGAATGGTTTTTACATGATATTCATAAACTAAAGAAGTTTTATTCACAGCATCCATCCCAGCCAACTTGGTTATGATACATATTGGTATGCTTATTAGAATATGCTTTTTACTTGTTGGATGATGTAAAGTAGACATGTTTGTCCAGCCCCAAGGAATCGGTGGGAAAAAAGAAGATGCAGCATCATGGCTTTATTTGATAATGTACAGTAACAGCTCCAGACTATCAAATATTTTCGATGCTGAAATATTTGATTTTACACTTTCTGAAATAGGCATCTATTATGCCAAATTAAAAATTTGGTAATTTGATACTATTGTACTTGGTGCCTTGTTACCAAAAACATACTATAAACAAAATAAGAGGGCACAGAACAAAAAGACAGCCTCACTCCTTCAGACACATTACTACAAAGAATTCGATTATATGTAGGTAGACTTCATTCTGCGAGCAACATCTTCTATCAGAATGAGGCTATTCTAAATGAAGTATGAGATATATACTATCTTGAATCCTGTTGAATCTATTCCTACAAAGATATGTTTGGTACCGCTTATTACAATGAATGATGAAATTATCCTTTCGAGCAATGAATTGCCAATTCTGTCTGTAAACTTTTGCAATGTTGTAAAATGAGGAATGCGTGACAATCGTAGAAACGACCTTAGGGTAACATGCCTCGAACAACCAACAATCCACAAACAACATTCTATAACTCTTATCTTCGTACTGTCGGATTGTAATCAGAACAATATGTTGCCATATTATAAATATGTGATTACTTTTCCTATTAGAAAATAGAGGGATCCTTGCATGTTTCAAAACACGGCGCATAGTAGTATCTGCAAGTCTAACGTATCTTGATTCTTTCAATAGACTATTGGTATTATACTCTTACAAAGCTTGACTGTATGATATGATTTCTACAGAGCCGGTTCAGGACTCTTCTTATATAAGGCGACAAGATTGCTTATGGGTCGAGAAGGTATAGGTGATTATAGCGCCCCCTATTTGTACAACATTAGGAGCTATAAGACTCTTTGGGATTCCAAATGAGTATTACTGGCTCTATACTGATGACCCGGAAGAATTTGATAGAATGCCAGATCCGTGGCTTTGGTCTCTAGTACAGTACTATAAGTCGACCGTATCTTTTCGGTTATATAACTCCATGAATGCTGATGAAAATGTCAAAACAATTAAAGAGTTTGTATCATTGGGATTCGCTGTTGACTTAAGTTTTTTAGTATCATTGCTTGTCAGAATTTTCTGGACTCTAGGATGCTCACGAGAAAAATCTCTTGTATCAATGGGATCTCAACCATCCCATGCCTTTAAGTTTAGAACTCATATTCCATTTTCATCTTGAAGTCTATTACATCCTCTGGTAACACTAGTTTAGTTGAATCGAACGAGTTTTATCCTAACGACTAACTAAGATAGAATCATTTTTCGGCGCCGAAAAAATTGAGTCTGAATCAAATCGATAGTTAGGCACTAGATTGGTTGAGAAATATCTAGCAGATCCTTCTCGTATGCATTTCATGTCGTCTCAACAGGCTTACAGCAGTGTTCAAATCATGTCATCTACATTCTCGCAAATGGGATCGAGTTCTATATGAATTATATTTAGTATCGCTGTATTAATAACTTCTAATTTAACTGCTTGATTAAATTCTAATTTATTGTAGCATCATGTAATTTTATCCTTAAAATAGGAATTCAGATATCTTAAGTTATGAGAACCAACAAACCAGTTACCAAACTGAGTATATTGGATATTAAATCTCATAAACCCTCGTAATCCCAGATTTATAGAATTGAATATAGCAAAGTGACCTTGTTATAAATTGAATAGTTTTTTATGACATGAAATTTACTTGGTAGTAAACGACCAAGTTTTAATGGGAATCGGCCTTAGATCCGACAGCACCTTTACTCCAGAAACTGTAACATGGTAAGTAGTATTTGCAGATAACGATGTATCAGGTTTAAAGGTTGCAGTTTTACCATCAGTACTTAGTGAGACTGTCCCTGTTTTAGGTGGATTATTATTACTATCCTTTAGCGAAAATGAGTTAACATTAACAGTTGTTTTGTCCACCGGCTCGCTGAATCCAACACGAATATCAGAATCTACCGCTACGGTAGATGCTCCATCATTAGGCGAAATACTTACTATGCTCGGATTTCCTGTTGTTCCTGTTGTTCCTGTTGTTCCCGATGGCTTTGTAGCAGCAACGGCTTTTTCTGCAGCCGACTCTGCACCTCTCATTCCAAAATAGAATGCAATTATTGTCGCCAATGCCGTACCAAGTATAGTGCCGAGGTTCTTTAACAAATCGATTAAAGATTGCAGAACTGGGCTTGGAACATTTATACTAAATGTGATAAGAGCAAGAATATAGAATATAACTGTACCTACTAGTAGTATAACACCAAACGTCATTAGAGCTCTGTACAATCCCGGGATCCCTGCAATCCGGGCATTTGCTTTGTCAGTATTTGCAGACTTTCGTCGGTAAGCTAACCATAGGTCCAAGACCAATGGAATAATCAGCATAAAAAAGACTAGAAATATGAAAATGTAAGGAAGATTACTGTCAACAATCACCTTAACCGCAGCAGTAGGATTCACTGCTGTTGCAGCATTAACTTTAGATGCAGCTGCATTTGCAATGCTCGCATTCAAATTCTTAGTAATATTATTTGTAGCATTTTTTACTGCATTTGCAATGCTCGCATTCAAATTCTTAGTAATATTATTTGTAGCATTTTTTACTGCATTTGCAATGCTTGTAGTCCTATTCGTAGTATTGATTAGACCAGAATCACTTGAAGAATTAGCTGTTTGAGCCGGTTGGCCTAATATCACATGTAGATTTTGAGCGGGCAGTAAAAACAACGATATTACTATGAGACAAATAATGGAGATCATTAGCATAGTTTTCAAGTAGTTCTATCACATGATTAATGATATATCTATTAAGTTTTTTCCTCATGTGTAGCGTAATAAGATCACAGTAATGCCAAAATAGATGCTTGAAATCCAAATAGAGACCTTTGTACAAACCATTAGTATAGTAAAATAAAATCTGATGCTATCTTAATCAATAAGTAACAATCGAAGCCGTGTAACTAAGACTTTCATCTTGGATTATTTTTCTCTCATCCCATGATAGTGTACTGTATAAAGATCAAAATTTTTCGGCGCCGAAAATATATGGTCAGGTTTGCCACTTATATCCGAAAGGACTTCTATGTTGCCTATGATAGTTTCAGATGGGGAATGTAATGGATAAATCATCGATTGATTTGTATAATATACAACGAGTATCAGTGAATTTGGTTGATATTTGTAAACTGGGGCTATATTGATGTCATAGACCTTTTATTCATTCCCGTGTCATTTGATTGGTAAGTGGGCTTCAATGGAGTAAAGTAAGGTAGTAAAAAATTTAATCTTTCTTTTATGTCTATTATAATAATCTATCATACTTACCATCCCTATGCTCGATAATTTACTCTACTCTATGCTTTTACGTATTGAAAGCCAGAGGAAGATCATGCTGCATCTTTTTGCCTTTGTAACATCGCAAAATAATCAGAACTACCTGACACCTTGGACGATATATTTGTACAAATTATAACTCATATCTATATAAGATATAGTGAATTCTACAGAAAATATACTGTACTCATAAATGCAGAAAAAATATACAGCGACTGGGATAGACATGGGTCATGAAATTTATCCCTGGCTCTGCATTTTTGGAGCCTTAGTCACATGATTCTTGGATATGTTTGCAGTGCAGAGTGCCAATAATCTGTGTAAAAACGTTAACAATTTAATGCAACTTGCCTGTCCCTACCCTCAAAGTAGACTGCAGTATTATACATATAATTCATGATAGTTCACTTTTTGACATCGTCATGTGCGGCAGTAACTCAGACTGCATAAGCTTTTAGATCTCTTACAAGAATATTATTACTCTTCTAACTAGTGGAAATAGATGCTCATCTTTGTTATGCTAGTATACATGTCGATATTTTATTGTTCTCCACAAAATCCATTGTCAGCAATAAATGGCTTTCCTTTGAGTAATGGTACAAGGCCACGATTATTCAAGGTGGGAGAAGAAATTCTATTGAGGGGTTAATAAATTGGCCCTATTCTGGACAAGATTTGTCATAATTCTGATCGAGCACTATGAAATGTTGATATGTAATCATAATTTCAGACTTGTCTTAAAGCATAGATTACTAGTCATTAACATCTAGTGTAAAGAAATAGGGTTGCAGGATTAGTTTAAAAATATTTTAATGGTTGTGGGTGCATATCCAATGGACTTATTCTAGTTTGTTTAACACGTGATACGCTATTCCGAGCATCAAGCAGTTTTGATATGGTTCTACAGAATAAGAGTAACAACGTATATTGAACATAGTACCGAAGGCAATTACCTTCTCACAATAAATAACAATAATCCTATATAATAAGATGTTTTTATCAGTATTGTGAGATCCCCCGAAACAGATTTTGATTTCGCTAAACACATTATTGAATTCGATCCTAGGCAACCATCAACCTATGCTTATTGGACAGAACTCGAACCAATCCTATTAAAAAGACCAAATGCGGTTCCGTGGCCAGCAGATTTTATTCCTATATCGCAGCCATATCCTCAAAATCCTAATCCTAGCGAATCCCTTCCTGAGGCTGAATATCTTGTTGTCACTTGGACAGTTGCTGAATGTCAGGCGCTTGCGGATATACTGACACCAGAATATTCTAGTTCCAATTGGTATCCATACGATCGGCTATTTGAGTCGCATTACAAGAATAATATTCGACATGGCGCGCCATCACTTGAGAAGAACAGGCTTGGGATTTTTTTTCGTAGTACGATTGGAAATAAGTCTGTATTATGCTTTAAATCTGAACTTCATATGAGTACAGATGGGCCAAAGCTACCCCTTCGTGATTTATGGACACAAATTATTCAGGAAGTAAAGCCAAAACTTGTCATCACTACTGGAACCGCAGGGGGAATAGGACAAGACCTTAAGGTTGGAGACGTAGTGATCGGAAGAAAGGTCAGATTTGACTGTAATAAAACCTTCGGCAACGCACCTTTTAATAACCAACAATATGACAATAAAGGTTCAGTTCCAATCCGTTACTTACAGTATGCTGTGGATAAGTTATTCCAAGCTAATGCAAATAAACTTCCTCAGGGTTCTCAACACCCTAAGATATATTATGACCTATTTCCTAGCTCTGAACCACCAATAATAATAAGTACTGATTTCTTTGGTTTTGACAACACAACTGACACATACAAATTGCAAGGATTAGGAGCTGTAGTTGAAATGGATGATGCAACGTTAGGGTTGTCCTGTCAAGATATTCATAATGAGAGTCCAGATTGGTTTACTGTTCGAAACGCATCAGATCCACAAATGGATGGTAGTTTGCCTCTTAAGGACCAGAAGAAGACTGCTGCGCGTATCTACGAAAAATACGGATATTGGAGTACAATCGACAGCGCTATAGCAACGTGGGCTGTGATAGCCGGATATCCATAAGTAAACCCAACTCTAGATCTATAAATGGTTCGAATTATCTAAGGATCATTTATAACCGGCATTTTGAAGAGTGATGATTACACTGGATTGAAACAACGCTACTTAAGGGGTGATCGTCTCTCATAAGCGGTGAATCATGACTATGATCACCATTTATTTACTATTTTTAGGATTATAATTGTCAGAATTCAATAACTCGCAAGGATTTGGCCCGTAGGCAAGTAGCGTATCACTTTAGTCCTGCACCAGTGATATCTAACAAGTGATTTCTCAAGCTTATTGTCCGTCCCAGAGATGGTTCTAAATTCCCTATGCTTGCGAATTCTTTTTAATTTTTTCGTTAACATGGGGTGCGATCTAATATGTTCGCAAGTTGAGACCTCTAATTCATTCTTCATAGTCGAAAGCTTATCAAACGGCGTCTAGAATTTTATTGAACTATTCTTAGGATGAATCAAGTAGATTAGTCCAAAATGTGTTTTATTACCTTCTGTTTAATAGCAGAAATGGGTTTGTATATTTTGGTGAGCAGTACTGGAAATGCAAAGCCATTGTTTTTAAAATATGGTAAGAATCCTTTTCGATCTTACAGAGTTTGCGATCGCTCCATAGTTTGGGCCATAGTAATTGCTTTCCCATTAGTATTGTTCCCTCTATGTTAATATTACAAAAATAGTTAAATACAGTGATTCTAATGTTGTCTAATGGAAAACGAAAATGAACCTGTGAAGCTAGAAGATACGGAAGGAGAAGGTTCTGTTCAAGATAAGAAGCACGGATTCGCATCTCACAGTCCTGGAACATGGGATCAGGATGAAATGATTTCGAGTGCGGAAAAAGCACGATTACCGCCGAAAGGAAATACCGAGGGGAAGGCCTGATAGAACAATGACTCTTACTTTTTGTAACGAATATTCGTCTCCTATTTCTGCAGCGGTAGCTTACTATAATCCTAGTCAATGTGCAAATGGCGGAAATTGGAGAAAGGTGGGCTGGTGGAGTATACCGACTAACTCGTGCAGGGTTGTCTCTAATGCTAATCTAGCAAGCATCAATAGCACTTGGTTATATTATGCTCATTCTAGCGACAGAACCGTTCAATGGGCTGGTAACTATAATGCCTACGTTGTTCCTGATGCATTTAACATGTGCTGGCAGGAGCCTAAATTAGATCCTCACCATGCTCGTGCGTATATGGTAGGTTTTAAACTACTCAATATCGGTTCCAATAGCAGTTACACACTTAGGTTTACCAGTGGATAGTACCATATATAGTTTGACCAAACGATAATTCCTCTGTCGATATCCCTAAAGAGATAGCAATAGCTACTCAAGACCACTCATTCTGCTCTATATATCATAGCCAAGTTTTTTTTACAATCACCTTTACTTAAAGGCATGAGTCAGCGACAAATTTCATATCATAATATTTTGGTACCAAACTTGAAAGAAATAGTGTGATATTATATTTGGTTATATCTATGAGTATTATAACTCCTATACGCGGACTAATTTTTGGGCGTTATATTGTATACTGACATCCTTAAAATACTCTCTAATTGATTGTCATATTATGATGAAAACCTGTTTTTTCTAATTATTATACAATCTAGACTATATCGAACTATTTAACCCTTGATCCAGGAATATCTGGATCTTAGCTATTTTGTTGGAGATATGATAATACGAAATATAAGGGTAGTACGTTTGCTCATCCTAATGACAAGCAATCAAAATCAGATGCACAATTATTGCAGAGAATAGATGAGTTAATCTTTTCGGAGAATGACTTATGGGTTACAAGAAGATCAGCCACGAAAATCATGATAATAATAATTATAGAATGCATAAAAGAATGGTCAGAAACCATAGCCAATAATCGTTGTTTGAATGATAAGAAAGTATAGCACTAAGTTAAGAAAAGATGAGTTTGAAAAGTCCAGGTGTTTTTATCCTACACGCTAGATTCATAGTATTGGAGTTAATTAACTAAAATTTTAAACCAATTTGCTTTGACTTTGTTCTTTGTTATTATCAAGTCTTGAATCAGACAAAATATGTTTAGTAACTGATTTGCCAAGTATGGCTAATCGAAGACAGAAGGTGCTCGGAAAGCCTTAAGAATGACTTATCTTACCAATGTCTGTCTAATTATGGTGACTATATACAAAATTCACCCAGCAATAAGCATTGCCCCGTGTAGGAAATAGTCCTGAGGATTTCTTTATAGGACCTGAAAAATTAGGAGAAGAACCAATGCCCCTGGGAGGATTCAAAGACAGTCAGTGCCGGGTTAAGCGCTAGGCGGCGCGGTTTCATATCTTTGCACATCATGATGATGGAACAGCAACTGAGATCAGCAATGCTGAAGCTGAAATATCCTGGACTCTCCATCTTGTCAATAGCAAGGCGAGCACATCCTGGACGCGGCAACACCGAGTCAACAAGTGATCCTACAATTGACCCCGGTCCCCTAACACTTAATGGTCCGGATCAGATCGGTCTCTTTGACACTGGAGAGATTAGGTTTTCTGGTGCACCAGTAATCAAGATTCCCTTAGGTGAGATAAGAACTGATAATGATAACCATTTATTGGTCCTTGGTGGTTTTGGCAAATCTGCTTCGCCGGCAGGTACTGCTCTTGACGGTTATTTTTGAGCGAGGGAGGATTGGTATGACGATGTAGCAGATGGTCCAGTAACAGCTATCATCAAGCTGCGAAGTGATGGATCTGCCCCTTCTGTGGATGGTGCCTGGGTTATCGTAGCTCCCACAAAATATGCTCCCCATCAACAAAGTGCCATTACTCTTTATGATCGCATCTTTCAGGCAATGGTTGACGGCGGACTGCTAACATCACCTACTACTACATCTTACACAACCGACATTTATCCAATACTTCAGCGTGCCCGCGATATAGGTTTTGGAAGAGGCGATCCGCTAAACTAAGCCAATTAATGGATAGCCATCTGCCTCTTTAGATTTAGGATTAGCGCTTCGATTCAACTACCCTTTAGGGATTACTTTCCTGGTAATATCGATGGACCAGAATATGAAAATAAATTACCATGAATTGATTTTTGTAATTTAATTGATTTCAATATTCCAACTAAATTGCCAAATATTGGATGATATATTTATACTATTTTATGTCTTGTCTTCTCTTGATCTCTTGGAACCTAGATGAGGACACATGACGAAATTGTATGGATTGAAGGTGACGGCGTAAGACTGGATGATGGCAGCTCAGGCAGCGGTGTGAGTGCGGTCTTCCCAAGGCAAGTCGGGTAGAAGAACGTGAACATTAGTTCCATCAACCCCTGCTGTAATCATCGGGCGATGTCTTTCTGATCTCACAGTAATGCATACTGGACAGCCTCACCCTATCTACTTGTTGTCAATGGGCAGTCTGAGCCCAATGGTGGAACGAGTGCGGCAAGTCCTCTTGTGGCCGGTCTTTTAACCCTAATTAACGCAAAACGTCCTGCCGGTAAACGTGTTGGCTACTTGATAACAATCCTCTATCAAACTAGTGGCGCTAGTAACATGACCGCAGATGCGGTTGCCTGTAGAGACATTCAGTCTGGAAATAATAACACGGACAGTCTTGAAGGCTATCACGCCGGTCCCTGATATGATGCTGTTTCAGGTGGGGGAACACCTAACTGAAAGAAGCTCAGCTCAAGGGATTCCATAATACCATATGTAATTTCACAGCGGCTACTTCTCTTCTTCAAGCCATTGAATGATCAAGAGTGATCTGTTCAGTTGCTGTCCAACTCTTGCAGTCGGGCTCTTAAGTCAATGAGCAAGCCAACGATGACCTTCACTTTTATCTATTCTTTATTTTCACTAATCATTAAAAGGCCTGGCATAAGACTAGAAATATAGTCAATGTTAGGAATCTTGGTAATGATTCTGTCTCTGTAATCGATGAAAGAATTAGAACTAAGATAAGAGATGATATCAAAGTTGGAAATCAGCCCTCAGCTATAGGTGTTAATCAGGCTACAAGTATGATATATAGCCAATTCCTGTTGTCCACATCAGAAGCTATCGATAAGTTAGGACAGGGGGGCATTAAGATGATATAGTGTTATCATAAGCAGCAAAAATTATGATCTCATTCAGAAATCTTTTATTCGAATCCAAAATAAGCTACTTTTATTTTCACAAATACTCTCAGTCTACTTTTAAAATTTCTCTTAATGAAATATACAAATTGATATGTTGGTTGATTCAGAAACATTTGCTTAATGATATGCTAATACAGAGAATCATTTTATAAATCTAGATCTAGTTATTGATAGCATTAAGGTAATATGGAAATCAAGGCAAAATTCAGATATTTATCAAATCAGCTCAAGCGTCTTAATAATGAGGATTTCAGGAAGATAATGTCTCATCCTTTTCTATTGCTCATGGTAGGCGCAATAGTATCCAGTATAATAATCCCAAATTTCACCCGCCAGTGGCAAGATAATGAAAAGCAACTAGAGCTTAAAACAGCATTAGCTGACGACATAAATAAAGCTGTATCTGATTCTGTAGTGTCAACTAGATTAGTAGATAGGTTTAATGAAAAAGATTTTGACGATTCTTTCAGAAGCTGGCAAATATCTAAGGAAATGATTGGCTCAAAAATTGAAGCGTACTTTTCTGATGATAGTATTAGACAGAATTGGGATAACTTATCATCTGCTGCTGAAGAATATTCCTACTATATAGCAGGTTATAAGTTTCCACAACAAAACTATACTACATATTATTATGACGTATGCAACAGATTAGCACATATATTGAAAGTATATACGTCTTATTCACAAGACAATCCTATAAATATAGACAGAAACGTTCTAAACAAATATCACTGTAATCAATTTTATATTCACATACTAAATCCACAGAATTTTGCAGGGTGGAAAAAGGATCAAAAATACTTTCCTATAAGAGACAATAAGAGCATAGACTGGGACGCACTTTTTTATTATAATCAAACTAATATCAATGAGTACATGAGAAGTATATCTATCCTAAATAAAGATATAGAAGACCATAAAAATAATCTCTTACAAAGTATCTTCAAATCAGATATTACTGCATTTAAATAGGCCTTTTCATCGCTACTAAAGCGGCTATCGACGTTGGGAAAAGACATTTCTCGATTATGGAGATACATCATAACCAAGTAATTCAGCAAGTGATACGTATCGATCCTTTGTTGGCATCAAAATAGACTAGTCAGAATAGAGTAAAACTTGGGATTCTCTGGCCATATAATATAGCCATATAATATAGCCAATATCATTATATATGCAAATAATATTTTCACATGCATTAAGGATAACTTCCGCTTATTATGATGGTAAAAATAATCAAACTCTTCTGACATTACAATATATAATCCACTCGGTTATTGTTAGCGTTGGCTGTAGATATATCCTGCCGTGCGCATCATGCTTTTCAACTACTAGCGCTATCTTTTGGATCTTCATGCGCTATGAATTCTCGCCTACGAAAGGGAATCTGGAGCAGCGTAACAACTATAATCAACTGCAGGGCAGGCAAATCATTAATATACGTAGCGCCTACTAGATAGTATCTCTTGAAATTATAATCTATGTATTGCGAGTAGTTGGTTTCAGTTAACTGAAAGACGGATAGATCATGGGGTGGTTCAGATAGAGGAATCCCACAGATCCATGAGGGCGAAACTCAAAACAACTGCCTAAAAGAATTCACCTACTATCACCTCTGAGTCAAGTCGCCCGGCCTTCAAAATAGCTGCAGAAAGTGCTGATACGTTGTCACAATCGCCATAGCCATCACCATCTATTGTAACTATATATGCAGTACAAGAGCTTATCTATCCAAATATATGACTAAACCGAATATAGCTTATAATATATTAAGTATGAGTCGAATTACAAAAAAATCTACTTCAATAATTTTGACAATAACAATAATATCTATTCTTTATGTGCCATCCCTTATAGTAGGAAAAGATTTTAGATTATTAGCACCATCGCTTATTCAGGGAAACAAGACTGATTATCAAAACAGTCAACCGTTATTGATTTTGAATCTCCCTCAAGCATATCTAACATATGGAGACGATGGTTTCACAAACCTAGGATTTAAAGGTGTAATAGTTAACAAGACTATAATTGAAAACCCAGATTTTAGTTTTCCATTGATTAATGAAGGAGTAAGTCTCCGAAAAGGAATGTCATTTCACATTCCTACCACCCCTTTTATAGGAAATAAAAGTATTGAAGTCAAAAATATTGTAACAGTTATGACTATACTAAAGCAAGACAAACATGGAAATTTTGACATTCATCATTTAGGAAATGAATCCATAGTAGTTCCGAATCGTATAAATGTAGATGGTAGCGATGACTTCATCTTGAATAATCATATGAAGGCTGGCGAAAGTTATATTCTATCTCTATATAAGATTTTTAATAATGGTGTAGTGTCAATTTATCAAACTAGATTGGCTGTAAATTGATAATTACTTCGATTTGAACAGATACTGTATGCACTCAATTAGACAAACCATATTTAAGTAGGGTTACTTCTGTCAACGCGAAATTCCAGAAATGGATGATGGAATATTGGTAGAAATGATACATCAAAGGCCAAATCCAAGTCATAAGCATGTACATAGAAGGGCCATTCAAAAAGTCTGATGAAAATCGAGTTTAATTGGTGTTCCAAAAGTAGGGAATCATCTATCAGGCTACAGACATATACCAGCAGGATATAAGAGAGTAAAGCTATACGAAAATTCATCCAGTTACGACTATAATTTGTATTAAATAACGTTCTATTGAGTACTACTAGTGTTACTCGATACTGCTAAAAACTGACCACAATTTTTAAGAATCTTAGTAATTAAATATTTTTGTTGTGGTTCTAATAGAGAATCATACATTAAAACATACTATTTTATATACTAATCAATCACAAAATCAGAGGTTAATGACATATGAATCAGAATGAAGTATCTAACAATCTAAATCAACAACATCACCAATATAAGTCAATAATGATGTAATAATGCAGCACCCTGATCATCTTGTTGTATTCTAACTATCTTAATATGTTTTTGGAGCTGTCAACATCTTTATCCAAGATCAACATCTGAGGACAAATGAGTGTGAATCTAGTAGTCAAAGTAGGTAACTCCAGAAATCAGCATGAAAACTTTCAGCGAAAATGAAAGCGTCAAGCTTGGCTGCGCACCGAGGGGACAACATCGAATTATGAGATTTGATCCTTACTGCCACAACGGAGGTAGCGAAGACCTAGTAATAGGAAGACTAAGACCAGCCAGATATTTTCGAACGTTCTAATGTATTCGCCACTGGATGGCATTTAAAGACAAATTTTACGCCTACAGTCTTAAAAATAATTCTTTTGCCTTCTGGGCTGGTAGTCAGCAGATGTTAGATTTATCGATTGCGAATATCATGGAATTGCTGCGGGTAATGTGGACCGTATACTGAAGGCCCACCTTGCCAATTCCTCATAATAGATAATGTTCAAGATGGCAACTACGCTTTAGAAGCTACTGAGAACGTTCGATTCGTTAAAGCGGTAAAGACAACTAAAGGCAAAAGTCCATAGAAAAAGACAACTACTATGACAATACTGTGAAGGTTCAGTTAAGAATTGCTGGAGATTCAGTGGCTAAATCTAACTTGTAACAATACTCGGTGAATGGTCTGAAGTTTTTCGGCGCCGAAAACTCCAAGAGGTTATGCGCTCATATAATCGGTTTTGCGTCTAGCAATCACTGTACCTTAATACTATATGAAAAACCATGCTAAAAACATGCTTCATCTGTACACCGCAGTATTAACATTACAACAACAACGTTGTTAAGTAGATTATTCTATGTACTCCTGAATAGGAAATTCTGAATATGCTTGGCTGATGTGCACAAATACAGCCTAAAAGCAGCGAATGCTCAGTCTAATGCATATTTCTTATAGAAGCAAATTTAAGATTTTCGGCATCACTATCCATGTAGTTAAGTCTATAAACACCCGCACTACGCCTTTTGATAGACAAACCAAGTGCAACTGGACTAATCTCAACAGTCAATAGACTGGCTATTTGTAGATGATGATATCTAATTAATGGTAACATAATTAATATTGGGACTGGAACGGTCAGGTATAGGGAACGGTTGATACGAGTAAATTTATATACAGTGAGTTTAACTACCCCTAGGTGTTAATATTTAGGCTTGCCTCATTCCAATCGCCCTTTAACCTCTCGTGAATTTAAGATTATATTGGATAGAAACAGGTTCATGGATAAAAAGAAAGGAATACAAGAACTCTCAGCCATCATTAAGGGATTAATTGAAAAACAGAATGGAAGATTTATGGATGACATTAAAGAAAAAGAGAGAACAACATGGTACGTGGATACCAATGCATATGAACTCTACTGTAATAATAATTTTCTGCTCAGAATAAGAAAGGAGAAGAATTCAGAGGAATATGATGTCGCACTGAAGTGTAGACACTCAGATCGATATGTCTCTGCTTCATATGATCTTGCGAGTTCTGTTGAAGGTATCGATATTAAGTTCGAAGAAGATATAATTATCCCGTTCATCAGCAAGTTTTCACTTTCAGCCTCTCTGAAGGGTAAACAAACACCACGCTTTAATACTATGCAAGATGTTTTATCTGTATTTCCTGGACTTGATCTAGGGATTGAAACTGGTAAGATGCTCAGCAAAGTAAATAATTTTGAAGTAGTAGAAATATCAAGCAAGATTGGAAAAATCGCTTTTTCAGATGATGCTACTGAGATCGAGCCTGAGCTTAACCTGTGGTATTCATCGACTAAAGAAGACAAGCCACTCATTGTAGAATTCACCTTTAAATGTAAAGCAGCAAAACAAGATAAAGCAGAAAAGATGTCGCTAGAAGAATATCCACACTCTCTTGCCCTAGAAGCTGGTTCATTCTATCATTCATTGCAAAAGGATAAAATTGTAGATAAACAAGCCACAATTTCTTCTTATAGTTAATATAGAATCAGAGGAGTGGTATTTATTTTCAGGCAGCATTAACAGACTTGTTCCCTGCCCGCTAAGTATATACAATTGGAGTACCACACATCAAATTTCAGAACAACTGATACAAACCAGTTTTATGAGTTTATACTATGATTGATTGATTTGGAATTCTTAGCAGTTTGAAGTATTTTAAAGTCGACATACAAGCAAAATACTGATAAGTCCCCATTAATTCGTTACCTCATTGCTATATTTCTAACACTTAAATGGTAACTTATGTAGTGTAGAATCTAAAATAAAAATCTGTTTCGTTATAGCACAGATGAGTGATTAATTAATAAATTAATATAACTATAAGGCTGTGTAGAAACCATCTCATACAGTCAAAGCTTTGTAAGAGTATAATACCAATAGTCTATTGAAAGAATCAATGTACGTCAGACTTGCAGGTACTATGTTCCGTGTTTTGAAGCATGCAAGGATTCCTCTATTTTCTAACAGGAAAAGTAATCACATATTTACAATATGGCAGCACATAGTTCTAGTTGCTATACGACAGTATGAAGGTAAGAGTTATAGAATGTTTGTCGAGTGGTTAATTGAAGCCTATTACCTAAGGTCATTTCTACGGTTGTCACGTATTCCTCATTTTACAACATTGCAAAAGTTTACAGATAGAATTAATAATTCATTGCTTGAAAAGATAATTTCGTCATTCATTGTAATTAGTGGTACCAAGCATATCTTTGCAGGAATAGATTCAACAGGATTTAAGATAACTCATGCATCACAATATTATACTGATCGAACAGAATTGAGAAGAAAATATGCGAAATTATCTATTGGAGTAGATGTATTACAACAAATCATATGTACAATTAAGATAAGACGAGCTCCAACAAGGCATGATAATGTAGATTTCAGGCCAATTGTAACAAGGACATCAAATATTCTTCCATTATCCGTAGTTACAGCTGATAAGGGTTACGATAGTGAAGATAATCACCTTCTCGTAAGAGAGGACTTACATGCATTCAGTATTATTCCTGCTCGATATGAACATGTACCGATGTGGAGAACACATGGTAAGTACAGAAAGCAGATGAAGCGTGGTTACTCCAAATTGCTGTACAATCAACGAAACAAAGATGAAACCATAATATCAGTTATAAAACGACTATTTGGAGAGAATCTTATGTCTAGATTGACTAGAATGCAGAACAGAGAGTTATCATTTAGATGTATCACCTACAATATGCATAGACTGACTAATCTTGTAATATTGATGATGTTTTCTACATAGCCAACTATAAATTATAACTTATTTAGGTCGATATTCTTATCTCAGACAGATAGTTCATCTTTTCTAAATCCTGATGTAGAAATGGTCGATAATGGATTAATGCCTTAAATGACCAGAATTTATCGAACCACCACCACAACCTGAAGAACTCTAAGTATCGTTTTCCACTTTGTACTTGAATATTGGGAATCCGTGTTATACAGTACATGAGGCATATTGATCAATTCTAGGATGCTGTAGTTAAACGTTGGTCATTTCTAATCTAGGATATTTCATACTAAAATATGATTAGTTAGTAACTGCTATGTTTTTACAGAATTCAATATGATAAAGTTTATTGTATTCCAAATTCCAGATAATAAAGAATGTCTAGATTAGTATATCATTCTGAACTCGTGCCAGGTTCAATACAAGACGTAGATATTTTCCATATCCGTCAATCATATTTCTGTAGATCTAGTATGGACTCTACGCTAGACTTATCAAAGTCCATACAACAAAAAGGGCTTTTGCAACCAATTATAGTAAGGGTGAAAGATGAGCACTTTGAAATCGTAGCCGGTAACAGAAGATATAACGCCTGCAGATCATTAGGTTGGAGAAAAATAACATGCTATATTGTAGAATTGGACGACAAGGAAGCTTTCGAGGTTTCTCTAGTAGAAAATATACAACGAAAAAGTCTTGATCCCATCGACGAGGCGCAGGCATTCAAAAAATATGTAGTAGATTTCGGATGGGGAGGAATAACTGATTTATCCAAAAAGATAGGTAAAAGTATTAGCTATATAACGAAACGTATAGGATTACTTGATTTGCCTTCCAAGGTAATTGATTCAATCCTTAATTCTGATATACCAGTTAGTATTGCAGAAGAACTAAGTTCCATTAAAGACCCTGTGAAACAGGTAGAACTCGTTGGCACGATATTGGATAAACATTTATCTCTAAGAAAAACACGCATGCATATTAAAGCTCAGCAGGTTGTGATCAAATGCGAAATACCGAAAATGATTTTACAAATGTATTAAATTTTGCCAAAAACCAAGAAAGAGTTCTAAAGTCGTTTGACAGATCCATTGTCGTATTAAAAGTTGCTATGATGAGATTGGGAGAAGTTATTGAAAACATAGAGGAAAATTGGATATTTTACGAAATTTTAATGCAGCACAAGAGAATGCTGCATAAGCAAATTGATCTTCTAATAAGTGAAAAGATGAAGTTCAAAAGCAGAATATGAAAGCAAAGTTTTTCGAAGCCGAAAAATTACATAGCTATTTTTATATTACACATGAAGAGCACAATTAAAAAATTCTTCATAATATTTATAGAAAATGGCAAAGATTATCGAATGCGAGATGGATACTCATGACCAAATTGCAATCATCACTTTATATTGAATAGATATTTTGGATAGAATCTGGTAACACTTGTTGTCAATGAAACTATACAAAAACAGTATAACGACACTAATTGCAAAAAATGGAACATTGATTAATTTCATGATATCGTTAATGTGAATTCCTCCGATAGTATAATTGCGGTAAAAATCTATGTGGAAAAAGCTTATCAAGTTGCATGATCATGATTAGCTAGAATTGAAAAACCATTCTTCTGAAAGACCAATCTCTACTATTGGTAGCCAGGGAGGACAAAATGAAGTAAATTATCCACAGTCTTCTTACGTCAATATCGATTATATGTGGCTTTCGATTGAGCCAGACTTCAACACAAAGAGGATAGATTGCAAACAACAATTGAAACTAACAACTTTACAGGATCTGGAAGAAATCGAACTTGACTGTGTTTATAACGATAAACGGAAGATAGAAATTCATTCACCACTTATCCATTCAGACGCAGCATCCCAGCAGGGTGATAAACAATTATCGTTCAAACAAGACAATGATAAACTGGTAATTGATATTGGAAAGAGCAAAGAAGGTACCAAGTTCTCCTTAGTAATCAATTATTCTACTAATGGCAATATACTTCCTGCAAACGACAATAGTTCAGATGGCATGGGATTCAACTTTATAGAAAATGATGATCACATAGCATTTCAATGTTGGACACAAGGCGAACCTACAGAATCTAAAAAATGGTTCCCGTGCATTGATAATCCCCAAGCTAAGTTTCCTAGACAAATATCAGTTTCTGTTCCGGAGACTATTGTAAAAATGGAAGATCCTAAAACGAAGTTTATTGTAGTCTCTAATGGGAATATGGATATTATAGATGAGGAAGATGAGCAAGGAAGAAAAAAGAAATATGTATGGGATGAGCCACATTCAGATGCTACATATGTTACGTCTGTAGTTATAGGAAAATTTGTAGAACTTCCGGAAGAAAACTATGATGGTAGAGTTCCACTATTGTATTATGTTCCTCCCAATAGAGACGAAGAGGGGCGCCGACTTTTCAAAAATACTTTAAAAATGATGAGCTTTTTTGAAAGATATTTTGGAACAAAATATCCATATGACAAATATTCCCAGGTTACTGTTGAAGAATTTCCATTTGGCGGAATGGAAAACACATCTTGTACTACTTTGACAACACGCTATTTACCTGACGAGAAAACAACACGAGATTCTAGTACATATGATTATGTTGTTGTTCATGAGCTGGCTCACCAGTGGTTTGGTGACCTAGTGACATGTAGAGATTGGCAACACGTTTGGCTTAACGAAGGATTTGCTTCGTATAGCGAGGCATTATATTATGAAGATATTTTGGGAGAAGATGAATATATCTCTTATATGCTGACTAATGCAGACGGGTATCTCACTAGTACAGAAGAGGGTGTACATACAATACCATTGGTCTATAAGAATTATGAAAATCCACTTGATATGTTTAGTACTCCTCGTACCTATCAAAAGGGCGCATGCATTTTACACATGCTGAGATCACTACTAGGAGAGGATGATTTTAGAAAATCACTACAAACATACCTAGATTTATTCAAAAATAAGACTGCAGAAACTGACGATATGAGAAAAATTTTTGAACAAAGCTCTGGCAAAAGTTTACAAGAGTTCTTTGATCAATGGATGTATCAAGGAGGACATCCTGAATTGAATATCACAGTTTCAGTAATTAATTCAGCAGTAAACCTTAAAGTTCAACAAACACAGGTTAATCAATTCAGGTTTCCCCTTGATGTTATGATAGTATTTCAGATGAGCGATGGTACTGAAAAGAAAACAGAAGATACCTTATTCGTAGATAAAAAGGAGGTAGGAAAAACGTACAACATTCCCGATGGGGCATCTGTTAAAAGAGTTCCTATCGATCCATATTTTAAGTTACTAAAAAAATTAGATCTGACTGTTCAGAACGCTGGTAATTCCATTTTATTAAATAGTTTAACTGATGGAGAAACGATAATAGAAAAAATATGTGCAGCAAGGGCTTTAGCTGGTAGCGAGTCAACAGCAGAACTTGTAAATAAATTAAGGAGTGTGATATCGCAGGAGAATCTGTTTTGGGGAGTAAGAGCTGAAGCTGCAAAAACGCTCGGATCAGTGCGAAGTGAAGCATCATATGAAGCTTTAAAACAATGTTACGAAAGCGTCCAAAGCAATCAGAATAAAATAAAAGAATCCATAGTTGAAGCATTGGGATCGTTCTCTAAAGATGATTCATTTGGCCTACTAAAACAGATTCTAGAAAATGATAATGAAAGTGCTAGTGTTCAATATGCCGCTGCCAGTTGCAATAGCCAAAAGCGTAAGTGAAGAAAAATCAATTCCATTATTGTTATCTCTTTTGGACAAAAAATCATTTAAGAATATTGTTGCGAGAGGTGGCATAGAGGGACTAAAAATTGTGTCATTAGAGACTTCAAAAAATGAAACCATGGATACTGTTGAAAGTACACTAATTGATAAGAGTAAAAGAGATAATGATGACCGAATTAGACAAGCAGCCTTGTCCGCATTAGGATATTTTGCTAGATATCATAAAGACCGGAGTAGTACTATTGTAACTCATATCAAAGGCCAATTAAACGACGGATCAATCCATATAAGAAATACAGCCTATGCATCGCTTGGTAATGCTTCTAAATATTCGCAAGACGCAAAAATAACACAAGATTTAAAGCAGGCCGTACTCAACGAAGCCAGTGAATTCGTGAAACAAACAGCGAAAAGGTCAATTGATCTAGTTGAACAAAGTCCACCCCAGTCCCATCAACTTGTATCAGAGAAGTTGTCCTTAAAGGGTACAAACTATAAATTCAAGACAATCCATGATATGGAGGAAAGGATAGTCATTTATTGATTAAAATTTTTCTGCTATCATTTTTCTTTTTATAGCAAAAGAGTCGAATTTCGAATTTCTAGTAAATTATCAATCTCTTTTTCATTAAGACCCCCATATCATTTGTAGCCACTGCCAATCGCATGCTTCATCTTTGTTAGGCCAAGGAATATCTATTGCCTATGTATGATAAACAGAAAACAAATGTATGATATATTAATTAGATATTATGGGTTATGTACGCTTGTTATGGTTGTGAAACAGACCTGATTCTATTTCAATTGTAAAATGATATTCGAAACTAAGGTGTATTGTATTATATTATTTAGCAATATAGAGATGAAAACGATGGCTCAGACGCAATTGTTGCTATTAATTATTGTTATTACTAATCTTGCTGACACATATTGCTACACATTAAAGTTTACTTTCATAAATATCGTTAACCCAATTCAAAAATTATAATCGAATAAAATACAATATTTCGAAAGTACAAAATAAAATATGCAGCTAAATTATCGATAATAATATTGACGCTCTTAATAGTAAGTATTATCTCTATTTGTACTTTGGCTTATATACTTCATTTGTAATCTATCCTACGAAATTGTCAATTGTCACACGTAAAAATATGTACTTTATCTATATACCATCTAATCTTTCTGAAATGGGCAATTTTATTGTTATATAATAACAAGAATGCTTGTGATTTGACTTGCTCTGTGTCTCTTCATCTAACAATAGAGGATAAGAAAGCCAAGTGCACTAGCTTGTTAATGTGATTCTATGGGAACTCTTTTAGAAGTATCTTGAACAATACTTTTTTTTAATCTTCAGACTTTCCATTTACCACTGTCAAAACTTAAGGCCACATTTTGTGCAGTTAGGTAACAGCGAGAATTGCTCATCACCTACCTTACTAGATGATCTAAACCTAACCATCCAGGCAAACTAGAATACTATGTGCTATAACAAATATCTACTATGATATTACTTTATAACTACTAATTTCCTGTTACATAATAGTTTAGCATAAGTGCAACCTAGCTAAAAGAAACCCGAGATTGCAGCGGCTCTTCTCCACACATGATTAATGAAATATCCCGAAGGATTATCAAAAGTACGCAGAAGTGATTTATCCGAGGGAATAATCAAAGTCTATTGCGTGCTTATAGAATGCTGCTCCAGCAATTAAGAGTCCGTTATATGTGCAGGAAATGCGTATTCTCCAGTTCTTATGCCATTTGACGCATTTGACAAGGCTATTTGACGGGGAATTTGACCTATTTGACTGCTTATTTGACTCATCAAAAGGGGATTATTATTATATACCGTAAAGTATTTTCTCTATGTATTAGAAGATTAGTATGCCAGCTGCAATACCTGAAACAATAAAATCGCGAGTAGTAAGTCAATGGCTTCAAGGCCTAGGCAGGGATATAATAGCACAGGATAATAACATTAGCACAGGAGCAGTTAGCAACATTACTAACGAATGGGGTATGACCATTGGAAAACCTGAAGCAGACGCAATCCGGGAGTTGGCAAAAGCGATGAATGCTGCTGGTCTTACTCCAGCTCAATGTGCAATCGGTTTTAGAACTATAAAGTTGGTAAGCGGGCAGAATATAGATGCAGAGGCTGCTACACAACTCATAGGGGACTTATATAATAAATGCAAAGATTCTGGAATCTTACCAAGCGAATTCGTTAAGTGTATAAAAAATCTTGTCAAAGTTTCAAATGATTATCACATTTCACTATCTAAAGTTGAAGAATACATAGACGAAAAGATAGCCAAAAAGAAAGAATTGGATAAAGAACTGGAAGAGATAAAGGATAAGATCTCGACCCTAAATAATCAAAAGTCAGAAATCGAAAATGCCCGGGATTTGGCATTGCAACAAAAGAAAGTGGCAGATTTAGAAATCAAGTCCTATTCTAATGCAAAGTAAGTCCTAGACCGACACAATTTGTCTATCACTGAAGATCTTAGCAAATTTGCCAGTGTTGTTAGTTGCATTGCAGAATATAGATACGATCCCAAGAGGGTACTTGCAGAATTTAATAATATCCAATATTTAGATGGCAAAAAACGTGCATTAGAGATATCTACAAAAGAATTGGAAGAGAGTGTTACGGAACTTAGTCAGCGTGAATCTTTATTGCAAGACAAAATCTATTTACATTCAGAAAATCTACCTGTGTACGACGAACTTGCAAATCTCGGATTCGGTTCAAGTGAGCTAAGAACATTGCGCAATTTGCTTGTAAATATTGAAATCTCACTTGACGTATACCCTCCATTGGCAGTAAAAAAATTCTTTGAAGACATAGAGACTCAGTATAATACAAAGTTAGGATTTGGGCCCCAGATTGAAAATCTCAAATTAGAACTTCAGACGCTCAATGACAAACTAGAGAAGGGATTACAGAGACTGAAAGTTCAGCCCATGATTGAACCAATCATCACTACGCTTTTACGGCTAGGTCTTAATGAGCATGATATCTTAAAGGTTGCTGAAAGATATCATGGTAATCTATCAACTAAAACTTTTCATGAAGAAGATCTTATAAAAGAGGTCATAAATACCCTGCAGAATATTATGCTGGTTTCTATGACGAATGCGAGTCGGGAGCAGCGCTCAAATAATACCTAGTAATGATAAGTTCTCGAGACCAAGTAAGGCACTGCATGATCTTCATAGTCGAATGTATTGATTAAATAAGGCAGTTTTGAGATTGCAATTATTAATAGTATCAAAATATGTTCTCCCATGGTCAATTGAATCTAGGATTCAATTCCTAAAAATAAAAATAATAATTACCAGTTGAAACAAAATCGTCCACAAACTTCAATGAAGATCCAGCCAAATAGGAAGAAATGGAATAACCGTAGAATAAACTTTGAGATCAGAAACTTGACCTAGACAAGAAAAAATGACTTTCAGGAGTGAGTAGGAGGTAGATTTTGACATTCAGGAACCCTGCCATAACTGACTGACTTATGTTCTAAACTCATAGGTACAATCAAGACAAATATGGAAGATTCTTCTAGTGTCAACTAAAAATTTCTTGAAAAAGATCCAACCAGTAAACCTTGGTTATAAGAGGTGCCAAAACAGAGGTACAACAGTATTTGTTATATTAGTACACACATAACATCATAAGTTATGGTACCTATAGATGCTGCCGAATTTGATGCGCACAAGAATATTAATACAGTAATAGTTCAATTTTTATGTCATAACAAAGGAAAGGGGTTTTCAGCAAAAGAAATCGCTGACGCGATTGGGATAAAAGAAGATGAAGTCAATCATGCAATGGTGAAACTCGGCTTGACGGAGTTATTTAGTAATATTACATCTGGAATAATATCAAAAAAATATGAACGCATTGACAAAAAACTCACAATGGCAAAAATAGAAGATATCACAATAAACGGCTTAATTTATTATCGTTGTGTTGAATATTAAGATTAGTTAATATTTCGATATTTTGATGAAAGGTTTTTGAATACAACTTTTATCAATTTTTCTGGATTTCCTAATTTACACATTAACACAGGACATGAATGAACAAAACTCGAGTGTTATGATGACGATAATCGATTGTGGAAGATCGAAGCACCAGAATCGAGGATAGTGTTTGTACCTTGTAACGATTTACGACCATGTAATTCAGTCAAAATTCTAGAAAAAAAATAATAGGTATAATCTTTTTATTTATTTTACTATAGAGTGTATCGCTTACTTGATTAGTAAATAGTCTGAAACAAGATCATGAAATAGTTATGAAACAAAAATTGACTGGTTAATTAGTTGTTCACCACACAATCATTTAACTATGCAGAGTTTTAGATGCTCGTTTATTTATGGTAACTGACTAGATATTCATTCATGCTGCCTTTAGGCGGATTAATGTTAATTCTTCATCATTGACTAACTTGTTTTTCGATGGTGAATGACATCTATGTATTCGTACGCGTCAACAGCATTATCAAATGCATAATGTATTTTTTGGAATTGTTTTCTGAACTCTGTCACATCATTTGCTATAGAATGGGGGTCTTGTTTATCTATTACCACACGTTTAATAAAATTCGCAATTTCTTTCATTTCACTTTCTTTCATTCCTAATCTTGTTATTTCTGGAACCCCGATCCTTATTCCACTAGGATGCATATAGTGCCTGCCAGCTTTGATATCTCCGGGCAATAACTGCCTATTTAAGATTATGTTAGCTTTTTCCAAATCTCTTTCTATTGTACCGCCGTCACCAAATTTTGAAACATCTACCGCAAGTTGATGCGATGCTGTATAACCTTTTTTTTCTCCCAGAACATCGAACCCTAAATTAGCTAAATCCCTTGCAATAGCTTTGGCATTTTTGATCACTTGTATTGCATAATCTTTTCCAAATTCTAATGATTCAGCTAGGGCAATAGCTTTGCCAGCAACGTGATGCAGATGATGACTACTTGTGATGCCAGGAAATACTGCCTTCTTGATAGATTCAGCATATTTTTGTAGTGATACTATAATTCCTCCTTGGGGACCCCACAACGTTTTGTGTGAGCTCATAGTGATTGAATCTGCTCCCTCTCTTAGAGGATCTTGGAACTGACCTCCAGCAATCAATCCCGCAACATGTGCCCCATCGTAGTTTATATACATATTATGATCGTGCATAAAATCTGCCAATTCCTTTACAGGATGTGGAAATAGAAATAGACTACCACCAAACATTCCTATACTTGGAGCTCTATTATCCTTACACATTTCTTCAATTTTCTTTTTCGTAGCATCCACATCTATAGTCATTTCTTCTTTTGAAAAGGGGTAATGTTCAATACTTAATCCATGTACAAGCCCAGCTGTACCAGAATGCTCTTTCTTACCATGGGAAATATGACCGCCTGAGGGAATGGATGATGCTAGCATATAATCACCAGGTTTGGAAAATGCAGCATAAATAGCAAGGTTGGCAACTACACCCGAAGTTGCTCTACAATCTGCAAATTCTGCTCCAAATACGACCTTCGCCAAATCGTTACAAATTAATTCCACTTGATCTATGTATTTGCATCCAGCATATACCCTCTCTCCGGGCCAGCCTTCGGCATATCTGTTGCCAAAATCAGAAATTATTGCTTCTCTTACTGCAGTACTAGGTATGTTTTCACTGGCGATGAGAGGTATAGATTTATCAAACCAGGTGTGATGTTCTTTCATTAAATGCAAAATCTTGTTATATGACTCAAGGGCATTCATGATGAGATGTTATATTCTCATTTTTTGCGCCTAATTTAAAATATCGCATATTAATCCATTAATACATTGTACCTGTAAGATTCCTCTATGTGATTTTAGAGGCTTAAAATAAGTGCAGCGACTAAGATTATGACCTTGCTTATGCTGATGAAATATGTCTTCTTTTGATGGCTATCTGTGTTGATAAATCTGTTCTGGTAAGAGTCTGCTTCAGAACATTCTGATTCATGGCTAACTATACAAAATACTAGTAGTCTACATGACTATCTCGTATCTATCAGTTGCCTACTGCGTAATTGCCTAGTTATTACTTTGTAATCGTAAATCCAATTATACTCGTTCCACCAAAAACTCGGTACACGATATAATAAAGAGTAAATTGTCAAGTACTTTCAAGTGCTTTAATTTAAAACTAAACTAGAACGCTGATCCTTCTGATAATTATGTTTATCAAAATAAACAGCTGGAAAATACAAAGTGTAGTTATTGTCCTTGTTCTTTCTACAAGTCTAGTCTGTAGTCAGATGCAGTTAGGCTGGGCAATATCAGGTATTCATCAAAAGGCTTTAAATCTAGTAAGAGTAGTTAAATATGAAATAAATTCTACTGCGGTTAATTCCACTAACCTGGAAAACCAAACCGATAGCCGCCAGCAGGGAAATAATATTTCTATAAAGAAAGATCAAGAGTTTAATCTATACCTTGAATCAAATCCCACGACTGGTTATGAGTGGATACCAATATTTAATGCTAGTGTTGTGGAATTGATTTCCCATAACTTTAAGCCATCCTCTCTGCTCAGGGGAGCATCTGGTACAGATAACTTTTGTTTTCAAAGGTATATCTTTAGGAACAACTCTTATAAAGATGCAATATAAAAGAAGCTGGGAAAATAATTCTATGACAGAGAAAAAATTCGTAATCAGCATAACTTGATGGATCTTTAATCTATTCTATCAACTTGCTAAATTGAATTCATCATCATTGGCCACCAATTATCATCTGTTATTATTCTGTCTTCAACAGATATTGTCTCCTGGAATTTACAATTACCCAAAAGATAATCATCGTCGGGTGTCCTCATATCTGGACACGCATCTAACCTGCAGTAGGTGTCTAGTTCTACCAGGGTTAGAGACCAGAATAAATCATCAAGTGAACAAGAAAAAGAAAGAGAACAATCAGTATGATTATCTGACTTCTTATACTCGACCAATGACTTGTACGAGCATTCCAACAATTAATTTAGTCAGGATTGTATATTATATTATAAACTAGTCTATATATTATCAACTAGTCCATCTAAATTTTCCATATCTCGTTCAAAATTCACACATAGTAGCTAGTCAGACAGTCCATTCGTGTATATAAATCGGCTGTGTAGAAACCATCTCATACAGTCAAAGCTTTGTAAGAGTATAATACCAATAGTCTATTGAAAGAATCAATGTACGTCAGACTTGCAGGTACTATGTTCCGTGTTTTGAAGCATGCAAGGATTCCTCTATTTTCTAACAGGAAAAGTAATCACATATTTACAATATGGCAGCACATAGTTCTAGTTGCTATACGACAGTATGAAGGTAAGAGTTATAGAATGTTTGTCGAGTGGTTAATTGAAGCCTATTACCTAAGGTCATTTCTACGGTTGTCACGTATTCCTCATTTTACAACATTGCAAAAGTTTACAGATAGAATCAATAATTCATTGCTTGAAAAGATAATTTCGTCATTCATTGTAATTAGTGGTACCAAGCATATCTTTGCAGGAATAGATTCAACAGGATTTAAGATAACTCATGCATCACAATATTATACTGATCGAACAGAATTGAGAAGAAAATATGCGAAATTATCTATTGGAGTAGATGTATTACAACAAATCATATGTACAATTAAGATAAGACGAGCTCCAACAAGGCATGATAATGTAGATTTCAGGCCAATTATAACAAGGACATCAAATATTCTTCCATTATCCGTAGTTACAGCTGATAAGGGTTACGATAGTGAAGATAATCACCTTCTCGTAAGAGAGGACTTACATGCATTCAGTATTATTCCTGCTCGATATGAACATGTACCGATGTGGAGAACACATGGTAAGTACAGAAAGCAGATGAAGCGTGGTTACTCCAAATTGCTGTACAATCAACGAAACAAAGATGAAACCATAATATCAGTTATAAAACGACTATTTGGAGAGAATCTTATGTCTAGATTGACTAGAATGCAGAACAGAGAGTTATCATTTAGATGTATCACCTACAATATGCATAGACTGACTAATCTTGTAATATTGATGATGTTTTCTACATAGCCTATAAATCGAATAGCGTCTTCCGGCTTTAACTAGCACATTTTATATCGCATAAAAGCAATCCGAAAATGTAGGACATCCACCCACCCACTTATCAAGTATTCCTATTTAGTGTACTGCTATTGTTATTATTGTCTTTTGTATTTTGGTCGTCATATTTTATCATATGCTGTGTTGCATTAACTATATTATTGGAATATAATATATTATCATGAGAACCTGCATTGAATCTCAGAGCGTTGATAGAATTGATTATTCTATTATCATATATTTTATTTTTTGAAGCACCATTTGCCAGGCTAATACCATCATCAGTATTAAAAATGGTATTATTATAAACTTGATTATTATGTGATGCTGAAACAAAGATGGCGCTCATTTGATTATGGACAAAATTGTTTCTAACCACCGAGTTTGTCATATTTCTACTGAAGGTTATTCCATATCCAGTGTTATTATAGACTTTATTGTTTTCAATCAAAATGTTGTAACAATCAAGAGAACAAATTATAGCTGTACCATTATTTCCATAAACCGTATTGTTTCTTATTATCATATCGTGAGTTCCGGTGTGTGGATCAATACCATAGTGCCCATTATTATAGAATAGATTACTCTCTATAAGCATGCCACTCACACTACTAGAATAGAATCCAAAATAGAGATTATGTATCTTGTTATTTTTTATTATGCTTCCATCTCCGCCATTATGATAATGAATACCTGAAGTCCCAGATCCCCAACCCCCTTCATATCCTAAATATGCTATCTCAGAATTTGTGATATTTGTAGTACCCGTCGAACCTGATTCAATCCTGATAAATGGTCTTGGAGCTCCTGGATGTGTTATCTTTCCTGAAGTTTCCCTTGAACCATAGCTCTGAGCATAATTATTCGTACTCGGATTCCATGATGTTAATTTTATAGAATCAATAACCAAACTACCATAGATATGAATGCCATAGGCAACATTTCCATCTGCTAATATTTTCAACCATTTGGTATCTTGAGGATCTAGAATAAGTGTGGCCCCTTTTTCAATTATAATGCTTGCATTTAATAACCAGTTTTCATCAGATTCTTTTTTTATCACATCTTGTTCGTTGATTTGATTAGCAATATCAGTTAGGTGTACTGAACCACAGGATATGACAATAGACTTCTTAGAGTGATCATAACTTATACATTGACCATTTTTTCCGCGATTACCAAGATCATAACTAATATCACGTTGAATATTATTACCATTCTCAATAGCGACGGTCTTACTTTCTGCATCGGATCCGTACAATTGTGTCGCGATGGATTGATAAGATGCAGGAATAACAGCATTGGATATTAAAGGTATTAGAAGAAACGATGCAACTAAGACTATACTATTCACATTAATCTGTATTTTAAAACTTTGGTTATAAAGTGGTTTTGGAAAAATTTTATTGAAAAATATATCTTGGTCATAACTGCTATCATAAATTTTATACATTAAATTCAATTTCATTTAAATTAATAATTAATTATCCACAGATCGGCGTTAAATAACTCAAGCTAATACTACTACTAATAACTGATCAAATAGTAATCTTATCTAATACTAAACGAATTTTGGGAAATTGGGATTTCTAAACCGTTACTTCTTGTACGTATTATTGGATGTATTGATCTTAAACTATTTCGAATGAGTTAAAAAGAATATACTTCATCTGTTAAGATTGTTGGAACTTGTTCTTGAATAGCTCGAAACCTGCCTTTTTCCATTGTAACTGCGACTGCGAATCGGCAAGAATTCAAGATAGAATTAACGATATCTTAAGAAGAGGAGTAAATAGAGTCGAAAGGACCTGACTACTAAAATGAAACAATGGATATGGGAAACATGAAAACAAAAAAGAATATTTGTTACTACTATAGCAAGCCACGCTCACGTAATATTCTAAGTTTTATTAATTAGATCATATATTCTCTACCTTAACCTATGCCTTCCCCCAGCCAAAATATTGGTAATTATCTTATTCAACGGTTATACGATCACGGAGTTCGTCATGTCTTTGGTGTTCCTGGAGATTTTGTGCTTGGATTCTATCAAAAGCTAATCCAGTCGAACAAACTGAAGGTTATCAATACATGTGATGAACAAGGAGCAGCATTTGCGGCTGATGCTTATGCTCGTATCAATGGACTAGGTGTTGTATGTGTGACATACTGTATGGGCTGATTGAAGGTTGTTAATGGTGTAGCTCAGGCCTTTGCTGAAAAATCTCCGGTTGTTGTGATATCTGGTGCACCAGGAATAAGAGAACGGAGAAAAAATCCACTTCTTCATCATAAGGTTCGAGATTTTGATACACAACAAAGAATCTTTGAACATATGACTATTGATTCTGTTCTTCTAGATAATCCAAAAACAGCTGCCAAAGATATTGATCGGGTGCTATCATCGGCCACCAGATATAAAAGACCAGTCTAACTTGAATTACCACGAGATAAGGTATCCATACCCATTTATCAAGAGGTATATGTAGACTCTTCTACTATACACTCCAGAACTGGCAAAGCAGAAGATGGATATGAGACTGACATCGATTCTCTGTAAGAAGCTTTAACAGAAGCAACTGCAATGATAAATTCTTCAAAACAACCAGTTATTATTGCTGGAATAGAAATCCATCGCTTTGGATTACAAGATAAACTACTTCAATTTACGTACAAGACAAATATTCCTGTGGTGGCGACTGTTTTAAGTCAGTAATAAGTGAGGATCATCCGTCTTACATTGGAGCATATGAGGGTGCCATGGGACACCAAATAGTCAGGGAATATGTTGAATCCAGTGACTGTTTGATTTTATTAGGCACCCTGATGACAGATATTAATTTTGGTATTTCCTCTACACCAATAGAACAATCTAAAATATCTATGTCACAAGTGAAAAATTATCAATCAAACATCATAACTTTGAAAATGTCCTTTTACAAGACTTTCTTGTTAGTTTGTTAGAAGCACAGTTGGAAAGAAAACATTTTGAGTTAGTTCGAAAACAGAGTTTTGTACAGAATAACAACGTCGTTAAGCATTTCTCAGCTGTAAGAAATCAGAAAATAACCGTAAAACGACTATTCGAACGTCTTGACTTCTCTATAACCAATAATGCAATCATCATAGCGGATGTTGGCGATTCTTTATTTGGTGCTCTTGATTTAACCATGCACAGACAAGTAAATTTTTTATCACCTGCTTATTATTGCTCAATGGGATTTGCTGTCCCTGCAGCTATTGGAGCTCAATTAGCAAATCCAAGGCTTCGTCCTATTGTAATAGTAGGAGATGGTACTTTTCAGATGACTGGCATGGAGATATCAACTATCATTAGATTTGCTTTAAATCCAATAATTATTGTCTTAAACAATAACGGGTACGGAACAGAACGTCCTATGCTCGATGGCCCATTCAACGATGTATTGCCTTGGAATTATTATCGTATTCCTGAGATAATGGGCCAAGGAAAAGGCTTTGTCATACAGACAGAATGTCAATTGGATGAATCTCTCTTAGCTGCTGAAAAAATTTATTTTAAAGACCTGTGTCTTCTAGATATACGTTTAGACATTCATGATGGATCACCAGCATTACAACGACTAACTGAATCACCAGGTAAAAAAGTACGTTAGAACGTCGGTTTAACACACTTGTAATGAGCATCTAAAGGATACTAACAACATTTACGAGATTGATCAAATGGTCGAAGAAAAGATTAATTAGTTAAAGAAAAAGCACGCCACGTTGGCTGGTATCCTAGAAAGAATACATAAAATGGATCTAAGCGAGACTGCAATGGGGCTATTAGGAATTGATGCAATGAAGTCACTGTTAAAGCTTAGGGCTCTAGTAATTCTGGCGTCCTAATCTTCTACCATTAAGTTAAAACAATGATCGATCTTTAAAAGATTACCTTGAAATAATAAAATCTTTAATGCCTAATGGCCTATTTCATCGGGGTAAACCTTAGCTGCAAAAAAGCTGGATTAGTCTAACTCATCATAATATGTGGAGTATTGAAACACCTTTTGCTTTTGGACTAGATATGGAGGCTTTCTCTCAAATTAGAGATGCAGCTACTCAGCTGAAGAAATATATTGCATAGTGATAACATATAGGCATGGCTCAAACACTTTATAAAATGTGGTTCGGAGCTCAAAGCGTCTTCCTATTGTCAACTTTGCCAACAGCCATTAATTTTTGCATGCACCTCTTGTGAATATATTACAGAAGAAAAAGTTCATACCGATTGTATTAAGCAGAAGTATTATCAAAGCCAACAGTGGCAATACAAGAAGCTGAAATTACAACAACAACATCTAAGTCTATAAGTAATAAAAATCAAAATGAGGCTAATGTTATTAGACACCAAGAAGAAGAAATAGTTGAAGCACCATCTTATATGAAAAAGAATCAAGATAATATCATCCATTCGTTTGTGGCAAGTTCAGCAACTTGGCAAAGCTTAATGAGCTATTGGTTTAATGCTTATAGAGAGTTTCTTAAATCCGTATCAAAAATGAATGAAGACTGGTATAACAGATTTTGGAAACCTTGGTTTAATTCGAGAAGTATTAGATGACTTTATAGCTTTTGTAACTATTGTCGTGTTTACTACCTTTATAGCTCGTGATTTCCACTTGGCTTTCGAAGATAGTATATTATCAGTTAAGAGTAAATCGTAAAAATGTAGATTAAATTATAAAAGAACTTGCGCAGAATTCGTGTCTTACGTATGTAATGTTGTTGGGACCTTCCAGGGCTGTCTATTATCATCTGTTAAGATAAAATGAAAATATCCTGGCAGGCGTTTACCTAAGCCATAGATAACATTATATTTATCAATAAGGTATTCAGGATATCTTAGAAAATATAGCATATGTCGGTATTGGATTTGCAACTGCTTTACTGGCACTTGAAGCAGCTTGGCACTTCACAGCTTGCAAAATTAAGGACAAATCAATAAAGCCCTGTTTATACAAACAAATTGGATTAGTGTCATAGATGTAGTAGGTCTTGTAATCAGGATAACCAAAATTGACCAAGGAATCTCATATGATAGTGGAACACGAATCTTTTTTTATGTTATCAACAGATTTATTGCTAATGAACCAATCCCACAGGTGCTGATAAGTTTTAGCGCTTATTAAGCTCCGACTGGTCTTGTCTTTTACATCTGTAGCTTACATTGAAAGATATGTGGATAATGTTACTAACATTAGCTAAAAACCCCTCTTCTTATCCAAAGTTGGAAAATAGAATTAGTTTATTTCGTTATTTTTATAGTAACAATGCTGATCGTCATCAGCAGTATTACCTTTCCGAGTCTTCTTCTCGTCCTCTTACAGATCCTAATTATCTACAAAATCAGAGATCAAATTTACATACCATCACAAAAACGGAAACAAAAGAACAACCACAACCAAAATCATCATTTATCAAAAGGATACTTCTTGTAGATGATGATCCTGATATTACATTAACTTTCAAAGCGGGTTTAGACAGTCATTATTATGGCGACGGTGACAAGAGGAGAAGGTTTGAGGTATGCACATATAACGATCCTTTATTGGTGTTGAAAGAATTCAAACCAGATTTTTATGATCTTCTTCTGACTGATATTTATATGCCAAACATGAATGGCTTTCAGTTATGTGAGAAGATTCTAAAATAGATGTTAACATTAGGGTATGTTTTATGTCTGCATTAGAAGTAAATATTCGAGCACTAAGAGAATTATACCCTAAAGTAAGTTTTGGATGTTTTATCGAAAAGCCAGTTACAATAGAATATTTAATTAAAAGATTATCAGCAGAGTTGGATTAATAGTGATGAAGCTTCGTTTATTAATAAATCTGATTATAACGACACCTCATTCATATGCTACCAGACCACACGATCCTACCTCATTTCAAAAAATCTGATTCACTAGTCACAAGGGTATCATTCTCTTGTATTGGGAATTTCAACACCAATCAATGTCACTTCTGACAAAGCCAACATTTTCCTGAATGCGCTCGTATTTCCTTGACCAATTCCCGCATAATGATCGTTTGCTGCCACAATTGCTAGATAGCGGTCGCTTGTTGAAAGTACAACTAAATCAGAGGAAATATTTGAGAAATCTAGTTCAGTTGTAGATTGAGATGGTTTATCACAAGGCTTATACAGCTATAAAAGAATTGACAGTGGACTAGCTGCTTCGAAATTGGTTTTAAGAGATGGTGGAAAAACTTCAAATGTAGAATTAACACCATTGCCATCAAAGTTTTCGGATTCATGGAAGATAATTAATAATGATTGGAATAGATTTAGAATCTTTATTACTTCTGAAACTGTTAGGCCATCACTCAAACAAAGAGCACAATTACAATTAAAAACATCTGCTAATATGACTACATCTAAAAATGTTACTAATATTCCTACTTCTCCTCCTGCCACTGCGACATCGGCAACAAAGCTATACCAATCTATAAAGCCTGAGCTGGGATTATTAGCTTCGAACGTAATCGATTCATTAGATAGATTAGTAACACAATTGGGAAATGATGCAGCGATAGATTCAAGGAATTTAATATTGTTAGAGATTTTCCTTGCAATAATAAATATTGCTGTGGTTCTACTAATACTTTATTTTGTAAAAAAATACTCAAACCAATAGATACACTTACCCATGCAACATCTCATGTAAAGAAAGGAAACCTAGAAGTTTCAGTTCAACACAAGGAAAATGACGAGCTTTCGCTTCTAAGTGAATCATTTAATTCTATGGTGCAGTCTATAAAAAATTACATTAAAAATCAACATCAATTAACTTCTGAATCAAAGGGATTAAATGAACAACTCCAATATAAAGACAGATTAAAAGATCAATTCATAAATATAGCGGCTCATGAATTGAGAATACCAATACAACCAATACTTGGCTTATCTGAAATCATTCGTTCTCGTAATGCAGTTTCAGCTACGCAGTCGAAACAAGATGAAGAGTTCCGTGAAATCATAATTAGAAACGCTAAAAGACAAGGCCTTTCAGAGAAGATTTTGGATAGTTCAAAGATTGAAAATCGAATTTTAAGACTTGATAAGGAGAAATTTAACATTAATGAAAAGTTAAGAGATATCATAAATGATATAAGATCAAGAGAAAATGAGGTAGAAATAATCTTTGCCAAGCCAAATGTCGATCCTGTAATTGTCGAAGCAGATAGGATCAGAATTGATGAAGTTATATCGAATCTCTTGACTAATGCTATAGAGTCTTCAAAAAATAACATGAAGAGTGGCTCTAGTCCTTATGAGCAAGGAAGCAACAAAATATCTGTTTTTACTACTATAAAATACAACAGAAGGGATAACAATAAAAATAATATCGACGATGAAAATGAAGATGAAGTTGTCGTTAGTATTAGAGATAGAGGTACTGGTATTGATCCTGAAATAAACGAAAAGTTATTCACAATATTTGTTACCAAATCAGAAACTGGTTCAGGCCTCGGTCTGTTTATTTCTAAAGGCATTATAGAAGCACATGATGGCAAAATATGGGCAGAAAATAATGCTGATGGTAAAGGCGCTACTTTTAGTTTTAGTTTGCCGATAATTAACTAGCCAAGTTAACTAACTAAAAGAATTCAGTCATCAACTTGCTTGTATGATTGGGCTGGATAGATGTGGACGTATGGTATGGATACATACCTGCCTCACTAATCGGAAATATCGTGCTTTTCAATATTTTCTAATGGGATCACATAAGCTATTCAGCTACAACCACATGCCTTCGGTCATTTTTGAATAGAATCTGTTATAAAAGGTAGAATCCATTTCTACGGTTTCAAAAAACTGAGAGTAGCTGCGTAGTCTCTTTATTTCTCTATTAGGCTAGAAAACTTCATTAAATCTCCACTCTTATCAGGAGTATTTGGATAATTCCAACCAGAACATCCTATGAGAAGTGTGCAGCTTCTTTGGTTAATTTCTGAGATCAACGGTGGTATTATGTATGTATATTTTGAGTTTATTAATTGAGCTGATTATTTTTTATTTATCTCTTGGCTTGCTGCAATAGTAGTAGTTATAGAGTTATAGAGTTATCGGATTCATTTTGGAAAAACAGATTTAACTATCTTATATCAATCATTATTAATGGGGAAAAACCTAGCAACAAAAATAAGGATTGATTTTTCACTAAAAAGAGAAGTTTTCTTTGTTGTCATAGGAGCTATAGTAGGGGCAGTAATGTTTGTTATCCCAAAGGCCATCTTTGAAGTTGAAATGGGTTTGCCATACTATCTTACATGGATAGCATTTGGACATGTAATTGGAGTTTACTCCTCTGAATCAGTTATTGCAGGGATAGCAATTCATATGCTAACTGCAATTTCAATAGGAATAGTAGTAGGAATATTCCTTTATAAAACTGGCATACTCAATATAAGCAAACTATCAAATGGTATAGTATATGGCCTTTTTGCTGGTTCGATCGTGTTTGTAGCCTTTTTTTACAGGTATATCAGTTTGTCTTAGCACCAGAAATTGCACACACAATGAAAAAGATGAATATTCATATCCATCAAGCTGGAGAGGCTTACGAGGTCACAGACAACAATTTTGCGACTATAATGGTTGGTTCCGTTATAACTCATCTGGTTTTTGGCGTCACTCTGGGATTGGTTTCATCACTTTTGTCAGTAAGGTTTGGTAGCAGGTATAGATGTAGTATATGTAATATCTCATTTTCCAAGATTGATTCATATCAGAATCATGTAGAACTTGTTCATGGAGCAGAACCAATTCAACAAAAGCATATACTAATTTTAGGAGGTGGATTTGCCGGTGTCAAAGTTTTAACGCAACTTCAAAAAGCTTTTCAAAATGATGTCAGCGTAGATATAATGCTCGTAAGTAGAGACAACTTCTTTCTCTTTACACCAATGCTCCCTGAAGTGTGTTCAGGTATGATAGAAACAAGGAATACGGTAACTCCAGTTAGAGCTTTTTGCAATAGAGCCAAGTTTTATGAAGCCAACATAGAGTCAATAGACCTAATAAATAAACAAGTAGCAATATCCCATTCAATAGGAAAACAAACCGATCCTATTGAGTGGAGGAATCATACATTGAATTATGATTACCTTGTTGTGGCGTTAGGTAGTGAGGCAAACTTTTTTGGGATGAGTGAAGTGGCTAAGAATGCTTTTACTATAAAGACCATAGGCGATGCTATAGTCGTAAGGAATCATATTATAAACATGTTAGAGCAGGCAGATCTCGAACATGATGACATCAATCTAAGAAAAAGTTTAATGACATTCGTAGTAGTGGGAGGAGGATTTAGTGGTGTTGAGACCGTTGGTGAACTAAATGACTTTGTACGTGACTCGATCAAACATTTTTATCATAATCTAGACGTAAAGGATGTTAGGACGATACTTGTAAACTCTGGTAGAAGAATCTTACCTGAAGTAACCGATGATCTGGCAGACTTCGTTCTACAAAAGTTCAGACAGAATGGAGTCCATGTCATGTTGAATACACGTTTAATAGGAGTTACCCAAGAAGGCGTTAGTTTGAATGACGGCAATGTGATACCAAGTAATACAACGATCTGGGCTGGCGGTGCAAGGCCTGACCCATTAATATCAAACCTTCAATGCAAACACGATAATAGCACCAGAATAATAACCAATAATTATCTAGAAGTTCAAGGACACGAAGAGAGCGCCTTTGCATTAGGAGACCGCATCAATCATAGATCCTAATACAGGAAATCCATGTCCTCCAACTGCACAACACGCATTAAGACAAGGGAAGATAGCAGCAAACAACATATTCTCTAAGATAAGAGAATCAGAGCACCATAAGAAAAAGGTGTTTGATTACAAAACAAAGGGTGTAATGACTCTAATAGGCAGGAGGAATGGTGTTGGCATTTTACTTGGACATAAAGTCCAGGGATTTACAGCTTGTTTTTTTGGCGATTCTATTATTTATCAACACTGCCAACTGTACAAAAGAAATTAAGGGTCATGACTGATTGGTTCATAGATCTATTCTTCAAGCGTGACGTAACAAGGCTTAAAACACCAATAGAAGAAAAAGCCATTAAATCCAATTTTAAAAAGAAGAGAAAAGAATCAGAAAAAATGTCATTAAACGATGTAAAAATTAATCCAGATTGATAGAAGAATTATGCTGTCAAATTTTAGATCACTTTTTTGATGGTGATAAAACAACAATATCAGTCTTGCTTTCGTTATATTCTTCCAAAGTTCTTCAAGAGCCAAACCCAGCATAATGATTATTAGCTGCTACAATTGCTAGGTTTAGTCTATCTCTTTGTTCTTCCTCATCTCTGGCTCTCTTTAGAAACCTAGCCAATTTTTTCATCTCTAAAATCCTCACTTGTGATGATTACACATTGGTTATCAATGTTAAGCAAGGTTCAATAGATAAAGAATTTTGATATTTTCAGTTCATGAAGAGGGATTAGGTAATATTAGATTCATAACAAGATTGGGAAGAAAAAAAGGTCCATCAGAATCAAATGACAGCAGCAATACTAGCAATAGTCTAAACTTTAAAGGAAAATCCATTATTGTTTTAGGTATAGTTATGGCAGTAATCGGTTTTACTGGTGCTATATATTATGGATCACAATTTGTAAAAGAGGAAGTAAGTGGAGGCGCAAGATTACCCTATACTACTCCACCCCAAATGAAAAATCTATCATCTATGGACTTTGAAATAGTGTTTGTTGTTATTGCAGTAGTAGGATTCGGATTGTTAACTTTTGAATTTGTTGGAAGAGTAGATAAATCACTTAATTTCTATCCAAAATGAATGACTGAAGGAATGAATGATCATTCTTTATTGTACGACTAAAAGTAAATAATCCATGATGATATCGAAATGAAGGAACAATTCTAAAACTAAAAATGGAAAGTGTAAAACAAAACATCAAAAAGAATTCTAGTAGCCGACGATGATGCTGATATCAATATAGCGTTACGTAAGATACTAGAACAAAATGGTTTCATTGCTGATTCATACAAGGATCGTTTCCTTGCTTTAGAGAACTTCAAACCTCATTACTACGATCTATTAATTCTTGATATTAAGATGCCAAAATGAATGGTTTTTTCTTTTATAGAGAGATTAAGAAACTTGATGATAAGAAGATAACCTGCTTTCTTACTGCTGGAGAAATGTATTATGGATCATATTCTGATATATTTTCTTCTTTTCCTGCTAACTGTTTTATTCGGAAGCCTATAACAAATGAAGCGCTCTTAAAACATATAGACACAGTATTGCAAGGTAAACGTGAAAATTATTGTTAATCTGGATAAGTGGATGAACAAAAGAGATATCTTAACTTGAAAAAGATGGCACACTGATAAAACTAATCAGTCCGGGCGACGACATTAAATCGCCTTATTTTTAGCTTATTATCCATTCATTCATTTTCAATGGAAAGTTTTATATGGGAATTAAATTTTCTTGCAAATTTCTACTATAATTACAAATACTTTTATTGTTTGCTTGAATTAAGCTAATGACATAACCTCATGCTTGCCAGCACCAAAATAGATAATGATCTTAGAATGTCTCACCAAATTGATGATATAAATCTCAAAATTCTCGATATTTTGAATAGAGACTCTTCAATACCATTTGTTGATGTAGCAAAACGGATTGGTGTTTCAGATGCAACCGTGCACATAAGAGTTAGAAGAATGATGTCAACCGGAATTATTAATAAATTTACAATCTCTGTAGACAATGATCTTCTAGGATATGATCATATGGCGTTTATGGGAATAAATATCACTCCAGGTTCTGCTGATCAAATTATATCCGATCTATTAAAAATCGAGGAAGTCTTGGAAATGCATGAAATGCATGGTAAATTTGATTTGTTGTTAAAGATTCGTGCTAAGAATCTAAATCAGATGAGAGATATAGTAGCAAATAAGATTTGTAAAATCCCTCATATTCTTGAATCAGAGTTAATGACAGTGCTAAAAACAAAAAAGGAAGAACAAATGATATCTCTTGACAGTGACATTGAATATAAGAATATGCTGTCGTTAAAATGAGATCTATTAATCATTCTTTTTCCTTACTATCTATAGCAAGAGATTTAGATCATAAAGCATCAGTTGTATTCTTATGTTGTTTTAGTCAAGTAAAAACAAACGATCGCTATTCAACGATCATGTCTATCCCTTTAGCATGATGTTAGTAATCTATTCTTTTGTTTTATCACAAGTGCGTTATAGTCTAATTTGTTGTAAAGACAGAATGCTTTAGCTTTAATCCAGGGTTTATATGAAGAGAATAGTGTAGCTTCATATCTTAATAAACTATCTAGTTTATTATAATAAAAGAAGGGGCCCATATCTTCAAATACTGATAGACCATTTTTACCTGTTTCCTTGACAAGTTTGGTTAACGAGGCAATAAATGAGATAACGTCTGTCGAGGATCCAAAGTATGCTTTTCCTGCATCCATTATTATTAGTGATTCCTCTTTGTTCTCACATTTTTTTACATCGACCTTATTTTTTGATAATACAATTCTAGCTCTCTCTGTAGAATCATAAAATGGTAAGAAAAGAACCGTATCGTTATTAACTTCCAGATGTTGTCTTATTAGTGGTGGATACATATTCCTCAAGGTCTTTAGATTATGATAAACTATACTATAATGAGAACCATACTGTGACCCTGTTATTTCATCAATAACATTGGGAACTTTACCAGGTGTGATGATTTCTCTGACGATGGTATGTATTCTTCTATCCTCCAGTTATTGTCTATTTTTTATGATATATATGAGTGTCATTTCTTTATTCGTAGCATCATATTGAGTATATTATTGATAGTTTAAACCATTCGTTCATAGATCTAGATTTATGAAATTCCTTCTGTTTCAGATATAGGATCCAGATAGATTATGAAGGAAACGGCAAAACTACACAAAATAATTTCAGAGAGGAACACTTGAAATTCTAATTTTATTATTCTGCACCACCACCGCTGTGATATATTTAGAATTCAAGAGTACACTGAAAGGTGTAAGATAGAGACATATGTAAATAGATTCGACCACAGTTTTTTGTTATTAGATATAATCCTTATTCAATGTAATTATATCTATATTATTAGCTCTAGCACTCTTTCTTTCAAATAATGCGTTGGCAAATCTTGTCTTATTTATTCATCGGATATACTTTATAAGTAATATCTACTGACAATTATCACAAGCATTTGAATAAATACCTTATATCTTCTATTTTTATCCTTACCTTCTTTGTGCTGCTTGCTGGTCTGGTTTCACCAAGACTAACTTCATATAGTAACAGTTCTCCATTTTTAAAAGCAGATTCTTGGATCTTTTTACAAGTTAATAATTTACATTCCTCTATTTTCAATAAATTAATGATCTGGTTAACTGAATATGGAAGAGAAGTATTCTGGGTTGTTGTGATAGTGTTATTGTTTATTTTAGGTGGCGGGTCAGGCAAAAAAACTGCGATAGTTATCGCCATATCAATACTTGTTCTTATACCTCTTGGCACTATAACAAAAGATATAATTTCAAGGCTACGACCGGCAATTCCAAAATCAGATTTTCTAATAGCTGCTGATAGTGACTACTCGTTTCCTTCTGGTCATGCCGTTATAGTATCAGCTGGTGCGACAGTGGCCCTTGCACTATTCAGAGAGACTTATAGAAAACTTGCGATATCTGTCCTTTTGGCTATAGAGGCAACTTTAGTCTGCATATCAAGAGTCTATGTCGGCGGTCATTATCCATTAGACGTAGTTGGCGGCATATTATTGGGGGTAGGAGTATCTTTTATATTTGTAGGCATAGAAGGACATTTAGAATCACTCTTCCTCTCAATAAAAAATATTTTAAAACATTAGCTCTTTTACTTTTGTTTTAGATTGTCTGATTATCCAGGTGCTACATTATACTATAGACAGGAATGATTTCTTAAAGTGATTGATTCATACAATCATAAAGCATTCTATTATTATTATAATAATAATATCCAGTACTTTAAATTTGATAGTATATAATATTAATCAATTGGGTTGTTATAAGTGGATATAGCAAATATGAATAGATTTTGCTCCGCATTTATATCAAATGTTAGTAGCAACAAATGAGATGCTTTGTATTATTGTTCTGAAGAGGAACACATCTCTATAGAATCCCATCTTTTTCAAGACATGCATCAAGACTTTTCCTGCTGGACATTATTATTATGCGAATTTATCTTAACGAGTTTTTGATGTGTTAGCTTTGATCATTATCGATTCATACTATAGTTGTCTGTAGCGACGCGCTTTGGAATTAAACCTTTATACATTAGATAGAATTTGCTATTATAATCTTATTTCTGAAGTACAAATCATTTTTTTACATAAAATCTACTAACATATACCAATGACAAAATCTTCCTCAGATTCTTTGTGCAATACTCACATATTAGAATGGAACATCTGAACCAAATTACATCTATTATTATCTTTATGCATGGCAAATAGATTGAATTAGTTAGTGCTGATAGGTATGAATCGCCAATTGCAGCATGGCGGCTCATTTTTTACCCACTTATTCAAATACGCATTATATTATGAACTGTAAAACAAAAAGAGTTGCAAATAAAGAATTCCCAACTAATTATCTACATACAACTATATTTTAGATTAATTTAACGACCTAAGATAACTTTTTAATACTAATAACGTTTAAATTTTGAAGACTTCCATGGATTCTACTCATTGCCGAATCGATCAAATTCAAACCGTGGCATGAATTAACATCATCATTATCATGAACTGCCTGTTGTTCCCAAAGAGTTCGTACTAGCATGCAATATTACTATTTTAACAGCTCAAATTCGACAATATGATTATATTCATAAAATGTAATTAGCAGGGAATTTTAAATAGGAAATTTACGTTATTCGTACATATTGTATAAATTCTCTATTAAAATAAAAATTTCCATAAATCTTTTAAAGAAGTAAAACATTTATCTATTATGTTCAGCAAGCCGGATTTATTCAGAAAAAAAGAAAAAGAAGAGGCTAAGACCTATAAATGCAAACATTGCGATATGGAGTTTGAAGACAAGGATAGGTTAAAAAAGCATAGTAAAAAGGCTCATAGCTAAGGGCTATGAAGTTGAGCTACAAATAGATCAGTTGTAATTACTGATTCTTAATGATTTGATTCGTCTTTAGAGTTAATTAATAACTAAATAAATATACACCATTATATCTAATAGTTGAGAATGTACTTGCCGTTAGGTGTGTAAATGAAAGCAACTTCGAGAATAAATGATACTGTTGATTCATTCAATACAATAAATGCAATAAAGTTGGCACGCAAAGGCGATAACTTTCCATATTATACATCAATAAGAGGAATTACCTTGTTTAAGGGGAACAATGAAGGGAACTTTTTTCTTCTTTACTGGTCTAAGCATAAAAATGAAGAGAGTAGGATACTACCCTGTAATGAGGAGCAAGCATTCGAGTTCCTATACGGGCTTTATGGATCCAAGTTTACAGATAGGACAGATGAAGACTTGGACGAAATATTAAAAGAGAACTTTCATGACAGATTATTTGTTAATGATGATGATAATAATAAAACAACGTAATACTTTAGCAGGAATTTGTACTTATTATTATAGAACTTATTTATTTTGATATACCGGATGCAGCTCTATTCATAGATTCCACATTAGTATTGTTATTTTGAGAACTAGTTGAATTAGTTATGGGATTATCGCTTCAATAGGTGGGTTTTGCTGTATATTCAAGTACTTGGTCGAATTTGCGAAGTTTCTATCATTGACGTTGATATTATTATCAACTGAAGTTCTATTAATAAAAGTGATTTCTCCGTAAATGAAGCTAATATTAGAATGAAAATACTAGAAATACAAACGTGATAGAAATAAGTAACAAAGCGTTAGCCCTTATTAATAGTTAAATATTTTCTCTACTTTGAATTGATCTAGTTTCCAGCTTATATTAGTATGAATTTAGAAACCTTCTTACGTCTAAACCGTGTTGGATAAGATAATCATTTACATTGTGTTCTTTGCATTAAATTTGAAATTAAAGTGCAGACAGCATCATTTGTAATCTTTATTTATTGCTACTATTATTAGTACTGTCTAGGTTGCTGCTTATCTGACTAACATCACCAGAGTGGCCGGTGCTGCCATTATCGCTACCCCCCACCACCAGGGGTAGAATCAAATACTCCTTTGTTTGTCGATTCATGGCAGAACAACCGGCCATAACGTCTGAAAGACATTTCTGGAATTTATCCTAGTCATTTTTGGATGAACTACCACCACTACTACTTTTACTGCCACTATCTTTCTTTGCTATTACTGGTTTTGCAAGTGTGATTGATGATACTAAGATTGTCACTGCATTAGCGATGGCAACAATAAATATTATTTTTGACGTGAACATTGATTCTGAGAAAAAATGTTGCCTAATTATTTATATTAGCTTTTAGGTACAGCTATCTAACTATCTTGATGCTGACATCAGTCTAAATCAAAAGCATGAGTTTGTTATTTTTAGTTAATATGATCTTCTGAGTTGCCCATTTCGAATGTTAAGTTAACTGTCTGTTAATTGTCATTAAGCAATTTTCAACTGACCAGTCTTTAATCTCAATTGGAGTTTGGAGTTTGGAGTTTGAGAACTCGAGGCGTGCAGTTGAAGTCTTGTAATTGCATTATTATTTATAGTACTGCGTTAACAAAGAAAAAACAATAATGCCTATCTCTTTTGATGTAAACCTATGACTAAGATTGAATACTGATCTTTCTCCAATAAGTTGTGAATCCTAGCAGTATGCTAATGAAAATCAAAAAAAGAGATCATATATTATCTTTGAGGTACATATAACTAAATGATATTGTAATTCAATGCCGTATGCTTTATTTTCAGGATTACTAAATAGAATATCCTATTCCATTTTTTGAACGCAAGTTTGCGATATCATATAGATTGTGTTTCATAGTGGATTCCAAATAAATCAACGAATTAAAACTGTAGAAACTTATCCTCTGATTTCCTCAATAATTATGACTAATAAAAATAGTTGCAAGATGTGAAATAGCCAAGAAAAAATTATAAATGAATGAACTAACCTCAAATAAAAATATTTTTTTCAGAATTTCTATACGAGTACCAATATTCCACTACCTATATCAAAGGAATACTTGTATTTGCGAGGACTCATTAGTTGGAATTTGAAAGCCGAGGTGGTCTTTAAAGGGCTTGATCCGACAAATATGGCATTTCTTGGCCCGAATAATATTTTGGTCCTAGAGAAAAATTCAAGAAATGTACTTAGAATTCTAGACTGTCATCTTATAAAAAATCGCTCGATTTTTAATGTAGCGACACAATCTAAATGGGATTTACTAGGGCCAGTAATTTCAAAACAGTCAACTACGTTTTTCTTTATTATACTGTATATGGTGGAAAATCTAGAATCTCACTGGGTAGCCATCTTACAAATATCAATTAGCGAGCGACCAATTGATAAACTAGTAGGCTTGTTAAATCTCCATCTAATGCACTTGATACTCTTTTCTGAAAGCAACCATAATGGTGGCAAAGTGATAATACGACCAGACAATAATGTGTATACAGTAATAGGTATGTTGAAGGTCACTATAGTCAGGCTCGGAATAATTATTGTATGACATAAGAAATATTTTACATGAATTGTAATGCGGGTATACGACTTTTCTGACATCAAAAATTATTTGGCAAAACAAAAAATTATATTAAAAATAATGAAATAATATAAAAAGTGCTACTGCTGATCTAGTCTATAGAGTAATTTCTCTCATTGATACATTTGTAAATTCTGGATGTCCCTGTATGCCGTCAATTCTGATTGTTGCCCTAGTGCCCATACATTGTAGTATTAATCCCTGTGGAAGTTGGCCATTATCAGTTACGTCGATATATTTCTGCCACTTTGATTGATCGTCTGATGTTAGGTTAACCCAGGATTCTATATGTACTGATTTGTTATCTGCACTATTGATTACTATTCCTTTCCATCCAAACTTTGCATTGCTAATATCAGGTAGTTTGAATAGAGGCTTGCAGAATTTGGTACAGTTATGCATCGATGGATGTGGTCTTTCTACCTCCAGATATTTATTTTGCGAGCCATCCGACATTATTTCCAAGCTGTAACAGGTTCCACTCTTTCCTCCATCTTCAGAAGAGTGTTGTCCACCTCTCAATTTCCAGTCAATAGTATCGGGATGAATAATACCATTCATCTTGATTACGGCAGTACATTCTTGGTTTGTAATTGGTGTCTTTGAATCTAGAGTACATTCTGCGGTTGGGTCGTCTGCTTTTCCTGATCTATAATGTCGAATGAAGAACCTTATATGTGGATTTGTTACTGCTCTGCTATATGGTTTGCTTTTGTAAATGCATTTGATACCGAACTGGTCAAGGTCATCCTCTGATGTCCATGATGGTGCTGGTTGCGGGCTTATAGTAGGAATAGATTGTGGTTTTAGTTGCGACAATCCTGGAGCAAAACCATCTTTTATACTCTTGATTGAAGTTTTCACTAAGTTTAGCAAATTCGTTATTTTTCTAGTTGATGTATCTCTTTGAGGCATCGACGTCTGCACTACTATATAGTGAGCAAGCTAAACCGTATTAATATTACTGAGCATATCAGATAAGCTAACGTTCTTATCATAGAGTGTCATTATTCTACATTTACTTTGGGGGCATATTAGAAAAAATCTTGCTACAGAAAAACTGGGTTTTCTATACAATCTAGCAATAATATTCCAAGTCATATTTATTAATCCATCTTCATTGGACTATACAAATGTCGGTAGCCTTACAGAACTCTTCTTTCATTTTGCATTCTCCTTTGTTAATGAGTACCATACTATCGAAATTTCACGGTTTTCAATTACAATTAGAACAAGAATTTGATTATCCTTGCCTTCCTGAGATATTAGTAGGGTACTCTTCTAGTCGATAATGTTATTCATTGTGGTATTTGTAACTACAATTTTCATCTTGGAAAAAACAACTGCAAATAGTGATCCACAGACATCTGACAATCCGATAACAGTCAGTACCATAAGTATAAAAATAGCTAACTACAATTACATCTATAATTTGATATTGTTTTGAGAAAGCATTGTCCATAGTTAAGCAAAAACATTGTTTATTTCTATTTGCGTATACCAGGCCATGATGATAACGAATTATCATATGGTCTGAGACTACAACAGTAGTTTGTTTTTATAGAATATCACTAAAATATGTAGCTCTAAGATCTAATAAGGCACAAAACGAAGTCAAAGGGATTAATAAAATCAATAAATAAAGAAAAGTAATAAATGAATATAATATGGGATAAAGGATCTGTCTATACTACTTGGAAGGATTTCTGTATCTTTGAATCATAATTGTCTTTTCTGATTTCTAGATTGGTATTATAAATTCCACTGTTTGATCGAGGTCCTATTTGTACAGTAAATGTCGCGTGTCCATCCTTATCCGTATATGCCGTTTGAGTAGTTGTTGTTGTTGTTTTGTCTATGGATGGATTGAAATTCGGTGGTTCTATGGTCAGTAGAACAAATACATCGGAGACAGGTTGATCCGTATATTTATCTCTAACAGTTACACTCATGTAAGTTGTATCACCTACTTTTACAGGGTCTTTTATTACTGAATAATCGATACTATAGTGATTTGGGTTATTTGAAGACTTGCAGTTAACTATTCCACTAAACAGAGGTGCAAACTTTCCTCCAGCAATATTATCAACAGTATTACAAAAGCCCTTTCCATCTGAGGATATACTATTTTTACCATCAAAGGCAGCTGCTTTTCCATTTCCAGAAGTATCAATATCCACATCAGCTCTGGCAGTTTGAATGATAGTAGGTAAGAGTGATAGTGGTGATGATGATGAGATTGCAGGAAGTATTGAATAATTAGATAATAATACCGAAGGTGATGTTATAGTCAAGACTACAAGTAGACGAATAATAAGTAGAAACTTGGGTTCTCTTTTCATTATCTTCATCTCTAATACTATACATGATTATCTCTCTATTAAATAGTAGTAATTGATTTCTTCAAAAAAATGTGAGTACAGGTGTTCTATCCACATCATTCCCTAATTTCACTCACAAACATCAATCAATTATCTACCGGCTCGCTGCCGCTGCCTGCTGCACTGCCACCGGCTGCTGCAGCTGATGCTGCGCTATCGCCAGCTCCTGCCAGCTGCTCCTGCACTGCCACCGGCTCCTGCCGGCTGATGCTGCGCTATCGCCAGCTGCTGCCGCTGCTGCCAGCTGCGCCATCACTACCATTATGATGATTCTGATGACCATAATGATAGTAGTTTCTATGTGCGAACGCGTACTGCTGATCTGACATCGTTGTCGTAACTAGTACTAGAGCTATTGTCGCTATTGCTATTCCTGAGATAACATAACTTCGATTCATATCTATACAATGTATAATAGATTTGAGTATACCAAGATTATGAACATAAATTATAACGTCTTGATGTATAACAATTGTCTATAAGAAGTGTCTTTATTATATAATTCTGACAGATGCGATGAGATGTAGGACTAAAAATGATTTATTCCATAATCTAAGAAATCTACAGTATATTTGCGCGATTTGTATACACAATAAAATGTTATTGGGGTTCAGAACCATATTAAATAATAAAAGACAATACCTAAGGTATCCCTGGTCATATCCTGGATGACATACTACGGCGTTTTTATTTTTCTTAACTTTTTGAGACAAGACTAAAACCTTATTCAGGAAAAACGCCGGTGATATTATTTAATCCCATTACAACGTAGTTTTCATAGTATATTAATTGTAAAGTGTTAGTGGATTTGATTCATCTTTATATCCACTATGGAAGAATAAGAAATATGACAGCTATTGAAATTTCATATGCCTTATTATGGGTTGCTTACTAACCCGTCTAATGAGATATTGGCTGAAATTAATAAAATTTATCAATTGGGTTTCGACTTCGTTGAAATAGCGATAGAAGGACCAGAAGGCAATCCAAAACTAATTGATAAAAACAAAAGTGAAATTATAAAGCTTATACAAAAATTTAATCAAAAACCAATAGGCCATACGGCTTACTGGATAGACTTGTGTTCAGACTATGAATATGTCCGACACGCATGGATTCTGGAAGCTATGCGTGAAATTAGAACAGCAAAAAAGATAGGCATCGATCTCATTAATGTTCATGCCAATCTCAATGGAATGTTTTACGGAGAAAAAAGACATGTTCTGTTAGATAATATGATCAAAAGTCTGCGAGAAATTATAGGATGCGCAGAAAGATCTAACATGAAAGTAATGTTAGAAAATGTTCCCCTATCAAATGGGATACACGGTGTAAATGAATTCAAATATATTATTGATAACGTAGATTCGTTACTAGTTCATTTAGATATTCCACACGCTTTTACATCTGGTGGCATGAAATCAGTACTTGATTATATCTCATTATTTAAGGATAGGATAGTTCACATACACTGGCATGATAACCATGGAATGAAGGACGAACATCTTGCGATTGGGGAAGGCTGGATAGATCATTATAAAGCGGTCAAAGCTTTGAAAGACATTAATTATGATGGAACAATTACTCTGGAGGTTTTTACCAGTACGAATGATGCTAAACGTTCAGCACATAAGCTTAGAACCTTGTTCCTTTGAAAAGTGCACACATTGGGATTCAGCAGTAGTTTTGGATGCGCACGACGTCATGAGATGTATTAAAACCTACAATCAACCGTACCTGTAGAATCAAAAATAATGCAACAATAACAGCACAGCACAGATACTAAATTTGAGTAAAGAGAATAGCCAAATGCTTGTCTTCGCAACACTTTTACATGGCTCTGATTAAAAATATGGCAGAATTGAAAAATGCAGTTAGAGATGAAATAGACATACTTTAGATGGCCAATACACGTAGTGTTAAACCCGAGTCTAATGAATATCTTTCCTATATCTAAATTTAATTATATCTTCACTCTATGATCGCTCTATATTCTTTATATCCTCTTCCAGGGTTTTTTCTGTAATACTATGAATCGATCGACTTAGTAGTTTTTCTAATAATCCATAATGGAGCTCTCCATCCAATTTTATTTGTGTATTTTCTGGACCTATTTCTTTGCATCTGATAGTCGTCAAGCTCCCTTTTCCATTTCCATCTATCGTTTCAATCCTGATAGAATTTTCCGGCGCCATTTTGGTTAGTCTATTCATAGATTTTATCTTCTTGCCATGAAATGAGCCTTCCTGCTCAAATTCTATACTAAAGTCGCTATCATTATTGCTTACAGTTTTTTTATCTATGACCCTAACATTTTTGATATATTCTGGATGTAAGCGTGGTAACTCTTCTACATTCATGAAATATTTCAAGACACGTGGGACAGACGCTCGAACTTCCCTACTAAGATCTATTCGAACAGTCATGACTACATCTCTATGTTAATTATAGTTATCCTTCTATATTAAAGATTTTAACCAACTATTTCTGTGAATTAGAATATTATCAAGTTAGTAAATGGACTGTTTGATCAATACATATTAGTAACTAGGATCTTGGTCGAAGGATATGCTTTTAAATCCTTTGTCGAATTAGTTAACAAGGTTAATCAATCCTATTTAACTTCGTTTAGTTAAATATATCAAGATAGAAATAAAAAGATGTCGTTATCTGACAATACTCCATCACAACTACTAGGGAATGGAACAATATCTAAAGATAAAAAACAAGTTGTTATGAATCTATACGAATCTGGCATCGCTGAGGAATTTATTGCCATGCAGCTTGATTTAGAGATTCCAACAGTTATCAGAATCTTGAAAGAATATGATATTTACAAAGTATATTCCGGGGAAAAGTGAAATATCTAAATTAAGAAAGCTTAGTTGATTGCACTGTCAATTCTCGTATACTGAACTGATTACTACTCATCTTAGCTTTACTCATCATTGAGAATACTTGTTGTGATTATGAAATATAGATAAAGTTACAATGGCGCATATACACCAAGGTAAGATGGAGAAAACGGCTCAGTTGCAGTTACTCTTATTATATTTCAAAAATACTAACTAATGGCCCAGTAAATGGACAATTAGTGCAAGGTGATATATCTACTAGCAAACTTGAAGGACGGTTGAAATGAATACAAATATCTAATATGACTAAACTTATAGAAGTAACAATGCATACGTAAATGTTCATACTAAATAAATCCGAATGGCGAAATTAAAGGACAGATTTCAAAATAAGCGATGCCAAAAATATATAACCTATCAAAATAGTCCAAATATTCGCCTGCATCTCCGGCATCTACTACGTTTATGAATTGACTCGCTCAGCTAGAATGCACTCAAATGACAAGTCACATGTGTTAGATATACTATGGTCAAACAATAAAATGTGTATGCCAATCAGATAAACCAAATTTGACTATTGCCAAATTAGGATATCTTTTCGACACTAACTGTCATAAATTTCCTAAACCAGGGTATGTACTTGTACTGCTAAAGTACCTTAAAACATCATAATGATGTTATGATTAATCGCACATATTTCATAACAATAATTAACAATGCTAGAGTGGCCAGACTTGATACGATTGATCCAGGACTTAAACCATATTTGGTGCCAGTTGTATTTGTATGTGACAATGATGGTAGTTATTATACCAATAGATAAAAATTTAAACAGAACTCAAAACTTGGAAGATTAAAACGGGTAAAGAATATTGAGGCAAATCCAAATGTTGCCTTGCTCATAGATGAACATACTGAAGAATGGGCGAAACTTTATTTTATTATGATCCAAGGAATAGCTTTACCGGCGGGTAGCAAGTCTGAACAAGATCAAAGTCAAAATCACATAGGGAGGACCCATAAACTATTGTCCGAAAATATTTTCAGTATCGTGAGGTTGGAATTGGGGAATATATTATAATGATATATCCACAAAAGGT